>CAVXGM010000001.1:0-248821 GCA_963761265.1 Bryobacterales bacterium
CCCAGCCCTGTTGCGACGGCCGAGCCGCCAAACGGTGAGGCCGGCGCCACCGATTTGTAGTCGCTTTTTCAAGGCGAAACCGGCTTGCCTGGTGGAAGTAGGGGTTTCGAAACTGGGGTGACAGTGCATTTTTGCCTCTAGTCACCGCCACGGCCTAGTTGGAGGAAGCGCGGCGACGTGTCGATGCTCCCGAAATAGTCGTAGTTGAAGGGCAGGACGTAGCGCAGAAAGCGACCATTGCACGTCATCTTGACTTGCAGCTCAGACCGGACTGCGACCTCACCTTCGTGTTTCCAGCGCGCGAAAAGTCCTTCGTGAAATGGACCACCAAACTCATCCCAGGCATCACGGAGAAGGTCCATGCGTTCTCTGGAAAGTATTCTGGATTCGCCGCGCTCAAAGAGATCCCGGTCGTGAAAATAGAGCAGAAGCCGTTCGATATAAGCGCGCGGATATGGGCCGCCCGGCATCCCGGCGAAGGATTCGTTGGAACATAGTCTGGGCCTCACCGTACTGCGAGCGGTCAGTGCCAACATAGACTAAGTCAAACTCGCGCAGTGCCTCGAACAGACGCTTGTATTGGCGCAAATACGTAGTAAAAGCGGACATCGTTTCGAAGCCGGAATCGATATAGGTAAACGTGAAACGGTTCGGCGACTCTTGGGAATTCTGACGGAAGGAAATGGGGAACCGATCGACGAAGCGTCTCGTGACAGATGCCGAAGCTTCACGCCCGTACCGCTTGCACGGCATCACCGCAGGCTCGACTCCATGAAGATCGGTGAGGGTGAGGATCTTCTGGCGTTCGGTATCAAGATACGTACGATCGGGATTCGCCAGTATGTAGTCGAGAGCCATCAAACGGGCTTTGATGGTTTGCGGCTGATGCTCGCGGCGGTTCCGGCTGTCGGGGTCCCCGATGGCCTCGTAGAAGGGCTTGTATTGAAGATGGTAGACCCCGTAAGGTCAAATAACTCATGCGACGCGGCCATAGTACTTCAGTAGACCACCGAGCCGGTGGCGACACTCAACGGTGCAGCCCCGCTGTTTGGATTTATGGCCAGCCTTTGGGAAAAGTAACTGGTTGCCTTTGCCTTGGTGGTTTCTTTCGCCGTGATAGTGGGCGCTGAATTCCACCAAGGCCCGCGACAAAGGGCGCTCGCCGAACAGGATCAACCTCGACAAGCACTCCTGCTTGGCAGAGCGGACCCAACGTTCCGCAAAAGCGTTCAGATTCGGGCTTCTGGCCGGAAGCGGAAGCGCCTTCACGCCGCCCACCGCCAGCACCGACCGAAACGATGCGCAGAATTTCGTGTCGCGATCATGCAGAACATAACGGCATGGATGAAGATAGCCCCAAGTCTCCTGGGTGGCGCTGCGGGCTATCTGCTCCATCCACTCTTTGTCCGGGTGTCTTGTAATACCCGCCACTCCGACGCGGCGGCTCTCCAGATGAATGAAAAACAACACATAGTAAGTCACCAAGCCCCGCCAACTCAGCACCTCCACGGTGAAGAAGTCTGCGCCGGCCAGGACGTTCATGTGAGCGGCAATGAAATCCTTCCACGTAGTCGTCTGGCTTCGCTTCGGTGCCGGAGCAATGCCGTGGCGGCGCAGAATGTTTCCCACCGTCTGATCAGACAAGCGATGACCCAAATTGGCCAGCGCTCCGACGATGCGATCATATCCCCAGCCTGTATTCTCGCGCGCCATTCGCACCACCAAAGCTTCCACGTCTGGTTGAACGGTGGGGCGGCCTTGATACTGTCGGTGTTTGGAACCATCGAACTTCTTGGCGACGAGCCTTCGATACCAGGCCAGGATGGTGTCAGGCTTGGCGATGCAGGCTACCTCTCGGAGTGCTTTGCGTCCCACACGCCTCCCGATCTCGGCGAGGGTGGCGCGCTCGGGATCACTCAACCGCAATCTCGATGGCAGTTTCGCCCTCAGAATATGGTTCTCCGCGGCCAGATATTCATTCTGCAGGAGAAGCTCCTGGTTCACCGATCCCGTCACGTACGCTAGCAGTCGCAACCACTTCTTGTTCCTCATGACGACTGCCTATCTTACTCTGGCCACCGGTCGTTTGAGTTTTTTGACCATTCGTAGGACGATATGGGCTGTTTTTGGCCCCTCGATGTTCGGTCATTGTTCGGGTGGCGTTAGTTAGATTGGGAAGACAACGGTAACTTGGAAACAGAGAACATTACGTTTCCTGGCACCTCGTTCTGGCGATTGAAATTACCCAGTTTTCACCTTCTGCTCTGTTCAGCCTTCAAACGGAGCACCAACGGAGCACACAGTCCCCGTGGCGTCAGTCGAAGACTGAACTGTCACACCAAAATAATCGACGCCAACCGCGGGAATCGCAGCGCCACGTTTTGATTGGAACGAACAACTTAGCATTTTGTTGAGGAGCCCCGCGAACCGCCTCCAATACTTTGTGCAACTCTATCCAGTTCCCCGCTATTCAACAATATGATTCTGCTTTCGCTCAACTAGACAACCGCAGTACCTATTCGAAATGCACGCAAATTGAAATTCGCATAGAGCGTCGGTTTATCAACCGCATGCGGTTCTCAAATGAGGCGATTGCCGTTTGGGCTAGTGGTTCGAGTGGAACGCTCTACGCTTCGCCCGAACGGCCACCGGCGTGCCTCTTCCAAAACGGCTGCGAGTCCGTTTCGGCGCCAAGTTCAAAGCGATAGTGGCCAGGCAAACGGAAGCCTGGCTGCAACACGAAAGATGAGGAATCAACGATTATGAGAACAAATGTGAAGCACTATATCTGGGCGCTGGCGATTGCCGGGTCCATGAGCACCGCCGCGTTTGGAGCGGACAGAGCAATCAAGGTCGACGACAGGCTGGATGCTTCGGCTGACACGCTGACTGATATGATGCGGGCCGCCGACAATGGTATCCCCCAAGAACTGATCGATAAGGCGCATTGCGTCATTGTGATCCCTGGTATGAAGAAGGCTGGATTTATCCTTGGCGCCGCGTACGGCCGCGGGTTTGCGGTGTGCCGAAGGCATAGCGGCGCAGGCTGGAGCGCACCGGCCGCAATGCGTTCGGAAGGCGGTAGTTTCGGGTTTCAGATTGGTGCTTCGGATACAGACGTTGTAATGCTTGTGATGAACGACGGCGGGATGAAGCACCTGTTATCCGATAAGTTCACCCTGGGTGGAGATGCAACGGTTGCAGCCGGCCCGATTGGCCGCGCGGCTACTGCTCAGACAGAGGTGGAGCTGCAAGCGGAGATCCTGTCCTATTCCCGTACGCACGGATTGTTTGCGGGCGTTTCGCTGACAGGCGCAACGCTTCGGCCGGACAAAGACACCAACCGGGAACTTTACCGCCACCACACAACGAATCGTGAAATTCTGACGGGTGATTTCAAAACTCCGGCAGCTGCGGGAAAGTTTGAGGGAGCCTTAAATCGGGAGTCGGCACGTCGCGACTGACATCCCCGTCTGACCGCCGCGTTGCTGGGGATCGCTTATCCCAGCAAGCGGCGGTGACCTTATTTGGTTAGTTGACCGTAGGTGGTCGGTCCTTACTTGGCCGGTCTTCCATGCTCCAGGCACAGCGCGACCAGATCGGCGATTTTGGCTTCTCCCGCGCACATGACCGAATCCGCGCCGCCCCAATAAATCTTCACCGTTCCATCCGGTTCCGCGACCGCGCCGCAGGTAAATACGACGTTGTGAACGTATCCGGTGACTTCCCACGGATCTTCCGGTTGCAGAATCCACGAGTCACCCACTCCGATGATCTTGGCCGGATCGTGCAGATCATGAAGGGCAACACCCAGGCGATAAATGGATCCGTCCATGGTTTGGAAGACTCCATGATAGATGGAGAGCCATCCCTGCTCGGTCTTGATCGGCGGCGCGCCCGGGCCGATCTTCATTTCGTCCCAGTGATACGGCTCGGGCCGCATGATGAGCTGGGATTCGCCCCAAAAACGTAAGTCGGGAGAGTAGGAAATCCAGATGGACCAGGGCGCGATCTCGGAATGCGGCCGGTCCAGCCGGGCATAGAGCCCAGTCAAACTTTTCTGGAAAGATCACCACGTTCCGATAGTCCGCTTCCGTGATCAGGCAGACTTTTTCCAGGTGGCTGAAGTCTTTCGTTTTGGCTAGCGCGATCCGCACTCCGTTGCGAGAGTAGGCGCTGTACGTGATCAGGTATTCGCCGTCAATTTCCGTTATGCGCGGGTCTTCGACGCCGAATTCCTCATACGCCGCAAACGGACCGTCTTTCTCGGGCAACCAGAAAAGGCGCTGGATCGGCGGTGAAGCGAAACCCGTCATGACTGCGCGCTAATCCAAGGATGGACCGTCCGGTCCGGAGATGGGATCGGAACAGCATGATGTATTTGTCGTGAACCTTCACCACAGCCGCGTTGTGAACGGTTTCCACCGGATACGGAATCTGTGCTTTGGTGAGGATCGGATTCTGGCCGTAGCGCCTGACAATTTCCCTCATGACTCGCCCTTTCGCTTCCAAATCGAAAATCGTGCAGTAGACTCGCTCATACGCCTCCACCATTGTTTCGATGGAAAAGCACTGCTCGACACGCCTGCGGCACGCCGCGCGATCGATTGTTGTGAACGCGCTTCAATGCCTCTACGGCTTCGTTCATACCGTGGACGAGAAATCCGGTCTTTCCGTCTTCGATCACTTCGCGGCAGGAACCCAGATCCATGGCGATGACAGGCACGCCCGCGGCATTGGCTTCCGCTAGAACAAGGCCAAATCGTTCCGGGATAGTGTTCAGGTGGAGCAGTGCTCTGAGCCCGCGAGAACAATTCGTTCTTGCCCGCAACATCCACTGGTCCGATATAGCGGATCTCGCGATTGTCCAGATAAGGTTCCACCTGCTTCTCGAAAATATTCCTTGTCCTGAATGATTCCGGCGATAAGCAATGGCAGGCCGCTCAGGCGGGCAACCGCGATGGCCAGATGGACGCCTTTGTCGGGATGAATTCGCCCGAGGAAAATCAGCTCTTCGCCTGGCGATTGTTGAAACGGATACAACGAGAGGTCGATGCCGTTGTAAACGGTCGCCAGATAGTTCAATCCCGGCGCGCGATCAGAGTCGCTAATGGAAACGAAATACCCGTCGCGATATTTTTGATACACCGGCATGATCTTGGGCGACGAGAATCCATGGATCGTCGTGAGGACCGGCGTCTTAACCAGCCGGCTGTAGGTCAGCGCCATGAAGTCGTAATGGCTGTGGATCAGATCGAACTCGGCGGCGTGTTCGAAAGCTTCTGAGATATGAAGATATTCCGCGACCTTGGGATCGACGGCGCGATCCTCTTCATAGCCCTGGTCGATGACGGCGTGCAAGCGGGCGCTGCGTAACGGAGTCCCTGGTAGCGAACAGAGTGACGTCCCAGCCACGGGCCGCGAGACCTTCGGTGATGTTGCTCGGCCACCGTCTCCCAGGCGCCGTATTGCCGCGGAGGGGTTCGCCACGCTACCGGCGACAGGATGGCTACGCGCTTACCGGTCATTGAGATTGCATGGCCGCCAGCACCTCATCGAGTGGAACAGTTGCGAAGCCGGTGGCATGATCGGCCAGGCCATACGGGATGATCAGTTCGCCTTGGTGAACCAGGGCGCCGCAAGTGTAAACGACGTTGGGAACGTAGCCTTCGCGCTCGTTCTCGTTGGGTTTCAGCAGCGGCTCGCGCAGGCGGCCGATCACTTTGCCCGGATCATCGCGATCCAACAAAAACGCGCCAATGCAGTACTTGCGCATGGGGCCGACACCATGGCTCAGCACCAGCCAGCCGGCATCAGTTTCAATGGGCGATCCGCAGTTCCCAAGCTGCACCAGCTCCCACGGAAATTCAGGCTTGAGCAGCACCTGGCGTTCATTCCAAAAGTGCACATTGTCGGAAAACATCAGATAGATGTTTTCGTTGTCCTGGCGCGAGAGCATGGCATAGAGGCCGTTGATCTTGCGCGGAAACAGCGCCATGCCTTTGTTTTGGGCGGCCGGGCCATTCAGCGTGATGAATCGAAAGAGCAGGAAATTCGAAGTCTCGACGAGCTCCGGCATCACGACCCGGCCGTCGTAGGCCGTGAAAGTCGCGTAAGTACCGGTAGAGTGCCGTCCTCGTTCTGAAAACGGACGAACCGCGCATCCTCGATGCCATTGCGTTGTGAGGGCGTGGCGGGGAAGATGATGCGCTCCGACAGTTCCTGTTCCGGCTGGAACTGGACCTCGTAGTTGGAGCGGGCCAGCATCCAAATTCCTTGGGCGGCGTTTTGATCTTCCCGCCCCATTCCATCGGGCAATCGGAACTGTTCGGTCTGAAGACTGGCGCGAAGCTCTTCCAGCGTGAACGACTCGCCCAGCTTTGTTCATCACCCGCTGGGTGAATCTCGCCGGTCAATCCCAGTTCCACGAGTTTCCGCCCGAACAGTCCCTTTTCGTACACCGGGTTTGGAATCTGACGCGGCTCAGTGAGGAAGCCGCTGGGTGTGCATACCTCGATCCGATGATCGGGATGGATGATTCCGGTTCGAAAAGTGATGGAAGAAATATGCCCTTCGCCCGTAGCGCGCAGGCTGAGAATGAATCGCAACGCGCCCGCTGGCAGCCCCGTTTGATCGGGGTGCGGGACGATGGAGGGGTTGAACAGCGCCGCGGCTTCCAAGGAGTATTCAGCCAGGAAATAGGAGCCGATCAACAGCCGCCTCGGTTCGGAGAGTTCCTGACCCGGGGCCAGCATCTCGCGGACCTGTTCAAAGCGTTCCAGAAAGAGCTTGCGGATTTGCTGGTGCCGCTCGGAGAACTCGGCGGAGACTTCCGCGAGAAGGACCGCGACCTGGTCTTCGGGAACCGACATGATCCGTTCGATGATCCTGGCCACTCGCCGTGAATCGCCCGGAGTGAAGGGCCGCAGCAGCACGCGCGTCAGGTCCGGCTCGATGACGGTGCTGGTGCGGCGAACGTGAATGACTGTCGACTCCTGTCACGCTTCCACCGCAATCGGTTCCTTGAAGCTCGTCAGCATGTTTTGCGCCAGGCGCATCTCAGCCAGCGACAGCAGGAAGGCCAGCGTGGATTCCGCCCCCTGATTCCCGTTGACACGATCCACGTGCAATCCATCGCCGCAGCCGCCGCTCTCGGAGAATAAAGTTCCAGGCCGAGATCGTTCCAGCCTAGGAACCAGTCGAAAGCGCGCTGGGCCTGTTCGTACCACCACACATCCGACGTCGCGCGATAGGCTTCCAGGCAGGCGGAAACCATGGCTTGCGCCTCGATAGGCTGCTGGTCAAAATTCGCACGCGCTGCCGCCGCGACGATAAAAACCATTACTGCCGATGGGCCGGAAATGACCCTTTCTCGGAGATCTGCAGATCGTTCAGCCAGCGCAAAGTGTGCAGGCCTCGCTCGAATACCAGCGCATTGCCGGTGGCGCGTCCGCTCAGAATCAAGGCGTGCGCGAGTTTCGCATTGTCATAGGACAGCTCGTCTTCAAACCAGCACCAGTCGGGCTTGGCGTTCTCTCCGAGAAGCTCCATGAGCCGGCAAGTGAGTTTATCGCGCGTCTGATTGACGAAGCTGTCACCGCTCAATCGCCCTAGGTATTCATGGATACCGATCAAGCCGAAGGCCCAGGCTCGGGGCGAGGTGAACTCGGTCAACGCGGGCAGTGCCTGCGCGAACAGCTGTCCGGCCATCATCTGGAAGCTGCGGAACGGCGAACGCCCCACGCCTACGCCCAGGGCCCACAACGCGCGGCCCTGGCAGTCTTCCGATCCCTGCGCGTCGAGCCAATCGGCGGTCAAAACTCATGTGATTGTGGAAGCGCTTGGTTTGGGCGTCGAAAGCGTGATGAAGAAACGCGGCGCAAGTGGTGGACATCGCCCGCAGCCGGTCGGGCTCTTCTCCTAATTCGTCCAGCAAAACCGCCAGAATGAACGCGCGCGCATTATCGTCGGTGCAATAGCCCTCGGAGAAATTCGGTACTCCGAAAATGGCGTGTTGGAAGACGCCCGTGGAATCGGTCATCCGCGAAAGATGATCCAGCTTCAACTCCGGCAACTCTCTCGGCCTTTGGTCGAGTGTCTTGGTGACGAGCGACTTTCGGGAAAGCGCAGCGCCCTGGAGTCGCGACAACTCAAAGGAACGCATGTAGAGTTGCGCAACGTTGCTCCAGATCATCTCACGCCCCATCCGATAGGCGTTCTTGCGCATGGCGTGGCGGCGCGTATCGTCCCGCAGCAAGCCAATCACTTCCCGCGCGATGGCTGCTGCGTCGGCGAACGGAACCAGGACGCCGCGATCCTCGGCCAACAGTTCCGCCGCGTGCCAGTAGGGCGTCGAAACCACTGCTTTGCCCGCGCCAAACGTATAGGCCAGCGTGCCGGAGGTGATCTGCGCTTCGTTCAGGTAAGGCGTAATGTAGAGGTCGGCGGCTCCGATAAACTCTTTGAGATTCTCCAGCTCAACGAAATCGTTATAGAAGATGACATTCTTCTCCACCTTATTCTTCTTGGCAAGCATTTCCAGGCTCACACGATAGGCTTCGCCATGCTCGCGCAATTCGTTGGGATGCGTGGCGCCCAGGACGATGTAAACAACTTCGGGAAACTCGGCAACGATTTCGGGCAGGGCGTTCAGCACGTACTCGATGCCTTTGTTCGGCGAAAGCAGACCGAAGGTGAGCAGCACCACTTTGCCTTCCACGCCGAACTGGTCCTTGAAGTAAGTGGGATCGACGAACCCAACGTCGGGAATGCCGTGCGCGATCAGATCGATCTTGGCGGTTGGCGCGTGATAAACCTCCTGCAGCATCTGCTTCCCGCGCTCCGTCATGACGACCAGGCGCGTGGATAGCGAGATTAACTCCTGCATGACGCGCCGTTGGTCCGCTCTCGGCTCCCGCAAAACGGTATGCAGCGTCGTGACCACTGGCATTCTCAATTCACGCAGGAATGCAAGAATATGGCCGCCGGCGGGCCCGCCGAAGATGCCGAACTCATGCTGCAGGCAGACCATGTCCACGTTGCTGATGTTGAGGAAGTCCGCCGCGCGGATATAGGACGACAGGTCCTGTTCCTCAATCTCAAAGTGAACTACTTCCGGGTATTCGTAGCCACCTTTGATGTCGTTCACCGATACCGCGAAACAGTCACTTTGCGGATGCGCGGTTTGAACGGCTGCGAGCAGATCGGTTGTAAAGGTGGCGATACCGCATTTGCGCGGCAAGTGGTCGCCAACGAAAGCGATCTTGCGAACTTTAGATGTGTGTTGCATCAGATATTCCTTTGCCACTCCGGTTTCGCGGCCCTGCTCATCCTCCGGGGTCTCTTCGGTCACGCTTACCGACACATCCATACCCAGGAAGGACGACGCCTTTCCGACGAACGTGCCCCACAGCGGCAGAACGTGGGTGTGATCCCAAGCCACGGCGACGCGGATCAGATTGCGATTGCCGATGATGCTGTTGGTTGGATCGAAATCGATCCAGCCCGCGCCGGGCAGATAGACCTGCATCCAGGCGTGCGTGGCGCCGCCCCCCGCCACAGCCGTATCATCCGCGCCGGGAATGAAGATGTACCCGCTGACGAAGCGAGCGGCCAAACCGAGGGAACGCGCTGCTTCCATCATAAGCACGGCGAAGTCCCGGCAACTGCCGCGCCGGGTCTCCAGCGTTCAGTTGGGTTCTGCACGCCCTTCTCGCTGCGCCTGGTGTAAGCAAAATCCTGCTTGATGGCGAGAGTCATGCGGCGCAGCAGGTTCATGGTTCCGGTGGTCCCCCGACGGATCCAGGAACTGTTTCACCCAATGCTTCACGTCCTCGCTCGGATAGTGGTGCACCAGCGCGCAGCTCAGGTTGGGAAGCTCTTCGTCGGAATAGCGGAACGGATAACGCTCCGCAAACTTCCTCCAGCGGATAATCGGGCAGCGCGGTTTCGAAGTGCTCCAGCGTGACGATGCTTTCAAAACGCAGCTCGGCCGTAGAGCCCTCGAATGTGGCGATCGCGACCGAGTTATCGAACACGTCGTGGAGGAAGCGAAGATGCGCGGGCTGGGGCGTGATTTCCAGCCGCGCCTTGAGAAGCCTGAGGTCGTGACTTTCCCTGGGCCGGAACATCATGCGATGCTCGCCCAAAGCTACTGGTTCGGAGTAACGATAAGCGGTGGTGTGTCGTACGGTGAGGAGGCGCATCTCTAGGTTCGGCTCCGCCTATCTAGCGAAACTGTGGCACGCTTTCCGCAATCTCGTCCGTCCAGACTTGAAAGCTTTCCAGAGTATTTGGGCCGAAGGTGGTGGCGATGGCGACATCCGCCTGCGTCGCGGCCCCGCGCGATGAGCACTCGTCCAATCCTGGGCACATTGTTGCGCGCATCGAAGGTGTGCCAGGCGCCATCCAGATAGACTTCAAACCACGCCGCAAAATCCATCACGCCGTACGGCGGCGGCATCCCGATGTCGCCCAGGTATCCGGTGCAGTAGCGCGCCGGAATGTTCATCGCAGCGGCAGAATGCGATGGCCAAGTGCGCATAATCCCGGCAGACGCCCGTCCGCTCGTTGTACGCCTCCCAGGCCGTCCGCGTGGGGCGCGCGTTCTGATAGTTGAAGGCGATATGGTTGTGGACAAAATCGCAGATGGCCTGGACGCGCGGCCATCCCGGCGGCGACTGGCCGAATCGCGACCAGGCTGCCTCCGACAGCAGATCGGTTTCGCAATACCGGCTGCCCAACAGAAACACCAGCGTGTCTTCGGGCAAATCCTGCAAAGCGTGCTGCTGGGCGAAAGGCGCCACTGCATCCGGCTGCGCCGAGTCTCGGACCACCCCGCGTGCCCTTCAGCCGAATCCTGCCGATGGGCGCCACGATGCGGCTGCACCAGTTTCCGAAGCCGTCGCGATACGCCGTGACTCGCGTGGGCGGATCGGTGGTCAGAAGATCGGGACGGACGATGTCCGAAGCGCGCGCGAGTAATGGACGTTGACCATGAGGATCATCGGCGTCTCTTGCGGGCATTGAAAGACCAATTCATAGCCGACCTGGATCAGCATGCGGTTCCTTTCGTCAGCCGAGCGGCCCCGTCCATCGAGCGGCCAGCGTTGCCACTGCGACAGTTGCGGCAATGAGCGCGATAGAAAACGATGAATCGCCACGACAACCGCCGTTGCTCGGTCTTCACGATGTAGCCCGCACGCGGGCCGCCACACCGCGCCTGAGGTTGTAAGCGCAGACTTCCGCGCTCACGGCAAACGCACCCCAGACCTGCCAATGCGACAGAAACCCGCCGGGGATAAAGAAGGCGCTGGTCCAGCCGCTATCCACGCCGAACCGCCATGCGGCCAGCGCGCCGGCCATGGCCGCGACGGGAGTCAACAAGAGTCCCAACAGCGACCAGGCCTGCCTGTGTCGCATCTGCCTGTACCGCACCTGGGAGATAGCCTCAAGCCAGTCGACCGGCATCACTTGACAGAGAGCCGTCATTCTCGATTCCATTGGATTCCATCCTTTAGGAGTTCAGCGTTCTGCACCATGGCGCCCTCCCGCATTTCCGGGATCAGCGGCGCCAAATTGTCACGGGCTTCCGTCACCATCGCGGCCGCCAAAACGGAATTTGCGAGCTCATCAAAAAGCAGATGGAGATCGCGGAACAGCGGGCCGTCCGCTTGCCAGTGATAGCGTTTGTAGTTGGCGAAGAGGATGAAGCCATCTGCAACCTGCTGTTACAAATGGCGTGCGACCACTCGCCCGGCTGGTTGATCTCCGCTGCTTGAGCGACGGCAAGTTTTGCCGCAATCATCGGACCGCCACGGGCTGGCCGATTTCCTCGCCGATAATTTCGCCGGAAACAACCAGTTCCACCCGGCGATTCTGTTGCCGCCCGGCGGCCGTATCATTCGACGCTACCGGCTCGGCTTTTCCAAAGCCTTTCGAAGTCACCGACGTGCCGGCCACGCCCTCTTTGGTTAAGTAATCACGCACTGCCGCGCCGCGATCTTCGGAGAGCTTCTGATTGTAGTCGTCGCTGCCGACGCTGTCGGTATAGCCTTCCACCGCCAGCCTCAACCCCGGATGGCCCGCGATGATTCCCGCTACTTTCGCAAGTTTCTCGCGAGCTGCCGGCCGCAAGCGTATGCTTGGCTGTGTCGAACAGCACGTCCGACATATTGACGATCAGGCCGCGCGCGGTATCCCGAGTTTCGAGAATGGTGTTGAATTGCAGCAGGAGTTGAGCGCGCAGTTGAGTCTTCTCGGCTTCGGCTTGGGCCTTTTCTTTGGCGGCACGTTCCAGGTCGGCCTGTGCGGCGACTCTCTGAGCGTCGTTCTCCTGTTTCAGGCGATCCGTTTCGGCGTTGGCGGCCGTAAGCTGCGCTTCGTTCACCTGTTTTAGACGGTCCGCTTCAGTTTGCGCGGCCTGCGTTTGAGCTTCGTTCTGTTGCTTCAAACGATCCACTTCGGTCTGGGCCGCGGCGGTTTGCGCGTCGTTTTCCCGCTTCAAACGCGCGGCGGTTTCCGCAGCGTTCAGTTGTGCTTCTTGTGCTTCATGCGTGACCCGGTCCGCTTCCGACAGCGCGGCCGCGGTGTCGCCCTCGGCGCGTGCCTGACGCTCGGCTGTCACTCTGCGCTCGGTGGCTAATTGCTGTTCTTCGATCTTCTTCACGGTGATGATCCGGGCGTCCTCCGCCATCTGGACGGCTTCGCGCGCCACCGTGCCGATCGGCTTCCTGCCGGCCTTACCAATCAGATAGCCCTCGGCGTTCTCAAGACCCACCACAGCTTTTTGGTATGTGTCGCCGGCGTACTGCTCGGCGCCCGTCCAGCGCGCGATCTGCACCGCGTTGCGTGCCTCGTAGAGTTCCAAAGGCACTTTCGGATTGAGCTCTCTCGGCTGAATATCGCCTGGCTTCACGTTCAGCACGTATTGCCCTCGTTGCAGCAGTTCGTATTTGGCATCAACTTCTTCGATGGTCCCGGTGGTGTCTTTCCTGACGAAATTCTCCATGACCACCACGTCGCTCGGTTGTGTGACGGCGAAGTACGGTTCGGCGGTCACGATCAAACCGAAGGACTGCAACTCGGTGGTTGCGTCCAGTTTCGTCTTGCCGCTCTTATTGAGGAGCACTTCGCCGACGTTCGTTGCTCGGCCTTCGGGCGTGATGGCCCACATCACGTAGGTCAAATACTCCTGGCCAAACTGCGTGGCCGGCCCGAGCTTTTCCATGTCCGCGTCGATCTTAATGACGCCTTGTTCGCTCTGCACCTTCGCTTCGCCGCGAGCTTCGGGCATCAACGCCGTTCCGCGGAAGCCGATCTTCGTCGATCCGCTGCGGTGATTGTAGTTGATGGCTTTCGTAGTCCTTGCCACTACGGTGATGCGATAGATCGGTGTAGCTCCGTTTTCAACGGATTGTTGAGTTGGATTGGGAGCCGTGGGCGATTGGGCCAAAGCGGCCGGCCCTAGCGCGAATCCGCACACCGTCAGGAATAAGCTTGTAAACTTCATCTTTCTGAACCTCGATCCTTTTAGCGACGCGCTGAGACTGTGCACGGGAGGCACCGAACGGAGTCCTGGTACCCATCCGTTGCAGTTGTTCGCTTCCACTCCGGAGGGGGTGCCCTGCGAATTGTGGTGGGAGTAACCATATACGGTCAATTGACCGCGCATGGTCAGGTAAAAGATAGGAGCCGCGGTGCGTATCAGCACGGCTCCATCCAAGCCCGATAATCCGGCCCCCGGCCACGGCGCCCCTCCGTGCTGGTTCACGATCTCCCGATTATCGAGTCCGAGTCCTGCCGTAGCGTGGCACCTTCCAAAGCGACGCCGGCAAACCGCCCTGCGAGTTGAGACCACGAAAGCATTTCGGCGTTCGGTTGGGCCCTCCTCTTGCTTACTTAGCCGTTGAAGGAGTAAGAAAACATGCTTTGGACAATTTGCATTATCCTGTTGGTGCTCTGGGCACTCGGGCTGGCAACTGCGTATACGTTCGGGGGGCTTATTCACATTTTGCTGTTCGTTGCGTTGGCGGTCATGGTGGTCCGCCTGATTCAGGGGCGCAGGATCGCCTAGATATTGCGGGGGCCGTGGGCCAGATTCTGGCTCACACGGCCGTGCCACGTTAGCGGAATATGCCGAGCAGATAGGCTATGAGAAGAATCACAACTACGGTCCCCAATCCAATACCAGCGCCGCCTCCGGGACCCCAGCGGCTATGGCCGTAATATCCTCCACCGCCGCCAAACAGCAATAACAAAATGATGATGAGTATCAGCATCGTCACTTCCTTTCTTGTGAACTGTGAACGTCGAGCCTTTGGTGAATTGTGAGTTGATGACTGGTCCGATCAGGGCAGTTGTGCCACAGGCAGAGCCTCGGGCAGTGCTTTCAGCCGATCGAGCTGATCCAGCAGTTTCGCCGATTCGGCTCTTTCCTTTTCCGTGGCCTTGTTAGGAAGGGGTGGGTTCCCGCCTTTATAGAACGCCAGGATGTTCTCGCGAAGGTCCGGAGAGATGCCCGGCAAACTGCTTGTCCGCCAGCTTTCCCACCAGCTTCGCGTAGGCTTCATCGGCTCCCTTGTACTTGCCGGCCTGCGGCGGTTCGCCGATGTCGATATTCTCGTTCGGCAGGTCCGACTGGCCGGCATCCACGCTGGCCAGCAACGTCCGGCAACTCGCGACACTGGCATTGAAACTGGCCATGAACATCTTTTCCACTTCCGGAGTGGGCATTCGGACCTTCAGCGCCTTGAATGGACCGACCTTGGGAATGATTTCGACCAGGAATGTCACGAGCCTGGTGCCGAAGCCAGGCCTGCGGTACTGGGTTCCCCATTCCTTTTCATAACTCGATCGGGAGAGATTATAGAGAAACTTCTTGCGTGTGATGCCGGGAATCTCTTTCTGAAGTTCGGTCCTCTTCAGGTTCCAGGCCACGCGGGTCATGCCCGGAACAATGGATCCGATGCTATACCGATAGGAACCGAGCGCAAGAGTCAGGTTCCCGAAGATGTCCTTCATTTCGATGCCGTAGGTATCCAGGAAAGCGCGCTCCAGCAGCGGCCGGGATACCTGAAAGCCGATGAAACTGCGGTACTGATCCGTGGCATATCGCCCGGACGCCACTTGCAGCACGTCGAAGCCGAACTCGGTACGGATATGCGCCACCGGATTATCCCAATAGGTGACATCCGCTCCGAATTTCCTCCGCAGCTCGGGATACAATATCGGCACGGCGCGGTTGGTGGCGATGCGGTGCCCCTCCGTATCGGCGGCATAATGCTCCAGAGCGCCGAGCGCAAATGCGTATTCATTGAGATCCTGCGAGTCGCGGATCAGCGCCGTTATGAAATCCCCGCTGCGGACGTAATGGGTAAGATCGCTGAAGAAGCGGCTGCTGAAGGGATAATATCCCATGTCCTGGATAATGCAGCCTCCGTAGGCATAGGCGTGCGCTTGCTCCAATTCCTCCGGCGTCGCGCCAGGAAATCTCTCCAGCAGCAGCTTCCGCATGGATGTGTCCCACAAGGAATCCACGATGGCTTCGTGGGTCAGAACTGTGTAGCCATACGAAAACGTCGCCGAGAGCAGGAGCGCCAAAACCAGGCGCTGTACCGCAGGAAGCCTCGTGAATCCGAGGCCCCTCCGGTTGCTAGAGCACCACGGTGATCGCAATCGCTTCACCGGGATATTCGCGGTTGTAGAGATAATACCCATCGTCATAGCCAACATAAAGGTCATCGGCGGAATACCAGTTTTCTGCCCAGTCTTCCGGCCACGGGTCCACCATCATGAACGTATAGCCGCCATACTGGAACTCCGGGTAGCCCCCGACTATGATGGGTTGGCTCCGGATGCGAAACCAGTGTCCCGACTCCAAAGTAGAGGCCGAAACTAGCTTGGGGGATGTAGTAGCCTCCATAGCCGCCGCGCTGCGCCCAAGTGCGGTGATCGCTCTGCCAGTGCGAGGAGCGATTGTCCTGCCAGGTTGAGTGTCCCTGCCAAGCGCCGTCCTGCCGCCAACTGCTCTGCTGCTGCCAGGTTTGTGCCTGTTGCCGGCTGCGTTGCGGAGGAGTATAGCTTCTCTGCTGTATGCGGCCCGGTTGCTTGCTGGAGGAATTGATGGGACTGAGCTGCGTTGCTGCTGCGGTTGCGCATGTTGCTGAGGCTGTTGAGCGCGCTGTTCCTGTTGCGCCCGTTGCTGGGGCTGCGCATGTTGCTGAGGCTGTTGAGCGCGCTGTTCCTGTGGCGCCCGTTGCTGCGGTTGCGCATGTTGCTGAGGCTGTTGAGCGCGCTGTTCCTGTGGCGCCCGTTGCTGGGGCTGCGCATGTTGCTGGGCTGATGCTGCTGAGGCTGTGCCCGTTGCTGCGGCTGCGCCCGCTCCTGTTGCCCTTCCGGCTTGCCTTGCTTTCCTTGTTCCTCGTGGTCGTGCTGCGCGTACACCTGCGCGCCAGTTCCGACAAACAAGAACAGGGCAGCCGGGCCCATAATTCGAATAAATTTCATAAGGTTACCTCCTTGGAAGAACTACTACAAACGACCGGCCAGGTGATTGTCTGGCTGCGATTGCTTCTGAGCCCGCAACCAAGCATCCGCCTGTATCTCGGCTTCCGCCTTAGCGATACCGTACCGTTCCTGAATTCGCCCGATTAACTGGTCCTTCTTGCCGCCGATGGTTTGCCAGTCATCGTCGGTAATCTTGCCCCAGCGTTCGCGCGCCGATCCGCTAAGCTGTTTCCATTTGCCTTCGATTTGATCCCAGTTCATGCTCGTAGCTCCTCCGCTGTTGCTAAGAGCATGTGTTGCGCCAATCGGAATTGTGGGCTTAAAGGTCTTTGCGCGAGATCTCGAGCTTCCGCATCATGGCGTTCAATGTGGTCCGGGGCAACCCCAGGCGAGTGGCGGCGGCGCTCACCACTCCATTCGCTTCCTGCAGAACACGGACGATGTGATCCCGCTCCACTTCGGCCAGCGTCGCGCCCGCAGGCGCTTCCGGCGCACCGGCTCGTATCTCGGCCAATGGAGCTCGCAGAGTGGAACCAGGCGAGAGAATAACCGACCTTTCAATGAAATTCTCGAGCTCCCGCACGTTTCCCGGCCATGGCCAATTTACCAGTGCCTGCATCGTTTCCGACGGGATCTTGTCGATCTGTTTGTTCATCTTGGCCGCGTAGGTTTTAGTGAAATGCCGGACCAGCACGGGGATGTCCTCGCGATGTTCGCGCAGCGGAGGTATGGTGATGGGGAAGACCTTTAGCCGGTAATAAAGATCGCTGCGGAAGAGCTTGTCGCCCATCATCTGCGTCAGGTTGCGATTGGTAGCGGCCAGCAGCCGGACGTCGATGGGGATGGTGCGCGTGCCGCCCAATCGTTCAAACTCCTTCTCTTGTAACGCGCGCAGTAATTTGGGCTGAAGGTCCAGGGGAATGTCACCCACTTCATCCAAAAACAAGGTTCCCTGATGAGCCCTCTCAAAGCGGCCGATCTTTTGCGATAAGGCGCCGGTAAATGCTCCTCGCTCGTAACCGAACAATTCGCTCTCCAGAAGCCCGGTGGGGATCGCCGCGCAATTCAGCGTCACAAAGGGACGGTTCTGGCGGCCGCTGGTCTTGTGGATGGCGCGCGCCACCAACTCCTTGCCTGTGCCTGTTTCGCCCAGAACCAGGACGGTGGCGTCGGTAGGAGCAACGATTTCCACCTGCCCCATGACGCGCTTGAGCGCCGCGCTGGTGCCGACAATCTCCTCGAATTCCTGCGCGGCGCCAGGTTCGTCCGCAATTTTCTCGGCGCGCTCGCGCTCGGTGAGATCCTGCACAAAAGCAATCCAGCGAAACGCGGACGGGGGCAGCACGGCGCCCGCGATCAAAGCACGCACTCGCGTCTCATCCTTGCGAATGTATTCCGTTTCGAATGGCGTGCAAGCGCCATGGAGCAAGCCTTCTTCGTGCGCGTGTTCATGCTGGGGCAAGCATTCTGGCGCCACAATATCGGCCCACCGCAGACCGCCGGCTAATTCCTCCCGGCTGTATCCGAGCATGTTGAGAAACGAATCGTTGGCGTCGATGATGCGGTCGAATTCGCCGGATACAATGCCCGCGACCGTCGACTCGGCGGGCTGCATCCGCGGGCCGGATCGCTTGTTCAGCAGCGTTTCGTCAATTCGGTGACGCGCGCTAAAGTCGCGCACCACCCTGGCAAAGCCCTCTAACTCCGTGCTTGGGTTTCTGAATGAAGTTGTCAGCGCGTTGGCCCAGAATCGGGACCCATCTTTCTTCGTATGCCATCCCTCTTTTGCGGAATGACCTTCAGCGGCCGTCTTTTTCAATTGGCCATGAAAGTCGACGCGAAGTTCGTCATCGTCTAGATACAGGCAGCTTTCAAACTGGCCGATGATCTCTTCGCTTTTGTAGCCGTAGATTCGCTCGGCCCCCGAGTACCAGGCCAGAATCCGGCCTTCCGGATTCAAGGAGAAGAAGGCGTAATCCTTGCTGTCACCGGCCGCGGTCTTTTCGCTGGAGTTGTCGTTGAGGACCAAAACATGACGCCCCGGTAACACGTCTCTCTTTGTTATGTAGGAGAGCTTGTTTGGCTCCACAAGATCGAGAATTCGCTGGCCGATGATCCGGCGCATCGGAAGACCGAGAAGCTTGGCGGCTCCGGAGCTGGCATCCAGGCAACAGCGCTCGTCATTGGCGATCAGGATGGGTTCGGACTGGTGCGAGAGAACAGCCTGGAGCAACAGCTCCAGCTCTTTCAGGCCATCGCTCACCAGCCAGCTACTGGTTTCTTGCTCCGAGGCTGCGGAGTGCATTGAGTCTCCTTCGCCCCGTCGATCCAGGAAACCGTTGTGGTTTAAGAGACTGGGCGGTCAACAGAGTGAAACGTCTCGAAAACAGTCGGAGAGCCAAGATTGGCGGTCAGCCTTATTCTAGCACTGATCCGCGAAATTATACCAAAGATTGATCGCATTTGGTCACTCGACGCTCGGTGGTCAGTCCCGCCTTCCCTGGCCTCAGCGGCTTGTTGGTAATAGGGAAACTTGCCTAGCGGATCGGGTTGGGCACTGGATTGCGTCTCCCTGGCTTGAGGAGTACTGAAAATGCCTTTAATGAATTTGGTGATTGTTTTGATTGTGGTCGGCGTAGCGTTGTGGCTGGTCAATAGCTATATCCCGATGGCTTCCAGCATCAAGACGATTCTGAATATCGTCGTTGTAATCGCCGTTGCGGTTTTCGTGTTGAAAGCCGCGGGACTCTGGGTCGACGTTACCAGCTTCCGACTCAGGAACTGATGGGTTTCGGGCACTTGGGAATGAAGACAAGCATCAAAAGTATCGACAAGCAGGATTTCGATCCCAAGACCTTTCTCGCCAGCCCGGGCAAGGGCAGGACGCTGGCCGACTACGCCAAGAACGACACGATCTTCCGGCAGGGCGACCCGGCCGATGCGCTCTTCTATATTCACAAGGGCAAGATCAAGCTCACCGTCGTCTCCAAACAAGGCAAGGAAGCCGTGGTTGCCCTTTTAGGCGGCGGCGACTTCTTTGGCGAGGGATGCCTGACCGGCAGACCTATCGCCGGATCCCGAGCGGACGTTCCCGGAAATATCCACTCAGTTGCGGAGAAGAGGTGGGCGGGCCAGTCTGTGCGCGTGGCCAGCGCGTACCACATTGTCAGACTGTTCGATCCTGCGGATGGAAAAGGCAGTCGTGATCCGGCTGCTTCACGAGCAGCCGGCGTTTTCAGAACTGCTGCTGCACCACATGCTCTCCCGCAACATTCGGATTGAGGAGGATCTGGTGGACCAGCTCTTCAACTCCAGCGAAAAGCGCCTGGCGCGAGTACTGCTGTTGCTGGCCAACTTCGGGAAGGAAGGCAAGCCTGAGCTGGTGATTCCAAAGATCAGCCAGGAGACGCTGGCGGAGATCGTCGGCACCACTCGCTCCAGAGTCAGCTTTTTTATGAACCGGTTCCGCAAAATGGGCTTCATCCAATACAACGGTCAACACACCGACGGACTGGAAGTTAATAGCTCTCTGCTCAACGTGATCCTGCATGACTGACGGCGCAGCTGGGCAATGGTACCGGTACAATTTCAGCGCGCCCGTGGTCAGAATTGACCATTATTTGAAGAGCCGCGCAGACAAACTAGGAATGAAAAAAGAAATCATGCAACGCTCCGTAACTTATTCGTGTCTGCTCCCGCTGCTGTTAGCAGTCAATGCCAGTGCCAATCCAATCCTCGAAGTTCCTTCGAGCGGTTTAACGGTGCTGGGCCCTTCAGCGCTGACGAATGCCCACCGGCATTTCCGTCGAGGGCGGCCAGTGGAGGCCGCGGCCGGCGTTCAGGTGACCGGAACGGTACCAGCCGGCAACACGGACGCGAAGCCGGCTCAGAACGAAGTCACGGCTGCGATCGATGCCTTAGAGGGTTTGGGTGCGGGCAGCACTCCCGGATCGAATTCGGGGGACCAGAGGCTCGGGCCGGACGGTAATCCATCCACATCGACCATGGGCATTACTGGGACTAACACTTTCGACGGCCATGGCGACGATTCGGACTTCTTCCGGGAGAATACGCATGACCGTACCGATGCGTTGGGGACGATGGAGCCTGCTTCCACCGTTCCAGAACCCGGTTCGTTTTGGTTGGTAGGCCTCTGTCTCGCCGGCTTGGCGATACAGCGAAAACTGTCACGCGCGTAGGTTCACCAAGCCCGTTTGCGCCAGAGGATTTACTTGATGGGTAACGTGAAATAGAACGTCGCGCCCTTTCCCTGTGCCGCTTCCGCCCAGATGCGGCCGCGAACTCTCCCAGAGTAGTCAAAACTCTTGCATCTTCACGGTCGAACTGCCGGCTATTGTCATGGGCGATCACCCAGATGGTGCCCACTGGCTCCCCGCCAACCTGAAAAGGGACCAGCAGCGCTTCCGCAATGGGGGGCGCAACATCGGCGAAATATCGGAAGTGACGGTCCAGATGCGACATCAGTTGCACCTGGTTGGTATCCAACACGGTGCCGCAAGGGCTGAAATCGCGAGGGGTTGTCCCCCACAGATGAGGCGCGTATTCGCCCGCAACTCCATGCCAGCGGAAAATCTTGCTGCCGTTTTCTTCCTCCAGCAAACTAATGCCGGCCGATTGCGCGCGGCATAGGGTGAGCGCTGTCTCCACCAGTTGCTGGAGCGTCCGCTCAGGCGAATCCGCCATGGTCCGAGCCAACGTCACCAAAGCGCCTGTGACCGCTTCAAAATCCGGCTCACGTGGTTGCCTGCGATTTAATTCGCGGGTACAAATCACTGATTCCAAAGGAACAGTAAAGCCAGACGCTGTTTGAGAACCCATGAAATCTCCTCTCAAG
This sequence comes from Bryobacterales bacterium, assembly GCA_963761265.1. Taxonomy (GTDB): domain Bacteria; phylum Acidobacteriota; class Terriglobia; order Bryobacterales; family Bryobacteraceae; genus Palsa-89. The sequence goes on from CAVXGM010000001.1 coordinate 21,362, forward strand.
AGGATTGTTTCCCTCCGACAGACAAAGAACCGCGCCGCCTCCGGCCAGCCGGTTTACTGCTATCGCCGCTGAAATTACCACGTATGCCGCCCGCCGATCTGTTCAAAAGCGCTCACATGGCACGGGGAACCCGTCTTCCGCAGTTTCATGCACTTGAGCAATTTTGAACAGACCGGACTAGGGTGAATCTCCGATACTTTATTAACTCCCTGTACGTAGTTTTTGAGATGCCGCCGGAGGAAGCGGGGCTATGACATACGACAGCCAAAACGGAACGATTTTGGTAGTGGACGACAACCGCGATATTTGTACGCTCACAAAGCGGCTCCTGGAGTCCGCCGGATGGAGGGTGGTCACTGCCATGGACGGAGAAGAGGGACTCCGTTTCTACGAGGAGCATCGACCGGCGATTGTTTTGCTTCTCACCGACGTGGTGATGCCAAAGATCAATGGCTTCGAGCTGGCTGATCGCGTTCTGGGGGCGGACTCACAACTGCCGGTTCTCTTTATGTCCGGAGACGCCGGATGCGATTACCGAGGCTTGGAATGCATCTCGAAGCCCTTCCGGCCCACTGAGCTAATCGAAACGGTGAGCCGCGTGCTCTCTGCCTACGCGCACTCACAAAAAGCGGTCTCGACGGCGTAGCGCCTTCGGAGCCTTCACCTTGGAAAGTTGGATACAAATGACAAACGCTGTTGTTTCTTTGATAACTGCACCTCCTGCCGCGCAAATCGAAAGAGGCGAGGCCCCAGCCTCAGCGGTGTACCGGACCAGAAAGTGCTTCGCGGTTGTTCATTTCGAACATGCGGGGAAAGGACGTATTGTTTTCCTGCCGGAAGGCGCGGAGCTTCGTCTGATCGGGCCCTCCTGCCTGCGCGAATGCTTCGAGGTCGCCCACGAGAACCAGCTTTACAACATCTTCAAAGTCGATTTATTGGGGTCCTGGTCCGCACCGATTAAGCCCAGCCGAATAATGCCGATTCGATCCCTGGCAGCCGCGGGAAGGTGAGCCTAGTCCTATGGCAGCTTCGATACATTCATTCGCCAGAATCCTCCCGTTCCGGGGAGAATATCGCACCTCGCTCGTTGCAAACGGCCCCGTTCCAGCGGAGCGCCGGCAAAACTTTCGCTATCCACTGAAGCTGAGAGTTCGCTTCCGCTCTTGTTCCGCGGCTCATTCTTTCTCTGGCGCGGGGAAGGCCCTCAATCTGAGCAGCGGCGGCGTCCTGGTGGCCTCCACGCAGCAAATCATTGTGGGAGCGCTGGTGGAGATGAATATTGAGTGGCCTTTCCTGATCGACGGAAGGATTCCTCTGCAGCTGGTCGCGGTTGGCCGAGTCCTGCGCCAGGACGCAACTCTCGGAGCGTCCCATTTCGCCGCCACGTTGGAGCGTTACGAATTCCGTACCGTGAAAAGGTCCAACGCGCCCGAACGAAGACGCGAGTTTATTGAATGCAACGGCCGCCCACCGTACCTAAGGTGAGCGGCCGATTGGTTAACGAACCACAATCTTGAAGAGCGTGTTATCCGGGTGTTCGTGACGCCACCGGAAGTAGGCCCTGCGGCGGTCGGCTCGCGCACGGCCGAATTCAACGTACGGCTGGTGCTGCTCCCCCAGATACATTCGGTAAGCCCGGTCTTCGTGGTCGTTCCAACGATGGTAGTCGCGACCGTCCCGATCGTAGTACCGTTTATCGTGACCCCGGTGATCCCCGTGATCCCGGTCATCCCCGCCAGCCCCGAACGCCATTGGAACAATGAGAGCCGCGCCCAACAGAAGTCCGGATAGTATTCGAAATCGCTTCATCTCGTCTCACCTCGCATAGAGAGCGGCACGTCACGCTCCGCCGGCTGGACTGCGGCAACTGCACGCGGAGGGATCGCTTAGGGCCGGGAGCATCCAGGAGTTTCCGACCTCATTTGGTCATCTGACACAATACGGTCAATCCCCGGTTCGAGAATGCGTTCCTCCACACACGCGGGCAGCCAAGGATTGCCGCGTAAAGGGCTGAGTAATCACATACGGGTGTGCAAGTGCTTCTCTTTGGTGCGTGGGAACCGCTCACAAATTTTGAATCGGAAGAGGAACAGGAAATGAACTTTTTAAAAGCAGCACCCGCCGTACTTTGTGCGGCGGTCATCGCTACAGCATTCTCTCCAGTCGCCAAGGCTGACGACTGGAACCAGAAGACCGTGGTCACCTTCAGCCAGGCCGTGGAGACTCCGGGCGTCCATATCAAAGGGTGGGCCGTGTTGCCGGCCGGCACCTATGTTTTCAAACTTCTGGGTTCGCCGTCGGATCGCCACATCGTCCAAATTTTCAACCAGGATGAAACCCAGCTCTACGCTACAGTGCTGGCCATCCCAAACTATCGTCTCCAGGCCACTGGCAAAACCGTGCTCACCTTTAGAGAGACACCGCCCGGCCAGCCGGACGTGCTCCGCGCATGGTTCTATCCCGGCAAAAACTTTGGCGATGAGTTCGTATATCCGAAGCAAAGAGCGCTAGAGCTGGCCAAAGTGACTAACTCGCCAGTTCTATACACGCCTGCCGAGATCCCGGCTGAAGTCACTGAGCCGATCACGTCTCCCGAGGCGCCGGTAGTCGTACAACTGAAGGAAGCACCGGTCGCGGCAGTGCAGCCCACAGGCGAAGATGTCGAAGTAGCCCAGGTAGTGGCTCCGGCGCCGGCGGAAGCGCAGGTGGCCGAGACCCCGGCTCCAGCAGCGGAGCTCCCGAAAACGGCGAGTCCAATGCCGCTCATCGGGCTGTTAGGATTGCTCGCCTTAGGCGCAGCCTTCAGTCTCAAATTAGTCCGCGCGCGCGTAGTGTAAATGGCCATCGGGTCTGCATCCCCGGGTCGTTCCAACTACGAACGGCCCGGGGCGTGCTGGGAGATAGCGATCAATGAGGGGAGTCCGGACATAACATGCGACAAAGAATTACCCCGATATTGGAGGCGCGGATGCGTAGTTCCCACGTAGATGGGAGTGGCTGCCTAAAGACCAAGGCGCGAGGCATGGCGGTGCTCACCACGCCGTTGCTGAATAAGGGCACAGCATTCACCGCCGAGGAGCGGGAAGAGTTGGGCTTAACCGGGCTGCTCCCGCCGGTGATCAGTACCCTGGCGGCTCAGGTGAAGGCGGCCTATGCGCAATACCAGCGCCTGCCGGATGCGCTGAATAAGAATATCTATCTCACTGCGCTGCATGACCGCAACGAGGTGCTGTTTTACCGCCTGCTCGCCGGGCACCTGCGCGAGATGATCCCGATTGTCAACGATTTGACGGTGGGCATGGCGATGCAGCAGTATCACCACGAGTGCCGCCGTCCGCGCGGCGTATACCTCTCCATCGATCATTTGGATGGCATCGAAGCAGCTTTTGCGAACCTGGGCGCCGGACCCGAAGACATCGACTTGATCCTGGCCACCGACGCCGAGCAGATTCTGGGGCTGGGCGATTGGGGCGTGGGCGGCATCGAAATCTCGATCGGCAAGCTCGCAATCTATACCGCGGCCGGCGGCATCGATCCCACGCGCGTGATTCCGGTGATGCTGGATGTCGGGACCAACCGCGAGAGCCTGCTGAAGGATCCGATGTACGTCGGAAACCGGCATGCGCGAGTCCGCGGGGAGCGCTACGACGCTTTCATCGATGCCTACGTCCAAACCGTGACGAAGCTGTTCCCGAACGCACTGCTGCAATGGGAAGATTTCGCGCCCAGGCAACGGACGCCGGATCCTCGAGAAATATCGCAATCGGATCAGTACGTTCAACGATGATATGCAGGGCACGGGTGCGATCACCCTGGCGGCGGCGGTTTCGGCGGTGCGCGTCTGCGGAGCGCCCATGCGGAACCAGCGCGTAGTGATCTTTGGTGCTGGAACGGCGGGATTAGGAATTGCGGATCAAATCCGCGACGCGATGATGCGAGAGGGCCTGTCCCAGGAAGATGCATCCGCGCGTTTCTGGCTGGTGGACACCGGCGGCCTGCTTACCGACGACATGGGCGAGCGTCTGCGCGACTATCAAGCGCCGTATGCTCGGCCGGCGGCCGAAGTGAAACGCTGGAAGCGTGATGGTTCGGACGGGAGCATCGACTTGGCCGAGGTGGTGCATCAGGTGCGGCCGACCATGCTGATTGGGGCTTCGACAGCCGCGGGTGCCTTTACGGAAGCGATCGTCCGGGACATGGCCAAACATTGCGAGAGGCCCATCATCTTTCCGCTATCGAGTCCCGCGCCCATGGCGGAAGCTACGCCCGCCGATCTGATCGCCTGGACCGAAGGCCGGGCTCTGATCGCGACAGGCAGCCCGTTCCAGCCCGTGACCTACCGGGGAGTGACGCATGTCATCGGCCAGGCGAACAACGCGATGTTGTATCCCGGACTCTGTCTCGGCGCTATCGTTTCTCGCGCCCGCCGCATCAGCGACAACATGTTTGCCGCCGCGGCCAACGCCGTTTCGAGCCTGGTTGCGGTGCGCTTGCCCGGCGCCTCGCTGCTGCCGCATGTCGACGATTTGCGGATCGTTTCTTTGACAGTAGCGGTGGCGGTGGCCGAAGCCGCCGTTCAGGACGGTCTGGCGGGCGTGAAATTCCGCGACATCGTGGAACAAGTCGGAGACGCGATGTGGGAACCGGAGTACCGCCAGATTCGAGCGGTTTGAATGCGAAGCACTTTGCGGTGGACCCAGCGCGTTTTGTTCGTGAGCGCTGTTGTGCTCCTCGGCTATTGCGCGTTTGTCGCCTCGGACACCTGGATCTTTCAAAAGCAGGCGAGCCGCCATCTGGATGACCGGCTGGAACAGCACAACGTACGCCGCAGCGCTCTGGACATTGGGGCCAAAGGCCTGATTGGACGGCTCGAAATCCCGCGCCTCGGACTCTCCGTCATGCTCATGGAAGGCGACGACCCGAAGATTCTTCGCCGTGCCGTGGGCCACATTCCCGGAACGCCACTGCCGGGGCAAACGGGCAACGTAGCTTTCAGCGGGCACCGCGATACGTTTTTCCGTCCGCTGCGAAATATCCGAGAGAACGACATCATTGTAGTCACTACACTCGAAGGACAGTATCGTTATCGCGTCGTGTCCACGCAGCGTGGTAGCTCCCGATGACGTCGCTGTATTGAACGGTGCCGTCCCAGGCGAAATCCTGACTCTGGTCACTTGTTATCCGTTCTACTTCATCGGCGCGGCGCCCGACAGATTTATCGTTCGCGCCGAAAGATCACACGTTATCTCCGCAGCACAATCAGGGCCGGGAGGCCTGAACTTATGAAAATTCGTCCATTGTATGACCGCGTTGTAATCAAGCGCGTCGAAGAAAAGGGAGACGCCCTGCGAGGCGGCCTCTATATTCCCGATTCCGCGAAAGAAAAGCCCCAGGAGGGCGAAGTGCTGGCCGTTGGAAAGGGCAAGCGACTGGAAGACGGCACGGTGGTGGCGCTGGACGTTCAGGTGGGCGACCGCATCCTGTTCGGGAAATATTCCGGCAGCGAGATCACCATCGAAGGCACAGAGTGCATGATCATGCGCGAGGATGAAATCCTCGGCATTTTGAGTAAGCAGCCGGTGGCTGCCAAGAAAGCGAGCTAACCAAATGGCAAAACAGATTATCTACGCGGACCATTCGCGGCAGGCCATCCTGCGCGGTGTGAATCAACTGGCTGACGCGGTAAAGGTCACCCTGGGCCCGAAGGGCCGCAACGTCGTGCTGGAGAAAAAGTTTGGCGGACCCACCATCACCAAAGACGGGGTGACCGTGGCCAAAGAGGTCGAGCTCGCCGATCCACTCGAAAACATGGGCGCGCAAATGGTGCGCGAGGTGGCTTCGAAAACTTCCGATGTGGCCGGCGACGGCACCACCACCGCTACGGTTTTGGCGCAAATCATTTATCGCGAGGGCGTCAAGGCTGTGACTTCAGGGGTCAACCCTATGGCGATGAAGCGCGGCATCGACAAAGCCGTGAAGATCGCGGTGGAAGCGGTTCAGAAGTTATCGAAGCCTGTATCCGGCGACATGATCGCTCAGGTGGGCAGCATTTCAGCCAACAGCGATGAAACCATCGGGAACATCATCGCCGAAGCGATGAAGAAGGTGGGCAAAGACGGCGTGATCACGGTGGAAGAGGCCAAGACCATGGTGACCGAACTGGTCACGGTGGAAGGCATGCAGTTCGACCGCGGCTATCTCTCGCCGTATTTCGTCACCGACCCAGAACGCATGGAAGTGGTGCTCGAAGATCCCTACATTCTGATCCACGAGAAGAAGATCGGCAGCATGAAGGACATCCTGCCGTTGCTCGAGCAGATCGCCCGCTCGGGCCATCCGCTGTTGATCGTCGCCGAAGAAGTGGAAGGCGAGGCGCTGGCCACTTTGGTGGTGAATAAGCTGCGTGGCACGCTGGCCGTTTGTGCCGTCAAGGCCCCGGGCTTCGGCGATCGCCGCAAATCGTTGCTGGAAGATATCGCCATCCTCACCGCGGGCAAGTCCCTGGCGGAAGAGACCGGTGTGAAACTGGAAAGCGTAAAGCTGGAAGATCTTGGCCGGGCCAAGCGCGTCACCGTGGATAAGGAAATCACCACCATCATCGATGGCGCAGGCGAGTCGAAAGCCATTCAAGGCAGGATTAAGCAACTTCGCACGCAAATCGAAGAGACCACTTCCGATTACGATCGCGAGAAATTGCAGGAGCGGCTGGCGAAACTTGCCGGCGGCGTGGCGATCATCAAGGTAGGCGCGGCCACCGAGACCGAAATGAAGGAGAAGAAGGCTCGCGTCGAAGATGCGATGCACGCCACGCGCGCGGCGGTCGACGAAGGTATCGTCGCCGGTGGCGGAGTGGCGCTGCTGTGCGCGGCCAAAGCGCTGAAGGATCAGAAATTCGAGGGCGATGAGCAGATTGGTCTCAACATCATCGCTCGCGCTTGTGAAGAACCGCTACGCCAGATCGTGATCAATGCGGGTCTGGAAGGTGCGGTGGTGGTGGAGCATGTGCGCGAAAACAAGGACCCGCACTTCGGCTATAACGCCGCTACGGGCAAGTACGAGGACTTGATCGCCGCCGGCGTGATCGATCCTACCAAGGTGACCCGCACCGCTCTGCAGAATGCGGCGTCCATCGCGTCGCTGATGCTGACCACCGAAGCGATGATCAGCGAGATCCCCGAAGGCAATTCAGGCCAGCCCATGAATCCGATGGGACGCGGTGGTCCGGGCATGGATTACTAAGCCGAAGGCGCGAATGGTCGACTGTTTCCGGGCCGGATTGCGGATCGCTCGCAATCCCGGCCCGGGAATTCATCAGCCGCGCCGCTGCCGGAGCGGCAGGCTGGCGCAGTGCACGGATGTGGCTAAGCCCGTGATCTCCAAAAGTCGGATCTCCCACCAGCTCAGGTCGATCTCATACCACGCCAGTCCATGCCGGGCCGATGTCGGATGGGCGTGATGATTGTTGTGCCAGCCCTCGCCGAAACTCAACAATGCCACCAACCAGTTGTTTCGTGAGCCATCCCGAGTTGCAAACCGGCGGCTTCCCCAAAAGTGCGTTAGAGAATTGACCATCCAGGTAGCATGCAGCCCCATCGTCACGCGGAAGAATACACCCCACAGAAGAAACGGCAGCCCGCCAAACGCCAGCAGCAGGATACTGACGATGGCCAACGGCACGTAGTGATACTTCGAAAGCCAAACTAAGAAGCGATCCCTGCAGATATCCGGGGCGTAGCGGGAGCACTCGTCTACATCACAGTGGGTGGCGTTGCCAACCAGCATCCAGCCGATATGACTCCACCACTTGCCGTCGCGCGGGGTGTGCGGATCGCCCTCCTTGTCGGAGAACTGGTGATGGATGCGGTGCGTCGCAACCCAAAACATGGGGCCGCCTTCCAACGCCAACGTCCCGCAGGTGGCTAAGACAATACTCCATCCACTTCGGCGTTTTGTAGGAACGGTGGGTCAGCAAGCGGTGGTATCCCATTCCTATGCCCAAGCTCAAAGAAATCCAGTAGAGCGCCAATGCAGTAAAAACAGCCGGCCAACTGAAGAAGAAAAGAGCGGCGACCGCGCCAACGTGAAAAAGCGTGAAAGCGGTTAGCGATATCCAGTTGATTCCATCTTGCCTGATGAACGGCCTGGCGTTGATTTCCATTGGTTGCTCATTTCATTGGACGGGCGCTCAGACGGGCCCGACTGTCAGAGTTGTGTAATATGCGGCCGACGCGCCTAGTTCGACGAAGTGGCCTTTTGATCTTTAATCTGCAGCTCGTTCACCACCTGCAGCACGTTTGGAATTGCAGCCACGATGGCTTGTGCCTGGGTACGCTTGGATTGAGAGTCCACTTCGCCAGTCATCGTGACAACCTGATTCTTGACGGCGTAATTTACTTCCTTGTGAAGGCCGCCTTGAATGAGTGCCGCATCCAGGTTCCCCTCGATACCCTTGTCCAGGTCCGAGTCGATCTTTTTGGCTTCATGCCCGGTTCCCGGCGGAATCACTTCAATCTGATTCGATACCACTTGCGCCCCCGCCATGGATGTTGCGATGGACTGGGCTTGTGACTTTTCCGCGTCCGCCGTCACGTGTCCGCCCAGGGTTACGACACCCAAGACCACCCCGAAACGCCGGGCGGAATTGAAATCCATCCGTAAACTGTTAATGAAGTAAGTGATTTGTTGTGTCCGCCGCGGCTGTCGGCCCAGACGTTTGAAATCGCCCTGGATGCGCCCAGCCTCAGCGGAGCGCGCGCGCAATATAGGCGAGGACGAGAACCACTAATATAGTGCCGAATCCGATGCCTGCACCCCGGCCAAAGCCCCAGCGGCGATGGCCAATAATCCGCTGCACACCTAAAACCACCAACAAAACAATAAGCAGTATCGACATCGCGGATCTTACTTTCTCCTATCTCGCTCCGATGCTCAAGCCGCGCTGAGGAGAGTTGCAGTGAGAGTTGCCGGTCCCTCCCGCCGCTCGCGCTCGGCAGCGTCCTGGCACTGAATACAACATGCCGCCCGGCACAGCTGCCAAGGCGCTTGGGCTGATACGCCATTCGCAATCGATGCATGTTCCAAAGCTACCGTCATGGATCCGGCGCAACACCGCATCCTTCGCGTCACACAGCAGACTGGTCTCGCGATCTACGGTTTCAATCGCCAGATCTCGTTCCGTCGCAAACTGAATTTCATCCATTTGGTCCGCGCTCTTCTCAATCGTGATGCCTTCCCCGTCTTCGCAATACGCCAACCAGTTCGGCCTCTTTTCGTTCCAGCATCTCTTGGAGCACGCTCTATTCACTAGGGTTCTGTCTTCACGGTCATCCTTCTCCGGTCTCCGGGCCGAGGTTGGCGTATGTTGCACGAGGTGGTCCACAGCAAAATGCCCGAATAGTCGCAAATCCTATCTGGTTTAGTCTCGTGCCAATGACCATATCCGGCCACATGACCACATGTCGTTATCGCAGTTGGTTTATTTCATGAAGGCGGACAAAGTGAGCGTCTGTGGTCCGGCCTGATAACGCTGACCAGCATGGTGCCATCCGCGGCAAGAGAGTAGCTCTCAAGAGTCGACGGCGCCCGATTGCTTGTTCGTGTTCGTCACTTTCAGGACGTCGTGATCCCACCTGGTCTTAGTCTTGAGTTCTTTGCCAGTGTGAATCGTGGCGTTGTTCTCTGCTGTCGGTGATGTCGCGGTAGAAGAAAGTGTCGCTGGCGCCTTCATACTTGAAACTGCGAGAGACGGTGATGGTCGGCCATCCCGCTCGTTGATCGTCACGGTGCCGGTTTGAACAACGGGCTGGCCGGCGAAATCGCTCTGCGCGGGTACCAGTGTCCAGGTGCCGTTCAGGGCGGGTGTGCTCATGTCCGAAAGCGGAGACGGTGAACAGGAGAGTCGTCAAGACTCGCTCCCATTGAACTGTCGTAGTTGAAGATGTCCTCATGATTTCCTTCCAGGCAGAATCCATAGAGCACGCGCGGCGCCGTTCGACCGGACAGCGTTACGCAGAGGGCATTCCAACGGCCTAGAGGGTTGCGCGCTCGTGGATGGAGCTCTATCACGCCTTTCCTGATCTTCCAGGCAGTAAGTGGCCCAGGGGATTGCGTCCAGCCGGGCGGCCTCAATCTCGCGTCGACACAGAGTGCATCGTCCATAAGTACCGTCTTTGATGCGCTGCAAGGCGTCCTCAACGGCTTCCAGCGTCTGCGACACGGGGCGGCTTTTCGAAGGTCTCCGATGTGCTCTGCGCGGCGGTGGCGTCATCGGTGGAATCTCTGACCTCGGCTTCGCCAGCGACGGTTTCCTCACTCTGAAAAGCGGCGAGACTATGGAAGTCAGTATTGCTGACAAAACGAACGCCTGTTGAGGATGTTCGGTTATTGTTCGGTTGACTGAAATCTCCAGCTTTTGGATGCTGCTAAGTCCTTTAGAATGTGGTGGCCAGGGACGGAATCGAACCCCCGACGCCAGACTTTTCAGGGCTGCGCTCAACCGCTCATTTGCCACCACTTCCGAATTGTCCGCCGCGATCATGACGTAAGTCCACACAGATCCGATTGTCGTTATTGGCGTGGCACACATCGCGCACACAAAATTTCGCTGACGCAGGTCAAATGAAGGAAAGTGGGAATCCGCTGCCACGGAGCAGCGAACGCTGATCGAGCGAATCAGCGGCCACGCGCCAAAAGTCGGCGGCGATTCGCTTGCTGGCTCGTTTCCAAGCAGAGGAGTCTGATTCCTTGATCCGCCCAGAGCATCACTACTCAATAAGAAAACATTGGACCAATATAAACACGCGGCGTATTCTGTTTTACGAGAACCTTCTGGGGCACCAGAGGAAACTGCAGGTAGCCACCCATGCTTAATATGCTTAATCAAGATCTTGACGACATCATCGACCGGCTGGCGGCCCTAATCGCGGTACAGGTGCAGTCGAGAATCGGGGGATCTTCGGGGAAAGGACGGATCGCCGCACGATTGCTCACAGTGAAAGAAGCCGCAGATTATATTGGACGTACTGAACAAGCCGTTCAACATTTGATTCACAAGAGAGAACTCATCGTCGTACGCCGGGGCCGGCGGTATCTCGATCGTGCCGACTTGGATCGGCGGATCGATGCAAACAAGGTCTGAGCTTACTCCTCTTGGCGCTAACCCCCGGTCCGTCGCTGCATTAGCTCTTTAGCGGACTTAATATCGTCAATATCCACGATGTTGTATCGCCGCTCCATCGAATCGGTTCGATGTCCCGTGATTCGCATCCGCACGACCTGAGCTACGCCAGCGCGCCGCATATTGCGGACAGCGGTACGGCGCAGGTCGTGAAACTTCAGCTCCGGAACACCGGCCGCTTCGCAAGCTTTCTTCCAGGGTCTGCGGAACTCCTTGACCGGTTCGCCCGCGCGATGGAACACGTATGGACAACCGTCTGCGTGATCCCGCGACCAGAGGAACCAGGTTCGCATATCGCCGTCGATAATAGGGATGGCGCGGCAATAGCCGGCTTTTCGTCTCTTCGGCGTTCAGAGTCACGAAGCCATGCTCCCAATCGACCTGGTCCCAAGTCCAGACAAGGAGTTCTCCCAAGCGCACGCCCGTGAAATAACTCGGCGATGAAAAGAGGCTTAAGTTCGTCCGGTAAGCTGTCGCGAAGCCTTTCGTACTGCGCGTCGGTCAAAAATCCTTGGCGGGCGTTTGTTTCGGCGACCATCGGGAAATACGGGCATCGTGGAAACTTTGGGGGGCGTACATTTCCGGGCAAGATTGAGCGCTGTTCTGAGGATCGAGAGCTCCCGGTTGCACGTGGATTCACTGCGTTTTTCGCTCCGGCGTTTGCGCCGGTAGTCTTTCAAAAGTTCCGTCGTCAGGCCTGATGGCTCTCCGATGGCCGAAGAACGGCCTAATATTGGCCTCGATGACCAGACGCCAAATTTTTTCCGTCGATGGTTTGATGTTTGCTTTGGCGTACTCGAGCAGATCATCGAGTAATTCGCCGCAGGTGATTCTCTCCATGCCCATATTGCGAATTTCGCCGCGCGCCTTCTTTCCCAGCAGTTGGTCTCGCAGTCGCACTGCATCCTGACGCTTAGTCGAGCCCGAAGACTTTTGAATCTGTCTTCCATTGGCCCAGAAGGAGACGTACCAAACTTTGCCTCGTTGGAAGAGCGTGCCAGAACCATACGAGCTTCGTTCCATAGCCGCATTCTATCACGGGAACCGTTGCAAACACCGTTGCAGTGCGCGCCAATAAAAGAGCCGTCCTTGTCAGGACGGCTTATATGTTATTGAATTTATTGGTGCGGTCGAGAGGACTTGAACCTCCACGAGATTGCTCCCGCTAGCACCTCAAGCTATTTCCATGCGGTCCTGCCCGGCTTCCAGCGTCCCAAATCATTGAATTGCCGCGCGGGACCGTTCCCTCGCGGCCTCCTCCGTTCTGGGGCGTAAGGTCCAAATAAGGTCCAAGAAATGGCTAGTTCGATCAACTCTAGACGAACATTTCAGCCGCATTGGGGGCGCCCTGATCTTGTCGGAATGATCCGGAAGATCGTCATTGTTAACCTGTACCACCATCAACTTAATGGTAGCGTTCATGCGGCCGGGATTTCGCCGCAACGGAACCCATTCGCAATCTCCAACTGTCTGGGGACCACGAGCACCGCGTGTGCCGACGGTTCCGGTGTTCGCGATCGCTTCAATCGATGTAACGCCTTTGACGTATAACGGCCCGTTGCTCTCTTGTGGCACGGCATTCAGCACGTTACGACCTCAGTTGGCGGGATCCGACTATACGTCCGGGGTGGCCAACCTTAGCTGTTGCAAGCACGTTTACCGGGACTGATCGTGGTCTGCTTCGGTCGGTTTTGGGTCCGTGGTCTCCCGTTCCCAAATGCGAGGCACCTGGGGCACCCATTTCAGTGGAAGAACACACTTCCATGGCACCTAGGCCCCGCCGCCAAAGTCAGAATCCTCCGCTTCAAAAATCTTCCGCCATTCCGGCATGACCGTGGCCTTCAAAACCACGTTTGAGGTATTCACCAGGGTTGGCCCCGACAACTCGCTTGAACGCCTTACTGAACGCAGCGTCGGACTCGTAACCGACCGACCGAGCGACGTCTATGAGCTTCTTGTCACGCTGTTCGAGTAACTGCATCGCCTTCTGCATCCGCCACTCGGTTACATATTCCAGTGGTGTTTGTCCGAGTAGCTCTTTAAAACGCGCTGCGAATGCGGAGCGAGACATGCCCGCCGCTTCGGCCAGGGATTCGACCGTCCAGGGTGTATTCACTCTGTCGTGAATGGCACTCAGGGCAGTGCCCATTTGAGGATCGAAAATCGCACGAAGCCATCCTTTGTTGCGTTCCGGTCCCGACGCGATATGCGCCCGGAGTACCTGGATAAACAGAACCTCGGCTAGCCGAGTCGCGACGACTTCAGATCCCGGCGCCTGTTCTGCCATTTCTGACGCCAGCGCCTGCATTGTGTTGTGAAGAGCAAGCGTGCGTGCCTGATCGGCCTTCATCAGAATGAAGCTCGGCAATAACTGAGTGATCGGCTTCAGGCTGGCGCGATCGAAACTCAAGGACCCACAGACGATTGTCGTCGGTGCGCCACCACCTCCATAAAGAGCGACATTGCCGTTGGCCTTGGCCCCGATCTCGCGGAAAGTCCACCTCGGACGTGTTCGCGGGCTGTCGCGCAAAACAATCGAAGTCCCCCGGGCCAGCAAAAAGCAATCACCACCGGTGAGGGGAATCGGCTCCGGAATCCCTTCCACACTCAGCCAGCAGTTGCCGCGCGAAAGCATGGCGAAGTGCGCCAAATCTGTGGGTGAAATCTTTTTGCCGGAAGGCGTGACTTTTTCTTCGGTCTGATTTTCCTGTTTCACGCCCCACGGGGCTGTGGCTTCGAGCCTGTGCAGACCGAAAGCGGTTACGTGCATCGTTCTGAAGATGTCTGTTATCGGGTCCAACTTAGCCTCCCTCTTTTGGACGAATAGACAAAATCTTAGGACTCCTGAGCAGTTCTCGTCCACCGCCAAAGAATCTACTCTACTGTACCGAATGCTAACGACTACCGAAGGGAGTAATTATGGGAAAGCTTGAAGGAAAGGTTGCAGTCATCACGGGTGGGGCTACCGGCATCGGCCGCGCCGCAGCAAAGCGCTTCATCGAGGAGGGCGCCTTCGTCTTCATCTTCGGCCGCCGGCAGGAAGAGCTCGACGCCGCTGTGGCCGACCTCGGGCCCAATGCCCGCGCGGTGAAGGGCTCGATCTCCGATCTGGCCGACCTCGACCGACTCTACGCGGCGGTGAAGGCCGAGCGCGGAACCCTCGACATCGTCTTCGCCAATGCCGGGGCGGGAAGCCCGCTTCCGCTCGGCAAGATCACCGCCGAGCACATTGACGAAACCTTCGACACCAATGTGAAGGGTACGATCTTCACGGTCCAGAAGGCGCTGCCGCTGATGGGCAAGGGCGGTTCGATCATTCTGACCGGCTCGAGCGCCGGCACCACGGGCGCCCCGGCAATGAGCGTCTACAGCGCGAGCAAGGCGGCAGTGCGCAACCTCGCGCGGACCTGGGCGGAGGACCTGAAGGGCACCGGCATCCGGGTAAACGTGCTGTCGCCCGGGGCGACGGCGACCGAACTCGCGAAGGCAGCGCTAGGCGAGGAGGGCCAGAAGGTCTACGCCTCGATGACTCCGCTCCAGCGCATGGCCGATCCGGCGGAGATCGGGGCGGCGGCTGCCTTTCTCGCGTCGGACGACAGCAGCTTCATGACCGCCAGCGAGCTCGCCGTCGACGGCGGCCTGGCGCAAATCTGACGCGCTACGCCTGGCCGTAAATTCAACACAAAAGACAACGAAAAACAAAAAGGAGAAAACATATGAGTAATAACCATGGACAAAACTTGGCGGGAAAAATTGCGGTTATCACAGGCGGAAGCAGCGGGATTGGCTTGGCCACGGCCAAGCGCTTCGTGGAAGAAGGTGCGCACGTCGTGATCACTGGGCGACGAGAGAAAGAGCTGAAGGAGGCCGCAGCCTTCATCAAGAGAAACGTTACGACGGTCGTGGGCGACGTGTCGCGCTTGGAAGATCTGGACCGGCTCTATGCCGTCGTGAAAGAGAAACATGGTCACATCGACGTACTCTTCGCGAACGCGGGCGCGGGTACAATCGCACCGCTCGCGGTGGCTACTGAGGCCCATTTCGACCAGACCTTCGACGTGAACGTGAAGGGGCTGTTCTTTACGGTGCAGAAGGCCCTTCCCCTCTTCAAAGACGGCGGTTCGATCATCCTGAACTCTTCGGTCTCGAACGTGTTGGGGCTCCCAGGGTTTACCGCCTACGCCGCGAGTAAGGCGGCTGTGCGCAACTTCGCGCGCGGCTGGACTATGGAGCTGAAAGACCGCAAGATCCGCGTGAATTCGATGAGCCCCGGAGCAATCGAGACCCCCGCCTTAGAGACAACGACGGGCCTTACCGCTGAACAGGCCGAGCAAGCGGCCGCCCAGTTCACCTCGCAGATCCCAATGGGTCGCAGAGGCATGCCCGAGGAAATCGCGGCCGCCGTCACGTTCCTCGCCTCCGATGAAAGTTCTTACATCACCGGCGTGGATCTCGCCGTCGATGGAGGCATGGCGCAGGTCTGACCCCGGCGCGGTCGCTTCTCGAACTTTAGTTCTAACACGAGATCGGAGAAACATTATGAGCTATGCAATTGTAGGATTCGGCAAGATAGGCCAGGCCCTCGCCCACGCCTTCGCCCGTAAGAACATCGAAGTCACCGTCGCGAGTCGCCGGCCGCCCGAGGAGTTGGCGCCGCAGGCTCGGGCGATTGGACCCACGGTCGTCGCCAAGTCGCTGCGGGATGCACTCGAGGCCGACACAATCATCTTGGCGGTCCCGTTCGGGGAACATCGCGAGATTGCGAAGGCCCTGCCGAGTTGGAAAGGCAAGACGGTCATCGACGCGATGAACTCGTTTCCAGTCCCACCTGAGGAGCTGGACGGTCTCCCGTCCTCCGCATTCGTTGCGAAGTCGTTCACCGGCGCCAAGTTGGTGAAAGGTTTTAATCACCTGGGTGCGGCCACCCTGGCTACCGATCCGATCGTCGAGGGCGGCCACCGGGTCGTCTTTCTGTCGAGCGACGACGAGGACGCGATCGCTCCCGTGGCGGATTTGGCCAAACAACTCGGGTTCGCGCCCGTCAAGCTGGGAAAGTTCAACGAGGGTGGCGCGCTGGTGCACGCACGCGGCCAGCACTTGGGGTCAGCTCATCTTCCAGGATTTGTTCAAGAAGGAGCAGTAATCGATCTACGACCGTGTGATTTGGCCCGAGAAGGATGGTTCCGAAACGTCCGATTCGATCGGACACACTTGATGTAAGGGAAAAGGAGAGATTTCGATGAGCATCGAAAAGAATGTCCAGATTGTGAAGGATTTTCTTGCGGCACTCGGCCGCCGCGATAAGCAAGGTCTGCTGGCGTTGTCTGCCGAAGATATTGAGTGGATCATTCCGGGCGAGGACTGGCCGCTGGCCGGCACGCACCGCGGGCACGCGGGATTGGAGAATTTACTTCAGAAGGCTAACGAAACGGTGGAAACTTCGTACCCAGAGCCCCCCGAGTTCATAGCGCAGGGAGACCGGGTTCTGGTCGTCGGCTTCGCTACGGGGAAAATCAAAGCCACGAATAGGACGTTTGAGGACCATTGGGTCTTCGACATTACCGTTCGAAATGGCAAATTGACGAACGATCCGGGAGTATATCGACACGCAAGCACTGGCGCGGGCCTCCGAGATGCCCGCGAGCCCCAGGCCCTGACTCATCGACACCGATACCACACTTAATCGTTGCAACCGGCGTCGCATCTGCCGATGCCCAGTCGAAGATGCCTCATTTAATCTGTCGAGCCCTATCTGCGCTTCGTCTTTGGATTTACCCGCGTAATGTGACGTTCATCACCGCGGGGGTGAGCGAGGCTGATTGCAGCGGTCACTTGAAGGGCATGCTCTTTCGCGAGTTCAACTGAAGAAAGGAGACTGGTCATGCGAGTAGGGTTTATAGGCGGCGGCACCGTTACAGGTACGTTTGGCCGCCATTTGATAACCGCTGGTCATACCGTGGTTGTATCCAATTCCAGAGGTCCGGAGACACTGGCTAATTTTGTCGCTGATCTTGGTCCAAACGCGATCGCTGGGACGAAGCAGCAGGCTACCCCTGCGACGTCGTCATTCTCGCCACGCATTGGGTAAATGTGGGTGACGCTCTCAAGGGGATTGATTGGCGAGGCCGCATCCTGATCGATGCGACGAACGCACATCTGGAACCCGTAGACATTAGTCTGGCTGGCGTGACCAGATCGCGGGCCGCATTGAAGGGGCGTACGTCTAGCGAGATGGTCGCTGAGATGGCGGTTGGCGCACGGCTTGTAAAATCGATCAGCAACATCCCGATGGCCTGGATACAGGACTTCTCGCCGAACAAACCCCGTACCGTCATCTTTACATCTGGCGACGACATCGAAGCTAAACAGCTCGTGATCGAGTTGATCAACAGCACCGGATTTGTCGCCATCGACCTCGGATCCCTCGGAACGGGCGGAGCAATGCATGAAGTCGGCGCTCCACTATCCGGCCTCGAACTCCACTTCGTCCGGCGGCTTCGTTGAGAGTGCCCGAACGGCGGGATTGACGTCAGGCCCAGCAGGACCGCTCCTGGCGGGTCGTCTCGTCTTCCGCGGATCAGTCCTTAGTCCGATTTTGACCGCCCATCCGACGGCCCGCAACTTACCGAGGGCGCAGCACCTTGAACCTGCTGATCGCGACCCAGACGAGACTCGGTTACGATGCGCCCTGAGCCAGATACAGTTCCACTCGGTCGGTGGTCCAGGTCGCCACGCCGCAGCCGAAGAAGTCGGTGTCTTCGGTCCATATCGGACAATCCAAAGCGAGTGCCGAGGCCAAAACCGGCCAATCGTCTTCGTCTCGTCCGCCGATTCGCTCGCGGGCGACGGACTCAAACCGCGAGTAGGCTTCAATTTCTATGGTCTGTACAAGCGTGGCCACGAGTTCGAGCACCGCGAACGCAGGAGCCAATGGCACATTTCGCCGCTCCAAAATCTGAGGAAGATGCTCTCGGGCTTCCTGAAATGCGGTATCGGGCGCTAGAAACTCCATTTGATCAGCGTACTTGCGGAGCAGCGAGAGTACACGAGAACCAAGGACGGCGCGAATCAGAATATTCGCGTCGAGCACCAACATGGTCAACTCTTTTGCATCCGCCGTTCGCGCCGCAGCTTCCGGAAATCCTCCACGAGCTCATCCTCGGTCGTTCCCGCCGCTGCGATCAACTCTTGCATCTTCTCACCAGCGACCCGAAGCGCTTCCAGATCGGCCTGGCTCGGCTTGGGCTTCGTTGGGACGTATATGCCGATGGTCGCGCCGTGCCGCGTGATGGCCACGGGCGTCTTTGATTCGAGGAAGCTGGATAAGTTCTCACGAAACTCCCGGATTCCGACTTTAGTTGTCTGCATGGTGTACAACTCCATTTGCGTACACAATGATAGCACATTGCGTACATCGGAATCCCACCCGCCGAAAACACGTGTTGGCTTAGCTCATTGAATCGTTCGGCGAGTGTTGTCTTCGTGAACCTCCATCAAATCCGCCGTTGCTGCTAGGTTGTCAGCCGTGGCCGCCAATAGATCGATTAGCGCATCAAGCTTCAAGGCGATCTCCAAGACCTTCTTTTTGCTCAATTGCACAGGAGTCTCGCCCAGCTTCTTTTTTGTTCGCTCAGCATAAATCGCCGCCGATACCGGCTCCATGGCCTCAATCTCGGCAACCAAGGCACTGAATTCGGCAAGATGGACACTCCCTTGCATTTGAATTCGGGCTTCCCATTTGGCAGCTTTGATTACTTGGCAACTAATCTGGGCCAGCCAGCGCAGAGAGTGTGTCTTAAAGGCGAGGGTCAGATGGTCAGTCGGCGTTTTCAGAAAGCCGCTTCTTCGCCGACCACGGCTTTGAGGCCGAGTTCGATAGCTTCGACGGTACAAAAACAAACGGGATAAACATCCCAGGCAGTCTCGGGCTTCTCGTTCCAGTCGAGCTTTTCGACCAGGATCTTTGCAGCCCCTCTGAAGCGACCGAGCATAGAGGTGAATTTCCACGTCGGCCCCGTTGTGCCACGTTTCAGCCTCGCGTCCCCATGTACGCCGGACAGCTCAAAGTCTGTGATGGTTTCTTCATTCCACGTCTCGATTCCAAACAGCCGCTGCTCCTAACTATCCTAGCTGTTGAGATGCGTTGGGTGGTCTAAAACAGCGTTTGAAGGCTCACGCCTTGGCTAGCTACACGCTGACCGGAAAACGGCGACCAACATATGGCGGTGCCGGGTACGTTTGCGGATTCAACAAGCGCTGTTCTCTCAACATGGGCGAAGATCAAGACACTTGCCGCTATGAAGTCGAGTTCTCGTTCGACGTTGCAGTCGACGGTGACGACGGTTTTGATCCGGCGCTTGGGGAACGCCCGGAATCTCCGTTGAAACTAGCGGCTCCCGTGCAACCCACTCTACGACGCCTTTCTTCGTTTGACAAGCTTCCGATTTCGAGCGGCACCAGCGCTTCTAATTCTCTGATGAGCGCCGGAATCTGTTTGTGTCCGGTGACCTTTCGGAACTGTTTTTGTGCAACCAGGAGTCCCGACCCGACCCAGCGCTCTCGCTGGTCGCCGCCATGCCAGCGTTTCACGTTCTTGCAAACCTGCTCCACAATCGAGAACGCCGATTCGATCACGTTGGTGCTGGCCAGCGTTTTTCGCAGTTGCATCGGGACGTGAAGCCGATGCACGGTCAAGGTCTCCTCCATCCCTTCGCCCAAGCTCCGCGCCGCGCTGGGATTGAGGTCCATCAGTTCGCGATGGAGTGCGTTCAACGCCTGCTTGGCAGCGGCGTAGTCTTCCAGAGCATAGGCCGCATGGAGCCTTTTAGCCACCGCCGGTTTGTGTTCGTCGGTCAGATGATCCAGCACATTCCGGCGCTTATGGACCTGGCAGCGCTGGATCGCCGCCGACTCGCCGGCGTGCTTTTTCACTGCGGCAGTCAGCGCCTTGCCGCCATCCAGAACATAGAGTCTCGGCTCGGTGAAATCGAGCCCGCGACTCACCAGGTCGCCGAGCAACTCACCGACTACGGTGGCATTTTCGGTGGCGCCTTGCCGAATGCCTAAGATCATTTTCCGCCCGTCCTGCGCGATTCCCAATGCGGCCACCATCTGCTGCCCTTCGAACGGCGTCGCATCAATCAGCAACGCGCACAGCCGCGTCTTGTCCAGCCGCCGCTCCATCATGTCCTGCAACTTTTCCCGGCTCGCTTCGATAAAGTGCTCGCTGACGGCGCTCTTCTCCAAGCCGTAGGCTTCGGTGAACTCGCGCACCGCTTGGCCGTATTTCCTCGTGCTCAGGCCGAGCATCAACTTCTCCCAAACCGTTTCCGTCAGCGGCTCGCCTCGATGGAACAGCTCGTAGCTGCCCAGCCGCACTTCCTGGTCATCGGTGCTGCGCACGCGCGGCCGCTCCACCGGAACCTTCTGCCCCATCACTACGCAATAGCCGCGCTCGCTGCCCCAACGATTGGCCTTCCTTTCCGCCTGCCGTTGGCTGCGCTCGCCGACCAGCTCCCGGACTTCTTCCTGCATCAACAGATCCATCAACCGCAACCCGGCTTGACGAATTAATTCGCCCACGCCTTGCCGCAACCAGCCCACCATCTCGGCCATCGGCAGCACCATCTGCACCGCCGGATTTCCATCCGCGGCCATTGCCTCGAGCTCCTTCACCGCTCGCTGCGATTCAATCTGATATGGTTTCTTCATAGCGACTCTCCTTTTTCTCGCGAAAGAAAATTTGCTCTCAGCCTATCAAGGCTTCGAGCGGGAGTCGCTAATTTCTACGATCTAACGGGCATTCCCCGGTTCTACGCGCTGCTTTTGAATGGCCGAGTGTGGATTCCAGCGATCATCGATAGCTTCACGCAAATTGGACAGAACCGGTCGGGGCTAGGGGCGCTGTCCCCGAGCGCGTTTTCGTGCAGGGGCTCAGCCTTGCCGGAGCGCTGATGGACGGCGCGAGCACGTCGGCCTTCTTCACAAATCCCGGCACTTCGCTGGCGCTCGCGTTCGCCGCCCTCCTGATCGTGATTTCGTACACGCTCATCACGATCAACTTCATCGTCACGCTCGTCGAGAGTTACTTGGTCGTGTCTGTCGGTTTCATCTTCCTCGGGTTTGGCGGCAGCCGATGGACGGCTCCGTACACGGAACGCTATATCGGCCTGGCGGTTTCGATCGGTATCAAGATCGTGCTGCTGTACTGTCTGATCGCCGCCGGATTCGACCTAAGCATCGGCTGGCTCAATGAGGCGCAGGGGATCGCGACTTCAGCTCGTCCTGCAATGACAGCATTCGACGTGATGGGCGCTGCATTGATCTTCATGATGTGCTGCTGGCAGATCCCGAAACTATTTGCAGCCGTCATCGGCGGATCTCCCGCCCTGACCGGCGGAGATTTCATCGCCACGACAGCGGTTCTCGGCAGCGCAGCATTTGCAGCGGGAAGCGCGGCGGTTTCCGGTGTGACCGCACTAGCTAGCGTAGGCGGCGCGCGGCGGCGGGCGGCGGTTCCGCAGCGAGTGCCGGCGGAACAGGGTCCAACACTCGAAGTGCGATTGCTAGCGTCGGATCGCTCGCGGCGGGTTCGTCCGCTGGAGGAAGTTCAGTATCGCCGCCTTCCTCGCGCATCGCCAGCGATGGGAGCCCGGCGCGCAGACAGCCCGACCCGCCATCAGTAGTTCGTCTCCGTCGATTTCGTCGGCGCTCCCATCGAGTCGGAGGTGAACCGTTGGAAGGGTCCGGGTTTGAGGGGCAACCAGTTCAGCGGGGCTTCGCGCCCATGTCGGTCACCGCGATGGACGAAGCTGTGTCCACGTGATTGGTCGCCTCCATCGGCTGTTCCACCGGAACGATGCTGATGCCACAGCTCAGGCGATACGATTGGGAGATGTCATTCCGCGTGCACCAGTGGCGCTCAGCAAATCCGCAATCACCCGCGCCGTCGCAAGAGCAGAGCACGGTCAGTCGCGCTGTTGATCAAGTGCTGAGAGGATGCGTCTCAGATTTCTGTCGCTGCCGTCAGATGCTGCGCCACACAACACGCCGCCGAGGATTCCAATCGATCACGAGGAAAACCCATGACTCTCCCCATAACCCCTATCTGGCTGCTCGCCGCGAATGGGATGAGCGGTATGGAGATCTCATCACGCGCGCGAAGAATTGGCGCACGATGGCCGCGATTTGTGCACTTGTTGCTCTCGTGGCGACGGTGGGAATCGTGTGGCTGTCGGTGCGCTCGCGCGTGGTTCCGTTCGTCGTTCTCGTAGACAACCTCGGGCGGCCAGTCGCCTCGGGAGTCGCCGATCAAACCTCTTTGAACGATGACCGGCTCAAGCGATCGAACATCTTCAACTGGGTCGAAAACCTGCGGACCGTCACAACGGACGGCGTTTCGCAGCGAAGAGCGATCGATCGCGTGTATGCACAGATCGCGAGCGGAAGCGCGGCCCAGACTTTCATCAGCGATTACTATCGCGGGGATCCGCCGTTTAAGCGCGCCGAAACCGAGACCGTCTCCGTCGACGTAAAGTCCGTCCTTCCGACCAGCGACCGCACCTACGAAGTCGAATGGGTGGAAACAACACGCGATCTCTACGGAGCTGTAAAAGCAACGGATCGTTGGAAGGGGTACTTCTCGATTGCGCTCAATCCACCCAAGGACGAGCGCGAGGCTCGCATCAATCCGCTCGGCGTTTACATCACCAACGCGAGCTGGGCAAAGGTTCTGTAAAGGAGGAACGAAATGCAAATGCACAATTGCTTTCGTGTTCGGCCTAATCGTACTGCCCATTTTTGCGGGGCAGCCGCCAGTTGCAACAAAGCGGGTGCCACCGGCGCCCCAGAATCTGCCCCCGCTATTGCAGCAATACGACTTCGGTGGCCAATTGCGGACTTTGGAAGATCCAAGCAGTCTATCTAAAGATCTGGCGGAACAGCCGGCGCCGTCCGATGGCGTCTAGCGGAGCGGTACCGAAGGATTATCATCCGAAGTCGGATATACCTCTGACGCCGACTGCGCTCGAAGCCGTCCGTGTTAGCGAGAGCTGGCAGGGTGAGAAAAATGCGCCATCCCCAGGTCCCGATGGCCGCGTGATGTATTCTTATGGAGCTGGTCTGCCCACGGTCGTGTGCGCGCCGCTGCGCGTTTGCATGATCGAGCTCCAGGCCGGCGAAAAGATCATAGGCGAGCCCCACATTGGAGATTCGGTCCGTTGGACTGTCTCGCCCGCGATGTACGGGACTGGTGAGAACGGCGACTCCGGTGATCGTCCTCAAGCCACAAACGCCAGGCCTCGACACCAATCTGCTCATCACCACCGACCGCCGCGCCTATTATCTGCGCCTAATTTCCAAACCGGAAGACTATGTTGCTCGTGTCGCGTTCGCTTATCCCGACGACGACACACTCAAATGGCAGCAACAAATCGCCGCGCAACAAGCCGCCGCCAAGCAGGAGAAACACGCCGTAGAAGTGCCACCCGCGATGATCGCCGTCGAGCAAATGAACTTCAATTACTCGATCCGCGGCGGAGATCTGCACATCCGGCCAGTACGCGTATTCGACGACGGTGCAAAAACCTATATCCAGATGCCGCCAGACCTTCAACATCGAGAGGCGCCAGTTTTACTGGTGGTGGGCAACGACGGGAAGGGCGAGATGACGAACTACCGTGTTAAGGATCTGACCTACATCGTGGATCGCCTGTTCGATCGCGCGGACCTGGTGCTCGGATCGGGTAAGAAGGCTCAGAAAGTGGAGATCATCCGTGGAACAAACAATAGCCCTGACCAAAAGCAACGAACCACCAAGTACAGGAGGCGCCCAGCGGAATCGATCTCCATCCCAAGCCGGAGAAATCTGTGCGGATCAGCTGGCGGGCTGGCGCCGTAATCGTTTCTATTGATCGTCCTCTTGCTCCTTGGGTTCGCTTACGGTGGATACCATCGCGGGATCAAGAATCAAGCTGCTGCACGCGAGGAAGGCATGCCGAAGAACGTTACTCCCGCGACCCAAGCGGCCACGGAGTTCATGCAAGCGACTCCGGCGGGCACCGTGCCAATGACGCTGCGGCCTCCAAATGGGCCGACACCACCTCCCCAACCAATGACCCCTCCTTGCGGCGCCGATCCCAAGACCGGCCAAGCTTATCGGTTCAATCCGCAAACCGGCCAGCCCTGCGATGGCCTTCCGCAGGAACGAATCGTCGTGCGGCAACCGAATGCAATACGAACACGCCAGTCGCGCCAACACCGGTGCACGAAGAGACTCCTGAAGAGCGCCGGCTCGCTGCAGCTTATCAAGAAGAGCAGCAAGCGATCCTGGCACCCACCAGTGTCCGCACCTCAGTCACGCCGTCCTTTTCGCCAACGTCCACAACCACAACCCACCTCGAACGACGTTTCTCCAGTCGAAGCTCTGGGCCGTGCCCTGGGCGCACGACAGAGCGGTGATTCAGCGGCTTCTGGAAATGGGCGAGGTTTCGAAAACGACTATGACAGCCAGAACATGCAATCGCGTAAAGAAGCATTTCTCGCGGCAAGCCGTGATCGGCACGAAGATGACTATCTTCGATCCAGTCGGGAAGCTCCACTGTCCCGCTACGAAATCAAAGCGGGCTGGGAGATCCCTGCGGTTCTCGAACAATCGCTGAACTCGGATCTTCCTGGAGAGCTGAAGGCGTTGGTGACGTCGAACGTCTACGACACGGCTACGGGTCTCTATCTGCTGATCCCTCAGGGATCGCGTTCATCGGGAGATACGACTCACGAATTTCCTACGGTCAGGATGGCGTGCAGGTGGCCTGGAGCCGGGTCATATACCCCGATGCTTCCTCGGTCCATCTCGACGGTATGGTGGGTCTTGATTCGCATGGCAACGCCGGCCTCCGAGACAAGGTAGACCACCATTATCGTCGCCTTCTGGGATTTTCCGTGCTCACCAGCATGTTCACCGCCGCGTTCGATATCTCGCAACGAACCAACCAAAGTGCTCTCACCTATCCGACGCCCGCCCAAACCGCAGGAAGCGCCGTTGGTCAGGAACTCAGCGAAACCGGGGCCGAAATCACGCGTCGCAACCTCAACGTGCAGCCCACGTCAAGGTGCCCGCGGGTACAAGTTCTCGGTCCGCGTAAATCGGGACATCATGTTCGAATCTCCATACGAACCGATTCAGCCTGATGAGACCGTTTCGACGCCTAGACAGGCGAAGTGAGGATTATATGTTGGCTAGGCAAAATCATCCATCCTGGAAAGTTCTGAAGGCGCGCATGGTGATTGCCCTTGCGATTGACGCGCTGGTCGTGCTCCCTATATTGCTTCACAACAGCGAGATGTGGTTCGGAAGACGGGTTCCGCTTGGACCGCAACTCGCATTCGCCGCGCTTATCGCCATCGCGACATTTGTTTATGCGCTCCGGACGCATCTCAGAATCACGGACGAGGCGCAGGAATCGATCATGGCAGCCATTAACGAGCGAGACGCGGGTCTTAAGAAAGCATTAGCTGAGTTCGAGGAGAAGATGGCTAAGGCTCAGGCCACCTTGTCGTCGTTGGTAGAGCAGGCATTCGCGGAAGCCCAGATGCACCTGTCGGTGCTGGAAGAGGCAGAAGGTGACGGCACTGGTAAGCGAGGCGGCTTTGGAAAACGACGGCGCAACTCGTCCCGATGGTTTCGAGCTTGCATATCAAGTTCGGGTTGCAATCGACTGCATTTGATCTTGCGGTCAGGGCGACAGAGCAATCGATCGAGGATGGAGCGAACTCCGACAAGCAAGTCTCCGCCATGAGGCCGGCATGCAGCTTCTCGCCGCCCTGGACAGACTGCAATCTGCGGAGCGAAGTTTCGAACTACGATTGCGGCCTCGTTCGTCAAACGCCACTTTCGGAACCACGGACACGAAGGACTCGATGTGCGGGCGGTTTAGAAGAGAGGGTCCCGAGCCAGGTGCGTGACTTATGGAGCATCGCGTCCCAGGAAGGTCGGGGGCGTCCGTGGGAGATAGACAATGGCCAAGGAAGAAGATGACAGTACCGTCTGAGCGACAAGACTTTATGTCTGCGGTTGCGCAAGAGTTCGCAGAGAAGTGCGCAAATGTTTTGCTCGCAAGACTACCGAAGCCAAATGTGATTCAGCCGCGCTACCTGACTGTCCAACAGGCTGCGGATTATATTGGCCGTCCGAAGAAATCGTTCGAATACTTGATGTCGAAAAAGATGTTTCCAGTGATCCGGCGCGACAGGCTCGTGCTCATCGACAAGAACGACCTTGACGTGTTCATGACGCGCCAGAAAGTCTAGCGCTCTGGTCTTTGAACCAAGCATCCATACGGGCCTTCTCCTCAGCGATATCGTCGGCGACTATGACGATTTGTACCGTGTGCTCATGCTAGGTGTCTTGTGACCGCTGATCCTATGCGCATCGTCTGGTCCATCCCAGCTTTAGTCATATTGCGCTCGGCAGTCCGGCGGAGATCGTGGAATAGGAGATTGGGGAACCCAGCGGCTTTTACAGCCCGTGCCCAGGCATCCTTGAAGACTTGATCGGCGCGCCGGGGACAGCGCGCCGCCGTCGTGAGACAACCAGCACGTCCCCGGTGTGCCAGAAAAAGACATGTTCGCATTCGGGGAATTGGTCATCCCGAATGCGCTTCTGCTCGCACAGCGCTTCGACCATATCGCCGATATCGGATCAACGCCCTGCCGGTTTTATTTTTCGTATCAACGGGCTCAGAACGATAAGTCCTTCCATAGATCCACCTGAGACCACTTGATCTCGAGTAGCTCGCCCTTGCGCGATGAAACGTGAAAGCCGCAGATGAATAGCGGGAGCAGAGAAGGGGGCATATGTTCGCGGACCTTGCGGTATCCATCGAACATCAGGAATCCCTGGCGCACGTTGTAGGACTCGTTAATCATCGGGAACGCTGGGATGAAATCCACCATGCGCGGCGTCACGCGCTTGAAAAATCCAGTCGAGTACCCAGCGCGCAGATACGCCATGTGCCGGTTGATTGTGGTGGGTTCAAGGTCGTGTTTTTTGTCTTCGCGGTACAGCTCGAAGTCCAGCGTGCCGAGACTCGATGCGATTCGGTCACCGAAGTACGGACGGACGTGCTTTTTCAAAATCGCTTCCACGTCCTGCACGCTTTTCAGATTCTTCCGGCGCATATGCGCTAAGTGCGCATCGAGCAGTTCGTTCACCGTCGTTCCATGCGTCGGCGCCTTGGTGTGAGGTAAACCAATCCTCAGTTCCGCGAGCTTGCGGATCTTGAACTCGATCGCCTCCGACTCAATCGTGGTTCCGGTTGAAACGCGTTCGCCATCGGGCGCCTTGTACCACCAGACGCGTCCGCGCAGGAACAGCATTCCTTCGCCCTTGCGCCCACGTCGCCGTCCGGCCTTCCGTTTCTTGGGCATGCCTTATTATACCCGCGTAAGACACAGATAAGGCACAGCGGCTGATTCGGAACGGTGGATCACGTTTTGCCTAAATGATTGATTCTATGGTGGCCGAGGTGGGGGTCGAACCCACACGAAGAGTGAACTTCGCCAGATTTTGAGTCTGGTGCGTCTGCCAGTTCCGCCACTCGGCCACTGCTGGCACGCTGTTAGTTTAACATCCAGCAGGCCCGCCGCGAGCATGCCCGCGCGCCAGCATGTTTAGATAAATGGATGTCTTTCCTCGACCTGTTGATCGGCAAGCCGCTCGCAAATTGGGAAGAAACCGGCGAGCGCATCGGGCCGGCCGCGGGCATTCCCATCTTCGGACTCGACGCGCTTAGTTCCGCCGCCTATGGTCCGGAAGCGGCGCTCACCATCCTGATTCCGCTCGGCGCCCTGGGCGTCGCTTACATCGTGCCCATCAGCGGAGCTATCATTCTGCTGCTCGCCATCGTTTACTTCTCCTATCGCCAAACCATCGACGCATATCCGAACGGAGGAGGCTCCTATACCGTCGCACGCGAGAACATCGGCCCACGGGCGGGCCTGTTGGCGGCGGCCGCGCTGATGATCGATTACATCCTGGTGGTGGCGGTTGGGATCTCAGCCGGCGTCGGTGCGCTGGTGTCGGCGGTTCCCTCGTTGCAGCCGCACACTCTCGCGATATGTCTCGGGATTCTGCTGCTGATCACCATCGTGAATCTGCGCGGCGTCAAAGAGGCCGGCGGGATCTTTATGATCCCAACGTATCTGTTCCTGGGCTGCATGCTGATCACGATTCTGATCGGCCTGTTCCGGACGGTTTTCGAGCACGCGCATCCCGTGCCCGTGCTTGCTCCGCCTCCCATGCCTCCGGCCACTGCGATGGTCGGAGTATGGCTGCTGATGAAAGCATTCGCCAGCGGATGTACCGCCCTCACCGGCGTCGAAGCGGTGAGCAACGGCGTGCGAGCGTTTCGCGACCCGACGTCTGAAAATGCGCGCAAAACACTGACGGTGATCATCGGACTTTTGATTATCTTGCTGGCGGGCATCGCCTGGCTGGTGAAGGTTTATCACGTCGCAGCCACCGATCCCGGCCACCCCGGTTACCAAAGCGTGCTGTCGATGCTGGTGGCCGCCGTCGCTGGAAAAGGCGTGTTTTACTACATCACCGTGGCCTCAATTTTGCTGATCCTGGCGCTTTCCGCGAACACCGCATTCGCCGATCTTCCGCGTCTGTGCCGCATGATTGCTCTCGATGGCTACCTGCCGAGATCTTTGGCCAATCGCGGGCGGCGGCTGGTTTATTCCGAAGGAATTTATGTTCTAGCCGCGCTGGCGGGTCTGCTCCTGATCCTGTTTGGCGGCGTGACGGACCGGCTGATTCCGCTGTTCGCCGTGGGGGCATTTCTGGCCTTCACGCTATCGCAACTGGGCATGGTGTTTCATTGGAAACGGGTGGGCGGGGCCCACGCGCTGCGCAACATCTTCATCAATGGACTGGGCGCGCTGGTCACCGGGATCACGGTGCTAGTGGTGCTGGTGGCCAAGTTCGTCGATGGAGCCTGGATCACAATGCTCTTGATTCCGGGACTTCTATTGCTGATGTACGCGGTCCATCGGCATTATGGGCGGGTCAGTCAAGAAATGGCGGATTCATCGCCGCTCGATCTCACCCACTTCCGCCCAGCCATCGTGGTTCTTCCGCTCGAACGCTGGAGCGCGGTAGCGAAAAAGGCGCTCACGCTCGGGTTATCCATCTCGCCTGAAGTGACAGGCGTGCACGTGGAGTGCGAATGGACCGAGGAGATCAAAAAGGAGTGGCAGGAGTTTGTGGAGAAGCCGGTGCAGGAGATCGGGCTGGCCGCGCCCAGGCTCGTCATTCTTCCTTCTCCCTACCGCTATGTCAGCAGTCCGATCGTAGATTACGTCCTGGAACTGCAGAAGAAGGACCCGACGCGCCAGCTTGCCGTGCTGATTCCGGAAGTGGTGGAGCGGCATTGGTATTATTACTTCCTCCACAATCAACGCGCGGCGGTGCTCAAGACATTGTTGTATGTCAAAGGCAATCAGAAGATCGCCGTGGTGAACGTGCCCTGGTACATCGAGTGAAGCGTTAGATCCGCAAGAAATCAGCGCGAGCGAGATTAAGGAACGCGGCGACAGCTCCCGCGTCGCGCGTGTTCTGGCAGCAAACGGACACTGTGGTTTCCAGTCCGGCGAGCGGGCGATACACCACCCCTTTCCAGCGGAACTTCTGCACCCCGGCGGGTGCAATGGATACGCCCATGCCAGTCTCGACGAACGTAACTACGCTTTGCCATTGGGTAGCTTCCTGCACGATGCGCGGCGTGAACCCGGCATCCACGCAGAACGAGATGAGCTTGTCGTAAAAAGCGGCGCCGACATGGGGAGGGAACAGCACGAACGGCTCCTTGGCCAACTGGCGCAATCGCAGCCGCGGAGCAGCCGCCAAAGGATGCGCCTCCGGAAGTATCGCGACGACAGGCTCGCGCAGAATTGTTTCCAGCGGCAATGTGCCGCACGTGCTCACTTCTCGCAGAAAACCGATGTCCAGATTTCCGGCCAGCAAGCCGGCGGCGATCGCGCTGGTGGACGCTTCTCGCAGGACAAAGCGCACTCCGGGAAACCGCTCGCGGTATTTACGGATGATGGCGGGCAGGCGCGTCAGCATCACCGATGGCGGCGTGCCGACAGTGAGCTGCCCGGTTTCGCCGCGTCCGGCCCGGCGGGTATGATCGATGGCCTGATCCACTTCGGCCAGGATGCGCCGGGCTTCTGCCAGCAGCACCATTCCGGCCTCAGTGAGCGTGGTCTTGCGCGCTCGCCTCGCCAAAACGCGATACCCCAGCGCCCGTTCCAGCTTCTGGATTTGCTGCGTCAGCGGAGGCTGGGCCATGCCCAGGCGTGCGGCGGCCCGCCCGAAATGCAGTTCTTCAGCCACCGCGACAAAATAGCGGAGCTGACGCAAGTCAACGCCCCTGTCTTTACCGAAACGACCGTTATGGAAATAATCCATATGAGAATCATGGCAGAATGGATTTACCCACCCGCGTCCCCAAGGGAGTCCTGTGTCTATGATTCGAAAATCAATGCTGATGCTCGTCTGCTTCAGCCACGCGTTCTGTGCAACGGCCCTCGATCATCCGCTCTATTTCGAAGAACGCCAGAGCGGGCTGTTTGAGACTCATGCAGGCGGGCAATCCGTCACTATTCGCGCCGATCGCATGGCCCTCGATGGTGTCACGCTGCGCTTCGTTCATGCCTCCAAGAATTCGCATCTCGACAGGCGTCGGGACGCCCGCACCCAGCACTTATATTACGCGCGGCCAAACCCGCAGCTTCCGGTCATTCCCCCAAGCCGGCATCCGCAATCTTTATCCAGGCATCGATGCGGTGTTCTATGGCCATCCCGGGCGGCTGGAATACGATCTGGACCTTGCCCGAGGGGCGAAGCCCGATCGCATCCGAATCGACATTAGCGGCGCCCGCGGCGTTCGGCTGGACCAACAGGGCAATCTTGTCGTTGAGACCCGCTTCGGTGAGCTGCGACAACTTGCACCGCGCGTGTTTCAAACAAAGCATGGAAATCGCCGGGAAGTGGCCGCGAAATATGTGCTGCTTTCCGCCAACGAGATCGGCTTCGAGCTTGGCAAGCTCGACCGGACCGTACCGCTGACCATCGATCCCGTAATTGTCTACACGAAATATTTCGGCGGAAGTGGCTCCGATATGGGCGGCCCGGTGGCTACCGATGCGCAGGGGAACCTCTACGTCACCGGCAGCACCAACTCCATCGATTTTCCATCTACCAATGGAACCAAGGCCAGGCTTCAGCCGCCGCTGCTCGCTTATTCCAAAGGCGGCCAGACCGTTACGCCGCTGGCGGTGGGGACCGAGGTGTCGGTCACTGCGATTGGCGGAACCTCCGATGGCAGCGTCCTCTACGTGGCCACGCCGAATGGAATTTTCTACAGCGGCGACCACGGCGCCAGCTTTCGTTCCAACCACACCTTTGGTCAGTCCGTACGGGACCCCGACCGTGCAGGCGATTTCTGTGGATGCCATCGATCCCTCGCATGCTTACATCGCGACCTCGCTCGGCCTGTTTTCCATGAACTCGAACGGCCAACTGGCAGGGCAGAATGACGCCGGAATGGCGGTGGAAGGCAACGGCGCGGTCAACGTGGTGTCAGTGCAGGTGAGCGCCGTCAATCACAATCTTCTTTACGCCACCACAGCGAATCCAAATAATTTCCTCTACACGAGCACGGATACCGGCGCTACATGGCAGCAATTGAATCCCGCATATCCCGGCGAACCACCGGCCGGACAATACCGCGGCACAATCATATTCAC
This sequence comes from Bryobacterales bacterium, assembly GCA_963761265.1. GTDB lineage: Bacteria > Acidobacteriota > Terriglobia > Bryobacterales > Bryobacteraceae > Palsa-89. The sequence goes on from CAVXGM010000001.1 coordinate 53,349, forward strand.
TCTGGCGCCGGGCGGCAGCGACCTCTACGTGGTCGACGGCAATGGCATCTTTTTCAAGAGCCCGGACGGCGGCATGACCTGGCAGAAACTATCGGGACAGTATCTTCTTACGGCGAAATCCATCACCATCGATCCCGGCAATCCATCCAACATTTATGTCGTCGACCAGGCTGGACTCCAGCGGAGCACCGATGGCGGCACTACTTTCAATACGATTTCGCCCGCGCTTGCGCCAGGAGTCTACATCCAGTCCTTCGCCATCGATTCGTCCACTGGCGATCTCTATTTCGCCACTTATACTCAGATCGAAGTCAGCCTGGACCATGGAGCAACCTGGAACGCTTTGCCGCCGCGGCCCAATCCAAACGTGCTGGCCGGCCTGGCTAATCAGGTGTTCGCGGGCGTCGATTCTCCCACCGTTCCCTTCGTGGTGAAGTGGAGTCCCGACGGCTCCCAGATGCTGTACTCCACCATCTTCGGCGGCAGTTTCCAGGACGGGATCACGGCCATCGCAGTGGATGCGCAAGGCGAGGCGATCATCGCCGGTAACACGGCGTCCCCCGATTTTCCGGTTACGCGAAATATCTCCAAGGCTTCGCCGGTGTCCACCAGCGGTTTTGTGGCGAAGCTGAGCGCGGACGGCTCGCAAGCGATTTATTCGAGCATTATTGGTGCATCGCAGGGTGTGAGTATCAGCGGCCTCGCGATCGATGCTTCGGGTTCGCCGTATATCACCGGCACCACGCCGTCCCCCGATTTCCCCACTACCGCTAACGTCCCGCAGCCCAAGCCGCCCGCAACAATGTGCCAGCGCCCGATCTCGAACCCTTTGCCGCCCACTCCGAACACCGGGATCAATGGGTTCGTAAGCAAGCTCAAGGCGGATGGCAGCGGCTTGGTCTATTCCACTTTCCTCACCGGCTCCTGCGGAAGCGTGGGGCAGGGCATTGCCGTCGATGCAACGGATGAAGCCGTGGTGGTGGGCAACACCACATCGCCCGATTTCCCGGTTTCAGCCAATGCGTATCAATCGACATTTCCCGGCGGGAACACCGCCAGCACGACATATCCGAATCCGATTACTTTCGGATTCGTCACTAAATTGAGCGCCGCCGGGGACAAAGTAATCGCCAGTTCATTGATCGGCGGCGGCTACGATACCGATGCCAGCGCGCTGGCGCTGGATTCGTCGGGCAACGCCTACATCACTGGTTCCACGGGCGGCATCACTCCAGGCGCAACGCCCGGCGCGTATCAGACACAAATCAACGAAAATTGTCAGATAGTGAGTATCGGACCAGGCGTGGGCCCCAATGGCCCTTCCGATGCTTTCGTGTTGAAGCTGGATCCAACGTTCTCCAGCGCTCAATATCTAACGTACTTCGGCGGCCCGTGCAACGGATCTGGAATCAGCATCGTGTTGGCGCCAGACGGCAATGTGTGGCTGGGCGGTTTTCCTTCCCTGGTTTTCCCATTAGTGATGCCCTATGAATTGAGTGGAACGGGATCGTACTTTGTGAGCGAATTCAGTTCTGATTTGTCGCAGTTGCTTTTTTCGAGCTACAGCGATGGCGCTTATCTTGCCGTGGACCCCACAGGCGCGATCTACGTCTCGGGCACCAGTTCGTATTCAGACGCTCCGCACAAGAACACCGCCCAGCGCGGACGCGGTTTCTTTGGTGAAGATCGATCCCACTGGCACGCCGCCCGTGATCATAAGTTCGGTTGGGCCGGTGTCGAATGCCGCTGCAAATCCGCCGGCCTTCAGTTACGGAATCGCTCCCGGCGAGTTGATCAGTATCACCGGGCAACATCTGGGCCCCAGCACTACTGTGATGGCCCAGCTGGATGCGACCGGCCGGCTCCCGTTTCAGGTCGGCTCCACCAGCGTATCGTTCGATGGCTACATCGCGCCGCTGATCTCGGTGCAAGACGGTCTGATTGTCTGCTTCACGCCGTTTGAGATCACCGGGTCGCCAGTGCTGACGGTCACGGTGGATGGACAAAAATCGAACCCGGTGCGTGTCGGCGTTTTGGCCAGCGCGCCATACATCATCGAGATCGTCAATCAGGACGGAACCATCAACTCAGCGGACCATCCCGCGCCGCAGGGTTCAGTGGTGACGTTCTATGTCACTGGGCTTGGTCTCACGTCGCCTCTGAGCCAGGACGGCAGCGTCAGTGCGCCGCCACTTCCCGTGCCGATGGCGTCGATATCTGCCTATATCAACGGCAACCAGGTGCAGCCGCAATTCGCAGGCGCGGCGGACGGCTTAGTCGCGGGCATCACGCAGATCAATCTCCAAGTGCCCGTTGGGACTTATTCAACGAATGCCGTCAGCGCTAGCGTGGACAACGCGTTCGGGCAGATCTATATCGGCAAGTAATCTCGACGGCCGCTGGCGGCGTCTTTCAACGTAGCCGGCCACCATAAACAGGCCAGACATCGTGACCGCCAGAATGATGGCATCCTGCCACCACGCGAATTGTGCATCCGGTCCGCTGCCGAGCCCGAGGAAGACAAAACAAAACACCAGATGCGCGGAGAATACTTCGAGCGACGCCCGTCCCATCGTAGCCAGGCGCTTGCCCAACCAGTTTTTAGCCAATGGCGAGCCGAACTTCACCAGCAGGATGCCAATGGCCGCGGCGTCGATCAGCCGGAAAATCCCCAGTTTCCACTTATCTACCAGAGCGTCGAAAAGCGTGGGGCCTGTAAGGACATCGAACCCGGTGTGCCGGCAGACGAACAGCACCACAGCAAGAGTGGCACTCAGCCAAATCACCCAACTCGGAATGCGCGCTTGGGAAAAAAGCGAGGACCATCTGGCGCTGCCCAGGCATAAGCCGGACGTCCACAGAAACTGCCATCCGAACCAATCGAATGCGCCCATTTCGTTGAGCGGGACCGGAAATCCCAAGTGTGCCGCCCCGGCATAAATCCATCCGCGCAAGCCGAATTGCGCTAATAGCCAAATCGCGCCGCTTCCGATCAAGACTGGCCGCCAGCCCCGCTGCCCCGCCATCCACAAGATCAATGGCGTGAAAAGCATGAAGACGATGTACATCGGCAGGATATCGAGAAGCGGCGGATTGTAAAGCAACAGCGGGGCCGCGATGAGTGCGTGCGCGGGGTGTAGCAGGAAAAAGTCCAAAAGATTCTGCAATGGCACGCGGTGGAAATAGGCGGCCGCTGCCGCGCCGGCGGAGAACGCAAACCCGAGCAACACTAAATGGTAACGATAGATTCGCAGGGCGCGACGCCATAGTTTCCCGCGAGCCGCCGGCGCGCCGAATTTCTCCGTGGCGCCTTGCTGAATCCGCCCCACCAGGATGGCAGCCAGAAGGATGAAACCCTCCGCCGCCGAAACATATCCCACCATTTGATTCGAATAGGCGCTGACGCGGGTGGGAAGGTGCGTTAAGGTCATCCACACCAGCAGGAAACCGCGCAGCGTATCCAGTTGAGGCAGCCGCTGAGCGCTCTTACGTAAATTTACGGGCGCAAGAGAAAATGATGCCGGCGTCAGAACCCCCACACATAAGAGATTGCCCGCGCCCGCTTCGGGTTTCGTAATTGATTGTGGGCGCAAGCGACGATACGCGAAACATATGGATTGGCGTCGATCTGGATATTGGATATATTAACAGCCCGCGTCTTAAGCTCCGATTATGACGCACACGCAAGTTCTCCCCAGCCTGGAATCGATCGCGCAAAAAGAGCAGAGGTTTCTGCTGCAAATTTACGAGCGATACCCGCTCGTTATCACCTCGGGCCGCGGCTGTTACGTCTTCGACGCCGAAGGCCATCGTTATCTGGATGCCATCACGGGCATCGGCGTGAACGCGCTCGGCTATTCACATCCGCGCATCGTCGAGGTGTTGTTGGACCAGGCCCAGCACTGCATCCACACCTCGAACCTGGTCTACCATCCGTATCAGGGCGAACTGGCTGAGCGGTTGTGCGGCCTGAGCGGATTGGACCGGGTATTCTTTTCTAGCTCCGGCACCGAGGCGATGGAGGCCGCGCTCAAGGCCGTTCGAGCGCACGGACGTGCGATCCAACTCAGGAAAACGAAATTGGTGGCATTGCACAATTCATTTCACGGACGAACGTTCGGATCGCTCGCGATTACCGGGCAGCCCAAATATCAGCGGCCTTTCGGCCCGCTAGCGCCGCAGGTCACCTTTGTCGATCCAAACGACAACATCGGTCTTGCAAACGCGGTGACGCACGACACCGCCGCCGTGATCGTCGAACCGGTGCTGGGCGAGGGTGGCATCTATCCGCTGACTACGAACTTCCTGCAACTGGCGCGCGAACTCGCGGCGCGCCATCATGCGCTGCTGGTGGCCGACGAAACACAAAGCGGCTTAGGGCGTACCGGGCGTCACTTCGCATATGAATGGTCCTGCATCCGGCCGGACATCGTGGTCACCGCCAAACCGCTGGCAGCGGGTCTGCCGCTGGGAGCAACTTTGTTCACAGAGGAGGCCGCGCGAACGCTGCCGCCAGGTTTGCACGGGACCACGTTCGGCGGAGGTCCGTTGGCCTGCCGCGTGGCGATCGAGTTTCTCTCGCTGCTGGACGATCTGCTGCCGAACATCCGCCAGATCGGCGCTCAATTGCGCGCCGGGCTGGATGAAATCAGCCGCCGGCGTCCCATCGTCACTGAGATACGCAGCGCAGGCTTGATGCTGGGGATTCAACTATCGCGCCTTGGACACGACTTCGTCATCCGGGCTCTCGAACGCGGCCTGCTCTTGAACTGTACGCACGATACCGTGCTGCGTCTTCTGCCTCCCTACATTCTCACCAGCGATCAGGCGGGCCAATTACTCCAGATTCTCGATGACGTTTTAGCGGTATGACCGGCGCTGCTATGCTGGATCGTATGCAACTAGGCATGATTGGCTTGGGACGAATGGGCGCGAATATGGTGCGCCGGCTAATGAAAGCGGGGCACGAGTGCGTCGTTTATGACAGGAATGCCGACAGCGTCGCCGAGTTGGGCAAGGATGGCGCCGCGGGATCGAAGTCGCTGGATGAGTTCTTAAGCAAGTTGAAGCCGCCACGCGCGGTATGGCTGATGGTCCCGGCCGCTGTGGTGGATTCCACGCTGGGGGATCTTGCCTCGCGCATGCAAAAAGGCGACATCATCATTGATGGCGGCAATTCGTATTACATCGACGACATTCGCCGGGCTAAGGAGCTGCAACCGCGTGGTATCCATTATGTGGACGTCGGCACCAGCGGTGGCGTCTGGGGTCTGGAGCGCGGGTATTGCCTGATGATTGGCGGCGAAACTGACATCGTGAAGCACCTGGATCCGATCTTTAAGGCGCTGGCGCCGGGGCGGGGCAATATCGATCGCACTCCTGGCCGCGATAAAGTCGGTGGCACCGCCGAAGACGGCTATTTGCATTGCGGAGCGGTGGGCGGCGGCCACTTCGTGAAGATGGTTCACAACGGGATCGAATACGGCATCATGGCCGCCTATGCGGAAGGGTTGAACATTCTGCATCACGCCAATGTCGGCAAGAACGTCGAGGGAACAGGACGCCGAAACCACTCCGCTGCGCGATCCGGAGCACTACCAATACGATTTCAATCTGGCCGATGTCGCCGAAGTATGGCGCCGAGGAAGCGTGGTGGCGTCGTGGCTGCTCGATCTGACCGCGATTTCATTGCTGGATCAGAAATCGTTCGAGAAATTCTCCGGCCGCGTCTCCGATTCGGGCGAAGGCCGCTGGACCATCAACGCCGCCATCGACGAAGGAACGCCGGTTCCGGTGTTGAGCGCGGCGCTATACGAGCGCTTCACCTCGCGCGGCGAAAGCGACTTCGCCGATAAGCTGCTCTCGGCGATGCGCTTCCAATTCGGCGGCCACGTGGAGCGCACGTCGGGCGGCTAACAGCGATCGCGATAGATCCGTAATCGGCCCGTAACGACGCCGAAATATTCGCTTGCTAGGATCGCCAAGAGGTTCCGATGAGGCGATTCTCTTCCTTTACTTTGCTCTTTGTGTGTCTTCTTGCGGCGCCCGCGTTGTTCGCCCAATTTGAAACTTCCGAAGTTCTTGGCTCGGTTCACGATGCATCGAACGCTCCGGTGCCGAACGCCACTGTCACTCTGACGAATCAGCAAACCGGCATCGAAGCCAAGACCACCACCAACCAAAATGGAGAATACGATTTCTTCAACGTCCAGGTGGGCGTGTACACGGTGAAAGTGGAGCACGCCGGCTTCTCGGTGGCGAGCGCTCCGGATATTGGCGTGCAAGTGAACGCGCGCCAGCGCGTCGACATGACGCTGACCGTCGGCGAGATATCGCAAAGCGTGAACGTCACCGCCGCGGCATCCACGCTGACCACCGACTCGAGCGAACACAGCCAGGTGGTCGGCACCCAGGCCGCGGTGGAGTTGCCTCTGAACGGTCGCGATCCGATCGATCTGGCGCTGCTCGCCACCAACACTGTAAAATCGCCCATCGCGGTTTCGTTCGGTCCCACGGGCACGCCGCGCGAAGGCGCGTTCAACGTCAACGGGATGCGCAGCACCTACAACTTTTTTCTGTTGGATGGCATGGACAATACCGCTTACGGCACCAGCAATCAGGGATATTCGGCGCAGGTGGTGCAGCTTTCGCCGGACGCGATGGCGGAATTTCGCGTGATCACCAGCAATTACAGCGCCGAATACGGACGCGTGGGCGGCGCGGTGGTGAATGCGGTGATGCGATCCGGCACCAACCAGTTTCATGGCAGCGCCTATGAGTTTCTCCGCAACACGGATCTGAACGCCGCCGGATACGATTTCGGCTCAGCGGTTTTCGTCAAGCCGCCGCTGCAGCGCAACCAGTTCGGCGCTACGATCGGCGGGCCGTTCATCAAGAACAAGCTGTTCTTTTTCGGCGACTACGAAGGTCTGCGGCAGTTGCAGCATTACTTCAATTTCGATTCGATTCCGAATATGAACGATCGCGCGGGAATTCTGCCGGTGCCCGTGGTGAATCCGCTGACCGAAGACCGTGTATCCGGCGAACACGCAGATTCCGATCTCCGCCGCTGAATCCGTTCGCCGCTGCCGTGCTCAGCGGGCTGCCGGCACCAACAACGGCACCCGGACGTCGCGAGCAATGACGGAAATCCTGCTGCTGATCCGCGATTACAGCGACAAGTACGATGCCAAGATCGACGGCCAGATTAACGACCGCATGACGGCTTTCGTGCGCTTCAGCCAGCGCAAGGATCTCGACTATTATCGAGCCCGACATCCCGGGCCCTTCGGGCGGCGACGGCAATGGTTACATCCACTCCATCGATCAGAATGCGTCCATGGGATACACCTGGACGGTGACGCCGTCTTCGTTCTTGGAAGCGCGCTTCGGGTTTGACCACGTGCTGGCCGGGAAAAGCCCGCCGTACCTGGGCGGCCCCAGCATGGAAGCGCTTTACGGTATTCCGGGGCTGCCGACTTCGCCCGACTCTGACCGGTGGATTGAACTCGCAGAACATCAGCGGGTTTTCACCAACTCGGCCGCCAAACCAGCAATCCGCAGTTTCAAAATCCGACTTCCTTCGATCCCAAGTTGAACTATTCCTGGGTGCGGGGCAGGCATTCGCTCAAGTTCGGCTACGAGTTTCTGGCCGTGCGAACCGAAATCCTGGACGTGAATCCGCTGTACGGGGAAGATCAATATACAGGACAATTCAGCAAGCCCACTTGCGCCGCAATTGGGCCAGCCATCGGGCTGCACGCATTGCGAGCGACGCCACCAGCTACAATCTCGCCGATTTCATCTTTGGCACTCCCGAGCATGATCAATCTGGGAAACGACGCTGTGGTCAATCTCCGCCAGCACGTCAATTCGCTCTACGCGCAGGACGATTTTCGCGTCACGCCAAAGCTGACGCTGAATCTCGGGCTGCGCTGGGAATACGCCACGCCGCTGTTCGAGCGCGACAACAACTATTCGAACTTCGATCCAGCACACGGACACGATGATCAAAGCCAGCAGCGGCAGCATGTACAACCGCAGCCTGGTTCATCCCGAATATCAAGACTTCGGGCCGCGCCTGGGTTTGGCGTACAGCTTCGATTCCAAGACGGTGATCCGCGCCGGCTACGGGATCAGCTACACGTTTTTCAATCGGCGTGGGAAGCGCGCTGGAAGGCATCAATGCGCCGCAGGCCCTGTTCGGCGTAATCAACCAGATCCATCCCCGCGGGCGGTCCGGTGCCGGCCAACTTCCTGACCACTTACAACAGCTTCACCACCGGCATCGACAACCCGGCGAACTTTAATCCGGCGAACTCGAACGTGGTCTACCTTCCTCCCAACTTCAAATGGCCGTACATTCAGAACTGGTTCTTCTCCGTGCAACGGGAACTGGCGATTGAATACAGTACTGGAAGTCGCCTACAACGGCAATCACAGCTTGAATCTGCCGATTATCGCCGACTACAACCAGGCTGCGCCGAATGCTCCCGGCGGGTCTCTGGGCGTGCAAGCGCGCGAACCGATCCCCACCTTCGGCCCAATCACCTGGGTGGATCCGGCGGGCGACAACGACTATAACGGGCTTTCGGTGCGGGTGGAACACCGCTTCGCGCAGGGATTGTACTTCCTGAATTCCTTCACTTGGGGCAAGGCGCTGGGCGACTCCGAGCAGGCCCTCGAGTCTTTCTCCGGCTATGTCGTGGCCAGATCCGCAAAATATTCACGATCTGGGAGCGGAGCGCGGCCCTTCCAGCTTCGATGTGAAGCTCAACAACGTCACCAGCGTGGTTTACGAGCTGCCGTTCGGCAAGGGCAAACAGTTCGCGTCCAGCGTGAACCCTTTCCTGGACGCCCTTATAGGGGGCTGGGAGCTGAACACCATCAACACGGCCCACACCGGACAGCCGCTGAACGTTTATTACAGCCCTTCGTCGGCGTATTCTGTCAGTGGCCTTTCGAACGATTATCGAGGCGAACCGTTCCTGAGGCCCAACGTGAGCGGCAGCGCGGCCAGCCAGAGCACAGCGCAGATGCTCAATACTTATTTCGCCGGATACACGTTCTCCGTCCCGCCGTCCGCCAGCGATCCATTCGGCGCTTTGGGACGTAACGCGTTTCGCGCTCCCGGCTTTGAGCAGTGGGATCTCAGCGCCGACAAAAACTTCCGGATTCACGAGGACATTCAGGTGCAGTTCCGCTCGGAGTTTTTCAACTTGCTCAACAACGTCAATTTCGGAATCCCAAACACGATCAGTAACAACAGCGCTTTTGGCCAGATTCGCAGCACCTATCCGGCGCGGCAGATCCAGTTCGCGCTGAAGCTGTTGTTCTGATCTTTGCAAGGCGCGCCCTTAGCCTTCAAAAACGAAAGTACCAACGAAAGAAAGTACAGCCGTTCTATGGACGCATAGGCCGCTGGCAACATAAATTGAGACATGGCACGGTGCAACGAATGTAACGGCATCATCACGAGAAAGGACACGGAGTGCTACGTCTGCGGCCAAGTGGTGCCGGGGGCGGCGAAGCGCCTGGCGCGCCGCGGTAAGGAGCCGAAGCCGGCCGCGCCGCTTACGCCGCTGAGCAACCTGCTTTTTGTGGCCTCGCTGGTGCTGACCGTGGTTAGCTTTCTTTCCGGCAAGAAAATGTCGATCGAATTGAGCGCTACGCTATCCGGCGTTTTGCTGGCCGCTCGCGTGCTTTCGGACCGCTTGGCTGCCAGGCAGCGGCTAGCGCTGAGCCCAGTAACGGTCCCGCGCCTGGACCGCTAGATCCTTCCGCTTCACCGTCAATTGCAGATTCCGGAATTCGGAAACGCGAACCGGCTGATCGGAAACGAATCCCAGGTTGTATTGGCTCCGCAGCTCCTGCTCGATGATTCCGAAGATCTGCCCGATGCTTTGCTTTTTCGAAACCTCGAAAAAGGTGCCGCCGGTCTCTTTGGCCAGGCGCATCATGGCAGCCTTGCCTCCGCCGTCTCCGAACCCTCCGTAATAGGTGGCGTCCGAGAAGAGGATGGAATAGATGATCGTGTCCACGCGCTGCGCGGCTTCAATCGCGGAGGTCAGCGTCTCGTCGCTGCCGTTGTCTCCACCATCCGACAAGATAATCATGGCCTTGCGATTCCCCAGGCCGCTCATAATCTCCCGCGACGCTTTCACCACCGCATCGAATAGCAGCGTTCCTCCGCCCCGTTGCGCTTCCAGTTCGCTCCGGCTGGGCGTGTCGACGCCGGGCAGCGACTCTTCCAGGTCGCGGCGCGACGACGTCGGCTTCTGGCGCGTCATCACAGCCATGTCGAATTGCATGACGAAGACTTTGTCCTTGCCTTCGCGCAAAACCTGATCCACAAACTCAAAGCTGGCGCTGCGCTCGCTCTCCAGCACGCGCGCCTGGCTCATGCTGGTGTCCACCATCAGGCCGATGGTGAGCGGCAGGTCGGTTTCGCGCGAAAAATAGCGGATCTGCTGGGGGCGCTTGTTTTCGGTCAGCGAAAAATCATCCTTGCTCAGATCGTTGACAATTTGTCCCGATTTCGTTCGCACCGTAGCTAGAACATTCACCACCTTTACCTCTGTCGAAAAGGTGGGCGCTTCCTGATCCTGCGCCGGAGCCCCAGGCGCATGGCTGTCCGATGTCTGAGCGGTTAGCGGCAACAGAAGAACGATTGCAGTGGCAAACTGGCGGCCGGCAGAGTACATCCGTTCGAATTATCTCATCAAACATCCGATTCCAGCGCACGGAGCGTGGCGAACAACCTTGAGCCAGTGCATGGCGCCCAACTGGTTGAGCAGGGTCCCTCGACGATTAGCGGCTTCCGATCAAAAGCGCTTGAGCCGGCCGCGAATCCGTTTGGCGAGCCGGTCGATGTCTTCCGTCTTTTTGAGTGTGCCCACAGAAAGAATATTGTAGTCGCTCTTTTCCAAATCCCTCGTGAGTTGGTCGGCCAATTTGGACATTGCGCGGGCGTCTTCAAGATTCTTTTTATAATCCGCCTGGAGGATTTCTTCACGTTGTAGCTTGCCGTTCGGCAGCCGAACCTCTTGCGGGATTTCCGGGGGGATCGGGTTTTCGGGAGGGCCTTGCTGCGCGGTGCAGGCGAGGGCAAGAGAGAGAAGGAGCAGGATGCGAGAAGTCATAATAGCGCCACCATTTCCGTCATCTCTTTCCATCATAGGCCGTACTTTGCCGATACTGAACTATAATCCAGTCATGCCGACTATGGAACAGTATGCCGCGGGCGATTTTTCCTGGATTGAGCTGGCAACCTCAAATCAGAATGCCGCGAAGAGTTTCTACTCCGCACTTTTCGGTTGGACTGTGCGGGACGTTCCAACCCGTCCGGGTGAGGTTTACACTTTGTTGGAATTGGAGGGCCGCGTTGCCGCGGGCGCATTCGCTATCAGTCCGAGCGAAACTGCGGCGGGTGTGCCGCCGCATTGGCATCTGTACGTCGCCGTCGCGAGCGCCGATGAAGCGGCGAAGAAGGCCGCCGAACTCGGGGGAAAAGTGGTGGAGGCGCCCTTCGATGTGATGGATCGGGGCAGAGCGGCCCTGATTCAGGACCCCACCGGCGCATTCTTCTCGCTATGGGAAGGAAAGAAGCGAATCGGTATGGGCGTGACGGGCGAACCGGGCTCGTTTTGCTGGACGGATCTGATCACGCCGGACCAGGCGCGCGCGAAAACGTTTTACGAAGGTTTGTTCGGATGGAAGCTGAAGGCGGGCGAGGGGGAGGGGTCCGGCTACCTCCACATCGTAAATGGCGAAAATTACATCGGCGGCGTTCCGCCGGCGCATCGGAACAATCCGAAGGACCCCCCGCATTGGCTCCTCTATTTTGCGGTGGCGGATGTGGATAAGACCTTTCAAAAGGCCAAGGACATGAACGCGAGGGTTGTGCTTCGTCCCATGGACTCTGAAGGCGTGGGGCGGATAGCGATGCTGGCGGATCCGCAGGGCGCGGTTTTTGCGCTATTTCGGGCGGCGCGGAAGTAGCGAAATGGCCATTTGAACCACCTCTACGCTGCCGTTTTCGCTTTTCGCCGGTGAAATGTGGACCGTGTAGGATGGCGGGAAATCCGGCTTATAGTCGTCAGGGCGGGGCATGCGGGGCGACTCCGGAAGCCGGCGTAACCATACAGCACTGGAGCACCAGCCCAGGCGAAAGCAGAGTGCCTTCGGCGCGGGGGGCGATTGCCGCGTGCCAATCATTCTGTCTTTCTGTCGAACGAAACGGATGGGTTGCGCGAGATGAACGCCTTTCTCGCCACCTGCCGAAGCAGCGCGGATCGTGCCCGGCGATCTCTTGTGTCTTCTTGTATGCTGGTCTCGTGCCCACAACAAAAGGTCATCTGACCGCCCAAACTTCCGCGGCCGGTTGAGCGGCCAAACTGAGTCCAAAGGTTTTGGACCAAGTGCTCGCCCGGATCCCGCGCTGGGCGAACGAAAACGTGCTGGTCGGGTTTGATACCGCCGACGATGCCGGCGTGTACAAGCTGACGCCGGAGTGCGCCCTGGTGCAGACCGTCGATTTCTTCACGCCCATCGTCGACGATCCCTACACGTTCGGCGCGATCGCGGCGGCCAATGCGCTCAGCGACGTTTACGCGATGGGCGGCAAGCCGATCTCGGCGCTTTCGATTCTCGCGTGGCCGGCCAACGGCGATCTGGACGATCTGGCGGAGATCCTGAAGGGCGGCGCCGAGAAGATTCACGAAGCCGATTGCGCGCTGCTGGGCGGCCATAGCGTAAAAGACGAGGAGATCAAGTTCGGATATGCCGTCACGGGCATGATCCATCCCGACCGCATCCTGACGAACGCGGGCGCGCGTCCGGGCGATGCGCTGGTGTTCACCAAACGCATCGGAACGGGCGTGATCGCGACGGCGCTGAAGCAGGGAATCGCGAAGGATGCCGATGTGGAGGCTGCCGCGCGGTCCATGTTGCAGCTGAATCGGGAGGCTTGCGAGGCGATGCTGGCAGGCGACGCGCATGCCTGCACGGACGTGACGGGATTCGGGTTGATCGGCCACGCGCGCGAGATGGCGCTGGGGAGCAAGGTGACCATCGAGATCGATCCGCGGGCGGTTCAGTTTCTGCCAGGCGCGCTGGAATACGCGCGGCTGGGCGCTATTCCGGGCGGGCTTAAGAATAATCGCGAGTTCGCGTCGTCTTGCGTGGAAGGAAATTCCGAGTTCGACGATCTGCTGTACGATCCGCAAACATCCGGAGGGTTGCTGATCGCGCTGCCGGAGCGCGATGCCGCGTCGCTGGAAAAGAAAATGCCCGACGCTTATCGCATCGGGCAGGTGACGGAGCGAAAGAGCAAGCCCATCCGCTTGCTCTAGCTGAGATGTTTTACTTCTGATCTTCCGCGGTGATGCCGCCTTGCTGCGCCGCGGCTGCCGCCTTCTGCGCCTTCATCTTCTTGGTGTCGAGCGCCTTCTGCACCCACTTGTCGGCGGTGTCGATGTCGGCCTTGTACTGTTCGGGCGTATCGTCCAGATCGGCTCTCTCGCGAATCAGCAGATTCATGTAAGCCATGGCGTCGTCGTATTGCGGATCGATGTCCAGGGCCTTTTGCAGATTCTTGATGCCGTCCTCGATGATGGCGCTATACTGCGCCTGCAGATCGGCTTTGACCTTCTTGTCCTTCAGTGGACCGGGCTCTTCGGGCTTCAGGCCGAGGTCGGCGCGGGCGCGCTCAAGAGCGGCGTACCACTTCACCCAGTCGATGACCGCCAGGCTATAGAAGCCTTCCTTGTTCTGCGGATCGGCCGCGATCAGCTTCAGGTACCATTCCTTGGCTTCATCCAGCTTCTTCAGTTTCGCATCCAGGTCCGGCATGCCCTGCGCCTGCTGATACGCCAGGGAGGCCAGCGAGGCAAGCGCGGTGGTGTCGTTCGGACTCTTCTCCAGAACCTTCTGGAACTCGGTTTTGGCTTCATTGCCGAGCTGGACGTTCTCCGGCGAGTCGGCGCCCGGGAATGTACTGGCTCATATAGGCCGTGGCCAGATACAAGCGCGGCATTGTGTTGTCAGGATCCAGTTGCACCGCCGTCTTGAAATAATCCACGGCCTCGCTGTACTTCGCGCCTTTATAGGCTTGGACACCGTGATTCAGGGCGTCGCGCGACTTCAGTTTGTCGCAGCCCGTTCCGAAGAGAATCAGCAATCCGATTCCCGCCACCAATATTGTGCTCTTCATAACGTTAGACCTTGGGTTTCGATATCAGAGCTCAGGCGCGCCGGCCGCGCCTGGCTTCACAACCTTGTTCTACGCTGGCTAATTGCCGGCTTCCAGCTTGGGCGTCATCAGACCAACCTTATCCATTTGCGCGCCCTTGGCGACGTCGATAGCTTGAGCCACGGTCTGGTATTCAAGATCGGGATCGCCCTTCACGAAGACCACTCGCTCGGCGCGAGTTTTGAAGATCTGCTCCAGCCGCGGCCCCAGCTTCTCCATGTCGGTGTCTTCGTTATTGATGTGCATCTTCTTGTCTTTGTCGATGACGATCACCACCGTGCGGTCCTGATCGGGTGGCGGCTGATTCTTCTTGTCCGGCGGCTCAGGCGCCAATGCTTCCAAACCATGCGGCGTGAGTGGCGTGATGACCATGAAGATGATCAGCAGCACCAGCAGAATGTCGATCATCGGCGTCATGTTGATGTCGCACCTGGCTCCGCCCTTTTTACCGCCTACTGCCATTGCCATAATTCGTTACCTCGCTTGTTACTTGATTCAAACTTGCGGTCAGCCTCTCTACTGAGCGGCTGCCGTTTGTTCCGGTTTCTTCTATCGTGCGGCTCTTCGGTAATGAGGCCGATCTCGTTCACGCCGGCCGCGCGCAGATTGTCCACCACGTCCTCCACCACTCGAATACCGGGAGCGGGCATCGGCTTTGATATAGACTGTCTTGTCGACCTTGTTAGTCAGCAGGTCGCGCACTCTTTCGGGAAGGTCGGAAGCCTGGAGTTTCAGGTTGCCCGGGCTCAGAAACACGCTGCCGTTGCGGGTAACGGAAATCAACGATGGCGTCTTCCTTGTCTGCCGCCTGCATGGTGATGGGGTTCTTGGTCTTCACCAGATCCACGCTGACGCCTTTGGTGAGCATGGGCGTGATGACCATGAAAATGATGAGCAGCACCAGCATCACGTCCACCATGGGCGTGACGTTGATGTCGGCTACCGGGCGGAGCCGCTTTCTTCTTTTCCATTGAAAACTCCTTTCGGAGCGAGAGGCGCGGCACGGGAGGCCGCGCCTCTTTCCGAATTCAACTCGCAATCAGATCACTTACTTTGTGGCCGCGGCTCCGCGCTGCACGCGCTTCAGGAAGTAATCCAGAAGCTCGGAGCTGGAGTTGCCCATCTCCACGTCAAACGCGTCGATGCGGTTGGTGAAGTAGTTGAACGCCCACACCGCCGGGACGGCCACGAACAGACCGATAGCGGTGGTAACCAGGGCTTCGGAAATACCGCCGGCCACGGCGCCCAAGACCGGTGGACTTCTGCGTCGAAATGCCCTGGAACGCGTGAATGATGCCGACCACCGTGCCGAACAAGCCCACAAAGGGAGCCGTGGAGCCGATGGTCGCCAGGCCGCTAACGCCGCGTTTCAGTTCGGCGTGCACGATGGCTTCCGAGCGTTCCAGCGCGCGCTTGGAGGCTTCGATATCTTCCCCTGGAATTTCCGCGCTCAGTTGATGCGCGCGGAATTCCTGCAAGCCAGCCACGACAACCTTGGCCAGATGGCTCTTGTTGTAAGCGGTCGGCGATCTTGATGGCTTCGTCCAGTTTGCCTTCGCGCAGCGCTCCCGCCACGGCGGGGGCGAACTGGCGCGACTGCTTGCGGGCGCCGTTATACGCGATGGCGCGATCGATCATAACACCGATCGACCATGCCGACATGAAGAACAGCAGGATGACGACGAGTCTTGGCCGCCCATCCCATGTTGTCCCACATCCCGCGCACGTCGAAATTGACGGGGGCCTCCTGCAAAAGCATGAACGCCCACACGTGTAATTGTAGAAACATCTGATTCTCCTGCGAGTTGAATTTAAACTTCTATTGGCTCAACGTAAAATTGACTTCAATCGTGGTGACCACTTCCACCGGCTCCCCATTCAGCAGCGTCGGCCGGTACTGCCATTGCGAAACGGCTTGTTTGGCCGCTTCCACCAGGAGCGGATGGCCGCTCACCAATTGCAGATTCTGAATGGTGCCGTCCTTGCCGATGATGGCGGTAAAACGTACCACGCCTTGAATGCGGGCTTGCTTGGCCAGCGGCGGGTACAGCGGGGTGACTTTGCGGATCAGGTTGGCTTGCTGCACATTGCCGCCGACGCGGATACGCGACGGCCCTTTCGGTTTCTCCTTCACCGGAGGCGGAGGCGGGGCCGCGCTGGGGATTCCACCAAGGACGCCGCCGAGAACACCACCGGGTGCTCCGCCAGGAACTCCACCCACCACTCCGCCGACTACACCGGAGCTGGACGGGGGCGGCAGCTCCTCTTCCTTAATGTTCGCGATCTCTTTGGGGATGGTCTTGGGAGCCATCAGCTTGCCGGCGTCAAACTGGCGGGGGATCACTTTGACCACCTTGGGCGGCGCAGGCGGGCGGCGGAGGAGGTGGCGGTGGAGGCGGCGGCGGGCGCCACCAGGAAACTGGTTAGCTGAGCACGGGGCAGCGTGTCGGTGTAAATCAGCGGGATCAGAATCAGCCAGGATCACCACCATCATCTGCACCGCCGAAAGACAGAATCACAGACCAGATCTTGTTCGTTTTCGCGGTACTTACAAAGCTTTGCTCAAACATGCCTCACCTCGTTCCCAAATGTTACTTTCCCTGCATGCGCAGAAATCATCATACAAACTCTCGCCGCCTATTTCACCTTGGCGGTTCCTCGCCGCGCGCGATCCTTGGGCGCACTGGACGTTTTAGCAGGCGCACCGGATGTCTTGGCAGCGGCGGCGGCCACTGGAGCCACCGGCTGCCTTCCGGGCGGGCCTGCGATAGCCGGACCGCCTCTGGTGCCGCGCTTCCGGCCCTCCAGGAAATTATGCCAGAAGATCAGGATCGGGCTAGCTACAAAAACAGACGAATAAGTACCAACGATAATGCCGCAGGTCAGCGCGAAAGCAAAACCGTTGAGTACTTGGCCGCCGAAGAAGAGCAGTGCAAGAGCAGTCAGCAGCGTCAGACCCGAGGTCAGCACGGTGCGGCTCAGGGTCTGGTTGATGCTCTTGTTGATCAGGGGCTCCAATTCTTCGCGGCGCAGGATCTTGAGATTTTCGCGGATACGGTCGAACGTCACGATGGTGTCGTTCATCGAATACCCGACCAAGGTCAGCAACGCCGCCACCACCGTCAGAGTGATCTCTTTGTTGAACAAAGAAAATAGACCGATGGTAATGATGCGTATCGTGGAACACGGCGATCACGGCCGCCGCGCCATAGATCCACTCGAAGCGGAACCGATGTAGACCAGCATTCCGCCCAGCGCGTAGAGCACGGCGAGAATGGCCTTGCGTTGCAGCTCCGCGCCGATCTTCGGGCCCACCACTTCGGTGCCCACCACGGCCACGGAGTCCGGGTACGTCTGCTGTTTCAGTACGTGCAGCACCTGCGGGGTTACTCCTGGTACGGAACGCAGATCGTCGAGATTGTGTGATCAGGCCGGCATGGTGCGTCCGGTAGTCCATGATGTTCGCGGCCAGCGTCTGCAATTGCTGATCCGTCATCGGAACACTCGCGGCCGCCAGCGGATCGCGCAGGCGATCGGCCAGCGCCGCGGCGCCACCCGAATTGATGTTGTACTTGCCGTTAGCCGGCAGCGCCGAAGGCGGCATCCAGGCCCTCGATCACCTTTTGGCGCGAAGCCTGCCAGCGCCGGTCCTGCCTGCGCGTCGATGCCGATGATGTCCTCCGGCTGGCCGGATACTTCCTGTACTTCCACGGGAAGCTTGCCGGACAGCGCGGCGCGGACTTTGTCCACGGGCGGGCGATTGGCAAAACTGACGGTGATCAGCGCCCCACCTCGAAAGTCGATGCCGTAGCGGGGACCTCCCTTGACCGCCAGGCTGATAAAGCCGGCCGCGGTGAGGATGAGGGAGAGGATGATGAACGGCCACTTTTTGCCGAGAAAGTCAAAATCTGAGTGCTTGAAAAATTCCATGTCACCAGTCGCAGCGCCAGCATCCGATAAAGTTAGACACCAGCATAGGGGAAACAGTTCCCGCGTTGTTAAAAATCTCCTAGATGTTCATCTCTCAAATACTGAGGGCCGCTACCTGCCGCTTGCCGGACAGTTCCGCAGTCGAAGATCGTCCGGGACACAAAGACAGCCGTAAAAAGGTTAGCGCCTAAGCCGATCACCAGGGTAACCGCAAAGCCCTTCACCGGGCCGGTTCCAAAGATGAACAGAAACGCACAAGATACCACGGTAGTAACGTGCGTGTCGATAATGGTCAAGAAAGCCTTGGAAAAGCCCGCATCCACGGCGGCCAGCACGGCCTTGCCGGCGCGCAGTTCTTCGCGGATGCGCTCAAAGATCAGAACGTTGCTATCCACCGCCATACCGATGGTAAGAATGATGCCGGCGATGCCGGGCAGAGTTAAAGTAGCGTCGAAATAGGCCAGCGCCGCAATCAAAATAACCGCGTTGAGAATCAGCGCGAGGGTAGCATTGATCCCCGAGCGCCGGTAGTAGAACAGCATGAAGAACACCACGGCGACTACGCCCGCGATGCCGGCCGCGAAACCATCCCGGATGGAATCGGCGCCGAGCGACGGGACCCACGGTCCGCTCTTCTTCAATGGTCAATGCGGCGGGCAGCGATCCGGCGCGCAGGTTCAAAGCTAGATCCGCCGCTTCTTCCTGACTGCCGGCGCCGGTGATTCTGCCCGTGTCGGTGATCTTGCTTTGAATGGTGGGCGCGCTGATCACCATGCCATCCACCACAATGGCGGCGCGCTGGCCGATATTGGCCTCGGTGTAGGCGCCGAACTTCTTGGCGGCTTCTTGAGTGAGGACGAAGTTTGTTTCCCAGCTATTCAAATCGCCGGCGGCCGCGCTGGCGTCCCGGATGTCGGTGCCGCGCACCACCGGGATGCGCGACTACCAGATACCAGCTCGCCTGCGCCGCCGCGTACCGCGGTGGGCACCAGCTTAGTGTTCAATGGCAGAATGCCGCCGTGCTTGGAGTAGCGCTTCTTCGCGGCTGTGAACGGCCCATCGATCACTTCGTCCCATTCCAGCTGGGCTTGCGTTTGCAGCAATCTGCTTGACGTGCGCCGGATCGTCGACGCCGGGGAGCTGGATCAGCAGTTCCGCCTCTGCATCGCTGCGTCCGGTAGGTTGCACCGATGATTCCGCCAAGCCCAGGGCATTGATCTTGCGCTCGATGGTGGCCATGGTTTGGCTCATCGTGTCGTCGTCCAGCTTGATGGCATCGCTGGGCTTCATGGTGAGCTTATAGTCGGTGGAGTTCAGCGCGGTGGCAACCCATTGCGGGAACTGGTCGTTGACGATGCTGCGGAACATGCCGCTCTTGTCGCTCGGAATGCCCTTGACGTCGATCTCGATTTTATCGGCATCCTCGAGCGTCGCCGGGTCGTTGCGGGTGATCTGGCTGGTAGGAGTAATGTTGTCCTTTTGCAGCTCCTGCGTCAGACCTTCGATCACGTTGTCGGCGGACGGCCTTGAAGGCATCCTGAAGCTGAACCTGCATCACCAGTTGGGTCCCGCCGCTCAGGTCGAGCCCCAGGTGGATGTTCTTCTTCCAGTTGGCGAGCAGCTCGTCCTTGGACTTGGGAATGCCGATCACGCCGTACAGGCAGACCAGTATAACCGCCACGATGATGCCGAACCTGATTTTGATATTGCGAGACATGATTACAGTCTCGCTGCGGCGGCCTCTCAACTCTTCTTTTCCTCGGTGATCAAGCTCGCCACCGCGCTGCGCGCCACTTGCAGCTTCAGGTTGTCGGGCTTGACGCGCAATGTCAGCGTATCATCCGAATTCACACTGACGATAGTGCCTACGATTCCGCCCGTGGTCAGCACCTGGCTGCCGTTCTCGAGCGTCTTCAGCATCTGCTGCTGCTGCTTCTTCTGGCGCTGCATCGGCATGAAGACCAGCAGGTAAAAAATCGCCACCAGAGCCAGGGGAAGAAGCAGTCCCATGATCGGGCTGCTGCTGCCGCTGGACTGTTTGGAGCATCAAGAACGCGAGGTAGGTCATGGTCACGGACGATTGTTCCGTTTCCGAGTATCACACAAGCCAATCGTCATTGGAATATTGGAAATTACTTCAAGGAGTACAGCGGCGGAACGGATCTAACTAGATTCTACCGCCGAATTGCGGGCTCTGTCCAAATAGGCCCGAAATCTCCCAAGCAGTATAGCCTCCCTCATTTGGCGCATCATGTCAAGGTAGTACTTCAAATTGTGGATGGTCCCAAGGGTAGAAAAGAGCATTTCGCCCGCCTGGAACAGGTGCCGCAGGTAGGCGCGCGAGTAGGTTCGGCAGGTGAGGCAGCCGCAGTTGGGATCAAGCGGGGCGGGGTCGTCTTTGTAGCGGGCCTGCTTGATGATCACGCGGCCGGTGGAAGTGAAAAGGCAGCCGTTGCGGGCGTTGCGGGAGGGCAGCACGCAGTCCATCATGTCGACGCCGCGGGCCACGTATTCGGGCAGCTCCTCCGGCATGCCGACGCCCATGACATAGCGCGGCCGATCGCGCGGGAAGCAGGGGCGTGGTCGCCTCGGTCATTTCCATGCTGAGCGAGCGGGGTTCGCCGACCGAAAGGCCGCCGATCGCATAGCCGGGGGCGTTGAGTTCCAGCAGTTCGGTGGCGCAGTCGCGGCGAAGGTCGGCGAACATGGAGCCTTGCACGATCGGGAATAGTGCGGACGCCGAGCCCGTTTCCTCCGCTCGGCGCAAAAAGTACTGGTACGCGGACTGCGCCCAGCGCACCGTGCGGCGCATGGCCTGGTTCGCGGCCTCATGGCTGGCGGGATATTCCAGGCACTCATCGAGCGGCATCATGATGTCGCTGCCGAGCGCGAGCTGGACATCGACCGTGGATTCGGGCGTGAACAGGTGCGCGTCGCCATCCAGGTGCGAGCGGAACAGCACGCCGTCTTCGGAGATCTTGCGCAGGTCGCTCAGGCTGAAGACCTGGAATCCGCCGGAATCGGTCAGGATGGCGCGCGGCCACGACATGAATTTGTGCAGCCCGCCGAGTTTGCGGATCAGCTCGTGGCCGGGGCGCAGGAACAAGTGATAGGTGTTGGCCAGGATTATTTGGGCGTCGAGTTCGCTCCGCCAGATCGCGCTGCATGACGCCCTTGACGCTGGCCTGCGTGCCCACCGGCATGAAGACGGGCGTTTCGATGATGCCGTGCGCGGTGTGGATGCGGCCGGCGCGCGCGCCGGTGGCGGGGCACTCGGCGATGAGTTCAAAATGCACTATTTCACTGTAAGCGGAATTGCCTCCGGTAACCGTTTGGCGTAATCTGAAGGCGATCGAAATCCATTTCACTCCGGAGCAAGAAGCGCGGCTTACTCAAATTGCAACTACCGCGGGCATGGACGCCGAACGGCTGGTCAAAGATGCGGCGTTGCGCTTGCTTCAGGAGGATGCCCGCTTTCGTGCTGCCGTGCGCGAGGGCATCGCTCAAGCGGATCAGGGCCAGTTGATTGAGGAGGAGGAGATGGACGCCCGCCTGGAGCATATGCTCCGATCGTAATGCTTCTCCGCTGGACGCCCGCAAAAGTTTCGCGTCCCGCCAGGCGGTGGGCCAACGGCGAGCCGGGGCTACGAGGGTTTCGTTTCAATAATCCTCGAGCTAGGGTGTTTTCACCGCCATGGTGACGCTGTTCGAAGATACGCCATTCACTGTCAGCACCAAGGGATAGTCGCTCGTCGGAAGGCTCGGCACCTGCACATTGGCTTGGCCGACCCCGATCAGTCCCGGCGCCAGGCCGGAAAAGGTCACCGTGGCAGCCTCGTTCCCGACCGTCGCGGTTGTAGTCGCGCTCGTGTAGGAGAGCGTTGTCAACGACGCAGGGCTGCCGCTGACCACCGGCTGGCTTACCGATCCTTGTCCTGTGAAGAACACCTGCACAACGGACCCTGACACCGCAGGGTTCTGCTGAGAGTTCAGGCTGGAATCCTGGTTCAAAATCGCTCCACGTCCATTCACCAGGAAGATCCCGGGCGCCGACGGGAGGATGGTCACCTGTAGTTGTGTGGACATTCCGTTGGAGGTCACCACCAGCGGCTGCTGCCCCGGGGCTACTTCGTAAGGCACTTGCGCATTGATTTGCCCCGGGCTGACGAACTGCAAGGGCACGGAAATGCCGGCGATGGACATGGACACGCCGTCGAGAGAGGTTTGTAACTCCAGACCCTTGGTGGAAGCCTGGCTGTGGGCGAGGTTGGCCCCGAAGATAGTGAACAAGCTGCCTGGGGCTAGCGGCCCCCCCTGGAAGCTGGCCGCATTCACCACGCTGGCGGAGGTGAACTGCGGGCCCGTGGACACGACATTCAGCGTTATAGGAATTACGAGAGGACTGTTGGTCACTCCACTGGCTGTCACTGTCACGCTGCCCGAGTGCGCTCCAGGCCCGAGCGTGGAGGGGTCCACCGAGACCGTTACTTCTTGCGTGGTCGTGCCAGATCCCGGCGTCACCGAAACAAAACCGCTCCCGGAAGCTTGAAACACTACTGGGCTGGTCGAGTAGATTTCCAGTTGTTGCGAAGGCGGCGGTGCTCCACCGGAATAACTGAAGGTCAGCTGCGCCGGCACCGCCACCAGCGATGGAAGAGCCATCACTTCGTACTGAAAGAAATAAGTGGCCAGCGACCCGTTTACATTTACCGTAATCGTGGCGCCGTAATTCCCGGGTTGTAAGCCAACCGGGCTCACCGCCACTGTCAACGTCGCCGGAAGTTGCTGGGAACTGGGTGTCACCGTGGCCCATGGCACGTTTACGGACACGATGAATGAGCCTTGCCATCCCGAGACGTTCACGGCCTGAGCCGGCGGCGCGGTGACAGGGCCCGACGTGAACTTCAGTTGGGAGGGCGTAAAGGTCAGAGTGGCTGCCGCTTGCAATAGCGTAAAAGTCTGCCCGCCCACCACAACGAGTGCTGTGCGGGGGTAAGGCAGCGGATTCGGAGCTACCCAGTAATCGACCACGGAGCCGGCCACGGTGATCGACACGAAGGTCGCCTGGCTCGCCGGCTGAATGGGACATTGCTGGGACGTGGTTACGGCAAACGATCCGCTGCCCCCGGAGGCTGCGATGCTCGCGCTGGACGGCGTCAAAGAATACGTGCAGGGGCAGCTATTGATCGCGTAGGCGGGCTGCGGTGTGCCTGCGTCGACAAATCGCGGCAGCGGCGCGGAAGGGTCGGCCGCCGTGACGCTGCTGAGCGGAGCCAAAGATGTCTCCACGGTGACGCTTCCGGCGGGCGGGATTGCACCGCTGAATGCCACCGCGACCGGAATCGCCGCGTGCTCCACAAGATTGGGACTGGATTTGATGACCTCGTAAATGGCATACGCGAAGGAGCCTGAATAATTGGCTTCGGCAACCGGCGTGGTTCCGATCGTTTCTGTAGCGAGTACGGGCTCATATCCCGCGGGTGAACTCCCGTTCTGGTCCGCCTGGACGAGCTGTAATTCACCCAAATTGCACGATGGGTCCAGAGGATTACAGTTGAGCGCCTGAGTGTTGACGGTGATCGGAACGAAAAGGTGCGTTCCAGAACCCACCCCTTGAAACTCCACGCGAATGCGCGTTCCCGAGTCCGCCAGCCCGAGCGTTGGAGCGGTGGTGAACAGGTTCGGTGAATAAAAGCCGCTTTCCGTGCTGTACACGAAACCAAATACGTTCTGCTCCGCGAGTTGCGGCGGAAAGATTGGTCCGGACAGAATTGTGCCGTAGTTTCTGAATTTAAAATCGGCAAGAAAGCTCTCTTGAACCTGTGTACTGAAGTCAAAGGCGGCTGTGCCAGAACCTCCGAACAGCGCGGCATTGTGGGGAACGCATTGCGAGATGGGACTGCTGGCGTTGACGGTCACCACAGTTCCCGGCTGGCCGATCGCTACAGCTTGCTGCGGACTGGCTATGGGCACTGCGGGGGAGCCTTGGATTCCTACGGTCGCTTGTATCATGGTTGGCGACAACGTCGACCCTGCGCCCAGGGCGGAGGCATTCGCGCGGACGTTGGAAAGCCGGATGATGCGGGTGGCGTTCACGCCCGGAGGGTCGATCGGAATATTCCAGCTCAGCGAATTCGCACTGATTTGTGTTCCTGCAAAAATGTTGGGTTGAGTTTGATAAGGACTGGGCGCACCTCCTGTGCCGGTCTCCAGGCAGGCTGCCCCTAACGGCGTACACAGAATTTGCGAAGGAGCACCCGGAACCGGAACAGCAAACGACGGCTCTGGTGAAGCCGGAAATGGCTCATCGATATCCAGAAGAGCTTCGGAAAGGTTGGCTGCTTCGGGCAGCGCGCGGCTGGTGATATTGGTGTTGAGTGTTAACTGCAAGGTGTATTGCGGGATGGGCTGCCCCTGCAGTGTTGGCGTACCGCCAGTACAGTTCAGCACCAGGTCACCTACCCGTTCGGCGATTCCCGCGGAGCGAACAATATTTGGATTTCCCGCTATGGCACTGCACGAGAGCCCGGAGATTCCAGGAGATGCTAATACCCAGCTATCGTTGAGAACGCCGCTCGCGCCGCTGCCGGCGAATATTGTCATTCGTTGGTTGGAGGAGTCGAAGCTCGCGGCCTGACTGCTGCGAGCCGAGGGTGGTCCGCCCGTTGGATTTAGCATGGCCCACTGAGGACTGCCCAACCCGGTGGCATTGGACAGGGCCCAGACATCGTTCAAGTAATTTCCGGAACCGTCGGCGCCTCCAAACAGCAACATCCGTCCGCCCGTGCCATCGTAGATCCCTGCGGCAAACGATCGGGCGGAAGGCGAGCCGGGAGCGCCTTCGGGCGTAATGTTGTTCCAGATAGCCAAGGAAGCTAATTCGCCCGGTTGGTTGCTGGAGAGTTGCCAGGCGGCGTTCGAGACAGTGCAGACGCCGTTTACCATGCCGGTTCCCCCGAAGATTGTCATCACGCCCCGGACGGCGTCGTAGACAGCCGATGCGGCATTTTGCCCGGACGGGAGCTGGACGCCATTGATTATTTGCGGGGACATCCACACCGGCGAACCACCGAGCCCGTTGGCGTTGCCAAGCACCCAGACGTCGGAAAAGGTCGAACAAGGATTGGCGGACCCATCCTGGCCGCCGAAAAGAATCAGTTGATTGCGGGTCTGGTCGTAGGCCGCGGCAGCGTTGGTGCGGGCTGCCGGGGCCGAGCCGATACTGAGTTGTGACCACGCCGGAGCACCTCCCAGTCCATTCGCGTTCGACAGCACCCAGACATCGTTCAGCGCGGGCGCACAAGAGCCCGAGCAACCGCCGAAAATGATCATCCGGTTGTTCGCTGTGTCGTAGGCGGCCGAGTGCCCGGAGCGGGCAGGCGGCGAGGCTGAATCTCCATTGGCGATCAGATTGATCCACTGGCTTGCGCCGCCCAAGCCGTTGGCATTCGTCAAAACCCAGACATCGTTCAGGTTGTTTCCATTGGTGTCGCGGCCGCCGAAAACGATCATGCGATTGCTGGCCGGATCGTAGACCCCCGTCGTACCTTGAAAGCCTCTGGCCGCGGGCGCGGTGCCAGATGGCGAGAGTAGAGACCAGGATTGTGCGCTTGCACCTATTGCGAATAGAGCTAAAGCAGCGAGAATAGCGGATAATCTGCGGAGTTGTAGCATAGTCTCCGCGCCTTTGGAGTGTGTTCTCATGAATCTTAGGGTTAAATAATTAAGGAAAACGTTTATAACATGCCGTGCTCCGTTTTTGCAAATATTTATTGCCGTCCCATTAGTACTAAGTACCGGCGGTATTTGTCATTCGACGGGCGGTTTTGTCAGAACTTCGGTTGGATCGCTCCTGGGCCGGGAATCGGATCAACGCTCAGAGCGGTGAAGCTTGATCAGCGTCTAAAACCCGGTGGCAGGTCAACAGGCAAAGCCTGGGGTACCATGAGAGTTCAACTTTATAATGGCCCTTCGTTTCTACAACACTCTGACCCAGCAAGTGGAGCCTTTTCAGCCGCTCGAAGACAACATCGTGCGCATGTACACTTGCGGCCCAACGGTCTACAATTACGCCCACATCGGCAACCTGCGGACCTTCACCTTCGAGGACATTCTGCGCCGCTGGCTGATCTATCGCGGCTACCAGATGGACCACGTCATGAACATCACCGACGTGGACGACAAGATCATTCGCAACGCCGCGGCCGAGCACAAGTCGCTCGCCGAATACACCGCCAAGTACACCGAGGCGTTTCTCGAAGACACCGCCGCGCTGCGCCTGCAGCGGCCCGAGCGGATGGTGAAGGCGACCGAGCATATTCCGGAAATGGTGGGCGCCATCGAAAAGCTCGCCGAGCGCGGCTTCACCTACCAGAGCGACGGGTCCGTTTACTATCGCATCGCGAAGTTCCCCGGCTACGGCAAGCTTTCGCACAACGATTTCACCGGCATCCGCGCCGGCGCGCGCGTGGACGTGGACGAATACGACAAAGCCAACGCCCGCGATTTCGTTTTATGGAAGGCGCCCAAGGATGGCGAAGTGTTTTGGGAAAGCGGGATCGGCCCGGGGCGGCCGGGCTGGCACATCGAATGTTCCGCGATGGCGATGAAGTATCTGGGCGAGACGCTCGACATCCACGCGGGCGGCGTGGATCTGATCTTTCCGCATCACGAGAACGAAATCGCGCAGTCGGAAGCGATCACCTCCAAGCCCTTCGCGCGCTTCTGGCTGCATTCGGAATTTCTCAACGTCGAGTCGCAGAAGATGGCGAAGTCGGCCGGGAATTTCTATACGCTGCGGGATCTGCAGGCAGAGGGCTATCAGCCGGAAGTGGTGCGGTATCTGCTGGCGTCGGTGCCGTATCGCAAGAAGCTCAACTTCACGTTCGATGGGCTGAAGGCGGCGGCCACCGCCATCGAGCGGCTGCGAAACTTCAAACTGCGCCTGGAGACCGACAAATATCCGGAGGGCGTGAACGAAGCGATCCTGGAGCGGACTCACGCGGCAGGCCGCCAGTTCGAAGAAAGCCTGGATGACGATCTCAACACGGCCGAAGCGCTGGCCGCGATGTTCGAATTCGTGCGCGACGCCAACACCGCCATGGACGCGGGCGAATTTCGCGCAGGCAACACCGCGCCGGCGCTGGATCTGCTCGACCGATTCGACCGGATTTTCGCCGTGCTGGAGCCGACCAAAGCCGACGGGTGGCCTTTCCGACGCGCGCGTCGAGGAGCTGATCGCCGAACGCGCCGCCGCCAAAAAAGCCCGCAATTTCGGGCGGTCCGACTCAGATCCGGCAAGAGCTGCTCGACGCCGGGATCATCTTGGAGGACACTAAAGAAGGTACCCGCTGGAAGAGGAAGTGAGGCGAATTGCTATGAAAACCGAAACCAAAGCTGTTCACGCAGGCGACCGGAAGCGGAATCCCGACGCGCCGGGCGCTTTCGTTCCGTCATCCACGCCCATCTACACGGCGACCACCTATCTTTACGAAGACACCGCCAAACTGGATCGCGTGCTGGGCCGCGAAGAGCCGGGCTTTTGCTACGGCCGCTACGATAACCCCACGCGCGCGGGCCTCGAAGAACTGCTGACCGAGCTCGAAGTCGGGCGCGAGCGCGCAGGTGTGTTCGTCGGGCATGATGGCGCTTCACGTGGCTTTGCTCGCGGCGCTGACGGATCGGCGTAAATCGGTGCTGGCGGCCAATGCGCTCTATGGCGCGACGACCACCCTGCTGACCCAGGTGCTGGAGCCGCTGGGCGTGACCGTCGATTTCGTCGACATCTGCGATCTGGCGGCCGTGGAGCGCAAGATCGCCGAATCGAAGCCCGGCTGCATCGTCGTGGAGACCATCTCGAATCCGCTGCTGCGCGTGGGCGATCTGGATCTGCTCGCGGAACTGGCGGCGGAGGCTGGCGCGGCACTGCTGGTGGACAATACCTTCGCTACGCCGCTGCTGGTGCGCCGCATCGAGCATGGCGCAAATCTGGTGGTCGAGAGCTTGACGAAGTTCCTGGCCGGGCATGGCGACGTGCTGGGCGGCGTAGTGGTCACCGATGAAGCGCACGCCGATGTCGTGCGAACGCTTTCGCGCACTCTGGGCCCGGTGCTGGGACCTTTCGACAGTTATCTGGCGATGCGCGGCATCAAGACCTTCGCGCTGCGCATGGAGCGGCAATGTACGAATGCGTGCCGCATCGCAACCTGGCTCCAATCCCATCCTCGGGTCGCGCGCGTGCATTATTTGGCCGATCCGCACGCATCCCGACGCGGCGGTTATTCGCCGTCTGCTTCCCGAAGGGCTGTACTGGCGCGCTGGTCTCGTTCGAACTCAAGGACGCGGCGAAAGAAGACGTATTCCGCTTCATGGACAAACTGAAACTGGTGGTGCGTGGGACTTCGCTGGGCGACGTTCACAGCTTGCTGTCATACCCGGCCATTGCCTCGCATCGCGAGATCGCGCCCAAGCAGCGCCAGCGCATGGGAATCAGCGACGGCCTGGTGCGCTTCTGCGCCGGCATCGAAGCGGTGGACGACATTATCGCCGACCTCGACCAAGCGCTCAGCTAATCCTCCGCCCATACCCGAGTCCTTTGCCGCGAAACCGGTTCGCCTGACGTTTGGACCACGGTCCGCAATATTACAACTTCGTATTCGACAAAAGGCAGTAGAATAATTGGAAACGATCGAGTGAAGATGCCGATCGTGTACTCCGATTCTAGTCCAGCATCTTCTGAAACGCGATAAAGCCAACGCGCTGTGCCGCGCAGAGGACCCATCGCCCCAACCCGGGATGAGCGGGGTTTAATCCTGGTTCGAGGAGGTTCCCGATGAAAAAGCTGATGCTATGGATCGTTGCCCTGGCAGCCTTGCCAGGCAGCACGGCATTTGCTCAGACCATGACCGGTACATGGCAGGGCGCGTTGAAGATACCGCAGGCCCCCAAGGGGGAGCTGCGAATCGTAATCAAGATTTCTACTACCGATGCCGACCGTCTCAAGGCAGAGATGTTCAGCATCGATCAGGGCGGACAGCCGATACCAGCCACCACGGTCACGCAGAGCGGTTCAACACTGAAGATCGCGATCGCTCCCATCAATGGCAACTACGAGGGGAAACTCAGCGCGGATGGAACCACGATCACCGGGACGTGGACGCAGGGACCGCCGCTGCCATTGACGCTGGTCAAAGCGACTCCGGACACCGCTTGGACCATTCCCGAGCCTCTTCCACCGCCGAAAATGATGGACGAAAAGGCGAAACCGGAGTTCGAAGTCGCCACCATCAAACCATCGGATCCCAACCGGCCGGGCTGGGGAATCACGGTGAACCGAAGCGGCATGTTCAACACGCTGAACACGAACCTTTCCGACCTGATCAAATTCGCCTACGACATGCATCCAAGGCAGGTCATCGGTGCGCCTGCCTGGGTGGATTCGGAAAAGTTCGACCTTTCGGCCAAACCCAGTGTCCCCGGCATGCCTAGTGTCAACCAGATGAAAGCCATGCTCCAGAAACTGCTGGCGGACCGGTTTAACCTCACATTCCATCACGAGAAGAAAGAACTGTCCGTCTACGCGATTACCGTGGCGAAGGGTGGCGAGAAGATTAAGAAGGAAGAGAACAGCAAGTTGCCAATTCCCGGATTCGGGGGAATGCCGCAGCGCGGTTTCAACGTTCGCAACGCAACCATCGCGGAATTCGCCAGCGTGATGCAGGCTCAGTTCATGGAACAGCCAGTGGTGGACCAGACTGGTCTGGGCGATACACGCTATTCGTTCCTGTTGAAGTGGACACCAGATCCGTCGCAGAGAAGCGGCTTCGGTGGAGGACCTGCACCCAATGGCGCACCGTCCGTACCGGACCCTGACGCGCCGCCAGATCTCTTCGCCGCCATGCAGCAGCAACTGGGGCTCAAAATGGGAACGACCAAAGCTCTGGTTGACGTGATGGTAATCGATAAGGTGGAAAAGCCGAGTCCGAACTAGAAACCGTGGCGCAACACTCTTGGCCTGTCGCGCCGCTATGCGAGCGGCTAGGAGACGGCTTCCGCTCTCTGTTAATTTCCGCTGGATTGGATCTGCACCAGCGGCTCATGCTCGGTGGTCGCCGGCGCGGTGCTCGCGATGGTTTGCCGGCCGCGCCAGAAATCGAAATACGAAATCTGCCGCACGCACGAAATGGTGCACATCGGAGCGCAGCTCTTCTCGGTCAAGTATTCGCGCCGAACATCATCAACCGTATATTCTGCCAGCGGCTTGGCCGGATAGCCGCGCTGCTGCGAGCAGTAGTGCACCAGGCCGTCTTCGCAAATGTACAGATACCGCGATCCCGCGCGGCAGCGCCAATGGCTGGGGCGGCCGTTCGCAATATCGTCCTGGTAGTAATTGATCTGCGAGAAATTCTTCTTCTCGAAATTCTTCATCGCCGAGAAACACCTTGCGCTCGCGCTGGCCGATGGGCCGCAGTTGCCCGCTCGCCATCGTGAATGATCCCGACCGTCGAAGTGAAATCCCAGCTCCAGCGCGCGCTTTCCCACCACCAGCGCATCTTCGGGATTGTGAATGCCGCCGCCCAGCACCGAATTGATGTTCACGTGAAACAGCGCGTACTCGGAAAGAATCTGCAGCTTCTTGTCCAGCACCTTCAGGCTCTTTTTCGACACGTCGTCCGGCATCACGTTGTCGATGCTGATCTGCATGTGATCCAGGCCGGCGTCGTTCAATTGATTCACGCGCTGCGGCGTGAGCAGATAGCCATTGGTGATCATCCCGGCCAGCATGCCGCGCCTGCGCACGTGCGCAATCAGCCGGTCCAGCTCGGGATGCAGCAGCGGCTCGCCGCCGCTGAAGGTCACAATCGCGGTTCCCAGATCTGCCAGTTGATCCAGCCGCTCGGTCATCGTCTCCACCGCCACGGGCTTCGAGAAATCGTCGTACTCATTGCAGTACGTACAGGACAAATTGCAGCGGCGGATCGGGATGATGTGCGCCATCACGGGGTGGTCCGTGGACAGCGACCCCGCCCAGAATCATGCGCCACTCTCTCGCGCGGCGGTTCAGCGCCCGGCGGTCCCTGCGGAATTTAAATCCCCAATAGCCCATGGAATCTGTAATTTCTATTGAAACATACCCATACAACAATGGCATGTTTTTCGAATCGAACGGCGCGGCTGCCATTCTCAACTGCGCTGTGGCGCAGGCAACCGTGACAAGACCGTTCGGCTCGCGTTGCCGTCAGATTTGTGTAACCGAAGTTGCAGCGCGAGACACCTAACATTAAGTAGCATGATATGCTGAGAGCGCTGGAAATCTCCATGCTCGATCGTGCAGCGTTCGTGGCCAGTCCGGTGCTCCGTCATGCCGCCGCGCGAGTGTGTTTCCAGCAGTTTGTGGTTCCACCGCCCCGGCGGTCCGTAGTGCCCCGATCCGATGTTTGAGTTTCTTTTTAAGTATCCGCCCACTGTCTTCGCCAAAGGCAGTTTCGTGCTTCTCGGTCAGTGGCCAGTGTGGACGCTCGCGCTGCTGCTGCTCATCGCCGCGGCCGGCCTCGGCTGGGTGATCTGGAGCCGCCGCCGCGCCATTGCGCCCACCATGCGCGGTCCGCGCAGCGCCGTGGTCTGGATCCTGCAAAGCTTGCTGGTCTGCCTGCTTCTTTTCCTGTTGTGGCAGCCCGCGTTGAGTATCGCCACGCTTCGGCCGCAGCAGAACATCGTCGCGGTGGTGATTGACGACAGCAAAAGCATGGCGACCGAAGAGGACGGCCACTCTCGCAAAGACCAGGTGCTCGCGACGCTCAACGGCGGTCTCCTCAAGAGCTTGAAGAGCAAATTTCAAGTGAGACTTTATCGGCTGGGCGATCATTTGGAACGCATTGAAAGCCCCGACAAGCTGACCGCCTCCTTGCCCGCCACGCACATCGGCGAGGGGCTGAAGGAGGTGCTGGCCGATTCGGCAACGCTGCCCATCGGCGCCGTGGTTCTGATGAGCGATGGCGCTGACAACAGCGGCGGCATCGATCTCGACACCATCTCCGACATCAAGCGGCAGCGCATCCCCATTCACACCGTCGGCTTCGGCCGCGAGCGCATGGCGCACGATATCGAAGTCACCGACGTCCAGTTGCCGTCGCGCTCGCTCGCAAAATCGCGCCTCCAGGCCCAGGTCACGTTCCATCAGTGGGGACTGAAAGGCGAGAAAGCACGGCTGCGTAGTGCGCGATTCCGGAAAGATTCTGACCGAGCGCGACATTGTTCTAGAGGGCGACGGCGCCGCGCAAACCGAAACGGTGCTGTTCAACGCCGGAGAAGCCGGAGTGAAGAACCTGCAATTCGCCATCGACCGCTCTGCCGCAGGAAGAAAACAAGAATAACAACGCACTCACGCGAGTCCTCTACGTTGACAACGCCACGCCGAAAATTTTGTATATGGAAGGCGAGCCGCGCTGGGACTTCAAGTTCATCCGCCGCGCGGTGGAAGACGACAAGAGCATCTCGCTGTATACAGTAGTCCGCACCACCCAGAACAAGCTCTACGTGCAGGTGCCGAACGGCGCGCCGGCAGGCGAACTGAAGGAC
The DNA here is from genome assembly GCA_963761265.1 of Bryobacterales bacterium. Classification (GTDB taxonomy): domain Bacteria; phylum Acidobacteriota; class Terriglobia; order Bryobacterales; family Bryobacteraceae; genus Palsa-89. The sequence continues at coordinate 86,107 of CAVXGM010000001.1, forward strand.
GGTTTTCCGACCAAGGTCGACGATCTGTTCAGCTACCAGGGCATCATTCTCGGCACCATCGAGGCCAATTATTTCACGCCCGCGCAGCAGGATTTGATCCAGCAGTTCGTCGATCGCCGCGGCGGCGGCCTGCTGTTCCTGGGCGGCCGGGTATCGTTGGCCGACGGCGGTTACGAGAAGCCTCCGTTTTCCGATCTGCTGCCCGTTCGTTTGCCGGATCACAAGAACACCTTCCATCGCGATCCCGCCACTGTTGCGTTGACCGCCGGCCGGCCGCGACAGCCTGATCACGCGCATCGAAGACAATCCCGACGCCAACGTGGAGCGCTGGAAGAAACTGCCCTACCTGATGGATTTTCAGGAAGCCGGACAGCCCAAACCAGGCGCGCTGGTGCTGGCGGAAATGACGGCCTCAGGCACCAAGCTGCCGCTGCTGATCACGCAAAATTACGGCCGCGGGCGAACCGCGGTATTCGCCACCGGCGGCGACTGGCGCTGGCAAATGCTGCAGCCGGTGCAGGACATGAGCCACGAAATATTCTGGCGGCAGATGATGCGCTGGCTGGTGAGCGACACGCCCACCCGCGTGGTAACGTCGGTCACTCGCCCCGTGCTGTACGATGATGGCCACGTGCATTTGCGCGCCGAGGTTCGCGATACAACCTATCTGCCCACCAGCGACGCGCTGGTGCAGGCGCGCATCGTCGGACCCGATGGCAGCGTCGCAAAGCGTGGACCTGCATCCCGATTCGCTCGAGCAGGGCGTCTACACAGCCGACTGGGACGCCGGGCAGCGCGGGCTCCTACGTGGCCGAAATCACCGCCACGCGCGGCCAGCAGGAACTGGGCCGCGACGTGGTCACGTTCCGGCGCGAAGACGGCGTGGCGGAGAATTTCCATCTGGAGCAGAATCGCGATCTGCTCGAAAAGCTTTCCTCGCAAACCGGCGGCAAATACTATCGGCCGGATCAAGTCAGCCGGCTGGGCGAAGACATCTCCTATTCCGACGCCGGCATCACGGTGCGCGAAACGAGAGACCTGTGGGACATGCCGATCGTATTCTTCCTGGTGCTGCTGCTATGCTGCACCGAGTGGGTGCTGCGCCGAAGATGGGGTGTGGTATGAGGACGCTTCCGCTCCTGTGTTGATCGCTGTGTTGGGTGTCGCGTCGCTGCGGGCCGCCACGTTCTACGTCACCGTCGCCGGCCTCGGCGGCGAGCCCGATTACGAGCAGCGCTTCGCATCGCAGGCGCAAGAGATCGACAAGCTGCTGCATGCTTCCAGTCCGGACGCCAAGGTCACCACGCTCTACGGCCCGCAGGCTACCAAGGCGAACTTGCAGAACGCGCTGGCGCAGGTGGCGCGCGAAGCCAAGCCGGACGACGCATTCGTGCTGATGATGATCGGCCACGGCAGCTTCGACGGCTACGAGTACAAGATCAACCTGCCCGGCCCGGATATCTCCGGCGTGGAACTGGGCGCCCTGCTCGACCACATCCCGTGCACGCGCCAGTTGGTGGTGAACATGACCAGCGCCAGCGGCGGTTCGCGCGCGGCGCTGGAAAAACCCAATCGCGTGGTCATCACCGCCACCAAGAGCGGCACCGAAAAGAACGCCACCGTATTCGCGCGCTTCTGGGTGGAGGCGCTGCGCGATCCTGCCGCCGACACCGACAAGAACGAAGCCGTCTCCGCGCTCGAAGCCTTCATCTACGCCGAGACCAAGACCGCGCAGTTCTACGATACGCAGAAGCGCCTGGCCACCGAGCATCCAATGCTCGAAGACACCGGGCAAGGCGACGGCGAGCGCAAGCCGTCGCCCGAAAATGGCGAAGGACTAAAGGCGGCGCAGTTCACGCTTGCTGCGGATCGGCAGCGCGCAGGTGGCCGCCAACACGCCCGAAAAGAAGGCGCTGCTCGCCAAGCGTGACGACCTGGAAGAGCAGATCGACAAGCTGAAATACGAAAAGGCCGCGATGCCGGCCGACGACTATAAGAAGCAGCTCGAGGATCTGCTGATCCAATTGGCCAAAACCCAGGCGGAGCTGGACAAATGAAGGCGCTCGCGGCCGCGTCGTGCTGCTTCGGCTGCTTGCTTGCGCTCGCCGCGTCTGCTGGCTGCGCAAACGCTCGACGAATGCCAGGGCCTGCGTCACCACGGCAAACTGGCCGAAGCGCAGACCTGCTACACCAAGCTATCCACCTCCTCCAATCTCTATCTCCGCGCCGAAGGCCTGTGGGGCATCGAACGCTATCAGGACGCCAACGACGCGTTCCGCGAAGTAATCAAGGACAATCCCAAGAACGCCGCGTACCGCGTCCGCTGGGGCCACCTGTTCCTGGAGCGCTTCAACAACGACGAAGCCAACGGTTTATTCAACGAGGCGCTGAAGATCGACCCCAACAACGCGCCCGCCTACCTCGGCATGGCGCAAGTCGAGGCCGAAGGCTACAGCCAGGACGCCGTGAAAGCGGCTCAAAAAGCCGCCGATCTGGATCCCAAACTCTACCAGGCGCACGAGGAGCTGGCCTTCCTCGCGCTCGAAGACAACAACGAAGACACGGCCGCCAAGCAAGCCGACATGGCGCTGGGGATTTCCGGCGAAGCGCTGGACGCCATGGCGATTCACTCTGTCCATCGATTTGCTGCACGACAAGAACGACACGCCCATGGGCCGGTCGCATTCTCAAGATCAATCCCGCATACGGCGAAGCGTACGCCACGGCCGGGCATTTCTTCGTCATCAATCGGCGCTATGAGGAAGGCATCGCCGCCTATCGCAAGGCGCTCGAATCTGAAGCCGCGACTGTGGGAGGCGCGCGCGCAGTTGGGCGTCAATCTGATGCGCCTGGGCGACGAAGCCGAAGCTCGCCAGCAGCTGGAAGCAATGCTACAACGCCAACTACCAGAGCTACGAGACGGTCAATTCGCTGCGCCTGCTCGACAACTACAAGGATTTCGTCACCTTCAAGACCCCCACCACGATCCTGCGGCTGGACAAGAAGGAAGCCGAGCTGCTGCGGCCCTATTTCGAATCCGAAATGAAGCGCGACATCGCGGCTTACGAGAAGAAGTATCAGATGAAGCTGAAGGGTCCGGTGCAAGTGGAAGTCTATCCCGATCACGAGGATTTCGCCGTTCGCACCATGGGCATGCCCGGACTGGGCGCGCTGGGCGTCACGTTCGACAGGTGGTCGCGATGGACAGCCCATCCGGCCGCACTCCCGGGCAGTTCCATTGGGCCAGCACGCTGCGGCACGAAATGAGCCACGTGTACGTGCTGCAAGCGACCAATAACCGCGTGCCGCGCTGGTTCACCGAAGGTCTGGCGGTGTATGAAGAGACCGCCGCGTCGCCCGACTGGGGCGACCGCCTGGATCCGGAAGCCATCCACGCCATCCAGAACAAACTGCTGCTGCCGGTGGCGGAGCTCGACCGCGGATTCATCCGGCCCAGCTATCCGGCGCAAGTGATCGTGTCCTATTTCCAGGGCGGCAAGATCTGCAGCTACATCGCCGAGAAGTGGGGCTACTCGAAGCTGCTGGACATGATTCACTCCTTCGCGAAGCTGGAGTCCACGCCCGAGGTGTTCGAAAAGGACCTGGGACATTTCCACCACCGAGTTCGACAAGCAGTTCCTGGCCTGGCTGGATGCGCAGACCAAAGTAACCACCGAGCATTTCGATCAATGGCGCGAAAAGCTCAAGACCATGGTGGCCGACGAGCGCAACAAGGATTACGGCGCGGTGATTCACGAATCGGCAACGAAATCCGCGACTGGTATCCCGATTACGTCGAAGCGGGCAGCGTCTACGAATTGCTCTCCGACGCGTATCTGGCCAAGGGCGACAAGGACGACGCACGCAAGCAGCTCGAGAAATACAATCAGGTGGGCGGCCGCGATCCCAAGCTGGTGGAACAACTACGCCACGCTCGCGGAAGAGGCCGGCCAGCCCCAGAAAGCAGCCGCCGCTCTCGATCGTCTAAACTACATTTATCCTGAGGACCAGGAATTGCACAAGCGGTTAGGCGATCTATGGCTCGCACAAAACAATCTGACCGGCGCGATTCGCGAGTATCAGGCGCTGCTCGCGCTGAAGCCGCTGGATCAGGCACGTCGCATTACCAGTTGGCGGAGGCGTATCGCAGGTCCAACCAGTTGGATCAAGCCCGCGACCAAGTGTTGCTGTCCCTGGAGGCCGCGCCCGGATATAAGCCGGCTCAAAAATTACTTTTAGAGATTGCGAAATAATCAAACATGTCCACCCCAACCATAGCGATCAACGATTCGGCGGAACTGAAGGAGCGGATCGACCGTTTCCAGGAAGTGCAGCGCAGCATCGTGCGCGAAGTCCGCAAGGTCATTGTCGGACAGGACGAGGTCATCGAACAGGTGATGATCTCGCTGTTTGTGGGCGGCCATTGCCTGATCACCGGCCTGCCGGGAACGGCCAAGACGCTGCTGGTGCGAACGCTGGCCGCAGACGCTCGGCCTGGTGTTCAAGCGCATCCAGTTCACGCCGGACCTGATGCCGTCCGACATCACCGGCACCGACATCATTGAAGAAGAGCCCGGCACCGGCCGCCGCACCTGGACCTTCGTGCCCGGTCCGATTTTCTCCAACGTGCTGCTGGCCGACGAAATCAACCGCACGCCTCCCAAGACGCAGTCGGCGCTGCTCGAAGCCATGCAGGAGCTGTCCTGCACGGTGCGCGGGAATCAATACAAGATCGAGGCGCCGTTCTTCGTGCTGGCGACGCAGAACCCCATCGAACTGGAAGGCACTTATCCGCTGCCCGAAGCGCAGCTCGACCGCTTCCTGTTCAACACGGTGCTCGATTATCTGTCGGCCGACGACGAAGTGAAAGTGGTGGACCTCACCACCACCACGCACGCCGCCCAGGCCGAAACGGTGACCAACGCCACAGAGATTCTGGACTTCCAGCGGCTGGTGCGCATGGTGCCGATCGCCGAGACCGTCGCGCGCTACGCCGTGGAGCTGGTGCGCGCCACGCGCCCCAACGATGCCGCCGCCCCGGATTTCGTCAAGAAATACGTGAATTTCGGCGCCAGCGTGCGCGCCGCGCAATTCGTGGTGCTGGCCGCCAAGGCCCGCGCGCTGATGCGCAACCGCTATCACGTCTCCTATGAAGACGTCCGCGCCCTGGCCGCGCCCATCCTGCGCCACCGCATTCTGCTGAACTTCCACGCCGAATCCGAGCGCCTGGATTCGGACGCGATCCTGAAGCGACTGCTGGAGTGGAAGCCCGAGCCGAAATAATTAGCCGCAGATAAACACAGATGAACACGGATTCCGGACCGAGCTTCTTATCCGTGTTTATCTGTGTTCATCCGTGGCCCAATTAGATATGCAACCATGCATTCCAACCCGCTTCATCGATCCGGCGCTCTTAGCCGGCATCTCGCGCCTGGACCTGGTCGCCAAGACGGTGGTCGACGGCTTTGTCGCCGGTCTGCATCGCTCCCCCGACTTCGGCTTCAGCCAGGAATTCGCCGAGTATCGCGCCTACTCGCCCGGCGACGACCTGCGCCACGTGGATTGGAACGTTTTCGCCCGCACCGAGCGCATGTACCTGAAGCGCTATCGCGGCGAGACCAATTCGCAGCTCACGCTGATGCTCGATTCCAGCGCCTCCATGGGGTACAGCTCGCACGGCATCACCAAGCTCGACTACGGCCGGTATCTGGCCGTGTCGCTCGCCTATCTCGCCAATCAGCAGCGCGACGCCGCCGGCGTGATCATCTTCGACGACGATGTGCGCAACTATGTCCAGCCTTCCACCCGCCAGGGCCAGTTCATGCGCGTGGCCCACGCCATCGAAAAGGCGGAGCTGGGAACCCGCACCGATTTCGCCAAGCCGTTTATTCATTTCCAGCAGTTCCTGCGCCGCCGCGGCATGGTGGTGGTGATCTCCGATTTCTACGAACAGCCCGAGACCGATCATCCGAACCGTCGAGCCGCTGCGCTATCGCGGCAACGAACTGATCCTGTTTCACGTCCTCGATCCAGAGGAGATCCGGCCGAAGCTCAGGGAGCCGTCGCTGCTGGTGGACATGGAAACCGCACGACGCCATCGAAGTTTCGCCCGAGTACGCCAAGGAAGAGTACAGCGCCAAGATCGACGCGCACATCGCCGCTCTCGAAAACCAAAGCCGCCGCCGCCGGCATCGATTATCAGCTTCTTCCCACGGACCGCCCGCTCGACGACGCCATGCGCGAGTACTTCCTGGTCCGCAAAGGGGAGGATGTAGTGGGTTTTCTTGCGCCCTGGTTTTTGGCGGGCGCCGTGGCCGTCGGCTTGCCGTTTTGGATCCACCTGCTGCGCCAGTACCGCAGCACGCCGCATCCTTTCAGTTCGCTGATGTTCTTCGAGCGGCGGACGCAAAGCTCCATCAAGCATCGCCGCTTGCGTTACCTGCTGCTGCTCTCCCTGCGCGTGGCTTTGCTGCTGCTGATCGCGCTCGCGTTCGCCAATCCGTTCATCAGCCGGGCCGGCAGCGCCGCGGGCGGCCGCAAGATGCTGATCATCGCGGTCGATAATTCCTTCAGCATGCGCTACGACGATCACCTCGCCAATGCCAAACAGGCCGCCCTGAACGCGGTTTCGCAATCTGAACCAGGGCGAGCGCGGGCAGGTGCTGGCGGTCGGATCGCGCGTGCATTTCCTGACCCAGCCGGTGGAAGATGCCGACCAGCTCAAGGCCGCCATCCGAAGTCCATCCAGCCTTCCGATGAGCAAAGCTCCTTCGGCGAACTGGCGCGCGCGCTGCGGACCATCTCGCAATCCTCGCAAATTCCGCTCGAAGTGCATTTCGTCGAGCGACCTGCAGAAATCGTCCATGCCGCCCGCGTTCGCCGACCTGCGCCTGGGAGCGACACCAAGCTGGTCTTCCATTCGGTGGGCGACTCCAAAGAACCCAACTGGATGGTGGAAAGCGTCACCGCGCCCGCCAAGATCTACGATCCCAAGAAGGTTCGCGTCGAAGCTGTCATCGCGGGCGTGAACACGCCGGCCGCCAAGCGAACCGTCTCGCTCGTGCTGGATGGCAAAGTGCTCGAAAGCAAGACCGTCGAACGTTCCCGCCAACGGCCGCGCCTCGGTGGAATTCCTGTCGCTCGATTCCCCGCACGGGTTTCACAAAGGTGAGATCCGCATCGAGCCCGCACGATTCGCTGCACGCAAGACGACCGCTTCGATTTCGCCGTCGAACGAACCGATCCGCATCCGGTGCTCTTCCTGCATCCCGCCGGCCAGGATCGCGACGAACTGTACTATCGCTCCGCGCTCGAATCGGTCTCCGAAGCGGGCTTTCGTGCTGGAACCGCTGGCCGTCGAGCAGGCCGCGAATCAGGCGCTCTCGAAATACGCTTTCGTGGTCTTGTCCGACGTCGGCGCCATGCCGGCCGGCCTTGAAAACAGCCTGCGCGCCTACGTGAACGGCGGCGGCTCGCTGTTGGTCGCGCTCGGGCCCCTCTCGGCCGCGCTCACCCATGTGCCTGTCTCGGGCGAAACCATCCAGGGTTCCAGCTACGCCTCGCTCAGCGGATCGCGCTTTGAAACCGTCGCCTCGGCCGATGCCGAGCATCCCAGCGCTGCGCCGCGCCAACAAGCTGGATGGCGTCAAGTTTTATCAGGTGATCAAGCGTCGATCCCGGGCCAGTCCCACGTCATCGCGCGCCTCACCAACCAGGCGCCGCTGCTGCTCGAAAAGCAGATCGGCGAGGGACGCGTCATGGTGTTCACCTCCACCTTCGACAACATCGGGAACGACCTGCCGTTGCACGCCTCCTTCGTTCCCTTCGTCGAAGAAACCGCGCGCTACCTGGGCGGCCAGCAGGATCGCTCGACCAACGTCGCCGTCGATTCCTACATCGAACTGCGCTCGGCCAAAGAGCGCGGCGCGGCCATCGACGTGATCGAGCCCGACGGCACGCATCCGCTGTCGCTCAAGGACGCCACCACCGCGCAAACCTTCCAGGTGACGCGCGAAGGCTTTTACGATATTCACCGCGCCAACGGCCGCCAGGAAATGGTCGCTGTGCATGCCGACCGCCGCGAATCGGACCTCACGCCCATCCCGCAAGAGACGCTGGATGCTGTGGAAGAACACCGGCCTTGGCCCCGACGCTCCCGTCCGGCGACGCCTCGGCCCCCGACAATCAGCCCCGCCCCTGGAGCCTGTGGCGCTACGCTTTGCTACTGGTCCTGATAACGGCGATAATCGAATCAGTACTTGCGAGCCGATATCTTTCGGTGGAGAAGGAGGTCGCTTGAACGCTCTCGACCAACTGAATAGTTATCTTCAGCGGCTGGAAAAGCGCTTGCGTTTTCTGGCGCTGTCCAAGGGAACTTCCCTGGTCACGGTTTCCGCCCTGGTGATCACGGTTCTGCTCGTCTGGATCATCAACCGTTACGCCTTCTCTCCGGCCAGCCTGTCTGCGGCCCGCATTTTTCTGTTTCTCTCCGTCGCCGTCGCCATCGCCTTTGGCCTGGTGATCCCGCTGCTCCATCTGAATCGCCGCAACGCCGCGCGCAAGCGCCGAACAGAAATTCCCGGAATTCCAGGAGCGCCTGCTGACTCTCGCCGAAAAGCCGAACGCCAGCGATCCGTTCTCGCAGCTGCTGGCCGCCGACACCATGCGCGTCGCCGAATCGAGCGAGCCGGAGCGCCTGGCCGCCAACGGTCCCATTTTCGGATTCCTGGCCTCCGCCGCTATCGCCGTGGCCGTCCTGCTTTGGCTGATCGACGCGGGTCCCGGCTATCTGGGCTACGGAACATCGTTGCTGTGGGCCGGCGCGCCCAAAGCCGGCGAACGCGCGTTTTACGACATCGCCGTCACGCCCGGCGACCGCACCGTGCGCCGCAAAGCCGATCAGTTAGTCACCGCGCAGCTGCTCGGATTCGATGCGCCCAAGGTCCGGCTGTTCGCGCAATATCAGCGGCACGTCGAAGTGGGAGCAGGTGGACATGCTGCCGACACCGGGCGCCTCCACCTACGAGTTCCTGTTCAGCAGCCTGGCCGACAACGTCGAATATTACGTCGAAGCCGGCGCGGTGCGACTCCAAGCATTACAATCTGCGCGTCGTCGATCTTCCGGCCGTCAAGAAGATCCGCGTCACCTATCATTACCCGTCCTGGACCGGAATGAAGGATGCGGTGGAAGATCCCGGCGGCGATCTGCGCGCGGTCGAAGGCACCGAAGCCGAAGTCGCGATTCTCACGGATCGTCCGCTGACCAAAGGCGTCCTGATGCTGGGCGACGACCAGCAGATCGAGCTGAAGTCGGCGGAAGCAGAGCAGGGAATTGGCTCACCGCCCACGTCACGCTCGACAAGGACGGCCTGTATCACATCGCGGCCATCGATCGCGGCGAGAACGTCCGCCTGAGCGAAGATTTTTTCATCGAAGCCGCGCAAGGATTCGCCGCCGACGGTGAAGATCGACCGGCCCGGCCGCGACGCGAAGGTGAATCCGATCGAAGAAGTCACTATCACCGTCAACGCCGCAGGACGATTTCGCGCCTGAACGAAGTCGGCCTGCATTATTCCGTCAACGGCGGCGCGGAGAAGACCGTGCCGTTGCTGCCGCAGAAAGGCGTCAAAACAGCCGACGGCAAATATGTTCTGGCCGCTGGAAGATTACAAGCTGTCGCCCGGCGACCTGGTCAGCTATCTACGCCGACGCCAAGGACGCTCGCAACACCACCAAGACCGATATCTACTTCATCCAGGCGGAGCCGTTCGAACGCAATTATTCGCAGGCGCAGGCCGGCGGCGGTGGGGCGGCATGGCGGCGGCGGCGATGCCGATCAGCAGATCTCCCAGCGCCAGAAAGACATCATCGCGGCCACCTGGAACGAGTACAAGAACGGCTCCAAGGATCCATCCGTCGCCGCCGACGACGCCAAATTCCTGGCCGAGCAGGAAGAGAAGCTGGCCGCGCAGGCCAAATCGCTGGCCGACCGCATGAAGGCGCGCGAACTGGCCGACGCCAATCCGCAATTCCAGAGCTTACACCAAGGAAATGACCGAGGCGTCGCAAAGCATGATCGAGTCGGCGCAGAAGATTCGCAGGCCAGAAGTGGAACGATGCCATGCCCGCCGAGCAAAAGGCTCTGCAAGGGGCGCAGCGCGCCGAAGCTACCTTCCGCGATATCCAGGTTGCATTCGGGACGCCAGGGCGGAGGCGGTGGAGCGGGCGGAAGCTGGGCCGCGATCTGGAAAATCTGGCCGATCTCGAACTGGACCGCGAAAAGAATCAGTACGAAACCGGCCAGCAATCGGCGTCCGACAGCCGCCAGCAGGAAATCGACAAGGCGCTCCAGAAGCTCGCCGAACTGGCGCGCCGCCAGCAGGAACTGGCCGCGCAATAAAAATCAGCAGCAGCCCTTCCGGCAGCGCTGGGAACAGGAAATGTTGCGGCGCGAAGCCGAGAAGCTGCAAAAGCAAATGGAGCAGTTGCAGCGCGGCGCAGTCAACAGCAGCAAGGGCAGCAAGGTCCAATCAGCAGGGACAGCAGGGGCAACAGGGACAGCAAGGGCAACAAGGACAACAAGGCCAGCAGTCCGGCCAGCAATCCGGCCAGCCAGGGCAGCGCCGGGCAGGTCGGTTCCATCGCATCGCCGCAATTACAGCAGGCCATCGATCGCTTGAAAAAAGCCACCGAGGACATGCAGAACGCCGAGAACCAGCAGAACGGCAGTCCCGCAGCAGACCGCTGCCGGACAACGCCGCGCCGCCGACCGCTTGCAGGAAGCTCGCGACATCCTGAACGGGATGCAGCATCAGAACTCGTCGCAGCAGCTCGACAATCTGGCCCAGCAAGCCAATCAGCTCGCGCAACACGAGGCCGACGCGCAGAGTCGGTTGCGGCAAGATGCTGCGCTCGGGCGGCGAGAATTCGCGCTTCGGCCCGCAGGGACTCCAGAATCAGCAGGAGGCCGAACGTCTGGCCGGCGAAAAGAGCGCGATGGCGGACCAGCTCAAGAAACTGGAGCAGGGAATCTCCGACACCGCCCGCAGCATGGCCGGCGCGCAGAATCCGGTCGGGCAACAAGCTGCGCGAAGCGCTGGGCGAAGCGCAGCAGAATGAACTCGAGATGCACATGCGGCAGAACGCGCAGTTCATCCGCCAAGGCTACGGATCCCGGCCTGGTTGCGCGAAAACAACGTCAATCTCGGTCTGAACAATCTGCGCGATCAGCTCCAGCAGGCGCAGGCAGCCAACCAGCAGCAGAACGGCAAACCGGGCAAGGCCCCGGCGGCGACAACAGCGATCTGGAAAAAGCGTTGGCGCGCGTGGAAGCCATGCGAGGCCGCATGCAGCAGCTCGCTGAAAACCAGCAGGGCAAGGGCAACCAGGCCCGGGCAGGGACGCCAATCCAACCCCTTGCAGCGCGGCGGCCAGCCTGGGCAACAGCCTGGCCAAGCGGCACAGCCGGGGCAGCAAGGTCAACAGCCAGGGACAGCAAGGCCAGCAGGGTCAGCAAGGCCAGATCGCAGGCCAAAGCGGCCAGCAGGCGCCAAAACGGGAACGGCCAAGCCGGCAATCGAATTCCGGCTACGCGCCTTACGGAGGCGGCGGGCCAGTAACGCCGGGCAACGGCTACACCGGCGGAGATCCATCGACCAGGCCTATCGCGAATCGCTGCGCGATCTGAACCAGATTCGCGACTTCATCCGCCAAAACCCGGACTTCCAGGGCGACTATTCCAACCTGTCGCGCGCATTGAATCCGGGCTACGTCAGCAACGACGCCGAATTATCGCAACGTCTGAGCCACGAGGTGCTGCCGGAAATGGAGCGCCTGGAACTCGAGCTGCGCCGCAAGCTGGAAGACACAGAACTCCGATCAAGTCCGCAGCGCCGGCACCGAAACCGTGCCGCCAGGCTACTCCGATGCAGTGGCCGACTACTTCCGGAAGCTGAGTCAGGGCAAATAAGGCTATAGCGACTCTTCCACCAGGAATTGCTCATATCGCCCATCCGGCATCACATAGACGTTGAGCAGCACCGTCTTATTTTCGTACTGCGCGCGATAACTCCGATGCGTCATGCCGCCGCGTGACTGTTCGTTCGTTTTCGTTATTTCTTCTAGCTTCCCGAGCGAACCGAGCGACGCCGCAAAATCCTTCAGCACCACCTCATTGAAATAGGCATTCGCATCCGAAGTGAACATCGCGCGATGGATGCGCCCCTCCCGCAGCCCTTCCAAAATCCCGCGCACTTCGGCGAGCTCTTTCTCCGGCTCGCCGCCCAGCAGCACCTCGGCGATCTGCCGCGCCAGCGGCGTCACCAGGCTGATCCCGTCTTCGTTCGAGCAAACCACCACGGCCACGCCTTTCGCTGGAAACACAGCGTTCGATGTCAGGAATCCAGAGACTTCGCCGGTATGCGAAATCATCGGCGTGCCGTTCAACTCGCCCAGTTGCAGGCCCAGCGCGTAATGAGTCGGCTTGCCATCTTTCAATTTCACTTCGCGCGTAAATTTCTGGTATGAGTTCGCCGAAAGAATCTTCTTCTGAAGAAAAGCGATGTCCCAGCGCGCCAGATCGGCCGGAGTCATGGCCAGCTCACCGGCGGCGAACATCCAGCCGGGACCCTCCCGAGCCACCGGCCGCGGCGGCCCCAGCGCGTAGCGCGTATACGCCGAAGCATCCGCCGGCTCATGCCGGGTGATCTCGCCGGCCGACAACATTTCCAGCGGCACAAAGATGTTCTCCCGCAAAAACGTCATCAGCGGCTCTCCGGACACCTTCTCGACGATCTGCCCCGCGATCACGTAGTTCGTGTTGCTGTACTGCCAGCGCGTGCCCGGATTGAAATTGAGCGGCTTCTTGGCCCATTGGTCCATGATTTCACGCGGCGTAGTGGGGTGCGTCCAGGCGGGAATGATGTAATCCTGGGGCGCATAATCTTCGTAGCCGGACGTGTGCGAGAGCAGCTCGCGAATGGTCACCTCGCGCGCCCGCGTCAGATCCGGAAAATATTTCGCCACCTTATCGTCGAGGGAGATCTTCCGACGCTCGGCCAGCAGCAGCAGCGCGGCGGCGGTGAACTGTTTGCTCACCGATCCGATGGCATAGCGCGTGGCTGCGCCGGCCGGCCGGTTTTCGGCGATGTTCGATTTTCCAAAAGCCTTCGCATAGGTGATCGCGCCGTTTTGGACCACTGCCACCGAGACGCTGGGCGCTCCGCTCGCCTCTAGAGCGGCTGAGATGCGCTGGTCCAACGCGGCATTCTGCCCGCACAACAGAGAGGCGAATAGCAGCCCAAGCGCGAGACGGACCATCGCGGTCTACCTAATGAGGATCGGTGGCGGTGATTTGCGATCCCACCGCCTGGGAAATCAATTCCAGGCCGCTGGTGATCGTGATGTTCGCGGAACTGATGCTGACATTCGGCGTGACGGTGACCGTGAGATGGGTCGGGCTGATGACGTTGATCTCGGTCACCGCAACGTCGCTGGTTCCGAATCCGACGGTCGTCAGGCCTTGAACAAAGTTCGTATTGCTGCCTTGGACATCCAACGTCACCGCGCCACCCGCCGGAATCACGCTCGGGCTCACCACCAGGCTTGGATTGGACGCCAGCGCGGATGCAACACCGGAGGCGTAGGCATAGGTGTTAGCCGTTGGGTTCAGGAACAGCGAACTCTGCCCGTCGGAATTGAATGCCGTAACCGCGGCCGTGTAGCCGGACGGCGCCGCTGGCGGAGTCACCACCAGGATATTGCTCGATTGCGACTGAATCACCCCGGGCAGGCCGTCAAACCAGATTTGCGTGTCCGCGGCGAAATGCTCGCCGGCAATCTCTACCGCCGGATTGCCGTTGTTGTCCGTGGTCTGAGCCAGCGCGCTGATCAGCGGCGGCGGCGCCTCCACCACGGTAAATCCCGCGGGAAGCACATAGACATTCCCGGGCGTGCTGAACAACAGGTGCTGTGGCCCGACGCGGGGTAAAGTGGGCATCGCGTTCACTGCGATAAATGCATTGCCTGGTGGATAGGCCCTCAGGTTGGTGATTTGGGTAGCCGTGCCGAGCATGCTCACGCTCAGGCCCGGCGTCAGAACATTATTGGGATTGTTTGGTTCCAGCAGCCCTTCGCCAGTGGCGGCAATGGGCGTGGTGGCCCCATACATCACCGGCGCGCCTTGCACGTACGTGTCCTGAAAGTAGCTAAACGTTCGCACCGAAGCGATGCCTGGGGAACTGAGCGGGCTCACGCTGAAATTAATCGGCGACGGATACGCCGCGCCAGCTTGCACCGTAATCAGACCCTGTTGTGTCGGGCTCAACGTATTCGGATAAAATTGCGTGGCGAATCCGGTGTTAGGCGAGAAATAGACCCCGGCCGAATTGTGAGGCGGATAAATGTTGTCCGGCGTGCCCTCGCCTTCGAGCGGTGGCGGCAGCGGCTGCACATACACGTAATATTGTCCCGGGCGGAATACCGTTGATCTGATAGGTGCCGTCCGGATTGGTGAGCGTCGTAATCGCGGGATTGCTCGGCGAGATCACAACCACCGACGCCAGATTCACGCCTTGCCCGTTCATGCTCACGGTGCCCGAGATGCTCCCCACCGTGGACAGGTAATTGCCGGCCGGATAGAGCAGGGAAATGCCCGCGATGTCATCCGCTCCCAGCGGATTTTTCTTCGTCGACGCGCTGGTGGTGATGGTGGACATCACGCTGGACGCCAGCGTATGCTGCAGGCCCATGGCGTGCCCCAACTCATGCACCAGCGTCACAAACAACTCTTCGCTGTAGCTGGGCCCATTGAAGGTATTGCCGGCCGCGCTCAGGTCGCTCGGCAGCTCCACCAGAGAAAGATAGATCGGCAGAAACGTGGTCCCGTTGGGGCCGTTGGCAAGGTTGCCGACCACGGTCGGAATGGTAAAGGCCAGCAAACCGGGCGGAATGTCGTCGGAAAACTGAATCTGAATCCCAGGCGCCGATTCCGTTGTTCCGGGATTGTAAAAGCCTCCATAGGCCAGCCGTATCGCGGACGTGCCCACGTTGTTCCAGACGTTGGCGGCGGCTTGCATCTGGCTGATGAGGGCTGTGAAACTGTCGCCCGGATACATCGCCGATGGCCCGTGCTGACGAAACAAAGAACGGAACCGTATTGTTGGACAGCGTATTCAGATCGAAACGCGCGACGATCGGAACGTAAGGCGCGCCGGTGCTGTTGAAGTAGGTGTAGTAATAATATGCGGACGCGGTGTTGGCCAGCAGAAAGCTGCCTGCTGCAATCGCAGCCAGGCGCCCTCCCCAGCGCTTCGTCATCCACTGACGGATCACTGTCCGCCCGCCTCCGGCGAGGACGGCCTGGATCTTGCCCGTAAGCTGCGCGAGCGGCATCTGGACATTCGAATCGGTAACGCTCTGCCCCGAGGAGTTTACCATTGGCTCAGTCGACGCACCGCGCGAAACAATCACCTGGCCCTGGGCATTCGTAGTGACGTTGAACAGGCCTTGCGACAACCCGATCACCTGTGTCAATCCGCTCCTGCTGGTCCACAGAAAGAACAGGCAATCTTGCCCCGGAGTAAACATGGGCGCTCCCGCCACCGGCTGCCGGATTCCGTTCAGCGTGCCCCCCGGTACCGCCACGTCAACAATCGAGCCCGGTGTTCCCTTGTACGCCGTGGTGACCGACAGTTGATAATGCGTATAGATGATCGGGCCACGAAAGGCCGCCGTAGTGCCCGGCCGGATGGTGCCGCGAACGACCATGGTCGACTTTTGGATCATGTCGTTCAAGCTGAGCCGTTGCAGAGTGGATGCGGGCAAGCACCCCACAGCCGCGACGGCCAAGATGATCAATTTGCGCATCACCGTAAGCTAACCTATAGGCAACTCTTCCGCCAAATTCAGAACGCTGAAAACAATAGCCTTCGAATATGCTTTTTGGCTTACTGTGTATACCTTCGACACAATAGCTGCCGAATATTAGCTCGGCTCCCGGCTAGGCCGACTGCGGCTATTTCAGCCCGCGGACAATCAGCAAGGGCACCTTCAACTTATGACGGACTGCATTAATTGTAGTCCCGAACACGATGTCTTTCAATCCCTTATGCCCATGAGCACCCATCACCACCAGATCCGGCTTCAGCTCCTCGGCGTAGCGCACGATCTCCCTGGTCGGCGTGCGAGCATGCCGGACCACCATTTCCACTGGATATCTGCTGGCTTTCTAGATCCCGTAACGATCTGGTGCAGATATTGATCGCCCGCTTCCACCTCGGCAGTGGAAGAAAGCGGCCCGTAAATCTGGCTGGTCACGCCTTCTTCCACGTGCAGCAGATAGAGCTTGGCATTTTGCTGCTTGGCCATGGCGGCGGCGTGCGCGATGGCGTCCCGATCCCGGCTGGTATGATCGAGCGGAACCAGGATCTTGCGATACGTAGGACTCGGCAGGTCTTCGGCCACAGCTTCGGGAAGTTCAATCGGGGCCCGTCCAAAAGCCCGGATCCAGTCCGGCAAGATCGGGATGAAAGCTCACCCACAGCAGCAATAGAGCTAGGCCGGTAAGAACCGGCAGCAGGCCCAGTTCCAGGCGCACTCGCCAAGCGCCTGCGTCAGCGGCCCAGTCCCGAACCGACAAGGTTACCAACCAGACGTTCAGAACAACGATCAAAGCCGCCGTCAGCCACGCCAGCACCTGAACCCAAAGGCGATTCGCCAATGCACCCATGCGCTCTTTGTTGTTCGTGAAATGGATGAGGGGGATCACCGCAAATGGCAGCTGCATGCTCAGGATAACTTGGCTTAAAATCAGCAGCTTGTATGTTCCATTCTCACCCGCGAGATAAACCGTGAAAGCAGCCGGAATGATGGCCAGCGTGCGCGTCACCAATCGCCGCAGCCAAGGTCGCATGCGGATGTTGAGAAAGCCTTCCATCACGATCTGGCCTGCCATGGTGCCAGTCAAAGTTGAAGATTGACCCGAAGAAAGCAAGGCCACTCCAAAGAAAACACTAGCGAATGTTGTCCCCAGCAACGGCGTCAAAAGATGGCTGGCCTGCTGGATTTCGGTGACCACGATTCCCCGCCGGAAGAACACCATTGCTGCCAGAACCAGAATCGCCGCGTTCACCAGCAAGCGCGCCGTTCAGCGCGATGGTGGAATCGATCAAATTGAACCGGCACGCAGTTAGCTTCTCCTTTTCGCTCTTTCCGATACGGCGTGTTTGTACAAGCGCCGAATGAAGGTAAAGATTGTGCGGCATCACCGTCGCGCCCAGAATGCCGATCGCGATATAGAGATTGCGCGCCGACAGATGCGGTACCACGCCGCGCGCTACATCGGAGAGAATCGGCGTGCCCGCCCAAAAGATCTCGATCGCAAAACAGACCGCGATAATCGCGATCAGCGACAGCACAAACGCCTCAATCACTCGAATTCCCAGCCGCGTGAACAACAGCAACAACAAGGTATCGGCGGCCGTCAACAGCACGCCCGTGAACAGCGGGATATGGAACAGCAGGTTTAAGGCAATGGCCGCGCCCAAAACTTCCGCCAGGTCGCAAGCCGCAATCGCGATTTCGCATAGCACCCAAAGCGCGTAGGAGACCGGGCGCGGATAAGTTTCACGGCAGGCTTGGGCCAGGTCGCGCTGGCTGACGATCCCCAGCCGCGCGCTCAAGGTCTGCAGCAGAATCGCCATCAGATTCGAAAGCACCAGCACCCAAAGCAGTTCGTAGCCGAAGCGCGCGCCACCCTCCAGATCCGTAGCCCAATTGCCGGGATCCATGTAGCCGACGCTCACCAGGTAAGCCGGCCCAGCGAACGCAAGCATGCGCCGCCAAAGCGCAGGCTGAGCGGTGGGGACGCTCGAATGCACTTCGGGCAGGGAACTATTGACTGTGGTTGAGGCCCACAAGTTAACTACAGTTTACTCGACCTCGCCCGACGATACAAGACGTCCCAAACCTAGTCTGCCGCCAGATGCAGGGTCTGGCGGCACGAACCAGTCCATTGGAACTCGAGTAGCAGCGACTATTGAATCGGGCCTCCGCGCTAGTATTCTGACCATGCTCGCCCATCTGAGCGATGCATTCTTAACGCTACGGTTGACCTTCGACCGTTTCCAGGAGCCTTTGCAAGTATTGTCAGCAAGGGCTCAGCCGACTCTGGCTGCCGAATCTGAATTCCCCAATCATCTGATGAAGCCATTTTTGGTGTATCGCCCGGGATGAGTGCACCAAGGACAATACGTGCCGCCTGGCGTGAGTCGCCTAGGTACAACGTTGAAGCCCCCTCGGGAGCCAAAGCATTGATACCGGCTACCAAGCTTCCATTTGGACCGAGCAGTCGGACAAATTGGGCGCCCTGTTCGGTGCCAATCTGGATGACCGGGTTCCCGGAAGATCCCTTGACGGTTGTTCCCAAATGTGGGAACATCGATCGGGGTGCGAATCATTGGTGTCTCGAAACTGGATGAGTTCGCGCGGCGACACGCAAGATCGAGGAAGCCATTGGCGAACTGGGAAAAGGTGGTTCGAGCAGCGTCCTGGAAAAACTCTGAGGAGATGAAGAGCACGTTCAACAGCGTGGACTACGACGGCAGACAGACCATTTTTGACGTTGGCGGGAACAACTTCCGGCTTATCGCCTTGGTTGATTTTGAAAAGCAACTCGTTCAAGTTGCCGATGTAATGACACACGCCGAGTACGACAAGGAAAGGTGGAAGAACTAAATGGCAACTCAGATTGAGCCCATTCGAATCACCAAGGGCAGGGTATCGGTAGCCGACTTAGTGGTAAAAACGGAAGCCGACAATCAACGTGCCCTGGCTACAGTAAAAAGTCTGATGGGCCGCCCGCGAACTCCCGACGAAGACGCGCTGCTGGATGTTCTCGCCGATCTGATCGAGAAATTTGAGAGCCGGACACGCCAGAGACTTGGCCGCAATCCCACACCGGTGGAAACAATCCGTTTCCTGATGGAACAAAACGGCCTGGCGCAGAAAGACTTATGGGACTTGCTCGGCGGAAAAAGCCACACCTCGGAGGTACTCAACGGCAAACGGAAAGTCAGCAATCGTCAGGCCGCGTTGCTCGGAAAGCGCTTTAAAATCGCCCCAAGCGCCTTCATCGATTTCGCCTGACCCGGCCGTTCCCAAGCACTCCTGGTGGTTTTCGGCCAGGCTGCCCGCCGCGTGAATCCTCGCAAGTTACTCATTTGTATTAAGTAAGCACTTGGCCCGGCGATTGCCCTTAGAGAGCCGAATGTTTGGCGAGTCCATGAAACGAGCACTTCCGGCGCTGCTCAGTGCAATAGCGCTCATCACCATCATTCCGCTTCGCGCCCAGAATATTCCACAGGATAATCCGCAAGCGAATCCAAATGACAATGCCGACCCCGACGGCCAATACGAACCCGGCCGGGCCGTGGCGCGCATCAGCGTCCTGAACGGCGACGTCTCAGTCCGCCGCGGCGATTCGGGCGACGTGGTGGCTGCCGCTCTGAACGCCCCGCTGATGGCCGACGACCGGCTGCTCACCAGCTCCAACGGGCGCGCGGAAGTGCAGTTGGATTCCGCCAACATGCTTCGCATCGGCGCGAACTCCGAAGTCCGGTTCACCGCCATGGACACACGAAGTTTCCAAATACAGGTGGCCGCGGGAACAGTCACGTTCCGCACACTGCGGCCCAGCCAGGCGCAAGTGGAAGTGGATACTCCGAGCGTAGCCCTTCGTCCTTTGCGGGAAGGCGCCTATCGCGTGACGGTGCATGAGGACGGCACCTCCGAGATCACAGTGCGCCTGGGTGAAGCCGAAATCGACAGCCAGCGCGGCGAAGAGCACCTGGAATCGGGACAGACGCATGGATGCGCGCGGCCCCGCCACCGACCCCGAGTACCAGATTGTGCGGTCCATTCCTTACGATAATTTCGATCGCTGGAATGACGACCGCGACCGTTATATCGAAAATTCGCAAAGCTACCGGCACGTGAGCCCGGCCATCAGCGGCGCCGAAGATCTGGATCAAAATGGCCGCTGGGTGAACGATCCGAATTATGGCTCGGTCTGGCAGCCCACCGTCGGCGCCGATTGGGCGCCCTATCAGAATGGCCGCTGGGTGTGGGAAGACTACTATGGATGGACCTGGGTCAGCTACGATCCGTGGGGCTGGGCGCCCTATCACTACGGCCGCTGGTTCTGGGGCGTGGGCGGCTGGGCCTGGTATCCGGGCCCGATCTTTGCCCAACCCTACTGGGCGCCCGCTTATGTGGGCTTCTTCGGTTACGGCGGCGGCTTGGGCGTAGGCGTGGGATTCGGATTTGGAGGAGTGGGCTGGGTGGCGCTGGCGCCGTTTGAAGCCTTCCATCCCTGGTGGGGACGCGGCTTCTATGGCGGATTCCGCGGTGGTGAATTCGGCAACCACACTACTCTCGTGAACAATGTGAACGTTTACAATTCATTCCGCAACGCTCGTGTTACCGGCGGCGCCATTGGGGTGAGCACATCGGCATTCGGACGCGGCGGCCAATACGCGGCGCTGAATCGATCGCAGCTCCAGTCGGCCGGCGTGGTGCATGGTGTGTTGCCGGTGGCGCCGGATCGATCCAGCTTGCGATTGTCCGATCGGTCGGTCAGCGGAAGGTTTCCGCAGGCGCGCTCGCAAAGCTTCGCCAGCCGGATGCAGGCCCCGCGCGTTTCGCACGCCAGCTTCGCGGAGCAGCAGCGCGGAATGGAGCAGATGTCGCGGGCGAATTTCACCCGGCCGGCGGCAGGGAACTACCGAACTGGTGGCGCCGCGTCGGAATCGGCCGCTCACGGATGGAATCATTTTGGCGAGCCGATTCACGGCACCACTGGAGCCGGAGGCAGCAGCGCATTTCGTTACAGTCCGTCGTCGTCTTATCGTGAAGGCAGTGCCGTCCGCATCAGCCCGCCCATCGTTCAACAAAGAGGTGTCCAGCAAAGGGGTGTTGAGCAGAGCGGTGTTCAACAAAGGGGCGTCGAGCAACGCGGCTATTCAGGCGGGAGTTATTCCCAGCCTCGGAATTTTGGTGGAACGCGCGCGGCGCCCAGCTACGGCGGCGGCCGATCCGGCGGTAATGTCGCACCCCGCGGCGGTGGCGGACGCTCCAGTGGTGGCGGAGGCCATCACCGCTAGAAAGATCCTTTCAATTTCTTCCCTCGGCCCGGACAAGCACCTCCCAGCGAGTTCGGGCCTTCTTTTTTTCGCGCGCGGTTTATCCAACGATTACGGCGCCGGTTCAATCCGCAGCAGCGCGCCGTCTTCTTCCTCGGTCAAAAGATACAGCAATCCGTCCGGACCCTGGCGCACATCGCGAATCCGCTGGTGCAACTCCGTCAACAACGATTCGCGCCGCAGTTCCTCCATCTTCGCGTTGAACACCACCCGATCCAGCCGCCCAGTGCCCGGAATCTCGCCCTGCCGCATTCCCCCCACGAATATGTTGCCTTTCCACGCCGGAAATTTGTCGCCCGTGTAAATCGTCATGCCGGATAATGCAATCGAAGGGATCCAAACCACCAGCGGCTGCTCGAAGCCATCGCGCGTGGGGACATCGGAAATCCGCGGCCCATCGTACGCGCGTCCGTAGCTCACCAGCGGCCAGCCATAATTCCGCCCCGGCAGAATCAGGTTGATTTCGTCGCCGCCGTTGGGGCCGTTTTCATTCGAATACACCGCGCCAGTAACGGCATCGATCGCCAAACCCAGTTGATCGCGATGGCCCAGCGTATAAATCTCCGGCTTATATCCGGCGCGGCCGACAAACGGATTGTCGCTCGGGATGGAGCCGTCGTCTTTGAGATGCAGCACCTTGCCGTAATCGCTGTTCGTATCCTGCGCCAGGTTGCCGAAAGCGGCGCCGGTGGTCATGAAGATGGTCCCGTCCTTGGCGAACGCAATGCGCGAACCGCCCAGCACCGTGCTCCAGTCTGAGACAAACAGATCCTGCACATCGCTGAGCCCCGCGCCATCCAGCCGCCCGCGCGCCAGCGTTGTCGCGCTGCTTTTACCATCCGGACTCGGCTTGCTGTAGGTGAAGTACACCAGCTTGTTCTCGGCGAACCTGGGATGCAGGGCAATGTCGAACAATCCGGCGTTGCGAACCGCGTTGACCTTCGGCACGCCGGCCAGCGGTTTCGGATCCAGCACGCCATCGCGAATCACCCGCAGCCGCCCGCCCCGTTCAGTCACCAGCATGTTGCCGCCTGGAAGAAACGCCAGGCTCCAGGGATGCGACAGCCCCTTGGTCACCACCACCACGCGGATCTTATGCTGCTCGGCGGTGTCGAAAATGAAAGGCCGGTCTCCCAGCGCGACATGCGGTAGCCCGATGGGAGCCGGCCGCTGCTGCTGCGCCGGAGCAGCGGCGCCCACGAGCATTGTTACCGCGAACACCGCCCAAGTGCGCATGCTTAATGTTTCCATAAATGATTGGTTCGTCCGCCTGTGGTCAGGTCACCAGGCTGGACTCCGGCCGGGCAACTTCCTACATACTTTTGGTCCGTGATCATGGTCGTCTCACTAATGCCGCCCATCGCCGGACTATAAGTAGCATGAGTCTCCGAATGAACCGAGGTATCGCTTAGATAGGTTGCGCTTCCCTGGCTATCCACCACCGTGCCGGCGATCACGCAATGTGTCTTGCTGGAATACTTCCCGCCCTGGAGGCTGACGCTAGGCGCGGTGCAGCCCTGGATGTTTTTCCCAAGAGAATCCGCATGTTGGTCGTAAGCATGGTTACGGCAGAGGGTGGATGTGGTCTCGCTCTTTTTGTTTCCGGGATTATCGATGTTCTGCCGGTGGATGGACCACAGGCCTTCTTTCATCGGAGGCGGGTCTACGGCATTGGCTGTTCCAATCGCCAGCAGGAACGCCGCGGCTGCTGGAACTAGTTTCTTGATCATTGGGTTCCTTTCCTTTTCAGCGTGTAGCACCCAGTGTATCGTCTCAAACAGTGCGATCGAGTAGGTCGGCCGGCCTGCGGCCTTTATGAATTGTTTATGCCTTTTTAATCCCTTTTCTATTACTTCCTAATGCCCGCAAGCTTAACATCGGGATGAATTGAAATGACGCCCCTTTACGCCGGCGAGCAGCTCGATGATTACCGCTTAGAAACCTTGGTCGCCTCCAGCGGGATGGCCTCCATCTTTCGCGCCACCGATCTGCGCGACGGCGCCGCCGCTGCCATCAAAGTCCCGCATCCGCAAGCCGAATGCGATCCCATTTTCCACGAACGCTTCCGCCGCGAAATCGAAATCGGCGCCCGCCTCCAACATCCCGGCATTCGGAAAATCTTCCCGCTGGCGGACTCCAGCCGCCTGTATATGGCCATGGAGTGGCTGGATGGCCGATTGCTCCGCCAGGTGATCGCAGAAGAAAGCCGATTCTCCATCCAGCGCGCAGTCTCTATCGCCCTCCAGATCCTGGACCCGCTCGATTACATGCACAGCCACGGAGTGGTGCATCGCGATCTGAAACCCGAGAACATCATGCTGGGCGGAACAGGTTCAGCCGATGCTCCGGACCGGATCAAAATCATCGATTTCGGCATCGCCTCCAGCACCGGTTCCCGCCGCCTCACCTTCGGCAAGCTCTCGCAGGTGATGGGAAGCCCCGATTACATCTCACCCGAGCAGGTGAAAAACAAACGCGGCGATGCGCGCAGCGATCTTTACGCCGTTGGCGTGATTCTGTATGAGATGCTCACCGGCGAAACGCCCTTCCGCGGCGCCAATCCATTGGCCGTGATGAACGCTCGCCTGGTGGCGCCGCCGCGCCCGCCGAGTGAAATCAATCCCGAGATCTCGCCGCAGTTAGACGAGATTGTCCTGCGCGCGCTCGAGCGCGATCCGGATGAGCGATATGCCAGCGCCCGGGAGTTCGCCCATGATCTTTCGCATCCCGATGATGTTGTCCTGACCGATCGTCCCGCGCTGGTGGATCTCCGCCAGCAATCTCCCGCCCGGCGCCGGTCGCTGCTTTCCTACCTCATCATGTTGGCGCTAATCCCCGCGCTGCTCGGGCTGCTTTTGTACGTCGCCCGCGCCCGCTAAGGCGCGAAGGCGACTTGGGCCTTTTGCGTCCATCAGGTCTGTTCTGGCGCTGTGCCTCACCCCCAGATTCGACATAACCCGGACCCGGACTATCGGGGCAAACAAGCGGGCTCTCTGGCGGAGTCGACCAATACGCCGGTCCCGCTGACGATGTCCGCCGCTATCTCACTGCCTTGCCCACCGCTGCAGCCCAATACTTCGGTCTGTCCCTGCTGCTCTGCCAGCCGGGCCCGGGGACGAGCGGCGCCGCAATCGCCTGGACCAGCACATCCACTGTTATATTCAAGAGCGGCGGAAATGGCAGGCTGGCGATCGCCACTACCTGACAAAATACCTTTCGATAGCCTGTATGTCAGCTATGTCGATCCGGATGTTCCGTTGCAAAGTAAGAAGTAGGTCTCCCTTATTAAGTTTTCGGTCCGGCGGCACGTTCCCTGGCTGGCGCCGGTGCGCCGGTCTGATACGCATCGAAAAAATCGACGCGCCGGCCGTATCGATGAACCAATGACGTCGAGCGTCGGTCACTTTCCGAATACGAGGACGCCAAAGGTTCCGGGAATCATGGGCGCTCTCGGCCGCGGAACATCCCTGGTGGGAGCCGGTGCCGGCCCGAGTTTCGCAGCCGACAAATACACCCGACCGGTTTTGCGGTCCAGTGCCATGGTTCGTGCTCCAGGCATCGTCCTGACGGTTTCCACTAGCATGTACCTGTCCGGCGTGTCCTCGTGAAAGACCGACAGCGAGCCATCGCCCGCGCCGCTGGAAAAGTAGACCAGCCCGGTGCCAGGGTCGAACTCGGCCGCGTCCACGCCTCTGCCGATCGGTTGCATGTCGACGATTCTGCCCGTGACGCTGTTTACCACCGTCATGACGCCGCTTCTGCATCCGATAAAGATGCGCTGGTGGGCGCGATCCATATCCATGCTGCTGGGCTGCCCGCAAGGAGCCAGCGTCCAGGTATTCATAACCTTCAGGGCCTCCGCATCGATCCGGATCAGCGTTCCGAGGTCTTGCATATTCACGAACACGTGCCCGGCGTCATCGGATACCGCATGCTCCGTCCGTCCGCCCAGACCCTCTACGGTCCCGGCCACTTGATCGGTCTTCGGGTCGATGGCGCTTACCCGCTTGCTACCCCGATCGATTGTGAATACCCGCTTGGTCTTGCGATCGTAAAAGATCGCGTTCGGATCTTCACCGACGGTCACCTTGCCAATTACGGCAAGGGTTTTAAGGTCAAAGATCGTCACCGAGCCGGGATCTGTGGCACTGATATAACCGCGCCCCAAGTCGGCAACAATCGCGATGCCGTGAACATCGGTTCCGGGTATTCTTCCGACGATCGTGCCGGAATCGAGATCGATCACGACCACTTCTTTGTCATGCGACACGTAGAGTCGGCGGCCTTCGCGATCTGCTGTCAGGTAGTCCCAGCCGTAGTCGCCGGGAATTGAAATGGTCTTGAGCAGGTGATAGCCATCCGTTGCGGCCCGTCCGGCTGCGAATACTGCGAACAAAGCCAGCCAGCGTGCACTCGAACGGATTCCACTGAGATTCATCACATCGTATCCTCGCGGATCGAGTGCTCTGCCGCACATCGTCCCAAAACAGCGTAACAGGCGGCTGGCCGACCCGTCATCGGCCGGTCCAATTCGTGGAATTCGCCTTGCCGTCCAGCAGCTTCTCAATCAGCGCGCAGCGCTTGCATCGTGTCCACTCGCGCAGCACGCGCGGCCGGTACCAACGATGCCAATACTGCCGACACAACAACGATCGCCGCCGCTCCTATCAAAGGAATTGGGCCTGGAAGCTGAAGTTCCGAAATGTAATTGCCAGCCAAGCGTGACATTCCCCAGCCCAGGAGACCGCCCGCGGCAACGCCGATCGCAGCCGTGGTTGCTCCGTCGAGCAGCACGTTCGAGAGAATCCCGAGCGGCTGGGCGCCCACCGCGAGCCGGATTGCGAACTCGCGCGTGCGCCAGCTCACCGAAAATGCCAGCACGCCTGCAATTCCGACCACTGAAATCGCTAACGCGAGAGTTGCGAACCCTCCAAAGACAATGGCATTCACGCGGTTGTTCGCCAGGACTTCGGTGCGGACATCCTCCAGGGTGCTGGCGTGCTCCACCGGTTGAGTAGCGGCCACGGCGCGGATGGTTTTCCTGATGGATGGCACCAGGGCGATTGGATCTTGGCTCGCGCGCACCAGCAGGCTCGCTCCGAACACTGGCCCCTGTGCGAAGGGCTGATAGATGGTCAAATTGTGCTGGGGAAGGATGTTGGCGTCGTCCACGTCGGCCAGGACGCCGACGATCCGGCGGGCATTCGGGCTGATGCCGGCAACCTTGATGAGAGGATCCGTCCACATAATGTGGCGATTCATTGCGTCTTGTCCCGGGAACAACTGCTGCGCGACGCTCTTACTGACAACGGCGACCAGTTCGGATTCCTTCCGGTCGGCCTCCGTAAAGTCACGCCCCTCGAGCAGTGGGATTCCCAGGGTGGCGAAGTAGCCCGGCGAAACAAATCGGAACCGGGCGCGCAGGTCCTCCTGGCCGCTTTCACTTTTTCGGCCCTCCACCGCGAATTGCAAAGTGAAGGCCAGAAAACGCCTATCGAGCCAGGGGGCCCACATGGCGGTTGACGCGCTATC
Source organism: Bryobacterales bacterium (assembly GCA_963761265.1). Taxonomy (GTDB): domain Bacteria; phylum Acidobacteriota; class Terriglobia; order Bryobacterales; family Bryobacteraceae; genus Palsa-89. The sequence continues at coordinate 112,836 of CAVXGM010000001.1, forward strand.
CACTCCCGGTAACGCACTTACTTTACGCTGGGCTTCCTGGTAGAACCGGGCCACCTGTTGCGGCGTTCGGCCATCGGAAATCAAAGGCAGATTGGCAATCAGAACGTGACCGGTTTCAAAGCCCGGCTGCGCGGTTTGCATGGAGCGCAACGTAGTCAGCAACACACCCGCACCGGCCAACAATAGGAATGACGCCGCTACCTGGACAACAGTGAAAACGCGAACGCGGCGGCGGCTGCTGCTGGTGACCCGGCCCGCCCCGTGGGTGAGCGCCAGTCCGCGCGAATTATCTCCGGAAGGCAGGCGCGGAGCGAAAGCCAGAAACACCGCGGCCGCCAGCGCCAGAGCCAAACCCATCCAAAGCAGGCTGAAATCAATAGTCAGATCCGCGGCCCTTACGGAGAATCGAAACGCGTAACGCGAGAGTACGGTCACCATGGGGATGGCTACCAGAACGCCGGCCAGTCCTCCGCTGCCACATAGAACCAGGCCTTCGGCCAACAGCGACCGGCGAATGGTGGCAACGCTCGCTCCCAGGGCCGCTCGAACCGCCAGCTCCGATTCCCGGCGGACTGTACGAGCCAGAATCAGGTTTGCGACGTTCGAACAGGCAATGACGAACAGCAGTCCCGAGGCGCCAAATAACAGCCAGAGGACGGTGGTGGCTTCCGAGTTGATCTGGTCCCGCAACAGCCGGGCATCGATCTGGTAGTGATACTGAGGCTTGTAGACCTCAGGATGGGCGGCCGTCATGTTTGCGTACACGCTGCGAAGTTCGGCACGCGCGGAATTCAGGCTCGTCCCAGGCGCCAGGCGGCCGAATATGTCGGTCATGCGATGCTCGCGGCCCTGCACCATGGTGGCCGAGAGATGGTGCGGGCTGGTGACGATGTTGGCGATGAGCTGCGTTTCCGCCGGATATGGCACCGACGGTTCCAACACTCCGACGATAGTTGCCGAACGGACTTCCATCATGCTGCCCAGCCGTATAGACTTTCCAATCACGTTCGGATCGGAATGCAGCACGCCGGCCCAGAATTTGTACGTCAGCACTACTGCCCCGGGAGCGCTGGGCCCATCGTCCCTTTCGTCCAGCAGGCGGCCCAGGACGGGCTTCAGCCCCATGACGGCAAAATACCCGCCGTCCACCACTCCGGCGTGGATTTCACGTGCCGCGCCGATCCCATCCGCGGAAAAGTCGATGGTGGAAAACGTGCCGAGCTTGCTGATAGTCTTGAGGTGCCCGCCGATGTCGGTAACCTCGGGAATTGAGAATGTGGCGTTGCTCACTTGCAGGCCTGGCGCGCTTTGCTGGATATAAATCAGCCGGTCTTCATCGCGATTCGTCAGCGGACGCAACAGCACGCCCCGCACAACGCTGAAAATGGCGGTGTTCATGCCAATACCGAGCGCTAGCGTGAGCGCGATGGTGGCCCAAAACGAAGGAACCCGCCGCAGTGAGCGGACTGCCACTCTAAGGTCGCCGCACAACCCGCCTGCATAGTTGCGCGCGCGAGCGATGCTTGCCGCTTGCTCTGATCGGTTCATCATGGAGGTCCTCACCTTGTCCGCCGTCGCCGGACTGCTTCGCTGAAGCTGAATTTGACCACAAATACGATCCACGCGCAAACTGCTGGCCACTACGAGCACACCGGCAAACCGCTGGCGATTGAGGAAGATGGCTGATGTCTGATCGATCCTGCTCCGTCGCCGCCTGTCCGCTTGCGGCATCCACCTTCCCGAAAGCGAACATGGGAACCTCCGGCGGCTTGGCCGATGATGCCAGCACAGATAAGTTCTGGACGGGTAGGTCGGGACTTCGGGTCACTTGGGCCGATTGCCGGCATTGCGCCGATTGAGAATGCCTCGTTCCACGAGAGAGCATCGGCCGTTTTCCGTCAATTTGACATGACGCCGGCCCAGAGCCCTAGCTTTTCGTCTACGTTTTCTCCAGGACAAAGTGCGTCGCCCTGTCAGTAGCCTTATGCTCCGTTACAGAAAACCCAAGAGCGGGCAAGTCGAGGCCGGCAAACAATGCTTCTCCCTGCCCGAGTACGACAGGCGCTAGTGCAAAGTGCAATGAATCGATCAGCCCGGCTTGCAGATATTGGCGCACCGTGGAAACACCACCGCCGATTTTGACGTCCTTGTCGCCGGCCGCCTGCTTGGCGAGCCTCAACGCCTCTTGGATTCCGCCGGTGACAAAGTGAAACGTCGTCCCGCCATCCATTGCGAGTGGCTCCCGCTCGTAATGTGTCAGGACGAACGTTTCCGCATGGTACGGTGGGTTGTTGCCCCACCAGCCCTTCCAATTTTCGTCGGGCCACGGTCCGCGCACCGGACCGAACATGTTGCGACCAAGTATGAAGGCCCCAAACTTCTCCATCGATCGCCGGGCGAAGTCATCGTCCACATCGATAGATCCACCGTCCCGCCCATGCATCGCGCAAAATGTCTTCGTGTGGAAGAACCACTGAAAGATTTCGGAACCGCGCTTGCCCAGCGGATCGTTCAGACTTTGCTCCGTCCCCGCGCTGAAACCATCCAGCGAAACACCAAAGCCCGCAACTCGCACTCTCTGCATGTGCCTGTGCTACTCGCCTCCCACACTTATGTTAACGCCCGATCTTGATTGACTCCCCGGGGATTACGCCCGCCCCGCGCCAGGCCGATCATGGCTCCGAACCGCCGGAGCGGTAGACGATGGAGTCGAAGATCAAGCCGTTAGGTTAGGCGGAATAACAGGGCAACTCAAACTTCGCTGGTTTTTGCTCTGGATCTCGAACCGCTTGCCGAGACAAGGCTCAGCTGCCCCGGCGATCAACAGTGCCCCACCATCCGGCCGTGTAGTCGCCTATCGGTTGATTGGTCCGTTAATCGCCATGATCGGTGCTTTTCATATCCGCGACCAGCCCGTTTCCCGTCAACTTGACGCCGAACAGCCCAACTTCCGGATGGCGCGTAATCCACCCGAGCCGTGACCGTGGCGGCATAATATATAGCATCACGGAGTGCAAATGCGACGCGGCGAGTACGGCTACGATGCACCTTACGCGCTGGTGATCTTCGGATTCTTAGCGGTACTGAGCGGCCTGGGAGCGGTGATCGCCTGGTGGCGAATGCCAATCCATGCCGCTGCGCAGATCACGGTGTATTTCGTCCTGTTCCTGGCGAACACGACCAGCTTTTTCTACACCACCAGACGCGGCAAGTTCCTCGAATGGGAGCGGATTCTGAACCGGGCTCACCTGCGCGGCGACGAGGTGGTGCTCGATATGGGCTGCGGCCGGGGAGCAGTGCTAACGGCAGTCGCACGCAGGCTGACCACGGGTCGAGCGACAGGCGTAGATATCTGGAGTACGACGGACCAATCGGGCAATGCGAAGGACGCCGCCCTGCGCAACGCGTTGCTGGAAGGGGTGAACGAACGCGTGCACATCGAGACCGGCGACATGCGAGCTCTCCCGTTTCCGGACGCATCCTTTGATCTGGTGGTGTCCAGCCTCGCGGTGCACAATATCCGATCGAATGCCGGCCGAAAGCGGGCGATCAGCGAGGCATTCCGGGTTCTTAAGCCCGGAGGCCGGTTGGTGATCGCGGACATCCGTGCCACGGCGCTATATGCGGATGTGGTGCGGACACTTGGCGCGTCTAACGTCGAGCGCCACCGGTTGGGGTGGAGATTTTGGTGGGGAAATCCAGTCGCCGCCACAACTCTTCTCACGGCTTCAAAACCCATCGTTTGACACACGAGCCAGTGTCGGTAGCCATTCCCGTGTGGTCATCATCGGGCGGATTGAGAATCCGTCGTTCCACGGAGAAGTCATAGGGCGTTTTAACGTTCCAGCCCAGTCCACCCGCCCCGAGCGCGAGAGCATTTGTCAACGCAAAGTAGAAATGTCCTATTCCCTGCAAAGTAGAAATGTCCGGTTTTGACCGGGCTGGCGGAGGGGGCGTGATAGTCTGATTTCGATTCTCTGGGGAGTCGCGCTCCTGGGGAAGATTCAAGGCCGATGCGACGGGGCTGGCTCCGAAGTAATCGGCGGCAAACCCTCGGTCAACGGGGCCCTGCGGGGTACCCTCCGAGGGTTTTGCTTTGGATTTTGATATTCCCATTACTTGGGTGGAGTCTCGGAGCGGAGGCCTTGAATAGGGAAAGCGCGAAGCTGCCGGGCCGATTTTGCCCGGCCTTCCAATTGCGTTGGTGCAGGTTTTCATAGCGACTCCGGCTTGGCACCGGAACCCTCTGACGCCTGCCAGATTTTGGGCGACTTTTTCAGATCGAAGTTCTTACACCACTCACTGGCCTGGCTGGGTTTCAGCGCATGCCGTGCTTTGCCGAGCGGCTTGGGTGGTGCAAGCTTGGGACGTTGCTCACAGATAGAAACACTCAGATAGCGATCGCGGAATCGAATTGCCACCTCGCCGTCCCGCCGCTTCTCAACCCGGATGGTGGCGCCTCGTAATCCGGTGCGAATGTTGTGGCGTGCGATCTGGTAGAGCTTGGTGTCCAACTGGATGGTGTAGTCGTTGTTCACGCGCCGGCTTTCCACATGGCTGAGAATCGCAGCCAGATCGTGTTGCTTTTCCAGCGGCCGGTGGGCATCGTCCGCACTGGTCGGCGCCACTGCTAACGTGGTGTTGACCCAAGGCAGAAACTCACTTTCCAGATAGTGATTGGCTTGCTCCAAGGTGGTGACTCCAGCGACTCGCATTCCTTTCACTAACCGGTCCTGAGCGGTCAAAAATCCACGTTCCACTCGCCCTTTGGCCTGCGGACTGTGCGCTGCGATCCAGGCGATGGACAGTTCTCGCAACGCCCGCCCAATCTGCGTCGGCGGCATCTCTACCGCGTCCTTCTCCACTCCGGGCTCATCGCGTTTGCGTTTCTCCGCCGTCTGAAACAGGCTGGCCTTGTCGGTATAAAACGCCAGTGGCCGTCCGTACTTTTTCACGTAGCTCTCCAGCAGGTTCATGTTTTCCACCGTGGAGTCGCTGGCCACAAAGCGCGCGAACCAGCGGCCGGTAGCATCGTCGATCATGTTGATCAGTAAAATCTCTTCTCCGCGTCCTTCCAGCCACTTGTGATCACTGGTGTCCCACTGCACCAGTTCGCCAAACCGGCCGCGACGTGGACGCCATTCGTGGATTTTCTCAACACGCTGCTGGCGGGCTCGCCACAGCCTGGCCTGGATCATCCACTGCCGCACCGTCTCCCGGCTGACCTCGATGCCGTGTTTCTTGGCCAGGTATTCCGATCCCAGCGTCGGTCCAAAGCCCCGATATACCGGCCTCTTCAAGATGGCCACTGCCTCCTGTTCGGTCTCCACAGCAATCTTGCGATTGGACGGTAGTCCTCGCAACGCATGTACCACAGCCTGATCACCACGGCGTTTCAGCGCTCGCAGCAGACGCCGTACATGCCGTTCGGTGATGCCCAGTTCCTCGGCGGCCTGCTTCTGCGTAATCAGTTTCTTCTTGGCCTTTTTCAGGGCCACCAGCCGGTCTCGCTCGGCTTGCGTCATCAGTAGTTGTCCTTCTGCCACCTCCCCAGCCTGGAGGTCGTCAATAGGACATTTCTACTTTGCGCAAATAGGACATTATCACTTTGCGCCGACACGAGCGCGAGAGCATTTTGACTTCATTGTTGCCGATCGATACAATCGACAGCCATGAACGCTCTAACGGTTGCCCTTTTTCTGGCTCTGCCTGCCACCGCTCAATGGATCAACCTGCCGACACCAGGAATCCCCCGCACGCCGGATGGCAAACCGGATCTCCACGCTCCCGCGCCCAGAACTTCCGGAGGCAAGCCGGATTTCTCGGGGATGTGGGTTCCGCGCGATGAGCGCCCGTGCGATCCCAAGATCGGCCTTTTTCAATGCTCGGAACTGCCCATTACTCCGCAGCTCGGCAATATTGCGATTAATTTGAAAGGCGGCATCCCCTATCAACCATGGGCGGCGGAGCTGGTTAAGAAGCGTGCCAAAGATGCAGGGTATATCGATCCCCACACATTCTGCATGCCCATCAATTACCCGCGGGCGTGGGCCTACCCGGAAAGTCAGAAGATTTTCCAAATGCCCACTCAACTCGTCCTCTTGCACGAATTCAACGCCAGCTATCGACAGATTTTTTTCGACGGGCGCAAGCTTCCGGAAGATATGACGCCCGCCTGGAACGGTTACTCCGTGGCCCACTGGGAGGGCGACACGCTCGTCGTGGAATCGGCGGGCTATCGCGACGACTCTTGGCTGGACACGACAGGCAACTTTTTCTCTAGCGAAGCGCACGTCACCGAACGCATCCGTCGCCCCAATTTCGGAAGCCTGGATATTGGCGTCACCATTGATGACCCCAAAGTGTTTACGAAAGCTTGGACGGTGGAACTGCACATGAAGCCCATGGCCGACACAGAAATGATCGAGTACATGTGCCAGGACAACAACAAGGATATTCAACACTTTGTTCGATAGCGACAAATTTGTCCAACCGGAGCCTCGTGTTTCGCCTGGACGATGGTCGAGTTGCCGATGTGCATCCGACTCCTGGCGGGCGCCCGCGAGGACCGCTAGGCCGCCCTCTCAACCGACACGCGAAGCGTCCGCCGCGGCAGGCGCCGCGATACTCAGTTCCTTTTTTACATACCGACAAAACCTGGATGGGTGAACTACACTGGGAAGACCTGAGCGAAGGATACCGAAACGCAGGGATCCGATTAGAGTGCCGAGTCAGAGACCGGGAAGGGCGAGACGGCCGGCCACATTCGACTACGAGGGATACATATGGGTGATCTGATTGAAGTTTCCGGCTTAGGCAAGCTCTCGATCGCATCCAACAACGACGGCACATCCAAGAACGCCACGCTGCTCGTGGTCTTTGGCGGAATCCCGGTGAATGAGATTGAATTTGACGGCATCCAGCGCAAGAAACCGATTTACAAACCCAGTGGCGACTACATGTGGAATTTCATGAACAGCCTCAAAGATCGGTTCCACATATTCGTTTCGGCCAGCAGCAACGTCGGTGGTAATGCCGCTTATAACTCGCTGATCAAGAAATTGAAGGAAAAGGAAATTACGCACCCCTCCGAGATCCTGTATCTGTTTTCGGGTGGCGGAGCGCCCGGGACCCAGCTTCTGGACAGCACGGGCGCCGACCGCTTCTTGTCGATTTTTCTTGTTGATATATGGATGGGTTTGGGGAAAAAACATCCGTCTCAATTCATGCCGAACTTCTACAAGCACTTTGTAAATGCTCATGCTGACAAGACCACTTACGTGTTCACAGAAGGGGGCGCCGATAATAATGACGCGAGAGACTTCCTCGTCAAAAAATTAGGCTCCCAGAAAGCGATTGAGGTCGACCCGCAAGCCGGTGAGGACGGGATGCAGACCCACCTGCGAACCAATGTCGTGGCCCTCAAGATGCTCCCATAGGAGTGTCCACGACGCGCTATTCTTCAATGCGCTCCTTGGCCGTGCCCATGAAGGGGCTGCAGCGCGTAATACGTGGCCTGGTCGCCGGCAGGCTTAATATGATGAACAAGCATCAGCATGGAATCCACGTCATCGGCCGGAGTTTGCGGTTCCTCGGAGAATTGAACTTTGCGTTTCGGAATCTTCGATCACTTGGATGACAGCGGCTTGCCGCTAAATGAGCACTTCGAGAACCGCCTGCGTCTCGTCGAAGCCTACGACCAATGCGGCTTCGAGTCGTACCATATAGCCGAGCATCATGGCACGCCGCTCGGCTTCGCTCCCTCTCCTGCCGTTTTCTTGGCCGCAGTCGCCCAGCGCAGCCGGCGTCTTCGCTTCGGCCCTCTGGTGTTTCTGCTGCCGCTGTATCATCCGCTCCGCCTGATTGAAGAAATCTGTATGCTCGACCAAATGAGCCGCGGGCGCCTGGAACTGGGAGTGGGCCGCGGCGTGTCGCCAATCGAAGTGGGTCTATTCGGCATCGATGCCTCCGAAGGCATGGCGCGATACCAGGAAGTGTTCGATATCGTTCTGCGGGGACTGTCCTCCGAAGTTCTGACTTACCGTGGCAAATTTTATTCTTTCGACCGCGTGCCCATCGTAATGAAGCCGGCACAGCGCCCGCATCCACCGCTGTGGTATGGAATATCCAACCCCGACACGGCAGTGTGGGCCGCCGCCAATGACGTGAATGTCATAGGGCTCTTACCCGCGCCACAGTTTCGTTCGATCACAGATCGGTATCGCGCCGAATGGCAGCGTCTCGGAAAGACAGAGTCCGCGTTGCCGAGAATTGGTGTGGCGCGTCACATGGTCATCGCCGAAAACGAAGCCGAGGCCCATGCTGAGGCCCGCCACGCTTATCTCGCTTGGCGCACGAACATGGAACTGTTATGGAAACAGCGGGGCGTTCCGTTTACGCTCCCCATCCCGTCCCAGTTCGACGAATACCAGCGAGCCGGCTTCGGATTTGCCGGGACTGCCGCCGGAGCGCGCGACTTTATCCGCGAACAGATCGCCACCGCAGCCGTAAATTATGTCGCCTGCGACGTTGCCTTCGGGACTCTTCCGGTCGCCAGCTCTCTCCGAACCACACATTTGTTGGCTAGGGAAGTCATGCCAGCTTTCCAGGAAGGCAAACGAGTGGCCGACGCGCGCTGAAAATGCTCATTGCAAAGACATCTCTACCGACGATGGCCGCAACTGGCGCGCCCTCCATCCCACCGTGAGCGAGCCACGCAACGTCGACCAGCACTGGAACGCCCTCTCGCTTCCCTTCAACTTCCGGCTCGAGCAGAATCACGTTGACACCCACGCGGTAACGCTCCGCGTACTTGCCCCGAACACCACCAGAGAAATCGTATTCGGCCCGCATGTCCGACGCTGCGCGGCTAGAGTGTCGTTTGTTCATAGTTGCGTTTTTCATGTTGTGTCGCAAGGCGCGCGCTGATTAGACGGATTCGCACTCCTCTCATAGCATGAACGACAACCAAGAGCTTGCGCTTGCTGAACATACCAATGATCACGAAGCGCTCTTCGCCGGCAGCATGGCCCGGATCCCCAATCTGGCTGGAAATACCATCGCCGTTCCAGATCGCCGATCACGCTCGGCAGTCGCGCCAGCCAATCGGCACGGTCCGGTGTTCTCGCACAGGCCGCCGCCAGCCGTGCTGGGACACGGAACGTCACATTTTCATTGTCGGGGAATTTAAATCAGTATCATTGCCGATGGAGCATTCTGCTCCTGACAACATGCTTAACATCGGGCTTGAATTCGTTCCACAGATTCCCTAATGAAAACCCCAGCAAGTTCCGGCCGGTGAGAGTCCACACGCCCGGATGATCGAACCTTTCCCGTCCAGGGTCTGTGGAATTGATGATCACTCCGCTCCCCACCGCCGCTGCAATGTTGGCAAACGCGATGTCATTGCCGCGCGGCGTCTCCACAATCAGGGTGCTAAGCAGCGCGTGCGAGGTGCGCTTCCACACGTTGCGGCTCCCGGACGGCCTGTATCGCAAGTCCTCATGCAGTGCCGCCGCCGCTGCGCCTTGCAGGCCGTACGTCACCACCCTTTGAGTAAAGGAGGCCACCAGATGGTTGGTGTAGTTGTCTGCGCCGCGTCCCCAAATCCGCGCCGGACTGAACAGCATCAGAGCCGCGGAGGAAAACAGCGAACTGGCATACGGCTGAACCTCGGTGACGGTTTTATCGCCCAGCAGCGTCATCCGGTCGCGCATGGTCAACGGGACCGACGGGCTGGCCGATATTCCCAGCGGGTTCGCATAGGAACGCTCCAGATTCTCAAACATGCGCTCCTGATCGTTGTTCTGAAACGTGATCTTGTGATACAGGAACTCGCCCAGATGCGCCATGCGGGTCCCGGAGGTTTGAGCGCCATGTCCGTCGAAGTGCACCCAGGCCTCCAGCGGCTCATCCGCCACTTTTCGAAAGATGACGTGCATGGAGGGCGACCGGTTTTCGCGGCAGCTCTGGATGGACGCGGGATGGCTGTGCGCCAGCCGGAACAGCAGCGGATCTTGCGTCCACTCCGCGGGATCGTCCTGACAATTTTGCAGCAGTTCCTCGGCGCCCTGGGTCACTTCCACGTTCTTGGGCTTTTCGACGCCCAACGAAAGCTCCGGCAAGCCGCCTTTACTCAGCCTGTATTCGACGTTCGATTTGATGGAGTGCTGTTCCAGCTCCTGTGCCATGCCGGCCAGACTGCCGAGCAAGGCGAATGATGTTACAACAAAGTACCGCATAGTACCGCAAAGAGCGCTCCGATTATACACGAGCCCCGGATTACTTTCTTTGCTCTCCTTCAGGTTTGCGATCTCTCTATCCTTTCCCTCCACCTAACGCGTTCCCTGCGGGATCGTCTATATAGAGAATCGATATACTATGAACATATGAAGTCGCTTCTGGTCCAACTGGATGAACCCACTTATCGCGCTCTCAATCGGATCGCCCCCGCGGCCAAACGCCAGCGTGCTGAATTCGTGCGATCGGCCATCCGAAAAGCGATTCGAGAGACGGAAGAGGAACGCACCCGGCAAGCCTATCTCGAACAGCCGGATTCGGAAGCCGAAGCCGACGATTGGTCGTCCGCGGAGGAATGGAAATCGTGAAAGCGCCCGCGCCGTTGAAGCGCCCCGAGCTTCTGAAACAACCGGAGTCTCTGAAACAATACGACCTCTGGTGGGCGTCCCTGCCGCGGCCCGCCGGCCGCCGCCCGGTGTTGCTGCTCAGCCGGAATGCGGCGTACTCCTATCTCAATAAGTTTGTCGCAGTCGAGGTTACATCCACCGTTCGGCATATCGCGGTCGAAATTCCCCTGGGCCGCGCCGAAGGCCTGCCAGCGAAATGCGTGGCCAATTGCGACAACCTGCGGACCGTTCCGCGCTCAGCCTTGACCAAGCGAATCGGCCAAATATCGTCGCGCCGCCACTCGGAGGTCAAACGCGCGCTCGGCCACGCCCTCGCCTGGGATGAATTGATCGATCAGTGACCCTTCTTTCGCTCCCCATACTCGCGCCAATCGAATAAGATACGAATCCACACCCGCCCGTCCCACCAGCGCACGCGCTAATCTCGATCCAAATGCGTCCAGCCACCACAGCTCCCAACGCCAACCCAGTTTCCAATTCCCAACTCCGAAAAATGCGTCGCCAAACACAAAAATACCCCTGATGCGTCCAGAACCCCGCCCGACCCCATAAAATAAGAGCAGCCCGTGCGCCTGCTGGTCTTATTCGCGCTCTCCGTTCCCCTCCTGGCCCAAAACGCCCGTCGCCTCAATCGCTACGAATACAACGCCACCGTGCGCGACCTCCTCGCCATCCCTTTCCAGCCCGCGGCCGATTTCCCGGTTGATGACTCCGGCTACGGCTTCGACAACATCGCCGGCGTGCTTTCTCTCTCCCCGGCGCTCATGGAAAAATACCTCGCCGCCGCGGAAACAATCGCCGCCGCCGCTATCATCCCTCCCACCCCACCCCAGCCCTCCGTGCAACACTTCGCCGCCAGCGATTTTCATTTCAAAGTCGATTTCGAAGGCGACTACGATGTCCTGATCGCCGTCCACGGCCGGCCTGACCCCATCGATGTCGTGTTCCTGGTCGACGATGTCCCCGTCGAAACATTGGCGCCGAAAGATGCTCTCCAGAATTTGCGCTCCGCCGAATTTCGCATTCGCCTCGGAAGAGGCAATCCCCGGCTGCGCGTGGAATTGGCGCCGGAGCCTGTGAGCCCGTACGCGCCACATCTCAGCTATGTCGAGCTGCGCGGCCCCTATCACCCGGCCACGCCGCCCCCGTCCGAAAGCTATGCGCGCGTTTTCCGCTGCGGGCACGGGCCCGGCCATCACACGCTCGCCTGCGCGCGCTCCAATCTCGCCGATCTTGCGCGCCGTGCTTATCGCAGGCCAGTGACGGACGGCGAAGTCGACGGCCTGATGCGGTTCGTCGAACATGCCCCCTCCATCGATCAGGGAATGCAACTCGCCGTCGAGGCGATTCTGGTGTCGCCGCGTTTTCTCTTCCGCATCGAACCGGCCGGCGGCCTCGACGATTTCCAGTTCGCTTCGCGCCTCTCGTATTTCTTATGGAGCAGCATGCCTGACGACGAGCTGTTCCAACTCGCCGCCGCGCACCGTCTCCGCGATCCCGAAGTTCTCCGCGCCCAGATCCACCGCATGCTTCTCGATCCCAAATCGCGCGCACTCGTTGAAAACTTCGGCGGCCAATGGCTGCAAACGCGCAATCTCGCGAGCGTCCAGCCCGATCCGAAAAGATTCCCTCACTTCGACAACGAACTGCGCCACGACATGCAGATGGAGACCCGGCTCTTCTTTCAATCCATCATTCGCGAAGATCGCCCCATATCCGATTTCATCGGCGCCAACTACACGTACCTGAACCAGCGCCTGGCTGACTTCTACGGCATCCCCAAGGTTCAGGGCGCGCAATTCCGCCGGGTAGACCTCCCGCCCGATTCCCACCGCGGCGGCATTCTCACCCAAGCCAGCGTCCTGACCGTGTCTTCGTATCCTTCGCGCACCTCACCGGTCCTTCGCGGCAAATGGATACTGGAAAATCTGCTCGATGCCGCGCCGCCGCCTCCGCCGCCCAACGTTCCCAAGCTCGACGAAACGTCCCTGGGTGCAACCGCCACCGTCCGCCAGAGGCTGGAACAGCATCGCGCCAACCCAGCCTGCAAAGGCTGCCACGCCCGCATGGATACGCTCGGTTTTAGTCTGGAAAATTATGACGCCATCGGCCACTGGCGCACGCACGACGGCACTCTACCCATCGATTCAGGCGATGGACCCGAACGTCCTGAAGCAGCATCTCTTAAGCGAGCGGGACAGATTCGCGCGCTGCCTGGCCTCCAAGCTCGCCACCTACGCGCTGGGCCGCAAGGCTTCGCTGCCGTCCGCAACCGGTAACGAGACCTTCGCGCAACTCGTCGAAGCTATCATGATGGATGATTCGCATGAATAATGGTTCTCATGAATAAACGCCTCAGCCGGCGCACCATCCTCCGGGGCCTCGGCGCCGCCGTGTCTCTCCCCTTGCTCGACGCGATGGTTCCCTCGTTTGCTTCCACCGTTCCGTCCGGCGCGCCGCTCCGCCTCGCGTTCGTCTATGTTCCGAACGGCATCATCATGAATCAATGGACGCCTGCTTCCGACGGCGCGGATTTCGAGCTTCCCCGCATCCTGACGCCCCTGGCGCCTCATCGCGGCAACGTACTGGTCCTCTCCGGACTCACCCAAAACACCGGCCGCGCTCTAGGCGATGCAGCGGGCGACCATGCCCGTGCCTCGGCAACTTATTTGACGGGTGTCCATCCCGCAAAAACCGCCGGCGCCGGCATCCGAGCAGGCATTTCCGTCGATCAGGTGGCCGCCAGCCATGTTGGCGCCGCGACAAAACTGCCTTCGCTCGAGCTGGCTTTGGAAGATGGCCGCCTGGTCGGCAACTGCGATTCCGGCTATAGCTGCGCGTACAACAACACCCTGTCCTGGCGCACTCCGTCCCTGCCTCTGCCGCCGGAAGTGAATCCGCGATTGGTGTTCGAACGGCTGTTCGGCTCCTTCGACGAAAATCCGGCGGATCGCCGGAAGCGCTTGCACAATGAAACAAGCATCCTGGATTATGTTTTGGCCGACACGGAGCGCCTGAATAGCGAAATCGGCGCTGCCGACCATCGCAAAATCGATGAATACCTCACGTCCGTTCGCGAGATCGAGCAGCGCATTCAGGTCGCTGAAAAAGATGTTGCGCAGACTCCGCCGTCGTTCGAAAAACCTGCGGGCGTTCCGGCCGATTTCGGCGACTATGCCAAATTGATGTTCGATCTGATGCTGGTGGCATTCCAAACCGGCACCACGCGCGTGTCTACCTGCATGCTGGGCCGCGAAGGCAGCCTGCGCGCCTATCGCGAACTCGGAATCTCCGATGCCCATCATCCCATTACGCATCATGACGGCAATCCGGAGTTAATCGAGAAGGTGGCCCAGATCAACACTTATCACCTGGAGCAGTTCGCCTATTTCCTTGGCAAGCTCAAATCCACTCCCGATGGCGACGGCACTTTGCTCGATCATTCCTTAATCGTCTATGGCAGCGGCCTGAGCAACGGCAACTGGCATGAGCACAATAATCTTCCCGTCTTGCTGGCCGGCCAATCGGGCGGCCGGCACATAACCTATCCCGCCGAAACTCCCATGAATAATCTGCACCTCGCTCTGCTCGATCGCATGGGTGTCCACATCGAGTCGCTGGGCGATTCCAACGGCGAATTGAATGTTCTTTCGCTAGACGCTTAGCAGATGCGCTTCCACTGGCGTCTTGTTCAAGCGCGCCAGCGCGAAACAATACCAGCGAAGTTGTTTTTCGTATCTTTTTCGGCTGGGCCCGATTTCGGCATCGGTTTTGAAATCCACCACGTGCCAGCATCCGTTTTCTTCAAAGGCCAGGTCGATCACGCCTTCGAGAATTCGGTTGCCTTCCAGCTTCAACAAAATCGGCAATTCACGGCGGCACAGCTTCGACTTGCGCGCCCGTTCGAGCAGCGGATGTTTCAGAGCCGCAGCCACCGCTTCGGAGGCGTGTTCTATTTCCTGATCGGTTGCTCCTAAAATTCGGCCATGCACTTTTGCCAGTTCGCCGGCGCCTTTTCCATCCAGCGTTACGTCGCGCAGTATGGTATGAACCAACGTTCCAAAGCGCGCGCCCGCCGATCGTCCAAGGGGCTTCTCGACGGCCTCGAACTTCACCACAATCGAAAGGTCGCCGGGCGCTTCCACCGCCTCCGTCGCGGTGAAAACATCGAACTCTTTCTCCCGGCCTTCCGTATTGACTTTCTCGCGCTGCGCTTTCCATTCCTGGTAAGCAATCCAGCTTGCCGATTCTGCCTCGTTCGAATCGCCTTTCAAAATCTCTTCCTGCCGCAATCCCAAATTGGCAGGTGCGGTCAGCTTCAACGTTCTAGGATCCCACCAAACCACTTCATGGGTTCCTTGTTGCGGCGAATGCAGTCCGGGTTGCACCGACGGCTCGTCGTGCGCGAAGAACGGCCGGTCCACCACGGAGGCATCGCCGAACTCTGGGCAGCCTTCCGCTCGCGTTGCATTTCGATAACGATCGTTCGCCGGATAGATCGCTTTGTTCAGCGGCCCTAGCCACCCGTCCAACTCTTCGTCGCCTACCGTAGGAATCACCAGCAAATCGCGGGCGCGGGTAGCCGCAACGTAAGCTACTCGAACTCCTTCGGCTCGTTCGCGCAGCCGCTCCTCGGCTTCATGCTCGCGCAGTTCCCACGGGGCGCAGCGCAGCAGCCGGGTGGCACACAGCCGTTCGCGGGCATTCACGTAACGATCGGGATCGCCGGCGGCGATGTTGGCGGTCATATCAGCCAAAATCACGATCGGAAATTCCAGGCCTTTAGCCGCATGGACGGTCATCAGCCGAACTCCTTCGGCGCCCTCTTCCAGCACCGGCGCTTCAACCGAGTCGGCCCTTTGCGATTGCGCGTCCAACTCCTCCACGAATCCCCGGAACGAAACTCCGCCCGAAAGTTCGAAACTTCTTGCCAGGTCGGCAATGCGGTAAACATTGGCGAGCACCTGGTGTCCGGCGGGGCGCAGCGCAAATCCGGCATGGGCGCGCGCGGCTTCGAGCAGGGAATTGACAGTGTCGGCGATCGGCCTGCGATTGCGTCCGCGATTCAGGTCGGCAAGCAGATTCAGTGCTTCCGCAATGAGCCTGAATTCGGTGGCGAGGTCGTCCGGCATTTTGTGAAACGGATGCAGCCGCCCGATTTCATGGCGGAAGCGCAGCAGCAAATTGTCCGGGATGGCAAAGAGCGAGCCCTTCAGCGTCGCAAAAACCGACAGTTCATCTTCCGGCCATTCGATGGCAGTGAGGGCGGCGCGCAGCGTTTCCACTTCTTCGCGGCTATGAAACGATTTCGATCCAACCAGCAGGTGCGGGATCGCGCGCGCTTCCAGGCTCCGAACATAATCGCGAGTAATGTCTTTACCGAAATTGGTGAAGCGGCGGAACAACAGGCAAACGTGCCGCGGCGAAATGGGCAGAACTTGTTCCGGGTTTTCGGGATCGCGCACTTTCCATCCACTTTCGCGCACCAGCCATTCAATGAACGCCACGATGGTTTCCGGCAGGCAGGCATCAATGGCCATGCGGGAAACTCGCATGCTTCCGTAAGGCCGCGGTGCGGGCAGGGCAACGATGCTAGGCTGCCCTGGAAGGGCGGGGGTTTCTCCTTCGAGCGGGGCGTAGGCCGCTTGTCCGGAAGCGACATCATCCTGCATTTCCGTTTCAAACGCAGCGTTAACAAGTTGTTGGATGGGACGCACCGCACGGAAGCTGGTGGTCAGTTGAACCGCGCCAACGCCGCGTTGTTCGAGCGCATCGCGAATTCCCCGATACAGCACGACGTCGGCGCGGCGGAACTTATACACCGATTGCTTCGGATCGCCGACGACGAACAGTTTCCCGGGTTTGGGCGTGATTTTCATCCAGTCCGATTCGGCCGGATTGTCTGAGGCGAGCAGCAACAGGATCTCGGCCTGCAGCGGATCGGTATCCTGAAACTCGTCGATGAAGATGTGAGTGAAGCGGTCTTGCAGGTAGCGCCGGACGTCGGGCTTATCGCGCACCAGGTCGCGCGCCAGGAGCAGCAGGTCCACAAAGTCGAGCTTACCGGCGCGCCGTTTCAGTTGATCGTAATGGACCACCAGCTCCCACATTTCGCCGCGCAGAATTGCAGCCAGGTCGGCATCGGCGGCGTCCCGAAACGCTTCCAATTGATCCAGCAAGTGCTGGCGGGCCTGCACCACCTGTTCCCGAGGAACGCCTTCGGCGAAGAATCCCGAACCCTTTTGCGGGTTCTTCTTGATATCGCGAATCAGCTTGATGAGAAGGCTTTCCAGCGAATCATAATCGCGCGCGCGGGCCGCTTCCGCGCGTTCGATCCAGGTGACCAGCGCCTGGGCGGGCCGCAGCGATTTCACCAGATTGTCGTTCCGTTTCGCGCAGCGCGCTGCCGCTTCGGCGACCAATTGCACTTGTTCCACCAGCCGATCGATTTCCGCTTCGCGCTGGAATTCGACTTTGCGCCAAGGCGCTGGATGGTCGCGCCATTCGATCAGTTTCCAGGCCGCATATTGCAGTTGCTCGACCGGCGAAGCGCCGTCATAAGAATCCCGCCAGGCCAGCCGAACCAGCGCGCGGCGAAGCCCGGGTGCGCCTTCACCGAGCTGGCGCTGCATCCAGGCGCGAAAAGCGCGTTCATAGATGCGCGAGGCTTGCTGTTCGGACAATTCCTCGAAGGCCGGATCGACGACGGCTTCGACTGGCCGCTCGCGCAGAATCTGCGCGCAGAAGGAATGGATAGTCCCGATGGAGGCTTCTTCCAGATGTTCGAGCGCGTGCTCGATGTTGGAACGTTCGGCGGGAGTTGTCGCTGTGATGCGCGCGCGGTCGAGCTCCTGGCGCAGACGAAGCTTCAATTCGCCGGCGGCTTTGTTGGTGAACGTAACCGCAACGATATGGCTGATGGTGGTGAGGCCGCCGGCCAGCACGGCGACAATGCGGGCAATCAGTTCGGTGGTTTTGCCCGTGCCGGCGGAAGCTTCGACGAGCAGGCTTTCGGCGAGCGAAGTACGGATGCGCTCACGGGCGGCGCGGTCGTCGAGTTGGGGCTGAATCGCAATGTTCATTTTGAATACGAATCAGGGCGAATGACGAATCTCGATCAGCGGGTCCAGCCGGTCCGGCTGTTTGCGTTTCACGCGCGTTTCTTCGTACGGGCCGCAGACGGCGGAGTAATCGCACAGCGCGCAGGCGCCGGTTTGCGGAGCAGCCGGCAGAAAGCCCTCTTCGATGGAACGGTCGATGGTTTCCAGGACGCGGCGGAGGCGCTGGCGCGATTCGTCGTTGAGCGGGATATCGATGGAAGAGAAATCGCCGCGCTGGGTACAAAAGAAGAGCCGCCCCGAAACAACAGACTGGCCCAACAATGTTTCGGCGGCGTGGGCGTAGAGCAGGGGCTGAAGAATGGCGCCGCCTCCGACGTATTGCGGCCGGTCTTTGGGCGCTTTGCCGGTTTTATGATCGGTGACGCGCAGAGCATCGCTGGTGGCGTGGCGCTCGATCAGATCGATCGAGCCGCGCAGCCGGATGCCATCCAGAATCACGGCCTCTTGGCTGGTGCTGGCGGGATCGCGATGCGCATCGGGCGCCAGGCCGAAGCCAAACTCGAAATGTACCGGGATCCAATCGGAGTGGCTCGCGGCCACTTGCTGCAACCATCCGCGCAGATCGGTGCGTAGATTTTCGATTTCGCTCTTCCAGACGCGCGGGATGGCGGGGGCAAGGTCGTCTTCATACTTGGCGGCCACGCGATCCAGCACTTGATCGGCGAGATCGAGTGCAGCCGGCAGTTCGTCTTGCGTAACCGGAAGCAACTTGGCGCTACTAAGCGCGCGGAACAGTTCGAATTGGGCCGAATGGAAAAGCGCGCCGCGCGTGAGCGGGTCCATTTGTTCCAACGGGACAGGCTCCTGGCGCGGGCGAAATTGAAAGACGGCCTGCAACAGGAAGCGATAGGGGCACGCGGCGAAATGCTGGAGAGAAGATGGCGAATAGCTGCGATTGGCGAGACGGTGCGCGCCCAATGCGGCTGAGAGTGGCTGGATCGGGATCGACGATGCCGTCGGCGGCGGACCAGAAGTTGCGCCAACGCCGGCCGCGAGTGCGGAGCGATCGCGCCAGCGACTCGTTGGCCTGCATCAGGTAGCGCGCGCTTCCCACGGCAGCGGCGCCACGCAGCTTGAGTGCGGCCTGGAGCGAAGCGAGATCGTATTCGGCATCATCGATCGCGTCGCGAGGATTGGCGGGAGCAGGCCAATCGAGACGGGAAGAAGCGGCACGGGCGGCGCGCTTCTCGAATTCACGCAGGGAAGGGAGGCGGCCTTCGGCGGCGCGGACCACCTCCAGCGCATAGAAGGAAGGCACACGCGCGCGGGATTGCGCGACGTCCATGCGCGGATAAGAGACCACCAGGCTTTGGGACGCGGCAGCGGCGGCGGAGCGCAGCAACATGCGTTCGCGGGCAATGCGCTGGTCTTGTGTAGCGAGGCCGGCGGAGAGTTTGACGCGCTGTTCATCGAGCAACAGCGGGTCTTCGAGGGCGCGGCGGGGGAAGAGCCCTTCCGCGAGTCCGGGCAGGAAGACGATATCGAAACTGCGTCCGCGCGCTTCCTCAATGGAGCCGACGAATACGCGGCCCCAGCGGCGTTGGGGTGGTTCGGTGCGGAGAAAGCTCAGGCGCTCGGAGAGAACGTCATAGACTTCGTCGAGCGAAGCAGGACCAACTTCGCGCATGGGTTCCAACTCACTGAGCACGCTGAGCACGGATTCGGGATGGCGGAGGGCTAACTGGGCCAGATCGGCCAGACGGTCCAGCCAGAAGCCCCATTTTTCCGAAGAAGGGAGCGAGCCGAGCGCGTCAATCAGGGGAAGGGCAAAATGTTCTAAACGTTGCAGCTGTTGAATGCGCTGGCCGATGTGGTTACGATGCGCGTCATCTTCCTTCTCCAACCCGCGCAGTTGGACTTCGAATTCGGCGCGAAGCCCGCGCAAGCGGCGCGCCCAACGATTGCGGCCCCCGATGACCGCGGCGTCGACGAGGAGCTTTTCCCAGCCGATGGGTACGGCAACTTCTGGCGGAGGGTCGTCCGGCAGAGCGGGCGGCGGAGGCGCCTCAAAAGTCCCGAGGATTTCGTCATTGGCCGGAATCCACTGCGTGGGACTGGCTTGCGGTGAGCCGTCGGGAGCCAGCGGCGGCGTCTGGCCCAGCGAAAGATATTCAGCGAAACGGGACGCGGAGCAGCCCTCCGCGGCACAGGCCAGCAGCGCGAGAAAAGCACGGCCAGCAGGGTGGGGACGGGCGGCGCCACGGCTGACATATTGATCGATACCGGCGCGGCGGAGGGCCTCTTCCACCAGCGGCTGGTAGGCGTCGACGTTGCGCAACAGGATCGCGATGCGGTCGAACGGCGTGCCTTGTTCGGCGAGCTTGCGGATGCGCCGGGCGATCTCGACGCACTCGAAACTTTCGCCCGGGGCGGAGAAGAGGAGGGCGGGGTCGGGCGGCGCGGAGGGCGGGGGATCGGAAGAAAAGAGCCAGGTACGGACGCGATCGAGCGTGGCGCTGGGCGGCGTGATGTCGAGGTTCTCCGCGGTCACGCCCAGCATGCGTTCGAGCGATGGGATGGCATCCTGGTCACCGGTTGTCGCTGTGGCCAGGACATTGGGCGAGCGCTGAACCAGGGCTGCAAGGAGCCGTTGGTGGGCCGCGGATTCGACGGCCAAGCCGAGCAAAACGAGCGGCAGGCCGGTGAAACGATGAGCGCTCAAAGCGCCCTCGGCTTCCTCCGCGGCGAGACGAAGGAGCAGCGGCAGGTCAGCTACTGAGCGCGCGGCGAGCTCCTGCTCGTAAAGCGAGAGCAGGTGTCCCAGGTCGCCCGGAGGGGCCGCGTTTTCCAGGCGCAGTTCGGTAAGCGTTTTGGCGAGGGCGCGGGCGAAGCCGGGCGTTTGAGCCACCGGGGCGAAATAGGGCAGGGCATCGGCGGTTGCGGCGGCGTGAACGATGCGCGCGGCAAGTGCTTCGATGCCCAGGCGGGAGATGGGAGCAAGCCCGAGGCGTCCCAGGGGCTGCGCGGCAAGATGGGCCGCGAGTTGCGTGAGCGTAAGGGTGTGAACGCCCTGGCAGCCCGACGGAAAGGCATGGGCAGCGAACTCATTCGCGGCAGCTCGGGTGGGAGCGATGACGAGGAATTCCGAGTGCTCGGACTTTTCGGTCAGAAAGGCGGCGGCGCGCTGGAGGAGCGTGGCATTGGAGCGGGAGTGCAGGAGCGCGCGCGGGAGCACACACAATTATATTTGGTCGGGACCGTTGACATCTATATCCAGACATGATATATCATCAGATGAACTATGGAACAGCCCGATTCGCCCCTGGCTCCGGCGGCTTTTCTCATCCTGTTCGCACTGGCGACCGGGGAGAAGCACGGATACGCCATCATGCAGGAGGCGCGGAAGCTCTCCGACCAAAGCGTGCGTTTGGGGCCCGCGACCTTGTATACCACCATTCAGCGTTTACTCGATTCGGACCGGATTCGCGAGACGCCGGGGCCCAAGGATGGCGATAGCCGGCGCAAGTATTACCGGCTGACCGGCGCCGGGAAGGCTGCATTAAACGCCGAGCTGGCGCGCATGGAGGCGATGGTTAAGAAATCGAAGGCCATGCGGCTGCGGCTGGGGGAGTCCTCGTCATGAACGAACTTCTGCTTCGCAGCGCGCGGCTCTATGAGAAGCTCCTGCTTCTGTACCCGGAGGATTTGCGCCGGCATTTTGGCGCCGAGATGGTCCTGGCATTCGTCGACGATATGGAAGCAGCGTGGGGGGACGCGCGAATTGCAGGCGTTCTGCAGATCTGGTGGTACGCACTGCGCGAGATCATCACGGTGGCATTGCCGGCGCAAACCTCCAATCCGTGCGTGCTCGTGCCGGCTCTGTCTTTCTCACTCACTGTATTGACTCAGGGCGCGGAACTATCGCTGGCGCTGCACAATGTAATTTTCGTGGATAACGCCCGGCTGTTCGACGACATCCGGTGGGCGGTACTTTTGCCGAGCGCCGCCAACGCCTGTGTGGCGTTCGTGGTTACGCGTTTTTACGCCTCGAGCTCGATCACATCGCTGCGATTGGAATAGTTCCGTGCTCGAAATTCGCAATCTCACTAAGCGGTTTCGAGGCGCGCCGGTGGTTGATGACGTGACTTTTGCGGTACGGCCGGGCGAAATCACGGGCTATCTTGGCCCGAATGGCTCCGGCAAGTCCACCACGGTGAAAATCTTAACCGGCCTGTTGCACCCGAGTTCCGGGCACATCTTCTATCAGGGACGGAACGTTTACGACGACCCGATCGGCTTTCGGCAGCGGCTGGGTTATGTGCCCGAAGAGCCCAATTTGTACGGCTATCTGACGGGGCTGGAGTATCTGCAACTGGCCGGCGGCCTGCGCGCGATTCCCGAGGATCGCGTGAATGAGCGGGCGAATCAGCTTCTGGAGCTGCTCTACCTGGAAGAGGCCCGCTGGGTTCCCATCTCGAATTATTCGAAGGGAATGAAGCAGCGCGTGCTGATCGCGGCGGCGCTGCTGCACGATCCCGACATCTTGATTTTCGATGAAGCGCAATCGGGACTCGATATCATGAACAGCCTTTTGTTCCGGCACCTGCTGCGCGAACTGGCAGCGCGCGGCAAAGCGGTTCTGTATATTTCGCATGTGCTGGAGCTGGTGGAAAAAGTCTGCGATCACATCGTGGTGATCCACAAGGGGCGGATTGTCGCGGACGATTCGGTGGGCGGGCTGAGAACTTTGATGCAGCGGCCAAACCTGGAGGGGATCTTCATGCAGTTGGTTCAGGAAGACGATCTGCAGTCGCGAGCCCGCGAGATTCTATCCGTGATGACACGCTGAAAGGAGCCCGGAGAAAGTGCGCTCTCCCTTTCAACTGGTGCTGAAGCTGTTTCGAGATCGTTTTCTGGAAAACGACACGGTTTCGCCGGGCGGTGGATTTCAAACGAACATTTATCAACTGCTGGGAATTCTCGCAACCATCGGCGGGTTCATCGTCATTTACGGTGTACCCGCATTCTTGGTAGTGGCGCTGCGTCCGTTGACGCCACGAACGGAAGGAACGCTTGCGAAGCTTTCAGTTGTTTTTCGCGGCCTATTCGTTCGGAATCGCCGGTTTTGCAGCCATCTTCCATTGGGATATGCTCTTCCCGGACCGGCGCGATTTCCTGATCCTGGCGCCGTTTCCGATCCGGCTGCGCGAAATCGCGGGCGCGAAATTCACGGCGCTGATTGCGTTTTTGTTGATGCTCGCGGTGGCGCTGAACGTGGCTCCCGACGGCGCTGTGGCTGCGATGGGCGGCGTCCGGCTGGGCGCCGCTCAGCTTGCCGTTACCGTAGGGGCATCGATCTTCGCTTTTCTGGCGGTGATGGCGGGGCAGGGGATTCTGATCAGCGTGACATCCCCGCGAATCTTCCGGCGCATTTCGCCCTGGATACAGATGTTCGGAATGAGCGCGATGGTGATGACGGTTCTCGGGTTCCCGGTATACTCGGCCATGTTCCAGCGCGCCCTGGCGGAGAAACACATTTGGCTGTATCTGTTTCCACCGGCCTGGTTCTGCGGGCTGTACGAATTGCTGCTCGGAGGGCAGAATTTGTTCCTGGCGTCGCTCGGGATGCTGGCGATCAAAATGACGGCACTGGCGATGCTAGTGATCCTGGTGACGTGGGGAGTCGGTTTCCGCCGGCACTTCCGCCGCACACTGGAAGGGGATGATGCGGGTGGTCTGGGGAAGACGCGTCCGCGCGCGTGGCGCGTTCCGAAGTGGCTGATCGGGTCCCAAGAAGAGCGCGCGCTTTTTGGATTTGGCGGGAAAACGCTGGCGCGCAGCCAGAAGCATCAATTCTTCCTGGCCACGTATCTGAGTGTGGGGGCCGCCATTGCGCTGTTCTTCGGCGTTGCGGTGCGCGACGGAAAGGCCGCGTTGTCGCCCGATGGCGAGCGCTCGGTGGCTTTCGTTTTGGGGTTCTTTGTCATCTCCGGATTCCGCGCGGCGTTCCAGTTTCCCTCCGAACTGGCGGGGAATTGGATCTTTCGCCTCACCGAGGCGCGCTGGACGGAAGTATCGCGCAGCGCGACGAGGAAGCTGGTTCTCGCGCTGAGCCTGGTTCCGTTGCTGATATTCGCGCTGCCTTTGGAGATCGAGGTTTGGAACTGGCCGATTGTGCTGGAGCATTCCGTGGTTCAGCTGCTCGGCGCGGCGCTTCTGGTCGAGCTGATGTTTTGGAATTTCGATAAAGTGCCGTTCACCTGTTCCTATTTCCCTGGAACAACCAGCCTGGCGCTGCTCATTGTGTTGTACGTCTACGGGATCACTGGCTACAGCTTTCAGATGGCCGACCTGGAGAGGACGATGGAGCGGCATTGGGCGGGAGCGGTCCTCTTTTTTGCCGCAGCAATCATCGCGCTGATCTGGAGCTGGCGCCGTCATCCCATGGCGGACGGAGTGCGCTTCGATGGCAGCGAGCCGGTGGTTCGAACGCTCGAACTGAGCTAAAGGCGCGGCGCTTTAAACCGCGCTCTGAGCCAGGATCTGTTCCAAAATGCCGCTGGTGGAATAGCCGGGTTCGAGCGGCAGGGCGAGCACCTGGCCACCGGCGGCTTCCACCTCTTCGCGTCCGGCGATGAAATGCGCCCAGTCGGCGCCTTTGATCAGAACGTCGGGGAGCACCGCGGCGATCAACTCGCGCGGGGTGTCTTCGTCGAACAACGTGACAGCGTCCACGGCTTCGAGCGCCGCGGCGAGCTCGGCGCGCTGATCTTGCGAAATCAGCGGGCGCGTGGGACCTTTCAACCGCTGCACGCTGGCGTCGGTGTTCAAGGCGAGGATCAGTATGTCGCCGAGCGATCGCGCGGCTTCCAGCAAGCGGATATGGCCGGGATGCAAGATGTCGTAGCATCCGTTGGTGAAGACCACCTTTTTGCCGGCGCGCGACCACTCGGAGCGGATCGCAATCAATTGTTCACGCGTGTAGATTTGGCCCAAGGGCCCATTCTATCGCGGGACGAGATCTGGGCGAGGCTAAAATTCGCCGTGCAGAATCTGTGCAAAATTGGCGACGTCGAGCGTGCCCAATCCGGCCGCGGGATTGTAGCCGTTGCTTCCTTTGTAGAACCAGTTGTCGCCATAGGCGATGGCGTGCAGCGGAGCACTCGAGCCCCGGTAGGCTTGGCCGGTGAGCGCCAGAAGATACAGCGAGGTATTCAACGATCCGACCCGCCGCCTCAAATACTGGCCAAGCAAAGCCGTGACGCCATTCAACTGCGGAGCAACGAAACTGGTGCCCCCATAAAACGGCTGCAGGCCAAATCCACTGACGCTGGAGGTGTAGTAGATTACGTAGCCGGTTTCCGGATCGGCGTTGAAGGAGACATCCGGGACATTGCGGCCTGGATAGAACGCTGGAAGGGCGAACAGAAGTCCAGCACCCTGGAAATAGAAATTCTGGTTCGGTTGGCTGCGCTGGACGGCTGGGAGGAAAATCTGGGAAAGCGGGACGGGGAACATCACGCTCACTCCGCCACCGCTCCCAGCGGGGAAGATTCCGCAGGCGATGGGAGTCAAGCCGAGAGTCTGGCACAAGCCCTCCAGATAGTCCCATCCCCACACGCTTTCGTGAGCGATATTGACATCATAGTAGGGCGGCGTGCAGGCTGCATTCAAGCAAAATTCCTGGAGACCCGGCAGCGTGGTGCCGCCGGCGGCGGTCATGAAAGTATCGCTGGCCGGATAATCCACGCTCAGTGTCAGACTGCAACTGCCTGCCACCGAAGCCGAGTAAGGTCCAAGGCAACCCAGATCGTTATTCACGTCGTAGGCGCCGCCGTCTCCGGAGGCAGCGGCCGCGGCCTGTCCCTGGATGGATGCGCGCAGAAGAAGCTCGTGAATGGCCTGCGTAGCGCCCACGGTTCGCCCGGTAAACGGGTCGGTGACCGGGGCGTTCTCTAAATTATTGAGCCACTCCCAACTGCCCCAACTGATGGAAAGCGTATCGGCCGAGTTGGAATCAACGGCTTTCGCAATCAGGTCGACGAAGCCCTGGTTGGTATTGGGCGCCTGGTAGACAATGACCTTGGCGCCGGGTGCAATTCCACCGGACTGCTCGACATCCAGAGTGGTTTCAATGGAACCGGATGCATCGCTGGGCGCGCCGGGGCCGCCATCGACATTGACGATGGTGATGCGGTTTTGGGAGACCTTCAGGCCGACAGCTTGCCAGTACTTGTAGGCATCGCCGGGGGTGAAGGCGGCGAACGTCATGATGCCAATGGTGCTGCCGCTGCCGGTCAAGCCACGTTTATAAAGGGGCTGCACGTCGTACTGGGTGGCGAAATCGGCGACGGTCAAGAATCCGATCGGATTGCCGGAGTTCGCCGCGGGCGTGGCCGTTCGGGGCACGCTGATCACTGGGGGAGCGGCCAGGTAGTGCGGATGCAGCGCGGGTCCGCTGTCCAACCCGACTATGGCCGCGACGGGCAGGGAAATCTCGGACGGAACCGCGGGGCGGCTGAGAGGGGCGTGATAGGTGTAGGCGGCGACTTTGTCGTGCGCGGGAACTACGTAACTGTGGAGGCTCACCGAGAAGGCGCGCTCGATGTCGGCCGGCAGGCCCGTCACCTGGAGCGTGGTGGCGGTGGTTTTTTCGGCCCGGAGCCCATACTTGGCCAGGGCCGCGATGGCCTTTGCAATCTCGGCATCGGTGGGTGCGAAGCGCGCAACGAACTCTTGAGCGGTAAGGAAACGGTGGAACTGTGGATCTCCTGGCGTGTAAAGCGCCTGCTGCAACGCTTCGGCCTCGCTGAGCCTGGGCAACCCAAGCGCGATCGTCATCGAAATCGGAGTTTTGGCGGCCAGCGCGGTCAACGGGCCGCGATCCACCGCGGCGGATGTGGCTGCGTGTATCGAGGCAACCAGCAGGAACAAGACAGGCAAATTGCGAGCAAAACGGAATTTGGTCATCATGCGATCCTCCTTATGGAATGCAGTACTCCTGTTGAAATGAAACTGCCATTGAGCCGGAGCGCGCCGTACTTCGTACGTCCCCGCGCGGACCCGGTTCACAAGATGCGGCGAACTATTACGGTCTTAGCTTTGTTTCAGCGATCTTAACCGAACTGGATTGGGGGTGCAAGCGCTATGAAAAGCGCTGTGAAAAGCTCAGGCGATTTACTCGATGGTTGCCGATTCGGCGCGGGCGGACTCGGACTCGGCCCAGGTTTGGAAAACCTGGATGATGGAAAGCAGTTTCTCGGGATCGCCTTGGCCGCGGAAACAGTTGCGATTTATTTCGCAGAGCAACCAATCGGTTTGGGAGTGCTCGCGAGTGACCGCTGGCATGGCGCGGTTTTCGAGGGGCGTGCCGTCCAGATCGATGGTGACCATCCAGCCAGGAGTGGCGAGCGATTCGATGGTGACGCCGTGCGAATGTTCCCAGTGTCCGTTGGAGTGGCTTTGATACCAGGCTTGCAAGAAATCGAGGGGGTGCATGGAGGGCACGGGGTCCAGCGGCTCTGTATCTGTTTTAGGTGGTAGGCGGGCGGTAGGCAAGAGCCCGAGGTACTAAGGGGGTTTGTTATTTCCGATAACAGGTATTATGTAAAGTTCACCAGGAATGTGACCCTTCCAAAAAGTAATCTTTCGCCGGCAGCATCTCCGTGGGACAATGAAGTTATGGATAATGTAACATTTGAAACGCAGGACCTGCGTGTGCGCATTGAGGACAAGATTGCGCGCATCGATCAGCGCAAACTGAGTGGGGAGACCTGGAAAGAGATCGATCAGAGCACGTTGCCGATTCCAGAACAGTGGTTTGCGAGTCCGATTCGAACGTCCCCTTTGAAGGTTGCGCTGCTGGCTTTTGAACGTGAAAATCCTGGCAATATGACGTTGAGAATCGCCTTGCGATCCTAAGGATTTTCAGAAGCGCCGGACAGACGGCAGGTGTTGGGGGGGATTCGGTGGGCAGGATTCCATGAAGAGAGGCGGCGCTTGCGCGCAGCCCCCCGGTTTTTTTAAGTGACTACCAGCGGTTGTTTCCGCGGCCACGGCCACCACCACCACCGCCGCCTCCGAAGCTTCGTTCCGTCTTGGGACGCGCTTCGTTGACGTTCAGGGCCCGACCGTCCAGTTCCCTTCCATTGAGTTCGGCGATCGCACGATCGGCTTCCGAGTTGGCACTCATCTCGACAAATCCGAATCCACGGGGCTGCCCGGTATCCCGGTCTGTGATGATGTTGACGCGCTCGACAGTTCCGTACGCCTCGAACAGAGACCGGACCGCAGCTTCGGTAGCTCCGAAGTTGAGGTTTCCTACAAATATGTTCTTCATGCTTTTTTCCTTTAGCTTTGCAAATGGGTTAATCGGGCAGGATCGGACAAGGCGGTTGGACCGGACTAATGCGAAGATGCCAAAACGTTTGACCACTCAACTGTAGCACGGCCCCAGCCCGCGCGCCGTGGCTATTGGTAGGTGACCGGCCCGATGTCAAACCCGTCCGCAAACTGCGTGGATGTGTAATCCGTGCCGGGGGCGTTGAACCCCGGGCCGATATAAACCTGCATGACGTTCGAGCGAGCCCTGCGGGTTGTTCGAGTTTGAGTAGGTGTGCGGCAGCGCGGACAGCACCGCGGCGGGAACCGTGTAAGAACCGGCCGCCGCATCGGCCCAACACATGAACTGCGCACCCACCCCTAGCGAAGCCTGCGATTGGCCAACAATCTGCAGCAGCGCGCCCGCATAGCCGTTGGTCCAGGTGATGGTCAGCGGCTGAGTGCGATTGATGGTGGCGGGGACCGAAGGGCGATTGGTCCAGTTCAATTTTGCCGGAAGCGTGATGGTACCGGTGAACGCCCCCACGTCTTTACCTCCGGTGCCGGTGAAAGTATAAGTGCCTGGCTGCAGCACGGTCCCGTCGTTGATCAATCCGGGAGCGCTCGCGGAACTGGCCGGCGAAAACGCGATCGAGTAGCTTCCGGTGGAAGAATTCAGTAAGTCATACGGTCCAACGGGCCCGCTTAGTGTGACTTTGCCGGCGTCTAATCCGGTGGGAGCAACGGCTGTCACGTTGCTAGGAAATTGTATGACCTCGCAGGTATTCGCCGCGGGAATCTGCACCGGCAGATTCAAATCCGCCAGCGGGATCTTTCCGAAATAAGCGGCCGCCGCGTCACCTTGATAATCGATTTTCGCGGTATAGGCGTGAATCCGGCTCAAGCTGAGGCTTCCGACGCGCAAGCTTCCATTCTTCTGGGCGGTCTGAAGGATGCTGGGATCGTACCCGCCCGGATTGCTGCAGGTGGCGCCGGATGGCGCGATCGACATTGTGATGAAGTTGCTGACCACGCCTCCATCGACGATATACACGGGCACGGCGCATCCCGATACTCCCGCGGGCACTGCGATCTCGATCTGATCCAACCCCGTGCAACAGCCCGACCGGCCGGCGTACATCACTTGCGCCTGCTGGGTGCCAACGAGAACCTGGAGGTCCAGATTTGGAATGGGACCGGGCAATGGGCCCGCGGCTTCGTTGCCCGCTACGGCTCCCAAGCCGGTGCCCCAGATGTCCACCAGATCGCCCGGATTCGCCGACGCGCTCTCCGCATTCACGACGTTAGTTATGGCGTTGGTGAACACTCCGGCACCGTTGCCGCCCTGGTTTACTGCAAAAACTCCGAAATCGTGGGCCGCCACGGTGATGTTCAGCGGCGCGCTGTTGACGCCGTTGTAGGTGGCCACCATGGTCCCGCTTCCCAGCGGCGTGTTGGAAGGCAATACCGCGGCTGCTTGCGTCGCCGTCGTATAAAGCATGATGCATGGAACGGTACTTCCAGCCACCGTGACGCTGATGGAGGTTCCAGCCAGCTGCGCCGGCAGCGGGAAGGCGCTCGATTGGGCCAGCTTGGATGGTCCAATTCCCTTCCCGAAGGCAATAAATATGCCGCCCTGTGCGAGATTTCCATTGGGAAGACTCGCGTTCAAATAGCTGGCGGAATTCACCGCCGCGCTGAGCGTCACCTGCGCTTCCAGGCCGTGCGCGCAGTTCAACAGAAGTGCCGCCAGCGGCACGAACATCCACTTCATTGCTTGCCTCCACCCCCGGGGTCCAAGTAGGGAATGAGACTAGCGCAAGTTTACTTTCAACAAAATGTTGTTTGATTTATCTGCGGATGCCTTGCGGGGTGGCGCGGACCGCCCGTTCGAAGGCCCAGCCCCGAATGTGGTTGATCTGTTCCTTCATGGTCCGGGACAACGGCACGGTTTTGACGGCTACGTTGATGAGATCCTGCTCGCTGAGCGCGCGGTCGGCCAGCCGCGCCCTGGTGATGGCCGAGACGACGCATTGCTCGATTTCGGCGCCCGTCCATCCAGCCGTAAATTGCGTGAGTTGATCCACCCGGAACGCTTTCTCATCGATGCCACGCCGCTTCAGGTGGATCTTGAAGATGTCCATCTGCTCTTCTTCGCTGGGCAGATCGACGAAAAACACCTCATCGAAACGGCCCTTGCGGATCATTTCGGCGGGCAGCAGATCGATCCGGTTGGCGGTGGCGGCGACGAAAAGGCCGCGCGTCTTTTCCTGCATCCAGGTGAGGAAGAAGGCGAAGATGCGGCCCTGTTCCCCGCCCGAATCGGTGGACGTGATGCCCATTTCGATTTCGTCGAACCACAGCACGGCGGGCGCCATGTCTTCCATCATCTTGCAGGCGGCGACGAAAGCGCCTTCCGGTTTTCCATGGCGTCCGGAGAAGATTTCGATCATGTCCACGCGGTATAGCGGCAATTGAAACTGCGACGCGATGGCCTTGACGCAGAGGCTTTTGCCGCATCCGGGAATGCCCATCATGAGCAGACCCTTGGGCACGATTTCGGCGTCCAGGCTGTCGCGCATTTCGAAAAGCTTGCTGCGCTCCACCAGCCAGGTCTTTAATCCCTCCAGGCCGCCGACGTCGCCGAGATTGGTGCCGTCGGCGATGAACTCGATGACGCCGCTGCGATTGACCAGCAGCTTTTTCTCTTCGAGCAGCGCGGGCAACGATTCGGTGCCAAGCCGGCGGCCGCTCGCAACCGCGCGCCGCAGTGCGTAGCGCGCTTCATCGATGGTCAGGCCCACCAGCGCGCGCGCCATCTGCTGCAGCGTTTCTTCGCTGGTGCCGGGTATTTCTTCGCGCAAGAAATCGGCCAGTTCGATCACGTCGGGCGTGCGCAGCTCCAGAAACAGGATGCTGCGTTCTACTTCCTCGGGAACAAAGCGAACCGGCGATGAGATGACGACGAACTTGTGACGATCCAGGCAGCTTTCATACACGTCGCGCAGGCGCCGCCGGATTTCCGACGATTCGCGCAGCGGCTCATGAAAATCCTTCAGGTGAAAGATGGCTGAACCTTGGTGAGCAAGGATAAAGTCGAGCACCGCGCGCGGAGCCTGGGACTCGGCCGCGGCCGGCTCTTCACCCTCGCGATGCAGCCCTTCGGTGAGGCTCCAGGTCCAAACCGGCACCGGCGTGGCACCGCGCAGGTTTTGGCTCACTTCATTTAGTATCCTTGCCACCCGCTGCTCTTCGGAGGATTGAATGTACGTCAGCGGCCGGCCCGATTCGAAGGTTTCTCGAACGGTCTTGGAGGCGCGGCTTTCCACGGTCTTGATCGGCGAACCGTTGACACTCATCTTTATTAAGACGATACCATCCACCAAAAAGACCGGCCCTGACTGTCCCCGTGCATGCACATAGTGCTATCTTCGTTTTCTTGGCCCCCGTACTTGAAGGTATTCGCGTCCTCGACCTCAGCAGCATCGTGGCCGGCCCCACCGCCAGCATGATTCTGTCGGACCTGGGCGCCGACATCATCAAAGTGGAACGCATCCAGGGCGGCGAAGATGGCCGCGCGATGGGTCCGCATCGCGGCGAATGGGGCGCTTATTTTGTGGCGCTCAACCGCGGGAAGCGATCCATCACGATCGATCTTGCCAAGCCGGAAGGGCGCGAGACGGTGCTGCGCCTGGCGTCCACTTGCGATGTCTTTCTTGAAAATTTTCGCGGCGGAAAGGCAGCGGCGTTGGGACTGGATGAGGCGGCGATTCGCGCCCGCAAGCCCGACATCATCTACGCCTCGCTTTCCGCCTATGGCCCCGGCGGGCCGGATTACACCAAGCCCGGCTACGACGCGGTTCTGCAAGCGCGCACCGGCATCATGAGCGTTACCGGCACCGGCGAAGGGCATCCCATGCGCACCGGCGTTTCGATCCTGGATGTGACCACCGGCACCTGGATGGCGCTGGGTATTCTGGCCGCGTTGATGGAGCGCCAGCGTTCGGGGAAAGGCCAGCGCGTGGACGCGTCGCTCTTTCAGACCGGTCTTCTGTTCATGGCTTATCATCTGGTCTACCGGCAATTCGCCGGCGTGGATCCGCAGCCGCAAGGGGCGCGGCACAAGGCCTTCGCTCCTTATGGCTCGCTGCCCACCGCCAGCGGAAAAATCATGATCGGAATTTCCAGCGATGCTCAGTTTCGCCGGCTGTGCGCGGCGCTCTGTCACGAGGAATGGGCCGCCGATCCACGATTTCGCAGCAATCCGGATCGAGTGGCCAACGTCGACGAGCTGGAGAATCTCATCGGGACAGTGCTGCGCACGCAGCCTACGCCGCATTGGGTGGCGCTCTTCAATCAGTGCGATATCGCGAACGACGCGATCCAAAGCCCCAGCCAGGTGCTGGAAGATCCGCAGGCGGCCGCGCTTGACTTGTTCACCGAAATCGGTTTGACGGGCGAGCAATCGTTTATGCTGCCGCGCTTGCCGATCGGCCTTTCGCTGACTCCGCCGGCTCCGCAGGGTCCGCCGCCGGGCATCGGACAGCACGGCCGCTCCATCCTGCACGAAGCCGGGCTGAGCGATGCGGAAATCGACGCGCTCGTAAAATCGGGTGTGGTGGGAGAACGGGCATGAAGGCGCTTACCGAAGAACAGGAGCTGATCCTGCGGACCGTCCGGCAGTTTGTGGAAAAGGAAGTGATTCCGGTGGCGTCCGCCATGGAACATCGCGACGAATATCCGCACGCGCTGGTCGCCCAGATGAAAGAAATGGGGCTGTTCGGTTTGAACATCCCGGAAGAATATGGCGGCGCCGGCGTGGACAGCACCACCTTCGCGATGATCTTCGAAGAGATTTCGCGCGGCTGGCTGGGCCTGGCGGGCGTGATCGGCAGCAATTCGGTGATGTGCGACGTGGTGGCGCGCTTCGCCACCGAAGAACAGAAGCGCCGCTTTCTGCCCGGCATGGCGACAGGCGAAAAGCGCGGCGGCATCTGCCTGACCGAATCGAACGCCGGCACGGATCTGCAGAACATCAGCACCACGGCCACGCGCGATGGCGACGTGTATCGCATCAATGGCTCGAAGATGTGGATCACCAATGCGCGGCACGGCAACACGTTTCTGCTTCTGGCGAAGACCGATCCCGCCGCCGCAGCCCGCCCATCGCGGCATGAGCGCCTTCGTGATCGAAAAGGGCGCGCCGGGGATGACCGTGAGCCGCGATATCGAAAAGCTGGGGTACAAGGGCGTGGAAACGTGCGAGCTGCATTTCGCCGATTTCCCTGTCCCGGCTGAAAATCTCATTGGCGGCACGGAGGGACAAGGCTTCAAACAAGTGATGACGGGCCTGGAAGCCGAGCGCCTGAACGTTGCCGCGCGCGGACTGGGCATCGCGCGCGCCGCGTTCGAAGAAGCCATCCGCTACGCGCAGCGCCGCACCACTTTCGGCAAGCCGATCGCCGAATACCAGACCATCCAGAACAAGCTGGCCGACATGGCGACGCACATCGAAGCG
Source organism: Bryobacterales bacterium (assembly GCA_963761265.1). Classification (GTDB taxonomy): domain Bacteria; phylum Acidobacteriota; class Terriglobia; order Bryobacterales; family Bryobacteraceae; genus Palsa-89. The sequence goes on from CAVXGM010000001.1 coordinate 146,381, forward strand.
TCGCGGCTGCTGATTTACTCGGCGTGCGAAAAGCGCGACCGCGGCGAGCGGTGCGACCTGGAAGCCGGCATGGCCAAGCTATTCGCCACCGAAACCGCGGCCGAGGTGTCGTTCGAAGCCATGCGCATCCTGGGCGCCAACGGTTATTCGAAGGATTTTCCGGTGGAGCGCTACTATCGCGACGCGCCGCTGGTGGTGATCGGCGGCGGCACCAATGAACTGCAGCGGCTGATCATCGCGCGCAACCTGCTGAAGAAGTATAAGGAGGACGCCTAGCCATGGAATTCGGACGCTATTACGAAGATTTCGAAGTCGGCGCGATCTACAAACATTGGCCCGGCCGCACGATCTCCGAGTACGACAATACCCTTTTCGCGTTGATGTCGATGAACCAGAACCCGCTGTTCATCGACGAAAATTATGCGCGCACAGCAGCCGCTGGGGCGGCGGCCGGTGCTGGATACGCTGATCTTCAGCCTGACGGTGGGGATGAGCGTGTCCGACACCAGCGGCAAAACGATCGCCAATCTCGGCTACGACAGCGTGGTTTTCGAGCGGCCCATGTTTCCGGGCGATTCGCTGTATGCTGAGTCTGAGGTTTTGGAAATGCGGGAGTCGGCCAGCAAACCCGACCGCGGCATCGTAGCGATTGAGACGCGCGGTTTCAACCAGAACCAGGAGCGCGTGATCGTACTGCGCCGCAAATATCTGACACCGAAAAGAGGCACCTCGTGAAAGAATACACGCGCGAATTAGTGGAGTTTCTGCATCCGCTTTCAGCCGCCGATTTGCCCTCCGAAGTACTCGATCGCGCGCGGTACTTCCTGCTCGATTATCTGGCGTGCGCTATTCGTGGCTCGCGGGAGGAATCGTCGGCAGCGGTGCAGCGGATGGTCCAGCGCATGGGCGCGAATGGTTGCGCCACCGTGATCGGCACTCGTATCCGCACTATTCCGGGTCTCGCGGCGCTGGCGAATGGCGCAGCCGAGCATGCCATCGAAATGGACGACACGCATAGCGGCGGGTCCATTCATCTGGGCGCAACCATGTATTCCGCCGCGCTGGCGTCTGGCTGAGACGATGCCCGATACTTCGTCCGATGCCTTCTTCGCAGCGGTGGTGGCCGGGTACGAAGCTGCGGCCCGCATCGCGATGGCGGTGCAGCCCAAGGAACATTATGCGCTTGGTTTTCATATGACGCCCACCTGCGGCGTCTTCGGCGCAGCGATTACATCGGCGAAATTGCTTGGGCTTACTGCTGGCCAAACTCTTGCTGCCGTCGGGATCGCGGGAAGCATGGCCGCCGGGTCGATGGAGTTTTTGGCCGATGGCGCATGGACCAAACGAATCCATCCGGGGCTCGCGGCACAGAACGGCATTCATGCGGCGCTGCTGGCGGCCGAAGGCTTCACGGGGCCGCTCAGAATACTCGAGGGCCGCGATGGTTTTCTGCACGGGTATTCGCGGAACCCGGTTCCCGATCGCCTCACGGACGGCTTGGGCGAATCGTTCGCGATCTTGCACACGGCAGTCAAACCGCACGCCTGCTGCCGCTACATGCAGGGACCCATCGATGCCGTCCTCGCGATCATGCGCGAGCAAAAACTTGACGCCGGCCAGATTCGCCGCATCGAGGTCGCAGTGCTCGAAGCGGGCTGGGGAATTGTCGCCGAACCACGCGCGAAGAAATACAATCCCGAGTCGGTGGTCGACATGCAGTTTTCGATGCCTTTCGGCGCGGCAGTTGCGGCGGTCGATGGCGATGGCCGGACTCGGTCAATTCACGATCGAAAAAGCACAGTCGCCCAAAATCCGCGAGCTGATCGGTAAGGTGGAACTGGTGAAAGATGCGCGCATCGAAGCCACCTTCCCGCAGGAATGGCCGGCGCTCGTGACCATCGAACTCGAAAGTGGCCAGCGCTTCGAGAAGTTCGTCCGTTATCCCAAAGGCGATCCGGAAAATCCACTCGCGTGGGAGGAGATGACCGCGAAGTTTCGAACGCTTGCCGGCGCGGTACTAACGCCTGAGCGCTGCGATAGAGTGATCTCCGAAGTTCTGGCCGATGCCAAACCCGCTACGCTGCCCGCGCTCTGTGGTTAGGGCATCAGCTCGATCATCAGACCATTCGGATCGCGCACGAACACGGCCATTCCGGCGCCCAGTTTGATCGGCTCGCCGCCCCGCGTGTAAACGGACCCGCCACCGGCAACAACGGCTTTCATGGTGCCTTCCACATCCTTGGCATGAACGGAGAGCGCGGGCGCACCGAGATCGGGATTGCGCGGCGCATACGGCTTGCGCGCCACGCCTTTGAACTCCAACATTTCCAGTTCCACCGGCGATCCGGGAATATCTGCCCTGCTGATGCGCCAGTGCGCTCCCTTGGCATCGATCAGAGAAGGAATGGTTTTGTCGGTCGCAAATTTCGGCGCGGCCGGCTTGGTCTCAAATCCCAGAACGTCGTGATAGAACTTCATGCTTTGCTCGGTATTCTTGATCGTTACGCCGATGCGTCCGCCGATGACATTGCTGTCGGCCGGCGCAGTTGTGGCCGGCAGCGGCTGAATGTCCCGCCAGCTCCAGCATAAATCCGTCGGGATCTCGCACGAAGACCGAGCGGCTTTTGCTCGCCTCGCCGCCGAGCTTCATTGGCTCTCCGCCAATGGTCAAAACTGATCCGCCGTTCTTCTTCACGCCATCGAGCGCGGCATCAACGTCGCGCACGTTCAACACCAAGGTCATCGCGCCGGGATCCTGCATGTGGGGGATCGTCTCGTTGCGCGGCGTGTCGGTGAACTCGGTCAGCTCCAGCTCGAACTCGGCCCCCGGAATTTTAAACGACGCGTTGCGGAATTTCGCGCCCACCGTGTCCGTGAACTTGGAGACAGTTTCGTTGAGAGCGCGCGGCTTGGGCAGCGTGGTCATCGGCTTTCCGCCAAACCCGATGGGTTGCAGCCCAAGTCCATCGCGGTAAAACGCGACGGTCTTATCCAAGTCGCCGACCGAATGAATGATCGCTCGCACGGCGGTTACCGGTCCGGGAGCATCGGCCGTGCCCGCGCCCAAAATCCCGCAGGTCGCAGCTACCAACGCCGCACTTTTCAAACCTCGCATTCGTTTTCTCCTCGCCGCCAGAGAGCGGCCAATTGACCCTATAAACTAACCAGCCACGCGCACCAGCACCTTGCCCATCGGCCCTTCGGCCAGCCGCGCGAAAGCCTGCTTCACGTCTTCAAATGCAAAAACGTGATCCACTACCGGCTTCTGGCCCATCGCGTTGAGCCGTCCCGTGATCTCTTTCCAGGCCGCTTGTGCTTGGCTCGCATTAAAGTCCGACACGGCGACTCCGCCGATCCGGTTGCGCTTGAAAAAAAGCGACGCGGTATTGAAATTCGGGACTTCGCCGGCGCTCCTGCCCACCACGCTGATGCGGCCGCCATATCCGAGCATTGCGAGCACCTGATTGAACAACGCTCCGCCCACATTGTCGACAACGATGTCCACCTTCTTGGGCGCGATGGCCGCCATGACGGCTTTGCGCAGGTTGGGGTCCCCGGGGTTAAACACGTGATCCGCTCCCATGGCGCTCAACTTCGCGCCTTTTTCGGCACTGCGCGATAACGCCACCACCGTCAATCCCATCGACTTGCCAAGCTGCACCGACGCCGTGCCTACGCCGCCGGACGCTCCGGTCACCAGCAGCACCGATCCGGCGGGAGGCGGCGACGGAGGGTCACTCCATTGCGTGAGCGCCTGCCACGCCGTTAAATAAACCAGAGGAGCACCGGCAGTCTCTTCTAACGACCATCCAGCGGGCGGCGGCGCGACGCTTGCTGCCGAAACCACCACTTTTTCCGCCAGCGTTCCCCACAGATCTACGCCACAATCGCAGCGCAGGATGCCGGCCGTGTCGCCCACTTTGACGTTCGATACACCCGCTCCAACGGCAATCACTTCGCCCACACCGTCACGTCCCAGAATGTGTGGCAGTGGAGGTTTGGCGGGATACATCGCCTGGGCAAGGAATGCGTCCGCTGGGTTCAGCGCCGCAAATCGCACTCGAAGTAAAACCTGATTGGGACCGGCCTCGGGATCGGGCACTTCGCCCAATCGCAAATTCTCGACGCCGTTGAAGGAATCCAGGAGCCATGCACGCATTCCCGTATTTTCGCGCACTCCAGCTCAGGATTCCTGGAATATTTGAACTCTCTTACTTGTCGCTCTTATCTGGCGGCGCGCCCTTCTCGCCCGGCGCTCCCGTTCCAGGAGATCCGATGAACAGCTTCCTGCCATCCGGGTAAGTGATGTTGCTGCCATTGGCGCGGTTGGACTGATCTTTGGCCTGCCAGCCTTCCACTACGATCTCGGTCCCCGGCGGCAGCGAGTTCTTGTTGAATCCGCGGCGCAGCAGCCCATTGGGCGCGCCGGCTTCGATCATCCAACTGGTGACCGTGCCGTCCGCGATTCTTCACATCCAGGTGAATCCAGGCGTGCGGATTGATCCACTCCATCTTGGTGACGGTACCCTTCAACACCAGCGGCTTGTTTACATCGAACTCCGCCGCGAAGGCATGGTGCGCCCACATGGGCGCCACGCCGAGCACATAGCCCGAGGCCCGCGGCGGCAATCGCAAGTTTATTTCTCATAGTACAGTTTGTCTCCTGATTCCCTTCCCCGACCTATTTGGCGGCTTCCGCTGCGGCTTTCTTCGCGTCTTCCATCCGAGCAACGCTCAGCATGTTATGCATAGCCATGTTGCCTTCGTGGCAAGCGTACTCGAAAAGCTTATATCCCGGCTCGTGCGTGATCGGGAACGCGACGGTCCAGGGCGCGGTATAGGTCTTCGGATCGTCGACGGTGAGCCGATAATCGATGACGTTGGGAGCGACGCGCGTGAAACGCTCGGTCAGTTTCATGTCTTCGCTGTAGGGAGGGCCCCCATCGCCGTTGACGCCAACGGCCATCCGGTCGCCCAGCAAATTGGTGGTTTCCACCACCAGGGTCTTGCCTTCCCAGTGGCCCACCGCGTCGCCCATGTAGGAGCGAATGTTGGAGCTAATATGCGGGCGGCCGTCGGTTGGAATGATGCCGGACATCGTGCACCATCTCATAGCGAATGGCCACGTATCCGGGCGTCTGCACGATCTCCAGGCCGTTGCCGTAAATCACCGGCAATATCGAACCGGCCACGCCGCGGGTGATGCAGCGGTCATAGTAGCTCCAATTGGTGTAGGAAGCCGGAATGCGGATCGCGCCGCAGCTTCATCTTGGCTTCCAGCTTGGCTTGCGCTTCGGGAGTCAGCGGAGGAATCCGGCCATCGGGCGGATCCACAACCTGCGAGGTCTGATGCGACGCGCGGCGGGCAAACTCGCCCCAATGCCCGGGAACCGGAGCGGCATCTACTCCACGGCCAAATCGGCCAGCTGCCGGTGCCGGCGCTGCTTCGCCCTTCTTCTTGGCCTCAATCTCCGCTACAGCCGGCGAATGATTCGCGCCACCGGTGTCGATGAATTCTTCAGACCGCTCCACGTTCTTCTCGCGATCCTTGAGTTCGTCCTCCGTCAGCGTGGCGCGCGTGCCGAACTTCTTGGGCCGTTCGAACGGTACGCCCCAGGTATCGTCGCTGGTCCAGGTGCCTTGAAGATCCGGCGTGCCCCAGGGCGTTTTGGGAGCAACGAAGGAGCCGCCGGACCTGGGAGCGGACTTGGCAGCCGGCGCTGTATCCGGTTTGGCCGCCACGGACGAGCTTTGAGCAGCCAGGGGCGTCACGGCAATCATTGCCGCCACCACCGCGCCAGCGGTGCTCGCAATCAGGAAAGTTCGCTGATTCATGGAAATCTCCTTCTTATTGGGGCGATTTCATCGCTCCCGAGGTTACTTCGCCTGATCTTCGGCCTTGGGCTTTCGGACCAGGTTGCCATACAGCAACTGCTCGGTAAACTCCACGCACTTGAACTCCAGCAGCCGGGCATTCTTCTCGCGGCGCCGGTACAGAATCACGTTAACCTTCCAGGGCCGCGTGAACGTGGCGGGGTCTTCGATGGTGGCCTCATAGTCGATCGTGTTGGGGTCCATCATTTTGTAACGCTCCACCACGTGCAGGCTGTCGCTGGCGAAGTCGCCCGCGCGATCGAACCAGGCGTTTCCATTGAATCCGGTGACATCCACTACCAGCGTGTCCTTCTCCCAGTGCCCGTTGGATGTCCCCATCCAGGTGTCGGTGGCGGCTTCTTCCGGCTTGCCCATATTGATCAGGCGGTTGGTAGTAGCATATTCATAAGCGATCAGGATATTGTTCTGCGATTGAACGATCTGAAACGGAAACGGCAGGTAGGTGGCGCGGGGCACGCCCGGCATGTAGCATTTTACTTCGGGATCGTCCTTAAAACGGTTTGCGAAGTTTTTGTTCTTTTGCTCCAGGGCCGCGGGTTTATAGGGAATCTCGCCGCCTTCCACGATGGCTTGTCCGGGAGGGATGGCGCCGATGGCGCCCAGTTGATAGAACGGTCCGGCAGCCGCGCTGTGGTCTTCGATGTCCCAGTCCGGGGTGCCCAGCGTCTCCCAGATACCGCTCAAATCGGGCTTGCCGTCCTTCATTCGGGGGATGCGGGTGGTTTGGGTGAAGGCGGGAATGGTCAAGAGAAAGGCAACGCCGCAAGTTGCCGCGAAAAAGAGTGAGGGTTTCATACTAAAGGAAGTCCGCCAATCAGCATATCACTTGCGATACCCACTTTTGTCACAGCAATGTTCCATTCTTTCGTTCGCAAATTCTGTGTGCTACGCACCGTGCGCAGGGCTTGACACCGCGGTCTGAATGCTTCGATAATGGAACTATTGCAGAAGCGAAGTACATTGGAGCAGCAGTCCGGACGGTTGCTGGGTTATCTGGACGCGCTGTTTCGACGTCTGGTTCTGCCGCGCCAGACTGCCGAAGAGCCTAGCCACGATTGCTCGCGGGAGGAAATCCGCGCGCTGATTCTGCTGCGCACCAGCGGCCGCACCATCATGAGCGATTTCGCGGCAGAGCTGGGCGTTCCGTTGAGCACCGCGACGCACGCCATCGACCGGCTGGTGACGAAAGGTCTTGTGACGCGGCTGCGATCCGAGCAGGACCGGCGGGTGGTGCTGGTGGAAATGAGCGAAATGGGCAAGGCGTTTCAGACCGCCCTGCGAGCCCGGCACCAGGCCATGGCGCGCAGCTGGCTCACTCCGCTGAGTGCAGCCGAGCGTGAAACATTTCTCAAACTGATGGACAAAATTACCCAAGGGGCATCGTTCGAGTCCCGGCCGGAAACCAGCGCGCAAAGCGGCGCCGCGGCACAGCGCAATTCCCCAGGAGCCACTGCATGATCCAGGTGCGCAATCTAGTGAAAGCCTACGGCGATTTCGTCGCTGTCCAGGACATTTCGTTCGATGTGGCGGAAGGCGAAATTTTCGCTTTCCTCGGCCCCAACGGCGCGGGCAAAACCACCACCATCAAGATTCTCACCACGCTGCTCAAGCCCACCAGCGGCTCGGTGCGGCTGGACGGGCTGGACCCCAGCGTGCAACACAACGAAGCCCGAAAACGTTTCGGCATCGTGTTCCAGGATCCCAGCCTGGACGACGAACTCACCGCCTACGAAAACATGGATTTTCACGGCGTGCTGTACAACGTGCCGCGCAAGCTGCGGGCCGAACGCATCGAATTGCTGCTCAAACTGTTCGAGCTGTGGGATCGCCGCAACGATCCGGTGAAACAATTTTCCGGCGGGATGAAGCGGCGCCTGGAAATCGCCCGCGGCCTGCTGCACACGCCTAAAATCATTTTCTGGACGAGCCGACACTCGGCCTGGATCCGCAAACCCGCAACCAGCTCTGGACGCACGTCAAGAAACTGAACGAGGAGGAGCGTGTCACCGTGTTCCTGACCACGCATTACATGGAAGAAGCCGACCGCGTGGCGCATCGCATCGCCGATCATCGATCACGGCAAAATCGTAGCGCAAGGAACCTCGCAGCGAGCTGAAGGAACAGACCGGCTCCGAGACGCTGGAACAGGCTTTTCTGGCGCTGACTGGTTCCACCATTCGCCAGGAAGACGCCACTTCCGTGGATCAGATGCGCAACATGGCTCGCATGTTCCGGGGGAAGCCGCCGATGAGCGCCATCTACATTCTCTGGCTGCGCGCGGTAAAGCGCTATGTGCGATCGAAGCCGCGCATTATCGCCTCTCTCGGCCAGCCGCTGCTGTTTCTGATCGCGCTGGGCTTCGGCTTCGGCCCGATCTTTCAAAAGGCCGGCCAAGGCAACTACATCCAGTTTCTCGCGCCCGGCGTCATCGCCATGACCATCCTGTTTACCGCGATTTTCTCCGGCATCGAATTGATCTGGGATCGCCAGTTCGGCTTTTTGAAAGAAACACTGGTCGCGCCGGTTCCGCGAATTTTGGTGATGATCGGGCGAACGCTGGGCGGCGCCACCGTGGCCATGATCCAAGGGGTGATCGTGGTGGTGATCTGTTTCATCGCCGGCTTCCGCGTCACCAATTTTCACGCGTTGCCCATCGCCGATGCTGGTCATGATTCTGGTGGCTGTCATGTTCACCGCGCTCGGCACCGCCATCGCTTCGGTGCTGTCGGACTTTCAGGGCTTTCAGCTCATCATGAACTTTTTGGTGATGCCGATCTTCTTCCTCTCCGGCGCGTTGTTCCCGCTGACGAATCTGCCGAAGATACTGAACGTGATCGCCAGCATCGATCCGCTTTCCTACGGCGTGGACGGTCTTCGCAGCGCCCTGGTGGACATCGCTCATTTCGGCATTCCGCTGGATCTGGCGGTGCTCTCCATCATCACCGCTGCCCTGCTCGGAACGGGCAGCTACTTATTTTCGAGGATTCAGCTCTGAACAAAATTGTTCCAATCAGCGACGCGGCGGTCGCCGATATTCCCGACGGCGCTACCATCATGCTCGGCGGCTTCGGCCTGGCCGGCATGCCCGAGAATCTGATTCGCGCGCTGGTGCGCAAGAGGCGTCAAAGGACTGCACACCATCAGCAACAATATGGGCGTCGATGGCGTGCGGCTCCGGGCCTGATGCTGGAAGCAGGCATGATCGCTTCGCACCTGGGCAGCTACGTGGGCGAGAACAAGCTGCTGGAATCGCTGGTGATCGCCGGCAAGCTGAAGCTGACGCTGATCCCGCAAGGCACGCTGGCCGAGCGGATTCGCGCGGGCGGCGCGGGCATCCCGGCCTTTTACACGCCCGCCGGCGTCGGCACGGTGGTCGCGGAAGGCAAGGAAGTGCGCGAGTTCGACGGCCGCAGCTATCTGCTGGAGCGCGCGCTCACGGCCGATTTCGCGCTCGTCAAAGCCTGGAGGGGCGACCGGCTGGGCAATCTGGTCTATCGCAAGACCGCGCAGAATTTCAATCCCATGATGGCCGCCGCGGCGAAGATCACCATCGCCGAAGTGGAGGAACTGGTGGAAGCCGGGCGCCATCGATCCGGATCATGTGCGCACGCCCGGCATCTACGTGCAGCGCATCGTGCAGGGCGAGCACTACGACAAAACGCATCGAGCGGCGAACGGTGAGCGGAGGCCGGCCTGAGTGATGGACGCGCGCGAACGCATCGCCCGCCGCGTCGCGCAGGAACTGCGCGACGGCTACTACGTCAATCTCGGCATCGGCATTCCGACACTGGTCGCCAATTATGTTCCGGCGGGCATCGAAGTGGTGCTGCAATCGGAAAACGGCATGCTCGGCGTCGGCCCTTATCCTTTCGCAGGCGAGGAAGATTGCGATCTGATCAACGCCGGCAAGGAAACGGTGACGGAACTGCCGGGCAGCGTCCTACTTTTCGAGCGCCGAATCGTTCGCCATGATTCGCGGCGGCCACATCGACCTCAGCATGCTGGGCGCGATGGAAGTGGATCGCGAAGGCGACCTCGCCAACTGGATGGTCCCCGGCAAAGATGGTCAAAGGCATGGGCGGCGCCATGGACCTGGTGGCCAGCGCGCGCCGCGTGATCGTGGCCATGGAGCATGCCACCAAAACCGGCGCGCCCAAAATTGTCGAGAAGTGCACGCTGCCGCTGACCGGACATGCGCGTGGTGGACACCATCATCACCGAACTCGCCGTGATTCGCGTGACGCCGGAGGGCCTGGTGCTGGAAGAGCTCGCGCCCGGCGTGACCGGCCGAGCAGGTCCAGAAACTTACTGGCCCGAAGCTGATCGTGCGCTGCTAGCCGGGCTTGGGCAGCTTCGCTTTTCCATCCAGTGCGTAAACTACCAATCGCGACGGCTGGCCCTTGGAATCCATGGGCGCGGAGCCGAAAGGATTGATTGTGTTCGGAGGGCTGCCTGCCATCGCGATGTACTGCTTGCCGTCGATCATGAAGGTCATCGGCGGGCCCAGCAGCGAAAGGCCGGTCTCGACGTCCAGAAGCTGCTCGCCGTTGTCGGCGCGATAAGCGATCAGGCGGTGAGTTGACGCTCACGAAAACCAGATCGCGCGGACGAGAGCGTTCCGCCTTGGTTGAAGCCGGCCGAGAGTCCGCGCCAGCGTTCCTTCTGCGCGACCGGGTCCCAAGCGACCAGAATATTGCCGTGCCCTTGCGGGCCGATGGTGGGCAGAGCGAATCCAGGCGGCGGCGCGGCGGACGCGTCGTCGCTTCGGCATGAGCGCCGGCGGTCGGCGTGGGCGCGCGCTTGAACGAGTTGCCCATGTTGAATTCGCCCTTGCCCGTCGCGCCCGAGGTCGGTGGACTTGGCGACGAACTTGGGATCGTTCACCCAAAACACACCGGCGCCGATGGTGCTCGGAATGTAGACCAGGCCCGGTGGTCGGATTGTAGGACCAGGGCGGCCAGACGTGTCCGCCGCCGGCGCCAGGCATCACGCTCACGCCGTCGTTGCCATAGCGCGCTTCCGGATTGATCACGGGGCGGCCGGTCTTCAAATTCACGCCCGAGGCCCAGTTCACGGTCACCCATGGATCGGCCGACGAGCAGTTCGCCGGTCAAGCGATCCAGCACGTAGAAGAATCCGTCTTTCGGCGCGTGCATCACCACTTTGCGCATGCTTGCCGTTGATGGGCAGATCGAGCAGCATGAGGTCCGCGATGGAATCCAGATCCCAAACGTCGCCGGGGACTTCCTGGTAATACCAGATCAGCTTGCCGGTAGCGCCGCGCACGGCGAGGATGCAATCGGTGAACAGAGTTATCGCCTTTGCCGCGCGCCTGTTCGGTCCAAGGGCCCGGCTGGCCGGTGCCGACATACACGATATCGGCGTCGGGATCGTAGGCCACGCCGCCCCACACCGGCCCGCCGCCGCCCAGTTTCCACCAATCGCCGCTCCAGGTTTTGGCGGCTTCGGCCAGCTCCGGCTGCTCGAAGGGCTTGGAAGGATCGCCGGGGACGGTATAAAACTTCCAGGCGATTTTGCCGGTTTCGGCGTCCACCGCCGCGAAGAATCCGCGGACCGCATATTCGCCGCCGGCCGCGCCGATGATCACCTTGCCGCCTTTGATGACGCGCGGCGCCATGGTGAAGCTGTAGGGACATGTTGACGGGAGCGACGCGCGTTTCCCAAACAATTCGTCCGGTTTTTGTATCGAGTGCGCGCATGCGGCCGTCGATCACCGGCGCGATCACCATGTCCTTATACAGCGCGATGCCGCGATTCACCACGCCGCAGCAGATGCGCGATTGCCAGACCTCCTGATTGACTTCCGGATCGGACCGCCACAACTCCTTGCCGCTGCGCGCGTCCACCGCGTAGACCACGCTCCAGGGCGCGATGCTGTAGAGGATGCCGTCATGTTCCAGCGGCGTGGCTTCCTGGTGGGTCTGCGGACGGCCGGGCGCGGAGGGGATGTCGGAGTACCAGGCCAGACCCAGGCGGCTGACGTTGCTCGCGTTGATTTGATCGAGCGGGCTATAGCGCTGCTCGGCCCAATCGCCGTTGTAGCTGATCCAATCCTGGCCGGTTCGCCCGGCGTTTTTGAGCGTGGCGTCGTCAATCGAGTGCGCGGGCTGGGCCAGGGCGACCGCAGCCGAGAGCAGCGACGCGGCGAACAGTGTGAATGAACGAACTTGCATTGCTTTATTGGCCCGCTCCTAGTGGCCGGAAACGCCGCCCCAGGGCGAATTCAGATGATAAAACGCCGCCGGGCCGATCATCTCCACGCGCCGGATTTTGCCGTTTTCGATGAGAAACGCTTCGGTGACGAGAATACTGGAGGGACTTTTGAAGAACGGAAATTTGTAGGGGCGTCCGTCGGAAAGAACGCCCGAGCTCACGGTGCCTTGATCGAACACCACGTGCGCCCAAACCACGCCGCGCTCGGCGTCCACCAGCGGATACCGGCGGTCATGAATGGCCTGGACAACGAAATAATAGCCCAGCTTGAATTGCGACATGCAATCCAGGGCGAAGCCGTTGATGGCGTCCTTGGGCTCATTGGGCGGGCGCGGAACGTTGGTGGTGTGGGATCCGTTTTCGATGCGGTCGCAATCGTTGGTGAACGGATACGTGCCGGTTCCGTTGACGCCTTTGCCGTCGTTCTTCTCCAGGCCGCTGAAATAGGCGTCGGCGATGGAAATCATTTCCGGGCGCGAAATCCGCTGGGCGGGCGGGATCGACTTGAACCACATGTCTTCCGGCTTGTAGCCGGGCTTATCCAAGGTGGCGATGTTCGCCGGTCCGCCGCCGCCCTGGCGGAAGATAAATGCTTTCGATTTCGCTGATGCGGCCCAGCTGGATGCGCAGGCGAAGGCTCATCAGCAACGGCGCGCCGGCCTTCGTGCATGGTGCCCATGAATGGCCACTTCGCCGGATTCCGGATCGGCGAAGATGTGCTTGTAGTTGCCGACGCCCTGCACGGTTTTCCAGAAGCCATCGCCCAGTTCCATGGGCTGATCCTGCTCGGTGTACTTCACGTCGGCCGAGAGCGGCAGACGCTTGGGATCGTGCGCGACCAACGCGGCGAGGTATTGATTCACCACGCCTTCCAGACACGCGCGATCGCAATTGAGCGGGATGGGCCCGATGGACGCGTGGGCGTTGGAAGCTAGCATCAGCGCGGTGGCCGCGATGGCGCCGAAGAAGACAAGGGTAGACCGCATGGAACTTGGTTCTCCTGAAATCGAAATCTATCCCTGCGATTCTATCGCTAAACGCCTACTTCAGCAGGTCGGCCACCTTTGCCACCCCGGCCTTGGCGCAGGCGTCGTCCTGCTCTTGATTCGATCCGGCGCTGCCGACGCCGCCGATGATCTCTTTGCCCACTTGAATGGGAACGCCTCCGCCCAGCGCGAGAATATCGGCGACGTTGCGCTGCGGCGCGAGCGACGGATCGCTGGCCGTGCGCTTCTGAAATTCGAGCGTTGTGCTGCGGAACATCCGCGCGGTGAAGGCTTTGCGCCGCGCCATTTCGGCCACTTGCGGAGCCGTCTGCTCATCGCGCAGAAGAACCATCACCTGGCCGGCACGGTCCACCACGACGGCGGCGGTATGAAAACCTTTCGCTCTGCATTCGCCGATGGTGGCTTCGGCGATGGTCTTCGCCATATCGAGTGACAAGTTGCGCTGCATCACCAAACCTTGCGCGCTCGCGCTGCCGGCGAGGGTTGTTCCGACAGCGCTCACCAGCAAGAATTTCAGAAACGCAAAGGGCGCGGCGCGCACCACAAAACGGGCCAGGAACTGCTTCGCGCCGCGCTCCGTTTTGCGTGTGTTCCTTAAAAACGCAAAGGGCGCGGCGCGCACCACAAAACGGGCCAGGAACTGCTTCGCGCCGCGCTCCGTTTTGCGTGTGTTCCTTAGAAGAGACGACATGACACCTCCAGTCAGCCGACAATTATACTCACAGGTGAAATTCGGCACGCTCGGCGGGTGTTGCGGAACAAAGCTGGACCCGGGCGCGTTACACGATAAGCGGGAGGCATAAATGAAGCGCGAAGCGGCTCTAAAGATTGTATTGGCGGTGGTAGGCTTGCTCTTTCTGGCATTAGCTTATCCCTTGATCGTCTTTGCGCGGCAAGAGCCTGCGTTATCGATGATGTTCAGCCTCTATGTCACGCTGGGCGTTTTCTTGCTTCTCGCGATCCGCAACCCAGCCGCGAATCGCAGCCTGATCGCGTTTACCGCCTGGTCCAGCTTCGCTCATGCCGCCGTGATGGGCACTCAGGCATTGCTCAACATGGTTTCCCGGGGAGAACTGGTGGGTGTGGCGATCCTGATCGTGATCGGCGTGGTCTTAATCGGGCTCGCGCCGGCGAACATCGGGTTGGATATAAGAGCGCGCACGCCTGAGTCGGCTGCCATCAGACCGTAGCAATCTCACCAGTGGAAATTCTGTTACGCTCGTCTTAATGCGTCACCGGATCGGTTTCGCGTGTGCACTGGCCGGAACTGTGGGCCTGGCATTTCTGCTAGTCTTGGCCTGCCATCCTGGGTTCACCCCGGCCGCTGCGGCTGGGATGTCCGCGCCGTTGGATCCGGCGACATCCGTAGCGTCGGCGCAGACTCCCCAACTTCTGAAGCTGCGGTTTGATTCCTGTGGGCTGGCGCCTCGAACCCGCGTGTTTCAAGCTTGCGTTCGAAGCACGTTGCGCCAAGGGTAGCAAGTGGCGCGGAATGCAAGGCAAGGCTCCGCTAGCATTACGGCCCACTTCATCGACGGCCTCCACCGAGTCTCTCCTAAGTAATTCTCAAAATGTAAGCGCCGGCTTCGCGAATGTCACGGCACAACCACGTGTCTCTGCGTTCGCCCAGCTATAAATCTTTTTATTGGAGAGACTTTTATGGAACTATTTAGAAATACTCGTTTTGATTTTCTTGGCAGGAAGTGGTGGTTTATCCTGCCATCGTTGATCATCACTCTGGCTGGACTTGTCAGCCTCCTGGTAAACGGCGGTCCGCGCTACAGCATCGATTTCTTAGGCGGCACGATGCTGGATGTCCGTTGGGAAACGGCCCCGCCCATCGAGCGGATTCGGGCCGCGCTCTCGTCGCGGCTGAGCGGCGTCTCCATCGTGGCGGCGCACGACCTGACGGGCTCGAACGAAGTTCTCATTTCGGTACCGGCCCCCGCGCAACAGAACCTGACAGAGTTGCGGCAGACGATCGTCGAAGCGCTGTCCACAGTCGATACGCGCTATTCCGTTCGCAGTTTCGAAGCGATCGGCCCGCAGATTGGTGCGGACCTGCGCCGGCAGGCGTTGCTTGCCACGGGCGGCGCTTCCGGCGGCATGCTCTTGTATTTGGCCTGGCGATTCCGGCTCGCGTATGGCGTGGCCGCGGTGGTGGCGATGGCGCACGACGCATTTATCACCATCGGCCTGTTCTCAGTGCTCCATCAGGAAATCTCGCTCACTGTGGTGGCTGCCCTTCTCACGCTGATCGGCTATTCGATGAACGACACCATTGTGGTCTTCGATCGCATCCGGGAAAATCGCCGTGCCCGCGCACGCGAGCCCCTCGCCGAAACCATCAACCGCAGTATCAACCAGACGCTTAGCCGCACCGTTCTAAGCTCCGGATTGACGCTGCTGACCGCCCTTGCGCTGTTCCTGTTCGGCGGGCCGGTGTTGCACGGATTCGCGCTGGTGCTGGTGATTGGCATCATCGTCGGCACCTTCTCCTCAATTTTCATCGCCAGCCCGATTCTGCTCGCCTGGGAGCAGGGGCGCGCCGAACGGAGCACCCGGCATGCAGCTATTTCCGAGGGAGGTGCGCGATGAATCGAACGGTGATCCGCCGCAGCCTGCTGATTCTTGCGGTAGTCTTGGTGGCCGCCTTCGCGATCATACGCTCGCCCGTGCGTCTGGGGCTGGATTTGCGGGGCGGCGCCAGCCTCATCGTGCGCGTGAAAGTGGACGGCGTACCGCTCGCGCAGCGAAGCGAGGTTGTGGAGCAAACGCGCCAAATCCTCGAACGCCGCATCAACGCTTACGGCCTTTCCGAAGCGCCCGTTCAGCCCTATGGCAACCGCGGAGACGAGCTGCTGGTGCAGCTTCCCGGTCTCAGCGATCCGTCGCGCATCACTAGCCTATTGCAAAGCCGGGCGGTCCTGGAATGGTATTCGGTAGCGGACGGCCCTTATCCGAGCGCTGCTGAAGCGACGGCGCGCTATGGAGGCGTTCCGCTTTTCAACTTGCGACTCCTCGCCACCAGGCGGGCCGCGGGTGGGCAGCGCGCCTGGTACTGGCTGGAGAGGCCACCCATCATCCGAGGCACCGACCTGCGCGATGCGCGCGTATCATCCGGCACCTTGGACCAGCCGGTCACCACGTTTACCCTGAGCCAGGATGCAGCCAGGCGCTTCGAGCGATACACGCAAGCGCATATCGGAAAACGTTCGGCGATCGTGCTCGACGGCGAGATTCTCAGTGTTCCGGTGATTCAAGATGTGATTCGCGATTCCGGCCAGATTCGCGGCGCACGCACGCTCCAAGAGGCTCAGGATCTGGCGGTCAACCTGCGCGCCGGAGCGCTGCCCGCGGCAATCGAGGTAGCGCAGGAGCGAATTGTGGAGGCTTCGCTGGGCGCTGATTCCATCCGCCACGGACTGCAGGCCGGCGCGGCCGGGCTTACAGCAGTGGTCGCTGTGATGCTGGCTTATTACCGCTGGGCCGGGGCCAACGCCACACTCGCGCTGGTGTTGAACGGTGTTCTGCTGATCGCCGCGCTGGCGTGTTTCGGAGCGGTCCTGACACTGCCCGGAATCGCCGGAGTGGTCCTTACCATCGGCATGGCCGTGGACAGCAACGTGCTGATCTTCGAGCGAATTCGCGAGGAACTGCGCGCGGGCAAGCCGGCCGCGGCAGCGCTGGCCGCCGGATTCTCGAAGGCGTTCGCAACTTTGGTGGATACACACGTGACCACCGTGGTCTCCTGCGCCTTCCTGTTCTTCTTCGGAACTCCCGCCGTTCAGGGATTCGCAGCCACTCTGGTGCTTGGACTGATCACCAACCTGTTCACGTCCGTCTTCGTGTCGAGAGTTGCTTTCGATTGGGAAATAACCCGGCGAAGGCCGGGAGCGGGATTGAGTATCGGGTTGGCTCAGTAGGGCTGAGCGCATTTCATCGCGCCGCGTACCCCGCACCACGGCGACACGAGCGGTGCGCCGCAAATTATACTGATTCGAGCACTCCAGGGACACACAGAGGGAGACACAATGAACAAATGGAAAGTTTTGACGGCGATGGCCTTTGGCGCGTGCATCGGCACGTGGGTAACCATGTGGATGGAGCCAAGGCCCGCGGTGGTCTCGGCCAAGGAGCCGTCGCTCACCGCCCTCGATTACGAGCAGATCATGCAACTTACTACCCGTTACGCTTATGGCATCGACACCTGTTCGAACAATGGCTACGACTATGCGGATGTGTTCACCCCCGATGGCGTTTTCATCGACAAGAACACCGATGAAGGTTTCAAGCAAGGCGGACGGGTGCTGGCCAGAGGACGCGACGCGCTGGCCACGCTGATTGGCGGCGGATCGCGCGGCTGCAAGAAGCCTATGGTCTGGACCGGTTGGAGCCACATCATGACCAATCAATTGATCACCCCGTCGCCGGAGGGCGCCGCCGGAAGGATTTATCTGCTGCAAATGGGAATTAAGGGACCCGGCAGCATCGAGCGGCACGGCGGATACGAAGACGTTTACGTGAAGACGCCGATGGGATGGCGGATTAAGTCGCGCACGCACGTCCGCGACAAGGCATGGTTTAATCCTCTGCTGCAGACTCCGGACTTGAATTAACCTTCCGTGAAGATGGGGCGCCCCGCTGAGATCCTGGTCGCGGATCGCTTTCCTGCATTGAGGCGGGAGCTATTGCGTTTGCTCGCTGATCTTTCCGAGGAAGATTGGGCGCGTCCAACCGCGGCGCCGCAGTGGTGTGTGAAAAACGTCGCAGCACACCTGCTCGGCGGCGATGTTTGGATTCTCTCGGGAAAGCGCGACCGGTTTCATCCGCCCGACTCGGAAATCCCGGAATACGCGCAATTGGTTGCATTGGTGAACCGGTCAAACAGTGAATGGGTCCTGGCAGCGCGCCGGATGAGCCCAAGACTGCTGATGGATTTCTTAGCGTTCACTGGACCTGAAGTAGAAGCATGCTTTGCTGCTCTTGAACCTGTGAAGATGGGCGGCCCGGTTAGCTGGGCCGGTCCGCAACCAGCGCCGCAGTGGTTCGATATCGCGCGCGAATTCACGGAGCGCTGGCACCACCAGCAACAGATCCGGGATGCTACCAGTCGGTCGGCGCTTTACGATCCGTACTTTCTCGCGCCGGTGCTCGACACGTTCGTGCGCGCCCTGCCCCATAACTTTCGCGACACCATGGCGCCGGCAGGAACCACCGTCCGATTTGAAATTTCCGGTGATGCCGGCGGCGTATGGTTTCTTTACAAAGACGAGCGGGCATGGACACTTGTTCTCAACTCCGCCAGCGAGCCGGCTTCGGAATTGATTCTTCCGCAGGACACAGCTTGGCGGTTGTTCACCAAAGGCATCGATCGCCAGGATGCCCGCGCGAGAGCCGTGATTCGCGGGGATGCCGGTTTGGTGTCGCCTATCTTCGCGACTACGGCTATCATCGGCTGAGAATGATTCAACCCCGAGCACTTCGCCCTGGCGACAAGGTCGCTACGATATCGCTTTCCCGAGGCTGGCCCAGCGTGTACCCGCGCGCCTACCATGACGGGAAACGCCAGTTGCAAGAAGTTTTCGGCGTCCAGGTGGTGGAGAGCCGCTATGCACTCGCCGATATTGCTTGGCTGGCGGCTCATCCGGAGGCGCGCGCTGCGGACCTGATGGAGGTCCTGAGAGACCCTTCGATCCAGGGCATCATCTCCACCATCGGCGGCGATGATTCCATTCGAATGCTGCCATTCCTGGATTATTCCGTAATTCGTGATAATCCGAAAGTCTTTCTCGGATACTCGGACTCAACCATCACGCACTTCGCTTTTCTGAAGGCGGGCGTGACTTCCTTCTATGGACCGTCCATCATGGGGGGCTTCGACGAGAATGGCGGATTGCCGCCCTACATGGCTGAATCTGTCCGCCAAGTGCTCTTCGAGCCGGCGCCATCTTCGTTGATTTCGCCCAACTCCGGCGGCTGGACTGTCGCGTCTTTGGCCTGGGACGATGAGAAGCGGAATGAGAAACGCCGGCCGCTGCAACCATGCTCAGGATGGCGCTGGCTTCAAGGGAGCGGACAACATCGCGGCCACTTGATCGGCGGCTGTCTGGAGGCCGTGGATTGGCTGCGCGGCACTCCGGTTTGGCCTGAGCCGCCGGTGTGGCGAAACAGCATACTGTTTCTGGAGACGTCGGAGGACCAGCCATCCCCCACGGCTGTTGTCTGCATGCTGCGAGCGCTGGCCGCCACAGGAGCCTTGCGTGAAGCGCGCGGCATTTTGTATGGCCGGCCCTATGGGGACGAAGCGAAGTTTGACGCTTATGATGCCGCGGTCTTACAGGTGCTTGGGGAGTTGGGATTAAGCGAGCTGCCGCTGGTGACTCGAATGGATTTTGGCCACACCGATCCGAAATTCGTTGTTCCCATCGGAGTGGAGGCCGAAATCGACTGCGACCGGCAGCAGGTCCGGTTGCTCGAATCACCTACGATTCGGTGATATATTGATTACGATTCAGGAGAAAACGCGCATGATGAAGACGCATGGCCTGGCAGCAGCACTGATTGTTGGATTCATCGTGACTTCGCCGGCAGTGATGGCCTCCGATGCAATGCCTGTCGCGCAGCAAAACGCGTTGGTGCAGAAATATTGCGCGGTTTGTCACACCGATGTGAATCCGAACGGCGGCCTTACCCTCCAGCATTTCGACGCTGCGCATCCCGATCCAGGCGTGGCGGCGATGATGCTCGCCAAATTGAAAACCGGCGCGATTGGCGCGGCAGGCTTCAAGATTCCGGATGATGCAACAGTCCAGGCATGGATTAGCGCGACGGCAGCGGAATCCTCCGGCGCCAACCGGTGGATCGTGAGTCGCACCAAAGATACTACTGCGAAGGCTACGATTCTGAGCGCGAGCATAGTTCGGGACGTACCTTCGGCGGTGAGCGCGGGCGTACCGGATTCCTACCGCCTGACGGTGACGTGCCGAGCCGATACGCATCAAGCCGAGATGCGGCTCGCGTGGTCGCCCGGAGTTCCGAAGCAAGGTCAGATGCTGTCCGCCATGGTGGACGGAAAACCGCTGTCCACTTATAAAGTGGAGGGTAAGGAAAAGATGGGCAATGGCACCAATGGGGAGCTCGGGACCGGGTTCCATCGTTCTCTACCCTGCGACTAGCAACGCAGGAACGGCGAAGCTCGCGCTAGCTTTGCCGGCAGAGTCGCTCACCATCCGCGATGCATTCCCAAATGAGTCCGTCGTATTCCCGTTCGGAGAGCTGGCTTCCAGCGAGCGCCAAGACCTTTCGGCCTGTTTTAGTGCGTCGGTGGCCAGCCGCTAGCTGCCGTTCGCGTATGTCCATCCGGTCCCAGGCCGAATTTGAGAAACTGCGGGCGATCGGAAGAATCGTGCGGCAGGCGCTCGATAAAACCGCGGCCGCCGTGCGGCCCGGCATCACGACGCGAGAATTGGACGAAATCGGTGGCGGTGTATTGGCCCGGAACGGCGCCGAATCCGCGCCTCCGAAGGTTTACGGCTTTCCGGGCGCGCTCTGCATCAGCGTCAATGAC
The DNA here is from genome assembly GCA_963761265.1 of Bryobacterales bacterium. Classification (GTDB taxonomy): domain Bacteria; phylum Acidobacteriota; class Terriglobia; order Bryobacterales; family Bryobacteraceae; genus Palsa-89. The sequence goes on from CAVXGM010000001.1 coordinate 167,087, forward strand.
GAAGCCATTCACGGCATTCCCGGCGATCGCGCGATTCAATCCGGCGATCTGGTGAAGCTGGATCTGGTAGCGGAGAAGGACGGGTTTTATGCCGACGCCGCGGTTACCGTTCGCGCCGGCGAAGTGAGTGCAACAGCCGAGGCGCTGGCACGTTGCGCCGAGCGAGCCTTTACTCACGCGCTGCGATCGGCGCGCGCGGGAAACCGCGTGTACGAGATCGGACGCGTGGTGGATCGGGAGACGCGCCGCGCCGGCTTTCGAGTGCTGCGCGAGTTGTGCGGGCATGGCGTCGGGCGGACCATTCATGAGCCGCCCAGCGTCCCAAACTATTATGAGCCTCGCGTTCGCGCTCGCCTGACGGAGGGGCTGGTGATCACCATCGAGCCGATTATTTCCGCCGGAAGCGGCCAGAGCGCCTTGCAGCCGGATCGCTGGACCATTCGCACCGCGGACGGGAGCCTGTCCGCGCATCACGAGCACACCATCGTCATTACGAAAAGCGCGCCGATTTTGTTGACGGCGGCGTAGAAGTTCGTTTCAGACCCAGGCGCAGCCTCTAGGCCCAGTCGAAGATCTCTGGAAACGTTCGGAACTAAATCGGCATTCCTGCGTATACATGGCATGCGACTTCGGTCGATCATCGAGTGGAGTATACTGAACCACATGCCCAGACGCGAATCCCCGCTGCAAAGTGAAATGCTGCAAGGAACGCTGGATATGCTGGTGCTCCAGACTCTGGTTCTGGGCCCGGCGCACGGCCACACCATCGCCCACGCCATCGAGCATGGCTCACGCGACGTGCTGCAGATCGAACACGGCTCGCTCTACCCTGCCCTGCATCGGCTGGAGGACCGCGGCTGGATCGCGTCGTTCTGGGGAACCTCCGACAACAATCGCAAGGCCCGCTACTACCGGCTCACGCCCGCCGGCCGGAAACAGTTGATCGCCCAAACCAACCGTTGGGAACAACTGGTTCAGGCCATCGGCCGCATCCTGAAGCCGGCCGCGGAGTAAACACCATGGCTTGGGCCAAGTTCTTTCAACGGGACAAATGGGATCGCGAGCGGCGCGAAGAGATCGAGTCCTATTTGCGGGCCGAGACCGAAGACAACATTGCGCGCGGCATGCCATCCCAGGCGGCGCGCGCCGCGGCCCACCGGAAGCTCGGCAACAGCACGCTCATCCGAGAGGAGATTTACAGCATGAACACCATCACGTTCCTGGATACTTTGATCCGCGACATGCGCTACGGTCTGCGCGCGCTGCGCCATAATCCTGTGTTCACCGTGGTAGCGTTGCTGACCATCGCGATTGGAATCGGCGCCAATACCGCCGTCTTCAGCGTGGTCAACAGCGTGTTGCTGCGGCCGCTGCGTTACCCGCAATCGGATCAGCTGGTGGCGCTCCGGCAACTCGCTCCCGGCGCCGCTGGCCTGGCGAGTTTCGCCGACGGGCTGCTGCTGTCGCCCTCCATGTATTTCACCTACGCCGAGCACAATCGGACGTTCCAATCGCTGGGCGTGTGGTTCAAAGACACCGCCAACGTGACGGGCTTGGCCGAACCCGAACAGGTCCGAATGACGGTGGTCAGCGACGGCGTGCTCCAGGCTTTGGATGTTCCGCCCATGTTCGGACGCTGGCTCAACGCGCGCGATCAAATCCCGAATGGCTCCGGCTCGGGTGCGTTCGTCGGGAAGCCTACCACGGTGATGCTCGGTTACGGATACTGGCAGCGGCGCTTCGGCGGAGATCGCTCGGTGATCGGGCGCAGTATCACCGTGGATTCGCGACCGCGCGAAATCGTGGGCGTGATGCCGCGGGGTTTCAAGATTGTGAATACGGACTGCGAGCTGATTGCCCGATGGCACTGCCGCGATCCAGGCTGATCCTGGCAGGCTTTGGCTTGCAAAGCGTTGCGCGGCTGAAGCCCGGCGTCACCATTTCGCAGGCGAACGCAGACTTGGCGCGATTGTTGCCGGTCTGGATGAGATCCTGGTCCAACGGGCCGGGAACCAACGGGAAAATCTACGAAACATGGCAAATCACGCCCGCCATTCGCCCGCTGAAGCAAGAGGTGGTGGGCAACATCGGAGACATCCTGTGGGTGGTCATGGGAACCATTGGGTTGGTGATGCTGATCGCCTGCGCGAATGTAACGAATTTATTGCTGGTGCGCGCCGAGTCGCGGCAGCAGGAGTTGGCGGTTCGCGCCGCGTTGGGCGCCGGCTGGGGACGGATCGTGCGGGGACTTCTGGTGGAAAGCGTGCTGTTGGGACTGGCAGGCGGTGCGCTCGGAATCGGAGTGGCCGTTGCCGGACTGCGCCTTCTGGTCGCGATCGGTCCGGCCAATCTGCCGCGGCTGACCGAAATTTCATTCGACTCCCGTGCGCTGTTGTTCACGTTACTGCTTTCCGTGCTCTCCGGACTCGTGTTCGGCTTGATACCGGCCATGAAATACGCCGGACCCAAGATTTCAGTGGCTCTTGGCAGCGCGGGACGAACCGCCAGCGTGAGCCGCCAGCGCCATCGTACGCGCAACCTGCTTGTCGTCGCTCAAGTAGCGCTGGCCCTGGTTCTGCTGGTGAGCGCGGGATTGATGATTCGAACATTCCAGGCCCTGCGAACCGTCCAGCCAGGCTTCACCAACCCGGAACAGATCCAAACTCTGCGAACCCAAGTTCCGCAGTCCCTGATCGCCGAGGGCGAGCGCGTGACGCGAACGCAGAACGACATTCTCGACAAGCTGGCAGCCATCCCGGGAGTTACATCCGTCGGCTTTGCCAACGCTATGCCGGTGGAGGGCATCATCGGCAACTGGGACGGGCTGATGGCCGAAGGGCAGGACTATCCCGCCGACAAGATTCCGCCGCTGCGGCTTTACAAGTACATTTCCCCTGGCTTCCTGCGGGCCGCCGGCACGCGATTGATTGCGGGTCGCGATTTGACCTGGGCTGAGGTTTATGGCCTGCGTCACGAAATACTGGTTTCCGAAAATCTGGCGCGCGAGATATGGGGTTCGCCCGCCGCCGCGATCGGCAAGCGCGCCCGTGAGTTGCCCAGAGCGCCGTGGAGCGAGGTGATCGGCGTCGTCCAGGATGTCTTCGAGAATGGAGTTCAAGAGAAAGCTCCGGAAATCGTTTACTGGCCGCCGCTCGGGACCACTTCTATCGGGCCTGATCCGGGAACGAGCGCATTGCGCGAGGTTATCTTTGTGGCGCGCAGTGATCGCGCTGGCACGGAGCTGTTTATCAACCAGGTGCGGCACGCTGTTTGGTCGGTGAGTCCGAGTTTGCCGGTGGCATCTGTGCTCACGATGCGAGAGATTTTCGATCGATCCCTGGCGCGTACGTCGTTTACTCTCGTAATGCTTGGGATCGCGGGCGCGATGGCGCTGGTGCTCGGGATCATCGGGCTCTACGGCGTGATCGCCTACGCGGTGTCGCAGCGCCGCCGCGAGATCGGGATCCGTCTGGCGCTGGGGGCGGAGCCCGGCGAACTCAAGAAGATGTTCGTACGCCACGGCCTCACGCTCGCGTGCATTGGAGTTGTGATCGGGCTTTGCGCTGCCGCCGGCTTGACGCGGCTGATGAAGTCGATCCTCTTCGGGATTAGTCCGCTGGACCCGCTCACTTATGCCGCGGTGCCGGTCGTGCTGATTTCAGCCGCCGTGCTCGCCAGTTATCTACCGGCGCGTCGCGCGGCAGCTGTGGATCCGGTGGACGCTCTGAAAGCCGAGTAAGAGGCGCAGAGGTGCCCTCGGCGGCTAATCGAACGGCAGGTCTTTTTGGTCCCGCGCCGAGGCAATCGCGGCTGACTTTGCCATGTATGGATACGGATTTACGGGCGTGCCGCCCAGGCGAACTTCATAGTGCAGATGCGGCGATGTAACACGGCCGCTGGCGCCCGAGCGCGCGATTACGTCGCCGCGCCGAACTTCCTCGCCCGGCACCACGCCGAAAGTAGACAAGTGCCCATAGTAGGTCTGGACCCCGTTGCCGTGATCGATGATAATCAGCCGGCCGTAGCCGCTTTCCCAATCGGCGTGCACCACGATACCGTCGCCGGCCGCATGCACCGGCGTTCCCATGGCCGCTTCCAGATCGACACCGGTGTGGATGGCGCCTTCACCCGAGAACGGGTCTGTGCGTCCGCCGAAGGGACTCATCAGACGGCCTTCCACCGGCCACATACTGGGGCGAGTGTGAAGCTGATACTGGCGGGCATAGTTGTGATACAGGGCCGAGATGGTGGATGTTTGCAAGAAATTGTACTGGCTGAGGGATTCGCGGAACGTGGGAGCCAGGTTGGCCGTGTTCACAACATCTGCTGAAGTGCCGGGCCGGCGCTTCAGCCCGTAAGCCACCGAAACTTCGCCGGCGAAGTTTTCAAGGGTCGCCAACTGCTCGTTCTTCTGGTTGGTCACCCGCTGCAGCTCCTGATACTTAGTACGGAGCGACTCCACTTCCTGGCGCAGCGAGTTGTAATGCGCTACTTTCCAACTCATCCGCAAGTAGCTGGAAAGAAAGGCCAGCATGATTACAAATGAAAGCGCCGAAACAACGAAACCAGCATAGATCACTTTGTGCGGGATTTGAATACGCCGTAAACGCCCATGGAGCGAATGCGCGAGTACAAGCACAAAGTAAGGCTGATGTGGCATGGATCTCCTTAGATTGAATCGGCACGGCCCGAAAAATTCTACAGGGACGCGGGCAGGCCGTAGGCCGGAGAGTACCAACTAGAGTACTAGCTCTAGTCTTAGGGCGAAGGCTAAGGATAATTCATGTTGCGGACGAGTGTCAAGGCTAGAAACGGTATGAGATATTACCGTCTGGACCGCCATCGCGAACCGCGGACTCTCCCAATGAATGGTTCCAGCGTCGCTCCAAAGTTCTCACGCTTCCAACAGTCCAAGTGCGGCTATGATTTGTAGTCGGGCTGGGAGCAACTCGCCGATTTCCACCGAAGTGAGAGTGTTTGGCCCCGCGGCAAGGTCTCGGGCCAAGGTAGCATGATCTCGCGTGCCATCCAGCAGAACCAGCAGCCGGCGGCCAAATTCATCTACATCGACCAGGGTGTGAACCAGGTTCGCGATTTGCAGGGAGCTCTGAGCCTGGTGACGGGCCAGGGCGCTGGCGCGCGGCCGCTGGCTTACCGAGTCCTGGCAAGGGAAGCGGTAGGAGTGGCAATCGGCAAAGCCCACCGAAATCAGGACCAGCATCATTTGCCGCAGCTCTTCGGCGCTGCCGGCGTTGGGAAGCAGCTCCTGAAAAGAGACCGGCAATGGATAACGGGCGCCCATGGAACGCGCCACTGCTTCCACCGCGGGCTGCTTCGCGCCGATGCGAACGCCGTGTCCTCCTTCGATGTGTCCGTCCACGATCTGAAACGGCGCGGAGAAACAGAGCCGGTCCATGGTTTCCGCTCGCGGGGAATGGCGGAGCGTCACTTCCTGGCGGCACAGCAGGGTGTGGCGGAAGGAGCGCAGGTACAGGTAGTCGGCGTACTGCTCGCGCTCCAGGCGGTCGTCCGGAAGCCAGTTGAGCAGTCCGCGCGGATCGAACATGCGGTCGACGGTGGAATCGCCGAGGTATTGCAGGCCGTGAGAGGCCGCATGCGCCACGAAATCGGAAAAGTATAACGGATAGTTCACCGGCGAAAGATCGTCGTGAGCCAGGCCCCCGTCGGTGTAAGCGAGCAGGGTGGCCGCATCCTCCTCCACCAGCTTGCGGAACGTCGCCGGGGCCTGGGACGACTTAGAAAGCCATTCCAGGAACCAGCGGGAGTGATCCACGCGCTGCTGGGGCGCATCCGCGCGGGTGTGATGGAGCAGCATCTCGCGCAACATGTGCCGAATGTGCCGGCCCGGATAAAGGTTGTAGCTGATCAGGGCCACGCCCGAAGGCGCCAGGCTCCGGCGGCAGAGCGCGAGCAGCCGGTCGCGCACCTCCTCCGGCACCCAGGAATAAACGCCGTGAGCAATGATGTAATCGAACTCGCCCGATTCCGGGCCCAGATCACACAAGTCGCGAACGGCCACTTCGATGTTCGTGAGGCCGAGCGCGCGAATATCGTCGCTGGCGGCGGCGACGGGACCTTCGGCCAGGTCGACGCCGAGGAAACGGCTGTGGGGCAAAGCATACGCCATCGGCAGCAGATTGCCGGCGTTGCCGCAGCCGATTTCGAGCACGCGGCAGCGGTCGACCGGCGCGGGTTCCAGGCCGAACAGCAACGCCACGGCGGCCATGCGGTCGGGATGCGTGGCCAGTCGCGGGAAGGTGGGGTACGGAATGGAGTCGTAGGTATTTTCGGCCACGGGTGAAATTGTGCGGACCCTCAGGGCCCGATGATTACCGTGGGGCAGCCCATGAGAATCGGGTTCACGGGCCCCATAGCCAAGCCGGGTTTTTCAACCACGATGTCCAACTGACGGCAAGCCATCATGCCATTGATTAAAACGGTTGGACTGCCCATGACAACCGAACCCACGCCGTCGGCGCCGCTGATGCTGACGGCCGGACAAGCGTGCTGATCGATTTCGGCGCGCCAGGCGGGCTGGCCTCCAATCATCACGTTTAAGCTTCCAGGGCCGGGTGACAGAGGCGCACCGTGCGTGGTGGGATCGCCGACTCGAGCTGCCATGGGCATAATCCGTTTTCGTCCTTTCTAATTGATGTTGATTATCGCAGAAGTTAGCGTGATACTGGCCGGCGTCATTTCGATACTGCTCGCGCCGCAGGTGATCGTAATGCCGGACAACGTCATGTCGATAACGCTTATGCCATCGGCGCAGTTAAGTGTAATTTGCTGCAGGGCTGTCACTGTATAGGTCCCCATGGACACGGTGTGTGTCACGTTCCCCTGGTCAACCGTCAGGGAGTCGTTGCCTTGTGAAATTTCGGCGGTGCGATTCCCCTGGCTGACTGTTAGCGAATGATTCCCGGTTTCCACCGTCTCGGTATCGTCGACGTGGATCGTGGTGGTACGGTCGTTGCCGACTTTGCGCGTTTCGTCGTTCTTCACGACAGCGTTCAGGTCCTTCTCGGCTTGAACAAATATTTCTTCGCTGCTGTCCTTATCTTCGAAGCGGAGCATGTTGTAATTCGACGACCCGCCCCCCGTGCTGCTATGGGTGAGAATTCCGCTCTGCGTCTTGTTGTCGGGCAGCGAAAACGGAGGCATGTTGACGGAATTGTAAACCGACCCGACAATCAAAGGACAATCCGGATCGCCTTCCAGGAACGTCACCACTACTTCGTCTCCGATTCGCGGAATCCACTGATGTCCCCACATATTGCCAGCCCAGGGCTGCGCCACGCGAACCCAGCAAGCCCACTGCGCTTCGCGATCCCAGGGAAAGCGCACCCGCACGCGGCCGTACTTGTCCGGCCAAATCTCCTCATCCGATCCGCTGTCACTTTCGTCAATCACGCGCGCCGTCTGCGGGCCATGCACGATCGGCTTCGGAGTGGAGCGCGCCGGATGGAAAGGCACCGAGGCTAACATGCAGGAAAATCGATTGCTGTAAAATGCGGCGACTTCGACGCCCATCATGTAGGCGGGATGCTGCGCGACATTATGCTGGACCGAAGTTAGCAGGTAAGGCCCCGCCGGAACCTGTGACCCTCCGGTTACCGCGAATTTGAACCCGGCGGTCATGGCGCGGCAGTAGGAATCGCCGTCATAAACGATGTGGCTGGCTTCGTCCTGTTCCATCTGAAGACGGACCAGCTTCTCCCCTTCCGGTCTCACGTCCGAGAGGCGTGATTCCGGGTCGATGAACTTCTTGGCATAACCGCCCGGATAATCGAAAACTTCCAGGCTTGAATTGACCTCGGTGACGTGCAGCGAGGATTCGGGCACTTCGAGCGTGTTGGAAGGCATTTCGAGGTGATAGTCGCGGAGCACCCACTTGCCGCTGGATAGTTTCTGGCTGGTCTCCCAGGCAGTAACCACGTCCTCCACGTCGCTCATCCCAACTTCCGGATCGAAGCGGAAGTTCGATTGTTCGGGGCAATCCTTATGGCAGTCGGGAGAATCGGTCAGAACCAGGACGTGGTTATGGTCGCTGTTATGCTCGAAATAATAGGAGATCCCTTCGGCCTCCATCAGGCGGCTGAGGAAAGCAAAGTCGGTCTCGCGATATTGAACACAATAATCCCACTGGGTGTATTGCTTGCTCAGATCGCTGCGGAAGTACGGTGTGAATCCGAGCTCGTCCACGATCTTCTGGATCACGTTCGGCACAGTCTGATCCTGGAAGATCCGGCAATCGGCCTTCAAATCGAGGAACGTGAGCCAGGGAACCACCTCGGCACGGTAGTATGCGAATTGGTTGTCTTGTCCTTCCTTGGTGAAGGTGGCGATGAACCCGTTGAAGAATCGCGACTCTCCGCCACCGAGATCCAGCTCCACCGCCAGGGGTTTGCCGATCATCTGGTCCGCTGTCACCTTCTGCGGCATGGCGTTGAGAACGTCGGCCAGCAGCTTCACGGTGAAGCGGAACGGACGGGACATTCCTTCTAAAGCCGAGATGCTTTCGGCCAACAGGACATCATAATCGAGCGGCGTATAGGCCTTCAGCGCCCGGCCGTTTTGTGTTATCTGATCCGGCATAATCCTCCTTTTGCCGCGTCATCCACGAGGAATCAGGCTGGGGCGCTAAGAGTACACAAACGACCCTCCGTCGCCGATGCCGACGCGGATGGAAGAAAGCTGCCGGCCTTCCGCCATGCTGGAGAGCAACTCCCGTGACATGTCGGGAAGCAGGGTATTGGTCAGGATGTTGTCTATGTTTCGCGCGCCGCTTTCCACCTCCGTACAGCGGCTGGCAACGGTTTCAATCAAAGCGTCGTCGTAAATCAACTCCAGCTTGTGATTCTCCCGCACCCGGCGGCGGATCTTTTCCATCTTCAGCACGATGATCTTCTTGAGCGCTTCGTCACGCACCGGGTAATAGGGGATCACCACCATGCGCCCCAGGAACGCGGGCTTGAAGATCTTATTCAGCTCCGGCTTGAGCGCGGATCACCAGGCCCTGGGCACTCGGCATGGTTTCCGGATCGGCGCACAGCTTCATCATCTGATCGGTACAAGCATTCGTGGTGAGCAGGATAATGGTGTTCTTGAAATCGATCTCGCGGCCCTCGCCGTCTTCCATATTGCCCTTATCGAAAACCTGATAGAAGAGTTCGAGTACATCCGGATGCGCCTTTTCCACTTCGTCCAGCAGCACGACGGAATAAGGCCTGCGCCGCACTGCTTCCGTTAAAACGCCGCCCTCGCCGTAGCCGACGTACCCGGGAGGCGATCCCTTGAGGGTGGACACGGTGTGGGCTTCCTGGAATTCCGACATGTTGATGGTGATCAGATTGTGCTCACCGCCATAGAGCAGGTCGGCTAGCGCCAGCGCGGTCTCGGTCTTCCCTACCCCGCTCGGCCCCACCAGCATGAACACGCCCACCGGCTTTCCCGGATCGTCCAGATTGGCGCGCGCGGTGGCGATGCGCTGGCTGATAATTTCGAGCGCGTGCGGTTGTCCGATCACTCGCTGGCCGAGATATTTCTCCAAATCGAGAACCATGGAGATTTCATCCACGGCCATCTTTCCGGCTGGAATGCCGGTCCAGCCGGAGATCACCTCTCCGACGATGTGGCTATCGACGCAGACTCGCATGAGAGGCTTCTCCCCCTGCACTGCGTTCAATTCAGAGGAGAGCGCATCCAGTTCCGCCCGCAGCGCCGGCACATCCAGCGCGGGAGCGGCCGCGGTACCGTTGCCCTCCACCGGAGCGGGCGCGCCAGCGGTAACCTCTTCCAACTGCGTCCGAATGCCACGGATTTTTTCGACCAGCCCGCGCGTCTTATCCCATTGTTCGCGGAGCGCGGCCAGGCGAGCCTCGGTGTCGGCGGTTTCACTCGCGATCTCGGCCAATCGTTCGGAATGATCCGCTCCGGTGGCAGTTTCGCGTTTTAGGATGCGATCCTGCACCGCCAGATCGTCCAGGCGGCGGGTGGCATCCTCGATGGCCGCGGGCGTGGTGTTCTGGCCGAGCGACAGCCGCGCGCAAGCCGTATCCAGAACGCTCACTGCCTTGTCGGGCAACTGTCGGCCGGCCAGATAGCGATGCGAGAGCTTTACCGCCGCCCACACCGCCTCATCGAAGATCCGCACATTGTGGTGCTTCTCCAGTGACGGAACGATGCCGCGCATCATCACGGCGCACTGCATCTCGGAAGGCTCTTCCACTTTCACCACCTGGAAGCGCCGCGCCAGCGCCGCGTCCTTCTCGAAATACTTTTTGTATTCCGACCAGGTGGTGGCCGCGATGGTGCGCAATTCGCCTCGCGCCAACGCGGGTTTCAGCAGATTGGCCGCGTCGTTCTGGCCGGCTTGCCCGCCGGCTCCGATCATGGTGTGCGCTTCATCGATAAACAGAATGATGGGAGTGGGCGACGACTTTACCTCTTGAATGAGACCCTTCAAACGGTTCTCGAATTCGCCCTTGACCCCCGCGCCCGCTTGCAGCAGTGCCAGATCGAGGGAGCGCAGCGTTACGTTGCGGAGCGGCGGCGGCACATCGCCTTGGGCCAGCCGCAGTGCGAATCCTTCCACCACCGCGGTTTTTCCGACGCCTGCTTCGCCCGTCAGGATGGGATTGTTCTGGCGGCGGCGCATCAAAATATCCACCACCTGCCGGATCTCGAAGTCCCGGCCCAGCACCGGATCGATCTTGCCTTGCTTGGCGTTTTCGGTCAGATTGACGGTGTACTGATCCAGGTTCGGAGTTTTGCCGCCCGCGGCCCTGGGCACACCGTCCCCCGCCGCCGAAGTCTCCTCCGCGCCAGCGGTCGTCGCGTCCTCCACCGAACCGGCAACGATGGCCAGAAAATCCTTGCGCAGCGCCTCGCCCTGCACTTTCTGGAATTCCTTGCTGACCTCCCGCATCAGCCGGATTAACTCGTCGCTGGTGGCCAGCGCCAGCACGATGAAGCCGGTGCGAATCTGCGCGGCGCCAAAGTCGAGAGAGCCGACGGTCCACGCTTCCGACAGCATCTTCAACAGCGAAGGGCTGATGGCGGGCGTCCGGGCATTCCCGGTCTTGAGCTTGTCCAGGCCGCGCGTCAGCTCGCCGGTGAGCCGCGATTTGTCGATCTCGAAAAACCGCAGAATGCGCGAGACATCGCCATCGGTGACATCCAGGGCCTTCAGCAGGAAGTGTTCCACTTCGATGTCGTAATGCGTCCGCGCCAGACACAAGCCGGCGGCGCCTTCCATCGCCTTGCGCGACGTATCGTTCAATTTCCCGATCAATGATCTAAGGTTGGCAGGCATCTTTATTCCCCTTTACGAAAGCTGCAGAATTGTTTCGGCCGGATCGCGGTCAATCGGTTTGGACTTGGCCCAGCTCAAAAATCCAAGCAGGGGAGCGGTCTCCCCTTCGGCGCCGAGTTCGCAATGCGGAGCTTCCCGCCGATCCAGGATCAATTGAAGCTCGAAATCGATCTCGTTGCCGGAAAATAGTCTGGTAATGGCTCGCAGCGGCTTATAGGCCGTGCCGGTGGGCAGGAAATCCAGATAGCGGGAAAGCGGCAGAGGGCCCAACACGATGCGAACGCGGGCTTGCGGCTCCCAGATTTCGTCGCCCACCACGGCGCCCACGCCCAGTTGCCGCGTCTCCGCGGACCCTTGCTCAAAGCAGCACTGAGCATCCTCGTCCAAGTGGTACCAGGCGCCGACGAACTGTTCGATTTCCACCGGCGCCTGAAAGTAATCGCCGAGCAGGAGCCGCAAGGCAGTAGCCGAGCGGGGCTGCTGGGACAACAGGCCCGCATAATACAAAAGCGATTCGTCATCCAGATCCTGGCGATTCTGCAATCCCCGGGTTCCCAGCCCGATCAGGTCCAGCAAGTAATGCGAAAACGGGTCAAACTCCCCGCGCTCGAGCCGGAATTGAAAGCGATATTTCAGCCAGGCCTGGTAGAACAGCGAGATGATGCGGTGGTGGAAGACGTCGAAAAAATCTTTTAGCGTATGATCGCGAGCCTGCAGGCGGGCCAGGATCAGCTCCGTATAGTGCAGAGGGAGCGCGCCGCTGGGGCCGATCAATCCCATGAAGTTCACCGTCATGGCAGGCGGCCCGCTCTTGGATTCGGCCAGAGACTGAATCTCGCTGGCCGGGAACGACATGGACGGGAAGGCGCGGAATTGCACCACTTCCTCCGCCGGGCGGGCAAACTCTCCCACCGCCGCGCGGTCTGGAGACAGGCGCTCCAACAGCCGCACCGCCTGGAAGAACTCGAAGCAGAAGGGCTCCGCGCGCAGCCGTGCCGCCACATCGGCGGCCACGGTGTTTACAGGAGTATCCGATGTCCTGCTCGTGGTGGCCACTCCTTGAGCACCTCCTTCCTCTGGCGGGTTCGGACCGAGAGCTGGCTAAAGCTATTCATCGTGACGTACAAGCCCAGAAAGTACTCCAGAACGGCGGCGAAGAGAAATGTTCCACCGCCCACGAAGTGCTCTTCATCCAGTTCTATTTCCACTTTCGTCCCTCGAGCAAAACTAATGCCATGCTCCGACAACACCCGGGCAAAGGTACGCCGGCTGGTAAGGGACGTGAGGCCGGTGATCTGCCTGTCCAGAAATGTGGAGTCCGAGAAGTTGTAGAGACGCAGGATCTCCTGCAAAGCCTCCTTGCCTTCCTCCGCCACCGATAGGTAGTTCAGCGAGAGGTGAGAGATGAGACGCCAGAGCCGGCCTTTTCCGGTAGCGGGCCGCAGCGTAGCGGTGGGCTTGCGAAGAGCGACGATCCGCTTGACCACCGAAACACCTTCGATTTCGAAATCGCCGGCTTCATTGCCGAAGGGCAGGCGGGAGGGAAGGTCGCGATTGCTGCACGTGCAGTGCACCGTGAGCGTTTCCACGCCGGGCCGCGCGGTCCGGCCCGAAAGATCCACCAGCGAGACCCACACCTCGGTTCCATCGTCGTTCTTTCGTCCGGAAGGGCGGCGGGTGACCTTCCAGAACGCCTTCCCCGCCTCGTCTCGTATGGCATGGCGATAGGAGTAGATCGGATCGAAATGTACAATCTCCTGCGAGCGGGGATTGGAACTCATCGCGTCGTCCACCGAGATCACCTCCAAGGCATTCTTTCGGCGGATGTCGGGCGTTACGGGATACTCGTGGCGGGTTTGATCCAGGTGGATCGGTTCGGCGGTGTGGGGAAAAAGATTGATCACCGGCGCGCAATTCAAGCGAAACGTTTTGGCGGCGATCCCCAGTTCCAGCACCTGCTGGCGGTCGCTTCGTTCATGCGGAGAAATCAGGAAGATCACCTCGGCGCGCGATCCGAAGCCGGCTTGCGCGAGTTGCTCTAAACCAGAGAGCTCGATGAAGAAGAATTTTTCCGGAAATGCAAAGTATTCCTGCAATACTCGATATCCCGTAAACGATCGCCGTGGATATTCCAGCAGCGCTTCCTCGTCCCGGAAACCCATGGCCCGCACCGCCCCAGGCCCCAGGCGCAGCGGGGGCTTCTGGAACTTTGCATCCGGGTCGCGAACCAGGATTTGCGTGCAATTGTTGAACAAAAGCTCGTACAGCGTATGAATCAGGTTGCTCTCGCCGTTCAAATAGAAGCGCAGCGAGTGCAGATCCAGCTTGCTGAACTGCAGGTCACCGTCGCACCTGAGCTCGATCCGGCAGGCCGCTACCGCCTCGGGAGCCTTCAGGGGCGGGTCCAGGCGCTCGGGGGAACGCCACTGCGCTTCGCTGACGCGAACCGGCCACATAGTGGTATCGCAGCCGGTGCGAAACTTGCACGGCACGCCATCCACCGGCTTGGAATAGAGAATCGCGGAGCGTGGAATCTTAAACCCGGTGGACAGCTTGCCTTGCTGCGGATCCAGGTGAAACTCCACGATGGACATGGACGGGATCGGCCGGGTGTAGTGCGGGTAGAGCATGCCCAGCAGCGACTCGGTGATCTCCGGAAAATCGTCGTCGATCTTCAGGTGCACGCGCGCGGCCAGGAAGGCAAAAGCTTCCAGCATGCGCTCGACGTGCGGATCTTCGCAGCGGTCGGGTTCTAACACCAGCCGGGAAGCGATCTTGGGGTATTTTTCCGCGAAATCCACGCCCATGCCGCGCAGGAAGCCCAGCTCGCGCTCGTAATATTCCAGAAGCTCATCCCGCACCGGGTTCACCTCGGACGTGATATTCACCGCCGGTTACATCCAGGACGGTGTCGAAGCTGATGTGCTCCGGCATCGGATCCATGGCCAGCAGCCCTTCGATCACGAAGCGGAGCTGGGGCAATGGACCGGCATTGGCGGGCGCCAGGGTCACCTTGGTTCCGAGCAGCCGGGGCTCAAAGACCGCGATCATGGCTTCCATCAGGCGGGCCAGATCCGTGCGGTTCCTGGCGCTGATCAGGTTCATCGAGCACAGGTCCGGCAAGCCGTAGCAATACACCGATTTCGCAAGCTCCACCGCGCCATCGGGAGGCGGCTGCACCGGTTCGCGGGCATTCAACAGCCACTCCAAGTCGCGCCGTACCGCGGCCTTCAGGCGCCGCAACGATTCCGACCGCGTCATGGGGCCTTCCACGCCGGACTTGGGCTCTTCGTCGATTAAACGGTCCAAGACCGACAACGTGACTGGACCTTCTCCTTTGGTTCCCGCCATAGCCTTAACCCGGACCTACAAATCCTTCCTTTTTCAACCACGCAATCGTCTCCGGATTTGCCGAGCCGGTATCGTCCTGCAGGATCAAGTTGGGGAGCTCCGGCATGTCGGCCAGCAGCGCCTTCAGCTCCGAGCGCAGCGCCTTAGCGGCGTTCTTGTACCCCAGTTCCTCGCAGGCCCGGATGGCGTATCGCTGAATATCCAGCCAGCCTCGGCCAAAACCTTGAATCATGGCCGTCTCGGCGGTTTCCAAAACCTGTTTCCAATTGGCGGCTTGTGAATTCCGCCGCAGCGAGGCGCGAACCTCGGCGGGCGGCGATTCCAAAAGCTGCGCCAACTGGCCGTCCACCGCGTCCCGCAGCTCGCCCCAGCGAAACGCGCGCAATAGAAGATAGGGCACCGGGCTGGCGGGCTCGCGCTGCCGTAAGTAGCGCGCCACGGCGGCGACCCGCAGAACCGCATCGTCGCGGTTATGAAGTTCGGCGCTGATCAGCGAGTCCAGTTGCTCCGGATCGATCTTCAGGTCCCCGATCCGCTCTCCCGGCAGGCTGGGCGCGGCGGTCTCGCCATCGGCGGTCAGCGCGCCTTCGGCCCCCATCTCTGGCGCGGCAATGGGATCTGGATCCTGTTCCAGCTTCTTCAGCAGCAATACATGGACGGTGGTTTGGACATCGTCTAGCGCGCGCTTCAGCTTGGTGAAACTCGGCGCGACGTTTCCGAACTTGCCCTGGCACAGTTCATCCAGTGAAACAAGCGACTGCAGCGAGGCCTTCAAGTCCGTGTCGAGTTTTCGGACAAATTCCTTGGGTGTCTCGGCCAGGGATTTATCAAAAGCTTCCGGCGAAATCTTGCCCTCGTTGATCGCGGCGTCGCGCGCCTTGCGGCGCACGTCGTTGGCTTTTACCGCCTCTTCGTAGCCGATGCGCCTGGGCTTCTTTGTATTGGGCGAAATTCATGCCCTGGCTATTCAAGCCCACGAACTGCAACGCCAACGCGGGGGACGAGCCTTTGTCCGGCTCCAGATAATTTCCCAGCCATTCGATCGGGGCAGCCCGGAATTCAGCATCGCCGTCCTCGAGTTCCGGATACAAGGTGTCCCAAAAGTTCTCGATGAGGGCACGCAGCAGGTCGATACCGTCCTGCAACCCCGCGAACTTGTCCCGCGCAATCAGGGCATCGGTGAGCCAAGCTGCCAGCCACAGATCCTTGGTCTGTTTGGCCAGAGCTTCTTCACAGAGTTTGATGACCAGAAGATAATCGGCGGTCTTGACTTCCCGCTCCCAGGCGCCCATGGGGCCGGCACTCTCCTGGCGGCGGGCTTCTTTGACTTTGTCGAAGAGCGGGGAGTAATACAGATTCGCGCCGGAAGGGTTGTCTCCCGGAATCGGTTGCAGTAAGTCTTCCCGGAAGGGCATGAGGAAATCAGCCGGCCGGCTCGGGGGCTAAAATCTCCAGTTTCCGGAGTTCGAGGATGGGAAACTCTTCGCCGTCCACCAGCAGCATTTTTTGGCCGAAAGGAGCTTCCTCGCCCGCTTCGTCGGCGCACCATTCGGATACCCGCCCGAGTTTTACCGCGTCGTCGGCATGCTGCCAGGACAACGGCGCGATGATGGGCATCAGAACTTCACCCAAGTCCTTATTCTTGAAATTGGGCCCGGTCCGCAGCCGGACCGGAGCCCATAAAAGGTCACGCAAGCGCTTCGGCGGATCTAACTCGAGCACCGCGACATCCTGGAAAGGAATCCAGAAATAATCACCCGCGCCGAAAGCTTCCATACGGGCTCCGATTCTCGGATCGGCATCGGTGAGCGAGTGAAACGGCTTTCCGTTAAGCGTCCCCTGCAGCGCTTCGGTGGAACCCGAAGCTGGCGGGAAGGTTTTGTGCTCGAACATTTCAGCGCGCGTACGTTCGGCGTTGAGCGCTCCTTGATAGAGCAGAGCGCCCATCGCCGCCTCGCCGCTTTGTTCCTGCAAAAGCTCCAGGTGCTTCTCGGCCCTGCTGTAGTCGCCGGCAAAACAGAGCAACTCGAACAAGAACGTACGATTCTTGGTGTCCGAAGGGTTGTCTCGAAGGCCGGCGCTCAGAGCGTCAATCGCTTCCTGGAGCTTTCCCGCTCGAAAGAGCTGTAACGCGTCCATGGAATCAATAAGCGACGCGCTACATCGCTTCGTTCGTGGTCTGGTTCCAGCCCTTCGGGATCTTGTCGCCCAGACTCCCGTCGGAATTCTGCGGCGTATAGGTGACCATGAGCGTCTTGGCCGATACGCTCAAGCTCTCGCTGGGTTTGCCACCACCGGCGGCTCCGCCCCAACTGATGCTGTCGATGAAGACCTCTGTCATGTCGTACTGGAAGTAAACCTGTGTGGTGCTACCACCGGTGGCTTCACGAACAACCATGCACCCTGTCGCGGCGTGCGCACCACTGCAGCAATTGGCAAACAGGAAGGGCGAAGCGATGTCCAGTTGCTTCTGCAGACTGATGCTGGAGAGGTCGACTTTGCCCGCCCCCGATCCAGTGCCAAACGCTACGCTCGATGGGTTACTGGCGCCGTTGCTGAAACTGAATATCTCGATCCAGCCTTCCGCGCCGCTTTTCTGGGACTCGCCCTTGATCCCGTCAATAGTCAAAAAAACTTCTACAGCCATACTTTCCTCCTTGTGTTCATCTGATTTAGTGCTTATTCCAAACAGACTTCGATCGTACTATCGGGTAGGCGGCGGAAGGTCGGCGACCAGCCGCAGCGAGACCGACAGCTCATCCAACTGGTAGTGCGGCCGCAGAAATGCGACTGCGCGATACGCTCCCGGTTTCCCGGGAACATCCACTACTTCGATGCGCGCTTCACGCAACGGGTTCTTAGCCTTGTTGGCGGCAGAAGCGTTGTCGTCACCGATGGTGTAATTCCTGATCCATTTATTCAGAAACATTTCGCACTGGCTGCGCGACATGAAGCTGCCAATCTTGTCCCGCATCATCGCCTTGAGATAGTGAGCGAAACGGGAAACAGCCAGAATGTACGGCAACTGCGTCGATAAGCGGGCGTTGGCGTTGGCCGAGTCTTTGTCGTAGAGCTTGGCCTTTTGCGGGGACTGCGCGCTGAAGAAGGCCGCGTAGTCGGTTCCTTTGCAGTGGATCAAGGGAATAAATCCGCAATCCGCCAATTCCTTTTCGCGGCGGTCGGTAATCGCGATTTCCGTCGGGCACTTCAGCGCAACGTCGCCCTCGTCGGTGCGGAACGTGTGGCAAGGCAAGCCTTCCACTAAGCCTCCGCCCTCCACTCCCCGAATGGCGGCGCACCAGCCGTAGGCCGCGAACGCACTGGTCAGACGTGCTCCCAGAGCATACGCCGCGTTGCCCCACAAATACTTGCTGTGCTCCGTGCCGTCCACGCCCTCTTCATAGTCGAATCCGTCCACCGGCTTGGTATCCCGGCCATAGGGCAGACGCATGAGAACACGTGGCAGGCAAAGTCCAACGTAGCGCGAGTCGTCGCTTTCGCGGAAGCCTTTCCATTTGGCGTATTCCGTGGTGTCGAAAATCTTCGCCAGATCGCGCGGCGCGCCCAGGTTTGTATAACTGTCCAGGCTCATCAAATCCGGAGCGGCGGCGGTGAGGAACGGCGCGTGGGCCGCGGCGGCCACATGCGAGACTTTGTCCAGCAGCTCCAGATCCTCGGGGTGCTTGCCGAACTCGTAGTCTCCAATCAGCGCGCCGAAAGGCTCGCCGCCGAACAGGCCGTATTCTTCTTCGTAGACCTTCTTGAACATTGCGCTCTGATCGAAATCCGCCGCCCGCTGCAGGTCGCGCAACAGTTCCTTCTTGGAAGCATTCAGAATGCGGATCTTCAGCATGGGCGTGAGCTCGCTGTTGTCCACTACATACTTCAACCCGCGCCATGTGCCTTCCAGTTTTTGGAAGGTCGGGTGGTGCATGATCTCGTTCAACTGAATCGAGACCAGGTGGTCGATCTGCGCGATACGCGCGTTGATCATGGCCTCGGTGTCTTTAGAGACGGTGACCTCACCCTGCAAAATCTGACCGATAAATTGCTTGATGATATCCTTGCCGCGTTCTAAAGATGCAGGCTCTTTGCCAAAGCGGCCTTCTTCTACAATTTGGTCCAGCAGGCTGACATCGGTAGTCTGAGCCGCGGCCGTGGGAGTAGCTTTTTGTGCATCAGCCATTGGATTCCTCCTGGCCGGTGGCGGGCAGCCCCAGCTCGTTTCGCAGCTTGTTCAGCTTCTCGGTGTTGGAGACCGCGTCTACCAGCAGCTCGTCCAGCTTTTCGTTGGTCTGCAGGTTGCCGCGCAGGTCGTTCAGTTTCGAACGAAGTTCCAGCAACTCGCGCAGCGGCTTCACCTGGCGCGCCACCTGCTCGGGCTCGAAATCCTCCAGGCTCTTGAAGTTCAGGTCCACTTTGAGCTGGGCGGCATCGGAGTCCTCGCTGAGCTTGTTGTCCACCGAAAAGGC
Organism: Bryobacterales bacterium; assembly: GCA_963761265.1. Taxonomy (GTDB): domain Bacteria; phylum Acidobacteriota; class Terriglobia; order Bryobacterales; family Bryobacteraceae; genus Palsa-89. The sequence continues at coordinate 186,245 of CAVXGM010000001.1, forward strand.
CACGTGCGGTTTCATGCTCTCGAGCACGCTATCGAAGTTGTCGCCCGTCACTTCGACGAACCGGCGGTCCTTCAGCCGAGCCATCTGTTCGGCCGGCATTCCCGTGAAGTCGCCCAGCACGCCCAATACGAAGGGCAGTTCCTTGATCTGGATCGCATCGCCGACTTCCACGTCATAGGTCACTTGCACACGCGGCGGACGCACCCGCTGCAATTTCTTCTGAACGCTTTCTCTAGCCATTTTGCCTCCTCCGCGGTTTCACCGTAACCGCAGAAATTGTTAACGGAGCCTCTCGTGGCTCTTCAAGATTATAGGGCTTAAAGAGCATACCAGAAATCGATCCGCTTGAACAATGGTTCATTACTTCAGTACTAGAGCCTGTACAAAAGCGTCTGAACTGCGCCTTCCGGATGAAAGCACCGTGTCCGCGCGCGCCCGCTGGTTCCCGCGGAAATCCGCCGGGAACTGGAGAACCGGAATCAGAAAGCCAGAAAGCGCCTGGTTGGCTTGAGGCACGTGGAGCCCAACCGGTTGGCTGGCTCTCATTCCTCTTCGCGGGTCTCTGCAAATTCACGGCGACTGCATATGCAATCGGCTGGCCAGACGGGCGTGCCTTGGTTCGCAACGGCTTTCCGGCCTGCCGGGAGACGCGCAGAGAAGCAAATGATTCCGGCGCAATCTTTTTAGTAACTAAATGATTCTGCCGGAATCCTCCTGGCGCGGCCAGGCCAACAAGCCACCAATCGCCGCCGGATACCAGCCTGCCGAGCTATGATCTTGCAAAACCGGCCTTTTACCGGTCTTGCAATCCACACCGCGGCGGAGTCCTAGAGCCGTTCCAGGAAGTTCCCCCGCTATGGTACTTGTCTTGCCATGTTTCTCCTGTAACATGTATTGTGAAAAAGCCGTGGCGAATTTGTTGAAGGGTCGGTACGAGATCAAGGAGTCGCTCGGACAGGGCGGCATGGGCGTCGTCTATCAAGCCTACGACGAGGTGCTGAAGTGTAATGTCGCGGTGAAGATGATTCGCGACACACCGGATCCCATGGCGCTGCAGCTGTTCCGCCGGGAATGCGAAGTCCTCACCGGTCTGAACCATCCCAATATTGTGCCCATCCTGGATATGGGCGAGTTTGAGCAGGAAGGGCAGTTGCGGCCGTTCTTCGTGATGCCGTTGCTCCCCGGCGCAACTCTGGACCGAATCATCAAGGGCTCCGGGCAGCTGACGATTCAGCGTTCCGTCAACGTCCTGACCCAGGTTTGCCGCGGCCTGAGCGCGGCGCACGAGAAGGGCTTGGTGCATCGCGATCTCAAGCCCGGCAACATCTTCGTGATGCCGGACGATTCGGTGGAGATCATCGACTTTGGCGTGGCGCACATGACCAGCACCGGGGTCACGGTGGGGCAGAAGGGGACCCTGCTGTTCATGGCTCCCGAGCTGCTCGAAATGAAACCCCCATCGCCGCTGTCCGACATTTTCGCCCTGGGCGTGATGGCGTATCAGATGTTCTCGCGCCGCCGTCCTTTTGAGCGCCCCACCGAGAGCGAAATCGTCGATGCCATCCTGCACGAGACTCCGCCGTCCATCTCCGACCTGGATCCCAACGTAAATCAGGCCATCAGCCGCGTGGTTCACAAGGCCATGGCGAAACAGCCTTGGAACAGATTTTCGACGGCGCGCGATTTCGCCGATTGTTTGCAGAAGGCCTACCGCGGCGAGCCGATCGAATATTTCGATCCCAATCGAATCCGCCCCCGCGTCGAGCGCGCCAAGAAAGCTTTCGAGCAAGGCGATTTTCAATTCGCGTCCGAGATCCTGGTGGAGCTCGACGCCGAAGGACACCTGGACCCCCAGATGTCGCAAATCCGCCGCCAGATCGACGTGGCGGTCCGCCAAAAGCGGGTAAAGCAGTTGCTGGAGAGCGCGCGCACGCGCCTGGAAGAAGACGAGTGCCCGCTGGCCTTGCAGAAGGTGCAAGAAGCGCTGTCGCTCGAACCGGAAAGCGCCGAGGCGCTGGGCCTGAAGACCGAGATTGAGAGCGCCGCCAGTGAACGCCAGATGGACGCCTGGTTCCGTCTGGTTCGCGAGCACATGGACAATAGCGCGTACGGCCACGCCCGCGAGGCGCTCCGCAACGTGCTGCAGATCCGCCCCCAGGACACTCGCGCCAAGGCTCTGATGGCGGAGGTGGACCGCCAGGAGCAAGATCACCAGCGGGCTCGCAAGGACAAAGAGGTTCTGTACCACGCCGCCGTGGAAGAGTTTCAGAAGGGCGAGGTCAGTTCCGCGCTGGGCAAGCTGGAAAAGGTTCTGGAGATCGACCGCAAAGTGCCGGACCGCACCTCTACGGACCGGGGCGCCACCTACCAAAACTTCTACAATGAAGTCCGCCTGGAGTACGACTCCATGCGCAACTCCTACGCCGAAGCGCGCAAGTACCTGGACGATCAGAATTTCGCCAAAGCGCTCGCCATCTGCGACGAGTTCCTGATCAAATTTCCGGGGCACGCGCTTTTCCAAGCCCTGAAGTTCGACGTCGAGGAGAAGCAGCGGCAGCGGCTCTCGAGTTTTGTCGCCGAAGTGGACCGGCGCGTAGAGGCGGAAGCGGATTTAGAACGCAAGGAAAATATCCTGGAAGAAGCGCTGGTGCAGTTTCCCGGCGAGCCGCACTTCGAAAGCGCCTTGAAGCTGATCCGGAACCGGCTCTCGCTGGTGAACCAGATCGTGTCCAAAGCCCGCTTTCACGAAGAAAAGGGCCAATTTTCCGAGGCGCTCGGCCAGTGGGAAATTCTCAAGACCATCCACGGAAAATATCCGGGCCTGGATTTCGAGATGGAGCGCCTCAAGAAGCGCCGCGATCAGCAGGTGCGCGGGGAAGCCAAGGCGCACTGGGTGGAAAAGATCGACAGCCATCTGGAGGCCACTGAATTCGACAAGGCCCTGGAAGCGGTACAGGGTGGTTTGCAGGAATTTCCCGATGATTCGGAGTTGCTGGCTCTGCAGAAACAGGCCGCCCAGGGCGTGGAGCGCAAAGGCGACGCGCAGCGGGTAGCGGCCGAGGGCAGCGCGCTCTTTCAACAGGGACAATTCGAGGAGGGTATCGGCGCTCTAAAAAGGGCCCGCGATTTGGATCCCCGCAACGCCGCCATTCGTACCGAGCTCACTTCCAAACTGGTGGAGCGCGCCCGCCAACTGTCGGACTCCGATTGGCGCGCCGCCGGCGCACTGGTCGATCAGGCACTGGAACTGGAGCCTGGCCAAGCCGCCGCCAAGAGCGTGCGCATCTTGATTGACGATCGCCGCCGCGAGGAGTTCGTGGACCAGGCGGTTGCGCAGATACGGGATTTGCAGACCGCCGGGGATGTCCCCGGGGCGCTGGCACATGTGGAGCAGTCGCTTTCCTTTTTTCCTTCCGAACCTCGCTTAACCCGTCTCCAGGCAGTCTTGAAAAGCGCCGTCGCCGAAAGCGAGACCGTGCGCATGCAGGCCAAGGACCTGGATCAGGTGCGTGGACTGGCGGCCGGAGCACAACTTCTGTCCACTCCCAATCAACTCCAGGAAGTGGCCAGCCTGATGGGCAAGATCGCCTCCAAGTACCCTTCCGATTCCGAGTTCCAGACCCTGACGGAGGGCGTGCATCAGCGCTACCGATCCATGGCAAAACAGGGCGGTGGAGCAGATGCGGAAACGCTCGTGTTTCCTCCGTCCTCATCGCAAGTGCAAACTCCCAAGGTCCCGGTGAACGCTCCGCCCGTGCCCGGGATAGACGGCCTGGAGCCCGACGCGACGGCCGTTTTTATTATGCCCGCGCCGATGGCGCCGGCCACCAAGACTCCAACATCTTCGGGCGGCCTTCCCCCGGCGGCGCCGCCTCCTCAATCGCCGCCGCCTCAGGCGTCCATGCCTCCGCCACCGCCGCCCCCCGGCCCTGCCGTTGCTCCGAATGCATCCCCGGCCGTCAAAGCAGCTGCCCAGCCGGTTGTACCAAAGCCGCTTGCACCGAAGAAGCCTGCGCCGCCCCTGCCTGCCTGGCTCAAGTTCGGCGCCGCCGCTGTGCTGCTGGTGGGTGTTGGCGCGGCTGCCTGGTTGGCCCTGCGGCCCAAGGCTCCGCCAGTTGTCGCCACCTCGGCGCCCACCGATGTCTCTTTCCAGATTCACACCACGCCGCCCGGCGCATCCATCCTGTTGGGAGACCGGAAGCTCGGCTCATCGGATTCTCAACTTCAGCTTCCCGTTGGGCAGCACCAATTGATCGCGCAACTAGAAGGATTCCAGCCCGCCACCATTAACGTGGATCTGAACGGCGGTTCGTCCTCACCGTACAATGTCACCCTCAAACCGCTGAATGCCAGCTTCAACCTGTTCACGCCTTTCAAGAAGGGCGATTTGTATTGGGACGACAAGTCTTCTGAAATGCTGGCCGACGACGGCCAGTTAGCGATCAAGGGCCTGGACCCTGGGAAGCATACTCTGCGGATCGAGAGCGGATCGGCCAAAGCCACAATTTCTTTTGAGGACCAGCCATTGAGTCTTCCGGTGCTCGCGAGGCCGGCTGCCAACGGAATCGATGCGGTTGCGGTAGCCACCTACCGCGATCAGGCTGTACTGACATCCTCAATGACCGATCTTCCAGTGATGATCGATAACCAACCCGCCGGAAAGCTCACGGCCGGCACCATCAGCCTGAAGGACCTGACGCCGGGTCCGCATATGCTGATGGTGGGTGAATGGAGCGGCAACATCGACACTGGACCCACGCCCTCTCTCAGCGTGTTTCTGGGCTCGCTCGCCAGCCAGGGAAGACTATTCATCGATGTCAATGGCTCAGTGAACGCTCACGTTTTCATCAACGGCGCCGACCGCGGAGTGGCCAAGAAAGGGCGCTATCTGGTGAGTCTGGACCCCGGTGATTACGACGTCAGCGTTTCCGATCAGGGCTACATTCCTCCCAAGCCGCAGAAGATCCAGGTGCGCAAGGGCGCGGGCTCGAAACTGACCTTCTTCATGGTGCCGCAGCCGGTCACCCCGGTGGCTCCCGTCGTGGTGCAACCGCCCCCCAAACTCACCGGCACGGTTACCGTCGGAGTCTCTCCGGCCAATACCGAAGTCCGATATGCGCGCAACGGCGATTCCAGTTCTCAAGTCTTCCATCTGCCAAGCATGTCTCTCGATCCCGGCAATTATGTGTTCACCGCCCACGCTCCCGGTTACTTGGACAACAGCCGGAGGGTGGAAGTGACCGGCGGCGGGTCGCAAACACTGAATTTCGGCCTCGCTCTAGCGAAGGCCGCCCCGGTTGCCCCTACCCAGGTCGTTCACACCATGCGGCCGGAAGATTGGGACAAGCCCTGGGCCATGGATGGGGTTTGGTACACCCGCCAGGGCGGCGACTTCGTGCTCTACAAGATCGAACCCACGGCCGGCCTTTTCCGCTTCGCCATCGGTCCGAAGTCGTCCAAGGGTTTTCTCGGCAGAAATCCGAAGATGCGCTGGGTGATCAACTACGTGGATCCGAAGAATTACATCGAATTCCAAATCGACAAACAATGGTATCAGTCCGAAGAATACCGGAACGGCAAGAAGATTGAACATGTCAAGCACAAGGCCCATGGCGTTGTGGACGCTTCCAGCTTCGAGCTCCACATGACTGTGGCTCCTAACAAAATGCTGATCGAAATCCGTTCCGGCGACAACTACATCCCGTTGGACGAATGGACCGACGAGGATCACAACTACACCGAAGGCCGCTTTGGCTTCCATCTTCCCAATCAGGATCAGATTTATTTAGCCAATTTCTCGTTCACGCAGAAAACCGGGGCCAAATAACCGAATGCGGCAACTTCAACCGGTTATTTGGGCCAAGGGAACATTCTTAACTCCCAATCATCTGCAATTGCAGGATCTGTTTCTGGAGAGCCTGCTGGCCTTTCGCTGGGACGCCCTGAATTTTCGCCCTTGGGGTCTGCTCAGTTTGGACGTGGACCGCGAAGCGCTGGCCGGAGGTTATTTCACCATTCAGTCCGCGGCTGGAATCTTCCCGGACGGGCTGCTGTTTGATATCCCCGCCGCCGACCCCGCGCCGCCTCCCAAACCCCTCGCTCAATACCTGAAGGGCGAGCAGGAGAGCATCGACATTTATCTGGCGATTCCGCCCTATAAGTACGGCGGCTTAAACGTCACCGCGCCGCTGCAAAACGCCGACACGCGGTATCTCGCCGAAATGGTCACCGCCCGCGACGAAAACACCGGCTTGAGCGAACGGCAGGTGCAGGTGGCGCGCAAGAATATGCGGTTGCTGGTGGACTCGGAGGCTCGCGCCGGCACGCCGGCCTTGCATGTGGCCCGTGTGCGAAAAACAGCCGCGGGACTGCCGGAACTCGATCCCCACTTTATCCCGCCGCTCATGGACATTACGGCCAGCGATTATCTGATGTCGATCCTGCGCCGCCTGCTTGAAATTCTGATCGCGAAAAGCAGCACGCTGGCCGGCATGCGCCGCCAAAAGAATCAAAGTCTCGCGGACTTCACCGCCGTCGACATCGCCAATTTCTGGCTGCTCTACACGGTGAACACATATCTGCCGCAATTGCGCCATATTTTTGAGACGCGCCGCGGCCATCCCGAGGTCCTCTATACGGCGATGAGCGCTCTGGCCGGCGCTCTCACCACCTTCTCGCTCAAACTTCAGCCTCGGGACCTTCCGGCTTATGCCCACGACGAACTGGGGCCCTGCTTTTCGGACCTCGATGAGAAACTCCGCATGCTCCTCGAAACCGTGGTGCCGAGCAACTTCGTGTCACTGGCGTTGAAGCTGACGCAGCCCTCCATTTACGCCACCGCGATTGCCGACGAGAAATATCTGTCCAACACGAAATGGTATCTGGCCGTGAGCGCGGAGATGCCCGAAGCGGAGTTGATTACAAAAACTCCTCCTCTGATTAAAACCTGCTCGGCCACCCATCTGGAGCACCTGATCCGGCAGGCGCTCCCCGGAGTTCCGCTGCGGCACGTAGCCACGCCGCCCACGTCCATTCCAATCAAGCTCAATTATCAATACTTCAGCCTCAGCCAGGGCGGACCGGCATGGGAAGCGATCATGCGCGCGCGCAACTTCGGGGCATACGTGCCCGGAGATTTTCCGAACCCCAAGCTGGAGCTGATTATTTTGCTGCCGCAGGCGGAATAACCTGCAAAAGGCGATTTAGCCACGGATGAACGCGGATAAACACGGATAAGATAACTCAAGTTCCTTATTTTCGATCCGCGTTCATCTGTGTTCATCCGTGGCCCAGAATTTATCGCAGCTTACACGCCTCCCCCATTCAGGAATGCTGCAAATTCAGTGGGGTTGTTCGCCTTCGCGAACGAGTTCAGAAGTACGATCGCCCAATATGTCCCCGCCGCATAGGTGGCGCCATGCGCGGGTGAGATGATTCCATCCACGATCTGGTGCGGGTGCCGGCTGGTTTGATAATGCTGGAGGTGGTAAATCCAGAATCCGGTGGCCGCGTCGAAGTGTCCGGTACAGTTGGGCAAACCAATTCCGGTGGCAATCTGCTTGGTTTTTCCCGCAATTTGAATCAGACGCTGCACCACGCGAACATCGTCAGCGGCATTGGCCTCCCCTGGGCCCACGCGGCCAAGCACGTTCACGATTGCGGAGAGACCGTCCGCGGGGGGATTCAACGTCAGAATTCTGGATGTCATGGCATTATGCCTCAGCCCGAAAATTATACCAAGCAAACTTCGGCGTCGCCACACGTTTCGCTGGGGTCGCGCGCGGCCAATTGCGCTACCGCCGAAGCAGAACGAACAAGACCAGACCGAATGCCGCTACCAGCAAAATTGCAAAAAGGATGATGAGCGCCGTCGGCGGCCGCCCTGCTGATTTTGGAGCCGCCGGAGGAGCTGGAGCAGGCATCTGCATCGGCACGGCTGCCAGCGTTGGCGCGGGCGGCATTTGCATGTGAGGAGCGGGCGGTGCCTGCATCTGCGGCGCCGCGGGCGGCTGAGCCGAGGCGTGAGGCGCCTGCATTTGTGGTGCAGCCGGCATGGTGGGCATGGGCATCACGATCGCCGGTATCGGCATTCCAGAAGACGGCGCGGAAGGCGGCGATGCTGGCGCCTCGGAGGCAGCGGGCGGCGCGCCACTCGACGGACGGCCGATCACCCGCGTGAATTCGCCGGGCCCCGTGGGTGCGGCTGGCGGCGCGATCGAGGGCGTTTGCCGGGGCTCCAAGCTCTCCGTCAAAGCCCCCGGCGGCGAAACCGGCCCCTGAAACTGCGCCGGCGGTGTGGGCGCCGCGGGCGGGACGTTCGCTCCCAGAGGTGCACCCCCGCGCGGCGTTCCTCCGCCGAAGATCCGTGTAAACTCGCCCGGCGCGTTCTGCGACGGCGAACTCACGGGCAGCGCCAGCGGCTCCCGGGACGATTCCGAGGGCGGAGCGAGCGGGCTCCGAAATAGCTTGGTAAATTCCCCGGGCTGATTTTCCGAGGCCAGCGCCGCGGGCGCCACCGGAATGGACGGCGGCGTTGGTTGCGGCTCCATCCGCTGGCTGGGACGCGCACGTTCAAATAGCTGCGTGAATTCCCCAGGGCCGGCGGCCGGAGCAGCCGGCGCTGCCGGAGCAGCTGGAAAGACCGGCCTCTCTTCCACTCTGGGCGTGTTCGCAGCCGGCGGCTTTTGAAACAACTGCGTGAACTCGCCCGGTTCTCGAGTTGCAGCCGGAGGCGGCGGGGGAGCCGGTGATAACGGCGCCGGCGCGGCCGCGGGCGTGGGCTTGGCCGCACCCAATTCCCAGTCCAGCCACTCCGGCAGCGCGAAACATTCCGGCTGGTCCGCGGTGACCAGAAAATGCGCGCCCTGAATCTCTACCAGATCCAAAATGCGCCCGCCCGCCGAGGCCGGATTTCTCACCAGATATTCCACCGCCCGCAGCAAGACGCCGGTGTGATCGTTCGGCTCCGTGAGTTGGTGCAGAAGCACCGGCTGCCCGCCGCGCGTTTCCCGCCCGCGGAACACAATGATCTTCACTCCCGCCACTCGCTGGAGCAATTCGTATTTTGTGGAGCCGTCCAAGATGTTTTCATGATGACATCCAAGCCGCCGCGCTTCAACTTGTATAATTGTGAGGCTTGCCCAACTCTCGATGGATCAGTCCGGCCAGACAGCTCTCCCGTGTGGTGTGGTCGGAGGGAATGTATCTGGGGCCGCATCATTTCCAGGCCCAGAGCGCTTACTTTGAAGGCGCTATTCACTTCACGGGCGCGGCCCTGTGGTTCGAGCCCTGGGGCTTCCTGGCTTATGAACTCGATACCGAAGCGCTCCGCAACGGCACCGCGGCGTTGATACACGCGCGCGGTATTTTCCCGGACGGGCTGGCTTTTCAAATGCCCGAGTGCGATCCCCTGCCCCCCGCGCGCCCCATCGCCGATTTGATTCCGCCCACCCGCGACCGCGTCACCCTCTCTTTGGGCATTCCCGACTATAAGCCCACCGGCGTGAATCTCGAATCGAATGGCGATAGCCTTACCTATGGCGCCCGTTTCATCGCCGAAGAACGAAAAGTTTATGACGAGAACACCGGCCAGGACGAGAAGCTGGTTCGCTTCGCCCGCAAGAACATTCGAATTATCCTGGACACGGAGCCTTCGGAGGGTCTGATCACTCTGCCGCTGGCCCGCGTCTTGCGCGATGGCTCCGGCCATTTTATTTACGACGAGCGCTTCATCGCGCCCTGCGTGCAGATCAGCGCCAGCGAGCGGTTGATGACGCTGGCGCGCCGGCTGCTCGAGATCGTCAACGAGAAAAGCATGTCGCTCTCGGCCACCGGTGCCGCGCGCAAGTTCTCCGCGGGCATGTCGGCGCAGCAGGTGGCTTCGTTTTGGTTTTTGCACGCCTTGAATTCGTCGCTCGCTCCATTGCGCCAAATTTGTTTTTCACGGCATGGCCATCCCGAGCAGCTCTACAGCGAGCTTTTGCGTTTGGGGGGCGCCTTGTGCACCTTCGGCCTGGACTCCCAGCCCGCCTCTCTGCCGCTCTACAATCACATGAACCTGGAAGAATGCTTTGAAGATCTGGACCGGCACATTCGCGAGCATCTGGAGATGCTGGCTCCTTCCAATTGCATTCCCATCCCGCTCCAGCCGGCCGCCCGCTATTTCCAGCAGGGGGCCGTCAACGACACCCGTTGCCTGGGCCGCTCGCGTTGGATTCTGGGGATTACATCTCCCATGGGCGAGGCCAGCCTGATCACCGCGACTCCTCAACTGGTCAAGGTTTGCTCGGCCAAGTTTGTCGGGGAGCTGGTCAAACGGGCTCTCCCCGGCTTGGCCCTCACCCACCTCTCGGTGCCCCCCTCGGCTATCTCTCCCAAAGTGACCAGCCAGTACTTCGCCATCACGAAAAGCGGCCCATGCTGGGACCACATCATGGAAACCAAAGACGTAGGCATCTACGTTCCGGGCGATATCCCGAATGCTGAAGTAGAACTTTTGGTAATCTTAGACAACTAGATCAAATATGAGCGGGGTAGTGATCTCTCAGCCTGCTGGGTCCGCGCCAGGTCGTCGCGTTGACAACCTCGCGATGCTGTTTCAGGAGACCCTGACGGTAGTGGTGCGTCTGCGCTCCAACCGGCAAACCGTCGGCGACCCCCAAGGGTTTCGTTCGCAGATCTCTCAAGCCTTGCAGTCCGTCGGCCAGGAAGCTGTTCGCCTGGGCTACACGCTGGAAGATGTGCGGGTTGCTACTTTCGCCATCGTCGCTTTTCTGGACGAGTCGATCTTGAATTCTCATAATCCCGCCTTCAACGATTGGGTGCGCCGGCCGCTGCAACAAGAGTTGTTTGGAGTGGATGTGGCCGGCGAAATCTACTTTCGCAACATTGACCACTTCCTGGGGCGCAACGATTCTCAGGAGCTGGCCGACATCCTGGAAATTTATCAACTCTGTCTCCTGCTGGGCTTCCGGGGCCGTTACAGCATGGGATCGAACGCGGAACTGCGCAACGTAGCGCGCATTCTCGCGGAAAGAATCCAGCGCATTCGCGGCGGCAATCCTACCACTCCACCCTGGATTCCGCCGGCCGAGGCAGTGGGCCCGCCCTCCGATCCTTGGATTCCGCGTTTTCTCTGGTCGGCCGTGGTCTGCTGGGCGCTGGCGTTGCTTCTGTTTCTGATCTTCAAATTCTCACTGAGTCCCGCCTCGGATTTGCAGTCCGTTATTTCCGCCGGACGATTCTAACTTCCATGAAAAGCACTTCCACCTTCGTTCGGGCGCTGATGGTGCTGATTGTCTGGCTGGTGCTGTGCTGGTTTATCGGCACCTGGCTGCATCTGCACGGTTCCAACTTGTGGCTGCTCCGAATCGGGCTGGCCGTGCTGGGCCTGGCGGGATTCGCCGGTTACTTATGGTTGCACTATCGCTCCAATAGTTCCGGTGGCGGAGCTCATGACGAAGTGGACCTGCTGCTGCACGAAGCCAACGCGCGATTGCAAGCCTCCAGCCTGGGCAGCGCCGCAACGGTGACCAACCTCCCGGCCATTTTTTTACTGGGTGATTCCGGAACCGCGAAAACCAGCACCGTTCTCCAGTCGGGACTGGAGCCGGAGCTGTTGGCCGGCCAGGTTTATCAAGGCGACGCCGTGGCGCCCACGCGCTCGTTGAATTTGTGGTTTGCGCGCCAATGGCTGCTGATCGATCCCGCGGGCGGATTGCTGGCCGATCGCGCAGCGCGGCAGGGACTGCTGCACAAGCTTGCGCCTCTCAAAATCAGCTCGGTTTTTGGCGGCGGAGGAGCGGCGCCGCGGGCCGCTTTGGTTTGTATCGACTGCGAGAGTTTTCTAGCCGCCGGCGCGGCCGAAGCCATGACCGCGCGCGCCCGCGTTCTGCGTGAATCGCTCGGCGAGATTTCGCACATGCTGGGAATCCGCTTGCCGGTGTATGTCCTGTTCACAAAAATGGACCGGTTGGCGCACTTCTTCGAGTACGCCGCCAATCTCACTGAGGGAGAAGCCGCGCAGATCTTCGGCGTAACGCTGCCCATGACCACGGATGCGGCCGGGGTCTACGCCGAGCGCGAGGCCAAACGCCTGAACGAGATCTTTTCGAATCTGGCCTTCTCGCTCTCCGATCACCGCCCCGATTTTCTGGCGCGCGAGCACGACGCCGCGAAGCTTCCATCCATCTATGAATTTCCCCGCGAGTTTCGCAAGATGCGCGCGGTGCTGGTTCAATTCCTGGTGGATCTCTGCCGCCCCAGCCAGCTTCGCACCAACCCATTCCTGCGCGGCCTGTACTTCACCGGCGTCCGTCCCGTGACACTCAGTGACGCGGCGCCCGTGGCTCCCTCGCCTCAGCCGCAACAGCGCGCTTTCGACGCGGATGCCACGCGCGTGTTCGTGGGCGGCGGGCAACCCGTTTCGCCGGAAGCCTCCCGCCAGGCTCCGAACACCCGCCGCGTGCCGCAATGGGTTTTTCTCAGCCATCTTTTTTCCGATGTCATCCTGAACGACCGGTCCGCTCTCGGCTCCAGCAGTTCCAGCATCAAGCTGAATCTCTGGCGGCGCGTTCTCTGGATCACCACCGCTGTACTCGGTTTGCTTCTGGCTACTGTTTGGACCGTATCTTTCATCGGCAACGACCACTTGAAGAACACGGCCGTGGCCGCGGCGCGGGCCGCCCGCAATCAGGACACCGCTGCCGACCAGTTGGCATCCGCCGAGAGCCTTCGCCGCTTGGATGATGTGCGCCAATCGCTCACCACCCTGGCCGACTACCAGCGCGACGGCCGGCCCATGCGCCTCGGCTTTGGGCTCTACGTCGGTGACGAGCTCTACAATCCGATGTACCGCATTTACTTCGGACTGTTCCGCCGTTTGATGCTCGGCCAGATCCAGGACAGTTTGGTTCAACTTCTCTCCCACCCTTCCGACACCCAGGACCGCGGCTACGTCTACAATGCTCTGAAAGCTTATCTGATTACTACTTCTTATCCAGACAAGAGCACCACCAGCTTCCTGCCGCCGGTTCTTCAGACCCACTGGTTAAAAGGGCGGCCCATCGATCCTGAGCGCTCCGCTTTGGCGCAAAAGCAGTTCCTGTTTTACAGCGAGGAGCTGCTTCGCAAGAATCCCTATCCCGCTTTCGCGACGCCCGACGAAACCGCCACGCAAGTGTCGCGCGCTTTCCTGAAAAAGTCAGCCACCATCGAGCCGCTGTATCAGGCCATGCTGGCGAAGGCCAACAGCCTGACGCCCACGCTCGTCTTCAACAAGGATTATCCAGGCAGCTCGGACGTGGTGGTGAACGCTTATCCGGTCCCCGGCGCCTTCACCAAGCCAGGCTGGGCTTACATGCAAAAGGCCGTTCAGAATCCCAAGGAATATTTCAACGGAGAAGCCTGGGTGCTGGGTCCGGACACTTACGCCAATCTGGATCCGGCCAAGATGGCGCAGGAACTCGAGGTGCGCTACCAGGGCGATTTTGTAAAAACCTGGCGCGAGTACCTGCACGCCAGCCGCGTGGTTGGATACGGCAGCATTCCGGACGCAGCCACAAAATTATCCAAGCTCTCCGGAAATCAGTCGCCACTCCTGGAATTGCTCTGCGTGGTTTCCGACAACACGGCGGTAGATGCCAAAGCAGTCTCTGAGTTGTTCCAGCCCCCGCAACAGGTGGTGCCCGCCGGATGCCAATCGCGCCTGGCGGCCCAGTCCAACGCGGCTTACATGGACGGCTTGAACAAGCTGCTCTCGTCGCTTCAGGCTCTGCAGACCAATCCAGCCAGCGATGCCTTCCGCAGTGACGCGCTCACCAATGCGCTGACCGCCGACGGCCAAGTCCGGCAACTGGCGCGCAATTTCCCCGTGGACAAAGAGGGTGCGGTGGATTCCACTACCCAGGCGCTGCTCGAAGACCCCATCAAACATGTACAGGCGCTCATCGCCGGCGTGCCGAAAGAGGAAGCCAATGGCGGAGCGAAAACGTTCTGCGGCCAATTCCACGGGCTGATGTCGAAATATCCATTTCAACCCACCTCTACGACGGACGCCACCGTCCAGGAGGTCACCGAGATGTTCAAGCCGATGGACGGCGCGCTGTGGAAGCTTTATCAGGACACCATGCAAAAGTACCTGGTGAAACAAGGCAGCGAGTATGTGGCCAAGGCCGGGACCCCCGCGGCAACGCCGGCTTTCGTCGCCTTCTTCAACCGCGCCGCCGGAGTCTCCGCGGCCTTCTTCCCAGGCGCCGCCACCATGCCGCAGCTCGCGTTCTCTGTGAAGGTGAATCCCACCGAGGATGTAAACGCTGTGACGCTTTCGATAGGCGCCCAGACCTTGCGCTATACCGGGGGAGCGGGCATGCCACAGTCGTTTACCTGGCCTGGCTCCGGTCCGCTCGATGTCAAGCTCCGCGTGAAATTTACCGGCGGCTCCGAGTTCGATTTTCCGGGCTCCATGGGCCAGTGGGCTGTGTTTCACTTCTTCTCCCACTTCGAACACTGGCAATCCACCGGTTCATCCAGCACCATGGACTGGACGCTGCGCGCCGGTCCCGATCCCGTAGTTGTTCCGAAAAGCGGCCGGCCGGCAACGGTAAGCCTGATTCTGGATACCGGCGGCTCACCCGACGTTCTCAAGCCCGGCTACTTCTCCACATTGACCTGTCCCGTACCGGCTGTCCGCTGATCGGGCTCCTATCAACTGCCGTCTGGATACCCGCCTCGGTGCAGGACCATCGGATAGTGCGGAAGTCCCTCCGGTCTCGGTAGCGATGCTCGCCACCCATCCGGGTAGGGCTCCAAGCCGCCGAACAAAGGCGACCCCTGCACGGTGCCGTCGCCGGCCAAACGCTCCAGTGAATCCCGCAGGCGGGCAACGCCTTCTTCGCCGAATCGACTGTGCCAGCGTTTCTCGATGGTCCAAACCAACTGGTGATACGTCTCCCTGGCGGCGCGGCCCTTGGACGTGAGCAAAACCACCTTCAAGCGGCCGGAAGGTTCGGTTTGGACCATTGCGTAGCCGCGCTTGCCGAGGAAGCTGAGTGCCATCGCAAGCGCTTCTTTCGACACCGCCGACAAGCGCGGAAGATCCCGGACCCGAACCCCCTCCTCGCCCACCAGCCGCAGGACATTGGCGCTGATCGCAAGTGACACTTCGGACTCCTTCTCGAACTCGAGAGCGAACGCCAGCAGGACTTTCGCCAGGAGCGCCGGCAGTTCGAGATTCGTACCACCGCCACTCTCGCCTTTGGCGTCCGTCCGGCGAAATCGATCGCTCCAGAGTCCATAGCCAAGGATCGGAAGACAATCGGGCAGCTCGATACCGAAGCGGCCGATCAGCATCCCCAGAGCTTCCCGAAGGTCATCAATCTCATCCTTGCCGAAGCGCGCCTGCCAGCGCTCCTCAATGTCCCCGGTCAGCGGCCGCCATACCTCCTGAGCTTTCCGTCCGCCAGGCGTGGCGCGAATCAACCAATCGGAACGCCGCGGCTTTTTGCTGCGATCCCCCGGATCTGGGCCGGCGGTGATGTACCGCCACCTCACCATCCCGTTCAGATTCGTTGGCGTGCGAGCCAGAGCTTCCAGCTCACCGGCGCGTATCCCCTCCTCGCCGACGTGTCGCATGCAGTTGAACCACATCGCCATCGACACAAGCCAGGGAGCGTGCAGCGATCCGGCGGTAGAGCCATGGCTCGTCGTCCGATGCGCCATCCGCCGTTCCGCTTCGTTGTCAAACTCGATGGTGAAGGCCACCAGCGCATGTGACAACAGGCTGGCGAGAGGCAGGCGGCCAATCATTACCGCGATTATAAAGCCGGTGGATCCTGGAAATAAGCATCGAAGCGCTAATGTTTTATCAAGCCATTCGACTGAGGAAGAGGGGCGTACTCACGTAAACCTCTGATCAAAGTAGCCACCACCGAAATCCGCCGGTGTAGCGTATACTGAGCAGAACCGAAAAAGCATGAGCCGGAAGATTCCGGCCAAGGAGAGGCCGGCATGACGCTCAATCTTTGGCGTGCAAGTCTCATTGTCGTTCTAAGTATGGCCCTCACTGCGGATGCTCGAGCCGAGAGTCTTCAGACGGCAGGCGACCAAATTGTAGCGGGAATCGTAGTGGTATCAGTCGGCGTCGGCGTGCTGGTTACGTTTCTGATCCTGCACCAGAAACACAAGAAAAGCGTCATTACCGGCTGCGTCCATCCGGGAGCCAGCGGGATGAACCTGACCGACGAAAAGGATAAACGGACCTACGCACTGGTGGGCGATCCGGTGGGCATTCAGCCAGGCAATCGAATGACGTTGGAAGGCAAACGGCAACAATCCGCGCAGGGACGGGTCTTTCGGGCGCAGGCGGTAACCAAGGACTTCGGCGTCTGCCCGCCATAGGGGCCCGACTTCAGTTGACACGCGTGCCCGTGGAATGTAGGATCGGAATCGTTCGTCTAATCCTATGTTCGAAGAGAGCGCCCTAATGCGAAAACATTTCCGTGCTTGCTTGTTCCATGCTTTTTGCGCCGCGGCCATCGTGTCGCTCGCGGCGATTCCGGGAGCGGCCCAGAACCAGGCCTACCGGGGTCCCCGGACTCCGGATGGCAAGCCGAATCTGAATGGCATCTGGCAGGCCATGAACACCGCCAACTGGGATCTGGAGGGCCATTCCGCGCAGGCCGGTCAAATCGTAGCGCTGGGTGCTCTCGGCGCCGAACCGCCGGGCATCGGCGTGGTGGAAGGCGGCCAGATTCCCTATCTGCCGGCCGCCGCGCAAAAGAAACAGGAAAATTACGCCAACCGCCTGAAGCTGGATCCGGAAGTGAAATGCTATCTGCCGGGCGTTCCCCGCGCCACCTACATGCCGTTTCCATTCCAGATTGTTCAGAGCGGCAAGGTGGTTCTGATCTCCTACGAATACGATGGCGCGGTGCGGACCATTTACATGGATAATCCGGGACCCGCTCCCGTGGACAGTTGGATGGGCTGGTCGGCCGGGCATTGGGAAGGCGACACGCTGGTGGTGGACGTCACTGGCTTCAACGATCAAACCTGGTTTGATCGCGCCGGCGATTTCCACACGGACATGCTGCACGTGGTGGAGCGCTATACTCCGGTGTCGGCCAATGTGGTGAATTATGAGGCCACCATCGAAGATCCGCAAACTTTTTCGAGGCCCTGGAAGATCAGCATGCCGTTGTACAGGCACCTGGAAAAGAACGCCCAATTGCTAGAATTCAAGTGTGTCGAGTTTGTGGAGGAGCTGATGTACGGACACCTCCGCAAAAAGCCCAGCAAATAGCTGCAGGAGGTGCACGATGCGGCTTCGGTGCTTCACTTCGCGCGGGGCGCTGCTCGCCTTGCTCGCATCCGTAACTCTCGCCGGCCAGAGCCTTCCCGTGGCGGCCAAGCCGGCGAAATCGACCTCGAAAGCTTGGACTCCGGCGCGTACCGCCGATGGCCAGCCCGATCTTCAAGGTGTGTGGACCAGCTCAACGCTGACTCCTTTGGAGCGGCCACCCGAATTCGCCGGTAAAGAACACCTGACCGAGCAGGAAGCCACTGACTACGTCAATCGGCTGCTGCAGCGCGTGAATAGCGATCGCCGTGATGGAGGCGCGCAGGTGGACGTTGGCCGCTCGTACAACGAATTCTGGCGCGATCGCGGAAACAATCTGGTTGCGGACCTGCGCACCTCCCTGATCATCGATCCGCCCGATGGCAAGGTTCCGCCGCTGACACCGGAAGCGCAGAAGCGCGTGGATGAAAGACGCGACTGGCTGCAAGATCATTCCACCGATGGTCCCGAGGATCGTTCTCTGGCCGAGCGCTGCATCTCATGGACTACCGCTGGTCCGCCCATGCTGCCCGGGCCCTACAACAACGACACGCAGATCATACAGGGGCCCGGTTACGTGGTGATTCTCAGCGAAATGATCCACGATGCGCGCATGATTTCTTTGGATGGCCGCCCGCACGCGGCCAAGAACATTCGCGAGTGGATGGGTGATTCGCGCGGCCATTGGGAAGGCAACACGCTGGTGGTGGACACCACCAATTTCACCCCCGAATACAGCTTTCGCGGTTCGGACGCAAATATGCACCTGACGGAACGTTTCACGCGCGAGTCGCCGGAGGTGATTCGGTATGAGTTCACGGTGGACGATCCTACCGCCTTCACCAAGCCGTGGACCGCGCGTATTCCGATGAACAAGACGCACGGCCCAATCTACGAGTACGCCTGTCATGAAGGAAATTATGCGATGACCGACATTCTGGCCGGCGCTCGCGATGCTGAAAAAAAGAAACACTAGGGCTCCGATCGAGGATAGCCCGCGGAAGTGCCGGCGACCCGTGCGAAGGGGCCAATTTTCGAGTACGCTTGTCACGAAGGAAATTACGCGATGACGGAGGTTCTGGTGGCCGCGCGGGCCGCGGAGAAGAAGGGATATCGATGAGCAGCCGGTTTTTGCTGGTTCTGTTCGCATCGCAGATTCTTTTTGGTCAGAATCAGCGCGATCTTCAGGGCATCTGGACTAACGCTACCATCACGCCTTTGGAGCGGTCCAAGGAATTAGGCAACAAGCAGTTCTTCACGCCGGCCGAAGCCGCCAAGTATGAGCGCGACACCAACCAGCGCAACAACGCCGACCAGCGCGAATCGAATCCGCAAGCCGACGTGAATCACGCGTACAACCAGTTCTGGTGGGATCGAGGCAGCAAAGTGGCCGGCTTGCGAACTTCGTTGATCATCGATCCGCCGGATGGACGAATCCCGCCCTTGACGCCGGCGGCGCAAGAACGAATGGCCGCGCAGATGGCTTATACGCGCGCGCATTCCACCGATGGTCCAGAGAACCGCTTGCTTTCCGAACGCTGTTTGCTGTGGGCGACAGCGGGTCCGCCCATGCTGCCGAGTTTCTACAACAACGATTATCAGATCGTGCAGACGCCCAACACCGTGGCGATCGTGGTGGAGATGATCCATGAAGTGCGCATGATTCCGCTCGATGGCCGCCCGCATGTTTCCCGCAACATCCGGCAATGGATGGGCGACCCCAGAGGCCATTGGGCGGGCGACACCCTAGTGGTGGATACCACGAATTTCACGGATAAAACGCAATTCCGGGGCGCGGACGAGAATCTGCATTTGACCGAGCGCTTCACGCGCGTCAATCCGGAAACCTTGATGTACGAATTCACGGTGGACGATCCCACCGCGTTCACCAAGCCCTGGACCGCGCAGATTCCGATGACCAAAACAAAGGGTCCGGTTTTCGAGTACGCTTGTCACGAAGGGAATTACGCGATGGTGGATATTCTGGCCGGGGCGCGGCGGGAAGAGAAAATCGCCGCGGAGCCAGGGAAATCTTCAAAATGAGTCAAAAGGAGTGATTCGATGCGAAGCAAGTTAGCGATAGCAATTGCCGGGGTGGGCTTGCTGGTGAGCGCGGCGCCGGGGTGGGCGCATCACGCGTTCGCGGCCGAGTTCGATGCCAACAAGCCATTGAAGCTGCATGGAACGGTGACCAAGATGGAATGGATCAATCCCCACGCTTGGATCCACATGGACGTGAAAAATCCGGATGGCACGGTTACCAACTGGATGGTGGAGGGCGGAAGCCCGAACACTTTGCTGCGAAATGGTTTTACCAAAGCCTCACTGCCGGTGGGCACGGAAATCGTGGTGGACGGCTATCAATCCAAGGACGAGAGCAACAAAATGAACGGCCGCGATATCACGTTTCCGGACGGGCGCAAGCTCTTCGTGGGATCAGCCGGTCAGGGCTCGGCGCCGCCCGACAAATCCGACAAATAGCCCAAGGGGCGAAACCTAATTCCCTTCCGGCTCGCGAGCGGTAGTTTCCTTGCCCTCCGCGCCCAACGTGAGCGCGACCAGTTCCGGCGCGGAGCCGGGCGCGGCCACGGCCAGAACGATGTACTGGCGGCCGTTCATCATGTACGTCATCGGAACGCCGGTTGCGCCGCCGGGCAGTTTCACTTCGAAAATGGTCGCGCCGGTTTTCTTGTCGATGGCGCGAATGCCTGGATCGCCGCGTCCCAATCCCGCGAACAACAGCGTTTTCGTGACCAGCAGCAGCGCGCGATTCGAATTGCCCAGCTTGCTGGTGTCAATGCCCTTCAGCGCGGGATTGTTCTTGATCGCGTCCGATGGCTCGCCGTTGGGGACCATCCAGAGTTCGTCACCGGTGTTCAGATCGAATGCAGTGATGCGGCCCCATGGCGGTTTGAAGAGCGGCAAGCCCATGGGGCGCGGGCTCGCGAATCCACCTGGGCCCGCGATGTACTCTACGCTGGAACGCTTGGGATCGTGCACCAGCGCCGAGATGTACGGCGCGGTCACGGATGGCACGAAGAGAATCCCCAGCATCGGGATCGGCCGCCGCGCCGGTCCAGTTGGCTCCGCCTCCCGCGCCCGGCAACTGAATGGTGCCCTTCTTTCCGTTGTCCGAATCCAGGACGATGGGCGGAGTAAACACGGGCCCAATCTTATATTGCTTCACCAGCCGCACTGCTTCGGCTTTAATCTCCGGCGTCAAATCGTTCAGGTCGGAGTCGGACACACCCTGTTGATCGAAGGCCGGTGGCTTGGTGGGGAAGCGGCTGCGTGGGAGAACTCTTCTCGCCCGGTACGTCCGATTGAGGAACGGCTCGTTCTTCGATGGGCCACACCGGCTTGCCGGTCACGCGATCGAACACGTAGGTGAAAGCTTGCTTGGTCACCTGCGCCACGGCTTTGATCTGCTTTCCGTTGACGTTGAGATCGAGCAGCACCGGCGCGGCGGGATTATCGTAATCCCACATATCGTGATGGACAATCTGGTAGTGCCAGATGCGCTTGCCGGTGCGCGCATCCAGGCACACCAGGCTATCGCCGAACAGATTGTCGCCGGGTCGAGGGCCGCCGTAAACATCGCCGGTGGGCATTTCGACGGGAAGGTAAACGTAGCCGAGTTCTTCATCCGCGCTCATCGGCGCCCAGACCGCGGTGTTGCCGGTGTACTTCCAGGAATCGTTCTCCCAGGTGTTGTTGCCGAATTCGCCCTTTTGCGCGATGGTGTGGAAAGTCCACAGAAGCTTTCCGGTGTGCACATCGTAGCCGCGCACATAGCCCGGCACGTTCTCTTTGGCTGGCGGGCGCCGCGCCGACGCCGAGCGCCGCGCCGACAATCACGACATCGCGCACCACGATCGCGGGCGATGTTGCGCCGATCATGCCGGGCTTGATGTTGTCGCGGTCCAGGCCGTTCCACAGATCGACGATTCCGTCGGTGCCGAAAGCCGGATCCGGCACGCCGGTCTTGGCGTTCAACTCGATGAGATGATAGCCGGGCGAGATGAGCAGGATGCGCTCGTCGCCATGGCCATCGGTCCAATACGCGACGCCGCGATTGTTGAATCGCACCGCGTGCGCGCCGCGCTCGCCTTCGTCATAGCGATACATCCACAGCGTTTCGCCCGTGGCCGCATCGACCGCTACCACATCGCGCCGGATGCCGGCGGTGAAATACAAAACGCCGCCGCGCCATCAGCGGCGTGACTTCCCAATTCCCATCCAGCCTGGGGCCGAAATTATCGGCTCTCCAGCGCCAGGCGATCTTCAGGTTTTTCACGTTGTCTTGATTGATTTGATCGAGCGGCGAGTACTTCGTGCTGTGGGAGTTTCCGCCGTAGTAGCGCCATTCGCCAAGCGGCGGTGTCTGCGCGGAACCGCGCGCGGCGATGAAGATTGCGAGTATAGAGAGCGCGGTGAGATATCGAAAGATCGGCATGAACGTTCTCATTCGCGTCAATGTTATCAAAGCAGCGTTATCAAAGCAGGTTATCGAAATAGGCCGATGGCGAATATGATAATCTGATGGCCGCCGTAATTTGAGGAACACGCGCAAAACGGTGCGCTCCGCGCCCTTGGCGCTTAAGGAGGTTTCGTGCGATTTACTTGGTTCAACCTGATGCCGTGGCCGTATTTGCCCGACGATTTTCGCGAGAAGAATCATTCGGTTTGGGTGGACATCGATCCCAATCTGTTCGATCCGGCCAAGGGCCACCAGGTTTATAACAATTATCTGGACCTGCTCGAATACGCGGCGAAGCTGGGCTTCGACGGCATCGGCGTGAACGAGCATCATCAAAACGCGCTACTGGCTGATGCCTTCGCCCAACATCGATCGCCGCCAGCCTGGCGCGCCGCACCGATGACGTCGCGCTGGTGGTTCTGGGCGCATCCATCGCGCTCTACAATCCGCCGCTGCGCGTGGCCGAAGAGTTCGCGATGCTGGATTGCATTTCGGGCGGACGACTGGTGGCGGGATTTCCGGTCGGCACTTCCATGGACACCAACTACTGCTACGGCACCATCCCGGGATTGACGCGCGAAAAATACCGCGAGGCGCACGAGCTGATCAAGCGCGCCTGGGCGAACGCGCGAGCCGTTCGCCTTCAATGGCCGCTACACCAAGCTGCGCTACGTGAACACCGTGGCCGCAGGCCCATCCAGCAGCCGCATCCGCCGATGCACATTCCGGGCGGCGGGTCGATCGAGACCTTCGACTTCTGCATCGACAACACCTATTCGTATTCGTACTTGAGCTTCGGCGGCTACATTCGCGGCGCAGGCGCTGATGCAGGGCTACTGGGATCGCGTGGCCGAGCGCAATGCGCCCGATACGTCGCCGTATCGCGCCGGGATTCGCGCAAACCATTTGCGTCGCCGATACGGACGCGGAGGCCGAGCGGCTGTACGCGCAAACACGTCAGCTATTTCTACAACCGCTGCCTGCACGTCTATCCCGGGCTTCGCCGATGCGCCGGGTTATCGCACCATCAAGACCATCCAGAAAGGGCATCCTTTCGCAGTACGCGCCGCAGACCATGTTCCAGGAGCTGCCGTGGAAAGAACTGGTGGACAACGGCAGCGTGATCGCGGGAAGTCCGGAAACGGTGCGCGCAGCGCATGGAAGATCTGATCAAGAAACTGCGCGTCGGCAATATCTTTTGCCTGATGCAGATCGGCGACATGCCGGAGGACAAATGCATGCACTCCACGCGGCTGTTCGCCGAGAAGGTGATGCCGAAGCTGCGCAACATGTTTCCCGAATATGCCCGGATACGACGGCGCTTCTGGTGCAAACCGCTCGCCAAGCGCGCCACGCCCGGCGCGCTGCCGGTGGAATCGGAGCCGGTGGGAGCGGAGCGATAGACGCATGGAACTGAAAACAGTTCAAACGCGAGCGCGTTCCGGTGCGCTATTACGAAGGCGGCTCGGGCCAGCCGCTGGTGTTCCTGCACGGCGCCGGCGGCCTGGACATGGATCTCGGCTTCCTGGATCGCTGGCCGCAGAAGTTTCACGTTTACGCTCCGCTGGTGCCCGGCTACGGCGATAGCGAAGAATGCCCCGAGCTGCGCGACATGCTGGATTTCACGCTGCACACCTGGGACGTGGTGGATCGGCTGGGGATCAAGGACCCGATCCTCGCGGGCCTCTCGATGGGCGGCATGATCGCGAGCGAAATGGCGGCCATCGCGCCAAACGACGTTTCGCGCCTGGCCCTGATCGCGCTCGGCGGGCCTGTGGCTGGACGAGCATCCCATTCCCGACATTTTCGCCATGATGCCGTATCGAGCTGCCCGGCTATCTGTTCTACGACGCCGAAGCGGGCGCGAAGATCATGAGCGCCGGCACGAACATGAGCGATCCAAAATTTCTGCAAGCGTTCCTGGTGCAGAACGCGCGGCAGCTCGGCGCGGCGGGCAAAATTCTGTTTCCGATTCCGGAGCGCGGCCTGGCGTCGCGCCTTTATCGCATCAAGGCCAAGACCGTGCTGATCTGGGGCGAAGGCGACAAGCTGGTTCCGCCGGTCTACGCGCAGGCATTCCAGCGCGGCATCGCGGGCTCGGAAATGGTGATGATTCCGCAAGCCGGCCACGTGGTGCCGTTCGAAAAGCCGGCCGAAGTGATCGGCGCGATCGCGCGCTTGCAGTAGTCTAAGGAGCCGCGCAAAACGGAGCGCGGCGCGAAAAGTTTCTAGCCTTGTCTCGTGCTGCGCGCCACACCCTTTGGGCTCTACAGCGGCGCGTCCGGGCGGGAGATGGAGCGCCACATGTGCGCCACCGGGCTATTGTCGAATCCCAGGCCTTCTTTGGGCTGCTTGAAATTGCGGCCGATGATGTCGATGAACTGATCGAGCGTGGGGTTCACCTTCGGATCGAAGGCGTACAGGTCGTTCACCGTCACCATGCGCGGTTCCATATACCACTTGTGCTTGCGCACCATCTGGTAGGTGGCTTCGATATACGGCTCGGGCTTGTAATCGTAACCAAAGACGCGCCGGTACAGGTCGGGATACTCATAGCCGTGCTCCTTGTCTTCGTAGAAGCGCAGCGCCTGATGATATCGGATAGCGAACGCCACTTTTTCGGAAACATAGGGCTCGATACATCTGCGCGCCCCACCAGCCGTGATCCACTTTGATGAGATCCTGCACCGTGTCGTGGAGCAGGCAGGCCAGCACAATCTCTTCCGACATGCCGTTCTGCACGGCGCGATTGGCGCTTTGCAGGCAGTGGTTCGAAGTGGCCATGAAACGGTGTTTGTAGTAATCCACCAGCGTCGGCCGTTCGGGCAGGGGTGGGAGTATTTTGACGTTGCCGGTATGGGAGATGAACAAGTTCCCTGCCCCGCGGCGCGTGGGGCGCGTTTCGATCTGCGCCTCAACTTCGGCCGCGGTGGGAAACTTTGATTCTTTGGCCGCCTCATTGGCGACGTTGAGCTGGAGCATCATGTGATGTTCCAAAGCCTCGGCCTTGGCCTCGTCGGCCATCGCGGCAACCGCCGCCACGCCGCCGAGCCCAGCAAAAAATAACCGCCGATCGATTTCCATGCTTGTCCCCCTTTGCGTTTCGCGTCCAGATCTAGAATATCGCACGCAGACGGCGGCGGCGACTGGGGTCAGGTTGGCGGGATGGTTTTGGACGCATCAGGGGTGTTTTTGTGTTTGGCGGCGCATTTTGTGGATTGGTGCGGCGGCGCGATGCATTTGGGTCGAGGATAGCAGGGCTTAGAGGAGCGGCAGGGACGAATTGCTGGAAGTATTGGGAACGCCGGGGGAAAGAAATCGCGGCGATTTGGGATTAGGGGTTGGGGGTGGCGGTGCGCGGCGCGATTTTGGAAACAGACAGGGTGCGGTGACCGTCGGCTTTGCCTTTGGAGACGGTGATGCCGGGGATGCGGGCGAGCGCCTGGGCGAGTCCCTTGGGAGTGCTTGGTAGAACGGCTAGCGGAGCGATGGCACGGAGTTGCGCTAAGAGTGCAGTTGCGTCGCCGGACCAGCTTTGACCAGTGTTCCGCAGAAGAGTGTCGAGAGTATCGCGCAAAGGGTCGGCTCCGAGCCAGATGGATTCGGGATCGGCGAGGGCGCCGGCGATGGCGGCGGGATCCAGGCCGAGCATGGGCGCGGCCGCGGCGGTCCATAACGCGCAGTCCGGGAAGCGGGCGACGTGCCCGAGATCGATATCGCGAACGTGGCGGAGCGCGGAGGAGACAGCGTCGGCGAGAGCGGCCAGGATGGGAGCGCGGAGAGCTTCAAAATCGGACCACACGGCGGCTTCCGAGCGCGGGGCGGCGAGAGGCGCGAGGTGGATGGCGAGGGTGCGGTGGGAGAGCGTGCGCGTGGGAGTCCAGGAGGATTGGGTTTCATCGAGAGGCGCGATCAAGACGATGGGGCGCGCGATTTCGGCGAGCGCGTTGTCGCGATAATCGGGCTGCGCGGTTTCGATGGCTTCGCCCGAGGAGACGGCGCAGAGGGCCTGGGAGATTTTGAGCGGGATGCGATGGACGTGGTCGAAAACGAGAACCCAGTTGTGCAGGGCGATCTGGAGGAGTTCGCGCTCGCGGATGGGCAGGAGGCGGAGGGGCGCGGCGGAGGGATCGATCAAAGTGCGGAGAGCGCGGGCGAGTACGGATTTGCCGCTGGCGGCGGGACCTCGGAGAACGAGGATGGGGTAGGGGCCGGCGGCGCGGAGGGCGGCGGTTAACCACAGGATCACGCGCGTGCGGGCGTGGCCGGTGAGGTGGAAAAGTTGGGCGAGTGCCTCCAGTGGATCGGGATTAGGGGTTACGGGTTGGGGATTGGGAAGAGCGAGCATACCCGGCGAGTGGCGGAAGGATTGGTGGAGATTGTCGGTGACGGCCCAGCCTTGCGAGGTGATTTCGAGGATTTCTCCGGCGGCGTTGGCCAGGTCAAGAAAGATTGTGGAGGGCGCGAAGGGGTCGCCTTCGAAACTGAGGCGGTGGTCGACTTTGTGGGCGGGCGAGTCGCCGAATTGGGCGCGGGCTTCGAGGGTACGGAGGGCGGCGCGGAAGGCAAGCGAGGAGGGGGCGGATTCAAATTCCGAATAATAATTGGCGGTGAGCCAGTCGCGGAAATCAGCGGAGCGGAGGGGGAAGATGCGGCGGGAATCGACGCTCGAGGGGATACTGGCGCACGGTTGGCCGCCCTGGGAGGAAAACGGAGTGGCGGAACGGGCGTGATAGAGGAGCGCGAACGCCTGATCGGATTGGGGAAGACGCTTGGGCATGCAAGTTGGTTCGAGCGTAATGGAGGGGGCGCGGCGTTGGCGGGGACGGCTTGGGGATGTGGTTGCAGGGGTGGGGGAAAAGTTGGGCGTGGGGCGGTTACTGGGGCTGTTGCAATGCGGCGGCTGGGATGGTGATAGAGCCAACCGCGTTGGAGCCACGGTCAAAAACCATGATCCGGAACCTGCTCTCGCCCTGGCGCCGGGCCAGCTTCTCGGTGAAGCTGATGCCGTCCTGGAGGGCCTTGTCCCGCTCGGCGGCGCTGTAGTGAAGGTCGAGCGGGAGCACCGGGCTGGATGCGATCAGGCCATTCGGCAGGTAACCGGACGTACATGATGCGCAGCTGACCCGTGTAGGTGTCCCCTTGTTGTGCCAAGGCGACGTCGCGGGCTGCGATCCGCAGATGGACGAGCCTGGCATCGGGATCCTGGGCATCGGCCGCAACGGTGGCGCGGAGTCCGATTTCCTCGGCATCGAAGGGAGCGGACGCAACGGCAGTGAAGGCCTGGTCGGTGCGCCGCCCCGCCTCCGTTTTCCAGGCGTAATAGCCCGCTTTGGCTTGAATATGCAAACCTTTGCGCTTCGAGGTCACGCGCAATTTATGAAACTTGTTGTTCCAATTGGCGGCGGGCACGTAATAGCCGATCTGATAAGAGAACTGAAGATCTCGCATCGCTTGCTGGACGGCGCCCGCAATGTCTTTGTCGGTGCTGCGGCGCCCACCCGTGAGATCGGCAAACAGGTACAGAGTAGCGATGGATTGTATCCCGGTATCGGCGCCGCCGGTGGCGCCCGCCCCGTCCGAGTCCGCTCCTATGTTATCGCCCCGGCCCAACATGATCTGGCGGACTGGATAAAGCGCGATATTGGATCGCTCCAGCACCTGGCTCAGCTGCCGGATCATCGGAGTGAAATCGATGGGGAACCCGGTGTCGGAGCGATTCTGACCCAATGCGACCGGAACGCCATCGGTGACCCACACGATGATCTTCCGGCCGGGAATGGCGGATAATTCTTCGCCCAAGGCCTCCAGCGCGGCGAAAGTCATTTGGGTCCGGACAAACACGTCGATGTCGGGCGAACGGAAACCCATGACAGTGCGAAGGGCGCCGTCCATCATCGGCTTGATCCCTCGAGTCCAGGGCACACCGGGAGGCTGGGGCACCTCGCCCGGGGAAATGCCGTGGACCGCGAAGAACTTGCCATTGACCGACAGCAGGTAGAGGTACAGCGAATCGGCTGACTCCAGTCCTGCAAAATTGCGCACAATCTCATGGGCGGCCATGCCGCGGGCGCCATATCCCATGTTCAGCAGGTCCAAGAGAACCACTACGGCATTGGGAGAGCCGGATCCCACTCGGTTCGAGAACTGATTGGGAACTGGAGCTGTTAGGGGAGGCTGGGTCGGTGCAGCGCCTTTCTGATTTTTGCGGAAGAGAGAGATCTTTTGCGGCTTGCCGGCATCGGTGATTTGAAAATCGTCGGCCGTGAGATCGGTAACAGGCTGCCCGTGATTATCGAGGGCGACGACCGTCAGATCCAGCAGTTTGTCTTCGGGCTGTGCGGTGTCGCCTGCCCAGAGAAAGGCCGACATACAGGCCATGGCGGCGATAATCCGCAATTTCATAGGGCCTCCTGCCAAGAGGTTCGTCTGTTGCAAATTATATATCACGGTAATGCGGTACCTGTTTTGGCTGGCGGGGCGACGATGGTGGTAACGCTAGACTGGGTGGTTTATGTTTTTTCGAAGGGCACGCGGGGCGGGGCTTGCATCTGGCTGCTGGTATTGGCTCTCGCAGCCCAGCAGGAAATTTGGGCCTGGGGGAATGCCGGCCACGAGGCGGTAGCTTATATCGCGTGGCAGCAGCTGAAGCCGGCTGTGCGAAAACGCGTCATCGCGCTTCTCAAGCTGGTGCCGACTTTAGAGAATCCCAATAACCCGCCGAAAGCCCGCCAATCGAAAACAATTCCCGGCTACAAAGATTGGGTGGCGGAGCTTCCGGCCGGCCTTTCCAAGGATCAGAAGAATCTGTATTTGTTCATGCGGGCGGCTACCTGGTCCGACACCATTAAGCACGAATGGCTTAAGGATTCCGACACGCCGCCGCCCAATATCACGACCGATGTCAACATCGGCTACACCGACACGGCGAGCCATGGATACTGGCATTTTATCGATGCGGCGTTTGCCTCCGACAATTCGACGCTGCCCCCGACGCCTGTTCCGAACGCGGTGACGCAGATCGCGGCGTTGCGCGCAGCCATGGCATCGAAGGAGCCGAATCTGTTGAAGTCCTACGATCTGGTTTGGTTGGAGCATCTGGTGGGCGACATTCATCAGCCTCTGCATGGCACGGCCCGCTACTACGCAAATCAGAGCGACCTGGGCGGCAATCTGGTGATCATTCAATTGCCGCTCGCGATGGAGAAGGAATTCGAAGGTACGCTTGCGAAGACCGCGCCGCGCGAGTTGCATGCATTTTGGGACGATCTTCCTGGCGAGGGCGATCCCGCCGGGGCGCTGCCGCTGGCGGTGAGCTTTGCAAAAGGTCTTGCGGCGGCGCAGGATGGCGTTGCCGACACCGACCCGGCCGATTGGGCGGCGGAGTCGCTGGCGCTGGCAAAGAAAGACGCGTACCAGATGCCACCGATCGGGAAAAGCCCAAAGCCCGAAGGCGGTTCGTCCTACGCCATCACAGAGGATTACTACAATGCCGCGATGCAAGACGCGAAGGACCGCATTGCGCTGGCTGGGGCGCGGCTGGCCAAGCTGCTGAACGAAAACCTGCACTGATCGCGACCAGCGTTTGCGACAACGGCCACCGTAAACAGCGGCATCCAGTTCGACATGGCTTGTCCGTTCTGAGAGATCACTGCCGCGCGAAGCAATGGATGGCCCACACGAGAAGAATGAACCCGTACGCATTGATCAGCAGCGTTCGTATCCAATGCGTGGAAAGAATCCTGGCAAGGTAAGGGCTGGCCGGGCCAAGCGGGTCCTGGCTGAGCTTCGCCTGCCAAGGGCCCCAGAGAACGGCTGTGAGCGTATGCGACGCGATTTGACAACCTAGAGCGCACCATGCCGCCCACACTGGCGAATTAGAGGGCCGATACCAAATCAGGCTGATGGAACCGATTAGAGCGAGTCCTACGGGCAGGAAGACCCAATAAGGAAGCTTCCGCCAATGAACCGCCTGAATGCGCGGGAAAGAATCCAGGCTGACCAGCTTCCAGGAACGAAAGGTATCCACCTCGTGCGCCCAGATAGTTCCGACATTGTAGAAGGCTAGCGCCAGGTTCAAGAGTAAAAATGTTGCGGGGCTCATCGGTCCTCTCGTCCCGACCGGGATTTTGGGCTGGCCGTTGGAGGAGCGGCGGACAGCGCGCCAATCACTTCGTCCAGGATGGACGCGAACCTGGCTGCGAGGTCGGGCGCGAGAACCGCCAGAGATGCGTCGAACCTGGCGGCCCGGGCCGCGGCAATCCGGCCGGCCAGGGCTCTGCCCTTCGCGCTGAGGATGACATTTCGCTGCCTGCGGTCCAACGTTCCTTCCACCCGGCGGACCAGGCCGCCGCGCACCAGCTTATCGATCAACTGGCTGGCCGCCGGCCGCGACAGGCCCAGATGGGTCGCGATCATGGACACCGTCCGGGATTCGCGCGCAAACTCCAGCGCGGCGAGCTGGGGCGTGGTGAGCTTGGCCGCATGGAGAATGGGGAGCGTGCGCCCAGCGTCATAGCGATGCATTGCGCTGAGGAAGCGATACACCCCGGATCCGAGTAATGGTTTCATGATTGAAACTATGTTGAGTATGACACTAAGTGTGCATTCACGGGCGGTTGTCCGGAGTCTCTGACGCCGCGGAGGGGCCGATGGGAACAAAGTGGATAAATTCTTGCGAACTCTATTCCGCCCGCCTTCGTCTATGTTTCCATGAGATCGCTACAATACGTCTTCCGGCGATTGGGCCGGGCTCCCTTGTTTACCGCGATCGCGCTGATCACGCTGGCGCTGGGAATCGGCGCCAACACCGCCATTTTCAGCGTGATCAACGGCGTCCTGCTCAAGCCGCTGCCCTATCCGCAGGCGCAGGAATTGATGGGGGTATGGCACCTGGCGCCGGGCGTGGCGGGAATCTCCGGCAATATCAATTGCTCGCCCACCATGTACTTCACTTATCGCGAGGAGAATCACACATTTCAAGATTTCGGAATGTGGTCCAACGACGGCGCGAATGTGACCGGAGTGGGCGATCCCGAACAGGTGCAGGCGCTGGACGTCACGTACGGAACGCTGCAAGCGCTGGGGGTACAGCCGGTGCTGGGACGCTGGTTCTCCCGGGCCGACGATACGCCGGGGACGCCCGAGACGGTGATGCTGACCTATGGCTATTGGCAGCGGCGCTTCGGCGGAGATCCAGTCCGTGGTGGGACGCTCGCTCGACGTGGATTCCAGGCCACGCACGGTGATCGGGGTGATGCCGCGCGATTTCCGTTTTCTGAATTCGAAGACGGATTTGATCCTGCCCGAGCGATTCGACCGGAGCAAGATCTTCCTGGGGAATTTCAGCTATCAGGGCATCGCGCGGCTGAAACCCGGCGTGACGCTGGAGCAGGCCAATGCCGACGTGGCGCGGATGATGCCGATCTGGCTCAGGGCCTGGCCGCCGCCGCCCGGTTTCAGCCGCACGCTGTTTGAAAACGCCCGTTTCGCTCCCAAGGTTCAGCCATTGAAGCAGGAAGTGGTGGGAGATATCGGCGCCACGTTGTGGGTTCTGATGGGAACCATCGGGCTGGTGCTTTTGATCGCCTGCGCGAACGTCGCGAATCTGCTGTTGGTGCGCGCCGAGAGCAGGCAGCAGGAACTGGCCATCCGGGCGGCGCTGGGCGCGGGCTGGGGACGAATCGCGCGCGAGATGCTGCTGGAGAGCGTGACGCTCGGCGTGTTGGGCGGCGGCTTGGGCCTGGCGCTGGCGTATGCGGCGCTACGAATGCTGGTGGCCAAGGGGCCCGCGACATTGCCGCGGCTGGGCGAAATCGGGATCGATCCGCTGGTGCTGGGGTTCACGCTGGTGGTTTCGCTGCTGGCGGGCTTGCTTTTCGGATTGATTCCGGCCATCAAGTACGCGGGCCCGCATGTGGCCTTATCGCTGCGCGGCGGCGGACGCACGCATGAGCCAAGGCCGCGAGCGGCATCGGGCGCGCAACACTCTGGTGGTGGTGCAAGTGGGGTTGGCGCTGGTGCTGCTGATCGGCTCCGGCCTGATGATCCGAACCTTCCAGGCTTTGCGCAACGTTCCAGCCGGGATTCACGCACCCCGAGCAAGTGGAACTGCTGCATATTTCGATTCCCGAGTCGCAGGTGAAGGATCCCGAACGCGTGATGCGCATGGAGAACGACATGATCGACAAGCTGGCGGCGATTCCGGGCGTCAGCGGGGCGGCGTTTGCCAGCGGCGCCCCGCTTGAGAGAATCAACAATGAGAATGATCTGCTTTATGCGGAAGACAAAAACTATTCGCCGGGACAGATTCCTCCGATTCGGCCTTATCGGTATATCTCGCCGGGGTTTCTCAAAGTGGATGGCACGCCGTTGATCGCCGGGCGCGATTTCACCTGGACCGATGTTTATGAAAAGCGCCACGTAGCGATGGTTTCCGAAAACCTGGCGCGCGAAATGTGGGGGTCGCCGGCCGCCGCGCTGGGCAAGCAGGTCCGAAGCGGGCTGAACGATCCGTGGCGCGAGATCGTGGGCGTGGTGGGCGACGTTTATGACGACGGCGTCGACCAAAAAGCCCCGTCGATCGCCTATTGGCCGCCCATGATGGATCAGTTTCGAGCTCGACAAATTGCATGTCACGCGGTTTGGCGTGTTCGCGGTCCGGACCAATCGCGCGGGCACCGAGAGTTTTCTGACGCAGGCGCGGCAAGCCATCTGGTCCGTGGATGCGAATCTGCCGGTGTTCCTGGTGCGAACGCTCCAGGACGTTTACGACGGGTCGCATGGCGCGGACTTCGTTCACGCTGGTGCTGCTCGCGATCGCCGGCGCGATGGCGCTGTTGCTGGGCGTGGTGGGGATCTATGGCGTGA
The DNA here is from genome assembly GCA_963761265.1 of Bryobacterales bacterium. GTDB lineage: Bacteria > Acidobacteriota > Terriglobia > Bryobacterales > Bryobacteraceae > Palsa-89. Next base: position 218,929 of record CAVXGM010000001.1, read on the forward strand.
TCGCCTATGCGGTTACCCAGCGGACGCGCGAGATCGGCATTCGCATGGCGCTGGGCGCGCAGCCCGCGCGGCTGCAGCGCATGTTCGTGCGGCAAGGGCTGCTGCTGGCGGCGGTCGGCGCGGCGCTGGGTTTGGCGGCGGCGGTGGCGCTTACTCGCCTGATGTCGTCGCTGCTGTTCAAAACCGCCGCGCTCGATCCGCTGACCTATGCCGCGGTGTCTGCAGTTCTGATTCTGGCGGCCGCGCTGGCCAGCTACTTCCCTTCCCGGCGCGCCACGGCGGTAGATCCGGTGGAAGCGCTGAGGATCGAGTGATCGGCCACCGCCAGAAGGTGCGCACTGGCGCCCAGGAGGGAGGGTTCTTCCTCGATCGATGAGAGAAACTGCAGCAACTCGGCGCGCTGTGGCTCGTTGTCCCAGGCCTGTTGAAAATGGGTAGCGCTCCAGGCCGGGCCTTCGATGGCGAGAACACGGGCATGGTCGAATCCGGCGTCGCGAACTTCGGTGGCCAGTTCCTCCGGGCGATGGAAATACGCGGTGGTGAAATAAGCGGGATTGTCCGTAGGATTGTGATGCTGGCCGGATGCCAAGTCGGCGGCGACGATGGCGCGAAACTGCTCGTCCTGAAATGCTCCTCGCGAGAGTCCGTCGATGAGCGAGGCGAAGCGGGAGATGGCGGCGGCAAATATGACGCCTCCCGGTTTGAGAATACGGCGAGCTTCGCGCAGCGCGCGCAGGCGATCGGAATGATCGATGAGGTGATACAGAGGACCGAGCAGGAGAACGGCGTCGGCGATTGCGTCCGGAAGGTTTAGCGCGCGGGCATCGCCGGGCGCAATGGATGACAGCGCCACGCCCGAAGATTCCGCGCGGGCGCGGGCTTGTTCCAGATGGAGCGCTACCGGGTCAATCAGGTGAACCTGGTATCCCTGCGCGGCAAGCGGGAACGCGTAGGCGCCGCTAGCTCCGCCCACGTCGACAATGGTGGCGGGCGCAGGCGGAAGAAAGCGGCGAAGGATGGCTTCGGTGCGAAGGCGCTCCAGCTCTCCTTGCGCTTCCAAAAGACGCCCGGCCTCGAAGCCGAGCTGGTAATGGGCCTCAATTTCTTCCGGGATCAGATTCAATCGCGCCTCCGCGGCAAAGCACAGGGATCAAACAGATGCTACGAATAATGTTAGCTTGAAGGAGTCGAACGCATTCGCATGTCTTCCTCGCCGGACAAGACGTCAGATCGGCAGCCGACGGAAGAGCAGACTCAGACTAGCTCTGAGACTCCTCAGACACGCGGCCTTCAGTTGGAGGCGCGAGTGACCTCTACCACCTGGGAGATCGGGCTCGCGGCCGTGGTGCAGGATTTCACGCCGGGCGAAGTGATTCTCATCCTGGACGACAAGATCGCCTCGGGAACCCACGTCACGATTCAAATGAACACCTGTGCTTTCGACGGTGTGATCCTGTTCTGCGAGCCAAGCGGCGCCCGTTGGGAAACGCATGTGTCGTTCGACGACGTGGATTCGACGGGATTGCGGAGGACGCCGCGCTTTCCGGTGAGCATCCCGGCGCGAGTTTTCTCGAGCGCGACGGAGGGTCCGCTGGAGGGCAGGATCTTTGACGTTTCGGGCGAAGGACTGGGCATGGAGCTGCCGGCAGCGATACCGAAGCAAACCAACATCGCGGTGCAAACCGAGGAAAACACGGCGCTCGGCGTGGTTCGCCATTGCCGGGAGCTTTCTTCGGGGCTTTTTCGGCTGGGAATTCAGTTGCTGCATATCGTCCGGAAAGATGCCGATCTGGAAAAGGCTTCCGCGGAATCCGGCTGGATGAACAAACTGGGCGTGCGATTCGGCCGGAAGAAAGCGGACCGTCCGAAGGGCTGGAGTTAAGGCCGGTCAGGGCTCAACCAGCGAGCTTTCCGATGAGCAGGAACAATCCCAGAGGGAACAGAAACGCGAGCGCCGCAAGCACCCAGGAGAGCGGCCTGCCGAAATTCGCCGTATATCCGAAGCCACCCATGCGGGCTTCGACGAATAACGCGGGATCGTCGGGATTGTAGTAGAAGCTGCCGTGCCAGCAGCGATCGGGTGTAACTTCCGGGGGATTGTCGGAGGGCTTTGCGAGGACGTGTGCCATCAGCAGTATATAGATCGCGAAGAAGCCGAGGAAGAGCGCCAGGAGTACCCACGCCGGAATGTGGAAGAGCGCGAGCAACCCGGTGAAAGAAAAAAGCGCCGCGATCAAATAACAAGGCGCAGCCAGCGCAGCGACCATAGCGGAACGCCGCGTGGCGTGGCGCGACCCCAGGTCCATCACAATATAGAGGGCCGTGATGAAGACGACGATGAGCGCGCCTAGCATCAGAGCGCCAAAGACTCCTGCAACGGTACGGTGCGACCAGCCATTGGGCTTTCCGTTCAAATCGAAGTGAATAGGAAATGTTTCGGGGATGCGATTCCAATTGGCGCGAAGATAGAGCGCGGTGGCCGCCAAGAGGACGAACGGAGGCGCGAACCACGACAGGCTGCGGCCGAAGCCGCCGGTATCGACGCTCAACGAGGCTTCCCGAATAGAGGGCGGCGGGAGCGCGTAGCGCTTGGCCGCGGTCTGGCATCGGTACAATAGCCCCACTGCCGCCAAGGAAGCCGCCGCCACACCGGCCACTACCAGTAACGGGCGGTACGTCCAAAAGACGACGATCAGAGAGGCGCCTAGCGTGAACGGCAGCAGAGAAAACCGGTAGCGGCGCAGCAGACGCAAGCCTTCGCGGCCATAGCGGATGTCGGCCGGGACGTCGATGCCGAACAGTCGCGAGGACCGGGGCAACACGGGAAGCGCGTGAAGCAGAACCATGGCCAACAGCAATGGGATTACTACCAGCAGTCGAATGGCAATCATGATTTCAACCTTTCGGCCAGACTGAGCAGCTCGGCGGCGATGGCAGCCGGCGACAGTCCGCCGGCCCGCATCTCGGCTACCATTTCGCGCAAGCGGCGCTGGAAATCGCGCTGAGCGCCGCGGGTTGGACTGGGCTGGGCACCGCGGCTGAGCACTGCCGCGCGGCGTCCATGCTTCAAATCCAGCCAGCCTTCTTCGGCCAGCTCACGATAGGCCTGGGCCACGGTGTTGAAGTGGATGCCCAAGTCGAGCGCCAGGCGCCGGACAGAAGGCAGAACGTCGCCCGGGGCGAGCTCGCCTTCCACCAAAAGAGTCCGCAGCGCGGCCACGATCTGGCGGGAGGCCGGATCCGGGGAGCTGAGATCAATGCGAATGGTGAGCGGGCGCTTCATTGTACACTGTACATGTACAGTGTACACTTCGCGCCGCGCCCCCGTCAATAGGCGAGTGTTCCCCGCCCTGCTAAGATAGCTTTCTGTGAACATTACAGAACTGTTCATACGGCGGCCCGTGATGACCTGCCTGGTCATGATGGGAATTCTGCTGTTCGGCGTAGTGGGTTACCGGTCGCTGCCGGTGAGCGATTTGCCGAATATCGATTTCCCGACGCTGCAGGTGCAGGCGCAACTGCCGGGGGCGAGTCCCGAGACGATGGCTGCGTCGGTGGCCACTCCGCTGGAGCGCCAGTTTTCGACCGTGGCCGGGCTCGATTCCATGTCGTCCTCCAGCGTCCGCGGCAACCTCGGCATCACCATGCAGTTCGTGCTGGACCGCAACATTGACGCCGCGGCGCAGGATACGCAATCCGCCATTGCGGCAGTGGTTCGCAGGCTGCCGCCGAACATGCCCGCGCCGCCCAGCGTGCAAAAGGTGAATCCAGCCGACCAGCCCATCCTCTTCATGGGGCTCAACTCGAAAACGGTTTCGCCCCGCATGGTGGATGAGTACGCCGAGACACTGATCGCTCCGGCCATTTCGAGCATCAACGGCGTCTCGCAAGTCAATGTTTTTGGGACGGCGAAGTTCGCGGTACACGTGCAGCTGGATCCCAGCCAGCTGGCCGCGCGGGGCATCGGCATCGACGAAGTGGAGAGCTCCATTGAGAGCCACAACGTGAATCTGCCATCCGGCACATTGTGGGGGCCGCGCCAGGCTTTCACGGTGGAAGCGAACGGGCAAGTGATGAACGCAGCCGCTTACCAGCCTCTGGTGGTGGCCTACCGCAACGGATCCCCGGTGCGGCTGGAAGACCTGGGCAAGGTGATCGACGGTGTGCAAAACGACAAGATCATCACGTGGCTCAACAACACGCCTTCGATCATGTTCCAGGTGATGAAACAGCCCGGCAGCAACACGGTGGAGGTGGTGGACAAAGTACGCGCGCTGTTTCCGCAGTTTCGCAAGCAGCTTCCGCCGGCCATCAACATGGACACGCTGTACGACCGGTCGCAATCGATTCGCCAGTCGGTGAACGACGTGAAGTTTTCGCTCGAGATGGCGGTGGTGCTGGTAATCATCGTAATTTTCCTGTTCTTGCGCAACATCTCGGCGACATTGATCCCGAGCCTGGCGCTGCCGCTTTCGGTGATCGGGACTTTTGCGGCGATGTCGCTGCTGGGCTACACGCTGGACAATCTGTCGCTGATGGCGCTGACGCTGGCGGTGGGATTCGTGGTGGACGATGCGATTGTGGTGCTGGAAAATATCGTGCGCCACATGGAGATGGGGAAATCGCGGCTGGTGGCGGCGCTGGATGGCGGGCGCGAAATCGGGTTCACCATTCTTTCCATGACGCTGTCGCTGGCGGCGGTGTTTATTCCGGTGTTCTTCATGGGCGGCATCTTGGGGCGGCTGTTTCACGAGTTCGCGGCCGTAATCATCGTGGCGATTTTGATCTCGGGCTTCGTGTCGCTCAGCCTGACGCCGATGCTATGCAGCCGCTTCATGAAGCCGCCGAGCGAGAAGCACAATGCGCTCTATCGAACGACCGAGAGATTTTTCGACGGCATGCGCGAATCTGTACGAGTGGACGCTGCGCAGCGTAATTCGCCATCGCTTCGCGATGTTGATGGTGGCGGCGGGAACTGTAGTGGCGACGGTGATGTTGTATGAAGTTTCTCCCAAAGGCTTCATCCCGAACCAGGACACCGATCAGCTGGCCGGGGTGACCGAGATGCCGCAGGAGGCGTCGTTTCAATCGATGGTGCGCCTGCAGTTGAAAGCGGCCGCGGTGATTGGCGCCGATCCGAACGTGGACGCTTATTTTTCGCTGGTGAACGCTCAGGGAGGCCCGCAGGGTACCGGCAATTCCGGACGGTTGCAGTTGCGCCTGAAGCCGCGCGCGGACCGCCAACTCACGCCGGAGCAGATTATCGCGGAACTGCGGCCGAAACTGGATCGAATTCCCGGCATCCGAACCTATCTTCAGAATCCTCCACTGATCCGCATCGGCGGGCAACAGACGCGCACGGTGTATCAGTACACGCTGCAGGCGCAGGATCTGGACGAGCTTTATCACGCCGCGGGCGTCTTCGAAAAACGGATGAAAGATGTGCCGGGCCTGTTCGACGTGAACAGCGATCTGCAGATCGCGAGTCCCGAGGTGAAGGTGGACATCGATCGCGATCGCGCGTCGGCGATGGGCGTGACGGCCGACAAGATCGAGAATGCGCTGTACGACGCCTATGGCGAGCGGCAAGTCTCCGATATTTACACGCCGACCAATGATTATCAGGTTCTGATGGAGCTGCTGCCGCGCTACCAGCTGGATCCGGCGGCTCTGCATCTGTTGTACGTTCGATCGGACGCGGGCAAACTGGTGCCGCTGGATGCCGTCACCAAGCCGCACGATACGGTGGGGCCGCTTTCGGTGGCGCACCTGGGCCAGTTGCCGTCGGTGACGATGTCGTTCAACCTCGCGCCGGGCGTTTCGCTGGGCGATGCCGTGGACCGCATTGAGACGGCCGCGCGCGAGACTCTCCCGGCCGATATCGAGACGTCGTTCCAGGGCGTGGCCGCGGCGTTTCAATCGTCACTGCAGGGCATGGGGATGCTGCTGGTGATGGCGATCCTGGTGATCTACATGGTGCTGGGGATTCTGTACGAGAGCTTCATCCATCCGTTGACCATTCTGTCGGGCTTGCCCTCGGCTGGCTTGGGCGCGCTGGCCACGCTGCTGATCTTCCATGACGAGCTGAACATTTATTCGTTTGTCGGGATCATCATGCTGATCGGCATCGTGAAGAAGAACGCGATCATGATGATCGATTTCGCGCTGGAAGCGCAGCGGACGCAGAATCTGTCGCCTGCGGAGGCGATCTGCGGAAGCTTGCCTGGTGCGGTTCCGGCCCATCATGATGACCACCATGGCGGCGCTGGTGGGCACGCTGCCGATCGCGCTGGGCTTGGGCGCGGGCTCGGAAGCGCGGCGTCCGCTGGGATCTGGCGGTGGTGGGCGGGCTGGTGGTTTCGCAATTACTGACGCTATACATCACGCCGGTGTTCTACATTTACATGGAGCGGTTCCGGGGAAGTTTCGGGAACATGCGAAGGCGCAAGAAGGCGTTTCAAACGGCGGTGGAACCAGCGGCGGTGGTTAGCAGGTAGTGTCGCGGGACGCGGGGTTCGAGCGGCGGTTTAAGTACCCACCAGGGCTGCCAAGTTTTCCACCACGTGATTGAGAGAAGCGGACTGGGCGTGGAGTTCTTCCGCGGCTGCGGCGCTCTGCTCGGCGCTGGATGCCACATGTTGAGTCACCTTGTCCATTTGGCTGATGGCTTTGCTGATGTGTTCGATGGCCAGGGCCTGCTGCTGATTGCCCACGTTCACTCCGTCGACCAGCGTCTTAATCTTGGCGGATGATTCGGTGATGTCGCGAATGGCGGCGGCCACCTGGTCGACCTTGGACTTGCCGTCGTTGGATTTGGCGATGGACTCCTCGATCAGTGCGGTGGTGTCCTGGGCTGCCTGGGTGCAGCGCTGCGCCAGGTTGCGGACCTCGTCGGCCACCACTGCAAACCCCAGGCCAGCCTCTCCGGCGCGCGCCGCCTCTACAGCCGCGTTCAATGCCAGGATATTGGTCTGGAAGGCGATGGCGTCGATCACCTTGATGATCTTTGAAATCTTCTCGCTTTGGCTTGTGATTTCTTGCATCGCGACCACCATCTGGTCCAGCTTTTGATTGGTCTCGATGAAGTGATGCTCCGATCCCATCCCAAGGTGGGCCACGGCGCGTGAGTTCTCGCTGTTCTTTTGCGTCATGGACTGGATCTCGTGGGTGGAGGCCGAGGTCTCCTCAAGCGCGGCGGCCTGTTGGGACGCGCCTTGCGCCAGCGTCTGGCTAGAGGATGAGACCTCGGAAGCCGCGCCAGTCATTTGTTGGGCAATTTCGGTGAGCCCGCCAACGGCATGACGCAGAGTGCCGGAGATGCCACGGATGGTAACGATCGCCAGCGTTCCGATGATGGCGAAAGCGGCCAGGACGGCGAGGCTGGCCAGCCAGATGGTCCGGGCGACTGCCTCTTTCTCGGTACTGACCACCGCGTTAGCGCGCCGGACTAATGTATCCACGGCTTGATCCACCAGCGCGGTGGGCGCGCGGTCCTGCCCCTTCACCAGTTGATCGGCCTGGCGGGGATTGGCCCCTTTCGCGGACGCGAAAACCCGCAGGGCGGCATCGTATTTTTCGCCCATGGTGGCGTGCGCCTGGAGGAAATTCTGGATGGTCCGGCGCGCGTCGGGATCGGTGACGGCAGCAACCAGGGCGGCGCCAGAATCTTTGACCTGGGACGCCTCCACGCGGAATTGTCCTGAATACTTGGCTAAATCCTCCGGATTGTAGCCGCGCAGCAGGATATCCTTCCACTCCTGAACCTGTTTTTTGAAGCTGACCTGCATGATGCGCGCGGCATCCTGTTGACGGCTGCGCTCTTGAAGGTCCCGCAAAGTGTTTTCGTAGTGGGCGCTGGTGGCCTTCAGCTCATAGATGAGCACGCTGATGGCGCCGCCGCCCACGGCCAGGCAGAGGCCCACCACCAGCCAGATTCTGACGCTGACCGTACTTCCGGCCGCGTGGCCGCTGGTTCTTGTTGCCGGAAGGGCCGGATGTACGTTCATGGCCGTCTCATGGAACAGATCGGCCATATTTGGGATGTTTAGAGCATTATTCCGCCCCAGAAACTGAGCGGCGCTCCACTACTCGGCCGGCTCGATGCGCAGCACGGCGCCTTGCTTGCTCGTCGGTGAGCAAATACAACAATCCGTCCGGGCCTTGCCGCACATCGCGGATGCGCTGGCGAAGCTCGGTGAGCAGAGTCTCACGGCGGAGCTCCTCCATCTTGTCGTTGAACAGGATGCGCTCCAGATGGCCGGTGCCCGGAATCTCGCCGGTGCGCAGCGAGCCGACGAAGAGGTCGCCCTTCCATTTGGGGAATTTGTCGCCGGTGTAGAAGGTCATGCCGGAGACGGCGATGGCGGGCATCCAGTACACCACCGGCGGCTCGAAGCCGGCGTGGCCGGGAGGCGCGGCTTGCCAAGGGCCCTGGTAGGTGCGGCCATAACTTACCAGCGGCCAGCCATAGTTGCGGCCGGGCTTCAGGATATTGATTTCATCGCCGCCATTGGGGCCGTTTTCGTTCTCCCACATTTCGCCGGTCCCGGGATGAACGGCGAGCCCGAGCGAACTGCGATGTCCCAGCGTGTACACTTCGGGCCGATGGCCGGCTTGCCCCACGAACGGATTGTCGGGCGGGACGGAGCCATCGTCGCGCAGGCGCAGCACCTTGCCGCCGAGCGTGTTGGGATCCTGCGGATCCCGGCCCGTGGTGGTCATGTAGAGCATGCCGTCGCTGCCGAAGGCGATGCGCGAGGTGCTGGGTTCGGGCAAAACGAAAATATCCTTTACGTCAGTGAGCGCGCTGCCATTCCAGCGTCCGCGCGCGATGGCCGTGGTTCGTTTGCCGCCATCGAGCGGCTTGGTGTAGGTGAGATAGAGGAGATGATTCTCGGCGAAGCGCGGGTGTAGAACGATGTCCATGTAGCCGTGGATGGCGCCCGGGTCACCTGATTTTCCGCCCCAAATGGAGGCTGGGGCGCCGGCGACGGGTTTGGGATCGAGAACGCCGTTGCGAATGATGCGCAGGCGGCCGGGGCGCTCGGTGACCAGCATGCTGCCATCGGGAAGAAAGGCGAGGCAAAAGGGATATTCGAGACCCTTGGTGAGAACCACGACGCGAATATTCTGGCCCTCGGCGGTGTCGAATTCCAGCGGGTGATCGGGCAGCGGACGAGCCGCCAAGCCGGTGGGTGCAACCGGAATGTTGTATTTGCTATTCCACTGGACCTTTTGCTGGGCGGAGGCGGCCGCGGTAATGAGCGCAAGGCCGAACAGGGCGAGCGAACGTGGATTCTGCATACGAACCTTTCTGACGAATCGTATCGATCCTACATTCGGGCTGGGGCGAGTGTCAATTTAGCGGCGAGGGCGCAGCGAGATCAGGAGTTACCAACTTCACGCCGGGGAGGTCGAACCAAGCGCGCATCGTGTAGCCTTGCGCGAGGAGGGGGCGGAGCGGAACATCTTTTCGATTTACGATGCAAATAAGCCGGCTCAGCGGGTAGAGGAACTCGCGAACCTCGCCCGGCTGGAGATGGGCGGTGATCGGCGGGCCGGACGATCCCGACTGCGCCTTGAGAGCGATTTGGTCGAGCACGGGCTGTGGCTGTTGTCCGGGAGCCTGGGTGGTAAACTCCACGTCGTATAGATCCGGAGCGCCTGCATGCCCGATCGGGAGATCGCGCGGCTGGGAGCCGGCATTCTTCAACGAGATACGCAACGCGGGTTCGGAAGTTGCGGTGATGTCGATGCCCAATTGCAGTCCGCTCTCCATCGGGCCCCACAGGACGTCAGCGCAGTACAGATTGGTTGCGGCGAGCAGGAGAATGAACAAACGCATTTTCATACCTGCGCATTTCATACCTCATTGATGTCCGAGGTCTCTAGGATCGGTTTAGGCCAGCCTTGCCTGGCGATCTTGAGCATCGCGCGGCCAATCTGCTCAGTGGTGGTTACGTATTTCGGGAAGCGGCCTTGCAAAGCCGGAAGCAGCGGGCCGAGCAACTTGTAAAACACGCGGTAGAGCGCGGTCTTCGATTGGATGCCGTGCAGCGGAATGATGAGGCCGGGACGGAAGATGTAAGCGGCGTGGAATGGGAGACGCAACAGGTGATTTTCGGTCTTGCCTTTGACGCGCGCCCACATGGAGCGGCCCTGTTCGGAGCTGTCGGCGCCGGCGCCAGAGATATAGATGAACGTCATGTCCGGATTCAGCTTCACCAGCACCAGCGCGGCGGCGAGAGTGAAACCGTAAGTGATGCGCTGATAATTTTCTTCGGTGATGCCGGCCGAAGAGACGCCGAGACAGAAGAAGCAGGCGTCGAAGCCGGAGAGCTGGTTCGCGATAGGCGAGAAATCGAGAAAATCGCCGTGCGGGAGTTCGCGAAGTTTCGGGTGCTGCTGGCCGGTGGCGTTGCGTAGGACGGCTACGACGCTTTCAACGTCCGGATCGAGCAGGCATTCGCGCAGCACGCCCTGTCCGACCATGCCGGTGGCGCCGAACAGAAGAACCCGCATGTCTTATTAGAACTCGTTAGAACTCGGCTGGAATTTGCCGATCAGACGGTATGAGCTCGCGATGCCGGTTGGCTGTCCTGGTATTTTTGTGCGCTGCGCCATTGGCGGCGCAAGAAGCGCCGTCGCCGCTTTTGAAAAGCGGCCAGCCGGTCGACTGGTGGTTTGTGTTCAAATTTAATGCAGCGTCGTTTCCGGGGTGTGGTGGCGCGCAGAGGGCGTGTCCATTTGGCGGCACGGTGGAACGGTACAAGAGCTTCAGCCAACAGTTTGTATTTGCCAGCAGCGGGGATCCAACTTTGCAGCAAGGCGGCGGCTGCGTGGGCGACAGCACTGCCGATCCGCTAGCCGCTACGTTCGCGCAGGTATATAACGGCAGCTTCTTCTACGTAATTTGGAACGATCAATTCTATGGCGATCCACTGAAGAACAAAGACGCGCCCGCCGGGCATTCCAAGGGCATGCTGGCGTGGAATAGCGCGGGAAGCGGAATGGTGATGCAGGTTTCCACGCCGTCCTGGCCGGCTTCGGGAAGTTTCAGCGAACCGCGCAAGACAGACGGAAACACGCTAGGATGCGTGGCGGATAACGACGTTTTAGTGAGCCAGCATTTTTTCGCACTGGCGCTCACTAAGGACGATGTGGTGTCGGTCTTGAACGCTTTGACCAACGCGAGCGTGGTGACCGATCCGGCGAAACTTCAAATCGTGAATAACGGAGGGCCGGCGGACATTCAGGCGCTGGTGAATGGTCTGGGGAAAGTCTCGAAAAGCAAGTCCGCCACGAAAGTCACGCTGTCGAGCGGAGTGATGCTGCTGGCGAAGCCTTCCGATCTGAACGTCCCGCCCTGGCAGATGGTTTCCTCGCGTGCTAGGCGGCGAGCCGCTTAGGGCCGCGACATGGTGGGCGGAGCCCGAGATTCCGACCACGACGGCGGAGACGCCCATCCGGTGCTGGGACAAGTCGCTCGGCGCGCCCGGCGCGGTGGAGATCGCGACCACGGGAACATGGCAGGCTACCACGATTGGTTTCTCGGGCGTCGGCGAGCCGGATGGGAATCATGCCAAGATCGGCGTGTCCACCGGCGCCCATAGCTACAGCATTTTCGGGGATTTGAACCAGCAAGGCACGCTCTCGGGACCGCATTGCGACAGCAGCCAGAACGGGCGAGGCGGGTTGTTCTTCGTCCTCGAAGATCCGGAACTTTTCACGAGCGTGCGGGATTTGCTTCAGGGCGAGACCGCGCCATAATAGTTACCAATGTCAGCAACATCTGCGACACCCAGCGTGGTCCGGCAATTCCGACTCGCGGCGCGGCCCATCGGGCTTCCCAAGGAATCCGATTTCAAGCTGGAACAGGCGCCGCTCCCGGAGCCACAAGACGGCGAGGCGCTGGTGAAGACTGTTTACCTTTCGGTTGATCCCTACATGCGCGGGCGGATCACCGGCGTGCGGACCTACGCCGATCCTGTCAACATCGGCGAGGTGATCGTCGGCGCCGATGTTGGGCAGGTGATCGAATCGCGCGCGCAGAATCTTAAGCCGGGCGATTTCGTGGCGGGCTATTGGGGCTGGCAGGATCACGCCGTGGCATCCGCCAGTTGGCTGCAAAAACTGGACCCGCAAATCGCTCCGGTGTCGACTGCATTAGGCGTCCTCGGCATGCCAGGCATGACCGCCTACTTCGGATTCCTCGACATTTGCCAGCCGAAGGCGGGTGAAACCGTGGTGGTTTCCGGAGCGGCCGGCGCGGTGGGATCGCTGGTAGGGCAAATCGCGAAAATCCAGGGCTGTCGCGTGATTGGCATCGCGGGAGGCGACGACAAAGTCCGTCACATGACCGAAGATCTGGGCTTTGATGCCGGGTTCAACTATAAGAGCGCGCCCGATTACGCGGCGAAGCTGAAGGAACTGTGCCCCAGCGGGATCGATTGCTATTTTGACAACGTCGGCGAGCGCAATCAGCGACGCGGTTTTTACATTGCTGAACTCGTTCGGACGCGTTTCCGTGTGCGGGCAGATTTCGCAATACAATCTGGCAAAGCCCGAGCCGGGGCCGCGCCTGCTGGGCCAGATCCTGGTGAGGCAACTCAGGGTGGAAGGCTTCATCGTTACGCGGTTTCAGCAGCGCTGGCCGGAAGGCATGGCACAGATGGCGCGGTGGATTCGCGAAGGCAAGCTCCGATATCGCGAAGATATCGTGGAAGGCTTCGAGAACACACCGCGCGCATTCATCGACATGCTGGAGGGCAAAAACATAGGCAAAATGCTGGTGAAGGCTTGAGCGTTCGAGCGCGCGCCTACTTTTGAACCAGAAAGCCCTGGTACAAATAGATCGCGGCCATCACGAGTCCGATCGCGACTGTGATCATCGTCAGCATTTTGCCCCAGCGGTCTACTGCCTTTAGTCTGCCTGCGAGCGCGACCTGCTCAGGGATCTGGCGCTCTTCTCCGGCGCCCAGATGAATCAGATCCTCTTCGCCGGCGGAGATCAACTTTCGATACAGCGCCAGGCCGAGGGTTGCGATTGCGAGGATCGCCCAAATCACTATAGCGGGAGTCCAACCGATGCCAGCCATTGTCTTGCACCTCCGCTGCTGTGTGTGGCAATCCTGCAACCACTGAGATCAGATCGGACTGAGGTTCGCAACTGGCTGAAATTGCAGCGATCGTGCTCAGGGGATCATCTTAGAAAGCAAAGGCCCTGCGTGAAAATACTCAGGTGCCACCGGGCCAAACCACAGCGCGATCCGCTAGGCCAGCAGATGCAGGCGCAGGAAGGCCAGGATCTGGCGGATGATTTCGCGCGAGGTCTCGCTGTCATGCATCAGGTCGAAGGCGTGCGGGCCGGTGGGATGATTCGCAACAGTCAGCGGCAGATTCGCTGCCAGCGCATGAGTGATGAAGCGGTCCAGCGCTTCGTTCAGATGTGGCACTTCGTCGCAGCCCCCTCTCGCAATGAACAACGGCACGTCCGGTGGCAGGTCCTGAACGGACTTTCCCGCCGTTGGATTGGCGAACCTCCACATCTTGGCGGCTTCGGCCACTCCGGTTGCCCCATCCAGATCGAGCGTGACGCCATAACAGAGGGCGGCGCACTTGAGATCCTGTTTCTGCATTAGCATGGCCAGCGCCCGCGGAACATTGCCTGAGCAGGACCACAAGCCGATGCGCCGCTCGTCGACTCCGAGCTCTTCGGCGTGCTCGCGAATATATTGGAGCAGCCGGTCGAGATCCTCCATGGGTTCTTGATTTTCGTAGGTGATGCCGATCAGACCCGAGGCTGCAACTAATTTCGCCCAGGTAATGTAGGACTCCATGTCCTTAAACTTGCAGCCGAGCATCCTTTCGGCGCCCAGGTCGGAATATCCGACCACGAAAATCACGGCCGGCAATCGCGTGCCGGGTTTCCACTCGGGTGGACGATACAAGTCCAACGTGAGGGGATGGCCAGCGGTCGTCTCGTAAGGGATGTCGCGCTGGATGGTGACGGCGGCCATGCCGGGGACATGGTAAACCACAGGCTTGCTCGCAGCCTCGCCCCGCTGGGTCTGGGGCTTGGCGAGTGGCCAGAAGATCTCCGTCTTCCAGTCTTTGGGATCGGGATAATCGGCCGGATCGGTAGTGTAGGATTCCCAGGGCGCCCCGGATGGCGTGAGCCCTTCCGCCTGGATCCATTGCTGGATGGCGGCGTGGGCCTCGTTAAGCTTATCGTAGGAACCGGAATGCGTGGTGGTGGCGACGAATCCAGCAGGTAAAATCCCGGCCCGTACGTCTGCATAGCACGAGGTTTCGCAGCAATGGGCTGTAACCGGCATTCCAGCTTCGATGGTCCACAGCCCCGGCCCCCATTCCAGGTAACGGGTGAGCGGCTGACCGGCCAGCGCAATGCCGTTTTGCTGCGCGTGCGCGAAAACGTAGCCGAGCACTTCGGCCAGCGTGGCGGCCACCTCGGACGGCTTGACCCGCCTCCGGACCATCAGCACCGGTTGCGCTGCGATTTCCTTTTTCGTGATGGAATACGTCATCATGTCGACCTGCTCCGATCTCTCGTCCTGGTAAGTTTGAAAAAAGTTGATGCAAGGCGCCACGCGATGAATCACGCCCGAGTGTTCCCGCGCCTCCGCCGCTTCTACTCCGCCGGCAAACCCGCGGGCGCGATAGGCGCTGGGCGTCATCCCGAAGCGCCGGCGAAAGGCCCGGCAAAACGCCTCATGGCTCTGGAATCCGCAGGCCAGAGCGATGTCGAGCACCGAATCGCCGGTGGTGAGCAGCAGCGCCGACGCGCGCGCCAGCCGGAGCCGCAGCGTGAACTGCTTGGGCGTCTCTCCGGCGGCGACGGAAAACATCCGGTGCAAGTGAAACGCCGACAGTCCGGCTTGGCCAGCCAGGGCGGTAAGCGACAGGTCTTCGTCCAGGTGCGCGGCGGCGAAAGCGATCACCGGCTGCACTTGTTTGAGCGGCGTTTTCACTTCCTTATGAATTTAGCCTGTGGACGTGGCCGCTTGCTTGACAATTCTTGCGGTGTTTAAATAGCCACTGGCACCCCGAAGGAGATTCCCCATGAGAAGTTCGACGTTATTGATGCAGCTCTCGGCCGCCCTGTGTGGTATGGCGGGCTTGGCGTTTGCGCAATCCGCCTGCGAAAATCTGAAATCGCTGTCGATCCCAGGAGTGGAGTTTACGGCGGTAGAAACCGTGGCCGCCGGGCCATATCTGCCCCCGCCGCGTGCAGGCCTGGGAGCGGGCGGGCCAGCGCGGCAACCCGGACGCCCGGTTGAACCGCAGATGCTCCCGGCGCATTGCCGGGTGGCCGCGACATTGAAGCCCTCATCGGACTCCGACATCAAGATGGAGCTGTGGCTGCCGGTGGAGAACTGGAACGGCAAGTTTCAAATGGTGGGCAATGGCGGATGGGCGGGCATTATTAGCTTCCCTCAGATGGCCGCGGCGCTGCGCGAAGGCTACGCGACATCGTCCACCGACACCGGGCATGAAGGCGGCAACGGCATGTTCGCGCTGGGGCATCCGGAGAAGATCGTCGATTTTGGCTGGCGCGCGGTACACGATACGGTGGTGCAGTCCAAGGCTCTGATCAAGGCGTACTATAGCGAAAGCCCGAAATATTCCTATTGGAACGGCTGTTCCACGGGCGGGCGGCAGGCTTTGGTGGAGGTGACCAAGTTCCCCGACGATTTTGACGGCGTGCTGGCGGGAGCGCCGGCGAATCCGCACATTCATCTGCACGCGGCGGGCGTGGAACGGTCCATCGAGATGATGAAGAATCCGGAAGGGGCGCTGTCGCAGGCCAATGTGGAGGCGCTGCACAAGGCGATTCTTGCGAAGTGCGATGCGCAGGACGGCGTGAAAGATGGGCTGATCGGCGATCCCACCCAGTGCCATTTCGATCCGGCTTCCCTGCTCTGCAAGGGCGAAGAATCGGACGGCTGCCTGACAGCGGCCCAGGTGAAAACGGTGAAGATTGAGTTCGGCGACGTGAAGGACAAGAAGGGCGACATCATCTGGACCGGATTCGAGCCTGGCGGCGAATTGCAATACGCCGCGCTGAAGCGCATCCCGACCGCGCCCGGCGGCGGCTGGGACAGCATTCGGATCCTGGGGCACCAGGATGCCGATTACGATTTTCACAAGTTCGATCTGGATAGCGATGTGGCACTGGCGGACAAGTCCGGCATCGATACGCACATCACCGATCTGGCGCCCTTCAAAGCCCATGGCGGAAAGCTTTTGCTGTATCACGGCTGGGCAGACCAGGCCATCCCGCCGGGCAACACGGTGAATTTTTATAGCGCGGTGCTCCAGACCATGGGTCCGGATCAAAGCGATTGGCTGCGGCTATTCATGATTCCGGGCATGCAGCATTGCGCCGGCGGCCAGGGCACGGATCAGTTCAATAAGATGGCCATCATCGAGCGCTGGCGAGAAGACGGCCAGGCGCCCAATCGAATTGTCGCGGCGCACGTGAGCAATGGGCAGATCGATATGACCCGGCCATTGTGCCCTTATCCGCAAGTGGCCGTGTACAAGGGAAGCGGCCTCACCAACGACGCGGGCAATTTTACGTGCAAAGCGAATCCGCAATGAGGTGCGACTTTTCAGCGAGTTGTTCATCTTAGGTACATGCCTAAGATCATTCGCTTCCACAGTATCGGCGGTCCTGAAAATCTGAAACTCGAAGATGTGCCCTCGCGCGCGCCTGGTGAAGGCGAGGTGAAGCTGCGGGTGCAAGCGGTCGGTTTGAATCGAGCCGAAGATTTGTACATGCGCGGGTTTTACATGGAGATCCCGGAGTTGCCGTCTCGGATTGGATACGAGGCTGCGGGAGTGGTGGAAGCGGTTGGACCCGGCGTGGATTCCAGCTGGGTTGGCAAGCCAGTGGCGACCATTCCCGGTTTCTCGATGAGCAAGAACGGCGTGCTGGGCGAAGAAGCCATTGTGCCCGCTGCTTGGCTGGGCGAGTACCCGGCCAAGCTTTCGCCGGTGGAGGCTGCGGCCATCTGGATGCAATATCTGACGGCTTATGGCGCGCTCGTGACATTCGGAGGACTGAAGCGCGGCGATTTCGTTCTGATCCCCGCCGCATCCAGCAGCGTTGGGCTGGCCGCCATCCAGATCGTGAATGCCGAAGGTGCGATACCGATTGCGGCTACACGAAAATCCGACAAGCGCGCTCAACTGCTGGCGCTGGGTGCGGCGCATGTCGTCGTCACCGAAGAAGAAGACCTGGTGGCGAGAGTGAATGACATCACTGGCGGCAACGGCGCCCGCCTGATTTTCGATCCTGTGGGCGGACCAGGGTTGCGAAAAACTGCTGGAAGCTTCGGCCTACCAGGGAATCGTTTTCTTGTACGGCATGCTCTCCATGCAGCCCACGCCATTTCCGCTCGGCCCCGCGCTCGGTAAAGGGCTCACGTTGCGGGGCTACTCGCTGCACGAGATCCTCCGGGATTCGCAATTGTTGAAGGCATCCAAACAGTATGTGTTTGAACGGCTAGCCGAGGGGCGGTTTCACCCGAAGATCGCCAAGACGTTTTCATTGGCGCAGTCGAAAGAAGCTTACGAATATCTGGAATCGAACCAACAGGTAGGCAAAGTAATCATCACGGTTTAGACGGCCCGGGCCGGATTGGCGACCCAGGCTTTCGTCCAGGGTGTGGAACTACATTCTATGCGGCACGGTGGTGCCGGACGAGCTTCGGGATCCCATCATGGAGGCCATCATCGAAAGGACGAAGGCGACCACGCCCACACACAAGCTGTTGATAAAACGGCCTGTATTAGCGGTATAGCCGAAGATCCACGGTGAGAAGAATACCCAAACCGACAAAACCACGCTGAGCCAACTCAAATTCGCCGCGTTGCGTGAGCTGCTGCCCAAGCAAATTGCGGCAACGAGCGCGAGCACGCCACCAATGATCCAACTGTTCCATGCATTCGCCATATGGTATGCGCCGTACACCCAGGGCGACACGAAGAACCATAAGGCTACCAGCAAGGTTAATCCAGAAGCCATCTTGATGGAGTCGTTCGAAGAATGATCAACTTGATTCGGTACCATAACTTTCACTCTCCTAACTGTTGGATGGTGTTGGGACGCGATTGGTGGGGAGGTAACAGTGACCTTTTTCTGAACTTCTACCCATTGAATTGCGTCTTAGCCGGTAATCGAGTCAAACGGAGGCTAGATGCTGAAATCCCTACGACACGCTCTGCGGCTGTTGCGGAAAGCCCCGGGATTCACGCTGGTGAGTATCTGCTCGCTCGCCATCGGGATTGGCGCAACCTCGGCAATGTTCAGCTTTGGCGACGCGCTGCTATTGCGTCCGCTGCCGGTTCCAGAGCCTAGCCGAATCGCGGCGATTACCACGTCCAGCGGGCAGGTGTTCGCCAACACCGCGTTATCGTACCCCGATTACCGCGACTTTCGCGATGGCAACCGCAGCTTTGATGGAATGCTGGCGGCTTCTGGCGCGTCGTTCGGCTTTAAACCAAACCCAACGGTGCTGCCCAAGATCGCCGTGCGGGATGTATGTTTCGGGCAACTTCTTCCGGGTGTTGGGCGTGCAGCCGGTTCTGGGGCGCGCGTTCCTGGACACGGAAGATCAGGCGGTGGGACGCGACGCGGTAGTAGTGCTGGGCCATGATTTTTGGGTGCACCAGATGAACGGCAACCCATCCGTGGTGGGTTCCACCATCTGGCTGAACAGCGTGCCGTTTATCGTGATCGGTGTGGCCCCCGAGGAGTTCACCGGCATCGATCAATTTGTAAAATATGCGATGTTCGTTCCGCTCGCGATGTCGCCACGGATGGGCGGCGCCAGCCTTCTGGAGAAGCGCGACGTGCGTTGGCTCACGGTGAAGGGCCATCTGAAGCCCGGCGTAACCATCGCCCAGGCGGCCGCCGATCTGAGCAGCATCGGGGCGCGGCTGCAGCAGATGTATCCGGACACCAATCGCGGCCATCGAGTGGACGTTCAAACCGAGATTCAGATGCGGATCCGGCAGTCGCCTCCGAACGCGGCTTTGGTGGTGATGCTGCTTCTGCTGGCCTTCTGCGTTTTATTGGTGGCTTGCGCCAACGTGACCGGTCTGCTGTTGAGCCGCGCGCGGGCCCGCTCGCGTGAAATGGCCGTGCGGCTCGCGATCGGCGCTGCGCGGGGAGCGCTGATCCGGCAATTGTTGCTCGAGAATCTGCTACTGGCGCTGGGAGGCGGGTTGGCGGGAGTGGCTGTCGCCTACGCAGGAACCAGCTTCTTCAACAGCATCCCGATTCCGGTGGATGTGCCGCTGGCGTTTCATGTTTCGGTGGACGGAAGGATGTTGCTGTTCACCATCGGCGCGTCGCTGATCAGCACGTTCCTGTTCGGCCTGACGCCTGCGCTGCAAACCACGCGCCTGGATCTTGTTTCATCGCTCAAGGCCGCCGACGCGGATAGCGCGGGCAAGCGGCGCCTGTGGGGCCGCAACTCCATCGTGGTGTGCCAGGTGGCGCTTTCGCTCGTCCTGTTGATTGTTTCGGCCGTATTGCTGGAGGGCTTCCGCGGCGAGTTGTTGGCAGGGCCGGGCTTTCGTATCGACCGGCTGTACATGACGAGCTTCGATACTACGCCCGTGCATTACACCGAAGACCAAACGCGCCGCTTCTACAAGGACCTTTTGGAGAAAGCCCGGCGCGCACCAGGAGTGCGTTCGGCGGCTTTGATATCGGGGATTCCGCTGCTCGGTGGCGGCGGCATCACCATGGTTCCGGAAGGCTATACGCTGCCGGCCAACCAGGAAGCCATCTCGGTTCCGAATTTCTACGTGAGCGACGGCTACTTTGTCAGCGGAGGCATCCCCATACTGCAAGGGCGCGGGTTCCTGGAATCGGATCGGCAGGACACGCCTCTGGTTGCGGTGGTGAACGAGCAATTTGCCCATCACTATTGGCCTGGTCAGAATGCGTTGGGAAAACGGTTCCACATGAAATCGGCGACCGGGCCTTTGGTGCAGATTGTCGGGCTCGCGAAGATGGCAAAATATTTCTGGATCGCGGAACCGCCGCAGGATTTCATTTATCTGCCGTACACGCAGGAGAAGAATGCGGCCATGACGTTGATGGCTGAGAGCGTCGCTCCCGATGCGGCGACGCTTGCTCCAGTGTTGCGCGACGTGGTACGCGGAATCGATCCCGACATGCCCGTCTCCAATGCGCGCACCATGCAGGATTACTACACGCAGCGCGCGGTGAAGACTCCCGACATCATTGCCGAGAGTGTTGCGGGCTTAGGCACCATGGGGCTGATTCTTTCCATGGTGGGCTTATATGGGCTGATCTCTTATTCTGTCAGCCGGCGGCGGCGCGAGATCGGCATTCGCATGGCGATCGGAGCGGACCGGCAGAAAGTGATTCGCATGATCCTGGGGCAAGGTCTGGTGCTGGGATCCATCGGCGTGGTCAGTGGGCTTGATTGTGAGCTTCTTCGCCTGCCGCGCGGTGATTACGGTGGCTTGGGTGGCCACTTTCGATCACCTGAATTACGCGCTGTTTCCGGCCATCGCCATACCGCTGTTGTTGATTACGGTAGCGGCAACGTATGTGCCCGCGCGCCGGGCATCGCTGGTGGATCCGATGCGGGCTCTCAGAGACGAATAGAGTGGATAGCTACCGGGCCAACCGGGAATGCGCCGACGTGCCGGGCGATCTGTCAGGAGATCGCCCAGGCTTCACAGCCCATGATCGATGAGGCACGGCGGGCTGTGCTCTCTTCCGGCAAGAGCCTTCGGGAGGCTCAGGCTGCGTGGGCGCCAGACTCAACCCGCATGCAACGAGGCCCTTGCAAAAGAAGCGGGTCACGACCAACTGATCGACACAGCATCTACTTGGCCTTTCCGCCATGAACATAAGCCCACGAAGCGCGGGTAGCTGGCTACTTTCCAATTTCTGAAGCTTGAACCAAGTCCACGCAGTCCGGCTGAACACCAATTCCTCCATGTCCTCGTTCAAGCGTAAGCATTACCCACCCTCCCCAATCAACGTCTTCAACTTTGTATGTCCGTCCGAGTGCAAATTCAAACGCACGGCGAACTTCAGCGTAAGGGTAATCAGGGCCGATATGAGGCGGAATGCGCGATAGGCGAACCAAGTCACCGATTTGGAATGGCCGCTCCATTGGAAAAGTCTAACAGTTTACGCCGCTCTTTCTAATCCCGCGTGCGCGGTGGAATGGAACACGGTACCCTTGGGATTTGGGAGGCCACCTTGTCCATTCGACCAGTAAAGCGGCTCATCAAATCGAAACCGACGCTGGAGGGCGCGGGCGTGCACCTGCGGCGTGCGTTCGGTTTCGGCAACACATCCGATTTCGATCCATTTCTTCTGCTCGACGATTTCCGCAATGATGTTCCCGACGATTATCTGGCGGGCTTTCCATGGCATCCTCATCGCGGGATCGAGACCATCACCTACGTGCTGGCGGGAACGGTGGATCACGGCGACAGCATGGGGAACCAGGGCACTATCGCGGCCGGCGACGTGCAATGGATGACGGCGGGGCGCGGGATCATCCATCAGGAGATGCCCAAGGGCGATCAGACCGGGCGCATGCACGGCTTCCAATTGTGGGCGAACCTTCCGGCCTCGCTCAAGATGACCGAGCCGCGCTATCAGGAAGTGAAGGCCGCCTGAGATTCCGCTGGTCACCGATGACGACGGCACCGGCGTGCGGATCGTGTGCGGAAGCTTTTGGGGCAAGCGCGGGCCGGTGGATGGAATCGCGGCCGATCCCATGTATTTGGACGTATCGGTGCCGCCGGGAAAGCGCAAGGTGCTGCCGGTTGAGACCACACGGCACGCCTTCGCGTATGTTTTTGCGGGCGACGGAAAGTTCGGCAACGCGTCGGGTCCGCTGGCAGTTCCGACTGAAGGTGTGGGATGGCTGGATACGGCGCCGCCGACGGATGCGGACAACCGGTCGCTGGTGTTGTTCGATCAAGGCGATGAACTCACGGTGCAGGCCGGCGAGGAAGGCATCCGATTCCTGCTGGTTTCCGGCCAGCCTTTACAGGAGCCGGTGGCTTGGTACGGACCGATCGTGATGAACACGCAGGATCAGCTGCGCAAAGCGTTCGACGAATTGGAACAGGGGACGTTTCTGAAGGCCGCTGCCGATTAGTTATCGCGCTTTATTCCTTTGGGGCGTATTCGTTTACGAACAGATTAGCAATCGGGTCGATATGCGCTTCCACCAGATGGCCGCCGTGCACGGTTCCATCCACCAGCGCGAAAACCACATGAGCGTGGAAGACCGGCTTGCCTTTTTGCACTGTGATCTCGCCCTGCAATGAGACCAGTTCGCCTTTCTGATCGATATTGAAACGCTTGAACGCGCCCTTGACGGGATCGTAAGCAGACACCACGGCGGAGCTGATGCCGCCCAGCCCGCGAACTTCGCTGGTCTTGAGATTGTTCTTCTCGGCGAAATCGGTCATGCCCGACATCAATTCATCGCCGGCGCTGAAGTGCACCAGGAACGTCCGCGACGGAAGAGCCGGCAGCACGTCCACTTTCATCTTCGGCGCCATGCCGGGCTTGATGGGAGTGACGCGCGGAAGATAGTTCGGGTCGTCCACCGAGGCGCGCTCGGCCGGAGCTGAGGATTGACCGCTCAGCAGGAACGCGAACGCCAGCGCTGCAGCACCGGCGAAACAGATGGCGAGTTTCCGATTCATTTACCGACCCCCAAATTCTCGTAATATTTCACCTGATTGCCGCTGATGGCGACGATGTCGGGACGGCCGTCGCCATTGATATCGGCGACCACTACTCCCGAGCCGGCCATCATGTCCTTGTCGATCAGCTCATGACGCCACTGCGTGCCGGCGTCGTCTTCCGAATAGAAAATGTGAACGCTGGCCGGAGTTGGCCGTCCACGGTTGGTGACGTCCACCGCGACGATATCGTCACGACCGTCGCCGTTCAGATCGCCGACCGCCATTTCATGGCCCTGGATAAAACCCTTGAAAATTACGTTGCGCTGCCACTGTCCGCCTTTATTGGTGTAGACAACGATTTCGTCGCCATGCCAGGGCTCCTGCGCGGCGAGAAAGCGCTTGCCTTTGATGTAGAGCGGATAGACATCGTTCGTGCCTTGGGTCATTCCGCCCGCGCCCGGCACGTCCCTGGGCTCGTCGCCTTTCGCGAGCTGCTTGCGTGCGAATTTCAACTTGTCGCCGTGGCCGGAGGGCGTGTAGAGAACGATTCCGTCGAAGCCGGCGATCATCAGGTCGTCCCGTTTGCCCGGATTCCATTTCACAGTGTGCAGGTGATGAACCACGCCATAGAGCGTGTCATCCACGGTCTCGCGTTTCCATGTTTCATCGAGTTTCGCGGGCACGCGCCAGTAAAGGAGCGGCACATTGTCGTGATATTTCGGATCTTCCCAGCCCTTCAGTCCGATGAACGGGGCCATCACGATTTCTTTTTTGCCGTTTCCTTCCAGGTCGGCCCAGGTGACGCGATGCGCGGTGGGGACGGCGTCCACTAAGTAGGATTTCCACATGTCCCTGGGATTGCCTTGGCTCTTGACCAGCCAGAGAGAGCCCTTGCTTTTCTTGGGATCCTGGCCGAAATCGCTCAGCAGCGCGAACTCGGGGATACCGTCGCCGTCGATGTCGGCGGCCGACGCCCAGAGCATCGCTCGCTTATCGTTGAGCATGACGTGCCGCTCCCAGCCGGGGTTCTCGTACCAGGCGAGCTCGGAGCCGCCCGCGGCCACCGGGATGATGTCGAGCTTGCCGTCGTGATTCACGTCAGCGATCGCCACGCTGTACCCTCCCCGCAGATCCCCAGCGATGAGGTGGGTGCTGAATTGAACCGATGAGGACGGCGCGGTGGAGGCGGTGAGGGCGATGGTCGCGATGCCGGCCACGGCCATGGCCAGGGAAAGAATTATGGCGATGCGCTTGGGAGGGAAAGTCATTGGGAAGGCTCCATAACGCCTCTATGATATAGCAACCGGAATTCAAGAATTTTGCGAACGGAATGCGGATTGGCGCGTATTACATGTACATAGGAGGTCGCCATGCGTCGTTTGCTGATCTCGATGTTCGCCTGCGCTGCTCTGCTTCCTGCCGTCGACCCGGGCAACCACGTCCACAAGTCGGCGCCGGTTGATTCGGCCACCCGTTTGGTATTGACCGCCGACGTGGGCGGGATTCGCGTGGAACCCGGTTACGGAAAGAGCGTGGAGGTGGAGGTTTCCTTCCACGGGACTCCGCCTTCCCAAGCCGAGTACGATCGCATGTTGCGCGATTTCAAACTCGATATCACCCAGGAAGGTTCGGATGTCCGCGTCAACGGCGCATTTCACGATGGCTGGGTGCCGATCCTGGCATTCTTTCCCTTCTTCGGCAACCATTCCCTGTGCCGCAACTGGCAGTGCCTGGAATATGGGAGCTGGTTGCGGTATGTGGAATATCGCGTGACGGTGCCGGAAAAATTCAACGCCGATGTCGAGACCTGGTCCGGTCCAATTTTCATCAGCCATCTGAAGGGTGAAGTGAACGCGCACTCCTCGGGCGGTTCGCTGAATTTCGAGGGCGTGGAAGGGGAAGTCAATGGCAGCACCTCAGGCGGCCCAATCACGCTGACGGGCGGCAGGGGCCGCGCGGTGGTGCATACTTCGGGAGGCCCCATCAAGATCCACGAAGCGGCCGGGGACGTGGATGCGTCCACCAGCGGCGGCCCAATTTCCATTGAGGGCAACTTGGGCCGAGTCCGGGCACGCACGTCCGGCGGCGGGATCTGGATCAAAGACGCCTCCGGCGCGATTGACGCCTCAACGTCCGGTGGCGGCGTGACTGCGTCGCTCGTCGGGCAGCCAAAAGAAGAATCCCGCTTGTCAACGTCCGGAGGCAGTATCCTGGTCAGCCTCCGCAGGAACGTCCACGTGGATCTCGATGCTTCCGCCAGCGGAGGAACAGTGTGGACGGACTTTCCTGTCACCATCAGCGGCAGCCGCAGTCCGGGCGACCTTCACGCGCCGTTGAACGGCGGCGGACCGCGGCTCTATTTGCATACGTCGGGCGGTGGAATCGCTGTGCGCCACGCCGACTAATTTGATCACCTTAGTGGTGGCTCATCAGGAACCAGATCACGATTATAATTCCGGGCACGCCCAGTGCCCACGCGATCAAATACCTCATTGGACCTCCTCTCGCTGGGCCAGCAGAGCATTTTGAGGGCCTTCATAAGAGTCACATTTGTTCTTCGGCGCTCCAAGTGCATCGTGATCCGCGGGAAAGGAGAAACACATGAAGGACAGCACGAGAGATCAGATGCAGGGCAAGATGCATGAGGCCAAGGGCAAGATCAAGGAGCAAGTTGGGAAAGTCACTAACAACCCCAATTTACAAGGCGAAGGCCAGGACGAAAAGCTGGGCGGAAAAATTCAAAAGAAAATTGGGCAAATCGAGAAAGTGCTGGAGAAGTAAGTCCGGGATGAATGCGGGCGGCCAGCGATCAGGCCTGACATCTGGGGAACTTTTACACCTTCAGGAAGAAACTGCGAGCCCCGCCCTGCCCCGCGGTTGAGATGCACTGTAGTACGACAAATCCTGGCGTGGCACGAGCGTACGGCGGTGCCCCGGAGGCTCCGATGAAACGGATTGCTGCGGGCAATCTGGGTGAAGGGTGAAATCGTGGCGTGAAACTGGCGTCAAGTGGTGAGCCGGGCGGGGCTCGAACCCAGATGGGCCACAGAGCTGCAGTAACTTATTGATTCTTAAAAACAGCAGAAACGCCAAAACCGATCCTTCCGCCGAAGTGAGGTACACGGCGGGTACACGGACCGGCCGTTCTTTTCATGCGCCGTCATCTCTTGGTCCGATCACCCATCTCGATACCACGCGCGCTTTTTGTGGCGGCGGGCATCCTCGAATGCGGTTCTCCACTTCGCACCAGATTGCGGGCGCGAAGGGCTGTTTTCGATAGCTATACGCGGGAAAATAATCGACGAGGGCCGCTCCCCCGGCACAACTACGGCGAGACGAACCCCGCTATGCGTCGGCGCGTCGGGAGACCGCTTCATAAACAGCGGCTGCGAGCCCTACCAGGACTCTCTCCTGCTCCCCGCGATCCATTTCTACCAGTGTTCGTGACGGAGCGTTGATGGCCTGGAGCGCAGCCACCTTAGGAATCGCAGCAAGTTGGCAGGGGCTGATGATGACGGGTAGAATGTATCCGTCCGACCAACCCAGGTTAGTTTCGACAGGCGGCCCAGCGGGCAGGGGTGAAGTGAGCCAGGTCGGACAGGTTACGCCGAGCCATGCCAGGCAGCACGGCGAGCAGATACTCCTTTACCGGAAGGCCAAGCCGGCGGCAGGATTCGACCACCGAAAGAATCGCGGCCACCTTCGGTCCCGACTGAGCGCTCCCCACGTGCAGCCAGTTCTTGCGGCCCAACGCAATCGGGCGCATGGAGTTCTCCGCCAGGTTATTGGAAAGCTCCACTTCGGCGTAATCGAAACAGCGGCGCAGCTTCGGCCACATATTCAAGGTGTAGGTCACCGCCTGTCCCAGCGCGCTTTTCGGCAGCGCCGTTTTCCGCAGCGATACACACTGATCATGAATCTCGGTAGCCCAAGTAGCGGCGTGCTCGCGGCGCAAGGCCAGCCGATCTTCGACGCTCAACTGCCCCAAGCGTGCATGGCGATCCACCAGAAACAGGGCGTCCATGCGCGTGACCATCTTGATCGCCTCGGCATCTTTGGGATTCACCTTCACCGCATCCACAAACTTGCGGCGCGCGTGCGCCCAACAACCGACATGCACCAGCTTGTCGCCGCCGATGTTGTCATAAGCCTGATAGCCGTCGGTTTGCAGAATGCCTGCCCACTCCCCCAGGAACTTCTTGGGACCCTCGCGCCCGCGGCCCAGTTGAAACTCGAACACCGTTTCGCCGCCCGGCTTCCCGTATTGCCACAAGTAGGCTTGATGATCGGCGCCGCGTTTGTCGTGCATCTGCACCGGTACCGTAGTTTCGTCAGCCTGTAAATAAGCTGCGCGCAACAGATCTCGCCGCATCGCCGCCACCACTGGTTCGAGCAGTTCGCCCACCCGCATCACCCAGCCATCCAGCGTTGCGCGGCTGATCTCCACGCCCGCTTCGCGTTCCAGTATCGCTTGTTGCCGGTACAACGGAAGGTGATCGCAGTACTTCGCGATCACCGTTTGAATCACCACCGCGTCGCTCGCCAATCCCTTTTCCACGATGCGCGGCTCCAGCTCCGCCATCGCGATCGAGGCGTAACCCTTTTTGCAACAAACCGCACACGCGCGTTTTTCGCGCTTGGTCACCCGCACAAACCAACGCGCCGGCTCCACGTCCAGCACTTCGCTTTCGTCGTAGCCGATGATCGAGGTTTCCCCGCCGCACGTCTTGCAGTTCGCCTCGGCGCACCGAATCACCTGTTCGATGCGCGGCAGATTCTCCGGCAACGGCTCCGGCCCGGATGTGGCTTGCGTTCCGCTGCGGGCTCTGTCTGGCAGCGGTTCGCGGCGCGCTTCGGCCTCCACCTCGTCGCGCGTAACGCCGGGCTCTTCATCCGCCAGCAACTCCAGTTGCAAATCGCTCAGCGTTTCACTGTGCGGACCCAGACAGCTGAATGCGCCGTTGCCTGAGCCGCTCTTCCAGCAGCCGGATTTGCGCGTTGCGTTTTTCAATGGTGAGGTGTGCCCATTCCAACTCGCGTTCCAGTATCGCGATTTGCGCTTGTGGATCGAGGACCGCCATGAGGGGATGCCCCATAGTACGCGAACTCGCGAAAATGTTCCAGAGCTTTTTCAAACGCTCTTGCGATACCAGGCTCGCGGGTGCGTTTGTTTCCAGTCCAGCCCGTTCACCAGCATCGCCAACTCTTCGGCCCGCATCGTCACGCTGCGCGCCTGGTCCGCTTCCGGCCAGCGAAAACGGCCCTTCTCCAACCGTTTCGCGCACACCCACAGCCCGCTGCCCGTCATAAGATGTGGAGCTCCACATCTTACGACTCATGTGAAGCGCCGCGTTATGTGGAGTTGACCCTGGCACGCGCTTCCCTATCGTCGTTTTGAGTTCATCCCACTCCACATAATTTGGGGCACGAAAAGGGGCTAGCATCGAGGCCTGGCCGCTACGGCGGCCCATCTCATAAAGAAGGACTCGATGCTTACGTCACTGTTCCCCAATACGCATACACGCTACACGTCTCTCCCGGTGCTGGGTGTGTTTCTGGAAGATCTTTGTTTATGGTTGGAAGCGCACGGCTATCCGCCGAACGCGATTTCTCGGCGGATGGAAGCCACCCCGTTTCTTGAAAAATGCTTACAGGAGCAACAGATCACGTTGCTGTCCGGCTGCACGGAGGAGCGTCTGCATGCATGCTTTCCGCGGCAAACGCGCTGGACTCCGCAGATAGCCTACTCCCTCGGCCATCTTTACTGATGTACCTCCAAGAAAGAAGGGCGCTGGTGCCCGCACCACCGAAGGCATCGGATCGACTCATCTGCGGCTACCGCGAACATCTCGCCCACGTTCGAGGATTCGCCGCCTCCACTATCGCACGGCACGCCGTCGTTGCCGGCGACTTTCTGCGCCTCCTAAAGTACGACGATGACATCCAGCACCTGCCACAGGTTCAGGCTCGTGATCTGGAGACGTTCGTAGTCCAAGCCAGCGCTCGCGTGGGTCGCATCACTATGCAGAAGGTCATCGCCATCATGCGGTCCTTTCTGAGCTTCTTAGCCACCAGTGGGAAGATCCCGGTTGGCCTCGACCAGCATCTCGACTCGCCGCGCCATCACCGGGGCGAACGGCTCACCCGCGCACTCCGCTGGGAGGACATCCTCTCACTGCTGCGTGGCATTGATCGCTCCACGGTGAAGGGGTATCGGGACTACGCCATGCTGCTCCTCATCGCCACCTATGGTCTTCGCCGGAGCGAAGTCTCCAGTCTGGATATTGACAACATCCAGTGGCGCGCCCGGATAATTCGCGTGCCACGACCCAAGGTAGGCACGCCATTGGTCGTGCCGCTAACTGATGAAGTCGCTACCGCCTTGGTCGAGTACCTACGCCAGCGTGCTGGGGAGACCAGCGAGCGGCGTCTTTTCCTGCGCGTCCGTGCCCCGCGGGGTCCTATCCAACCGACTGCAGTCTTTGACGTGTTCGATTTTTGGGCGGGGCGCGCCGGTGTGCGTGCCCCGGGCCTTGGCGGTCCGCACGTTCTTCGCCATGGACTGGCCATGCATCTTCTCCGGCAGGGCACGCCACTCAAGACCATAGGTGATCTCCTCGGCCATCGCAGCGTCGAAAGCACTGGCGTTTATCTGCGTCTCCACGTTAAGGCCCTACGCGACGTGGGTCTCTCGCTCCCAAAGAGCGATTCCTGCTCGGGGGCGCGGCTATGAACGAGCCCGCCGTATTCACGTCGCCGATTGGACCGCTCATCACCCGTTATCTCGCCATGAAACGGGCGCTCGGCCGGAGTGCTGCACGATGGCATATACTCTCCGCTATATCGATCGCTTCCTGGCGTCGCGCCACGCTGCAGACCTAACGCGCGAGACTTTCACGGCTTGGAACGAGTCGATGACTTCGCTGCAGTCGAACACGCGCTTGGCGCGACTCCACGCCGTGTATCACCTGTGCCTGTTTCGCCAGCGTGAACATCCCCACAGTTTTGTGCCAGACCCGACACAGTTTCCAACCAGGGACCCTCGACCCTTGCCGTATATCTTTTCGGAAGCTGAGATTGTCCGCCTGCTCACCACGGCAGAAGCCCTGACACCACATAAAGGGTCGCCACTGCATGGTGAAGTTGCCCGAGTCGGCATCAT
>CAVXGM010000002.1:0-36549 GCA_963761265.1 Bryobacterales bacterium
CCGGCCTCGCTGCGAAAACACGGCGTGTAGGCGCACAGCTATCGGCACGCGTCGGCATTCGAGCGTTTCGTCGCGAAAAAGATTCGTCACCGGCACTTCCGCGGTGGGCGCGAGCCAGAAATCGGTGTCCTCGATCTTGAACAGATCTTCCTCGAATTTCGGAAGCTGGCCGGTGCCGAACAGGCTGGCGGAGTTGATCATGAAGGGCGGCAGCACTTCCTTGTAGCCATGCTCTCGCGTGTGGACATCCAGCATGAAGTTGATGAGCGCGCGTTCCAGCTGCGCGCCGATGCCCCAATAGACGGCGAAGCGCGCGCCGGTGATTTTGGCGGCGCGCTCCAAATCGAGGATCCCAGCTCCGGTCCCAGATCCCAGTGCGCTTTGGGCTCGAAATCGAATGGCGCGGCTTGCCCCAGCGGCGGACTTCGACGTTGTCGTCCTCGCTCTTGCCCACCGGCACCGATTCGTGGGGCAATTCGGGACGCCGGCCATCAAATCGCGAAACGGTTCGTCGAGCTCATTGGCTTTTTCATCGAGCTCCGCGATGCGATCGCCCATCGCGCCGACTCTCCTGCTGGCCTCGGTGGTATCCTGCGCCTGCTTTGCTGAGCTTGCCGATTTCGACGCTCTTGCGTTGCGCTTGCGCTTTGAGCTGTTCGGATTCGGTGAGGGCGGCGCGGCGCTCGGCGTCGAGCTCCCGGAAATCTTCCATGTCGAGCTGAAACCGCGAGTGGCCAGACGCTGGGCGATCGAGTCCAGATTGTCTCGGAAGAACGAGAGATCGTGCATGTGCATCAGCGTTAACGGCGTTCATGCGGCGGGTTAGCGCTCGTCGATCGGACACCCATGCTGGCCCACCGGCGTGCCCGGTATAGTCCGCGCGAGGGCGGATCAGGCGGTTGTTGCGATACTGCTCCAGCACGTGCGCGGTCCAGCCGGACATCCGGCTGACGGCGAAGATCGGCGTGAACAGATCGATGGGAATGCCGAGCGAATAATAGGTGGAGGCCGAATAGAAATCGACATTGGCGTTCAGCTTCTTCTTTTCCTTAATGGTCTCTTCGATCTTTTTGGAGGTCTGGTACAGATCCAGGTGGCCGGTGCGCTTGCCGAGTTCTTCCGCAGCTCCCTCAAGTGCGTGGCGCGCGGATCGTCGGTGTGATACACGCGATGGCCGAAGCCGGGGATCTTGATCTTGTTCGCCAGCATGTCTTGCACGTGCTCCAGCGCCTTTTCTCGTCGCCGGCTTCGAGCAGCATCCTGATCACGTCTTCATTGGCGCCGCCGTGCAGCGGGCCCTTCAGCGCTCCGATGCCGGCGGTGACGGCGGAATAGATATCGGACAAGCGTCGCCGCCATCACGCGCGCCGCGAAAGTGGAGGCGTTCAGCTCATGATCGGCATGCAGGATCAGTGCGATGTCGAAGACGCGCTCCATCACTTCGTCCGGCTTTTTGCCGGTCAGCGTGTAGAGGAAATTGCGCCGCGAAGCTGAGCTTGGGATCGCCCTCCACCACCGGCTTGCCTTTGCGCAGGCGGTCGAAGGTGGTGACGATGGTCGCGGTCTGCGCCATCAGGCGAGCGGCCTTTCGTCATTGGCTTCGATGGAATTGTCGCGCGCCATGGGATCGTAGAGCGCCAGCATCGACACGGCGGTGCGCAGCACATCCATGGGCGCGGCTTTCGGAACCTTGCCGAGAAATGCGGTGACCTCGGTCGGGATCGGCCGGTATGGCGACCAGGTCGGCTTTCAGCGCATCCAGTTCCGATTGCGTCGGGCAGCTTGCCGTGCCACAGCAGGTAGATGACTTCTTCAAACGTCGCATGCTCGGCCAGCGTGTGGATGTTGTATCCCTGATAGCTCAGGACTCCGGCGTCGCCATCGATGAAACAAATATTCGACTCGGCAGCAACAATCCCTTCGAGACCCGCTTGTGTGACTGGCATTGAACTCCTGAACTCCTGTTTTCGAAGTAACGGCTTCAACGCCGGGCGATGAAGACGTTCACGGCGTGAAATTTTATTCTACAGAATTTCAGCTCAGGACTGGGATTTGATCGCAAGGAGCGGGCACCGCGGGCGGGCGCGGAGTCAATCACTCAGCGGGGAGCCAGCGCCTGGGCTTTCGCTTTACGGGCCGATGAATTCGCGGGCGAATCGTAAAATCGTCGCCGGACCATAGATTGCCGATCAGCCGGATCGGCCTCACCAGCCAATAAAGCGGCTTGGGCAGCTTGCGATGCGGTAAGCCATCGCGGTCGTTCACGTTCGGCTGGATCTGGCGGAAAAGAAAAGTTGCCAGCAAACGGAACCGTTCAAACCGGCTTTCCCGCATACGGATACGCATTCCTTCGCAGTAAATGAGCTCGGCAACGGCTGTTCTTCGCGGGTGGAGATCGCCGCCTCCATCGGCACAATGGCGCCGTTGAATGCGAGCGGCAAGTGCGGGAGATGGCCGCGTCCTGTTCGATCGCCTTGCTCACAGAAGCCGGCAGTGGTACATGGAAGAGTTGATTCACCAGAGCCAAAGGCAGCAAAGCCAGGCGTTTGCGCGCGATTTTACTGGCCCGCGCGAGAACGGCGTCCCAGTCTAACTCGGGGAACGCGTGAAGCAGTGCGGCGATATCGCAAATCCATTTCAGCGATTCCCAGCGGTGCCTCGATCCGTGAATCGCCAGCAGAAAGAAAATATTTTCCGCTGAGGGCAACGGCATCGGACGATTCAGCACCATCGTCGTGGAGCAGGAATCCAGAGCTTCAGCCGGGACGCCCGTTTATCATACCAGGGCTCACAAGCGGACCAATGCAACTCCAGATGAACGCCTGTTCCGGGGTGCGTCAATTCGAGGTCCTTGCACTGAGCGATCGGCTTGGCTTTCGATTTCTCGGTGAGAACATAACCTCGTCCGGCGAGTAAATCGCAAGCTCGCGCGGCCTCAGACGGATCGACAAAAATATCCAGGTCGCGGATCTGGCGATGAGCCAAATCGCCATACAAAGCTTGGGTCCACGCGGACCTTTGAACGGCACAGCGCTCACACCGGACCGCTCGAACAGTTCCAGTAATTCGGCCAATTCGGAAGCCAGCGAAAGGTTATGGGCGATCACCGTCCGGCAATGGCTCTCCAACTGGCGCCGCACCGAGGCAGGAACCGAAACTGAGCCGGCCAATGCGGCATTCAGCAGCGGCATTACTTCGTGACGATGCGCCAAGGCGATGAGGCGTGCCCAAGCGAAACCCGCGGACGGAATAACCCAGCGGCTCCCGGACTCAAACGCAGAGCGCGCCGGAAACACTCGAGCAGCGCGCCGGTAGTCGTTGCGGGCCTCCCCGCTATCGCTTGTCCGGTTCACGGCCGCGAGTATCGCGTCGATTGCCGTGCTCATGGCTGCTCTCGATCTCGGAAGTCTTACCGCCTGCGCCGTCGTCTGCCATGCTCACTCATAATGAGGGCCCAAGCTGTCGGCCATGGCGGGTGTGGGCGCCACTACAGAAGCAACCAGCGGAACCAGGGAAGCCGAAGCTCCCGCCAGCGCAAGCCTGCGCGCCACCTCGCGCCGCGAAGGACGCTCCATGCCTGTTCCACTTCGAGCCGGCGTTTCCAGCAGTCCGGCTGCCTCCAACTGTTCCAGCGCCAAAAGCACAACGCCACGAGTCGGCGGGGATGCCGAGTGTGGCGTGAAAGATGTCGGCGAGTTCGTTGACGGATTGGTCGCCATCCGCCAATTCCCAAACCGTCGCCACAGTCCTATTTAAGGTATGTGCTCTATGATTCAGCTTGTCATAGATCACCGTCTCGTCGCCCAAACGCTCAGAAAAAAGATCATTTCGCCGTGCCCTTGGATTGTCCATTAGCCCCTGGTCTCCTTTATGTAGCGCCAGTCGGTATTTGCACGGCGCATTTCACACATCAAATTCGGTCAAGCAATTGAAGGATGTCTTCGGCGGCGGTCATCGCGTCGGCGCGCTCGGCCTGCCACCCGGTTGCGGAACTCACCGCGGCCTTCAGGGTCTGGACGGTCAACTCCGACTGCCGTGCGAACCGCCACCGTATTTTCCAGCAACGCGAGCAACATCTGGCCGGGCGTAAGCGCCCTTGGTCGCCAGGTTCCAAGCGGGTTGTACCGAATATTCAACACCCATCCGAGCGCCAGGGGATCGAGCGGGCCACCGTAACTGAGCTTGGGAACGGGCGCTATCTGTTGGCGCAAAATATCCGGACGCAAACGAAGCTGCCGCGGGAATGCATGAACATGGCCCTCAAGATCGATCACCGCGTATTCATCCGAGTAGTAAGTTGCGCCCCTGACTCACCAGCGCCGCCACCAGCGTGCTCTTGCCGCTGTGCGATGAGCCGGGAATCACAGTCGCGCGGCCCCGCCAATCGCAGACCACTCCGGCATGCACAAACACCGCGACTTCGGTGGACGCCGCGACATAATGATGGATGCGCGATTCCAGCTCCCGCGCCGCCGTCTCGATGTTGCCGGACGGAAAACACCTCGAGCACATCGCCGGACACCTGAAAAGCTAAATCTCCGTGCTCGGATCGCGCTTGTTGAAAACGGAAACGTGTAACGGCGGTTCCGTCGCATCCAGCTCGGCGCCAGGTATCAGCGGCGATGGAAGATACGGAAGCACGTCCACGGTAGTTTCAAGTCCGATGCGAATGCCGTATGCGGTGTACGAAAGAAATTTCGAGCGCTCCTGGCGCGGCAACAGCTTCAGCATCATCGCGAGATGGTTGTGCGCAAAGCTCCATGGGAATAGGCCGGTGCAATCCGCAAAGCAGGCAGCATCAAGGTCTCCGCGCAGGTATCCACGGGCTCGAGAATTGGCGTCAGAGTAACACAGGCCCATCGCACTTACAAGACAGAAACACGATGGATCGGAAATCCGGCGTACTCTTCGTACTAATGGACGTTCGAAAATCGCACACTCCGAGTTCGACGATTTCGCCTATCTATTCGATAAAGCGATAACATTAAAGATATGCATCGCTTCGTGCTGCACAACGGCTCAATTCTGGACGCGCATGAGAAGAGCCTGAGCGCGGGTCAAGTGGGTCTGCTGAATGGCTGGGGCGTGTTCAGCACGCTGCGCGTCGCCGATGGCGTGCTGTTCGCTTTCGAGCGCCACTGGGAGCGATGCATCGCGACGCGGCCAAAGTTCACGTGCCGTTTCCCTCCGATCCGGCGGAGGTGAAAGCGCAGTTGCTTCGCTTGGTGGAGGCCAATTCCGCGTTCAACGCCACACTGCGCGTGATGGTGGTCCGCAATCGCGGCGGAATGTTCGAAGGGCCGGATCTGGAGCGGGACTTCGATGTGCTCGCGTTCACCAAGGATCTGAATCCGTGGGGAAATAGCGTGCGGCTGGCGGTCAAACCGAACGCACGCTATGCCGCGAACGAATTTTCCGGATGCAAGATCTTATCCTGGTCGCAAAATCTTACCTGGTACGAAGAAGCGCACCAGCGCGGCTTCGACGAAGCGGTACTGCTCAACGAGCGTGGCGAAGTCAGCGAATGCACGTCGGCGAACATCTTTGCGGCCACCGGAGGCGACGTATTGACTCCGCCGCTCGATTCGGGCTGCCTGCCCGGCGTCACTCGCGAGCTGCTGCTGGACGTGGTGCGCGTCCCGGGAATCAAGGTGACGGAGCGTGCGCTCAAGCCCGAGGACCTGGAGCGCGCCGATCAGGTGTTCATCACATCCACCACGCGCGATCTGCTGCCCGCGGCTTTCATCGAAGGTTTGAAGACGCGTAATGAGGGATCGGTGGTCGATTCGCTGGTGAAGGCTTTGGAAGAATATCGCGAGGATTACGTGAAGCGAAACGCCGCGCCGCTGATGGGGCAACTGCGTAAAGCGCGAAGGATGCGGCGACGGACCCAAACAGGCGGGGAATTGCTTCGCGCCTGCACTTCGTTTTGCGCGAGATTCCTAGTAGCGCAAAGGGTGCGGCGCGCACCACAAAAGAGGCCGGGACCAGCGTGGCGTCGCACTGCGGATTTTGCGCAAGCTTGTTGGCAGACAAAAGGTTCCAAGTGACCCAGTCGGCAATCCGCTCCCCGGCCGGCATGCACGGCCAGAGCATGGCATGCAGCGTGGCGGAAGCCATATTCTCTTGCTCCCCGCAGCCGTCTTTTTTGTGACCGGCTACGGTTCAGCGCTCCAGAATTCGCTCGCCTTACCACCTGCTAGAAGCCAACGCCTCGAAACGGCCTTTCGCTCGCCCGCAACGATTGTTCCCCTTCGAGAACCACCGCGGCGAGGTCAAACGCTCCCGGCCTATTTCTTCGGCGAAATTCTGAGCTTTTCTTCCGGCCCGTTCGGCTTCGAGCTCCCATCCTCTGCCGCGCTCTTCACGCCGCCGGGGATGTTCATCGCTCAAAGCCCGTTGCCGTCTCGCAAGCCCAGAACTCTCAAACGTCCATCCAACTTTCGCTCCCCTTCAGGACTTGCATCCCTCCGGATCATAGCGCTCGGTTGGCGGCTCGATCTGAGAAGCTTACCTTCGTGTCCGGCCCGATGATCCTTCGCTCCCCGAACGCGCTAATTAGTCTTATTAACTAGCGCGCTCCGGATCGTCGTTCCAGATTCGCTACCGTTCACCAGGCTTACTGCTCTCTGAACCTCTTGGAACCACGTCCATGATTGCTTGAAAGCCGGCTGGAGTCAACCGTTAAATGTCGATGACAGAGCCTTTTCCTAGACTTTTATGCTGCTTAGAATCAATAGTCTTACAAGATTTCCACTGTGGACAAAGTGTGGATAAAACAACAGCCGCGCTGGATTTGTTTAATCGGCGATCCAGCCGGCTAAGAATCGCTCCCGTATCGGTGGCCACCCACATATGCTGAGCGTCCGGCGCGGCGATGACCGCGCGCTGCGCCACGGCGCGATAATCCACATCCATTTCCTTGCCAGAGTTTGAGATTGCCGCTCTCGAAAATCTTCAGCTTGCCCGGAATCGGAACTTGCGTGCGAATTGCCGGGCGGCTCGACGGCGGCCAGGATGGCGCTGCCATCGTGCAGCACGGCGACATCGATGGCGGCGCGATCGCGTTCGCCGAAGATCATGCGCCTGTCGCTTGTCCCAGGGGTGTCTCGAACACCGCCGAGCCCAGCGGAGACTTGGGATCGTGATACAGACTAACAGCGACCACCGTGCCTTGCTGGACAATCTCAAGCGCGCCAGTTCGGCATCGAAGCGAAGGGACGCGCGGACTCCAATTCTTGCCGCCATCGAGAGTCTCCAGGACAATCGCGCTGGTCCGCGCTTCGCCTGCTCTGGCGCCGGATCAACGGCGATCGGGCGACGGCGGCATTCCGGTCGCTCCCGCCGACAATAATGCCATGCGAGCCCCGGAACGAGATGATGTCGTAGTGGCGTGCTGTGATCGGGCCCGTCAGCCGCTCGCCGCCAGCTTGCGTCCATTTCTTTCCGCCATCGGTGGTTTCCTCGAACAAGCCCTTGAAGTGCCCGCGATGTAGCCGTGATTGGGATCCAGGAAACACGCCTGCAGAATTCCTTTCGCGATTCGATCTTAGTCCAGCTGCGGCCGCCTTCTTCGGTCGACCACAGCCCATGATCGGTGACCATCCAGCCCCTGCTATCGTTCAGAAAGAACAACGACACCGGCTGTTCCTTCACTTCGTATCAGCGTCCAATGCGCGCCGCCGTCGCTGGTAACAACCACCGCGCCCTGCTCGTGTTCTTTCTGTCGTGATCACGCCGGCCGCCACACAGCGTTGCGGCGCTGGGACACTGCAGATCGTCGAATGTCAAAGTTGGAGTCGGCTTGATCGTAAGGAATTGCATCTTCCAGCGCGGCGCGGCGTGAAAGCGAGAGAAAGCGGCCGCAGATAGGCCAAGACGACTACGGAAAGAAGATTTCTTAGCATGCTGCTCTGCACGCTTAGATCCAGCACGAGAAAACCAGGTCCGCATTTCTCGTTCGCGTCCTTGGCTCTCCATCCGGGACAGCATCAGCAGGCAGCCCAACTGTTCGCCGACGCGTGGTCAGAAGCTCCATCTCGATTCCGGTGTGCGGAATGCGGGTCGCGATGTTGCACGTTGATGACGCCTTCCACGCCCCGGCGCGAAATCATGGGAGCCGACAGGAAGGCTTCGTAGGTGTCTTCCGGAAGATCGCTGAAGAACTTGAAGCGCGAATCGCGAAACGCTTCGCGCGAGATGGCCAGCAGCCGCTTCTCGCGAGCCACCCAGCCGGTCAAGCCTTCGTTCATCGCCAGCTTGACATTGCCCACCGCCGACGGCCGGTTGCTGGCGCGCAACACCAGTTCGCCGCATCCAGCAGGTACAGCAGGCAGGAGTCGCATTCCATGAACTCCACCACCAGCGAAACCACGCTATCGAGCGCATCCTGCAGTTTGGTCTGCCGCACCAAAAAGCGGCTGATCTTCTGCAGCAGACGCAACTGCTGCTCGGTGCGCGCCAGGCGCTGTTCAAGTTCTCTTACCTCTGGACACGACTTCTATTATCCCACGCGACCCGACGCGGCCGGCTCGCCTCAAAAATCCGGCGCGACCGCCGCCGAGCGACCTCCCGTAACGAGCATCAGCCAAATAACCCAATGACAGACTCCGGGGCCGTAGTACGATGGTTGCATCCTTATAGGGTGTGTACAGTAGCAAGAAACGTCATCATTAACGAGATTAACGAAGGAGATCGTCCTTAATGTGGAATAAACGGAAAGAAGAAGAATACCCACCCAAACCCCGCTGCCGCCCCGGCGCCCACTAGCCAGACCAAGGAGAACGCCCCTATGTCGACCAATCCCGCTGCCAGTCCATCCCACCGATTCCCGAGGACCGGCGATCATCGGAAAATCTGTCATGATCAAAGGCCAGATCTTCAGCCGCGAAGACCTGACCATCGACGGCGAGGTCGACGGTTCGGTCGAGCTGCACGAACACCGGCTGACCGTGGGCCCGAACGGCAAGCTGCAGGCCGGCGTGAAAGCACGCGAAGTGGTGGTGCTCGGCACCATTCACGGAAACGTCGAGGCGTCGGATAAGATCGACATTCGCAAGGACGCCAAGCTGGTGGGCGATATCAAGACCGCGCGCATCGTGATCGAGGATGGCGCGTATTTTAAGGGCAGCATCGATATCGCGCGGCCCGAGGCGGCACGGCACCGAACGCCCGCGCCATCCAGCCGAAATCGCAGCCCGCCACGCGAGCACCAACGCGGCCGCCACGCCCGCCACTGCGGCTGCCGGCGATTCGCGCTAATTGCTGATCTTTTGAGGAACTCGCGCAAAACGGGGCGCGGCGCGAAGCAGTTCTGACCTGTTTTGCGGTGCGGGCCGCACCCTTTGCGCTTTTGAGAATGAGATCGAACGATCTCCCGCAATGAGCTCAAGGAAGGAGTGAAGCATTGCTGAAGGACCGGTTAAGATCCGAACCGACTTCACCATCGCTTCACTCCCACCCAAGAAATCGGGCTCGGGGCCGCAGAATCGCGCCAGCAACGGCCTGGATCAATTTTTCTCCTCCCTGCAGGATCAGGAGAATCTGTCCATCCTGGATTTCTCCGGCGCGAGCCAGGCCAATATCAGCTTCATCACCTCCATGGGCCATCGCATCTATTCCAACGATGTCTTGCGCTCCATGGAGGAAGCCTTCGGCACGGGCGGCGATTTCATCGCCAATCAATCCGACCCTGAGCGCGCGGCGGTGTTTCTGCGCGAGAGCCTGGAATTTCCCGACCGGAGCTTCGACGGCGCGCTGATCTGGGACACGCTGCAGTTCCTGGCGCCGCCGCTGTTGCAGGACACCGTGGACCGGCTCGCCCGGATTCTGCGTCCCGCAGTCGTCGTTGCTCGCCTTCTTTCAAGCCGACGAGAAGGCGCAAACCGCTCCGCTGTACTCCTACCGCATTGTCGAATCGAAGATGATGTCGCTGACCCCGCGCAATCAGGTGCGGCCGGTACAGTATTTCAACAATCGCAGCCTGGAAAAGCTGTTCCAGAAGTATCATTCCGTGAAGTTCTTCCTCACGCGCGATCATTTGCGAGAAGTGATCGTCCGCCGCTAGCAGGGCCCGGTTCGCGAGGGAGCTGAAAGCTCAGCCAGGCGGTTTATCTTCGGTTCGCACCACCACAACGGTAAATTTCGCCACCAACGCCGAAATCGCACCTGGCGCCGCCAGACCGGACCAGAAACGGTCCGATGGCGGCAGCGGTTAGCGGGATCTCCATGAAGGTGTTGCCGTGTTCATCCCGGATGATGATTCGTCGCACGTTTCCCTCGTGGATGAGTGACTTGACTTTATCCACAAGGTCTCTTCCAAGAACCTGTACTTCCTGACAAATCTTGAAATGCCATACGCCCCTGGTATAGCTTACGAGTGGGGCAAGCAATTCGTTCTCCTCTTCTAACGCCGAAACCACCATTCAAACGGGACTGGATGATTGAGCAGCCTACTAAGGAAGTTCCCTGCAACTGCCGATGTTGGGATCGTGGGAGTCTGTCGACCCAAAACCGATCAAAGCCAAAAAGGCTTTGTCCTCATTGTCACCGCCATCTCGATGACGCTGCTGCTTGGGCTGGCGGGCCTGGCCATCGACATCGGGCGCATGTACGTGATTCGCGCGGAGCTGCAATCGTTCACCGATGCCGCGGCGCTCAGCGCGGCTCTCCAACTGAATGGCACGGACCCAGGGCTGGTGCGCGCCCGCGCCGGCGCCGGGCGATTGGCGAATGGACCGCATGCCATGCGATGGGACATGGGCACGCAGCCGATCACCCAGATCACCACCAGCTTTTCCTCTGACCGGGCGGCGTGGCAGGAGCAGCCCAAACAGCCCGGCGATCTCCGTTTCGTTCGCGTGGCGGTCACCGAGCCGGCGCCTATCATCTTCCTGAGGGTTTTTCAGCCGCTCACGTCCACCACGGTAGCCGCGGCCAGCGTGGCCGCCAAGACGGAACAGTCGGCGAGGTTGATGCCATGAGGCGGCGCACCGAACGCGGCAGCGCGCTCATCGAATTCGCGGGATCGTTGATTCTGCTCTCGGTGATGTTCTCGGGCATTTTCGAAATCGGATACTCGTTCTACACCTATGGCGAGCTGGTAACGGCGGTGCGCGCCGGTGCGCGCTATGCCGCATTGCAGCCGCGGGACTCGGCAGCCAGATCCGGCGACCGCAAAGGCGGTGCGCAATCTGGTGGTCTATGGCGACCCCGCTCCGGCCGATCGCGCCAAACCCCTCGTTCCCGGCCTCACCACCGATCACGTGGAATTGGTGAATGGCCCGGATGCGAGCACGGTATCGCTGCGCGGTTTCGCGTTAGATGCGCTGTTCATGAAAGTGAACCTGGATGGGCGGCCGACGGTTACATTTCCGGTCACCGCTGGAGCGGCGCAATGAGATCGTCATCCAGGGGCCAGTCACTGGTAGAATCCGCGCTCATACTGGCTGCTTTTATGGGACTGCTGCTCGGGATGGCCAGTATCGGCCAATTGCTGTTCGTCCGCCAGACACTGGCCGATCGCGCCCGCGTGGCCGCCCGCTGGGGAGCGCTCGAGAGCTACGATGCTGCCGCGATTCGCCGCCTGGTGTTGTTCGGCACGGCCACGCCCGCTCCCGGCCAGCCGGCATTTTTCGGTCTTACGCCCAGCGCGGTTGAAGTATCGAATCCAGGGTGCCCCGGCCCGGCGTGCCGCGTCAGCGTTGCCATTCCCGAGCAAGGAATCCGCAGCGTGGAGCCTGTGGAGAGTGTCACTCCTGGTCCAGCCGCTTCCACTCCTTAACGAACGGCGCTGTCTTCGGGTTGTTCTCGTTCCAGTGCACGGGCTGCTCGCTGTCTGCCATCAAAAACATCGCCAGGGCAACCGCGCGATCCACTTTGGCCATATTGTCGTAGTCGATCTTCTGCCACTCGTCGCCGACGGCGTGGTAATCCGGATAATCGAACGCCACGCACAGCGTCTCGGCCGGGACTCCGGCTTCAGCGAACGAGAAGTTATCGCTGGCGGCGAAATAGTCGTCACTACCCGTCGGATTTTTATAGACGCGGATGCCGGTGCGCTCTCCGGCTTGCGCGACATAGCCGGTCAAATCGGAATAATCGAACCCGGTGAGCGAGGCGTTGGAAATCTGCGGGCCCTCGGTGGAATCGGTCCGGCCCACCTGTTCCAGATTCAGATCCGCCACCGTCTTCGCGAGCGGAAACACGGGGTGATGAGCGTAATATTGGGAGCCAGTTAAGCCCTCTTCTTCCCCGAAAAACGTCATAAACACGATGCTGCGGCGCGGGTGCTTCGGAAGACGGGCCAGCGCGCGCGCCACTTCCATCACCGAGACCGTTCCGCTGCCGTCATCGTTGGCGCCGTTGTAAATGCGGTCGCCCGAGCCATTGGTACGCACGCCCAGGTGATCGTAATGCGCGGTCAGCAGGACATAGCTGTCGCGCAAGACCGGATCGGAGCCACGCAAGACTCCGATCACGTTGCGCAGCGTGGCGGGTTCGCGATAGGTCGCCGCGATATGCACCGAAACCGTGGCATCCTCCTCCCCGCGCTTCAGTGAGGAAAAGAAGCGAGCCGCTTCGTCGCCAGTCAGCGTCACGCGCGGGATCGTAATCTGCGTATCCGGTTCCTTGGGATCCACCAGTTGGCGCGGCCGGCGCTCGCGTGTCGTGAAGCCTCGCTTGTCCACCAGGATCAGCAGCGCGGGCTTGGCCTCCCGGAAAAGCCGGCTCACGGCGCGATAACGCACCCGCAGCTTCGGTTCGATCTGGGTGATCACAACCTTGCCGTCCACCTGGCTGGCCGTGAGATTTTGCACCTGTGCCTCGTCGGCCAAATCCAGCTTGAACACCGGCTCGTCCTTCAAATTCACCGCGTCCGTGACACTGAGCACCGCGTCCTTCTCGGTGGCTGAAAACTGGCGGCCACCAGCCATGAGCTTCAGCTCGAAATTGCTGAAATTGGCTTGCTCCACCAGCATGGGCGCGCTCTGGAAATAGCTATCGCCGTCGCCCGGTTCCAAGCCCGCGCGGCGGAATTGAGTCGCGATATAATCGGCGGCGAGGTCCAACCCGTGCGAAGGAGAATCGCGGCCTTCCAATTGGTCAGAGGCGATGTAGGAAAGATCGCCGCGCAGGGAAGCGGCGTGGATTCCATCCAACGCAGCCTGCACGTCGGGAGCGGCGACGGCCTTCGGTGGGTCGCTTTGCGCCTGAATGGAAACCCAGGCGAAAGCGAGGAGGAGGACAGAAACACTTCCGTAACGCATAGGGCGGGTCTAGCCTGATGTTAGCATCTTGAATCACAAATCATTTTCGGGCAGAATTGTTTTGAGTGAGCGGAGGAAATGCCAAATCGAGCCGCCAAAATCAGTCACTTGCGCCAGCGAGTCTCTGACAGCGCCCAGCAGAGCAGTTCACATTTGGTCGGAGCGGAGCTCACCGAGTCGGGGTTGCTGGACCGCGCGGTGCTGAACCGCCAGATCGAGGAGATCCTCGACGGCCTTTCGGAAAGACCCAAGCTGGCCCCTCAAATGGAACAGTCGCTCGAAGCCTTCCTCGGCACACTGCTGGCGAGGTGATGTGCGGCGGACGGCCGAACACGTTTGCGGCCTCCTGAGCCTGCAATTAGACGACCTGCGCAAGGCCGCCCTATTGTCGCTGATGGTTCGCCTGGCGGGGAAGCGCAAATTCGATCCAATCGCCAGCTACATCCTTCAAAACCGGGAGGTTTTCGTAACCGGCCAGGGTTGACAAGCGTATCAAAGAGGTGCACGATCTATCTAAGGAGCTTTCGCAATGCGCTTCCTGGTGGCGGGTTTGTCTGTGGGCGTTTTGGTGGCCGGTTCGGCCTTTGCCCAATCGGTGATTTCCACTCATTCGGGCGTCGTCCAATACGTGGAGGGGCGTGCCTTTCTTGGCGACAAGCCCGTTGATCCGAAGTTCGGACAATTCCCGGACATCAAGGAGAACCAGGAGTTTCGCACCGAAGATGGCCGCGCGGAAATCCTGCTGACTCCCGGCGTATTCCTGCGGCTCGGCGAAAACAGCTCCATCCGGATGTTGTCCACGCAGCCTGATCGATACGCGTGTGGAAGTGCTCTCCGGCTCCGCCATGGTCGAGAGCAATGACGTCCCCAAGGACAACTCAATCCAGCTGGTATATAAGAAAGATGCCATCCAGCTGCAGAAACAGGGGCTGTATCGCCTGGATACCGAGCCGGCGCGTTTTCAGGTGTTCGAGGGCGAAGCCGTGGTGACCGACCCCTCCGGGCAATTGACGCTGCACGGC
Source organism: Bryobacterales bacterium (assembly GCA_963761265.1). Classification (GTDB taxonomy): domain Bacteria; phylum Acidobacteriota; class Terriglobia; order Bryobacterales; family Bryobacteraceae; genus Palsa-89. Next base: position 14,291 of record CAVXGM010000002.1, read on the forward strand.
GGCAAGCAGACGAACTTGGCGGGTGTTCTGCATGGCGGAGAACTTCAACCATAAGTCTGACGATCAGGACGCGTTGTATCGCTGGAGCGATCGCCGCGCCAGTTATGTCGCCCAAGCGAACGTGGCATCGGCGGCGTCGGCCAGCGCCAGCAGCGGCGGATACGGCTACGGCGGTTATGGCTACAACGGTCTGGGCTATGATGCACTCGGTTACGGCGGCCTGGGTTATGGCGGATTGGGCTACGGCGGGATTGGGCTACGGCGGGTTTAGGCTTCGGCGGCTTCGGTTACAATCCCGCGTTCCTCGGTGGGTGGGCGTTTAATCCCTTGTTCGGAATGTACACATACATGCCTTATTCGGGCTTCGGTTACAGCCCGTTCGGCTACACGTACTACAGCCCGACGACAGTGTCTTATGCTCCGTCCTATGGCGGCAGCGGATACGCTTACGGCGGCGCCAACCGAGTGGCTGGACTAAGCGGCGGTAACCGGTTGGCCGGCATTGCTACCCATCGGGGCGCTGCTACCGGATTTACTTCCAGCGCGCGGTCATTTAGCACCGAACGTGCCTCCTTCGGTAGCGCCGTACCTCCTTTGGCGGCTGGACGTGCCTCCTTTGGTGGAGGTGGAAGCGCTCGCTCGTCATTCGGAGGTGGCGGTGGCGGCGGCCATGCCTCCTTCGGCGGTGGTGGCGGTGCCCACGGCGGCGGCGGGCACAGGTAAACTCACCCTTCTCTGCGATCAGCTTTTTGCTGGGTGCATGGTGTTCACCTTTGTCGTGAGCGCGCTGGAGAGTGGCCACACCTACGGACAGCTTACTGAGCCTGCTTCAGATGTTTTTCGAAGAAGTCGGTTAACGTTTCGAGCAGTTGCCGTCTGACAGGCCCCGTGACGCCGTGGGTTTTGTCGGTATAGATCACCATGTCGAAAAGCTTCCCGGCCCCTTCCAGCGCATCGATCATCTGCACGGTGTTCTGAAACAGCACGTTGTCGTCTTCGATATTGTGAACGATGCAGCAGCTTGGATTTGAGATTCGCCGCATAATCCACCGGCGAGCTGGCGCGGTATCCTTCGGGGTTTTCCGAAGGCAGCCCCAAATAGCGCTCCGTGTAGATGGTGTCGTAATTGCGCCAATTCGTTACCGGCGCGCCCGCGATGCCCGCGCGAAACGTTTCCGGCGCATTCAGCAGCGAATAGAGCGTCATGAACCCGCCGTAGCTCCAGCCGTAAATTCCCACGCGCGCCGGATCGACGAAGCCCTGCGCGAGCAGATACCGGACGCCTTCCAACTGATCGGCCAGCTCGGTTTTCCCGAACCTGCGATACAGCGGGCTCTCGAAAGCATGCCCGCGCCCCGCCGATCCGCGATTGTCCAGTTGCCAAATCACGAATCCGCGCGCGGCCAGAACTTGATCCCAATCGGCGCCCTCCCAGGCATTCACAACCGTCTGCTCGCCCGGACCGCCATACACCATCACCACTGCCGGATATTTTTCGCCCGCCCGGAAGTTGGCCGGCTTGATCATGCCGGCCGTAGAGCGAGCTTTCCGTCCTGTGCTTTGAGCTGCACGATCTCCGACGGCTGGAGTGCGTACTCATCGGGCAGAGGCTTGGCCGCGCGAAAGCCCGCCCATTTCTCCCCGCCGATGGAATGCAGGTCGGTGCGCGGCGGGCTCCGTCAGCGAAGAGAAAGTATCCAGATAATATTCGCAGGTGGGGCCCATCGAGATGGTGTGCGTGCCGGACTCCTGGCTGACGCGCGCGCGATCTTTCCCGTTGAATTTGACCGAGTAAAGCTGGCGATCCAGGGGGCTCGCTTCGGTGGAAACAAAGTAAACCTTCTGATGCGATTCATCCACTCCCGCCACGTCCGTTACTTCCCAATTGCCTTCCGTGAGCCGCTTGCGCTGCTTGCCATCCAGCGAGTAAAGATACAGATGAAGAAAACCGTCCCGTTCGCTGCCCCACAGAAATTCATCCTTGCCGACAAAGCGGAACAGATCGTTGTGGTTGATCCAATACGGATCGGCTTCCGCAAGAATCGGATGCGATGCTCCCGCGCTGGCATCGGCCAGCAGCAGATCCAGGTGGTTCTGCACGCGGTTCATGCGCTCGATGGCCAGCCGTGCGGAATCGGGCGTCCAGTACACACGCGCGATAGAGAGCACCGCGCGGTCTCGCCCAGATCCATCCAGCGCGTGGCGCCGCCGGTGGCCGGAACCACTCCCACGTGCACGTCGGCGTTGGCCGTTCCGGCTTGCGGATAACGCTGCGGCTCGGCGAAAGCGCGCAGTCCGCTGAGCGATACCTGCGGATAGACAAACTCGCGCGCGATATCGAACTGCATATAGGCGATGCGCTTGGAATCGGGCGACCACCAGTAGGCCGTGCTGAGATCCAGCTCTTCCGGGATACACCCAATCCAGTTCGCCGTTGAGCAGCGTGGCGCTGCCGTCGTCGGTGAGCCGCGCAAGCTGGCGTGTGGCGATATCGAGCGTGTACAGATCGTGGCCGCGCCGGAACGCGACCCGCGAGCCGTCGGGCGAAAGCTTGGGATCGCGCTCGGGTTCGGGCGTGGCGGTGAGTTGTTCCCACTTTGCCGCTGTCGAGCGAAAAAAGAAACAGGTCGCCGCGCACGCTCAGCAGCAATTGCTTGCCGGAGTGAGCCCATTCCACGCTGTCTTCGCTCACGCGGCGGTTCTGCCAGTCGAATCGGCGGGGCTCGGGAACGGGCACCGCGGCTTTTTCGAGCGGCTCGAGCGACAGCAGCGTCTTTTCGGATTTCGCCGCGACGTCAAAGAGCATGATCTCGCCGCCTTGAAAGTAGGCGAAACGCTTGCCGTCGGGCGCCCAAACGACCGGCGGCGTCGTCCGTCCGTAGCCCTGCTGCATCACCGTGTCGATGGTGACGGCTTTTTCTGGGCAAGGAGCGAAATGGTGAGAACAAAGCAGAGGAGAATCCGGCGGGGCGGCACTTGCTGTGATTGTACCTAAAGGCCGAAGTGCAGACTGGCGCTGGTCTTCAAAGCAGCATCGGGAGGCGGCATCAATTTGTAGATCGCCGCGCCGGGCGATTCGTAAAGCTGCTGGAACGCGCTGGACTGCATCGCTTCGGTGAGCCCGCGCGTGCCGCCGGCGTGCAGATCGCGATGATAGTCGTCGGGAGTGAGCAGCAGATATTCGAGCCGATACTCGCGGGCGAAGTCCGCCATGGATCCCATCAGCTTTTCGATGCCCGCGTCGTCGCGATGGTAGTAGAACTTGGGCGGAATGGGCAGGCTGCAGGCTTTGCGGTCCGGTGTACAGAAACACCACCGGATCCTCGTAGGCGTAAACATTCGCGTCCTTGGGCGCGTGGCTGGCCAGCCATTGGTAGGCGCGCTGGCGCGCTTCAAAATCGGCCCGATAGGAAGCGAAACAGATCCGGAACAAAGTGCGCCAGTCCGAAACCGGTGCAGAAAACACAAAATGCCGCCAAGCCAGCGCAGAAGCGCGCCAAAACCAGCTGCCGCGAAGCGATCCGCGAACGCCGGTTTCGCCCATGCAGCGCGCAACGCCCGACAAAGGTTGCGAACTTCGGTGGCCAGCCCCATCAGCAAGAGCGGATACAGCGGGAAGACGAAGCGTTGATCCGGCGGAAAGTGCCAGACCAGCAGAATCGCCGACATGCCCAGCGCGGCCAGCGGATATTGCAGCATGCGCGTGCGCCGGGTAAGCCGAACGCATCCCGCGATCGCGGCGATGGCCACCACGCGCTCCAGATGTTTGGAGCCATAGGGAATATCGAAGATCAGCGCCTTCCCCGCCCCCTGGAGGAAGCCGTCCAGGTTGTACCAGATCACCAGCGGCAGATCGTGCAGCGGGACGTTGTAGAGCTCGAAGCCGACATAGTTGGTGTAATACAGCGTCACCAGGTCCCAGGAATGCGCCATGTGCCGCGTCATCCACCACTGCCAGCCCGCGACCGCCGGCAGCATCGCGGCAAAGAAAAGCGCGGCTTTTCGAAACTGCTTGCGCAGCGCGAAGCACAACGGGACCGTGAACAGCAGCGGCGCGGCGACCGATTTGGTGAGATACGCGAGCGCGGCGCAAAGGCCCGAGACCAGCGCCAGCCAGCGCGGCGCCTCCGGCTTCCCTGCGCGCTCGGCCAGGATCAAGCTGGCTAAGCAGCAGCGCCGTGAACAGCAACTCCGGCATCAGCGAAAAACTGAACACCACCGCCACCGGACTCAGGGCCGCCATCAGCATTAAGCAGATATCGCTCGCGCGGACTGAATTCGTAATCGCGAAGCAAAAACCACAATGCAGCCAGGAACAGCGGAAACAGCAGCCAGGCGAACAGCGTCGCGAGCGGAAGATTGGACGGAAAGTGCGGGTTGAGTTTCCAAATGCCCGCCAGCAGCGCGGGATAAAGCGGCGGATACTTGGTTTGATAGGGCTGGCCCGGCAAGCTCTCGATGCGGTAGCCGTCGCCCATCGCCAGGCTGCGCCCGGAGACCCAGTAGATGCTGTCGTCGTGATAGAAGCCCAGGTGCGGCATGTCCCGCAGCGTCCAGGCCAGATATGCCGACGGGGCGAGCGCGCGCAGGAACACACCGATAATGGCCAGCTTCCTGAGCATCCATCCTGAATTTATCAGCCGGGAGCCGGAGGGCCAATCGGTGTTTCACCTTAGCAGGCGATGGTCATTCGCGCGGATCGATTGGAGATAACGGTTAGAAGCGCAAAGGGTGCGGCGCGCACCATTTTGCGCGAGTTCCCCAAAAAGGCCCGCTGCGATTTGTACCAGAGAAACAGACTACGTTCTGCATCGTCATATCCGTATGGGAAGGCTCGTTACAGAGTTGTGAAGAGCCTGACTCTCAGAGTTTTATGCCCGATGAACCAGGCCTTCGTGAGTTAAGCCGGAAGGTAGACAACGCTGGAGGAGCAGCGCCAACAGCCTCCGGCAACGAAACCGCCGACAAACCCAAAAAGCCCTTCGCTCAGCGAACCCGCCGCTATCTGAAGCGGCATCCCGGGCGCGTGTTGCTAGGAGCCATTCTATTGGTTGCGGTAATCGTTGGCAGCGTAATGTTGTGGAATTATCTGTCGTCCTATGAATCCACCGATGACGCCCAAGTGGATGGACACCTGAACATGATCAGCCCGCGAATCGCGGGAACTGTGGTGGGCGTCTATGCGGAGAACGACCAGACCGTCCAGCCCGGACAGGTGATCGTAGATCTGGATCCTCGGGACTATGAGGTAGCCCTCGAGCGGGCGAACGGCGCATATGAGCAGGCTCTAGCGCAGTTGCGCGCCGAAAATCCCAACGTTCCTATCGTGGTAACCACAAATCAGAGCACCATCTCAGAAGGACAGGCCGCGGTGATCGTGGCGGAGAAAGCGGTGGCCGCGGCTCAGCAGGAGTACCAGGCCAAAGTCGCGGATTTGCAGAGTGCCGAAGCGCAGAGCAACAAAGCGCAGAGAGACGTGGTCCGCTTTCAGCCCCTGGTTGACAAAGCAGAGATTTCGCGGCAACAGTTCGATGCCGTTACGGCCACCGCGCAAAGCGAAGCAGCGAATGTAGACGCGGCCAAGGCGAATGTGCAGGTGGCGGTACGCCAGCTGGATGAGCGCCGCGCGGAGCTATCGCAATCCCAGACTCGATTGCAAGAGGCCACCAAGAATGCGCCCCGGCAAACCGCGGTGCGGCAGGAAACGGTAGCGACACGCAAGGCGAATATCGTCACTGCGAAGGCGGCGGTGGATCAGGCTCGGCTCAATCTTTCTTACACCAAGATCGTAGCGCCCGTGGGCGGAGTGGTAGTGAATAAGACGGTAGAGGTGGGACAGCGTCTGGAGCCGGGCGAGGATATGCTGGACATCAGCCAGATCGATGACATCTGGATCACGGCCAACTTCAAAGAAACCCAGCTCCGCCGGATGCATCCCGGCCAATCGGTGGACGTGAAGGTGGACGCGTTCGACCAGACGTTTCACGGCTATGTCGAAGACATGCCGGGCGCCACCGGTGCGGTAACCAGCCTGCTTCCTCCGGAGAATGCCACCGGCAACTACGTCAAAGTAGTACAAAGGCTGCCCGTGAGAATCCGGTTAAAACCCGGCGAGGATCCCCGGCACCGCCTGAGAATCGGAATGTCGGTAGAGCCGAAGGTCTGGCTCAACTCGAATAGGTAATCGCGGCAGCGTTCTTAGAGCTCGCCCGGAAATAACCGTGACTTTTGGTGTGGCGCACGCACTCCTGCGTGCTGCGTCGGCACTCGTGCCAACGTCCAACTTCAATACTTGTAAAACCGGAGCTGCCACACGCCCCTCTCCAATTAAACATAAGTCCTTTGAAATGTTTCATCGCCGCACAACTAAGTGGCATTGCGCACTCGTGCGTGCCATGTCGGATCGCGACCATACGGAACAACTCGCGTTCACACGAGTGTGAACGCGGCACGCGTGGGCGCGTGCGCCACGCCGGCGGCTGCGCAATTGGAACGGTTATTTCCTGACAGGGTCTCAGTCCGCGGCGGGCGGGGCTCCCCGTTTTGCCTTCACCGGCCGGAAGAGGAATACAAGGGGCAGGCAGAGCGCGCTTATCAAGACCATATAACGGAAGTCGTCGACATAAGAATAAAGCACGGACTGCTGATCCAGTGCGCCTTGCAGAATCGCATAGGCACGCAGCTTCGCAAGCCTTGGCCCGGTGTGCAACAACATATACGATTGAATCCGAAACAACACTTGGTGTACGAAGCTAGTGGGCGCCAGATAACGCGCCAGTTCACTGCGATGCACCTGCTGCCGCCGCGCCACAAGAGTGTCCGCCACCGAAATCCCGACGCTGCCGCCGACATTGCGCAACAGATTGAACAGTCCGCTGGCGTTGCCGATCTGTTCGTTCCGCAGCGTCCCACCGTGGTGGTGGCCAGCGGCACGAACACCAAGCCCGTGCCGACTGCCGCTGAGGATGATCGGCCACAGCAGCGACCATTGCGAAATATCCAGCGTCAGGTCCGCCATCCACGAGGCTGGACCACGCCGAAGACCGACGAAATCCGCTGCCGATGAGCCAGCGGTTATCCAGCGTTGGCGGTCAAGTACGCCCACAATCGGCATGATCAGAATCGCGCCGATGCCCGCGCGGGCTCACGGCCAGACCGGCCGCCCACGCCGAGTAATCCATCAGGGTCTGATAGAACAGCGGCAGGAACGTGACGATGCCGTAAATCACGCCGCCGAACAGCCGCGATCAACAGACAGCCCAGCGCGAAATTGCGGTCCGCGAAAACCCGCAGATTGACGATCGGGATGCTTGATCACAATTCGCGGACCAGAAACGCGACGAACGCGACCAACAGAATCAGCGCAATGCCCAGCGAATCCAGATCGGCGCCGAACCAATCGTCTTCCTGTCCTTTGTCGAGGATGACTTGCAGCGTGCCGATCCAGATCGCCAGCAGGCCCAGGCCGATGGCATCGATGCTTGCCCGGCTTCGCTTGCTTGATATACGGCGGGTCCTTGACGAAACGCAAGATCATGAAAACGGCGATGACACCGATCGGGAATGTTGATGTAGAAAGCCCAGCGCCAGGAATAATGTTCGGTCAGCCACCCGCCCAGCGTCGGCCCCAGCACTGGCGCCACCACCACGCCTAGTGCGAAAACCGCCATCGCCGCGCCGCGTTTCTCGGGCGGAAAACTTTCCAGCAGAATCGCCTGCGATAAAGGTTGCAGCGCCCCGCCGCCCGCGCCCTGCAACGTGCGCGCGAGCAGAATCATCCCCAGGCTGTTGGCCGCTCCGCACATGAACGAAGACACCGTGAACATGCCGATGCAGAACAACAGAAAATTCCGGCGTCCGAAGCGCAGCGCAAACCATCCGCTGGCGGGCAGGATCACGGCGTTCGCCACCAGATAGCTGGTCAGAACCCAGGTGGCTTCGTCGGTGGTGGCCGAAAGGCTTCCGGCGATGTGCGGCAGCGCCACCGCTGCGATGGAGGTATCCAGCACCTCCATGAACGTGGGCAGCATGACCGCCGCGGCAATCAGCCATGGATTACAATCGGGGCACCAGTCCTGAATGGATGTTGTGTTGGCTGTCGTCTCCGGCAGGGATGCTCTCCTGCACGGTGTGACGCAAGGGACGCCTGTTACATATCGTTAGGAAGAAGGGTCGGGCTGCGCAATTTCGTCGACCTTCGGAATTGTGAAATAAAAAGTGGAGCCAACCCCTGGTTCCGATTCCACCCACATTTTTCCGCCGTTGGTTTCAACGATCTTTTGAGCCAACGCGAGACCAACGCCTGTGCCTGGAATATCCTTGCCGTGCAAGCGGTGGAAAACCTGGAATATGTCCTGTTGGTATTTCGGCTCAATGCCGATTCCGTTATCACTCACTGAGAATACCCAGGCATCGCCCTCCAACTTGGCCGACACATGGATCTCCGGCGAGGAATCTTTGCGGCGATATTTAATCGCATTGCTGATCAGGTTTTGCAGCACGTGCTCGAATCTGGAATCGGCAATCAACACCGGCAGCGGATCGTGAGTAATCTTCGCTCCGCTTTCCTGAATCGCCGCCGCCAGAGATGAGAGCTTCGCCGAGCACGGTTCCAAAATCCAGCAGCCGAACATCACTGCCCGGCATGCGTCGACTGCGAATAACGCAGCAGATCGTCGATGAAGGCGCGCATGCGGCGCACGCCGTCCTGCAGGAACTGGAAGGATCGGGCAGCGTCCGGATCCAGGTTCCCGCCAGCCGATTTTCCAAAAGCTGCCCATGCATGGTGATCGTTCGCAGGGGCTCGTTCAACTCGTGCGAAACGCGGTAAGCAAAGCGCTCCAGCTCCTCGTTGGATCGGCGCAAGGCGTTCTCAGCCTGGCGGGCTCGCAAGAAGGCCTTGACCGTAGCCATCAGAACGGCCGGATCCACCGGTTCCACCAGATATCCGTCGGCGCCGGTATCCAAGCCCCGAACCTGGTGCTGTTCCTGAATGTTGGATGCCGAGATATGCAGGATCGTCGTGGCGGCAAGAGCGGGATTCATCCGGATCCGGCGGCAAACCTCGAAGCCATGCATGTCGGGAAGATTGACGTCCAGACAGAACCACGGCCGGGTTGTGTTCGGAGACCAACTTGAGCGTCTTGATCGCCTGTGGTGGCTTCCAATACTTCGAAGCCGGCTTGCCGCAAGACTCTGCGTGCGGGCGTATAAGCCGGGCGCATAGTCATCTACATTGAGGACGGCGACGGAAGACTTGGCAACCACAAAACTCCTAAAGTGATGCAGCGGGAACCCGATGAACTCGACAGCAACTGGCGAACGATTTCGGCGAGCTCGGCGCCCCCCTTGCCTTCCTTGCTCAGGATCGCAACGGTCTTTCCTGACAATTGTAGCCTTTCCGCCTCGGTAAGAATACGGGAAGTGCAAACTACTACCGGAATGTCCCGGGTGGCCGCGTCGCTTTTAAAGCATCCAGCACTTCGAATCCACTCATGCCCGGCATGGTCAGATCCAAGACAATGGCATCCGGTTTTTCCTTGGCCGCTTCGCGGATTCCTCGCGCTCCGTCGTGCCTCTTCGACGATCACGAAGTCGGATGCCGAAATTGCTGCTTCAGTAAATACCGATCGCGTTCTTCATCGTCAATGATCAGAATCTGCGGAGTTCGGGCTGGCCCCGGTGAGTTCTCCCAGGAGCTTTACCAGCAATGCGAACTCTTTCCACTGGCTTCAACAGATACTCGGTCGGCGCCCAGATGAAAAGCTTTGGCCTGATCCTCGATCGTGCTGGCGATCAGTCACAGGGATATCGCGCGTGCGGGCATCCTCTTTCAACTCCGCCAGAAACCGCCAGGCATCCTCGGACCGCAGCACCACGTCCAGAATGATGATCGCGGCCGGATGCTCTCCAGGACCTCCTGCGCCTCCCGAATCGTATGATGCGGGAATCATCTGGAAGCCGGAGTTCTTCAGATAGCCCCGGTACATCATCATCATTTCGGCTGGTCTTCAACCACCAAGACCGGAAGGCTGCCGGCTCGGCCGGCGCTGCTGCAATGCCGTTCGGAACTTCGGAATCGCTCGGCTCTTCATATCGCAAGGGAAGCCGGACAGTAAAACGTGGATCCGATTCCCATTTGGCTCTGCACCTCGCACTTCGCCGCCCAGCAACCGTGGCCAGTTTTTGCGACAGCGGCAGTCCCAGGCCGGTGCCTTTCACGCGCTTCTGAATGGGATGGTCCACTTGCGCGAAATCCTGAAAAATCAGCTCCTGGTCTTCCGGGGCGATGCCGATGCCGGTATCGGCCACCGAAAAGATGACATCATCTGCCGGCCAGGACGAGCGGAAACGCGAACCTCGCCCCGCTCGGTGAATTTCAGAGCGTTCGAGATAAAGTTCCGCAGGATCTGGGAGATCTTGCCTTCATCGGAAAACATCGGCGGGAATGTCGTCCGCATCCTCGAAGACCAGATCCACCGACTGATTCAGCAGCAGGGGCCGCAGCATGCCGCGCAGGGCGGCGAACAGATCCGCCACGCGAATTCGAGCGGCTTGGCCTCCACTTTGCCGGCTTCCACTTTGGCCAGATCGAGCAGATCGTTGACCAGATCCAGCAGATCCTGCGCGGCCTTGCGGATGTAGTCGACCTGCTGTTCCTGTTCGCGCGTGAGATCGCCGTCGGAGCGATTCAGCAGCAGCCCGCTCAGCGCCAGGATCGAATTCAGCGGCGAGCGGAACTCGTGGCTCATGTTGGACAGAAACCGCGATTTCAGCTCGTCGGCGCGCCGCAGATGATCGGCCTTTTCGTCCAGTTCGGCATACAGCGCCACCACGCCGCGATTGGTGTCTTCCAGTTCCCGGTTGAGCCGCGTCAGTTCGGCCTGGCGGGTGCGGATCTCCTCCAGCGCCCGCAGCAGTTCCTGATTCTGATGCTGCAGTTCCTGAAAGGCGTCCTGCGGGCCCTCGCCGTCCAGCGCGGCCGCCAAGCCGCGGCAAGTCCGGCGTCTTCCAAACCGGCGTCGCGCTTGGGAAGCAGTTTCTTCAGCCAGACCGTGGTGCCCTTGCCGGGCGCCGAATCGATCTGGAACTGGTCCATCAGGCGGCGTGCGCCCAGGATCCCCAGGCCCATGCCCGGTGGAGGATTCGTAGCGGCCTTCCAGGATGGCCTCCAGGTCGCGCATGCCCGGCCCGCGAATCCTGAATCTTGATCGATGAACAACTGCGGCGAGGTGCGGCCTTCGATCGAATATTCCACGCGGCCGCCGCCCGCATAATTGAAAGCGTTGCGGGCAATTTCGGAAACAGCGGTGGAGATGCGCGTCTGATCCTGCGCGTCGAAGCCCAGCAGGCGGGCGATTTGCCGGGCCCGCTGGCGCGCGGCCACCGTATCGCGCTCGGAAGCGATCGCGAGAGTAAGAATGGCTGCATCCTGGCCATTTAGGCACGCCTTGGCAACCACAACTGTAGCGTCATCGCGGCCCCGGGAGAAATCGCGGTAGAGCACGCCCGCGATCAGGGCCGGATCGCGCGACGCCAGGCCTGGATAGCGCCTCCATGGCCGTGCCGGTGGTGAGCCCGTCGGAATGCAGCACCAGCATGCCGTCTTCCGGCCAAGGATAACTGAACTCCTGAATGCGCTCGCAGTTGATGGCCGGCCGTGCCGTTCAGCGAGACCAGATTCTGCGCGGCTCACGGGCCGGCGTAGATCCGCGCCGAGATATTGCCGACGCCGGCGAAAACTCAGTTTGCCTCGCTGCACGGTCGATTCGCGCCACCGCAACCGCCGCGCCGCGCGTGCTGCGCAGCGCCTGATGGACTCGCTGCAGCAGCGCTTTCGGCGGCAGATCCGGATTCTCATGCAGTTGCCGGACCGCTTCCAGGGAGCCGGCCTGGCTTCGCAGCCGTGACCCAGGCCGTCGGCGACCAGAATCATCAACGTCCATCGCCGTCGAGCTCGAGCCCCAGGAATCGCCGCAAACTTCTTCGCCGGGTTTCGGGACGTTGACGCCGCCGAGCCGAAGCCGGCGGCTCGCCAGATTGCCGGCCATTCGCGATGTGCCCACCAGCGCGCCAGAATCGCCGTACCTTTGCCCGGAAGCGGTATAGAAATCCGACTGCTTGGACAGCGCTGAATCGCGCCCAGCCTTCTCCCGGACTCGATGCCCGTGCTGTAGCCATCGCTGCAGGCAATGGTCCAGGTTGCCCATGCCCGGACCTTGATCGAGGGCCAGGAGTTCCAGCAACGGGGCGGCGTCGGCTTCTTCCGGCGTGGTCTGGAGCAGGATCTCTCCGCCGTCCGGCATGCTTCAGCAAGTTGGTGCAGGCTTCGGTAGCGACGATGGCGACCTGCTCGGCGCCGTTCTCGTCCATCCCCATGTCCAGCGCCATTCTCGCGCGCGGTCCGGCGGGCTTCGGCGGTCTTGGCTGTTTTCTTCAATTGCAATGCTGACTGCGCTCGACAACTACTTCCACCTCAGAATCGAGACTCTGGTGCCTTCCCCGGGTTTCGACCAAATCTCGAATTCATGCGAAAGCCGCTTGGCGCCGCCCAACCCCAGTCCCATGCCATTGCCCGGTGGTGTAGCCGTCCGTCAGGGCCAGTCGATGTCCGGAATTCCCGGGCCCTGATCCTCGAAGGTCACGCGCAAGCCCGGACGCAGTTCCGTTTTCCACCACCTCCAGCTGAGCCGTTCCACCGCCGCCGTAGTCCAGCGTGTTGCGCGCCAGTTCGCTCGAGGCGGTGACGATCTTGGTCTGGTCCACCAGCCCGAAGCCCAGCGCGACCGACCTCTTGCGCACCGCCTGCCGCACCAGCACGATATCGTCGGAGGCCCGGATTGCCATCGACTCAGCGGATACTACCCTCATCGCCATTCTCGTCCTGCTTCCGAAAATCGGCGCTGCGCAGCGCCGTCATGCCCTTTTCCACATCCAGCGCCGTGCGGATTCCTCTCAGCGGCAGGCCCAGTTCCACCAGCGTGATCGCCACCGAGGGCTGCATCCCCACCACCACCGTCTCGGCGTCCAGCAGACGCGCCATGGACGCGATGTTGCCCAGCATCCGGCCGATGAAGGAATCCACCATTTCGAGCGCCGAAATATCGATCAGCACGCCGTGCGCCTGATGTTTGACGATCTGCGCGGTCAGGTCGTCCTGCAGGGTCAGCGCCAGCCGGTCGTGCATGTCCACCTGAATGGTGACCAGCAGAAACTCGCCCATCTTCAGAATCGGAATTCGTTCCACGGTTACCTCGCCGCGGCGCGGCGGAGCCGCTTCGCGTCGCGAACCACCGCGTGCCCGCTGCGCCGCAAGCGCAGATCGAAGGCATCGGCCAGCGTGGCTTTCGTGGTGACGTCGCGTCAGATCGACGCCCAGATGAATGATGGTCTGCGCGATCTGCGGGCGGATGCCGCTGATCAGGCAATCGGCGCCCATCAGACGCGCCGCGGCCACCGTCTTCAGCAGATGCTGCGCCACCAGCGTATCCACCACCGGAACGCCGGTGATGTCGATGATGGCGAAATCGGAGCGCGTCTGGACGATGGCCTCCAGCAGATTCTGCATCACCACCTGCGTGCGCGCGCTGTCCAGCGTGCCGATCAGCGGCAGGGCCAGAATGTTCTCCCACAGCCGCACCACCGGCGTGGAAAGCTCCAGCAGTTCCTGCTGCTGCCGCGAGATCACTTCTTCGCGCGTTTTCTGGAATGCCTCCGTCGTCAGCAGCCCCAGCTTGTCCATAAGCAAGTGGCCAGCCAGATTTCATCGCCCAACGCTTGAGGGTCCGGTGCCGAATCGTTCGCGCAACGCCGAAAAGAGCGGCTGTTTGATGGAAAAAACGAACGAGGCCGTTTCGCTGGGAGTGTAGCCGTCTTTAACCCGCCGCGACGACAACTCCGACAGAAATTCTCGAACCGCGGCCCAGGCCGGGCCCTGAGATATCGGTGCTGTTGTCTTGCCGGATCGCGTTCTTGAGCAAGCGCACAAACTCGCGGGACTGCCGGGCGGCTAGTTCGCGCTCCGCCGCAGTAAGCTTGCGGCCCACTAGCCTGCTGCTGCTCGATCCACCGGGCGATGATCTCTTGTTCTCGTTTCTCAAAAACCTCTGCAAGCCTGCTCTTGGCTGTTGGCACGATCCTCCTCTGCGCTGAACGGCGTGGTTTTCGCGAGTGGTACTCGCCAGCAATTGCATGATACTACTAACGTCGTCGCTCGCAGGTTTGATCTGCCGATGCCGGTCTGACCGGCCGATACCCTGGCAGCGGCGCCGTCAGTTTGCTTCGGGAACCTGATTGGAAGAGGGAAACAGTTTGGCGACATGCTCCTTCGCGTTGAAGCGATGCTCGATACCGCAACCGCAAATATTGTTCTGCAGGTCGAAGATATCATCCAACGCCGCCACCAGGTTCCCGATGTCTTCGGCGTGGCCCAGCTCTTCTCATGAAGTTCGACGATCCAATCCAGAACTTCCGCGGAGTTGTTCATTTGACCGAGCGGAAACCAGAACTCGTGCCGGCCATCGTAGTAGATGACTCTCCGATCGCGGTCGAGCTTCCATTTGCCCCATTTCTCGGGCAGGGGCTTGCTGAGAAGCCGGTCTAGAATCTCGATGACGGAGTGGAAACCGCCTTGATCCGTTTCAGGCATGGCGAAAATGAAGTTCATGCCTGGTGCGCCAGTTCTTCGGCGCAGCCGGGATGCCCGCAGTTGCAAGCCAGCTCCGTGGTATCGCTGGCATCGTCGCAATACTGGCTGCAATACTTGCTATCCTTCGGCGCGGTGCAGTTGCAGGCCGGATGAGCGCACTTCTGAATTTCAGGCATAATGAGACCAACCTTTCCCTACATCGGACGGCTGCGCGTTGGAATTGTTTCTTCGGGACTTGCTCGGGAGGTCCAAAAAGTTGGATGAACTGTTCGCCCTTCGCGGCGTCAACTGGTCGATTTCCTTGAAACTGAAATCCAACTCGGGTTTACGTTTCTGGAGATGGCTGCCACAGCGCGCGATTCGGGAAGCCTGGAGCATTCCGAAAAGGCCAAGAAGGAAGCAAGAAAAGCTGCCGACACCGTCTGGCGCTTTCTGGATCGGGTGGAAAATAGCGAAACCCGCGCCGCGATTCAGCGGCGTTGCAAGGAATTGGAGGGGCGCGTTAGCCGCTTTCTAGCCCCGCGCCCGGCGCCCCTCGCAGTGGAACTAAGTGCTGGCGGGTGGCGCGAAATGCTTGAACATACCCTGGACGGAATCCTCGATCTTCTTCTCGTTCTTGGCCGGCTTGTCCGAGAGAGTCTTCTGAGCCGTACCGCGCCAAATTAAATGCTTGGTGCGGGCGTCGAAAATGTCGACCACCAGGGTGCCCACGGGCGTATTCACCGTCGAAGTTGTGGCCAGATCGGCACCGCGGAAACATTCGAATGCGCACATGAGTCCCCAGACAGATAGCGCTTTATGCTCGTGATCTCCGACGACGGCGCCAAAAAAGTATGGCGCGTCACCTACGGCGGAGGGCATTCATAACATCACCAAACCGCGCCGGATGGCTTGCGAAACCGCTTCGGTACGGCTGGACGCGCCCAGTTTCGCGAAAATAGACGCGACATGCGTCTTGACGGTGTGCTCGGAGATGTTGAGGCCGTGGGCGATCAACTTGTTGCTGAGCCCTTCGGCCACCAGTTCCAGCACTTCCAACTCGCGGGTACTGAGTGGTTCGGCAAGCTCCTCCGCGAATGGCGGCGCATCCGGCAGAAGCCCGGCGATGGCCGCCGGCGTAGCCACCACCAGCCCCTCGTTCACAGCTTGCACGGCGCTTTCGATCTCGTGCGGAGTGGCGTCCCAAGAGATGGCTCCTCGGATGCCCGCGCGCAAAGCCGAGCTGATCAACGCGGAATCGGCGCGGTCGAAAAGCAAAACCACTGGAATCGGTAAGTCGGCGAGCGCACGCCAATCGTAGTCATCTGCGTCCGTGACTTCGATGAGTAATACGTCGCCCGAAAGGTCGAACGGAAACTGATCCGGGTTAACGGAGCCGGCGAACTCGAACGATGCGATCGATCGTATGGAACTCTCCAATGGCGTGGGAGCCGGGCCCGATCGCGATCCCACCAGAACGCGAATCACGCCGCTTTGGCCGTGCCAGCGGCCATCTGTGCCGCTACCGTGCGGATGTTGGCGCTCGCGCCCCGGCGGAATTGAAGCTCAAGAACTCCTCCGCGGCTCGCGTGGATCGCGCTTTCGAGGTCCTGGATCGAGTGGAATCGTTGGGAGCGCGCGCCGACTAAGATATCGCCTTGCAATAGCGAAGCCTGATCCGCGGGCGAGCGCGGAATCACTTCGACTACGATGAGCCCGATTTGTTGCAGCGTTCGCTCTAGCCAAACTGGCCGCACCACTACGCCCAGTCCGCCGGGTTCTTCGCCAGGAGCCGTTAAGAATCGATTCACGCTCTGGGATGGAATCGCAAATGCCAGCCCGCCGGCAATCATGGTGTTGATTCCAACTACCTCGCCGCGAGCGTTCGCCAGCGGACCGCCGGAATTTCCTGGCGCCAATCGAAGCTGGCTGACCACCCACCGCCGGTCTGCAACTTTATGAACCACGCCCGTGCTAGCCGCGCCGATAAAACCCAGCGGATTGCCGACCGCGATCACCAATTCACCGACGCGCAGCGCGTTGGAATCGCCGGCGGTGACCGCAGGCAAGTTCAAAGCTTCAATCCGCAGAACCGCCAAGATCACGCCGGCGATCTCTCTGCACGATTTTGCCGGACAAGCGGCGGCCGTCCCAGAGTTCCACTTCGACGGCGCCCGGCCTGGCCACGCCTTCCAACACGTGCGCGTTCGTCACGATCCGGCCATCGAAAGACCAGATCACACCCGACCCGCCACGGCTGCACCTGCACCGTGGAGCGGCGCAGTTTTTCGACTACTTCCCCAAATTGATGTGGCACGCTGATTCTCCCGCGGATGTTAACTCTTCCGCCTCGGCCGCTCTCCGATGCGCACGTCCAGCTCCTGTACGGCGCCAGCCCGCAACACCTGAAATTTCATAACCTGGCCCGCCGGTGTACCTTCCAAAAGCTCCGCCAGCGCGTCCGCCTGCGCCAACGGCGGGCCATCGGCAGCCACCAGCACATCGCCCAGGATCAATCCTCCCATCGCGCCTGGTCCTTCGGGCTCAATCCCCAACAACATAATGCCGCTATCCTGTTCGAGCTTCTCCTTCGTCTCAGGAGGCAATGCCACCGGCTGAAGCGCGACCCCAGGAAGCCGCGGCTGACATAGCCTTGCTGGCTCAATTTTCCCGCGATTCGATCGATGGTGCTGCCCGTGACTGCAAATACGGAACTGCGCGAAAGACCAGTAGAGACCAGGCCAATCAATTTTCCGGAGCGTCCAAAGCCGCGCCGCCCGAGAGCGTCGGATAAGCAGAGATATCGAGACGAACAAACGGATCCAGCTTTCCGCCGCGCCATGTTTTCCATTCGCCGAAACTCCACTGATGATTCCAAAGGACGCGATCGGGCCGGTGTTGGCGGTGCGCCCTACCGCGATCGCCAATTGTCCGGCCTTGAACGCGATATCGCCGGCGAATTCCAGCGCAGGAAGACCGGATGCGTCGGTCTCCAGAACAGCAAGGTCCGTGCCGGAATCGCGTCCGCGCAATCGAGCCGATGATACGCGGCCGTCCGGGAGCAAAAGTTTGATGCCTTCTTCCACGCGAACACCTTCGCTAGAGGTCAGGATCAGGTTGTCGCGCCAGGAGATGCCGCTGGACCCAACGCCCCGCCGGGCGTGAACGGCCACGATGCTCGCGGCAGCGCGCTCCACGGTGGCGGCCAATTCATCGGAGAGATTTACAAGATCGGTTGCCATGATGGTTCCAGCATGATCCTTTGGATTCCGCTGGCATCGGAAGAAAGACTGATTTATAAAAGCCTGATTTGATAACCTGTTATCCAAGGCTGTCTGGTTATACAAAGCTCCTGGAGGAGGCTCGCGAATGGCTGGCGAATCAAAATTCAAGTAAACGAACGGCCGTGGACCGTTAATGCTGCTCCCGACACGCCGCTGCTGTACGTGCTTTGATGAATTGAGGCTGCAGGGCCCGCGCTTCGGCTGCGGATTCGCGCAGTGCGGCTCGTGTTCGGTGCTGGTGAATGGCGTCGAAACGCGCTCGTGCGTGACGCCGGTGTCGGCGGTCGGTGGGAAATCGGTCACCACGCTCGAAGGGCTGCCCGCCTGGTACGCGGCGCAAAAGAAGCTGGCCAAGCGCCCGCGCTGCATCCCGTCCAGCAGGCCATGATCGACGAACAGGCCGTGCAGTGCGGCTATTGCTACAACGGCATGATCGTGAAGGCTCCGAATTGCTGTCGAAAAATCCGCAGCCCGACGCGAAGCGCAGATCCGCACGCGCATGAATGGGCACTTGTGCCGTTGCGGAACCTATCCGCAGGATCATTCAGGCGGTGCAGCGGGCGTCGCGCGCGATGGCGGAGGCGAAGGCATGAGCACGCTTCGCCGCGATTTTCTGAAGGCCGGCGGCGCGCTGGTGGTCGGCTTTCCATTGCGCGAAGTTTTGCTCGGCACAGGAAGCGCCGCGGGCGCGTGGAACTGTCGCCGGACCGCCCGATCCCAAGCAGGTGGACACGTGGCTTGCGATCCACGCCGACAACACCGCGACCGTCTACATCGGCTTCGCCGAACTCGGGCAGGGCAACTCGACGGCGCTGCTGCAGGTCGCGGCCGAGGAGCTGGATCTGGACATGAGCCAGCTCAAGACCGTGCGGCTCGACACCAACGTCACGCCCAATCAGGGCGGAACCTATTCGAGCGCCTCCATTCAACGCGGCGGCCCGCAGGTACGCACGGCCGCGGCCGAAGCCCGGCAGGCGCTGCTCGAAATGGCATCGAAGAAGTTAAACGCGCCGGCTCGAGCAACTCACGGTCGCGAAGGGCGTTGTTTCAGGCGGGGGTAACGATCCGTCACCTACGGCGAACTGGTCGGCGACAAACAGTTCCATCTGGCGTTCACGGGTACCGCGCCGGTCAAAAAGCCGACGCAATATAAGATCGTCGGCACCAGAGTACCCGCGCAACGACATGCCGGATAAGGTTGCGGCCGGTACGTCTACATGCAGCACGTGCGTGTTCCTGGGATGCTGCATGGGCGCGTGGTTCGGCCGCGCGGGCAGGGCGCGTATGGCGCGGGCGCGAAGGTCCTGGCGATCGATGCAGCATCGATCCGAAACATTCCCGGCGCGCGAGTACTGCGC
Source organism: Bryobacterales bacterium (assembly GCA_963761265.1). Lineage (GTDB taxonomy): Bacteria > Acidobacteriota > Terriglobia > Bryobacterales > Bryobacteraceae > Palsa-89. Next base: position 33,559 of record CAVXGM010000002.1, read on the forward strand.
AAGGGCGATTTCATCGGCGTGGTCGCAGAAAACGAGTGGGATGCCGTGCGCGCTGCACGCCAGTTGAAGGTCACCTGGGACACCACGCCGTCGCTTTCCGGGCGATGCCGGGCTGTATGCCGCGATGCGCGCCGCCAAAACGGACGACCGTGTCGTGATCGATCGCGGCAATGCGGCGGACGCGATCGGAGCCGCGCCCCACAAGGTCGCCTATACCTGTCACGCTCCCTATCAGGCGCATGTGCCGTTCGGGCCCAACTGCGCGCTGGCCGACGTGAAGGCGGATTCGGCGCTGGTGATGTGCTCCACGCAGGATGTCTACGGCACGCGCCGCACGCTCGCCCGCGTTCTGGTCACTGCCGGTGGACAAAGTTCGCGTGCAGTATTACGAAGGATCCGGCACTTACGGCCATAGCTGCTACGACGACGTCGCGCAGGCTGCCGCGCTGCTGTCGCAGTTGGCCGCGAAGCCGGTCCGCCTGCAATTCATGCGTTGGGATGAGCATGGCTGGGATAACTACGGGCCGGCGCACGTGGGCGAGGTTCGCGCGGCGGCCAACGATGAAGGCAAGATCGTCGCGTATGAGTATGAAGGCTGGCAGCATCACTGGAGCGACGTCGAAACATCGGAGCAGCTCGCGCTCGGAACGCCTGCCGCGGAGTGGCGGCCCAATCCCGCGATGCAGGTGAATCCGCGGTGTTGCGGCGGAATGTACGACATCCCGAATGTGCGGCTGGTGAATCATCACGTGCCGGGGCTGGGATATCCTAAGGCCGCGTGGCTGCGCTCGCCGCTCGATCTGTCGTTTTCGTTCACGTCCGAGCAGGCGATCGATCAACTGGCGTTTCTGCTGAAGCTCGATCCCTACGAATTCCGCCGCCAGCAACATCAAGGACGAGCGCTGGCTGGGCGTTCTGGATGCGGCGGCCAAAGCGGCGCAGTGGACGCCGCGTCAGGCGGCTTCGAACCTGTCGCGCGAGCACGTCGTCACGGGGCGGGGCATTGGCATGGGCACGCATCTCGCCTCCTATGGCGCGGCGGTGGCCGAGATCGAGATCAACAAACAGACCGGCAAAGTGGTGGCGAAGCATCTTTATGGCGCGATCGATTCCGGCCTGGTGGTGAATCCCGGCAACGTCGAGAGCCAGATCTCGGGGCAATTGGTGCAAACCGCGAGCCGCATGTTCCACGAAGAAGTGACGTTCAACGCGACCAACGTCACCAGCCTCGATTGGGCCAGCTATCCGATCCTGCGTTTCGAAGAATCCCGAAAGTGACGCCGGTCGTGGTGCAGCGGTTGAACAGGCTGTCGCGCAAAGGCGGCGCGTGTCGAGGCGATGGCTTTGAGCGATGGCTGGCTTTGCGACGAGTCGAGGTGCCGCGAGATTGGGGTTCTCAGCCCCCGACCGACGGCGAGCTGGTGGCGGTGGAGCTTGGTGAGGTTGTGTGTCATCAGGATCAGCCGCCACTCGGTCCGCACCGCCGATCTGCCTCGTCGGTGAAACCGATTGATATGGCGGTTGTGCTTGGTGTGAGCGAACACGGGCTCGACGGTCTGTTTGCGTTTGCGGTAGAGCGCTTGCGCCGATGCTCTGCTGGCCAGGACGCGGCGCATAAAGCTGTAGCGACCGCCGGTCCAATCCGGGCCGCGCGCCGGTCGCGGCGGCTTGAGTCCGGAGGGATCAGCACGGTGACCCCGTGCTCGCTGGTCACGTCGTCCATGTTCTGCTCGTTCCAGTAGCCGGCGTCGGCGAGCGCGACCGGTGGCGGCTGGCTGACGTGCGGCCTGATCGAGTTCTCGCAGCGTGTGGCGTGTGATCATGGGGTCGCAGCTGTCCAAAGTCGATCGTCTCCGTGGTGATCTCGCCGGCCAGGGCGATCTGGTTCTCGTTGACCGCCGTCTGGACGTTGTAGCCCTGCACCCACCCACGAAACGCCTTCATCACCCGCGAGTCCGGGTCGGTCACGTTGACCTCGCCCGGGCGGGCTGTCGGGCGGCTCATAGGGCTTGGGCGGCGCGTCCGATCCGCTGCCCGTTCTTGATCCTCCCGTGCACCCGATACCCCTCATAAGCCTTGTTGCCGCGGCGCTCGGCCTCCAACTCGTCCTGCTGACTCACGGCCCGCCTCACGCAGCCGCGGCTGACCGCGATCGCGGCACCCCCGCCGCGTTGCGCCAGCGATCCTGGTCAAGCTGGCGCTTGGACTTTAAGCAGCCACCCCATGCCGGCCCTGCACCCGGGGCAACGATCCGCGCCTGATCAAACTCATGCTCTGCGGCCGGCTCGTGTGCTTCTTTGTCATCTCTGATCTGGCTGCGGGTCGCGCGCGAGCTCTCGCGCCAGCCACGCCCGACGCCCCGCCTCGCTCTGAAGCTCCTCGGGCAGTTCATCCCCGCGAGCATCGCCGTGGATCTCATCCTCGGCCTCATCGGTCGCGATCGCATCCGCGATCACCCTCCCGAGCGATCTGGTCATAGTCGACATTGGCGTCGCGGCTGGCGTTAGCCTCAAACTTCGTGCCGTCAATCGCGACGATCCCCTATGCCACCAGACCCCGCCCGATCACACAGCCGCAACACCGAACTGAACAGGCCAGCCCAGCGCGGACTCGTGACGACCAAGAACCGTGCGATCGTCGCGTGATCAGGACCCGATTACCCGTGATCACCCGAAAAGCCACATCCTGGCGACAGTGACGCTCGATCCCGCGAGCCGACCGCCATCGGTCCCAAACGAATACAGCACCAGTGCGACCATCACCGCCGGGTCATACGCCGCGCGACCATGACCATCTACGCGATACGCGCCATAAAACGCCTCGAGATCCATCTCATCCACCGCCGCGATCACAAACCACGCCAAATGATCCTCAGGCAGCCAATCCCGCAACGACGGCGGCAACAAAAACGCCTGCTCACGACCCGCGCGATGAAATTCTGGGGCATCCCCGAATTCAATTAAGTCCGCCGGACAGACCCCCTTTGTGCGA
>CAVXGM010000003.1:0-426990 GCA_963761265.1 Bryobacterales bacterium
CCTAAGAGGACGGAAGGAGCGCCCATACGTCCCGCTGAGACTCACGAACGCGAACAATATCAAACGCTCATGAATGTGGCGTTGCGTGAGTATCTCGACGGAAAGCTGCCGAACTTCGAGGAGACATAGCGATGCATCATTCGAGAGGTGTTGAAATCGAGCGCTGCTGGAAGGGCAACCCCGCGAATCTTCGCGGTCCATGCGCCAGCGCCCAGGCTGTGTTCACGGCTTTACGGTTGTTCCCGTGCGCGAGGCGTTCTTTAGACTTACAGCAAGCTGAATTCCCGATCCATCCACATTGCGCACGGTGATCGAGCCGCCGAAGAGCGCGAGAATGCGTTGCGATACTGGCGGCCCCAATCCGAGATCGCCTCCGGGAGTGATCGCCTCGCCGATCGAAAAGACTTGGAAGAAGTTGGCGATCGCCGATTCAGGAATTCGGCCTCCGCCCCGAATCAGAACGTGAGTTCGTTCCGGCTACTTCGCATTTCAATCGCACAACTTCGCCCGCTTTCGAGAACTTCACCGCGGTTTCGACCAGAGCTTGAATGGCTTTCAGCAGCAAGTCCCGCTTGGCGAGGACGCAGCCTCCCTCGCCGGCCAATTCAATGCCAACTCCGCGCGATTGGGCAAATCCCGAGGCGCCTTCCAGCGCGCAGTGCAGGGTCGGGATCAGATCGGTTGCCTCGGACGAGAAGGTTTCGCTTGCGACCTCGATTTCCGTCAGCAGCAGCGCATCATCCAAAATTGTGAGCATCCTTCGCCGCGACTGCTCGAACATTTCGCGCAGTTCCGCGACTGTCTTCCGATGCCCCAACTCGTCCAGCACTAATTCACCAACTCCCAATAAGCCCATTGAGCGGCGACCGCAACTCGTGATGGATGAGCCGAAGGAAATCGCTCTTTGGCCCGGTCGAGCAATTTCAGGCGCTCCTGAGTCTCGGCCAGCTCGCGTGTGCGGGCGGCAACCAGTTCCTCGAGATGATTGGCGTAGCCCTGCAATTCCTTTTGCAGCTGGTGGATTTCCAGATGCGTCTGGACGCGGGCTTGTACTTCGTCCACCTGAAACGGCTTGGTTACATAATCCACGCCGCCGCACTGAAAGGCGCTGTACTTTGTCGCTTGCGTCGTGCAGGGCGCTCAAGAAAATCACCGGAATCGCGGCGAGCTTTTCATCCGATTTCAACAGCTCGCAAACCTGGAAGCCGCTCATCTCCGGCATGTTGATATCGAGCAGAATCAAGTCCGGAGGATTGCGCAGCGGCGGCTTCGAGCGCCAGACGTCCGCGCGGGAACGATCGCACCACGTGGCCCTGACGGCTGAGCAGATCCTCCAGCAGTTTCAGGTTCGCCGGCTGGTCATCCACCGCCATGATGTGGCTTTGTGCCGTTAGTCTGCGACATAGGCGGCCTATACGCGCTGCAGCTCGCGCGGCGTAGCGAACCTTGCGGCGCCCGCACCTGAATCGGTTCGCGAATCCCGCGGGTCCGGGCAAAATTCTGCACTCGCTCGATCAGCGTGCTGTGAGCGTGGTGCCTTTGGAAATCACCATCAAGCTGCCTTCCTCGGTGACCACGTCGTCTTCCAAAATCATTCCGGGCATGCAACTGGTGCGACGTCCAGCCGCTTCACTTCAAAGTGCATCCGCGAGGGCGAGTAATCCTGCAAGGCGTCCAGAAAGGCGGTTGGATATTTTCGCGGGTGCCGCGCGAAGCTGGTCGCACGCGGTCTGGAACGGAATTCCGCGCAGCGTCCGGCGATCCAGCTCCTGGGCGGTTTTCAGCATGCGCGATCCCCGCTCCGCAACAGCGTTGCCGCCCAGTTGGAGGTCTCAACCTGCTGCAGACGAATCATTTCGGCCACGTTTTCCAGGCGTGGAATCTGCGAAAGCAGCCGGAATCCAACGTCCGGGTGCCCGTGGTACATCCGCTCCTCTTCGGCGGACGCCTTGTCCCCGACGTAGGCGTGCTCAAACGCGTCCGTGGGGAGAGTGATGCAGCCGATCAGGCACAACATGGCCGCCAGTTCATACTGCCAGCGATCGGGCAAATCGAAGTTGCTCGGCCATATGCACCACCATGCTGCGCAGCGCGCCGGAGCGCTCGGTCAAGGTGGGGAAGTGAGATGTGCCAGGTCCGACAGAGGCTTTACCGCGCCATTGAGCGTTCGTTCCAGAAGCTCGCGCTCCACCTGGTGTGCGCGGTGAAGCTGAAGATGGGTATCCACGCGCGCGCGGACTTCTTCCAACTGAAAGGTTTCGTGATGTAGTCCACGCCGCCCGATCGAAACGCGTTCAGCTTATCCGCAGTCTCATTCAGCGCGCTGAGGAACAGAACGGGAATGCGGGCCAGCTTTTCATCGGTTTTCAACCGCTTGCACACTTCGAAACCGTCCATCTCCGGCATGTTGATGTCGAGCAGGATCAGGTCCGGGAGGATTCGCGTGGCTGCATCCAAAGCCAGTCGGCCGCGTGGGAACGACCGCACGGCGTGGCCTTGCTGCGTCAGCAGGTCTTCCAGCAATTTCAGATTCGCCGGCTGATCGTCCACCACCATGATGTTGCTCTTCGGTTGAGCGCCGTCCGCGCCGCTGGCTGGATTGGAGATACGCCGCATTCCCGCGCTCTGCGCCAGGCGATCCAGGTCGTCCTTCACTTGCTCGCCTCCGGGCATTTGCTGGCGTCGGCGAGCAAGTTCATCAGAGTGTCGTATTCGTACTTATCGGCAAGCTCCTGCAAGGCGCGCGCAGGCTGAGGGTCTTCCTTCGCAACCGCCGCGATGAGTTCATCCAAACGGTCCTTTTCCCCGTCCCGAACGGCGTTGTGCAGTTGCTGAAGCAGTTCCGCGGAAAGTCGCGATAAACATGACTGCCGCTGGAGTCCAGTGCAGAGGCTCGTGCGGCTTTTCGCTCTGTGGCCAGCTCCAGCCAGCGGTTGCGCCGCGGATTGGTTCCCGCCGCAGCGTGCCTCCAGCAGAGCGATGATTTGCCGCACATCCAACGGTTTGGTCAGGTACTCGCGCGCGCCCGCCGCCTTGAGACGATGCACTTGGCCGGGCGTCGCATCCGCGCTCAGGATGGTAACCGGGATTCTGCGCGTGCGTTGCTCTTCCCGCAGCGCGCGCAGCACCTCCTCGCCCGGCATATCAGGCAAATGCAGATCCAGAAGAATCCAATCGGGGCGTGCGTATTTGCGAGATCCAGACCCAGTCTGCCCTGCGTGGCTTCGAGCAATTGTACGCCCGGATAGCGTGCCAAAATTTGCTCGATGAGGCGGATGTTCGACAGGTTGTCCTCGATGTAAAGTATGGTTCCCCGAAAGGAAGCAGCCTGCTCTAAAGCCGTCAAGCCCGCGTGGAAGTCTGGATCCACTCGCGCCTCCGTGGCGGGTTCCACCAGCGACAGCTCAAAGTGGAACCGGCTTCCCACTCCCAACGTGCTGTCCACGCCGATAGTTCCACCCATCGCTTCGACCATGCGTTTGGACAGCGCCAGACCTAAGCCCGTTCCTCCCACCGCGTTCCGGTCCGCGCCCAGGCGCTCAAACGGAGTGAAAATCTTTTTGAGCCCTTCCTGCGTCGATGCCCGAGCCGGTGTCCGCAATTTCGATACGCAGACCATGCTCCGGGTATCCTGGCAAGTCAGCACCACCAGCCCGTTACTGCGATTGAATTTGATGGCATTAGAAAGCAGATTCAGCAATACTGTTTCAGGCGCTGGCGGTCGGCATGGACATAGCGCTCGCCATGGACGGAGAAATCCGCGCTCAGCGTGATATTTTGTGAGCTCGCGATGGGCCGCACCAGATCCAGGGCTTCCGTCAACGCATCCTTAATCTGAACTGGTTCCGGTGAAAGACTGAGCCGGCCGGCTTCAATGCGCGCCAGATCCAGCACCTCATTAATCAACTGGAGCAGATGGTATCCGCCCTTCAGAATCTGCTGCACGTTGTTCTGATGCTGGGCCGCCAAGACCGGCCAGCGCGAGAAGCTGCGCAAAACCCAAGTATCGAATTGAGCGGCGTGCGCAACTCGTGGCTCATGCGCGAAAGGAATTCGCTCTTGGCGCGATTGGCCCGCTCGGCCTCTTCCTTGGCTTGCCGCAACATGGCTTCAGCGGATTTTGCGAGGTGATGTCGCGGACCACGGCCACGCCGCCTTTGATGTCGCCGCCATCATCCTTGAGGGGCCGCACGCTGACACTGACAAACATGCCGTCCGGCTTGGATGCGTTACGCACGTACAGCTCAATTCCATCCGCGGTTTCGCCGCGCATGGCCCGCGCCAAAGGCAACTCCTCAGCCGGATAGAGATGAGGCGGTTCCCGGGCCGATAGACTCCGTAGCGCTTGCTCCATTCCGATTGAGGCGTTTCGCGTAGCTCCCGTGCCCGACCATTTGCTCGGCGGCCGGGTTCAGCAGCAACATCTTCCCGTCTTCATTGGCCACTAAAACGCCGTCACTCATGCTGTCGAGCACCGATCGCAGGATCTTCGTCTGCTGCCGGTAAGCGGCCTCGGAACGCGCCAGCGCCTTTTGTTGCTCGGCTCACAATTTCCGCCGCCTTTTTTGCGCTGGCTCAGCTCCTTCGCGTATGTCGCCGCCTTCAACACCGTGACTTTAAGATTGGCCGGCTCCCAGGGCTTGGGGATATAGGAATGGATCTGACCGTCATTGACAGCTCGGATCAAAGCATCGATATCCACGTAGCCGGTGATGAGAATGCGCGTGGCGTCGGAGATTTCGCGCGCTTTCGCCAGGAATTCGCCGCCGGTCAGCTTCGGCATTCTCTGGTCGGCGAGAATGACGGCGATCTGCGCGTCCTTGAGAAACTCCACCGCGCTCGGTTGCATCGTTGCTGGCGACGACATCGAAATCGTCTTCCAGCAGAGCGTGGATCGATTCCAGAATCTGCGGCTCGTCGTCAACCACCAGCACTCTTGGCTTATAGGGCTGCTCGGTCATGCCATGGTTACTCAATTCGACATGGGGATCTTCAAGATGAACTCCGTGCCTTCGCCGGCTCTGCTTGAAAATTCCATGGAGCCGCGATGCGCCTTGATAATTCCGTAAGAAACGGCCAGCCCGAGCCCAGTGCCTTTCCCGACCGGCTTGGTGGTAAAAAACGGCTCGAAGACTCTGGTTGCGGATATTTTCGGGTATTCCTTTTCCCGGTATCACGGACCCGAATCACGAATTGCCCGTCGTGCTGTTCGGTCGCAAGGGTGATGCGTCCCGGTCCTTCAATGGCGTCGATGGCATTGGCGACAATGTTCATGAGCACCTGGTTCAACTCGCCCGCCAGGCAGGTGAGCATCTGCACGTCTCCGTAATGGCGTTCCACTTCGATCCGGCCTTCCATCTTGTGCCGCAAAAACAGAAGGACGGACTCGATGCTTTCGTGGATGTTGATGGTCTTAACGGTGCCCTCGTCCAGCCGGAAAAAGTTCGCAGTTTCGTAACCAGTTCTTTCACTCGCGTTGCGCCAAACGTAGCGTCGCCGATCCGCGCCTGCATCTTGCCGACTCTTGTCCGATGCGCTGGGGGGCAGTTCGTCGCTCTGGGCGGCCAGTTTTTCAAGCGATTCCTGCACAATAAAGATATTGTTGATCACGAAAGCGAGCGGGTTATTGATCTCGTGCGCGATGCCCGCCACAAGTTGGCCCAGCCCGGCCATTTTTTCGGAATGAATCAGGTGCGCCTGCGTATCGCGCAGCTTTTGGTTGGTGCTGCCCGAGCTCTTCGGCCAGTTCGGTTCGCTCGCGTACCTGCTGTTCCAGCGATGCATTTTGGGACTTCAGTTGAAGATGAAGATGGCGAGTCTCCAGCAGATTCTTCACCCGAAGCTGCACCTCGGTCCGGTTAAGAGGCTTGGAGAGAAAGTCATGGGCGCCGTGCGACAACGCCTTTTCCTTCGCCTCAGATGTGTTGTCGCCGGTGAGCACCAGGATGGGCAAATAGTCGTCCTGCGGGATCGCCGTCGCCAGCTGATCCATGGCGGCAAGGCCGTCCACATGCGGCATATGGAGGTCGAGCAAGATCAGGTCAGGCCGGACCTCCTGGAACATTTCGAGAATATTGCGCGAGTCGCTCAGGCAGGTAACATTGATGTAACCCGCAAATTCCAGCACTGCGGCTAGTACTTGGAGGTTGCAGTTTGATCATCAACAATCAGAATGCGGGAATCCGTCAGGTTCGCGACTCTCAAGTCCTAATCCTTCCTGTCACCACCCCCACCCGTTGATTACAAGCTATATCCCGGCTATTCCTCTTAGATTACGTGTGATAGGGATCGACCTTTTCGACCTGGTTCTTTATAGACGTATCGTGTTTACGCCCATTAAAGCGTGGCAAAGACACAGCCGATAAGAGGAATGCCCTAAAACATCATTGCTCGCGGGTGGTACACCCATGGGAAATAAGAAAGGCTCCAATGATCGGCTGTCTTTCGATTGCCAGAAAAGTGTTCGTCAGTGCCGCGCTGATCGGCAGCGTCGTAAATGCTCAGACCTCCGGCGGCGTGTTTCGAGGCGAGGTGCGCGATCCATCCAGCGCGCTTGTGCCGCGAGCCAAAGTTGTGGTTCGATCTAACGACAACGGCACGCGAAGTGACTGTCGAGTCCAATGGCGATGGGCTTTTTGTGAAGCCCGACCGTAATTCCCGGTTCGTATACGTTGAGCGCTACCAAGCAAGGATTTGAGACCGAGGTATTCGGACCGGTGACCTGGAAGTGAACCAGACCGTGCGCGTGGATTTCGCGCTGAATATCGGCAGCGGCATCCGAATCGGTTCAGGTGGAAGCATCCGGAACGCAGTTGCTTTCCACCGAGAGCGCCGATGTTTCGCAGGTCATCGCGAGCAAACAGGTCGCCGAAATTCCATTGAATGGCCGGAGCTGGCAGCAGCTGATCGATTTGAGCGCCGGAGTGAATCCGGGAGCGCCCGGCGAATCGGGCTCGCCGAATCCGGTGAATATCAACGGGCAGCGCACCAAGGCAAATCTGTATCTGGTGGATGGCATTTCCACCACGTCATCGACGCAAGGCCGCGGGAACGACTTCAATATTCCGCTGGAAGACGTTCGCGAGTTTTCGGTGCAGGCCGGGGCATACTCCGCCGAATACGGCAACGTCGCCGGCGGCGTAATTAATCTGCAGTCGAAATCCGGCACGAACAAGTGGCACGGATCGCTGTTCGAATTCTTCCGCAACAACGCGCTGGACGCGGCCGAACTTTTTCTCGAACCGAACCGGCCAGCCCAAGAATGCGCTGCGCTACAACCAATTCGGCGGATCGATGGGCGGGCCCATCCGGCGCAACAAGACCTTCTTCTTCGCCGATTACCAGGGCACCGTCACTCACAGCGCCCAACCCATGGTGACCAGCGTGCCGCTGAGCAGCCAGCGCGGCGGGCAATTTCTCCGCGTTGCTCGGGCCGGGCGGCGCCATCGTTTACAATCCGTTGGGTTCTTCGTTCGCGCGCACGCCGTTTCCGAACAACATCATCCCGGCCAGCCTGCTGGATCCCGGCCGCCGTGAAAATCACCTCCTTGCTGCCGCAGCCCAACCAGTTCGACTCTTTCGGCAATCCGCTGGCGTTCAACAACTACGCAGTGACGCGCGTGGACACCTCAAATGTGCAGTCGTTCGATGTTCGGGTGGATCACCAATTCTCGGCCAAGAATAACGCTCTTTGCGCGCGAATCGTTCCAGAATACCGGCGCGTCTGGTCCCTTCTCTATTTGGGCCTGCCTTTAGGCGGAACGATCGAGGGTGCCGGGCCCACGTCGCGCGCGCAATCAAAACGCGGGCCTCGGTTACACCTACACAATCAGCCCCACATTGCTGAACGAAGTCCGGATCGGCTTGAATCGGCAAACCGCGGACGCTCACGCAGGAGGATTACGGCCAAAATCTTTCGCAGCAATTTGGCATTCCGGGCATCAACATGAGTCCGCAGACTTCCGGATTGTCGAACCTGGATGTGGCCGGGCTGTTCGACATCGGCGACAGCTTACTCACTCCCTTGCAGCTCGATACAACGCGACTGGAATCCAGCGACAAGATCACTTGGGTGAAGGGACGCCACGTTATTCACGCGGGAGTGGATTACCAGCATGAGATGGGCAGCACCGGTTATCTGGTTTACGGCCGCGGCCTGTATACTTTCCTGAATCTATCCACCAGTTCGCTGGTTGGAACGCCCGGCGGCAATGCGTTTGCCAGTTTCCTGGTGGGCGCGCCCTATCAAATACTGCGCGACGAATTTCCGCCCGGCTTGGTGGGGCTGATTTCCTATCGCGTGGGATTCTTCGCGCAGGACGACATCAAACTCACGCCCAAACTGACCGTCAACCTCGGCGCCCGCTACGACATCATGCCGTATCCGCGCGAAATGCATGACCGGCTGTCGAATTTCGATCCGGCGACCGGGACCATGTTGATCGCGGGCCAAAACACCAGTGAGCGGCTGGTCAACACGGACTATAAGGATCTGGCGCCGCGCATCGGCCTGGCCTACTCGGCGAACGACAAAACCGTGATTCGCGCGGGATACGGCATCGGCTTCATCGATCCGTATGGAGCGGCGGGAGCGCTCAACAGCAACGAATTCAACGTCCCGTTTTACTATCTCGGCAATATCACCCAGTTTCCCTTCAGCGCGCCCACCTACACGCTGAGCAGCGCGCTGCCAGCCTGGTGATGCCCTCGGCGAACGCGCCCACGGGCAACCAGCGCTACATCGTTCCCACCGACGGCAATCAATATTCGCAGACCTGGAGCTTTACCGTGCAGCGAGCGCATCAATCCGTGCTTTGATGCTTGAGGTAGCATACGTCGGCACCAGCGGCAACCGGTTGCTGACGGCGTCCAACATCAACGCGGCGCTGCCCGGCGCCACCGACCCCACCACACGCCAGCCGTATGGACCGGCGCTCGGCGAGATCCGCGAGCTTTCCAACAGCGCTCATTCCATCTATCACGGGCTGCAGTCGAGGATTGAAAAACGCTTCTCGCGGCGGCCTGTATTTTCTGGGTTCCTACACTTGGTCGAAGTCCATCGACAATCAAAGCAACGGTACGGACACCGTCATCGCCAGCGGCCAATATCCGCAGGATCCGCTCAACCCGGGCCTGGATCGCGGGCTCTCCAGCTTCGATCGTCCGCAGGTTTTCGTGGGAAGCGCGGTGTGGGAAATTCCGTTCGGCCGAGGCGCCGGTGGAGCGATCGCGCGCCCGCGAGCTGGTGAATTAGCGCACTCGGCGGCTGGCAATTGAGCGGCATCTTCACCGCGCAAAGCGGGACGCCATTCAGCGTGCTGATGTCCTGCGCGGACATCAATGCGCAAGGCAACAACTGCCGCCCGAACCGCCTCGCGAGCGGCGCGCTGCCCTCCGGACAGCAGTCCATCAATCAGCAGTCCATCAATGATTGGTTCGATACGTCCGCGTTCGTGATTCCCTCCACACCCGAATATGGCAACGCCGGCCGCGACATCCTGCGCGCGCCCGGAGTCAATAACATCGATCATCGCGATGTCCAAATCGTTTCCCTGGGGATCCGCCGAAACCCGGCGCCTGCAAATCCGGTCGGAGTTCTTCAACACGCTGAATCACACCAATCTCGGTGTTCCGGTGAACTCCATCGATTCGCCCGCATTTGGCACCATTACATCCTCGCTTCCCGGCCGTGAGATTCAGCTCGGCGCACGTCTGGAGTTTTAGCCCATGCGCCCACCCAAAATACTCACGCGCATTATCGACACGTCTGTTCATTCGGCCCGGTCCCATCGTCCGTTATCTTCTGCCCTTCGTCACATTGCTGGTCGCGATCGGCATTCAAGCCACCATTGCGTTGTTTGTTCCGAAACATGTCGATTTTCCTTACGTCTTCTTCTTCCTGTTCGCAATCTTCGTAACGGCGTGGTTTGGCGGCTACGTACCCGGGTGCGATGGCGTGCCTGATCACCATGGTCGGAATTCCGCTGCTCGCGACTCCCGGTTTCCGCGTGCGCAGCACCGATCCCAGCCGTCTGGCTCTCTTGATCGGAGTTTCGCTGCTGGTGAGCCTGGTGGCGCAGTCCCAGCGGAAGAAACGCCAGCAACTGCGCGAAGCGAACGAGGAACTGGATCGCCGCGTGCAGATCAGAACCAGAGAGCTGGAGCTGGAGATAGCGGAACGCAAGCGCACCGAACAAGCGCTGCGGCGGAGCGAAGAGCGCGTGGATCTGGCGCTGGAGGCGGCGGGCATCGGCCGATGGGATCTGGATCTGATCACGGGACGTGTGGACCGCTCCGCTCGCCACGATCAAATTCTCGGTTACGATGCCGGGCGCGGCGCAGCCGACACGAGATCAGCTTTTCGAAAACGTGCTTCCGGAAGACCGTCCGGCAGTCGAGGAGAAGTTCCAAACGGCTGTGGATCAAGGCGGAGTGTGCGAATTCGAATGCCGGATCAAGCAGCGGGATGGAAGCATTCGATGGGTATGGTGCCGCGGCAAAGTTCTCCAGGACGAGGCCGGCCGCGCCGTCAGCTTTCTTGGCAGCTCGCGCGATATCACTTACCGCAAAGTGGCGGAACAGAAACTGCAGACTCAATTGGAGCGCCTGAATCTGCTGGGCCAGATCACGCGCGCGATCGGCGAGCGCCAGGACCTGCGCAGCATCTTTCAAGTAGTGATTCGCAGCCTGGAAGAAAGCTTGCCGATCGATTTCGGATGCGTCTGTTTGTACGACCCGCATGCCGCCGAAGTGGTGGTCAATTGCGTGGGTGTGCGCAGCGAAGCCTTGGCCATGGAATTGGCTATGACCCAGCAAGCCCACATCGGCATCGACCAGAACGGCCTGTCGCAGTGTGTTCGCGGGCACCTGGTTTACGAGCAGGATGTCCGCCAGATCGACTTTCCTTTTCCGCAACGTCTGGCGCGCAGCGGATTGCGCGCGTTCGTGGCGGCGCCGTTGTTATTTGAAAGCCAGGTGTTTGGAATATTGGTGGCCGCCCGCCGCGAGCCCAACAGTTTCAGCAGCGGCGAATGCGAATTCCTGCGACAGCTCAGCGAGCATGTCGCGCTGGCGTCGCATCAATCGGAGGTCTACAGCGCCCTGCAGCAGGCTTATGACGACCTGCGGCAGACGCAACAGGCCGTGATGCAACAGGAGCGGCTGCGCGCGTTGGGGCAGATGGCGAGCGGCATCGCGCACGACATCAACAATGCCATTTCGCCCGTGGCGCTCTACACGGAAATGTTGCTGGAACAGGAGACCAACCTGTCCAAGCGAACCCGCGAATACCTGGAGACAACCCAGCGCGCCATCGGCGATGTGGCCCACACGGTCGCCCGCATGCGCGAGTTTTATCGCCAGCAGCGAACCGCAATTGGTGCTTGTCGCCGGTGGACTTAAGCATGCTGGTGCAGCAGGTGATCGACTTGACTCGCGCGCGTTGGTTCGACATGCCGCAGCAGCGCGGAATCGTGATCGAACCTGCAACTGGAATTGGCGACCAGATCTTCCGCCGGTGGCGGGCATCGAAAGCGAAATCCGCGAGGCCCTGATCAATCTGGTGTTCAATGCCGTGGATGCCATGCCGGATGGCGGGACGCTGACGATCCGCACCAAGGCAGGCGGCGCAATGCCGGCTCAGTGGACGTGGAGGTGGCCGATACCGGCATCGGCATGGACGAGGACACCCGGCGCCGCTGCCTGGAGCCGTTCTTCACCACCAAAGGCGAGCGCGGCACGGGCCTCGGTCTCGCGATGGTGTATGGCGTCACGCGGCGGCACAACGCGGAGATCGAAATGGAAAGCGCCATCGGCGCAGGAACCACCATGCGCCTTCGGTTCCCGGCCGCCCTATCCAGCGCCGGCGACGCTCAGATACGCGCTGTGCCCGAAGCGATGCCGCCGCGCCTGCGCATTCTGAGCGTGGATGACGATCCGCTGCTGATCAAGTCGCTGCGCGACGCGTTGGAAGCGGATGGCCATGCCGTGGTCACGGCCAATGGCGGGCAGGAGGGCATCGACGCTTTCCGCGCCGCCGAGGAGCGCAACGAGCATTTCGCGGTGGTGATCACCGATCTCGGGATGCCGTACGTGGACGGCCGCAAGGTCGCGAGCGCGATCAAGAGCGATTCGCCATCGCACGCCAGTCATCCTGCTAACCGGCTGGGGCCAGCGGCTGGTCGCCGAAGGCGACGTCCCGCCCAACGTCGATCGCGTGCTGAATAAGCCGCCCAAACTCAAGGAACTGCGCGCCGCTTTGGCGGAGCTGACGGGCGCCGCTATTCCCAGTTAGGGCTGATAGCGCGCGCGTGAGTCCGTGCTGTCAGCAGGGTGCCGTCAAATAATTCCGCGATTCGGACCATGCTCCGAATCGTCGCCGTGCTTGTGATCTGTCGGTTGTAGCTGGCTTCTTCCGGACGGCAACGTCGGTTGGGTAGTTTCATGACCGGACAGATCCGATGGGCCTCGCACAGTGGAATTGCGGTGGTGCTGGAGCCCGTTTGTTGTTCACTCGTCCCTCACACCCATCCGAGCATCTTGGAGTCGTCGCCAATTTCCGATGTGCGACCCGGAATGTGTCGCGCCGAACTATGCCGTCCGCAGGTCCGCGCACCTGTGCCTGGCGATGGGCGTCGTCGCCCGGTAGACGAGCACATTCTACGAGCCGCGTTGCCCAAACCTCGCCCAGGGCACCAAGCTCTTCGCTGAAAGGCCACTTCGCTGAACGGCCATTGACACCGGCATGGCCCTTCCAATAAACTGGCCACCCAAGGGGACTTGTCTCCGCCGAAAAGCTGCATGCTGTTACGGTTCGAAAGGGATACTGCCCTTGCGGGTTCGTCGTTGTGGGAATTGCAGTCGAATGTCTTTCGGTTTACCCGAGAGACGAGCTGCGAAAAGGAGTTCTAAAGTGCGAAGTCGCTTGATGGTTGCGATGACTGCGTTCACCGTAGTGCTCCCGTCGTCAGTCGCATTGGCCCAGAACAGTAAGCAGGGGCCACAAAAAGACAGAACCCCGGCCGGTTCGAACAAGCCTTTTGACGCGCACGATCTATCCGGATTATTGGGACATCACCACCATCGGGCGGCCACCGGGCGCCCTGAACGAAACGAGCAACAATCGGCCGCCAATGACGCCGTGGGGCCTGGAAAAGTTTCACAAGACAAAGACGGCATACGATGCCAAGTCATTAGGCAACGGAGCTGTTCCGAACGAAAAAGACTGGAACGATCCGGTCCGGTGGTGCGATCCGACCGGTTTCCCACGCATCCTGTGGGGCCCCATGCCGCCCGGAAATGAGGTTTGCTCAGGCTGCCGACGAAGTAATTCAGTTCTTCGGGAATAATCGCGTTTGGCGCGACATATGGACGGATGGGCGAAAACTTCCGGGCGACGATGCGGACTCGCGCTGGTATGGATACGCGGTCGGCCATTGGGAGGGAGACACCTTCGTCGTCAACTCGAACAACTTTACCGACACCAGTTGGCTCGACCAATATGGCTCCCCGCACAGCGACGAGATGACGGTGGAAGAGCGCTACCGTCGCGTGGATCACGACCATCTGGAGCTGACCCTGAACATCACTGACCCCAAGACATATGTCGGAACCTGGAAAGGCGACAAGAAGATTTTTCGTTTGGCAGAAAAGCCGGCACGCTCGGAGTACAACGATCTGCCCGAGGACATCTGTGTATGGTCCGAGACAAAGCGGCCGGTGAACCCATAGCATTCTTAGATTCAGGAGATGTCACATGACGCGTAAGCTTCTAATTCCCTTTTGTGCGATGATCCTGGCCTTGCTGGTGATTTGTACGCCCGGATTCGGGCATCATGGAACAGCCGGGGTGTATGACTTTGGTCATCGCATCACGACGAAGGCGACGGTGAAGGAATACATATGGGCCAATCCCCACGTTCAGATTTATTTCACTCTGAAGAATGATCAGGGCGAAGAGGAGACCTGGGGCGTCGAAACAGTAAGTCCGGGAAATGCTCTCGCCAATGGCTGGACGAAGAAGACATTCCAGCCCGGGGATCAACTTCTGGTGAGCTTCGTTCCCGCCAAGCACGACCGGACATTTCGGGACTTGTACTCAATTCGTGTTTGTCGCCGATGGTAAAAGGCTGGGTGGCAGCGGCCGGTGCGGAATGGGACCGGAGGCCGTCGACATGAACACGCTTCCGATAAAGCCGGGCTACACGGCAGTTGAAGTTCAGATGCCGAAAGACACCCGCGAGAGGCCCGAGTCTGAGCAGGAGAAGTAAGGAACCGGGGGCCGGAGGTCTTCGTGACCCGCGATAGGAAGGGAGTTTCCCCATGAGGTATCGTTTCATGGCTTCGTTCGTTGCTCTTGTCAGCGTATTGGCTTTGACGCACATCCTTTTTGCGCAGAACAGTCAGCCAACGCAGGCGCCGAACGCTCCGGCGACAAAGACCGAAGCCTTTGATCCGCATGACATCTCCGGCATCTGGAAGAACCCCGGAGGATTCGATGTTGCATTAGGCCCCAATCGTCCTCCCCTGACGGACTGGGGAAAGGAGAAGTGGAGCAAGACGAGGGCATCCGCCAGAAGGAGCCCGCTGGCCTTTGGCTTCTACGAGGATCAAAAGGATTGGAACGATCCGCTGTTCGAGTGCGACCCTTCCGGTTATCCGCGCAACCTGGACTACAGTAACTACCGATTCGTTAAGCTTCCGAATGAATTCGTGGAGTTCTTCGAACGGGACCGCATGTGGCGCGATCTGTGGACGGACGGGCGCAAACTCCCCGGGGCTGAGGCAAAGCCGCGATGGTACGGATATACCACGGCGCATTGGGATGGCGACACCTTGGTGGTGGAATCGTCCGGTTACGACGACCGGACCTGGATCGATCCATACGGCTCAATCCACAGCGACCAGATGCGTCTGGAGGAGCGTTACACGCGCCTGGATCACGATACGTCTGGAGTTCAGCCTGACGCTTACGGATCCGAAGGCCTATACGGGGGTCTGGGGTGGCAGGAAGCTGAAGTTGAAGCTGATCAACTCCTCCCAGCAAATCCAAAAAGGTCTTTGGGGTAAAAGGCCGGATGGTACGGCATACGGAGACATACGAGAAGAGTATTGTGTCTATTCCATTGAGCACTCATTCTGGCAAGGACGGCCCCTGGACGGAGTGGGTGGAGACGATAAGAAGTAAGCGGAAGACCGAGCCGCATCACACGGGCTGCGCCACACTCCAGGCGCATCGATCAAATCGAGAATCCAGGAACGGGAGACAATCATGAAGTTCGTATCCGGGCCGCCAGTACGCGGCGCCGTAGCGATAATTGCCGTGTGGCTGCTGAATCTCGCATCGGCGTCTGGACAAACCGCGCCGGCAAAGCAGCTCATGTCGGAACAGGCTTT
Source organism: Bryobacterales bacterium (assembly GCA_963761265.1). Taxonomy (GTDB): domain Bacteria; phylum Acidobacteriota; class Terriglobia; order Bryobacterales; family Bryobacteraceae; genus Palsa-89. The sequence continues at coordinate 15,394 of CAVXGM010000003.1, forward strand.
CAAAAACGTTACCGTGCTCAAGGGAATCCCGGTGGATGAATTCATGGACACGATGGGATTCATTGCCGCGTCCACGAACTATAACTGCACCGATTGCCATGTCGAACCGAAAGTGGAGGGCGATTGGAGTGTCTACGCCTTGGAGACGCCCCGCAAGGCGGCGGCGCGCCGAATGATTCTGATGGTGCAGTCCATCAACCGGAACAATTTCGGGGGAGCGCGCGTAGTGACCTGCTATACCTGCCATCGCAATCTTCAAGGCGCACCCAAGATCACGCCCAGCCTGAGGGATCAGTATGGCGCGCCTCCTGATCCCGATCCCAATGAAGTTGAGGTTATCCAGCAAGTGCCTGGGGCGCCTTCCGCCGATCAGATCTTTGACAAATATCTTCAGGCGGTGGGAGGAGCGCAGAAGGCAGCCGCCATCACAAGCATCGTCTTCAAGGGCACATATCAGGGGTATGCGGAACCGCAGTCGCCTGTGGACATTTATGTGAAGGCTCCGAATCAGCGCACCATGATCGTGCATACGGACGGCGGAGACCGAACGACGACATGCGATGGCAGTCACGGATGGATCGCGGCGCCTGGCTCGGACAAGCCATTTCCCGTGATCGCGTATAGCAATGGAGACCTGGATGCTGTCCGGCTGGATGCAGTGCTCTCGTTTCCGGCGGGAATCAGGCAGGCCATCACGAAACCGCGGGTGGGTTCGAGCAGCATTGACGATAAGGATGTGGTGGTCGTGCAGGGGACAGCCAACGGCGGACGCTCCGCGATAAAGCTGTACTTTGATAAGCAGTCCGGCCTGCTGGTGCGGCAGGTGCGCTACGCCGATACGATCATCGGGCGGGTGCCGGTAGAGGTGGACTACAGCGATTACCGGGACGTCGTCCCGGCTGGAGTCAAGCTGCCGTTTCACGTCATTACGACCTGGACGGACGGGCGTTCAGACGTACAGCTGAGTTCTGCGCAAACGAACGTTCCGATTGACGCTGCGAAGTTCAATCAGCCGTCTCCGCCGGCGCCACCCAAACAGTAGAACCGCGGAGCGCGACGCGATTTTTTCCGTCACGTCGCGTCCACTTCCGCTTGACGGAAAAACGCGTCATCCGCGGAAGTGATTCCGTTTCAGCCAGCGGTCCTGAAGTCCGGGTCCGGACTGTCTGTCAGTGCCCTCCGCCCCGCTTCACCGGTGTTCCGTACACCTCAAATGAGGCAACGTTCACGTAACCTCCGGAGCCGTGGCCGCTCCCAGGAATCAAATCGACAAACCCTACCTCATCCACTTGGCTGAGGTCCGGCGCGTCAGCCCAATTCGAAGCTTCGCCCAGCGGCCCGTAGCGCCCCACGGTCACCACCCGATCGATGTCAAGTTTCATCCACCGCAAGCCGGCAAACGTGAATTCACTTTCTAAAAATGTGGTGGTGGAGGCATCCGCGCGATCGCCAACAAGGAAGGTTCCATCCATCAGCTTAATGAGCGGCCGAACAGCGTGAAAACCGGACGCCCGAGTGATCCAGCGGATTTTCGCCAGACCGGTCAGGTCGACGTAGTTGTTCTTGTCGCGCAGGGTTGCGGCAAACGGCGTCGTGCACATCCCGGTCCAGATGTTGACCGGACCGGGAGGGCCGGATATCCAGATTCGCTTGTCCGGATCCGAGGCCGTTGCTGATGGCCCATACATCTTGAATTCGAGGTTTGGGTTGGTGACGACTACCTCGCCAGGAGCGATCGCATGAGGTGCGCCCGTAATCCGCCATGTCTCTTTAAAGAACAGCGGAGGAGGGGTCGGAACGCTTGGCCTGCGGCCCCGAGCTCCTAGAGGCGGCGCGCCGGCGGAGGGCGCCCGTTGAGCATCCACTTGGTACGCGAAAACCAGACAGGCAGTCAGGCTGAAAAAAGCAATCGCAATCCGACGAAACATCACATCTCCTTGAAAACCGAGGATCGGAACTTCGAGTCCCGGAGATTCAATATACACCGGGTTCCCGGGGACTGCTCCGACCGGGTGCGCGAACGATTCCATCGTCATGTTGTGACACGCCATGCTGGGACGAGCGCCAGGTGAGGGGCGCTGCCGCTGAATCGGACATTCGCCTTCCACTGTATCGTCAGCCGCCTTGAGTTTCGGCTTGCCTTTACCGATTACTAGCGCAAATCCGGGTCGATCCATCGACATAAGTGAGCAGCGGCCCACGAAACAGGGTCAGGGCCTAGGGGGGTAAGAATGCCGCCCGCCCGTACCGTGATCGCCGCTACGCTGGCCATGTCGGCGTGCAAGAAACGTCCAAAACTACTGAACGATTGGCGTGATGCGGTGATGATCCTTGCCGAGTCCATCGGACAACTTCAGACATGCAACGTGGATCGATTCGAAGCGCGTTCCATGGCGCGGCCGGAGCGCGGAAACAGCGGCGCGCACTGCAACGAAGTGCTATCCCTCATGCAAATTTCAGGTTCGGGCCGTATGATGATCCACGGTGTCTTGCGAAGAGCGTGAGCGACTGGAAAAGCTCTACATTGCAGCAGTCCTGGAGAACTCGAAAGCTGGGCTGACAATTCCGGATATGAAAAGCGAGGCATGGCGCGAAGCAACGAAGGACACGCGTGCCGCCTGTGATGTTGCTCTGGCCGAGCTCAACCGGCATCGGGAAGAGCATGGCTGCTAGGCGAGGCGATCAGCCTGCTTTTTTATCCGCTTTGCGCGCTACGCCGTTACTCGCGGCCGATCAATCGGCTGGACAAGTCTCAATAAACCCAAAAATAGGGAAGAGCAAATCGGTCTTTTGAATTCGATTCGGATTGCTAGGCTCCGGGCGCCGAAAGCACCGACTCAATTGCCTCCAGCAGGTCCCGCGAGTGAATCGGTTTGGACACATACCCGTCCATCCCGGCTTTCAGGAAGCGCTGCCGGTCGCCCGCCATGGCGTGGGCCGTCATCGCAATGATCGGAACGTGCTGCCCGGTGCTTTGCTCGGTTTGCCGAATCGCAGCCGTTGCTTCCATTCCGTCCAGCACTGGCATCTGCACGTCCATCAAGATCAGGTCAAAGGTGTTTTCCTTGCACGCCTTCAAAGCTTTCGCCCCATCGTCGGCCACCACAACCACGTGCCCTTCTTTCTCCAGGAGTCGCGATGCCAGCCGTTGGTTGACAGCGTTGTCTTCGGTGAGAAGTATGCGCAGTGGCGGCCGCCGCTCGCGAAGGGTATGGCGTGTCACAAGCTGGGCGGGCCTCGCCGCCTCCTCGCGCGAACCCAGTACGTTGAGGAGCGCTTCCAGCAGATCGGACTGCAGTACGGGTTTGATCAAGTAGGCTGCGATGCCCAGCTCTTTGCAGCGAGTGGCGTCGCCGCGTTGTCCGCCGGAAGTCAGCATAACGGTGATCAGTCCATCCAACTCGGGCAGTTTCTCAACCTGCTCCACCAGCATGAAACCGTCGACATCGGGCATGTGGCAATCCAGGACCATGAGTCCAAACGGCGTCCCAGCCGCCTTCGCATCTTTGAGAAGACGGATCGCATCTTCGGCCCCAGCGGCGGAAGATGATTGCATGCGCCAGTAGCTGAGGGTCCCCTCAAGTATTTGTCGGTTGGTAGCATTGTCATCGACCACCAGGACTCGCACATCGTCGAGCATGGCCGCATCCAGTTCGGCCGGTCTGGACACCATGGTGCTCCCGTTTTCGAGCCGTGCCGTGAAGTGGAACGTTGTCCCCCGGCCCTCTTCGCTATCCAGCCAGATTCGTCCCTGCATCATTTCGATCAACCGAATCGAGATGCTGAGCCCCAGACCCGTACCGCCGTACCTGCGTGTGGTGGATGCATCCGCCTGGCTGAACGGCTCGAAAATCAGTTTCTGCTTGTCGGGGGGAATCCCAATCCCGGTATCCGTGACAGCGTAGTGCAAGGTCACACCATCTTTGTCTTGCGATTCGGCCTCCACGCGCAGGACCACTTCGCCCTGGTCGGTGAACTTGATGGCGTTGCCGACCAGGTTCAAGATGACTTGCCTCAACCGGACCGGGTCTCCGACGAAGAAGTCCGGAAGTTCCGGTGGGATGAAATAGGCCAATTCCAGATTCTTCTGGTGAGCACGCACCGCAAGCGTCTTCATCGCCTGTCCCAGATGGTCCCGCAGATTGAACTCGATGGGATCCAGACTCAGCTTCCCGACTTCAATCTTGGAAAAGTCCAGGATGTCGTTGATTACGGTTAGCAACGAGTCGGCCGAATACTTGACGGCATTCAAGTATTCGCGCTGCGTCGGGTCCAGCTCCGTATCCAGCGTGAGTTCCGTCATCCCGATGATGCCATTCATCGGAGTCCGGATCTCATGGCTCATATTGGCCAGGAATTCAGACTTCGCGCGGTTGGCCGCTTGGGCCGCCTCCACCATTTCCTTTTCATTCGTGATGTCGAGGGAAGCGCCGATCAGACGCCTCGGTTTGCCTTCCACAAACTGCACCTGGGCAGTGCTGCGGCGCCAGCGAATCACCCCTGGCTCCGGAACAATGCGAAAATCCACGCAGTACGGTTCTCCGGTGGCGAACGCGCGATCCGAGCCTTCCGCCAGGAGTACGCGATCGTCAGGGTGCACCACCTGCCGCACCTTGTCCACATGCATCCCCACGCTGGCGTCTTCCACCCGCTCCAAAGCGGCCCATGCTTCCGATCCCTTGACGATCCCAGTGACGAGGTCCATCTCCCAAATCCCGAAGGTTGCGGCCCTCTCGGCCAGCTTGACGGTTTCGGCGTGATCCCGCTGCTTCCTCTGCAGCGTCATCTGCTCGATGGCGATGCCAGCCAGGCGGGTGCCCGCTTCCACGATGGCGCGGGCCCGCTCGCCCACGTTGCCGGGACGCCGATCGTAGACCGAGAGCACTCCGACGATGGCTCCATGAGAGTCCAGAATTGGCGCGCAAAGGCACGAACGGAAACCAGAACGCGCCGCCAACGCCCGTTCAGGATCAAATTGCGTGCAGGCCGGCAGATCCTCCACGACAACGGCTTGGTTCGAAAATGCGGCCGAACCGCAGGCGCAGGAATCGGGACCGACAGAAGACCCATGTACAAGCTTTAAGTACTCGGCGGGCAGTCCGCCGCCGGAGCCCTCCGCAAGGCACCCCTGCTGCTGATCCACCAGAAAGACTGCGCACAGACAGTTGTTGGTGAGACCTCCAACAGCTCCAGTGAGATAATCCAGCACGTGGTGGAAGGCCGCGTCTTTCGCAATCAGCTCAAGAACATTGCGCTCCTCGGCGAGTAATTGCGATGATTCTCTGAGGCGCGCCATCCCTCGCGACAAGCTGTTGAGGCGGAGCCATAGCCCACCGGCTGCGATCACCCCCAGAACGGCGAATGTGACGCCAATCCACATATCCTTTTTCGGTCGCCCTACGCAGCCCTTCCGACTGCGGGAGCGGAATGTGAGTATTCTTTCTTTGGATCGTCCGTTTCGGACCGCGACAGTAGGTCAGCCGCGGGAAGGATTCTTAAGAAATGGCCTGCCAACTGCGTGCTTGCCCGTCGAGAAAAGGCCGGAGTCATCCATCCTTGCCGGACAGAACCACGTTGCGCCATGCCAGATCATCCGCAACTTGTCGCTAGTACTTTACGGTTCGCCGGCCCCCTTCAAGGTCGTAAACTGCGAGCTGCGGGGTCCACACGCTGGGCGGGCTTCCAGGCGCCAGCGGAGTCGTCACGTAAGGACGCGGATAAAGGACATTGTCGGCCTGAAGCCACAGCAATTGGCGCGCCGTTGTTCCGGCATTCAGGTCCCGGTGGCGGGATTCAGAAGGAAGTAATCGATATGTGGATCGCGGCCATGACCGGCAATCTTGCTCGCAACCTTCGCGAGAACTGCGAATTGCCCTCGGGGAGAAACCAAATCCAGAGCAGCCCGGACAGTGGAACTCTTGGCGCAGGCTGTTGGCGGTTCAACAGGACCGTGAGGATTTTCGTACTACCGAGACTTCGAGTAGATGGCGCTTCGAAGATGGATGTCAACGGCGAGGGGCGATTTTGTCAAGCGGGCTTGCTTTGCGCGCGGGGCGGCAGCCGTCTTCCAGCTAGATGTTACCCCAGCATGTGATCCGTTCCGGAGTGATGCGGATGATGGGCGCATCGTCGCCGAGCATTCCGCTGGCGTACTGCGGGTATTTGGCTCTTAACTTACGAATCGCGGACGCACGCTCTGGATGAGCCGAGCTGGGAATCAACTTAGCCTTCCCACGAATTAAGACATACCAGAGCCGCGCCCAATCGTCGTCGTATTGGTCGATCAAAAGCGCGACGCGAGAGACTGCTCGGATGTTTTGCATACGTACCAGCCGGTCGGGAGAGACACGTTTGGGTTTCCGGTCAATCGCGGTATAAAAAGCCTTTCCGTCATAAACAAAACAGACTGGAACGAGGTGAGGTCCGCCTTTGCCATCCAACGTCGCCAGCCTGGCAACTCTGGCCTGTTTTAGCTTTTTGCGGATGGCGCCAGAGATTTGTTGATCCTTGAAGTGCATCCTCTCTCAGGCGATCAGTCGCGCGTACTGGTCCAGGATACCCAGGATTTCGTCGCGAGTAAGATCGGGAATCGCAAGAAAGGAACGTTGGATTCCCGCTTCCCGGTATTCGGCGAGAACAGCCGCTTCGGGCGGCGCCGCGAAGGTGTTGATCGACAGTGTGGAGAACTCCCGCCCCGCCGCTGATGCCGCTCGCTGCAGGCGCGCGACTGCTTCCCTGGCGTTGAAGCCTGTCCGGGCGATGGGCAACCAGCCATCGCAAAATTCCACGACGCGCTTGACGGTGTGGTCGCTCGAACCGCCGAGGAGTATAGGAGGATGGGGGTGTTGCAGCGGCTTGGGATAAAACCAGACGGGATCGAAGTTTACCATCTCGCCATGGAAAGACGCCTCCTCCTGGGTCCAGAGCGCCTTCATCGCCAGGATGCGTTCTCGCATCAGCTTGAAGCGCGTTTCGTAGCGGGCTCCGTGGTTCTCCATTTCGTCGACATTCCAGCCGCCGCCAATACCGAAGAGGAAGCGGCCGTTCGACAAGCGGTCCAGACTTGCGATGCTTTTGGCGGTCACGATGGGATCGCGTTGCGGGACCAGGCAAATGCCGGTACCGAGCAGGATTTTCGAAGTGGCAGCGGCGGCAAACGACAGGGCAACGAATGGGTCATGCGTGTGGGAATAACATTTGGGCAACTCGCCGCCGCCGGGATAAGGAGTGCGGCGGGATATCGGAATGTGCGTGTGCTCGGGGAGCAGCAACGATTCGAAGCCGCGTTCCTCGGCGGCGCGGGCCAGCTCGGCGACGTCGATGCCGTAGTCAGTTGGAAAATAGCAAACACCAATTTGCATGATCAGTTCTCCTCAAAATCGTGCGATCTTCTTTAACACATCATAAGGGCAATATGGGGCAACGTGAGAGAGGGGCTGCGCGGACCCGGCGACTTCCCGCTTTCCGGTCGCGGCACATCAGCGGCTGACGATCAACTGCTTCGGTGAGGCGTCCCCATAGGGGCTCTCGTCATACCAGCCAAATTTGTTCTCAATGGAGAAGCCGTTATAGCGGAGCAATGCATCGATCTCTTGCGGGTAAAACATTCGAAGACTGAATGGAATCTCCCAGTTCTCCTGCGTATCTTTGTTCGTGTAACGCCAGATGGAATGGTTCACCTGGGTTGCCACGTCATAACGGTGGGTCTCCGTCACGACAATTGTGCCTTTCCCATCCGGATCGTCGTATTCGCCCACCCTATAGACCTCGTTTCCGTCACGCGCCAGCATTCGCGCCGAAGGTGTGAATATGTCGATGACAAACCTTCCTTCCGGTGCAAGGTGATCCCGAGTGCACCGAAGGCATGACTCAATTTCCTCATGCTCCAGAAGATGAGAGAAGGAATTCGTCGAGATGAAGATGAACTTAAATTCTCGCCCGAGATCGTAATCCCGCATGTCTCCTTCTTGAAACGAAACCTCAACCTGATCCCGGGCTGCTCGGTGGCGCGCCGCCTCCAACATCGAGCGCGATCGGTCGATTCCGACAATATCGGCACCAGCCGCGGCAAGCGGGACGGTGAGCCGTCCAGTTCCGCAAGCCAGCTCAAGAACGGGTCCGCCATAGGCCGCAATCTGTCGTTGATAAAACGGCAAGTCGTCTGGGCCGGGGAAGAGGGCGTCATAGTGCCGCGCGTCATCGTACAGATTCCGCATTCTTATCAAGCATAGCCGGGACCCCGAATCGGCCGCTATCTATAACGGCATTCGAGTGGAGTAGCGCGATAATGGACGCGGATATGCGTCCCAACACCGAAGGGATCCTGGAGTCCTCACTTTATGTCGCTGACGTGGCCCGTTCTGCTGGGTTTTACGAGAAGATTTTCGGTTTTCACGTGATTAGCGATTTCGGAGAGCGCGGCTGCGCGCTGCAGGCTGGGACCCGGCAGGTATTGTTGCTGTTCAAGAAAGGCGGCTCACGCGACATGCAGTCGCCGCACGATGGCGACGGCGAACTTCATATCGCATTCGCAATTGCCGCCGCTGACCTGGCGAGTTGGGAAACCTGGCTGGACGAAAACGGAATCGCGGTGGAAGAGAAACGCAGCTGGGAGCGCGGTGGTTGCAGCCTCTATTTCCGTGATCCGGACCGGCATCTCCTGGAGGTGGCTACGCCGGGTGTCTGGTCGATTTATTGAAGGGCGCGCCTGCGCCGCCGTTTCCTACTCCGGAGCGCTCGATGGCGGCACAATGCCTTTCAATCGCAAATAGACGCACATGTATCCATACACTTCGTTGGAGTGCCGGACCATGTTGTTCAGGGTGGCGAGTTTCGTCCGCGTAGGTTCGGGCGGGAAAGGGCCGCCGAGATGCGAGTTGATCTTCTCCATCGCCGCCGCATCGGAGAGCGAATCGAAAGCCGTATCGCACGCGCTGGATGCCTGCTTCAGCAACGCGATCAGCTCCGGTTTGGAAGCCGCCGCCGGGCGAGAGAAAGCGGTTTGGTGGCCCATGACGCCCTGGCATACAAATAGATTTGCGCCCGCGATATGAGCCATGCGCTGCCCGAAGGTCTGGATCTCGGGCGCCGGCTTAAAGCTGTAGTTCTCCGCCGGCATCTTTTCCGCCATCTTAAGCAGGTTGTCGCGGACAACGGTCCACGGGAACTTCGCTTCCGATACCAGCGAATTCGGACCCTGCGCGGGAAGAGCACAGCAACCGAGGAGTGCGAGTAAAAAGGCCCGGCTCATGGTCATTCCACGCCGAACGCGAGCAGGACGTTGCCGGGCGTGCCGCGCAGCGTGCCCGGGTAACCAGAGGTGGCGAAGACCATGCCGCCTGCGATCACGGGACCGGCACATCCGAACGAGCCTCCCTTGGCGGCTACTTGGTTAATCGTGTCAAAATCTCGCACGGCATTGAAGGACCAGAAAACTTTTCCCTCAGCGTCCACGGCGCGCAGGATGCCATCCCATCCGCCCGTGAAGACCACTCCAGGGATCGCGCTGGCCGGACCCGCCTGCCCGCGACGGTCCGCGTCGATGGCCGCGTTCCAATCCACATGACCGGTTTGAATGTCCAAAGCCTTCAGTCCGCCGCCGGGTTGCTGCAACGGATAGTACACGTGAGCACCATCAGCCGCGCCACCCCAGACTACTAACCCGGAGGCAGAGGGCGCCTGAGTTTCCCACAATTGGGTTCGCCACAGGAGCTTGCCTTCCTTGTCCGGATCCAGCGCGATGGCTACGCCGCCTTTCCCGGCCGCCAGCAGGATGTCCTTGCCTTGGACGGTTTCGAGAATGGCCGACGAACCACCGAAGTCATAGTCCGGCCCCAGCTTCTCGGCACAGTTGGAGTCCGCGCCATTCGTCGCCTGGCAGCGGGCCATGAAAGCATCACCGGCGAACTCCTGGTGATGCCACAGCATCTTGCCGTCTTTCATCCGAAGGGCCAAGATGGAATCGCTGGTGCTTGCGGCAATGCGGCCGAAGCTGTTGCCCGTTCCGACGTAGATCAGGCCGCGCTTGGCGTCCACTGTGGGCGTGTTCCACACAGAAGCGCCCGCGGGCCCCCAACGTTGCTTGCCGTTCGCGTTTTCGCCAAGCTGGCGCAGCGGCTCGGGGATACTTTGCGTAACCCACAGCACTTTGCCCGTATTTGCATCTAACGAAGCCACCGCCCCACGGGACTTGCAGCACTCATAGTTGAGATTCGCCCCGACCAGCGTCTCGGTGCCCGACATCGGCACATAAAGCCGTCCGTCATGATAGGCCGCTGTGGCGCTCAAGTTATTCAACCCGGTGCGGACCTGCGCTTTCCAGAGGAGTTTGCCGTCATGCGCATCCAGCGCGTAGGCAGTAGTGGAGCGGGTGACGAAGAAGATTGCGTAGCGGGTACCCGTATATCCGGAGACTGGTGCGGCGATGGGAGCGAACCGGCCAAACATATCGGCCTGGTAGGCCCAGTATACGCAGCCCGTCTTGGCGTCCAGCGAATATACCACTCCGTTGTCGCTTCCCACGAAGACTCTGCCGAACGCCACGGAAGGCTGCGAGTACATGCTCTTGGCGCCGGGAAATCCAAAGGTCCACTTCAGCTTCAGCTTGGGTACATCGGCGGCCGTGAGACCGGCTGCGGCTTTCGTTTGGAACCGGGCGTTGCCCGCTCCTCCCCAACCCGACCAAACGGGCGACGCGTCCAGATTGGCAAGATCGGGATTCGCCGGGCAGGCGTTCGTCGGTTCTTTCAGAACGCCCTCGGTTACTCCGGGCGGCGGCTCCGCGAGCTGCGCGCGCAAGATGCCGGGAAGGAAGGCAAGCGCGGTGGCGAGCAAGATCAGGTGTCTCATTCGGTTGGTCCTGGGAGTATTGTATTGCAGCTGCTTCGGGAGCCGGTTGTTCGGTCACGGGAGTTTGCCCGGAGCTTATGTACAGGTCGGCCGTCTTACGTCCAATTGACACGCGGGGTCGGCCGCCACTCCTTAGTGCAGCGTCCTTGAGTTAGGAGTTCGTGGCCGTGGAACGGTTCAACCCGGCTGTCCGTGCTTCGATGAGATTGATGTGAGCCTTCGTGCCGTGCTTCTCCAAAAGGTGCAATAGGTTAGCGCCATTCAACAGCGTGATGGGTTTGCCATTGGCGAATTCGTAGGCGTCTGGGCCATAATCCGAGGTTGTGACCAGAATTCCCTTGGTCGCACCTTCGTTCATCAACGTGCCGTAGAGATCCCGCACCGCCGAGACGCCGACCGTGTAGGCATACCGCTTCGCCTGAATAACGATCTTCCCTCCACGGATCGGATCGGGATCGAAGGCGACTGCGTCAACGCCGCCATCCCGACTGGCCTGCGTCACCCGAACTTCTCCTCCTGATGACGTGAACTCCTTCTCGAAAAGCTCGCGGATTAGGTGCTCGAAATCCTCCCAGTCCATCGCGGCGAGGTTAGATCCCTCGCTCAACCTTTGGGCAACGTCATATGAGGGAATGAATCTTGCGTCTTCCCGACGAAGATTAATTATGGGAGCGACCGGAGTGATGCTATGCAATTTGGAACTACCGACGCCTTTGAGTTGACGGAAACACGCTCGCGGATCAACCTTCGCCAGATTGATCGCCCGCAGGGCCTCCCTGGAAGCCTGCATAGAGATAATGCAGGCGGTGACTTCATTTCCGGTTCCTTTATCGACAGCCGTAACAAATCCATTGAAGACAACGCTCGTCAAAGCCTTAGCCTTATCGGCTTCGAGCAGTTCACTCGAAGCTCGTAGGGCGACCTGGTAGATAACGTCGTCATAGAGCTTCGCTGCGTTGACTTCAGTCAGGTTCTTTTCTGAAAAACTGTCGCTGGATTGAACGTATTTCACCTCGCTCAGTGTTGGGATGTCGGACGGGCCAGGGAGTTTGTAGTCCACCACCAGCACTCCCGTATCTGGATTGAAGTCAAAGGCGTATTCCTTGGGTAGGCAATTAGGGTACTCAGAATTTGCTAGGACCATCTCGCAGTAATCCGCGATCGCTGTCGGCTCCTTGCACTCATACCGGGCACGAAAAGCATCCATAGCATCGTGCTGTTCCTTCTGCCTGATTAGGAATGCCTCTCGTTCCGCTTCCCAATGCGCTACTGCCCACATGTGACTCGATTCTAAATAGGCGAGTTCCCTGTTATATGCCTCAAGTTTCGCAGCATGGTCCGCTAAGATGCGGTCCCGCTTGGCCTCCCACTCTTTTGTATCGGTCTCGAAAATCTTTGCCGTCCGGTTTTCCTTTTCTTCCCGACGGGACTTGATCAGTTTGTCCAATACGCCCAGTTTCAGCTGGTATTGTGGTGAACTGCGAGACGGGGCCTCGGGTATTGGGCCCTGCGTCGGCAGCAAGGGACGCTTCGGAACCGCCGGGGCCGGCTTCGAGAATGGTGTTCGGTCCTTTAACGTCTCCCAGTCGACTTCTTTGGAGTCAGGCAAAGAAGATGAAAGCACGTCGCGGAGTGCCCGCAGCATACGTTGAGCCTCGGAGGTTCTGTCCGCTGCCTCCTCGACTTTGCGTTCGGCCATCGTAGCTTGCCGCTTCGCAGCGGCCCGCTTTGCCCACATCTCGTTCCATTCAGCAACCTGGCAAAGCGCCTTCTGTTTCACGACTTCCGGGTCCGGCCCCCGAATGAGACGGTGCTTGTTCAAGCCCCGGTTATAAACTTCGACTGAAAAGCTTGCGGAGCCGCGTGCGCCCTGTTTGACCTGTAACTGACCAACCTGAGTCGTCGTTTCAAGCCCTTGTTCGTCCAGGAAATGCACATCAATTTCCATATTGCAGCCGGGGCAAGTTACAGCCAGATTGGTCATTAGCCGTTTAGTCGTCTCCTGGAAGCTGCGCCCGCAATTCGGGCACGTGAGATCATGCACATCTCCGGCCATGATGCCTGATTCTAGCACCGGGCTCGCCAGCACGGATTTCTCGGCGCATCGCTAGTTCCAAAGACAATGCAATTTGCCGTGAAGTCGCTATGGTGATCTGTGTCACCAGCGGTCCGGAAAGGACATTCGAGTAATTTCGCGGATGCTGCTACGCCCAACGTTTGCCCATCTCGTCTAGCAAGGTTTTGGGCCAGTCTGGCATTGGCTAAATTCCTTGTACCGGCTACGAGGCAGAGCGGGGCGATCCTACGGAATGTCCCATCTGGCAGCAACTCACGCTGCGTGCTTTTGGCCCACGATTACGAGCCGCGCCGGAACTTAGGTTTCCAGGCCGTCACGGGATTCTTATAAAACATGTTTCAACATGGCAGCTCTGATTTCATGGCCGGCCCGTTATCGAACGCAAGTGCAGCCCCGAGGTGATAGAATCCTGCCGATGCCCTCGAAACCCAGCCTGGTCGTCGCCCTCGCGATCGGCGCATGGAGTATCTTGGCCCCGGCCCAACCGCCGGACCCGCTACCGAGCCTCGAAACAAGGGTCGAACGCCTTCAGGCCCATATTGAAACCATCGAGTCCATCCGGGCCATCAAGCGCCTGCAGTATGCCTACGGACATTACGTCGAATTCGGTTTATGGAACGACTTCGCGGACCTGTTTGCCGCCGATGCCGTCACCAATTATCAATCGGGCGTGCGCGGAAAAGATGCGATCCGCCAGCTCTTCTTTGACAAAGTGGGGCAAGGCAAGCTCGGCCTTTCCGACGGCCGCATCTATCCTCACATTTTGTTCCAGCCGGTAATCACACTCGCGCCTTCGGGCCGCACCGCGAAGGGACGATGGCGCATCCTGGCGATGCTGGGACGCTACGGAGGCTCGGCCACATGGTATAGCGGCGTCTACGAGAACGAGTATGTCTTGGAAGACGGCGTGTGGAAGATCAGCGTCATCCACTCGGAACCCAAGGTCACGGCGGCATACACGGACGCCGGCTGGAAGGATTCCGGAGTGCACGTCCCGTTTCACTACACGGCCGCGAGCGTCACAGCTTCGATTCCCGATCGAGCCATCTCGGATGCAGGGCGCTCGGATTCAGAGAGCCGGAGTGCCAAGCCACCGGGCAGCACAACTTCCTCACTCAAATCGCTTGCCGATCGCGTCCACCAACTCGCACGCCGCGCCGCAAGGCTGAACGATCAGGCCGAGGTCACCAATCTCCAGGACACCTATGGATACGCTGTCGATCGCAAACTCTGGGATCAGGTGGCGGATCTCTTTGCCCAGCACGGAACTCTGGAGCTGGGGTTACGAGGCGTCTACGTGGGCAAGGCCAGCATCCGGCACGCTCTCGATCAGTTCGGGCCGCAGGGACTTCGCGCTGGTGAACTGAACGATCACGTCCTCCTGCAGACTCTCGTGTCCGTCGCGCCGGACGGGCGCACGGCGAATGCGCGCGGAGTGGAGTTGATCATGTCGAATGATCCAGGCGGCGGCGAGCTGAGCGAGGGCGTCTACGAAAACACGTTCATCCAGGAGAACCGCACTTGGAAGATTCAGTCCGTGCATTTCTACCCGCGCATGATCGTGGATGCCGCGTCGGGCTGGGCCAAGAGCGCGAAGCCGGCGCCCGGTCCCAGCCAGGAGTTTCCTCCGGACCGTCCGCCTACCGCTTCTTATGAGATCTATCCCAAGTTCGCGGTCGCCCCGTTCCACTTCGATAACCCCGTGACCGGAAAGCCGCCGCAGTATCCCGAAGGGGTTCAGGCCATCGCAAGGCCCGCTGCCACTGCCGCGCCCGCTAGTGAACCGGCGATTCGCAACGCAAAAGACTTGGAAGCTGCTTTGGCGGAGGTGGAGCGCAGACTTGCCGCGGCGGAAGCCTGGGACGCGGCGGAAAACCTGATCGGCGCGTACGGCTACTACCTGGATGAATCTCCGAGCGACGTTGCGAGCTTGTTTGTGCAGCCTGGCCGCAATATCATTTCCGGGCGTTCTAACTTCGTGAACCAAATCCTGCAACCGGTGATCGACATCGCGCCGGACGGCAAGAGTGCGAAGGTTCGCGCGCGCCTGTTGGATCTCGGAGGCACTTCCGGAGGCGCCGGCTACTGGACGGCGGGTACCTTTGAAGGCCAGATCATTTTGGAGCAGGGCGGGTGGAGATTCCAGACGGCGCGTTCCGTCCACGAGGTGGTCCGCGCCTTATCCGGGTGGCTGGGCACGAATTCCTTGAAATGAGCAGCGAGCTCCGTCCCTATATGGATCGAAGAGTTTCGATGAATCGACGGAATCGGCGCAGAATTCGCTAGGCGGCCCGGAGGCGGGTCGAGTAAATTTCCAGCTCGATTGGCTGCATAACTCACTCGCTAATCCTCATGGCTGTCCCCGGAATTGAAATAGGGGTTCGGGAACACGGCCGGGGACCGATCATGTTAAGCTTCCGCTCAGAGTCCCAATTCCAGTAGGAGGAAATATGAAATCGATTTCAGCGCTTTTGGCGGGCCTGACGCTGGCCGCGGTTCTTTCCGCGCAGCCGCCGGGTTTCAATCCGCCCAAGACCACATCTCAAGGTCGGCGACATGGCTCCCGACTTCACCCTTCCCGACACGGACAACAAGCCCGTCAAGTTGTCCGATTTCCGCGGCAAGAAGACCGTCGTGCTGGCCTTCTTCATCGCCGCTTTCACCGGTGGTTGAACCAAGGAACTCAACGCATACCAGTCTGGTATCGACAAGTTTGAAGCGAATGGCGCGCAGGTTTTGGCGATCAGCACCGATTTCACGCCGACCCTGGCGCACTGGAAGAAGGAACTCAACGTCAGCTATCCCGTCCTCAGCGATCACATGCGCAAGGTTTCGGAGGAATACGGGATTCTGATCAAGGCGCTCGGCGTGGCGAACCGCGCGACGTTCGTGGTGGATAAGGAAGGCAAGATTGCCAGCATTGAAGAAGGCAGCGTGGCAATCGATCCTACCGGCGCCGACACGGCGTGCAGCCGGTTGTCGCACAAGGGCCAGTAGAAAGCTTGGTGAAGCTCGGGCTTAGCGCGATATGCCGAGCTTCTTCATCTTGGATTGCAGGGTGGTGCGTTTCATGCCCAGGCGGGCCGCGGCTCCATTCGGTCCGCCCACCACGCCGTTGGCTTGCTCCAGCACGCGGCGGATGTGATCGCGCTCGGCGTCTTCGAGCGTGACGGGCGTGGCTGAGTCCGGCGCCGCGCGCAGTTCGGCCAGCGGGATTTCCAGGCTCGTGCCGCGCGTTAAGATCACGGCGCGCTCGATCAGGTTCTCCAGCTCCCGCACGTTGCCCGGCCAGGCGTAGGCCACCAGCGCCTCCATGGTTTCGGCCGCGATGCGTCTCGATGCGCTTGTTCATGCGGCGCGCGAACTTCTGCGTGAAATAGCGAACCAGCTTCGGAATGTCGGCGGTGCGCTCGCGCAGCGGCGGCAGCGAGAGCGGGAAAACGCTGAGCCGGTAATACAGGTCGCTGCGAAACTCGCGGTCGGCGATCATTTGGGCCAGATCGCGATTGGTGGCCGCCACCAGCCGGACGTCCACTTTGATGGTCCGCACGCCGCCCAGCCGCTCGAACTCGTGTTCCTGAAGAGCGCGCAGCAGCTTCGGCTGCAGTTCCAGCGGAATGTCGCCCACTTCGTCCAGGAACAGCGTGCCCTTGTTGGCCAGCTCGAAGCGGCCGACTTTCTGCGCGATGGCTCCGGTGAACGCGCCCTTTTCGTGGCCGAACAGCTCGCTTTCGAGCAGGCCGGTGGGGATGGCGGCGCAGTTGAGCTTGACGAAGGTGCGCTCGCGGCGGCCGCTCAGGTCGTGAATGGCGCGGGCGATCAACTCCTTGCCGGTGCCGGTTTCGCCCAGGATCAGGACCGAGGCATCGGTGGGCGCCACGGTGGCTACCTGATCCAGCACTTTGCGGAAACCCGGATCGTCGCCGATGATCTCGCCGAAATTCTGCTCGGTGCGGATTTCATCTTCCAGGTAGAGCTTCTCTTCGGCCAGCTGGTCTTTGAGCTCGGCGATCTGCTGGAATGCGGTGGCGTTTTCGATCGCGATGGCGGCTTGCGCGGCCACTTGGGTGAGGAAGTCGACGTCGGCGGGCGCGAAGGCGTTCTCTTTCGTGCTGCCGACGTTCAGCGTTCCGAGCACGCGGTTGCGCGTGATCAACGGAATGCAGCAGAGGGATTTGAGCCCCGCTGCCACCAGCCGTTGAGCTAAGGGCGAGTGGAACTGCGCCACCTCTGCGCCGTCAAAAACGGCTGGACGGCGCGTTTCGACGGCCCGGCCGGCGGGCGTTTCATCGAGCGCCGCCGTGGCTCCCTGCGGGATGATGGCCGGATTGCCTTCGAACACCAGCGCGTGATTCTTTAGGCTGCCTCCGCCGTTCATCGAGCAGGGCCAGGCTGGAATATTCGCTCGGCATGACGCGGCGCAAGCAGGCGGTGATGCTGGGGAAAAGCTCGCGAATGTCCAGTTCCGACACCAGCGCGTTGGTGATTTCGAGCAGGACTTGCAGGCGGTCGCGCTCGCGCGCCAGTTGCCGCTGATACTTCTCGGCTTTCTCGAAATTCAGCGTATTGTCGACTGCGACGGCCACCTGGGCTGAAACCTGGCGCATGAAATCGAGCTGCGATTCGAGCGGACCTCCCGCGAAACGAAGCCGAACATCAGCGCGCCCAGGCGATGCTGAGCGGTGGTGAGAGGCAGCCAGGAGGAGCTGACCACGCGGTTGCGTTTCAGCACGTCCATGATTTTGGGCCAGCGGGATTCCTGGTTGACGTCCGGGATGACCAGCGGTTGTTGGTGGACGTACACCCAGCCGGAGGGCGAATCGTCGGGCGGAAACTCCATCTCGGGCACGTGCGGGCTCAACTCCGGAGGAGCTTTCCAGGATGTGCAGCCGCATGGTATTGGTGGCTGCGTCGTAGAGAACCAGGTTCAGGAAATCGAAGGGGACAATGGCGCGCAGACGCGCAGCCAGGTCGCGGAAGAGCCCGGCCAGATCGCGGTGCTGCAAAATGGCCTGTGAGACATCCAGGAGCGATTGGTGGGTTACGCTTTGCGGGCCGGCGCTTTGTAAGCCGTCGCTGTGCGAGTGGGCGTTTCCAACCTCGGGCTCCGAGATGCCGCTTTGTTCGGATCTCGCGAGCATTTGATGGGCCTAAGAACAAGTATACCCATCGATCGGGGAACGAAGGCTGACCGGCGGGCGCTAGAACAGCTCGCCGATTTCTTTCGCTATTCCGCGAGCTTCCAGGTGAATCAAACCGGCGTTGGAGCCCATGGGCCCGATCACCGCCAGGACGGCCTTGGGGCCGGCCGAATACACGAACAAGACGCCGTCATCGCCGCGGATACTGACTTCGGAGAGCCCGCCCGTGGCCATGCTTTCGCTGATGCGGCGCCCCAGGCTGGAGGCAGCGGCCGCCATAGCCGCCACGCGGTTGGGATCTGTGCCATTGGATAGCGAATGCGCCACCGGCAGCCCTTCGGTAGACGCGAGCAAGACTCCCCGTAACTCTGGGATGGAGTTGCGAAGCGTCTCCAGATGATTTTTCAAAGCTTCGTGTTTCACCATGGTTCCTCTCCTGACAAGCGCCCACGTCTCCGTGGGAGGCTGGCGCACCCCGCGCTAATAGTAATATCGTTCGGATAAGGCCCCGACTTTAGGCGGATCGCCCGACAAACACATTACTTTGTCACTTGGGCTCACGTCCGGTTCGGCGTTGCAGTAGCAAGCCGACTTCCTCGGGCCCCACCACGCCTAGCCTGTAGCAAATGCTCATGCTTTCACCGAAGGTAGTAGGGTGACCACCTGAGAAAGGCTTGATAAGTGCTTTACCGTATAGAAACACCCTCGGGAGCTATTCACTAATCCTCTAGAAACGCCGATTACTCCCTCATGCGATGCCTGTACTGCGGCAAGGAGCTGGCGCTGCTGAAAAGACTGACGGGGGGAGGCGATTTTTGCTCCGATGCCCACAAGCAAAGCTACCAGGAAGAATACAACCGGCTGGCGTTGAGCCGGCTGCTGCAAGCTCAAAAGAAAGGGCAACAGACCAATTCGCCTGCTCAGAGCGCGCCTCCCGCTGATGCTTCAATCGCCGTTGAGGAGCCGGTTGAGGACGAAGCCGCTATTCGGGCGGAATCCAGTCCGGTACTCGAGGTAGCTGTTGAGGAAGCGTCTGTCTCCGAGGTATCTGAGGCCGTGATGGACTCATCCGCGGTGGATGAATCCACAGCCGAAGCGGAGACAAGCCCGGAAGATTCTCTAAGTGCGGAGCCTGAGCCCAGCCAGGCGGCCGGGTTTTTGCTGGAAAGCCCCGCGATTGCTGCCGTAACAACAGAAGACAGCCCTTACCTGGAGCCCTGGCTGGAGCTTTCGCCGGGGCCCGCCATGTCCGAATGGCAGCTGCAGAATGGGTCCTTCAGCCTGTCGTCCGCGGACCTGGTAGCGGTGGATTTGCGGCCCACGCCTTCTTCCATTCCAGATCACGCCTCTGCGATTGACTTAACAACGCAGGCATTCGCCGGCGCTCCACCCAATCCCTCACTTTCGTGGGCGCCAAACACTTAAGAAAATCTCGAACGCGAGCCGGTTCCCCACCAGCGGCGAGCTCGCTATCAAGGTTGCGCCGATTGAAATTGCGCCGAATTCCGGAACTTGGGATGCCGACCAAAGCTTTGTCCAGGCGGTCGGGTTCGAGACCACGGTCCTATTTGAGGATTCCCGGCTGCTCGAGCTCGCGCCCGCCAGCATCGACTTTCCCGGCGCTGATTCTGACGTTGCAGTGCTGGCTCCGAGCTACGATGATGAGGCGCCCGCCGAGCTCACCCCCGCGCAGAGGGAAGCGGAAGAAGCCGGCCAAGACGAGAGCCCTCGGGCATCGCTCGAAGCGTTGTCTCGGCTGCATCAGGAACTTATCGAGCAGGAAGCGGCGCGCGCTCCCGAAGCGATGGAAACGGCGTCCACCGAACCCGCCGCAGTGCCGGTAGAAATTGTCGAAGCCGCAGCCGCGGAGCCAGTCGCCCCGCCAAGCCCGGACGCCGAGGTGGTGACGGAAGAGCCCCGGCCCAAATTTTCCACCGAATTGTTCGAGATTGCGATCAAGACATTTCCGCCCGCCAAACCCTCGCCTATCGCAGGCCAAGCTTTCCCCAGCAACGCCGGTCCGCTGCTGCCGAACTTGAAGTTTCTGCCTCTGCGGCCCAAGGTTGCGCTGGCCACCGGTTACGTTCCTCCCACCAAGGCTTCCGTCGTTTCTGACACAAAGCCGGCAGATAAAAATAAGACAGAGACAAAGCCCGCGGACACCAAGCCGGCACCGACCGCTGCCGCTCCTGTGCGCACGCCTGCTCCATCGAAGCCAGCATCCGGCAAGCCCCCGGCGCGTCTGACGCAGCCCAAGCAGCCGTCACAAACGGCCAAACCGGTGCAGCCGGCCGCCGCGAAAACCACTGAAACGCGAAGTCCGGCGGCGGCGCCCAAGGCCACATCCCCCAGCGCGGATGCCACCAAACCAGCAGCCAAGCCGGCGGCGTCGCAGCCCGTGGCCCCGCAGGAAGCCGGTGCGCGGCCCAAAGTTCCCGAAGCGGCTCAAAAGCCAGCGGCCGCGGTATCTCAGCCGCAGCCGGCAACGGATAAAGCAAAGCCTCTGGCGGAGACAGCCAAGCCCGCAGCCGACCACCCGAAGCCCGCGACGGACCGGGCAAAACCGGCGGAGGAAAGGGCAAAAACGAAGCCGGACCAAGCAGACACCGACATCGCGCCCAGCTTCGGCATTACGCAACCGGAGAACATCCCTTGGGCCGGTTCGCTCAAAGTAAAGCTCGGGATCGCCATCGTGCTGTTGCTGATCGCCTGCATCTATTTCCTGGGCTGGGGACACAGCAAGCCGGCTAAACCGGCCAGTTCGAATCCGGCGGCCTCGGCCGACGGCGCCGGTCCCAGCATCATCCTGGGTGAAGGCGGCTGGGTGGAAGGCTGGGCGGGAGATCCGAACGGGTATGCACGCCGGACGGCAAATCACCATTTATCGGCCATCGCTCAAGCTCTCCGATTACCGGCTGGCATTTCAAGGAAGCATCGATACCAAGAGCATCGGGTGGGTGTTCCGCGCTGTCGGATCCGGACAATTATTACGCCATGAAACTGATGCTGGTTTCGTCGGGATTGTCACCCAAGGTGGCGCTGTTCAAGTACCTGGTGTCCAATGGGCGGCAGACGCAAGTGGGGCGGGTGCCGATCGATGTGGCGGTGCAGGCGGATACTGCAATTCGATATTCGAGTGGACGTGCGCGGCCCGCAAATTCACCACCTATATCCAGGGCCAGCAGGTCGACATTTGGACCGACGATCAATTGAAGACCGGCGGCGTGGGCTTCCTGAACGAACGCGAAGAGCGCGGGAAAGTGAAATCCGTTTCCATCCGTTATCTGAGCGGCGCCAAGTATAAGGATGGAAGCGAAGAAGGATTCCATGGAACAGACAAACGATCAATGGCTTTGGTTTGTTGACAACGAATTGGTCGAGGCGCTGGCGCGCACCGATGCTCTCGATCCGAAGAGCGAAAAGCGGCCGGTGCAATCAGCGACGCTCGTCAAGGTTCTGGCGCTCAATATGGACGGCAAGACCGAGCAGGCCCTGCGCGAGATCCGAAGCGCCATCGACGGCGGCGAAGATCTGCCGGAGCTGGTCTGGACCAAAGCGCACCTGGAGTTTCAGCTCGGCCACTTCGAGAATGCGCTGGAGGATTACCAGCAAGATGCTCGAAGCGCAGCCCAACCACAAGGTCGGCAACCTACAACGTGGCGCTCTGCCTGGAAAAGTTGAAGCGCTATGAGGAGGCCGCTGGCGGCCTTTCGCAAAGCGGCGGAACTCGATCCCAAACTAGCCGAGGCGATGCTGGGCGTAGGCGTTTCCGAATTGCATTGCAATCGCCCCGAAGAGGCGCTGGCGTCCTTTGAAGAGTGCCTGCAAGGCGCAACCGGACAACGAGCAAAGCGCTGTATGGCAAGGCGGTGGCGCTGCATCTGCTCGGGCCGAACCGGCGAGGCGCTGGAGCTTTATCAACAGTTGCTGCCCAACAACTCGACCGACGCCGAGCTGGTCACCAATATGATCCGTCTGGCGCGTGGCGCGCGGAGAGCACGACAAGGCTCGGGAATATTCCGAGAAGTTGCTGCGCTTGCGTCCCAACGCGCAAGCCGGTCTGGCGGGAATGATCTGCGGCTGCCATGGCGCGCGGCGACTTCAAATCGGCGGCCCAGCTAGGCGCGCAATTGGTGAAGAGCCGCTTCCAGATTCCTTTGAAGCCTGGTTCAACCTGGGCGTGGCCTACCAAAAGACGAACCGCCTGGAGCAGGCCGGGCAGGCTTACGCGGAAGCGATGAAACTCAAGCCGGACAGCGCGCTGGCCTACGCCAATCTGGGCGCTGACGCTTCCAGGAACGCGGCGATCTGCCCGAAGCGCGCAAGGCTTACGAACGCGCGCTGCAACTTGCGCCCGAGAACACCACCGCGCTATGGAACCTGGCCATCGTGCAGGAGCGGCTGGGCAATCCCGTCGGAAGCCGAAAAATGCATCGAGAAGCTGGTGGAAGTGGACCCGGAACGCGAGGAAGCATGGTTCCGCGTCGGCTATCTGCGCCTGCTGCGGGGCGACTGCGGCGGGCAGTATCGAGCCGTTCCGGGTGTGCGTCAGCAAGCGGTCCGATTGGCTGGAGGCGCTGGTGAACCTGGGCGTGGCGCAGCGCCGCGTCGGGGGACTGGAAGCGCGCGAAGGCATCCTTCACCCAGGCCGCGGCGCGTCATCCCGAGTCGATGCGACGCGCTGCGCGGCCTGGCCGCCGTGGCCATCGAACATGGGCGATTACGTGCTGGCGCTGGATACTGGAGGCCAGGCTGCGAGCAACTGGGCGAGCGCATTCCGGAGCTGAACTACAACATCGGCATCCTGCTGCAGCAATCGAATCTTGCCAGGAAGACGCCGCCCGGATCCTATCGCCGCGCCACGGAAGAGAAACCGGAATTCGCCGAAGCGCTGCTCAATCTGGGCCATGCGCTGGAAGCGCTGGGGCAGGAGGAAGAAGCTCGCGGCTGCTGGCAGCAGGCGGTGCAAGCTGAAGCCGGAGCTGGCGGAAAAATATTTCTAGTCAGTTGGAGAACTCGGCTGCGGCGCGATACGGGCAGCGACTCCGCTACTTCTCTCTGCAGCCACTTCACGCTCGCCGGAGTCTGCTGCTCGCACTGCATGGTCTCGGTGACGCCGGAGACCAGCAGCGCACAGGCATTGGATTGCGCGCTGCGCAGCGCATGATCCTGCGTATCGGCGGACGCGGTGCGGCATTGGTTGGCGCCGTGAAACGCCACGCACACCTCGACGCGATATTTCGCGATGTGCATGCTCGAATAGACCAGGAACGCCAGCACCACCACGACGAAAACCACTCCGATGGCAACTGTTTTGTTCAGCGCCTGCGTCTTTGCGTCTCCGCGAAGAAGTTGCCCATGCGGCGGAATTTATCGATAGCGCTCGTCGATCAGCGCCTGGGGCGACAACGGCGCCAGTTCGGCCAGCGCCTTGCGGCAGCGTTTCCTTGACAGCTTCAGCGGCCTGGTTCGTAGTCGGTGTGCGCGCCTTCGGCCGGCTCCGGCACGATGCCGTCGATCAGGCCCAGCGTTCGCAGATCCGGCGCCGTCATCTGCAAGCGCCTGCGCGGCTTCGGCGGCGCGCCCGGAATCGCGATAAATGATGGCCGCGCAGCTTTCCGGCGAGATCACGCTGTAGTAGGCGTTTTCGAGCATGTAAATGCGATTGCCGACGCCCAGGCCCAGCGCGCCTCCGCTGCCGCCTTCGCCGATCACGATGGCGATCACCGGCACGCCCAGCCGCGACATCTCGCGCAGGTTGTACGCGATCGCTTCGGCCTGGCCGCGCTCTTCGGCGTCGATGCCGGGATAGGCGCCCATGCGTGTCGAGAAACGTCACGATGGGCCGGCGGAACTTCGCGGCCAGCTCCATCAGGCGCATGGCCTTGCGATAGCCTTCGGGCTTCGGCATGCCGAAGTTGCGATGCAGCTTCTGCTTGGTGTCGCGGCCCTTTTCCTGGCCGATCACCATCACCGGCCGGTCGTCCGAACCAGGCCAAGCCGCCGACGATGGCGTGATCGTCGCCGAAGAAGCGGTCGCCGTGCAGCTCTGAAAATCCGGTGAACAGGCGGCTGGATGTAATCGAGCGCGTGCGGCCGCTTGGGATGGCGCGCCAGTTGCACGCGCTCCCAGCTCGGATTGGTGGCGGGCGGCTTCAGGCGCGGCGTTGATTGCGGTTCGTTGCTCGGCCATCTAGTTCGCCAGAATCTCCAGCGCTTCCGGTCCGCAGATGCGGTCCACTTCGGCCCAGAATTCCTTGTCCGGGCGGACCTTGGCGGTCACATCCAGGATAACCGAGAAGTCGCGCGGTTTTTCGAGGCGCAGCCGGACTTCGGTCTCGCCGGGCTTGCGCGCGAAGAGCTGGTTGAGAGCTCGGCCTTGTCGCGTCGGCGCCGTTCGGCGCCGTTCACCGCGCCAACGCGAATCGAAATCAGCGACGGCAGGTTCACGCGCGCGACTTCCAGCGGCACGATATCCTGGACCGAAATCTTGGGCGGCGCGTTCTCTCCGGCAGCACCAGCCCGCGCACCAGCACCGCTTGATCTTCCATCAGCGACGGCAGCAGGCGCTCGTATTGCGTGGAGAACACCATCGCTTCGACGCCGCCTTTGCGATCCTCGATCTGCATGGCCGCCCACAGCTTGCCTTCTTTGTTGCGCTTGCGCAGGATGCCGGTGAGGATGCCGCACAGCGCGACTTCGGCGCCGCGCTCCAGGCCTTCCAGCGTTTCGGTGTCGTGCGTGGCAAGCTCGCGCCACCTTTTCCAAGTACTCATCCAGCGGATGGCCGGTGATGTAGAACCCGAGCATTTCCTTTTCGCCGGTGAGCTTTTGCTGCGACGGTCCAGTCGGGCACCGGGCAGCGGATGCTCGACGTGCGCGGGCTCGTTCGGCGATCAGCGCCGAACAGGCCGGATTGGCCGCTCTGCGCGATCCTTCCAGCGCGCGCTGGCCGGTTTCCATGGCGCTATCGATCACCGCCGACAATTGCGCGCGGGTGCCGCCCAGCGCTATCCATGCGCGCCGGCCTTGATGAAGCTTTCGATCATGCGGCGGTTGACCGCGCCAAGATCCACGCGCTCGCAGAAATCGTAGAGCGAGGTGAACGGGCCGCCGCTCTGCGCGCGCTTCGATGATCGATTCCACCGCGTTCGCGCCGACGTTCTTGATCGCGCCCAGGCCGAAGCGGATGCCCGTCGGCCGTCCGGGCGTGAAATCGCGACCGCTCGAATTGACGTCGGGCGGCAGCACCGGAATGCCCATTTCGCGGCATTCGTTGATGTACTTCACCACCTTGGCGGTGTTGCCGGTTTCCGAGGTCAGCAGCGCGGACATGAACTCGAGCGGGTAGTGCGCCTTCAGGTACGCGGTGACGTAGGCGAGATACGCGTAGGCGGCCGAGTGCGACTTGTTGAAGCCGTAGCCGGCGAACTGCTCCATCAGGTCGAAAATCTTTTCGACCTTCTTGCTGCGGAAGGCCGTTGGCTTTGGCGCCTTCGACGAATCGCTCGCGCTGCTTGGCCATCTCCTCGACCTTCTTCTTGCCCATGGCGCGGCGCAGCATGTCGGCTTCGCCCAGCGAATAGCCGGCCAGGCGATTGGAGATCTGCATCACCTGTTCCTGATAGACGATGACGCCGTAGGTCTCTTCCAGGATCTCCTTCATCTCCGGGAAATCGTAGGCCACTTGCTTGCGGCCGTGCTTGCGATCGATGAAGTCGTCGATCATGCCCATGGGGCCGGGCCGGTAGAGCGCGTTCAGCGCGCATCAGATCTTCGATGCGGTCGGGCTGATACGGCGCAGAATGTCGCGCATGCCGCGGCGATTCGAACTGGAACACGCCGCTGGTGTAGCCCTTGCTGAAAACTGTCTCGTAGGTCTTCGGATCGTCGAGCGGCAGCTCTTCGATCGCCAGCTTCACGCCGCGATGCTGCTCGATCAGCTCCAGCGCGTCCTCGATGATGGTCGAGCGTGGTGAGCCCCAGAAAATCCATCTTGAGAAGCGCCAGCTTCTCCAGGCCCACCATGTCGTACTGGGTGACAATTTCGTCTTTGTTGGTCTTGTAGAGCGGGACCAGTTCCTGAGCGGCACGCGGCGAAATCACCACGCCCGCCGCGTGCACGCTGGCGTTGCGCGCCATGCCTTCCAGGCGCTTGCGCGACTTCCAGCACTTCCTTGACGCGCGGATCCTTGCGGGCCAGCGTCGTCGATGCTGCGGCTCCATGCTTGCAGCGCCTCCTTCAGCTTGATGTTGAGCGGCATGGTGGGGATCAGCTTGGTGATGCGATCGACGTCGGCGAAGCTCGATATCGAGCACGCGGCCGACGTCTTTGATGGCGGCGCGCGCGCCCAGCGTGCCGAAGGTGATGATCTGCGCCACCTGCTCGCGGCCGTATTTTTCGGTGACGTATTGGATCACTTCGCCGCGCCGCGCGGGTGCAGAAATCGATGTCGATATCGGGCATGCTGATGCGCTCGGGATTCAGGAAGCGCTCGAACAGCAGGCCGTATTCGAGCGGATCGATGTCGGTGATCTCCATCGCGTAGCTGACCAGGCTGCCGGCGGCCGATCCGCGGCCCGGGCCCACGGGAATGCCGCGCTGATTTGGCGAAGCGGATGAAATCCCAGACGATCAGGAAGTAGCCGGAGAACTTCATCTGCTGGATCATGCTGATTTCGCGATCCAGGCGCTCGGCGTATTCGGCGAGATCGTGCTTCAGCGCGCCTTGCGCGGCGCAGCGCTTCCAGGCGCGCCGCGCCGCTTTTCGAAGCCCTGGCGCGCGACGTATTCGAAGTAGCTGTCGGTGGTGTGGCTCGGCGGGAACGTCGAACTTCGGGAACGGCTCCTTCACCTTTTCGAGCTTGACCTGGCAGCGCTGGGCGATGTCCCAGGTGCGGTCGAGCGCGTCTTCCACTTCGCCGAACAGCGTCCATCATCTCGTCGCGCGTCTTGAGGTAGAACTCGGGCTGCGTCGAAGCGCATGCGGTTCGGATCGCGACATGGTCTTGCCGGTCTGGATGCACAGCAGGATTTCGTGCGCGCGCGCGTCGTCTTGCGCAGGTAATGCGAATCGTTGGTGGCGACCAGCGGAATGCCGCGTGTCTGCGGCGAGCCGCATGCACTGCGGCAGCACGACTTCGTCCTGCTCCAGGCCGTGATCCTGCAATCTCGAGGAAGAAATTCTCCTTGCCGAACATGTCGGCGTATTCGTAGGCCAGGCGCTTGCGCGTCCTCGTAGCGATCTGGCCAGGAGGGTTTCGTTGATGTCGCCGCGCAGGCAGGCCGACAGCGCGATCAGGCCTTTGGAATGCGCGCGAGAGCAGATCTTTATCGATGCGCGGCTTGTAGTAGAAGCCTTCGAGGTAGCCGGTGGAGACCAGCTTGATCAGGTTGCGATAGCCTTCCTGGTTTTCGCACAGCAGCACCAGGTGGTTGTAGCGATTGGTATCGCTGCGGCTCGCCGAGGCCCTGCTGCGCGACGTAGACTTCGCAGCCGATCACCGGATGCACGCCCTTCTGCTTGGCCTTGTTGTAGAACTCGACCGCGCCGAACAGGTTGCCGTGATCGGTCATGGCGACCGACGGGCATTTTCTGCTCGACCACCAGGTCCATCAGCTGCGCCGATCTCGCAGGCGCCGTCGAGCAGCGAGTAATCGGTGTGGCAATGCAGATGAACGAAAGGTCGGTGCGGAACTCATTTCCAGATTCTCAATTCAGGGGGGAGGGATAACTCCATTGTACTTCCTACTTCGATCTCCCGCGAATATTCTCCGTTGCTCGCAGCCGGATCTCGATGCGATCGGCCGGCATCAGCTCGGGAAAGCGCTCGCCCCATTCGATCAGCACGACGGCGCGGCGGTCGAAGATTTCATCCAGGCCGAGCGTGGCCACTTGCCCGGCCGTATCCAGGCGATACAGATCGATGTGATAAACGCTCGGGCTGTATTCGTGGATCAGCGTGAAGGTGGGGCTGGAGACGTCCTCGGGCTGCGCCGCGCCAAGGCCTTTGACGATGCCTTTCGCGAGCGTGGTTTTTCCCGCGCCAAGCTGCCCGATCAGCAGCACCACGGCTTGCGCCGGCAGCTCGGCGGCGAGCTTCTCGCCCAGCGCGATGGTCTCGTCTTCAGATTCGGTGTGATAGATCCGCGATTTCACGCATCGCCTCAGGCAGGAACTCGAACAGGTCGGTCGCCATGAAAGATTTTTCGCCGATGCGCCTCGGCGCCCAGTTCGCCCGCGCGCCCGTGCAGGTAAACGGCCGCGAGCAGCGCCGTTCTCCAATTGATCCGGAAACTGCGCCACCAGTCCCGCGATCATGCCAGTGAGCACGTCGCCGGTGCCGCCGGTCGCCATGGACGGCGAGCCGGTGGGATTGATCCACACGCGGCCATCGGGAAATGCGATCACGCTGCGATTGCCCTTCAGCACCAGATGGACGCCGTGCTCGGTGGCGAACGCGCGCGCGCATCCAATGCGATCCTTTTGAATTTCGGCGATCGGTTTTTCCGTCAAGCCGCGACATCTCGCCCGGATGCGGCGTGAAGATGCGCGGCCCTTCGAAGCGCGATCGCTGGCCGGCCAGCGCATTCAGCGCGTCGGCATCCACCACCATGGGAGTCGTCGACTCCTGCACGAAGCGCCGGATGAATTGCACTGTTTCGGGATGCTGCCCCATGCCGGGACCGATCGCGATCACAGTCTTTCTTCTGCGGTGATCGCGGCCAGCGCGGGATCATCGGGCGCACGCATCGCGATGGAGCCCGCAGTCGGTCTCCGCCAGCGGCTCGGTCATGATTTCCGGCGCGTATGATGCAATCGCGGTGATTGCCGATGCCGCCGACGCGACGGTAGACCAAGTCCCGCGCCCGATCGCAAAGCCGCGATTCCCGCCATCGCTGCGGCGCCGGTCTTGCCGCGTCCGCCCGCGATCACCAGCACGTGCCCGTACATGCCTTTGTTCGAATCGCTCGGCCGCGGCTCGGAACAGCGCAGCGAAAATTCGCCGGCTCGCGATACCGAAAGCAGAATGCTTGGGTCGCCTTCATACAATCTCCGGCGGACTTCCGATCGGCGCGACGTGCACCTTGCCCGCCAGTTCGCACGCCGGCGCGAAAGCACCAGGCACGGCTTCGGCGCGGTAAAGGTGACGGTGTGCTTGGCGCGCACGACGTCCGTCCGGCAAGTTCGCCTGAATCGCTCGCCACGCCCGAAGGAACATCCACGGAGACGACATCGGCCAGCGGGAAATCTCGATTGATCGCATCGATCATCTCGGCCGCTTGTCCCTTGCGCAGCGTCCGTCCAGCCCCGTGCCGAGCACAGCGTCGACAACCAACGTCGCGGTCCGTCATCTCCTCGGTGATCTCGTGCAACACCGGGCAGCCGACGGCCTTGAGCATTTTGATAGTTCTCGAGCGCATCGCCATGCATTTCGGCCGGATCGCCAGCCAGCACCACGCGCAGCCATTTCGGCTTCACGCGCGTGAAAAGCTGCCGCGCCACCACCAATCCATCGCCGCCGTTGTTGCCTTTGCCGCACACGACAACGATGCGCTGCTTCGCGAGCGGCGCATACTCGCGCTCCAGAAACTCCACCACGCGATGCCCGGCATTCTCCATCAGGATGATGTTCGGGATGCCCAAGCTCAGCCGTGCGCCGGTCAACTTCGCGCATTTGCGCCGCGGTCAGAATTTTCACGCGCGCACCTCGCCCAGCACTTGCTCGAGCTTCGTCAGATTCGCGAGCCTCTCCCATCACGATCAGAAAGTCGCCTCGCTTCAATCTCGGCCTCGGCCGGCGGATTGAAGAGCATGCGTCCATCGGATCTTGCGGATGGCCAGCACAATCACGCCCAGCTCTTTGCGGATCTGCGTTTCGAGCAGCGATTTCGATGCAAACTCGCTCGAGGCCGGCACGCTGAACTGCTCGATCCCGACGTCCAGCCCCATGCTCTTGGTGGTGAAATCGATGAACTGGAACACGTGCGGCTTCAGCATCACTTGCGCCATGCGATTGCCGGTCATGTCGTAAGGCGCGAACACGTGATCGGCGCCCGCCAGCCGCATTTTCTTCTCGCTCTGCTCGGATGCCACGCGCGCAGAAACCTGCAGCGACGGCTTCAAGGCTTTGGCCGAAAGAATCACGAACAGATTGTCCGCGTCGCTCTGCAACGTGGCGATCAAGCCCTTGGCCCGCATGATGCCCGCGTGCTTCAATGTCTCATCGTCGGTGGCGTCGGCCAGCACGCCCAGCATGCCGTCGCGAATCGCCCACTCCACGCGCTCTTCATCTTTTGTCCACCACCAGAAACGGGCACACCCGCGCGCTGCAGTTCGTGCGCCGCGCCGCGCCCCACGCGTCCGAAGCCGCAGACGATGATATGGTCGTGCAAGTTGTCAATCATTTTCCTGGTCCGCCGTTTTCCAAAATATTGCGTGAGCTCCAGCTCGATGATGACCTGCGTCATGCCGCCCACGGCCAGCAGCATCATGGTGACGCCGAAGAAGATCAGAAACGAATTGAAGATGCGCCCGCGAAAACTCAGCGGATGGAGTTCCTCGATAGCCCACCGTGCTGATGGTGATCAGCGTCATGTAGAACGCGTCGAAGGCGGGATAATGCTCGATCCATATGAAACCCAGCGGTTCCGCCGGTGAGGATCAGCAGAATGCCGCCGCCGAGGACGATCAGCCAATTGCGGAGCCGGCGCATGCTCTCGCTATTCTAGCGGGAGTGGTTCACCGTCGCTTGCGCGCCAGCAGCACGCGTCATGTCGTCGGACAGCTCGGGCGTTCCGGTCCATTGCCGTGACCGATTCCATCACGCTCGCGATGATCTGCGCTTCGTCCCGGTCGGCGTTCTTCGCCACCAGCTCGATGAGGCGCTGCTTCGCCGAACATCTCGCCGTATTCGTTTTCGGGCTCGGTGATGCCGTCGGTGTAGCACACCAGCAGATCGCCGCTGCGCAGTTCCAGCTTGCTTTCCTCGTATTTCGCGAACGGAAACGCGCCCACCACCGTGCCCGTTGACTTCGAAGGCGTCGCTGGCCGCCATTGCGGAACAGCACCGGCTGCAAGTGGCCGGCGTTGGTATACGTGATCAGGCCGGTGGCTGGATCGTAGATGGCGAAGAAGAAGGTCGCGTATTTTTCGGGCGACGTGGTGGCGTACAGTTGCTGGTTGAGCTCGGAGACCATGCGCGCGGTTGAAAAACGCGTCCCGTTCAGCGACGCGGCCAGCTCACCGCCAGTTCCAAGCGCGCGCAGCTCCATGCGCAGGGCCGCTTGAATGGTCGCCATCAGCAGCGCCGCCGAAATTCCCTTGCCCGCCACGTCGCCGATCGCGATGGCCAGCTTGCCGTCCACCAACTGATAGTCGTAGTAATCGCCCGACACCATGCGCGCCGGACTGCAGACTGCCCAGCACGCGCAAGCTCTCGAACACGGGCGGCGCTTTGGGATAGAGCTGATCCTGCACGCCGCGCGCGATCTCGATCTCGGCTTCCAGGCGCTCTTTTTCCTTCGCCACCGCCAGCAGCCGCTCCAGATTCTGCGTCATGGTGTTGAAGGAGGTGCTCAGCTCGGCGAGCTGATCGCGTCCCGTTACCTGGATCAGATGCGAAAAATCGCCGTGCATCACGCGCTGCGTTCCCTCATAGAGCGAATGCACCGCGCCGGTGATGCTGCGCGACATCGAGATGCCGATCACCAGGCCGGCCATGCGCAACAATCAGGAACGCCACCGCAACGACATAAAATGCACGGTGAGAACCTGCAGCTCGTCGCCGCCCTGGCTGAGAATCGCGCCGAGAATGGAAGACAGCCGCGTGCGAACCAGCCAGCAGAGCCGGCTCCGTGCTCTCAGGATGGTCCCATTCCACCGCTCGAATAAACGATCCCCAGTGCACGTCCACGTCGAAACCATTCACCGGCGGAGGCACCTTGGTCTGAGCAGCGTCGCCGCCGGAGGCCGACAATCGAAACTGCGCCTGATCTCCCGCGCCGAGCTTGCTAGCGCCGCCGCTGGCCTTGTTGTTCTTGGGCTCGGGCTTGTTGTCGCTCGGGGGCTCCACGAATTCCCGCTGAACAAAATAGAAGTCGCCCAACCCGGGCGCCAACCCGCTCAGAAAACGCCGCGTGAGAGGCATCAACGCCAGAGCTTGATGATCGCCCGTAGCCGCGTCCGCCCAGGCGTAATAGCGTCCATCGCGCAGCGCGAATCCGCTGGAATTCACGGGAAACCCGGCCGGCAAGTTCACACCGGCGTCGGGCGGCCACTCCTTTTCGGCTCCACTCTGGATCGCCAGCAAAATCAGCCCAGGAAAGCGTTGCTGCTCGGTCTCGTCGATGCGCTGCGAGTACGGAGGGAGACGCGCTCACATCCGCGGCCACGGATCGCAGCGAAACCACGCGCCGGTCCAATTCCGATCGCGCCAGATACACCGCCACCTGCCCGGCCAGCATGTAGGCGCCCAGCCCCACCAGCGTCAGCACCAGCAGAATCGGCAGCACCGCGATGAACAGGTACGCGACAATCAGCCGGTTTCGCAGCCGCCAGGTGATTTTGCGCAGCCCGATGCGCAGCAGGCGCAGCGCAATCCAAGCGCCCAGGACATACACCGCGAGCGTTACCACGTGCCTGCACGCCGCTGTGCGGCCACGTGACGAGCGAGGATCAGATAGAGCGCGAGCGACACCGCAGAAGGCTTTGTCCACCTTCCCTGTCCGCTTCCACAAAGATTGGATGGAAAAATTCACACGCGCGATTTGGCGATCTCGGGAGTTTCCGACGCCGCGTTCCGGCAGCGGCTTCTCCGGCTCCAGGAAATAGCGGGTCAATTGCTCCTGCAAAATCCCGAGCGCCGTTTCCGGATCGTCGGCGTACTGAAACAGTTTGAGATCTTCCCGATCGATGGTCCCGTGCTCCACCAGCGCTTCGAAATTCAGAACTTCCCTCCAGAATTTCGATCCGTACAGCACGATCACGATCTTGCTCTCCAGCTTCCGGGTCTGCGCCAGCGTCAGGATTTCGAACAGTTCGTCCATGGTTCCGAATCCGCCGGGAAAAATCACCAGCGCTTTGGCCAGATACGCGAACCAGAATTTGCGCATGAAGAAGTAGTGGAACTCGAAGGACAGCTCCGGCGTGATGAACGGATTCGGCCGCTGTTCGAACGGCAGGCCGATGTTGAGCCCGATGGTTTTGCCGCCCGCATCCGCCGCGCCCCGATTGGCCGCTTCCATGATGCCCGGCCCGCCGCCGGAGCAGATCACAAAACGGTGCGACGCCGCTACCAGTTTGCTGGACCACTCGGTGACTCAGCCGCGCCAGCGTGCGCGCATCGCGATAATAGCGGCCGAGCGGCCCGTCTTCGCTGATCCGCGCCGAGCCGAAGAACACGATGGTGTCCTGGATCTTCTCGTCGCGAAAATGCGAGAGCGGCTCCAGATATTCGGACAGGATGCGCAAGCCCGCGGGCATCCGGGCTCTCGAGAAACGTTTCGTTGAGATAGGCCACCGGCCGGCGGCTGTTATTGGTGCTTTCGTCGATCATTGCTAGACGTGGGCGAGGCGTGGCGCCTTCCAGGCGCTCCAAACGCTTCTCCAATTGTCTCACTGTCTTCAACAAATCAGGCAATTTCGGAAACGCGGTGATGGCGCGCAGCCATTCCCGCGCTTCAAACGCGGGCGAGCCGGACATCACCGCGCCCGCCGCCACGTCGCCGCCGATGCCGCTCTGCGCGTAGATCACCGCGTTATCGTGAATGGTCAGGTGGCCGGAAATGCCCACCTGGCCGGCCAGCAGCACGTTTTTCCGAGAATGGAGCTGCCGGCCAGGCCGGTCTGCGCGCAGATGATGTTGTCCTCGCCCACCACGCAGGCGTGGCCCACCTGCACCAGGCTGTCGATCTTGGCGCCGCGCTTCACGCGCGTTTCGCCCACCGTGGCGCGGTCGACCGAGGTGAGCGACTGGATCTCCACGTCGTCTTCGATCACCGTCACGCCGGACTGCACGATCTTGAAGTGCGTGCCTTCGCGCGTTTTGGCGAAGCCGAAGCCGTCGCCGCCCACCACCACGCCGTTTTGCAGGATCACGCGGTCTCCGATGCGGCAATACTCGCGCACCACGGCGTGCGAGTGGGCGCAAAAGTCGTCGCCGATCTGGGCGCCTTCATAGATCACGACGTGCGGATGCAGCACCGCGTTTTTGCCGATGGTCGACGTGCTCGCCCACCACCGCGAACGGCGCCGATGGAGGCTCCTTCGCCGATCTGCGCCGTCGCGGCGATCGACGCCTGCGGATGAATGCCCGGCGTCGGGCCGCGGCGGCTGGTAGAACAACGCCAGCGCCCGCGCGAAATCGTGATACGGATTCGCCGAAACCAGGCTGGCCGGCTCGCGGCCTCGTCCGGGCGAGCGGCCTGCTTCACCAGGATCGCCCCCGCGCGCGTGTCTTTCACTTTCGGCGCATACTTGGGGTTGGCCAGGAACGTCAGATCGCTCGGGCCCGCCTCGCTCCACCCCCGCCACGCCGGTGATCTCGATGTTCGGGTCGCCGTGCAGCGTCGCAGCCGAGCCGGGCCGCCAGATCGCCCAAGCGAATCCGCTGGATGGTAGACATCTGATTTGTATCCATGTTGACGGCTTTATTGTATCCGGGGGACCCATGTGGAATCGGGGCGATTCTCAGGCGCCAACCTTAGTGAAGAAAGCTCGTCAGCAGCCGATTCGTCAGTAATGCGGCCCCTGCGGTACCTTCTGCGGCTGGTCTTTGCGCTCGAAGCGCTGGGTTTCCTCAGCCTGGCCTTTTTGACCCTCCGTCAATCCAATCTCGTCGAAAAGCGTCTGCATCTGGGGCCGGTCGCGATTGTGGAAGTGTCCTGGTTTATCATCTTGTTGGCCGTGGTATCGGCGATCGCGGCGTTGCGGCTCAAGGGCCAAGATCCGCTGGGCCGCTGGTCCCTGCTGGCCGCCTCCATATTCAATCTGATGCTGTTCCCGTTCGGGGTCGTCGTAGCCGCCGCGGGTATCTACTACTTCATGCGGAATCCCGAGGTTCAACCCAAGGTTGATACCAAACACCGGCCGATCGCGGGTGACGGCACCAGCCGATGGTCCGGAACCATTTTCACCATGGCCCAGGTAGTGTGGGGTGTCTTCGTACTTAGTTCCATCCGCCGCTGGACCGCCGACCGGGGAATGCCCCAGCTCAAATCCGAAGTTCTTTTCTGGATCACGCTGGCGTGCGCGGTTTATGGAGCCGTGCTGTTCCATGAACTGGGACACTTCGTTTTGGGCGATATCGTCCGGTTCCGGTTGATTGGTTTTGGCGTGGGTCCGCTGAGTTGGACATATACCGGGGGCCGCTGGCGCGCGCATCTGCGCTATGACAAGCTCTTCGGGGGTCACACCGCCATGGCGCCCACCACGCCTCGCAATATTCGCGGCCGGGTGATGATCTTGACGCTGGGCGGTCCGCTGGCATCGGCGATATTGGGCATGACCGGCGCTATCTGCTTGATATTGATTCCCGGGCCCGCCTGGCCGGCCGCACTGGGACGCGTGGTGGCGCTTGCGACCGGATTTGCCTTTGGTGACCTGATCTTCAATCTGCTGCCAATGGCAAGCGAGGCTGAATATTCCGACGGCGCGCGCCTCTGGCAGATGTATCGGCGCGGTCCCTGGTGCGATTTCCATTGTGCCAATCACTTCATGGGTCTCTCGCAAACCACGCCCTTGCGTCCGCGCGACTGGCCGACCGCCATGGTGGAACGAGCGGCCGAGTTCGCCGGACAGCTTCCCGAACCCGCCGGATCGTTCGCGATGGCCTACACCCATTTCCTGGACCGCTGCGACTGGGAGCGGGCGCTGTCGTGGCTGAACCGCGCGCATCAGGCCGCTCGCCCCGGCAGCAATCTGGCGCTGGCCCTCACCGCCGATCGGGCGTTTCTGGAAGCATTTCCATCGCCAGGACGGCCGGGAAGCCCAGCGCTTGTTCGCTCAGGTTCCCCGGCGGGACGATTCGACGGACTACTGGCGGTCGGCGGCTACGGTTCGGGCAGTGCAAGGCGATCTGGGCGGCGCCTCGAAGGCCTGGCACAAGGCTTGGGCGATGGCCGAAAACCGACCCACCGCCGGCGTCTATGAGATGGATCGGGAGCAACTGCGGAGGGTCGGCGCGTGGCTGGAGCAGCTTCGCACTCAGCCGATCTCAGCGTGACCCCCGCTCGGCATCACGCAGGCGGTCGCGGCCATCTATAACGATCAAATAGATCCCCCGTCGGTCGAAGCCGAAGTGAACATCTACGCCAAGGGCGCGACAACGCGGCACGATTTCACAGGCTTCCAAAGCCGCAAGCAAGCGCGAAGAAGACGAGCGCTCTCAGCTCGAAACACCGCACACTCATCTGGACTTGACAACAACACACTAAAGTTTGATAATGGACTCAGGCTAAAACAAAGCCGGATTCTTAGCCGAGGGATTGAGGGTAGAATGAGCAAAATCATAGGTATAGACTTGGGAACGACCAACTCCGTCGTATCCGTCATGGAAGGCGGCCAAGCCGTCGTGATTCCGAATCAGGAGGGCGGCCGGACCACGCCGTCCGTGGTCGCTTTCACCAAGAGTGGTGAGCGGCTGGTTGGCACGGTGGCGAAACGCCAGTCCGTCACCAATCCGGAAAACACGGTGTATTCGATCAAGCGCTTCATGGGCCGCCGCTTCAACGAAGTGAGCGAAGAGATGAAGCTGGTTCCTTATAAGGTGGTCGCCGGCGAAAACGGCGACGCGCGCGTCGAGATCAACGGCAAACGCTACTCCCCGCCCGAGATTTCCGCGATGATTCTCACGAAATTGAAAGAAGCGGCTGAGGCATACCTGGGCGAAAAGGTCACCAAGGCCGTCATCACGGTTCCGGCTTATTTCAACGATTCGCAGCGCCAGGCCACCAAGGACGCCGGGCAGATCGCCGGCCTGGAAGTGATGCGCATCATCAACGAACCCACGGCCGCGGCTTTGGCTTACGGACTGGACAAGAAGAAGAACGAAACCATCGCGGTGTATGACTTCGGCGGCGGCACGTTCGATATTTCGATCCTGGAAGTGGGCGATGGCGTGGTGGAAGTGAAATCCACCAACGGCGATACCCACCTGGGTGGCGACAACATCGACCAGCGCATTATTGACTGGCTGGTGCAGGAGTTTAAGAAGGAAACCGGCGTCGACGTTTCCAAGGACCAGATGGCGCTGCAGCGGCTGAAAGAGGCGGCGGAAAAGGCCAAGATCGAGCTGTCCAACACGCTCGAAACCGAAATCAATCTGCCGTTCCTGACGGCCGACGCCAGCGGTCCCAAACACATGAACGTGAAGCTGACGCGCGCGCGGCTGGAGCAGATGGTCGCCGATATTCTGGATCGCGCCAGCGGCCCGTGCAGACAAGCCATTACCGATGCCAACGTGACGCCGTCGCAAATCGACGAAGTGGTGCTGGTGGGCGGTTCCACGCGCATGCCCAAGGTCCAGCAAATGGTGCGCGATCTGTTCGGCAAGGAGCCCAACAAGAGCGTCAACCCCGATGAAGTGGTGGCGGTGGGCGCGGCGGTTCAGGGCGGCGTGCTGGGCGGCGAAGTGAAGGATGTGCTGCTGCTGGACGTGACGCCACTGTCGCTCGGCATCGAAACGCTGGGCGGCGTGTTCACCCGATTGATCGAGCGCAACACGACCATCCCCACGCGCAAGAGCGAGGTTTTCTCGACGGCCTCCGATAGCCAGACGTCGGTGGAGATCAAGGTCTACCAGGGCGAGCGCGCCATGGCGGCCGACAACAAGATGCTGGGCGTGTTCCAACTGGTGGGCATTCCGCCGGCTCCGCGCGGCATTCCGCAGGTGGAAGTGACGTTCGACATCGACGCCAACGGCATCCTCAACGTCACGGCCAAGGACAAGGCCACCAACAACGAGCAGAAGATCACCATTACTTCTTCGTCGGGCCTGAGCAAGGACGAAGTGGAGAAGATGGCGCGGGATGCCGATTCTCACGCGTCGGACGACCGCAAGAAGAAGGAAGAAATTGAGTCCCGCAACCGGGCCGACGCGATGGTCTACAACATCGAAAAGATGCTGAAGGAGCATCGCGACAAGGTCAGCGCCGACGACGCCAAGGCAGTGGAGGAAGCGCTCGCCGATACCAAGAAAGCGATGTCGGAAGGCGGCATCGATCGCATCAATCAAGCTACCTCGAAGCTGGAAACGGCCAGCCACAAACTGGCGGAGGCGATGTATAAAGCTTCCAGCCAGCCGGGCGGCACTCCGCCTCCCGGTGCTCCGGGCGCAGACGGCAATGGAGCCGGCGCCAGTGAGTCCAAGCCCAAGGACAATGTGGTCGACGCCGAGTTCGTTGACGTTGACGATAAGAAGTAAGCACCGTTGATCCTCCCTCTGGCTCTCCAGATCGGGGAGCCAGGGGATTTCGGAACAGTTTTATGCCAGCCGCAAGCAAACAGGATTATTACGAAACGCTCGGTGTGTCTCGCGACGCCAAAGAAGACGAGATACGCAAGACGTACCGCAAGCTGGCGCGCAAGCACCATCCAGATCTGAACCCGGGCGATAAGGCCGCCGAAGAGCGCTTCAAGAAGGTTCAGGAAGCTTATGACATCCTGAGCGATCCGAAGAAGCGCCAGATTTACGATCAGTATGGTTTCTATTCGGACAACATCCCGCCGGGCGGTCCCGGCGGAGGGCCAGGCGCGGGCGCTGGTCAGCCGGGCATGGGTTTTGGTGGCTTCGATTTTTCTGATTACGTGAATCACCATGGCGGTGAGGCGCAGCCGGGCGGAGGCACCGGAGCTTTTCGCGACATTTTCAGCCAGTTCTTCGGCAGCCGGCGCGCGGAACAGCCGGGCGCGGGTCCCGAAAAAGGCTCCGACCTGGAATACGGACTGGATATCGACTTTTGGCAAGCCATCCGCGGCACCCAGGTGCGGCTGAATGTCGCGCGCCAGGAAGTTTGTGAGACGTGCAATGGCTCGGGTTCCGTCGGTGGCGCATCCACGGTCTGCCCGGAGTGCGACGGCACCGGCAACGTGACGCAAATGGCGGGCGCGATGAAGTTCAGCCTTACCTGCCCGCGCTGCGATGGCAAGGGCCGGCTGCGCAATGTCTGCCCCACCTGCCACGGCGACGGGCGGTTATCGAAATCGGAAATCGTGGATGTCCGCATTCCGCCCGGCGCGCAATCGGGCTCGCGTCTGCGCGTGGCGGGTAAAGGTAATGCCGGACGCATGGGCGGAGGCGCCGGGCGATCTGTACATTACTGTCCGCGTGGAGCCGCATGCCTTCTTCCGCCGCGAGGGCGACGACATTCATATTCAGGTTCCG
Source organism: Bryobacterales bacterium (assembly GCA_963761265.1). GTDB lineage: Bacteria > Acidobacteriota > Terriglobia > Bryobacterales > Bryobacteraceae > Palsa-89. The sequence goes on from CAVXGM010000003.1 coordinate 54,844, forward strand.
GTTACGGTGTCCGAAGCCGGGCTGGGCGCCAAGATTGAAGTGCCCACCATCGACGGGCGTGCGCTGCTGAAGGTGCCGCAAGGAACTCAAAATCAGCAGAAGTTCCGGCTGCGCGAAAAAGGCGTCATGAATACGCGCAAGAATCAGCGCGGCGATGAGATTGTCGAAGTGGTGATCCAGGCGCCCAAGGCGCAGGATGAACGCACTCGCGAACTGCTGCGCGAGTTGTCGCAAGTGAACACCGAAGATCCGCGCAAGGATATTTGGAGCAAAGTGTAGGTTGCGAACATGGCGAAAGCTCGATCCAAAGCCGCTTATATGATCTCGGCCGTCGCCGAGCAGTATCAAATCCATCCGCAAACCCTGCGCCTTTATGAGCGCGAAGGGCTGCTCGCGCCCTCGCGCAGCGAAGGCAACACGCGTCTTTATACGGACGACGATCTGGAGCGCCTGGAAGTGATTCTGAAGCTGACGCGCGACCTGGGTGTGAATCTGGCCGGCGTGGAGATTATCCTGAACATGCGCGAAAAGATGGCCGCGATGCAGGACCAGATCGAGGAATTCGTGGCCACGCTGAATCAGGAATTCGCGCACCAGGCCCGCCAGTCTCCGAACGAATCCAGGCGCTCGCTGATACCGGTAGTGCAGATGCGCACGCCCGCGGTGGTCGAAATTCCCAAGAAGAAACGGCCTAAGGCCAATTAGTCTTCGGCGCCCCAGGCTAGTGCATTCGTTCCAGAAATTTCCCCGTCGTCCCGTCCACGAATACCGAATAGTCGCTCGTACCTACTGAGTTGCCCCAGATGACGCGCCAGGTGACATCCGCGAATCGTTTGCCGAGCTCCATCAGGAAGATCACGGGCTTACCGGGATTTTTCTTGATATAGTCCGCGCTGTTCTCGGCCGCGGTCTTATACGCCTCGTCGGAATCCACTTTGATGGCAGCCATCGGGAAGGGAGAAGCATCGCCGCGCGGCGTGTAGTCCTCTTGCAGGCCGCCGAACACGCCTTGATGCAGGTTGCCATCGGCTTCCACCGCCGAATAGGTGTACGTCTTGGCCTTTGCGCGCGACAGCGAAACAAAGATCACTTGCCACACCGCGGCCTGGCCCGGGCCGGCTTTTATTTGCGCGAGATTGAGACTGCTGATTTGGAGCGGCTGCGCGTCGGGCGCCCAACCGCGCGCCTGCGGATACATACGCTGCAACGCCTGGCGTCCAGTCAACACTTCGGGCGGTTTAGGAGGCTGCTTCTCTTCGGCGGTTTTCGGGGCGTCGGAACAAGCGGATGAGAACAGGATGAGTGGCAAAAGCCACAGGCTGGTATGAACTCGCATTTCTAATTATATTGTGTCGCGGGCGGGCAGTCAGCCTACAAAAAAATGGTGCCTTCGAAAAAGCGCACGGCTTTCCCGCTCATGGTGACGCGCTCGCCGCGATCTTCGCACCACAGCTCGCCGCCGCGCGGGGAAACTTGATAGGCGTGCAGCTTCTTTTTGCCCAGCCGCTTGGACCAGTAGGGAATCAGGCTGCAATGCGCCGAGCCGGTGACCGGATCTTCCGGGATGCCTTTGGCCGGCGCGAAGAAGCGCGAGACGAAGTCGAAATTCGGTGCCGGGAGCGGTGGCGATGACAGCAAAACGATCGATCTTCATGAGCGCCTGCATGTCGGGCTTCAGTGCGCGGAGCTCGGTTCTCCGATCCGTAGACGACGAAATAATCGCGCGCCGCGAGCACCGCTTCGGGTTCGCCGCCGAGCGCGGAGACCAGGCCCGGACAAGGCTCGCAGGCCCCTGGCGGCCGCGAAGGAAAATCGAGCGAATACAGGTCGCCGTCGCGCGTCACGGTCAATGTGCCGCTCTTGGTTTCGAACGAAACCGAACGCTCGCCCGGCGTGAGATCGTTCAAAATCACGGATGCCGAGGCCAGCGTGGCATGCCCGCAAAGATCGATTTCCACCGCCGGCGTGAACCAGCGCAATTTGTAGCCCGTTGCCATTGCGACGAAGAACGCCGTCTCGGCGAGATTGTTCTCGGCCGCGATAGCCTGCATCTGGTCATCGGGCAGCCACGATTCCAAGCGGACAAACCGCGGCGGGATTGCCGGAGAACACCTGTCCGGCAAACGCGTCCACCTGGTACATCGGAATTTTCAGCGCGCTCATGAAGTGATTCCCAGTTCCCTGCCATGTGTGAACGTGGGCCGGTGGCGATTGGCCACCAGATCGCGATGCTCGAGCAGCGCCGAAACCAGGATCGGCATCGCGATGGTGGAATCGGAATGGCACGTCACCATGGACGCGTCCTTGGCGATCTTGCCCCAGCTCTGCGCCTCTTCAAACGTGCAGCCCGACAGGCCGCCCCAATGCGGCGAATCGGTGACGCATTGGATGGCATACTTGTGGCCGGTGACGCCGGTGTTCATGATGATGGCCGTCACTTCGGTCTGCTGCACGAAGTTCTTGGGCGTGCCGCCGCCGAAATAAATTACGCCGGTGGCTTCCGATTCGGCCACGATGCTTGGCCGTCTCCACCACGTCGCCGATCACATCGAACGTAAAGCGATTGCCGCCTTCATAGCGATTCGCGGCGATGCCGATGCCAATGGAGCTGTCGGCCACGGCCGGGCAATACAGCGGAATGCCGGCTTTGGCCGCCGCCGATACGATGCCGTCTTCGGTGCAATGTTTGCCGAGTTCGAGGCCCAGCAAATAGAGGAACTCGCGCGTGGTGTAGGGGCGCGACTGGTCGAGCGAGGCAGCGAACCGCCCGATCCATTGATCGTGCTGGCGGAATTTTTCCTCGTCCGCCAGAACATCGTACATGCGATCCACCAGATTCTCGGCCAGCAGCACGTCGTCAATCGCGGGCGACCCCTGGTAGTGGAAATTCCCCATGGTCTCGTGGAAGTCGTGAAAGAAATTTGCGCCGGTGGAGACCAGGCAATCGATCAGCCGGTTTTCGATCATGCGCACCACCAGGCGGCGCATTCCGGCCGGAACCATGGCGCCGGACATCCCCATCATGATGGTGCAGCGGTCACCCAGCATCCGCTTCCAAACTTCAAACGCCAGCCCGAGCTGTTTGCCCTGGAATGCGGTGCCCTGCATGCGCGTCAGGATTTCGGTGGCGCTGGATGCGCCTACTGGATCGAAAGGCCGGGTGGGCGTCGACAACAGGCGCGACTTGGCATCCTCGTGATGCCCGCGCGCTTCAGGTAAGGACTGGGTTTCGGTGTGTTTCATCTTTCTTCTAGTGTAAGGGGAAGCGGCCGGCGGGGAAATGAAAAACAGGTTACTGCCGGGAATGCACGGCCAGTGTTACTGAACGAAGGGCGGCCGGTTCTTCTCGTTCAGAACCAGCTCGTCAAAGATGGCGAGCACCTGCTTGCGGTACTGATACACGCGCCGCAGCGCATCGCGGAAACCGGTTTCATAGCGCTGGCGATTCAGCCATTTATCGAGCACCGGTTTGGGCACATCGATATCGCGCCGCAAGGTTTCCGCCGAATGGCCGCGCAGGAAAAGACCGTAGAACATGGCGGCCTCGCGTTGCGGCGCCAGTGGATCCAGATCGTCCCGCGGTGTCATACTCAAGTTCATCATCGGCGAAAAAAGCCAGTATAAACAGGGCAGATGTTCGAAGCAAGGGGTTTAATGCAAATCCGCCGCTAGGATGTTACCGGGCTCAAATTCAATTTTATCAGAGAGGCTGAAATACGCCAAGAAAGCGGTCCGTGAGGGGCAGTTATTTCTTCTTGGCGGGAACCGGAGCGGGGGTGGGCGCCGCTTTTGCTGGGGTTGTGGATGGCGCCACCTGACCCACCGGTGTCGGTTTGCCTTCCGCCTTATCGCCTGGCGCGTCGCCGGGCGCCAGGTATTTCACCACAATGGATACCCGCCGGTTGGACGCGCTGGTGGGATCGTCGGGCTTGCGCAGCCTTTGATCGGCATAGCCGCGCACATCGGCCACCTGGTTGGCGCGCACGCCGGATTGTTGGATCAGCTTGCGCGCGGCATTGGCGCGATCGGTGGAAAGTTCCCAATTGGAATAGCCGGTGGTGGAGACGTAGGGGCGGGAATCGGTATGGCCCTCGATCGACAACCGGTTGGGAAGCTTGCCCAGTTGCGCGGCCAGCAAATCCAGCATCTCCTTGCCGGACTCAGTCGGTTGCGCGTTTCCAGTTTCAAAGAAAGTGCTCACCGCGCTTTCGAGCAACTCGATGCGCAATCCTTCGCCGGTAACGGTCATCTGGACTTGATCCTTGAGCTTGGAGACGTTGGGAGATTGACGAATGGCGGCTTCCAGCTTCTCCTTCAGCTTGTTCATGTCGTCTTTACCGATTCCGATATTTTCGCTGGCGCCGCTTTGGCCGCTGCCGTTTTGGTTGCTGTGGCCTGTGGGATCGCGAAAATAGCCGGCCACGGCCTTCTTCACCGGGTCACTGGAGCCCAGGAGCCAGAGCACGATGAAGAGAGCCATCATGGCGGTGACGAAGTCGGCATAGGCCACTTTCCAGGCACCGCCGTGGTGACCGCCGCCCTGGATAATCTTCTTGACGATGATGGGCTGAACGACGAGTTGTTCCGACTTTTGCGCTGGCATGGATGATCGCTATTTTGTTGCCGCCGGCTCTTTCTCCGTTGCCGCCTTGCCTGGAGCTGGAGCCTTGCCTGGCTCTGGAGCCTTACTACCTGGAGCTGCCCCGGGCGGCGCCTTGCCTTTGCAAGCGTTCTCCAGTTCCTGGAAACTCGGGCGTACGTCGCCCGGAACGGCGCGGCGTCCGAACTCCACCGCCATGAGCGGCGAGGTGCCCTTCAGGAAGGCAATCAGCGCCACTCGGACGACATGAAAGAACTGACCTTCTTCTTCAGCTATATGTCCCATTTTGGTGGCCAGGGGCCCCACCAAGCCGTAGCACAGCAGGATTCCCAGGAAGGTTCCCACCAGCGCCGCCGCCACCTTTTTGCCCATTTCTTCCGGGGGACCGCCCAGAGCGCCCATGGTGATCACCACGCCCAGCACGGCGGCCACAATGCCCAGGCCCGGCAGCGAATCGGCCACCGTGGTGAGCGCGCCCACCGGCAGATGCGCGGAGTGATGATGAACTTCCATGTCCAGTTCCATCACCTGATCCAGTTCGAAGGGTGTCGGGCCGCCGGTCATCGCCATGCGCAAGGTATCGCAAACGAAGTCGCGCAAATGGTGATCCCAGGAAGAGAACAGCGGGCTTTTCTCGGGCTTCTCCACATCGGTCTCCAGCTCGGTGAGACCCTTCTTGCGCGCCTTCTGCATCACCTCATAGAGTTGCTTCAGCGTGGCCTGGTATTTCGCCTTGTCGTATTTGGAATTCCCGAACACGGCGGAAAAGTTCGCGAGAATGGCTTTCAATATGGCTGGAGGATTGGCCGTCAGCACGGTGCCGATCCCCGCCCCTCCGATGATGAGCAATTCGGCGGGCTGCAGCAGAACCTTCAGGTTGCCGTGCTCCATGAGATAGCCGCCCACCACGGCTCCAAAAACCACCAGAATTCCTACGATGGCAAACATCGCTTCGCTCCACTTTCCGCCGGCCTATTTCCAAGCACGTGAGCCACGGCGCTGCGATCGCCTCCGCTGGCCAGGCAACTTTCATAGACCTGTGCGACGCGTTCCTCCAGCGACTCGATGGTGTCGCCGGGTTCGGCGGTGACGCCCGCCACCGATACGGTCACGCGCAAACGGTCGCCCCACCACTCCAAAGTGGAAGCGCTCACCAGCAGCCGCAGCCGCTCGGCCGCGGCGGAGAGTTCCGACCGCGAGCAGCCGTGCACCTCCACGCGAAACTCGGCCGGCTCCCAGCGCGTTAAGACATCCAGCGACGCCAGGCTCCGGTCCAGCGCCGCGGCCACCAGCTTGACGGCGGCATCCACCATGGTGTGGCCATAGCCGCGGTCCAGATCCTCGGCTCCGTCCAACCCGATGCGCAGCCATCCAAACGGAATCTCAAAAGCATTCCAGGCATCCAGTGCGTGCCGCACCATCATCTCCCCATACCTCCGGTTCGCGGCGCGCGTGGACGAGTCCGAGCATCCAAACGCTTCCAGATGATTGTGCCGATGAACTAACGGGGCAACCACCTCTTCAAAAATCTCCACCGCGCCCACGATCTCGCCCTGGGCGTCGTGGATGGGGCGCGCCTGCAGCTGCACCAGCAGCCGATGGCCTTCGCGGTGCAGCAGGAACACCGTGGCTTCATGGGACCGGCCGTCTCGCATGGCCGCTACCACCGGAGAACCGGGCCCGGCCCCTGGCAACAGGCTGCCATCGCTCTCGCAATGCATCAGCAAATCGCCGTGGCTGAATTGGCCCGCCACCTCGTGCGCGAAATACCCGCTGATCCGCTCCGCTCCCCCATTCCAGTACAAGATCCGGTGGTCGCGATCCACCATGCAGACGCCCTCATCGAGCTGATCCAGCAGAGCCTTATGCAGACTGTGATCGAGCAAGGCCAGCTGGATCAAAGATTCATCTGCATCGGCATCGAGCGCGGCCATGGACCTCCTCCGTTGTCCTTATCGGATCGAACGGCCCGGGTTTGAGAAGCCGAAGCCCGCTGGCGAAATTCAGCGCCAGACTGCGAGAATGTAACGATGCACGATCCACAAACCAGCCCGGGCCTGACCGTGTGGTTCACCGGCCTGAGTTCGGCGGGCAAAACCACGATTGGCCAGGCGGTCTATGAGGCGCTCGGAAGCGGGGCGCTCGGAAGCGGCGCGCTCGGAAGCGGGACGCTCGGAAGCGGCGCGCTCAGAAGCGGCGCGCTCAGAAGCGACGCGGTCCAAAACGACACGCTCCAAAACCGCGGCCGCCAGCTGGAATGGCTGGATGGCGATGCCGTGCGCCAGCAGCTCTCCAAAGACCTGGGGTTCAGCAAGGAAGATCGCAACGAGAACATCCGGCGCATCGGCGAATTGGCGGAACAACTGACTCGCCGCGGCGCCATCGTGCTGGTATCGGCCATTTCGCCCTATCGCGCGGCCCGCGACGAGCAGCGGCGGCGGATCGGAAATTTCCTGGAAGTTTGGGTGCACGCTCCGCTGGAAGTTTGTGAAAGCCGGGACCGCAAGGGCATCTATCGCCGGGCCCGCGCCGGAGAACTGCGCAATGTCACCGGAATCGACGATCCCTACGAGCACCCGCTGGCGCCGGACGTGGAATGCCGCACCGATCTGGAGACGCTGGAGGAGAGCGTAGCCAAGGTCCTCCAAGCGGTGGAGCGCTGGCTCGCCGGGCACTAAACCGATTTCGCGTTCCCTCAGTGCGGCAATTGACCCCGCAGCACGGGATAAACGGCGCGTGCGAAATCGGCCGCCATCCCGGTGGCGCGTTGGTCGCTTCCCCAGTTGCTCGCCGGCATGTCTTCCACCACAATGCGCACCAACGCGGTGTCCGTTCTCCGGTCTCGAACCGCATCGGCGACCAGCCAGAATTTCGAGGCCCACTCACTGGCAACCACGCGGCGGGCAGTTTGGTACCAATAGAGAACCACGGCCCGCTGGCCGCGGCTGGCAACCACGTATCGATTCACGGTGACGGGCCCCGCGGCCGTAGCGAGGCTTAGCTCGCCAGTGGACACCGGCGCCCAGCCGGCAGCGGGCAAGCATACTTTGGGCGAATGGGGCTGGCTGGCTCCGGCGCGCTGGGATTGAAACCACGCCACTAGCAATCCAGCCGGTTCACCGCCGCGATTGGCATAGGTTCGGCTCAACAGGCGGTCGGCGGCGAGGGTATTGACGATATCGGGATCCATTGGATCCTCGCGCAGTTCGGTCCAGCCGCCGAATGCAGCGGGGAATTGCGAGAGCGCCGGCGCAGCCGGAGGGCGCTCTATTCCAGCCGTCCAGTAAACCAGCAGTGCCTGGCCCGCCAAAAAAAAGGGAACCAGCGTCTTGGCCCATTCCGGCAGCATTGCGTTTGTAATTGGAGAGTGAACTTCAGTATATCCGCTGCTAGGCCGTCGGAGCGGGTGTTTCGACTGCCGGAACAGAGGCTACGCCCGGCTCGGGAGCCCGTGGCGGCCGGGAAACTTCCACCGACGTCTCGGCGAGGCCGCAACTGCTGCAGATTTTCAACTTCACGGTTCCCGGTTCGGTGGAGGCGGGGAGCGAATAACTGATTTCGAAGCGGCTGCAGAGATTGGCGTAGGCGTCCACTAACCCATCCACCATCCCTTCCAGCTTAGCCTCCGTGAAGCTTCCTTCCGGATTGGAGAGACACAAGTCACGAACCAGGGCCCACTGGCCGGCCACATCGGGACAGACGCCATGCAAGACGACGCTGCTTTCCTGGGCAATGGCCCGCCAACGGGCGAGAGCGGCGTCCTGCTTCAAGTCGGCGCCGGACATGTCGTGCAGAAAGAGAAAAACGTGGCGCTTACCGCCGCGCTTGGTAAACGCGTCGCATTGGCGCTCAAAGGCCGACAGCGGATCGGCGGCCGCGCGTTCCCGTGGCGCCGCCAGAGCCAGCGCCTTGCGGATCAGGTCCGGATCGGAAATACAGCTGTGGGCGGCCTTCAACTCCGGCGTCATCAGAGAATCGTGGTAGGGAAGCAGCGCATCGGGGCTGGATTTTTCAGCCGTCGGCGGATTCATTTCTATCGAGTATCGATCGATTCGCCACAGGTCGTCCCGGCGCTTCATGGAGAGGCATTGCCGCAGGGCCTCGCGCATGTAGTTTTCGTACGGATCATCTCCGGACGCAAACCAGGGAAGCACGAACCCGGTCATCACCAGGGCCGGCGGGCTGGCCAGCCGGACCTGATACTCTTCGATCAGTGTCCCGTTTTCCCAGACCGAAAACTCCGCCGGTTTAATGCCGCTCAGATCCCGGGCCGGGTGGCAGGAAAGCGCGAAACCCAGGCGGCGCAGGCCGTCCGTCTGGGCCGCGGCTTGCGATATGTGGACTTGGAGCGGACCGGCCGCCTGCGCCGTTTTCTCATGGCGCCGGATGCGGGACAGGGCGCTCACCGTCGCCAGCCGCAGCTTCCCCTCGGCATGCTTGTAATGCTCCACCAGAACCGGCAGGAAGCGCTCATCCTGAGTCTCGCCGATGGCCCACAGCGCCGAGAGCCGGAAGAGTGGATCGCTGTGCCGCAGCATGTCCAAAAGCACATGCAGGGCCGAAACATCCCCGCACAGATACAGGCCCAGCGCCGCGTTGGCCGCCACGCGGTTGTTCTTCGATTTCAGCGCCGACAGGAAATGCGGCTTCACTTCCGCGGCATCCAGGCCCCACAGGGCTTCCACCGCGCTGGCCTGCACGCGCGGATCGCGGTCCAACAAGCGCCGCGCAATCCAGCCCACATTGCGGGTGCTGCGGCCAATCAGCAGCGCCGCTTTGGAGCGGACTACCTTGTCGGGATACGCCATCAGCTCCACTTGAAACGAGTTCCAGCAGTTCTGGCCGCTGGTAGCCGACAGGATATCCAGGATTCGAAGGATGCGTTCGCTTTTCAGAGGGCTGGGCTGACCCTGCAGCGCTTTGTTGAGCGCCATCTCGAACGCGGATTGCAACTGAGCCCCGGTCTCGGCCGCTGCGCGCGTGACGGCCAGCGCTTCCGGGAGTGTGCACACTTGCGGGTCCAGCAATCCAATGCTCAAACGCCGGTCCTTGGCCAGGATCGAGATCAGGTGTCGCAATCCGTCGGAAGGCGCGCACCCGGCTACTACGTGGATTGCCGCTGCGAAGAAAATCGCCGGGTCTGCGCCCGACAAATCATTCAGCATCTTCCGGGCGGCCGAGCCCTCCTCGTCCCCATAGGACTCCACCGCCTTGGAAATATCGGCGACAAAACTCTCGAAAGTTGCGGCTTTATTCATGGGCCCGAATAGCTTATCGGCCCGCGAAAGTTTGTTTTAGCGCGAAATGCCGGAGCCGTCTAGTGGTGATCTTCCCGGCGGCGATCGTCCCGCCGGTGATCGTCCCGGTGGTCTTCCACGCGCTCCCGCCCGGTCCGTGCGGCCTCCCGCTCGCGCGGCGAGCGTCCCTCCAGCTCGTGCCTCTCGGCCGGACGCGCGCCCGTATAGCGCGGCACCGCATAAGGGTGAACGTACGTTCCGCGATTTACCCAGGTGCGATCCCAGCGCGCATTATTGATGAACACGCGGTGATCACCCCACGCAAACCGGTTTACGCCCCATCCCCAGGGACGAAACGCCGCGCCGATCCGGATGCCGTAACCGAAGCTGATGGCGCCTCCAATAAAGAAGCCCGGACGCGGCGGGGCGTACACGATCAGCGGATTGTAATAAGGAACCACCATGAACGCGGGATTGGCGGGCAATATTTCTATGTATGGTCCGGGATTTACAATGATCTGCGGATTCGTTCGCAGATAGCCGTACTCATAGGCGCGGTGCCGTTCCCGCTGGACCGCGTCCATCAGATCCGGCTGCTGCGCCAGAAACGCGTCGCCCAGCTCGCTGGTCCACGCCATGTCGGACGCCATGGTCGCGAGCACGGAGGGAAATGGGAGCAGAGCTTGCACGCTGGGATCCCAAGGCAGGCGATCGGCGGAAATGGCCCCAGCCAAAGCATCGCCGGTCAGGTAGTGATGCTGGTCCGACCATTGCGCGGCGGGGGTAATTTGATCGGGGAACGTCGCGGCCGCGAAAATCTGCGATAGCAACGGATCGGGATAGAGCGCCACGCGGGAGACCAGCCGGTCCAGTTCCTGGGGTGGATAAGAAGGCGGAGGCGCCTGGCCCCAGGCCAGCGGCGCGAAAGCCGCGACGGCGACAGCCAGCCCGCCGGCAATCGCAAGTATGTTTCTCACGCACTTATGGATGGTTGCTTGGTGAATCCCCGTTTGCATTCGCATCAGATCGGTCTCCTGTTTCAGGTTTACGTTCGATTAGGCATTTACACTGCTTCCTCAGCCAAGGACGGGCCGCGCGCATCCCGCGTTACTAAGTCCGATCTAAGTGTAGATTAAAAGTCTTTGAGGGAAGAGCGGCGCGGTTTACCAACCGGCGTTCTTAGTGGCCGTGGCGGCACTGGATTCCGCTTTATTGTTCCAGGAATTCAGTTTGCCGAGGATCGCCGTCACGTAGTCCACTGTTTCTGGAATCGGCGGAACGCCTCCGGCCCGGTCCACGCGCTCCGATCCGGCGTTGTAAGCGCCCAGAGCGAGCGAGGGATCGTTCTTGTAGCGTTCCAGCAGGGACTTCAGCAGCTTGGCCCCGGCCTCCACGTTCTGCTTGGGATCAAACGGATCGTCTACCTCGAACTGGTCGGCGGTTTCCGGCATGAGTTGCATCAATCCCTGCGCGCCCTTGGCGGAAAGCGCGCACGGCCGCCCGGCGGATTCGCGATCGATCACCGCGCGCACCAATTGAGCCTTTACGCCGGTTTTCTGAGCCGCCGCCTCAATCAACGGATCCAGTTGCTCGTCCGGCAAAGGATCACAGTCGGCCGTACCCGCTGGGAGTGGAGGAAAGGGAATCGTAAAAAACGAAGAGACGGCCGCATTCGCGCTGGACCGCGCCGGCCCGGCGGGCAAAATCGCGGCGGCTTGCTTTTGAATCGCAGCGCGCTGCTGAGCGATGGAAGGCGCCATGGCCGCTTGCACTGAAGCTTCGAAATCCGCGGGAGGCTGCGCAAAAAGCACAGCCCCGACCAACAAAAGCGCCAGCTTGACGTTCATGCTCAAACCGCGATGGAGCCGGCGGGAGGATTATTCGGATCGTACGCGGCGAGCGTTCCCGTGGCGGGAAGTCCGGGAGCGACCTCCACCGGATTCTGGAGCGCTGACGGCACCCAGGTATAACCGTCGGCCTGGCGCATGGCCGTAGTGATGGACGGATCCCAGCCCCAAACCATAATCGGAACATCGATGGAGTAGCCTTCGCTTGCCAACTGGGTTGCCATGGTGGCGCGCTGGGCCGGATCTTGCATCTTTTGCAAAGCCTGCACCGCGGCGGGCTGCGAAGCCCAATAGGCCTTGTCGAAAATTTGCTGTGCATCCAGAGGCGCGGCGTAGGTTGGTGCGGCTTGTGTAGAGGACTGCGTCGGAGTTGAGCTGAACGGATTGCTGGATGCCGCCTGCAGAAACGGATCGTAGCCGCTATTGGGCGCCGCCGAACTGGTGCTGGGCGTGGCGCCGGAGGAAGCTCCGCCCGCCGAGGCCGGAGTGCCCGGTGCGGGAGGAGTGGTTCGCGCCGGTGTATCGGCGCCGGCAGAGGGAGGCGCGGTGTCCACACTGGAGCGTGTCACGGAGATGTTCACAGCATGGGGATGGATGCCGAACTTCTCCAGCGTGGACGACACCGCATCCGACAAGGCCCCTTGGAAGCTGTTCAGTTTGGCTTCGCTCAGCGGCGCGCGAGTATTTTTACCGGCGGTGGAAGTGTTGGTTTCAGGCGAGAACGTAGTGTGCAGGTGAATCATGGTTGTGACCTCCTTGGTGTCATCAAGACTGCTCTTGCACCCATCAGGCGGTAAATGTACGCCAGGATCTCGGCTACCGCGCGATACAGATGGGGCGGGATATGCTGTCCGACTTCGACGGATTTATACAATGCCTGTGCCAAGGGCGGATTTTCGATGAGCGGCACGTCAAACTCCAGCGCCCGCGCGCGAATGCGCAGCGCCAGATAATTCTTTCCTTTGGCGACCACCAGCGGCGCGGCCATGGTGTCGTGGTGGTAGCGGATCGCCACGGCATAATGGGTCGGGTTCACCACTACCGCCGTGGCGGTCTTCACCTCGTCCATCATGCGGCGGCGGCGAACGTCGCGCTGCAACCGCCGGATGCGCATTTTGGTCTGCGGATTTCCTTCGGCTTCCTTCATCTCGTCGCGGATATCCTGCTTGCTCATGCGCATTTGCTTGGAGAACTTGCGCTTCTGACGGACGAAATCGACGAAGCCGAACAGCAGAAAAAGCGCCGCGGCTTTCCATAGCAAGTCCATGCAGAGCGATCGCAGCGTCTCCAGTCCCACCTGGAAACTGCTGAGCGGGATCATGAGCAGGCGCTCGCCGCTCTTGGTGACGATCCAGTAAATGGTGGCGGCAAACACGGCCACCAGCGCCACTGCCTGAAGCGACGACGCCAGTCCCTTGGCGGCAGGGACTGGAGCTTCGAAATTACGTTGAAATTGGAAGCCTTGGGCGTCATGCGCGAGAGGCTGAAGGAAAAGCCGGTGGAAGCTGAGCTGGAATACCAGGGCCGTAGCCAGCATGATTCCGCTCGCGTACAGCATGGGGGACAATCCGCGGGAGAGCGCTTCATGCACGATGGCGATCAGTGTGGCCGGTCCCAGATCGCCGCGAAAAGCTTCGACGAATAATCCCGCGCGTCACTTCCTTTAAAGTACTCAGCAGCGACGGGCCGGTCTGCGCAATCAGGATCACGAAAACAGTGAATTGCAGTCCGCTGACGAAATCGTGCGAAGCGGCAAACTGGCCTTCTTTGCGCGCTTTGATGCAGCCGCCGCGGTGTGGCCTGTTCGGTCTTCTCGCCCGAGGGATTCATTGTGCATCTCACCAATTCAAAGCCGCCAAATCAAAGCCCCAACAGCCGTCCCAGCGCCGTGAACGACGCCTCGCCGAGCTGCTGATACAGCTTGGGAATCAACAAAACCAAAAGACTCAAGGCCGCCAGCGCCGCCAGCATCTTGGCTGGAAAAGCCAGCGCAATCAGCTGCAGTTGCGAATTGAGATGCCCTAACAGCCCGATGGACAAGTCGATCAGGAACAGCAGCGTCATCAAAGGCAGCGCCAGATGGACGCCCGTGGAAAAGATGCTGGAGCCGAGCGATCACCAGCCCTTCCACGCTCGCGCGCGACGCGATAAACGCGCCCGGGGGATGCGTTTCCAGGCTGCGCGCCAGAATCGTGAGCAGCACGCGATCGAATCCCATGGCGAAGAACAGCAGCCCGGCGGTCAACTGCGCCAGGAGGAGGAGAACCGTGGAATCGGCCTCGGTATTGGGATCGATGGTGGAGGCATAAGCGAATCCGGCTTGGGTACTGATGGCCTGCGCGGCGAACGTCACCGCTTCGATCAGGAACGCGACCGCCAGCCCGGTGGCGACGCCGATGGCGGCTTCGGCCAGCATCCAGCCTGCCACCTGCATCATGCTTCGCTGGCACCGGATCCAGCATTCGGCCAGCGCGAATACATGCCGAAGCGTCAGGATCATGGCCAGCATGATCTTGGCCGCGCTGGGGCCCGCTTCCAGGCCCGGCAACGGCAGAAACACGAAGACCCCGAAATACGCGCCAGCACCAGCAGGAACCCGTACAACACCGACGCCGGAATGGCCGGATTAGCGTGCATAAACGCTAACGCGCGTAACGCGACAGATCGCCAAACACTCCGATCGAGTAGGCGGAAAGCTGCTTCAACATCCAGGGCATCAGAAGCAGGAAGCCGAACAGGAACGCCGCCAGGCGCGGAATGGTGCTGAACGCGGAATCCTGCATGGATGTCGCGATCTGGATGATGTTGACGACGATGCCTACCGCAAAGCCGATGAGCAGCAACGGCGCGCACAGCAGAACAGTGGTCCAGAGAGCCTGGCTGATGATGTGAACGGCAGTTTCAGGAGTCATGATTCCTCAATAGAAAGTTTTTAGTAAGCGAGCCGACCACCAGATTCCAGCCGTCCACCAGAACGAACAGCAGAATCTTGAACGGCGCCGAGATCATCACGGGCGGCAACTGCACCATGCCGATGGAAAGCGTGATGGAAGCGACCGCGAGATCGATGATCAGGAACGGCAGATACAGCACGGCTCCAATTTGAAAGCCGGCTTTCAGCTCGGAAAGAATGTAGGCCGGGATGAGAACCTTCAAGATCCAGATCGGCCGCGATTGCGCGGGCGGGGCGGATTTCGTCATCTCCACGCAGGTCTGAATGTCTTTTTCGCGCGCGAATTTCAGCAGGAAACTCTTGAGCGGCTTGGCGCCTTCATCGAATCCCTGCTGCCAGGTCATCTCGCCGCTTCTCCACCGGCTCCCAGCCGCGATGGTAGATATCCATCACCACCGGCTGCATGACCAGGAACGCCAGGAACATCGACAATCCCACCAGAACCTGATTGGACGGCGCCGACTGCGTTCCCAACGCCTGCCGCAGGAAATGCAGCACGATGACGATGCGGAGAAACGGGCTCACCGACATCACTACTGCCGGCAGCAGCGTCAGCAAGCGTCAATAAAATGACGATCTGCGTCGGAGTGCTCAGCGTCAAGCCCGCCCTTGGCGATTGGCCGAGCCGAAACACCGGGATCGACCGATCCGTGCCGGGCGCGGCCAAAGCGGCGGCCGGCAAAGAACAAGAACAGAAAGATGCGAACGGAACTTGATCATTGGCTGGAACGAAGCAGATCGCGCGATAAAGACGAAGACGGATTGCCCAAAGCTTTTTCCAGAGTGACCGGGGCGTCCAGCAGCGTGCACGAGGATGGGAGCGGTGGCGATCAGAACGGTACGTTCCGCGACGCGCACCAGATGCAAAGCGTGCTGCGCCGTCAGCGGAACGCGTTCCAATACTTCCAGGCGGCGCCCATTTCCGCTCCTGCGCGCACCCATGGCGAAGGCCGCCAATCCGCGCTTCTTGGCGAACCACAACAGCCCACCCAAGAGCGCGAAGACCACCAGCACCATGCCGATTTGTTCAGTTAGTTGCATTTCCGCCGCCGCGTCTTTCTGCAGCATCTTCTGGACTCGCACCGAGACGGTGTCGTCGATGACGATCACTTCCGCCTCGGCCAGCTTCACGTTGCTGGCAAACAGAGGGAAGGGCGTGCCGGCGGGATGATCCGTTCGCAGCACCGATCCCTCTTGCAGTTGGAAGATTTCCCCGATGCTCATCGAGAGCGTCCCCAACTCGAGTTCCACGACGAAAGGCAACTCCCCGAAGCGTTGTAAAACGTCGGAGGCGCTCATCGTCTATTGCTTCAAGGCGAGGAGGGCCTGGGTCAATTGATCCAGGGTCGGAGATAACTTTGGAGTTCGCCTGATACGAGTTTTGATAGACGATCAGGTTAGTGAACTCGGTGGCGATATTCACCGTGGAAGTTTCAAGCGATCCGCCTTCCACCGTGCCCAGCGTGCCGGTGTTTGGAACGCCAATCACAGGCGTGGCCGTCTTGGCGCCCACTTCGTAATTGTTTTGGCCGACGGCGATCAACGAATCCGGATTGCTGACCGATGCCAGGGCGAGCTGGCCGATCACCACCTGGTTGCCGTCGGAGAATTGCGCCGTGATGGCGCCGCCGTTCGCAATGGAAACCTGCGTCACCTGGGAAGCGGGCACTCCATCCTGAGTGCTGGCGGAAACAGCCGAGGTAGCGGCGTACTGCGTAATTACCGGAGTGCCAGTGCCATTCACCGTGGCCAGATTCCAGTTGATATTCATGTCGTTGGCAGTGTCCGCTAAACCGGTAATCGCAATCGGCACCGTCGCCGCCGGAGCGGCCGGAGAAGTCAGAGTTGCCGTTGCGTCGAATGTGAGGGATCCGTTGGCCACGGCGCTGGGAGTGCCCGCCGTTCCGGAGGTAAGGTCCTCCCCGGGAATGTCCACTTCATAGTTCCAATTGCCCGGGCGATACTCCGTGAAATTGACGGTCAGATTGTGTGTTCTCGCCCAGGGAGTCCACTACCTGGATCGGCGCCGAAAAGCTGCCGCTGGGTTGGCCCGCCACGCCCGCCGCATTCAAGTTCACAGCTGAGCGCGAAGTTCTGAGTCGCGCTCGGGCGTCTGCAGCGCGTCCGAGGGAATAGTGATATTGCCGATCGCGCCGCTGGTATTCACCACGCCATTCTGCGCTACCCAGCCTTGCACCAATTGGCCGGTGGCCGTCACAGATTGCCGTTGGCGTCCAGGTTGAAGTTGCCGGCGCGCGTATACAGGGTGTTCCCGGAAGGGTCCTGTACGACGAAAAATCCATTGCCCTTGATCGCTGCGTCGTAGCTCCCGCCTGTAGCCTGGATGGAACCTTGTTGAAAGACGCGCTCGGTTTGCGGGGCCGACACGCCGCCGCCGATCTGCGTCGAACCGCCTGCGACGGACTGCTGCAGTAAGTCGTAGAACGATACGTTACTGTCCTTGTAACCGGTGGTGTTCAAGTTGGCCAAGTTGTTCCCGACGACGTCGAGGGCGGCCGAATCCGCATTAAGTCCGCTAAGTGCGATGGAAAATGATGACATTTGAGTTGCTCCTTTTTAGTTCTAGATTGCTTGAGTTGTCCTACGACGAAGAGTTTGGTTGTTGGCGTTGGCGGCGTCGTAGACGTGCGGAGCGCCCGTCAGAGTTTGCACGCCCTGATTGATTCCCATGAGTTGCTCTAACTCGCTGTATTGCACCAATTGACCGACAAACTGGATGCTGTCGGTGGGGTTGAGCGGATCCTGGTTTTGGATTTGAGCGACCAGCAACTGCAAGAAGGTGCTCTCGCTGGTGAGTGAGCCAACTCCGTTGGCGGAGGTAGAGCTGGAGTTGGCCCGGTGCCGCTGGTGGCATTCGGTTGGCGCCGCTTGGGCATGCGCCTGGACTTGAATGCCTCGGTTAAGGCGGATGGGCCAAGTAACTGCATTATCCGTTTCCTCCTGGATGGGCGTCTGCCGCCCGAAGTGTGCTGGTCGAATTCCTGTTGCCAATTGGCCGCCGTTGCGCGGCGTTCGCTTTGCGCCTTGCCGGTCGCCGCTGAAGGACTGTTGTGGCCCGGACGAGCTTTCGCCGCCCGCGTGCGAGTCGTGCTGGCCTCCGGATTGCGCTGCGACCAAGGCCGGTTTCATCACGTCGGCCCTCCAGCCTTGGGAGCTTAACTGATCTGAAAGATCGCCCAGATTCGACTGCAGCGACTCTCGGAGCACCGGGTCGGAAGCGTGCACGGCGATACGTTCACCGATCCGGCTCGATCGGCTACTCGAATCGCCGCGGAGGATTGATCGCTGCCCGTCGAGATGCAGCAGAATCTGGGAACTAGCCGAAGTCTTCGGCAGTTCCGGCGCGAGTAAGTGCGATTCCTGAGCGGCCAGCGGCAGATCGGGACGAGCTGCTTGCACGGGCTCCGGCGCAGCCTCTATCGAACCATGCATAGGAGCCTGGAAGACGGCTGCATCGTTCCAGTGTGCAGTTACTCCGGGCGTTTGCTGTGGCTCGACTAAGTGGGACGGCTCGTGGCCGCCGGTATCGGATCTTTCTGTCTGGTTAACCGCGGGCTGCGTTTCGCGCCGCGAATCGCTGGACGTTTGGTTTTGAAGCGGCCTCGGCTGAGAGGCCACACTTTGGGGTCGAGTTACTGGCGTTTTCGGTTGGGAAGCGCGGGTTTCGCTGGCAGTAACTGACGTCTTGGATTCGGTAAGTGGCGAATGCCTTGGGGAAGTCTCCAGTCCAAGCATTCTTACCGCAAACGCGAAGTTCTCGGCCTGAGGCTGAAGCGGAGTCTTTGGCGCGGATGTTATCGGCCATGCCTCGTGCTGCGCCCCGGAGGCGCTGTTGAGCGCTTCGGGCGCTTGATTCATAACATCGTGAGCCACAGACAGTGGCGCCGGTCCGGAGGCGGGGGCGGATGTGGCGGCTGCTGTATCGGAAACAATTGATGCTCGCGCGGTCTTCTGCTCGGGTGCCGGATCCTGCGCACTGGCGTTCGCAGACGGTGTAGTCGGGGCGTCTGAGGGCGACGCTGGTGCCGGGGTCACACTCGGAACAGGTGCAGGTGTTGGTTGCGGTGACGCTGTTGGTCCATTCGCGGAGTACTTTGCTTGGAGTGGCTTCGAATCAGGGCGTGTGGTACGGCCCGGCGATTTGATTGCCGAAGCGGAACTGTTTGCGGCCGGCGCCCGGCCCTCCGCTCGCGCCTCTATCGCAACCGAACTCTGCTGTTCGTTCCTGCCGGATAGGTCTGGCTTTGCCGCGGCGAAATTAGGCACTGGCTCAGCAACCGGCCCGGACGCTCGAATTGGAAGGCTTGTCTGAGGTGCCGCGCCCGCCGGGTGTCCCACTGGTGTCTGATGCGTCTTTTGCTTTGCTGATTCGTCTGACGCCGGCTCCGGCGGCCTTGAAACAGACTCGGCCTCTGCTGGCTTTACGATGGAACGCGGCGCATCAGCCGGATCGGTTGCTACCGACACTAACTGCCGGGAGGTTGTCGGTTTCGCGCCGGTCTGGGTAGCGAGCGGAGTACGTGCTGTCGCCTGTGTCTCCGCGGGTTCGGCTTTTAGGGTCGAACGCGCGGCTGTCGGATTAGCACGCCACGCTGTATAGCGAGCGCGGTGCGTGCTGTCGCTTGTGTCTCGGCGGGTTCCGTTTTTAGGATCGAACGCGGCGGTTCAGCCGGAGCGCTTGCCAGCGCCGTTTTTTGGACGGCAGTCGGTTTCGCGCCGGGCTGGGTAAAGAACGGAGCCCGTGCCGCCGCCTGTGCCTTCGCGGGCGCCGGTTTTACAGCCGGTGCGGCCGCCTTGATCGGCGCGGGAACGGAGATTGGCGCGGCCGGTTCCGCGCTTGGTCCATCCGCTAGTACATTGCTCGTTGCCAGGCTGTATGAAGCTGGCAGATACCGCATGGATGCCGCAGCCGGCTCCGGCAGATTGTTTACCGCCGCCTCTCCATCGCTCTGGCCGCGCGCCGACGTTGCTGGCAGCTCCGTCTTCTGTTCGGAAGCTACGTCATTCCCGGCTACCGCGGCATGCGCCGAATGCGGCAACATCAACGATGGCGTCGGTTGGCTTGGAGCTTTTGCAACGATGGGAACCTGCGGGACCACCGCCACCTCAGTTCCAGAACCCTGGTCCGCCGGCAGCTCTTTCTTGCGAAGCGAATTTGGAACGGACGCGCCCTCTTCCTGCGCGCCGCCCTCATGCCCCGTGTCTTGGAATAGCGTCAGGCTGTCGAAGACATTTTTGAACAAAGTTGATTTGGACGCGTTCCCCTCTTTCGGGTCCAACGATGCCGCCAGAGAAACCAGCGGCACAGGAAGGGCGGAGGGCGCCGATGCGGAAACGATCACGGCGCCAACTTATGCAGGTTCGCGGCCACAACGCCCGCTGCCGGTTATCAGCGCGTTAGCACGCTGCATCCGTCGAGAACTCGGCGATCGCCGACTTAGATTCGGCGAAGAGAGTGGAACCGTCCGTTCGCCTTATCGCGAATGCGGTACAAAGTTATACGTTTTTTCCGCTCGGCTGTTTTGGCTGCGTACTTGCAACGTGGGTAATCGCTCATGGATCAGATTAGCGTTATGGCGGCCGCGGGGATGCAGGCTCGCATGCAATCGCTCGACCTTGTCGCGAACAACCTCGCCAATTCATCCACCGGCGGATATAAGAGCGATGGCGAATTCTACACGCTCTTCACTTCAGAAGCTGCCGGCGAAGATGCTTCCGGCCCATCCGCCGTTCCCATGATCCAGCGCCAGTGGACCGATTTTAAGCAGGGCCTGCTGGAACCCACCAATAATCCTCTGGACTTCGGTCTTTCCGGCAAAGGCTACTTCGTGGTGCAAGGCCCCTCGGGCCCTCTCTATACCCGCAACGGAAACTTCCGCTTTTCCACCAGCGGAGCGCTGGTCACCGGAGAAGGATACCCGCTGCTCCAGCAGAACGGGCAGCCCTTCCAAGCCGACACGTCGCAGCCTGTTGGACGTCGCGCGCAATGGCGACATCAGCCAGAACGGGAAGTCCATCGGCGCCATCCAACTGGTCGATTTTCAAAACCCCGCCGGCCTTACCAAGTACGGATCCACCTATTTTTCCAATACCACCGGCGAAGATCCCGTCAGCGTAACCGGCGCGCAAATTTATCAGGGAAAGATCGAAGCGTCCAATGTCAGCGCAGCTCATGGAGCCGTGCGCATTGTCGACTTGTCGCGGCAGTTCGAAATGATGCAAAAAGCCATCACGATTGCCAACGACATGAGCAAACAGGCCATCGAAGAAGTGGCCAAGGTGTAGAAGTGGCCAAAGGTGTAGTTCAAGGGAAGGAATGGATGAATGATACGAGCACTCTTTAGCGCCGCCAGCGGCATGAATGCCCAGCAAACCAACGTGGAGAACATCGCGAACAACATCGCGAATGCCAACACCGCGGGATTCAAGTCCAGGCGCGCGCAGTTTCAGGATCTTCTCTATCAGAACCTGATCCAGCCCGGCGCGGCCGCCACCCAGCAGAGCATCGTTCCCACGGGGCTGCAACTGGGCTTGGGCACCCGAGCGGTTTCCAACGAGATGATTTTCACGCAAGGCGACTTTTCTGAAACCGACAATCCCTTGGACCTGGTGATTCAGGGGAACGGCTTCTTCCAGGTGCTGCAGCCGTCCGGCCAGATTGCCTACACCAAGGCCGGAACATTCCACCTGAATAACACGGGCCAGATTGTGGATCCCAACGGCAACTTGCTGGACCCGCCCATCACGGTTCCTCAGAACGCTCTCTCGCTCACGATCGGTAGCGATGGAACGGTGAGCTATACCCTGCCCGGACAGAGTCGCGGCCCAGCAAGCCGGCCAGATCCAGCTGGCGAACTTCGCCAATCCTTCGGGCTTGAACAGTTTGGGCCAAAGCCTTTTCGCGCAGACCGATGCTTCCGGCTCGCCTATCGTCGGGCCGCCCGGCGGCTCCGATGGACTGGGCACGTTGATGCAGGGTTACATCGAGCAATCCAACGTCAGCATCGTTCAGGAATTCGTGAACCTGATCGTCAGCCAGCGCGCGTATGAAGCCAACTCGAAGGTGGTCAAAGCCGCTGACGACATGTATCAACAAGTGAACAACCTCAAGCAATGAACGTATGGCTTCTCTTCTTGAGCATGATGATGACCCACTCCGGACCTTGTGAAATGATTGCGAATGATCGCATCTTCGGTGAGGATCTGGCGAAAGCGCTGCCCGCTTTCCTGGATAAAATACCCGGCGATGCGGTGATCGGCTACGCGCCGGTCCCTGGGTCGCAGCGGATTTTCAACTTCAATGAGCTGCGGCGAATTGGCGCGCCCTACGGCGTAACGGTGGCGCCGGACGCGAAGGCATGTTTTGAATGGAAGCTGCAGACGCTGACCGACGACGCGGTGCGCGCCGCCATTCGCGATTCATTGCAATCGCCGGAGGCCCGCATCGACGTCCTGGCCATCAGCGGAAACCAGGCTCCGGCGGGCAAGTTGAAATTTCCCATTTCAGGGCTCCTGGCGTCAACGCTCACCGGCCCGGACACGCCCGTTACCTGGCGCGGCGAAGTGCTCTATCATGGCTCCCGAAAGTTCTCGATTTGGGCTCGCGTAAAAATATCGGCGACCATGACTCGCGTGGTGGCCACCCGGTTCATCCAGCCTGGGCAAACTGTGGCGCCGGACCAGCTGCGGATCGAGACTTACGACGATTTCCCCTTGCGGAACGACATCGCCCGCAATCTGGATGAGGTTGTGGGACGCATGTCGCGGCGTCCGCTGCGCGCCGGGCTGCCGGTGTTCCGCGCCGACCTGATCGAGCCGTTTCAAGTACGGCGCGGCGACTTGGTGGACGTAACCGCCATCGCCGGCGCGGCTCAACTGCGCATGCCCGCTCTGGCCGAGACTCCGGGCAGACAAGGCGATGTGATTTCGCTGAGGAATCCCAGCACCGGAAAGATTTTCCAGGGCCGCATCGAAGGAAAAGACAAAGCCCTGGTGATGGCCTGGCCTTTTGCCGCCTCAGTCGGTTCTGAACAAAGCATGCCTGCACAAACCACTCCACTGCCTATGAGGGTGCAATGAACGGCCGGATCGTGAGTCTGCTTCTGCTGTGCGCCGCTCTTTCGAGCGCCGCCCCTCATAGAAAGAAAAATCAAGGGCCGCCTGAAGCTACGCCGCTCGATAAATACATCGCCGCCGCTTACCGGGACTATAAACTGCCCGAAACCGCCCCGCCGCCCGGGTCTACCTGGTCTCCGAACGCGCTGTTCGCCAATCTGGGTATGGATTTGAAGGCGGCCCGCGTCGACGACTTAGTAACTGTCGTGGTGAGTGAGACGTTTTCGGCCGTCGCTACCGGGGATGTGAAGACGCAGCGTCAATCCACCGCGCAAGAGCAGCATCACCGCACTGGCCGGCGTAACCAAGGCCGCCGGACCACTGGCCAATCTCGCCAACCAAAACACCCAAACCCAATTACAGGGAACGGGCGAGACCAGCCGCGGCGCCGTCCTAACCGCCAATCTGAGCGCTCGCGTAACCAATGTGCTGCCCAACGGCTATCTGGTGATCGAAGGAACCAAGCGCGTGCAAGTGAGCTCGGAGAATCAAGTGGTGACGGTCCGCGGCGTAATTCGCCCGGTGGATCTGTCTCCGACCAACAGCATCCCTTCCAACCTGATAGCGCAGATGGAAATCCAAGTGAATGGCAAGGGCGTAATCAGCGATTCCATTCATCGCCCAAACATTTTGTATCGAATCTTGCTCGGAATTCTGCCGTTCTAACTGTCAGAAATAATGCGATTCTCACTTACTATTCTCGCCGCGGCGCTGATGTTGCAGGTTCCTGCCGCTGCCGATTCCCCGACCGCGCGGCTGAAGGAACTGGTCTCGCTGGAGGGTGTGCGCGACAATCAGTTGATCGGTTACGGCATGGTGGTGGGTCTGAAAGGCACCGGCGACCGGCAACTTACCATCTTCACCGCGCAGAGCCTGGCCAATATGCTGCAGCAGATGGGCGTCACCGTCAATCCGACTCTGATCCTGGTGAAGAACACGGCGTCCGTGATGGTGACGGCCACCCTCCCGCCCTTCGCGCAATCCGGCATGCGAGATCGATGCCACGGTGGCGGCCATGGGCGACTCCTCCAGTTTGCAGGGCGGCCTGCTTTTGATGACCAGCCTGCGCGGGATCGACGGTAAGGTTTATTCTATTGCGCAAGGCCCGCTGGTGATTGGCGGATATGTCGCCGGGGGCGCCGGCAACACCCAAGTGGTGAATCACCCCACCATGGGCCGCGTGCCGGGAGGCGCCATCGTCGAGCGTCCATCGCCCGCCATTGAGCCCACCAAGCAGGTGCGCCTTCAACTCCACGAAGCCGACTTCACTACTGCGGCCCGCATTGCCGACGCCGTCAATCATCATTTCAACGCCGATACTCCGGCTATCGCTCACGCCGACAACTCCGGCCTGGTGAGCGTCGCGATTCCGAAGGAATTTTCCACGCGCACCACGGAGTTCATCGCGGAGATCGAAGGGCTGACTGTTCAAACCGACCGGCCGTCGAAAGTCGTGATTAACGAGCGAACCGGAACCATCGTGATGGGCAAGGAGGTGCGGGTTTCCCCCGTGGCCATCATGCATGGCGACCTGACGGTGGAGATACAAACCACTTACGACGTCTCCCAGCCTGGCCCACTTTCGAACGGAAGCACTCAAGTGACACCGCAAGTTTCCGTAGGCGTAAAGGAAGAGAAAGCGCGCAACGTGGTTCTCAAGGAAGGCGCCACGGTGGAAGAGTTGGTGCGCGCGCTCAGCTCCATCGGCGTCTACGCCCCGCGACATTATCGCTATTCTGCAAAGCCTGCGCGCGGCCGGCGCGTTGGAATCGGAAATCGAAGTTATTTAGCCGCAATTCTTATGGATATCGGTATTGCATCCGGCGCCGATTTGGCGGGGAGCTCCTGGGCGCTTCCGAAGCAACGGGATGTTGTCATCCCGGAAAACGCCACATTTCATCAGGCGCTCCATTCCGCGTCGTCGGATATGCCGCAAACGGATATGCCGCAAAAGGATATGCCGCAAAAAGTGGACACACCAGAAAAGATCTCAGGCGCCGCCAAGCAGTTCGAAGCGCTCATGATCGAACAAATGCTGAAGTCCGCGCGCGACACTTCCGGCGGCGGATGGCTCGGCGGCGAAGACGATCCGGACGATCAAACCGGATCGCTGGTGATGGAATTAGGCGAGCAGGGCCTTGCCCAGGCCATGGCGGTGAATGGAGGATTGGGCATCGCGAAGATGGTGACCGCCAATCTCGAACGCGGCCAGCTTAAAACTGCCAGCTCCGACTCTGAGGCTCCGCCTTCCTCCTTCGCCGAATACGGATTTGAAGCGCCGCTGAGCGGTGCGAGCGCCGGTTCCGCCGGCCCGATGGCCGCGCCCTTAGCACCCGCGGCATCCAGCGCATTCAGATTTTCCATGGCGCCGATCCAACCTTCCAGCAGCGTTTGGATCAATTGCACAACCTCCTGCAGCATGCTCTCCGACTTCTCCGCATGCGCCTGAATCAAGCGGTTCTGCAGATAGCCGTACAGTCCGGCGAGCGTGTCGCAGTACTGCGGGGCCGCCTCGCGCCGCAGCGAGAAGCGCAGCTCCCCCAGAATCTCTACTGCCTTCGTAACCGCATTGCCGCGCGCCAGAATGTCGCCCGCGCGATGCGCCGCCATCGCTTCCTGCACCGACTGCATGGCGCCTTCATACAGCATGCGCGTAAGCTCCATCGGCGTCGCCGCCGCCACACGGCTCGAAATGTATTCCTTGCGGGCGTCGACTGGGTGTCATGACTATTTCCACCGCGCTACGTATATCGATCCACCTTAGGAGTTTTTCACGCTTTTTTCACCCCGCATTTGCGGGTAGCGGTCCTACCCGCATATGTCCTTCGCATGAAGCAAATGACCCCTAGTATCTCAAGTCTTCGTCTTTGAACCTCCGATCTTGTAAACACAAGGCATAAGTTAGATGAAGTTACTTACTCGCGTCGGGAGCGTTTAGTGTGAACACTGTACTTTGGATTGACGAAAGCGCTACTGGCACGCCAACATGTGTATCTGAAAGACGGCCCCGAAAGACTTCGGGTTTTGTTTGCCGCCAGTCTTCCCGCTGCTTTTGAGTTACTCAAAACGCAGCCGATTGGCGCGGTCCTGGTCCACCTGCCCATCGCGGATTGTGCCGCCGCCGAGGTGCTGCAGCTGATCCACGAGAAGGGCTGCCGGGTTCCCATCGTGCTCTACGAGCCGGCGGGCGTGGTCAGCAAGGCGCTCGAACTCACCCAGGGCGGAGCGTTTCAGTACGTCTCGCACGCGGTGAAACCCGAAGAGCTGTGCGAGCTGCTCTCGGTCGCCATCCGCCACCATGCCGCCCAGATCGCGCGACGCCAAAACCGGCCCTGCGGCGCAGCAGCTCAACGCGCGCAACATCCTGGTCGGCTCCAGCGGCGCCGATGCGGGAAGTGGTCGAAATCATTGAACTGGTCGGCGAACCGGCGCTCCACGGTTCTGATCACCGGCGAAACCGGCACCGGCAAGGAAGTGGCCGCCCGCGCGCTGCACATGCCGCGAGCAGCCGCTCCGGCGTCCAGAATGGTGGCCATCAACTGCGCCGCGCTTCCCGATCATCTGCTCGAAGCCGAGCTCTTCGGCCACACCAAGGGCGCCTTCACCGGAGCCATCAACGCCCGCGTCGGGCTGTTCGAACAGGCGCACCGCGGCACGATTTTCCTGGACGAAATCGGCGAGATGCCGCTGCTCTCTGCAAGCCAAGCTGCTGCGCGTTCTGCAGGAGCGCGAGATCCAGCGCATCGGCAGTTCGGAGCCGCTGTCCGTCGACGTGCGCGTGATCGCCGCTTCCAACGCCAATCTGCTGGAAGCCGTCGCGAACCGCCGCTTCCGCGAGGATCTGTACTACCGGCTGAACGTCGTCGCGCTTCGCATGCCGGCCCTGCGCGATCGCCCTTCCGATATTCCCGAGCTGGCCGAACATTTCCTGCGCAAGATCGCCGAACACGAGCCGGCCTGGAGAAAACAGCTTTCCCCGCAAGCGCTCGACGTGTTCTTGAAGTACTCCTGGCCCGGCAACGTGCGGCAGCTCGAACATGCCCTCGAGTCCGCCGTGCGCACTAAGCGGCACGCGTTCCGTTCTCTATCCGGGCGATTTCGATCTTCCCGCGGAAATCCAGTCCGTCCGAATTCGGCTCGCTCTCCTCGCTGGACGTGCCGGAAAGCGGAATCAATTTTGAGGAGCTGATGACCGGCATCGAGCGCCGGCTGCTGGAACGCGCGCTCGCCAAATCGGGCGGCAACAAGGCCCGCGCCGCCAGCATGCTCCACATGAAGCGCACCACCCTGCTCTCCAAATTCAAGTCGCTGGAAGTGTGCGCCTAGCAGTCCATGGCTCAAGCGCGTGCCATCAGTAGTCCGGCGCCGGCGCCCAATCCCCCGGCGCGATCAAATCCCCTGCGTTGGCCTTTCCAACGCCGGCGAACTCGCGCGTACCCATCGCGGTACTGCTGATCGTCATCGCGCTCATCACGCCGCTGCCCAGCTTCATGCTGGACATCCTCATCGTGCTCGATCTCATGATGTCGGTCATCGTGATGATGGTGGCCATGTACATCGGCCGCCCGGTGGAGTTCAGCGTCTTCCCCACCGTGCTGCTGTTGCTGACGCTTTTCCGTCTGGCGCTCAACGTATCGTCTTCGCGCCTCATTCTGCTCAATGGAAATACCGGAACGTCAGCGGCCGGCCATGTGATCGAGGCTTTCGGCAGCTTCGTGGTGGGCGGCAACTACATCATCGGCGCGGTGATTTTCTGCGTGCTGATCGCCATTCAATACGTCGTCATCAACCACGGTTCGGTGCGCATCTCCGAAGTCACCGCGCGCTTCACCTTGGATGCCCTGCCCGGCAAGCAAATGTCGATCGACGCGGATCTGAACGGCGGCTTGATCGATGAGACCGAAGCGCGCCGCCGCCGCCGCGATTTGAGCAGCGAAGCCGAGTTTTACGGCGCCATGGACGGCGCCTCCCGCTTCACCCAGCGCGATGCCATCGCCAGCATCATCATCACCGGCGTGAATATCATCGCCGGCTTTCTGATCGGCGTGCTGCAGCACAACATGGATCTCGGGCGCGCCATCCAAACCTACACCGTGCTCACCATCGGCGACGGTTTGGTGACCGTGATTCCAGCGCTGATGATCTCCATCTCGGGCGGCTTGATCGTCACCCGCGCCAGTTCGGACTCCAGGCTGGGCGCGCAGTTCCAGAGCCCAGGTGTTCGGCAAATCCGAGCCGCTGCTGCTGGCCAGCGGCGTACTGGTCGCGCTTTCGTTGTTCCCCGGATTGCCCACCATTCCCTTCCTCGCCTTGGGCGGCGGACTGGGTGCCATCGGCTGGCGCATGCGTCGGAAAAACGACGCCGCCGTCAAAACCTCGACGGAAAGCGCCGAGAAACCGGCCAAGGAAAACATCGAAGCGCTGCTCCAGGTGGACCCGCTGATGGTGGAAGTGGGCCTCGGTCTGGTGAAGCTGGTGGAGGGCGGCGCCAACTCGCAAGCTGCTTGCAGCGCATCGCCGGCATCCGCAAGAACCTGGCATCGCAATTGGGTTACTATCTGCCTCCCGTCAAAGTGAATGACAACCTCTCGCTGCGCGCCCGCGAGTACGCGCTGCTCATCAAGGGCGTGGAAATGGCACGCTACGAAATGCCCGCCGGTCAGGAGTTGGCGATTCCCAGCGCCGGCGCGGACGGAAGCCATGGAAGGCAAGCCCACCAAGGATCCCGCATTCAATCTGGCGGCTCTTTGGATTCCCGCCGAACGCGCCGCGCTCGCGCGCAGCAAGGGCTACACCGTGGTGGACGACGTGAGCGTGATGGGAACCCATCTCTCCGAAGTGGTCCGCCGCCACGCTCACGAACTGTTCAGCCGGCAGGACACCAAGAACTTCTGCGACCGGGTGGCGCAAAGCAATCCGAAAGTGGTGGAGGATTTGGTTCCAAAAATGCTCTCGCTTTCGGTGATCCAACGAGTGCTTCAGAATCTCCTGCGGGAGCGGGTCCCGATCCGCGACTCCGTGACGATCCTGGAGGCTCTCAGCGAAGGAGCGCAGATGACCAAGAACCCGGTGTTGCTCACCGAATACGTGCGGCAGTCCATTCGCCGGGCCATCGTCAGTTCGCACACCACGCCGCAAGGCGAACTGGCGGCGTATCATGGTGGAGCCCTCGGCCGAACACGCGGTGGAGGCGGCGGTGGAACACAGCGAGCACAACAGCGTGCTCGGCCTGGCGCCGCAATCGGCCCGCGACCTGGTGGGCCGCATCACGCGCAAACTGGAGCGGCCGGATTCTTCGGCGGTGGTGCTGGTGAACCCCTCCATTCGCTACTTCGTCAAGCAACTGCTCGAGACCGCCTTCCCGGACGTCACGGTGCTCTCGCATAGCGAAGTTCCGCCGGAAATCAAGATCAAGTCGTCTGGGGTGGATCGGATAGCAAATGACCGAACAACCAAGTTCTTCGATGAAAATCAAATCGTATTTCGCCGAGTTCGGTGGAGCAGGCCATCCAGGAAGCGCGCCAGGAGATGGGCACCGACGCCATGCTGATCACCTCGCGGCGTTCCTCGCCCGAGACGCGCAGCCTGGGAGCTTATGAAGTGGTGTTCGGCGTGAACGCGCCCGCTGCCCGCCCGCGCCCCGGCGCGCCACTCGGCGGATCTGTCCAGCGAGCTGCAAAATCTGCGCGCGCAACTGCAGGAAATCAAGAGCACGTTGCAAGGCGCGCGGGCCTCGGAGGTTCCTACGCTCCGAAGCCGAAGAGCTTATCGAGGAATTGGTTTCGGGCGATCTGGCCCGCAACATTGCGCAGGAAACGGTGGCCTCCGCGGTGCGTCTGCGCGAACAACTGTCGCGCGATCAGCCGGTGTCGCCGCTTGCGCTGCGCGCCTACGCCGCGGAGTTGCTCACCAAAAAGCTTCGCTTTGCGGCACCTTTCCGGCAAAATCAGCCGGCCTCCAATCCATCGTCCGAAGTCCGCTCGAGTGGTCGTCTTCGCCGGCCCCCCCGGCGCGGGCAAAACCACCACGCTGATCAAGATCGCGATTCGCGAATGCCTGGCGCAACGCCAGCCGGTCCGCATCCTCTCGGTGGACCCTTACCGCGTCGCGGCCCATGAAAAGCTGCGCAGCTTCGCCTCCATCATCGGCGTCGGATTCACCGCTATCAATTCCGTCCAGGAGTTCCTGGCCGCCGCCGAGGAATCCCGCAACAAAAGCGTGGTGCTGGTGGACACGCCCGGCTACAGTCCGGCCGAATTGGACGGCATCACCGAAATCGCGAGCTGTTTCGAACGCCTCCCCAACAAACAGGTCCATCTGCTGTTGCCCGCCTCGATGAAACGCGCGGACTTGCTGCGTGCCGTTCGCGACTATGCGGTCTTGCAAGCCGGATTTCCTGCTGTTCACCAAGCTGGATGAGACGGAATCGCAGGGCGCCATTCTCTCCACCGCGCTGGAGGCCGGCAAACCGCTCTCATTTTTCACCAACGGCCAAAACATTCCCGAAGATATCGAGCCGGCCCATGCCCGCGCGTTGCTGGCATCGGTGTTCCGGACGGAAATAGCGGAGGCCGTTTCGGCGGCATAGATGGCTTCCAATCTATTAGCGAACGCGGCCTTTTACACGTCAGCTCCGCTGGAGACCGCCGAGCGCGACCGGCTGATCCTCGAGAATTTGCCGCACGTGCGCTGGGTGGCGATGCGCATTCACGAAAAAATCGGCGGCGCCGTCAGCCTGGAGGATCTGGTCTCGGCCGGCGTCATCGGATTGATCAATGCCGTCGATAGTTACGATCCCAAGTTCAACGTCAAGCTCAAGACCTACGCCGAGCATCGCATCCGCGGCGCGATTCTCGACAGCATTCGCGGCCTGGACGGCATTCCAGTCCACAAACGCAAACGGCTGAAGGACGTGGAAGCGGCCATCGCCAGCGCCGAACAGCGCCTGCAGCGCGTCCCGAGCGAAGAAGAGATTGCCGCCGAGATGAACATTCCGCTGGCCGAATACCAGGAGCTTGCTGGCGGAACTGCGCGGCGTCAGCCTGGGCAGCCTGGATGAAATCGCCGACGGATTCTCGGAAAGCAAGCTGCTCCGTTACGTCGCCCACGACGAAGAGAATCTCCGGCCACGCGAATTCTGGAACGGGCCGAGCTGGAGAAGCTGCTGGCCGAAGCGGTGAACAAGATGCCGCGCCTGGAGCGAACCATCCTCACGCTGTATTTCAAGGAAGAACAGAACCTGCACGAGATCGCCGAGATTCTGGGCATCCACACCACGCGCGTCTGCCAGCTCAAGTCGCAGGCCGTGCTGCGGCTGCGCGCTTACGTCGTCAAGAAATGGCCGTCCACGCGGGGAATTCTTTAAATGAGCGACCAGGAAACAAATACGCCATCACCGGCGGAAACCGGCGGAAGGAAGCACGCCCGACGTACAGTCTGAGGCAACGACGCGCTGCGCCGCGTCCCGCCGCCAGCCCCTCCCAAGCCGCTCCGCTGCTGATGGGCGTGAAGTTGCCCATTCGCATTCTCCTGGGGCGCACGCAGCTCTCGCTCCGAGACATTACCCAACTTGGAAACGGCGCCGTGGTGGAGCTCGACTGCTCCCCGGACGATCCGGTGGAGATCATCGTCAACGACCGCGTCATCGCGCATGGCGAAGTGGTGGTGGTCTCCGGCAACTACGGCGTGCGCATCACCAAAATCGGCTCGCGCCGCGAAGACGCGGAGACCGGACAACGGGCCTTCGGACTTGTTCAGCCTCTCCCAGAAGCTAAGGTGACGAAAATGTTTTTGACTCTGCTTCCCTATTTGACGGTAGCCGCCAATCTGGCGCTGGTGCTGGCGATCCTGCTGGGCTTGAATCAGCGCGTTCGCGAGCTGCGCGCCCGCGCCGGCAAGCAGGATAAAGCGCTCGAAACCGAAACCGCGCGCCTGTCCGCGGAAATCGTCGAGCTGAAAGGCAAAATTCTGGAACTGGAGCAGGCGGACAATTCGCTCTCGTCCGCCACGGCCGCGGCCGCGCCGGGGCAACTGGAAATAGCGTCAATAACACGCTCCGCAGCAAAGTCTTGAAAATGCATCGTCTGGGCCAGTCGCCGGACCGCATCGCGGGCGCCCTGCGCGTGCCCAAGGGCGAAGTGGACCTGCTGGTGAAAGTTCACAAGATCGTCATGCGCCCCTATGAGGAGGTGCGTGCTGGCGCCGTTGGGGGGAGAGGCTGTCAAAAAACCTTAAATGTGGTTCGAAAAGCTGCGATACGGAAATGCCGCGGCTGCCTGGTTTGAATTAAGGACCCCGGCCGAATGAGGAAGCCATGATCATCAACAACAATCAGACCCCCGATGTTTCCCGCTTGAACCTCGACAAGACCCAGAACTCGTCGCCCGCCGCCGGCGCCGCCGTGTCCAAATCGGCTGGCACCGATGCCACGCCAGGGGATGATTCTATCTCGCTCTCCAATTCACCCAACCTCGTTCAGCAGGCGCTCAACTCGTCCTCCGCGGCACGTTCGGCCCGCACCCAGGAGCTCAAGGCCCTGGTTGCGAGCAATCAATACCAGCCCAGCGCCCAGGAAGTCAGCACGCGCGTTGATCGACGCGCATATTACGGGAGCTTAGCGGCCGCGCGCCTCAGGGAATCGGTATGCAGAATGCCAGCGAGTATGGCGACGCCCGAGAGTGCCTCCATGCCGCCCGCGCCAGCATGCGCCAGGTGAAACGGCTGCTCACCCAGCCGTCGGCCGAAGCGGCCGATGAGTCCGCCGCGCTGCTGCGGGACGTGGAAGTTCAGCTCGGTTGCGTGGCGGCCATTCCTGCGGCAGAACGGCGCCCGGCCGGATGTCGAGATTCGCGCCGGCGTCGAAGAGTTGCAAAGCGAAGTGGCGGTGCTCGCCAGCTTTTTCGCCGGGGCGGACAAGATGCTTTCCGTCGTGGCTGGATGCCGTTCGATCGCGCCGCGGCGGCTACACCGATCGCGGACAGGCGGCGCCTTTGGTGCTGGTACGAAAGCTGAGCGTGGAAGGCTGACGGATGAGGATGCTACGCCATGGGTAATCTGTATTCGGTGTTGAATTCGGCCAGCCAGTCGCTGCAGGCGTTCCAGCGCGCCATCGACGTAACCCAGAACAACGTCACCAACGCCAACAGCCCCGGATATGCCGATCAGGTGCCGCAGCTGATCTCACAGGACTTCCAGTCCAACACCGGCGTCAACGCGGGCGGAGTTCAGGAACAGACCCAGGACACTCGCAACACGTATGCGGACACGGCGGTGCAGCAGCAATTGTCGTTGCAAGGCATGTATCAGCAGCTTCAAACTACCCTGGCGCCGCTGCAGACGGTCTTCGACGTTTCTTCCAGCAGCCCCATTCCGTCGGCGCTCAATGCGTTGTTCCAAAGCTTCTCGCAGTGGAGCACCCAGCCGGGCAACGCGAATTACCAGTCGGCTGTGATTGCCGCGGCCCAGCAAACCGCCAGTGCCTTCCAGCAAACCGCGGTTCAGCTCGGTCAAATTCAGAACTCCACCACCAACGATATTCAGTCCACCGTCGCCCAGATCAATCAGGATGCCGCCGCCATCCAGGCGTACAACATCAATATTTCGCAGCAACCGCAACCCGACGCGGGCATGAGCGGGCAATTGGAGAACAGCCTGGAAAATCTCTCCAGCCTGGCGAACATCCAGGTGCTGCGCGAGAGTAACGGCACGGTCACCGTGCTGCTGGGAGGCCAGACGCCGCTGGTGGAGGGCACTCAGCTGAACGCGATTCAGGCCGGAAACAACTCGGCTTCCAACAGCGGAAATCCCGGCGCCGCGCCCAACATCAGCATCTTCGATGCCAATGGCAACGACATCACCGGCCAAATCACGTCCGGCGGCCTGGCAGGCTTGTTGAGTGTGCGAAACAATCTGCTTCCATCGCTGATCGGCGGCGGACAGCAAGTGGGCGGCTTGAACACGCTGGCGCAGGGACTGGCCGACAGCGTCAATAACGTGCTGGCACAAGGCTCCACCACGTCCACGCCGCCGTTTCAACCCGGCAGTCCGCTATTCACCTATAGTTCCGCTTCTCCTTCGGGCATCGCCGGGACCCTCGCCGTTACCGCCGGCATTACGGGCAGCCAGCTTGCCGCTGCCGACCAGGGGCCTCCGGTGGTCGCCAACGGCATTGCCCTAAAGCTGGCCGCCTTGGATTCCACCAATCCGGGACCGGTGAACGGTCAGGGATTCACCCAATATTTCAGCTCGCTGACGGCCGCGGTCGGCAACGCCGCCAACAACGCCAACACTCAGGCCACCGCGCAGTCGCAACTGGTAGCGCAAGCCAAAAGCCTGCAGCAGCAGGTTTCCGGAGTGTCGCTGGATGAAGAAGCCATCCGCTTGGTGCAGTTCCAGAGCTCCTATCAGGCCGCGAGTAAAGTTGTCACCGTCATCGACCAGATGCTGCAATCGCTCATGACCATGATTCCAACGTAACGCTAATGAAGACGCGCAAATGCGGAAGGAGAGATTATGATCAGCGGCTTAAGTCCCAGCAATGACCAATTCCTGGCGTCGTTGAACATTTTGCAGAACAACCTGAGCCAGGCCGACGAACAGCTATCGAGCGGCTTGCGAGTCAATCAGGCTTCCGATGCCCCGCAATCCATTCAGGACATTTTCGTGACCCGAGCTGAACTCGGCCAGGCCAATCAAGCAGCGCAGGACCTGGCCACCATCCAGGGTCAAGTCCAGACTGCCGGTGGTGCCCTCCAGAGCGCGATTCAGCTGCTCAATCAAGCGGTCACGCTCGGCACCCAAGGCGCCAACACCAGCACCTCGCTGGCGACGCAGCAGAGTCTGGCCAAGCAGGTTCAATCGCTCCAGTCGCAGTTGGTCGGTATCAGCAACACCGAAGTGGGCGGAGTGTACGTCTTCAGCGGCGACGCCAGCAGTTCGCCCGCCTACAAAGTGGACCCCGCCAGCCCCACCGGCGTGGATCAATTGGTGAGCCCGCAGCAGTCCACGCTGCAGATCGCCGGTCCCTCGGGCGTGACGTTCCAAATTTCCATGACCGCGCAAGATCTGTTCGACCAGCAGGATTCCAGCGGCACTCCAACCGCGAACAATGCCTTTGCGGCGCTGAACGGTTTGGTGCAGGCGCTCGAAAGCGGCAACACCGCCAGCATTACGCAAGCCGTCGGCGCTCTCCAGACGGCCGGCAACTACGTGAACAATCAGACTGGATTTTATGGCGCCGCTGAAAACAACGTCTCGTCCGCGCTTGATCTGGCGCAGAAGTTTCAGACCCAGGATCAGACCCAGCTCAGCAGCCTTCAGGACGCCGATACAACCAGTCTCGCCGTTCAAGTGACGCAAGCCTCCACCGCGCTCAATGCCGCTCTTTCCGCGCAGGCCCACAAGCCAACCTCGACGCTCTTTGACTATCTGCCCATCGGCTAACTCATTTTCTGAGCCGCGACGCTTGTCCAAACACATCCAGCTCGCGCCTTCGCGGCTCCAGCGCACTCCCCCCTTGTGCGCCTGGCCGTTCCCCCAGTACGCGCCCCACAATGGGGCTATTTTTCGGGCAAATTGAAAAAAAACGTTCAATATACCAGCTGAAATGGCGATAGAAGAGCGTGCCTAAGCGGGTTGTCAACAGCAGCCGGGGTATCGAAGCCTTACACAAGATTTTGGAAAGGATTTAGTTTTCATGTTCAGACTTTCTGCCAATAAGATTTTCCTCGCCGCGCCCGCGCTGCTCCTGTGTGCGGGCTTGGCGCAAGCAACGACGTTGCCGGGATCGCCGCTCACTGCGTCGCCGGCATCCGTATCGATCTCCTTTGCGCTGCCGAACACACCCGGCGGTCAGCAAGCGGTGGTACTCACTGTACCTACCGCGAACGTTTCAGATCCTTTCGTAGTGGATCCCACCACGGTCCCGTTTTGGCTGTCCATCCTGAATGCGGGCGGCACCGCCACCGATCTGTCCGACACGGCAGTGCCTTCGCCCGGACTGACGCTGAATTTCGTGGCTAGTGGCGCCGCCTCGTCTTTGGGCGTAGGCGCCTACACCGCCGTCATCCACCTGAAGGTCAATGGCTATCAGGACCTTACTGTGCCGGTGACTCTAACGGTGACTAGTTCGGCGGCCGCCGCCTTATCGGTGACCAACAGCGGCACCGCGGTGTCGAACGGGGGAACGGTGCCCATCACCTGGGTATACGGCTCGGCGCTTCCGACCATAAATTTGACGCTTCTGTCGAGCAGCTATCCGATATCCTTTACAGCGGTGTCGGCGGTAGCCGGAGGCTCCCCGGAAGACTGGATACAGCTCAGCAGCGCCAGTGGCATTGCGTACAACTACGGAACCGGGCTCAACATCACCTTCGCGCAGGATGCTCTCACGAACGCGAAAGTATCCTCTACCCCGCTCACCGGAACCGTGACAATTTCCTACGCGTCCACAACCTATGTCATCAATATTGCCCTCACCGTCGGCGAGCCGAATCCGACCGTCAGCAACATCTTCCCGCAGGAAGTGGCCACACAGGGCAGCGGCGCACTCTCGGTAGTGGTCACCGGCACGGGCTTTGGCACCGTTGCGCAGGGATTCACCACGGCAACACAGGTGAAGATCGCCTATGGCGCCGTAGCGGCAACCGACCTCACGACCATCACCGCGGCCGGGGGCGGGCCCACCGGCACAGTGACGCCGGTGAACCCCACCACCATGATCCTTACGATTCCATGGCAGGACGCATCCTCGGTGAGCATTCTCAATACGGCGCAGATGATCACCATCAGCATTAACAACGGCGGAACCGTGGTAACTGCCGATCTCTACGTGACGGCCAAACCGATCATTTACTCGGTAACCGATGCCGCCGCGCTGACCGAACCGACCCCCGGCTCCAAGCCGAACGTGTCGCCTTACGAGCTGATCACCATCTTCGGCAATAACTTCTGTCCGACTTGCGCCGCCCCGGTGGTGGCCCCGGTAGTCTCCTCGCGCTATCCCACCAGCCTGACCGCGCCGGTGAGCGGCGGCCATGCGCTGACGGTTACTTTCTATAAGAGCGACGGCACCACGCTAGTGGGCGACGCCTATCTGCTGTTCGCCAACGATACCCAGATCAACGCGCTGGTTCCGTCCGGTGTCGTGGTGGCCGACAATCCCATGCAGGTGGTGGTCAGCTACAACGGCGTCCTCAGCAACACCAACGTCCTGTATGAAGTGAACGGCGCACCCGCCAGTCCGGGCATCTTCACCACCACTTCGAACGGTCAAGGACAGGGCGCTATCCTGCTGTCGGATTATTCGGTGAATTCAGCCGCCAATCCGGCCATTATCGGTGACAAAGTCGCTGGCACAGTCCTGATCTACGCCAGCGGGTTGGGCGTGCCGAACAGCGCGTCCGCCAGCGTCACTTCCACCAAAGCCCCCACGTTCCCCACGTCATGTTTCTCGATAGCGAACTACGTGACGGCGGCGGCTCTCAACCCCGCCACTGCCGACGGCGTGGTGCTCGACCCGGCAAATTGGGGAACCGGCAATCTGCCTCCCTGCTTCTCCACCAAGAGCTACGTCACCGTAACCATCGGCGGCGTGGCCGCTACCGTCACTTACGACGGCTGGGTATCCGGTTCCGTGACCGGTCTGTATCAGATTAATGTCACGGTTCCTAAAGCCACCACCAGCACCAGCCCGGTTAGCCTTCCGGTGGTCGTAACGGTGAACGGCGTGGTAGCCCAGACCGGCGTAACAATGTACGTCAAACTCTAACTCCGGCACGGCGGCGGGAGGGCGCAGTTCGGCCCCCGCCGCCGGCCTATCAGATTTTCCTGCCACCGTTCCTGCCAGAACTGTCGCCGGGTGACCTTCCGGTGCCGGTGACGACAGGCGGGGCAAGCAGCCAGGCCGGTGTAATAACGGCAGTTCCCTAACCAGGCTCCGGCCAATTGGCCTGGTTCCAGCACGGCGGCGGGAGGGTGCAATTTGACCCCCGCCGCCGTTTTTCTGTTTACTGAGTTCCCGGGTCAGCAGGTTCCCTGCCCTTCCTGCTAAGTACTTTTTCCCGGTAAGTTTCTTCAATCCACGCTGCGGATCTTCGATACGCTAGCATGGCTCAGTCCACTCAGGTTCAGCGGGAAGGCGTCGCGCAAGTGGCAGGAAGAATCCTGATCGCCTGGCGCAACGGGGAAAGCGCGGTTCTACAGCAGGAATTGGAAGAGGCCCAGTGCCTGGCCGCCCCGCTGGAAATAGCCAGCACGCTCGAGCTGGAGCGCCTGGAAGCACTCGCGGGCGTGGTAGAATCGCTGCGGCACGGGCGTCAACAATCGGGCGCCGTTCGGCTACTGGAACACCTGGCGCAAATTGGCGCGCGACCTGCCCTCCGCATGGCCGAATTTAGCCTGCGGGAAGCGGGCCTCAGTCCGCAATGAAATCTTCCACCTGGAATGCCCGCCGCTGGCCGGTGCTTACAATCTGCCCGCTAAAAGTGGAAACTCCGTTCAGCGTGCAAATCGCTCTTCGCTCCACCGGATGGTCCAACCGCACGATCTGCCCTTCGCTCAGCCGCAAAAGATCGCCCAGCCGCATCTCGGACCCTTCCAGCCACACCTGCATCGATACCTGGCCGCCCAGCAGCAGGTCCAAAGTAGCCTCCACCGAGACGCTGGTTTCCGGCTTCTCGCGGGGCACGGGCTCCTCTTCCGCCACCACGGTAGCGAACAGATCGGGCGGCGCCAGCAAGGTGAGCTGTCCAACTTGCTCGCCGGCCGCCAGATCAAAGCGCGCCGCGAACACCGGCTCGGTAGCCGGCAGAATACGCGAGGGAGCGGGCTCAAACTCCAGCGTCACGGTCTCAAGCGGCGTCTCCATCAGCGTCGCCCAGCTGCGGTACGCATCGGAAAGAATCATGCGGTACAGCAGGCTGACCACTTGCAATTCAATCTCGGTGGGCTTGCGGTCCACCGCTCCGAAGGAGCCCGCCTTGGCGCCCAGCGCCACGCCCACCAGGGGCAAAAGCACCGAGTACTCCACCACCAGAACCAGCTTGCGGTCGTCCGGACGCACCACCGCCAGACCGAAGCAAGCCTTGCTGTCAGCCACTGGAAACTCGCCGAACGAGATCTCCTGGCCGCCGGTATGAGTGGCGGTCACCGACATCCGCAGAAAGGCGGAAAGACTGATGGTCAGCTCGCGGGCCAGCGTTTCGTTCGCCAGCCGCACCAGCTCGCCGGGCACTCCTTCCAGCTTGCTGGTCACCCGGAATTCGGCCTTGGTCCAACTGGATTCCCGACTTGCTTCCATATGAGGGGGGCTAACCGTAAGTCTTAGAATCGGCCGCCTCCGGCAAACACTTTACCTTGCGGAACTTAAGTCACTGAATCCATCCGAAAAATCGTAAATCCTGGCCTGGAATCGTCGATATACGAAGGCGCGTCGTTGTCGGCCTGTTTACGCGCGATTTCTTATGATCAAGCTCACCCGGCTGAATCACGTTCCCCTCATCGTCAATGCCGACCTGATCGAGCACGTCGAGGTGACTCCCGATACCGTGGTGGCCCTGACCAACGGCCAGAAATTCATGGTTCTCGAATCAGCCGAAGAGGTGGTCGAAAAAGTGATCCAGTTTCGGAAGGCCATCTTGAGTTCGCACGCGCTGCCCCCTCAAGATCCACGAAAGCTCCGAGCACACCGAGGCCGATCGCGAATCGGCCGGCGCCTGGACCAAATAGCATGGCAAACAACAGCGAACACAAGAAACCGTCCAGCCGGCCGGATATCGCGACGCTCGGCGGATTGCTGCTGGCCGCCGGCGGTATTCTGGGCGGCCTGCTGATCGAAGGCGGCAAGCTCACCGACATCGCCCAGATCACCGCGCTCATGATCGTGCTGGGCGGCACCATCGGAGCGGTGATGGTGACCACGCCGCTGAAGACTTTGATCCGCGCGGCGAAATATCTGGGAACCGTTTTCTTCGAAAAATCGGAAGAGCCGCAGCAGGTGATCGAAGAGATCATCGCCTATGCCACCAAGGCGCGCAAGAACAGCATCATTTCGCTGGAGGCGGATCTGGACAAACATCGCCGATCCGTTTCTGCGCAAGGCGATTTCGCTGAGCGTGGACGGCACGGATCTGCAGGAGCTGCGCAAGATGATGGAGCTGGATCTGGATCTGCAGCAGCGCAGCGGCGAAGCGGTGGCCAAGGTTTACGAAGCCGCCGGCGGCTACGCGCCCACCATCGGCATCATCGGCGCGGTGCTGGGCCTGATCCAGGTGATGAAGCATCTGGAGAACATCGAGGAAGTGGGCCGCGGAATCGCCGTCGCGTTTGTGGCCACCGTGTACGGCGTCGCCTCCGCGAATCTGTTCTTCCTGCCGGCCGCCAACAAAATCAAAGCGCGCCTGCACGAAACGCTGCACATCAAGGAACTGATGCTGGAAGGCGTCTGCAGCATCGTGGAAGGCATGAACCCCAAGCTGATTCGCATCAAGCTGGAGCGCTTTCGCCGAGGGTCGAGGCGCCGGCGCCGCAGAAGGCCAATGCTCCGCGAGGCGGCCCGCGCGGCGGCCGGCTGCAAGGATAGATCGCATGGCCAGGAAGCACGGCCCTCCGGAGCACGAAAATCACGAACGCTGGCTGGTTTCCTACGCCGATTTCATCACGCTGCTGTTTGCCTTCTTCGTGGTGATGTTCGCTTCGTCGCAGACCGACAAAGCCCGCGCCAAGCAGGTTTCCGAAGCCGTGGAAAAGGCGCTGGACAACGGCCGCTCCATCAGCGTCCCGTCCGCGGTGGCCAAAGTTCTGGGCGGCACCGTGGACGACAAAGGGCAAGGCAACGCCATGATGAAAGGGCCCGGGCGGCGCCAAGCGCGCTGCTCAAGGACGCGCCGCCCGGAGAATGTCATCGAACTGATGCCGTCGCTCGAGCGCCTGAACAAGGAGCTGGAGCACGAGATCCAGCAAGGCAAACTCGAAATCCGGCTGGA
The DNA here is from genome assembly GCA_963761265.1 of Bryobacterales bacterium. Taxonomy (GTDB): domain Bacteria; phylum Acidobacteriota; class Terriglobia; order Bryobacterales; family Bryobacteraceae; genus Palsa-89. The sequence goes on from CAVXGM010000003.1 coordinate 95,598, forward strand.
GCCGCGCGGCCTGGTGATCAGCTTGCGGGCAGTCGGCTTTCTTCCCATCCGGCGACGACGCGATCGATCCGTCCAACTCTGCCCACCATGAAGAAGCTGGCCGAGCTCATCGCCACTCTGCCGAATTCCATTCAGCTCGAAGGCCACACCGATTCCATCCCCATCCACAACGTCCGGTTTCAAGAGCAACTGGGAGCTTTCCTGCGCCCGCGCCATCGCGGTGCTGGAAACCTTATGCGGAACGTTTCAACTGACCGGCAGCGCTTTTCGGTGGTGGGCCGCGCCGACACTTTGCCCATCGATACCAACGAAACGCCGGAGGGCCGCGCGCGCAATCGCCGCGTGGACGTCGTGATCCTGAACAGCCTCCGGGTGCAGCCGGATGGACGACCAGCAGCCAGCCGGTCCGCCGGTCGACCGCCAGGCCTTCCTGGCGGCCGTCGAACTTTCGACGGTTCGTCCGGGGTGCAAAAATAATTCCCAAAAACCGTAAAAAAGGGCCCTGCATCATCGAAAAGAATACTGCACGCTGAGCAAGGCGTGACTTCGGCGGGAGCCGAGCAAAAGACGAAAGAGGATAAATATGATTTCACTTCAGACTAACGTCACGTCGCTGTTCGCGCAGCAACAACTGAACCAGAACAGCAATTTTGAAAGCAACACCATTCAGCAGTTGACGTCCGGCTATCGTATTAACAACTCGGGAGACGACGCTGCCGGCCTCGCGGTCGCAAACCAGTTGCAGGCCAATGTCGCCGAGCTGCAGCAGGGCGTCATCAACGCCGCCAACGGAACCAGCACGCTGCAGATTATCGACGGCGGGCTGAGCAACATTTCCAACCTTCTGGACCGCTTGCAGACACTGGCTACCGAAGTCGCCAGCGGAACCTTCCAGGGCAACCGTACTACGCTCAACAACGAGTTCCACCTCGGTGTTGAACGAAATTACGCGCCAGGCCGGCAACATCGGTTTGGCTTCGGGCGGCACCACCTCCAACAGCGGCACCATCGGCTCTTCGCAGTACAACACCACGCCTTTGGCGGTCTTCATCGGCGGCGGCGACACCGGCACCGCGACCGATAACCAGGTCACCGTCGATCTGACCAACGGCGGCACGGGCGGCGTCACGGTTACCGGCGTGGACGCTACGGGGCTAGGCATCGACGTTGCGACAGTTGATACCGCAGCCAACGCAACCACCGCTCTGGGATTGATCCAGACGGCTATCAGCAACCTCGGCCAGGTGCAAGGCGCGGTTGGCGCGGGCGAAAACCTGATCAATTACGCCACCATCGCTCGCCAATTCCCAGATCACCAACCTGACGGCGTCGGAATCCTCCATCAAGGATGCCAATATCGCCGCCGAAGCCTCGAACCTGGCCAAAGCGCAGACCCTGCAGCAGTCCTCCATCGCTGCACTGGCGCAGGCCAACTCCATGCCCGCAGGCGCTCCTGAAGCTCCTGCAGTAGAGGCCACGTTAAAGTCTGATGCGAACTGGGCCGATGGTAGGGTGATAACGGCCCAGTTTTGATCTTTGGCTGGAGGAGTCTCAATGAGCACAAATTCGATCACCTCCCTGGCCGCCAGCCTCGCCGCCCCGCAAACCAGCACCACCGGATCCAGCACCTTTGCGTCCGATCTGCAAGCCTCCGTGAACCGCGCCCTGGAAATCGCCTCCCTTCCCATGCAGGCGCTGCAGGCCGATCAGACCGCCATCAGCGGCAAGACCAGCGAACTGAGCACGCTCGGCGGCCTTTTTAACAGCCTGCAAACTTCCCTTCAGAACATCACCTCGGGAACCGGCAGCAATGCATTGCAGGCGACGGTGAGCGATGCATCCGTAGCCACGGCCAGCGTCACCGGCAATCCATTGCCGGGCACGTATACCGTCCAGGTGCTGGATGCGGGCTCTCCCTCCAGCGCCATCAGCAATTCCGCCACCGCGGTTACCGATCCCACCACGCAGAACATCAGCGCCAGCACCTCGTTTACCCTCACCGTCGGAACTAAGAACTTACACGGTCACCGGCGAGTAATCTGAACGCCTTGGCCACCGCCATCAATTCCAGCGGCGCGCCGGTGCAGGCCGTCGTCGTCAACTTGGGAAGTCCCGAATCGCCCAATTATCAGCTCAGCCTCCAGAGCACCGCGCTGGGTAACGTCCCGCTGCAGCTCAACGACGGCACCAACAATCTGCTGGGCACCTTGAACGCGGGAACCGACGCGTCCTATACGGTGAACGGCCAGCCGTCGGGCGGGATTACCTCCGATTCGTCCACCGTGACTATCGCACCGGGCCTGAACGTGACCCTGGGCGCGGTGGGAACAACTACCGTCACCGTTTCCTCCAGCCTCAGCTCCGTATCGAACCAGCTTTCCTCTTTCGTCACTGCCTACAATGCGGCCTTTACCGAAGTGCAGAAAAACTTCGGACAGAACGGCGGCGCATTGGCCGGCGACAGCACGGTTCTCGGCATGCAGCAGGCCCTGCAGCAAATGATCACCTACACCGGATCGAGCGGGTCCATCACATCGCTGGCACAGTTGGGCGTGGAGTTTACCCAGCAGGGCACGCTGACGTTCAATTCGTCGGCATTGACCAGTTTGAGCCAAACCCAGATCAACGACGCCCTGACGTTTCTGGGAGACCCGAACAGCAGCGGCTTCCTGCAATACGCCAGCAATACCTTGAACGGCATCACCGATCCGATCAGCGGCGTGATGGCCACCGAAACGCAGACGCTGCAGAACCAGAACCAGAACGACCAGACCCAGATTACGAACGATCAGGCCAAGCTCACCCTCATGCAGACCAATTTGAACGCGCAGATGGCCCAGGCCAACGCGCTGATCGCGACGCTGCAAAATCAGACCACCTTCCTGCAAGGGCTCTTCCAGGCCAGTACGAGCAACAACCCCAATGCCGCAACCGCCGGATAATCTCGCGCGCCAGCTTCGCGCGGCGGTGCTGGCGAACGATCACGCCAGGGCCGAGCGTCTGGCCGTCGAATACACCGCGGCGCTGGGCGAATTTTGGAAGACGCTCTCCACCGCCGAACGCGCCGCTTCGTCCCTTCCCAAACAATCGCTCGAACTCCTGACGTGGGTCCGCGAAATGACGCTCATGCACCAGGCCATGACCGCCGCGCATCTCTCGGCCATCGAGCGAGCCGGCCGCCAGCTCACTGCGCGCGCGCTTTACCTGCAATCGGCCGCGCTCGAAGCGCAGCCCTGACCGTCGAGATCTCAACGCTCCGGCGTCGGGTTTGAAACACCCTCCCCCGACAAATCCCTGAAAATAGCTGATGCGGCCATGGCATCCGGATTGCAGTCCGATCTGCCTCATGCTGGAGAATGTCGGCGCGGGTATTGAGCAGTACATGAACCTGGTGAGCGCACGCCAGAAACTGGTGGCCTCCAACATCGCCAATGCCGACACGCCCGGCTATCAGACCAAGGACATCGACTTTCGAGAGCGAACTCGCAAAATCAGATGCTCGGGCTCCAAGCCCAACGTAATCGAAGTCTCCGGCCTCAAAAACAAAAACGACGGCAACAACGTGGACATGGACCGGGAAGCGCGGCTGCTGGCGGAGAATGCCCTGCGCTTCAGCGTCGCCTCCCAACTGGCCCACTCGCAGATCAGCACCATCCGCACCGCCATCGAAGAGGGAGGCAAGAGCTCGTGAGCCTCTTTTCCACGCATCTCGGTCAGCGCATCGGGGATGTCGGCGCAGCGCGCAGCGAACCGAAGTGCTGGTGGAAAATCTCGCCAATTCGGAAACCACGCGCACGCCCGACGGCGGCCCGTATCGCAGAAAAGACGTGGTGTTCGCCGAGGACGATTCCGTCGGGCTCGTTCTCCTCGGCCAGTTGGACTCGGCGCTCGGATCCGCACGTATCGGGCGTGATCGGTGAGCGAAATCGCCGTGGACGACAGCGCGCCCGAGATGCGCTACATGCCCGGCCATCCGGATGCCAACAAGGACGGCTACGTCGCGTTTCCGAAGGTCAATCCGGCCGAAGACATGGTGGACTTGCTCGGCGCTTCGCGCAGCTACGAAGCCAATGTCGCCGCCATTTCGGCCGTCAAAGACATGATTAACAAATCTCTCGATCTCTTCCGTTAATCAACATGTCCATCCCATCACTCCAGTTTCGATGATCGCCGTGCCGCAGTCGCGCCGGTGGGCGCGTCTAGCTCGGCCGGCGGCACGGGCGCGTTTCAATCCATGCTGGAGGGCATGATCGGGCACGTCGAACAATCCCAGACGCAGGCGCAGCAGGCGGCCCAGAATTTCTTGAGCGGAGGCAACGAGGAACTGCACTCCGTCGCGCTGGCGACCCAGCGGGCGGACCTGCAGTTCAATCTGTTCCTGCAAGTGAGGAACAAGGCCGTTTCGGCCTACCAGGAGATCATGCGGATGCAGGTCTGACGCGTGATTCCCTGTGACTCGTTGCCTCTAGCGCAAGAAAATGGATCAAGCCAAGAAACTTCTCGCATCGCTCACGCCGCGCCAGCTTGTGACCATCGTCATCGTCGCGATCGCGGTGGTGGCGGGCGTGATGGCGTTTTCGCGCTGGCAACGCGAGAGCAGCATGCAGCCCCTCTACACGGGACTGGCGCCCGAAGACGCCAACGCCATCGTCCAGAAGCTGCACGAAGGCGGCATCGACTACAAAATCACCAACAACGGAACCGAACTGCTGGCGCCCGAGGACAAGGTCCCCGAACTGCGCCTGCAGATGGCCGGGCTCGGGCCTGCCCAAAACCGGACGCATCGGATTCGAGATCTTCGACAAAACCAATTTCGGCATCACCGATTTCGCCGAGCATGTGAACTACCGGCGCGCGCTGGAAGGCGAGCTGGAACGATCCATCATGGCGATTTCGGAGGTGCAGCAGGCGCGCGTTCACGTCACGCTGCCCAAGGATTCCGTCTTCACCGATGCGCGCGAGCCCGCCAAGGCCAGCGTGCTGGTGGGACTGCGGCCGGGGACGCGGCTGTCGTCGCAGCAACGTGATCGCGATCACGAATCTGGTATCGAGCGCGGTGGAAGGCCTGACGCCCGAGTTGGTTTCGGTGGTGGACATGAACGGAAATCTGCTGAGCCGGCCGCGGCGCGACGGCATCCCGGGGACGGCGACGCAAATCACCGAAGAGGCGCTGGAATACCGGCAAGCCGTGGAGCACGATCTGGTAGCGAAAATCAACAACACGCTGGAGCCGCTGCTGGGCGCCGACAAATTTCGCACCGGCGTATCGGCCGATATCGACATGACCAGCGGCGAGCAAAGCGAAGAGACGTTCGATCCGTCCAAGTCCGTGATGGTGAGTTCGCAGAAGACGGAAGATACGCAGCGGCACCACGCGCATGATCTCCAGCGCTCGCCGGGAACGGCCGCGAATCTGCCGCCGCAACAAAGCCGCTCTCAGCAACGCGCCAACCAGCAGCCGGCAGCCACGCCACCGGCCGGCACGCAGCCGGCGCAAGCCGGCGCCGCGAGACAAGCCAAAGCAGCACCGGCTGCTCAGCAGCTCCAGCGCCGCGGCGGCAATACCAGCTTCCACCACCCGGCGTTCGGAAAGCATCACTTATCAAACCAGCCGCATCACCAAACATCTGAAACTTCCGCAAGGCACCATCAAGCGGCTGTCGATCGCGGTGCTGGTGGATCAGGGATACAGGATGGAAGGGCAAGGGCGCCCAGGCCCATCGCGTGGCTCATCCCGTCCGGACACCGAAAAGTTGAAAGCCATTCAGACGCTGGTGGGAACTTTGGTTGGCTTGGACATGACGCGCGGCGATCAGCTCACCGTGGAAGCGCTTCCGTTTGACAACACCTGACATGGAGCTCGGATCGCCGGGTCCGCTCGGTGCGCCTCAGAAGAACCCCGGATCAGGTTTTCTCCATCGAAACGCTGAAGAAGAAGCCGGCATTGCTGTGGGGATCGGTGGGAGGCGTCGTGCTGGTGATCGGCCTGGTGGTCTTCGGCATCATGAAGATGATGCGCGGCAGGCAAACGCGGCGGCGCGCAGCGTGGAGACCCGCGAGGCTTTGCCGGTGGCGGATACGCTATACACGGCTTGCCGTCCGGCCGCCAGCGCCGGCAACGCCGCATCGGCGAGCCATCGCGCAATTGCCGGCGCTGATGCCATCCCGCACCGAGGTGCTGCTGACGCAGCTCCAGGAAAACAGCAGCAACAATCCGGAAGCCTGGGCCAATATTCTGCGCAGATGGCTGGCGGAAGAGGAAGCAAGCTAAATGATAGCGAGCGAATAGAGCGCCATGGCTGCTACAGAAAGCACAGCGACCAAGATCAGCGGTCCGCAAAAGGCCGCCATTCTGCTCGTGGCGCTGGGGGATAAAATCGGCGGCGAAGTGATGAAGCAACTGAACGACGACGAAGTGCCAAGGCCGTGAGCAAGGCGATTGCGCGGCTGGATAAGGTGACGCCCAGCCAGACCGAGTCCGTCCTGGAAGAGTTCTGCCAGCTGACCGGGCAGGGCGGCGCGCAGCGGCGGTTTCGATTATGCCAAGCGCGTGCTCGCCAACGCTTTCGGGCCGGAGGGGGCCAAGCGAATCGCCGATCATCTGCCGCAGGCCGGAGCCCGCGTTCAACAAGAACATCGAGATCGCTGCAAAAAGCCGACCCCAATCAATTGAGCCGCTTCATCGAAAGCGAGCATCCGCAAACCATCGCGCTGATTCTGTCGCACCTTTCCCCCTCGCAAGCCGCATCGCTGCTGGCCAATCTTCCGACTGCCGCTGCGTTCGGACGTAACGCTGCGCATCGCGCAACTGGATCGCGTCTCGCCCGATGTGGTGGCGCGCATCTCCATCGTCATCAGCGAGAAGTTGAAAACTCTGGGCGAAGTGAAGATGGAGCTGCACGGCGGCCCGCGCTCCGTGGCCGAAATCCTGAATCGCATGGAAGGCACGCTGAGCGACGAGATCCTGGCCAACTTGCAGGATGAACAGCCGCTGGTGGACGCCATTCGCCATTACATGTTCACCTTTGACGATCTGCTGCTGATCGACACCATGGCGATGAAGGAAGTGGTGGGCAAGATCGACCGCAAACTGCTGGTAGTGGCGCTCAAGGGCACCAGCGATCAGTTGAAGAATCAGTTTCTGCAATGCATGTCCATGCGCGGCGCGGAGATGCTGCAGCGAGGACATGGAGGCCGCCGGCCCGGTGCGCATCCGCGACGTGGAGGCGGCGCAACAGCAGATCCTGGCAGTGGTGCGGCAACTGGAGAGCGAAGGCACGTTGAGCCTGAAGGGCGGAGGCGGCGCCGAATATGTCGTCTAGGGCCATGGGCGGCGAACTTCTGGGAGGCGATCAGACTTCGGCCGCCACGCCGATGTTGTGGCGCAAGGTTGCTTCCGGCGAAGCGACGCCGCGGCGAAAAAGCCAGACGGATCCGGAGCAGGAGGCCGCCCGCAAGCTGGATCAGGCGCGGCGCGAAGCCTTCGCCGAGGGGCTGGCGGCCGGACGCCAGCAAGCGGAAGAGCAGTTTCGTCCCGCGGTGCAAGGCCTGGCGGAGACGCTCGATTCGCTGGCCCGGCTGCGGGAAACCATTCGCGAGGAAACCATGCAGGACCTGGTGCATCTGGCGGTTTCGGTGGCCGCGCGCGTGATTCATCGCGAAGTGGCGGTGGATCCCGACGCGCTGAGCGGGCTGATCCAGGCGGCCTTTTCGAAATTGCAATCGCGCGAGATCAATCGCGTGCGAATGCATCCCACGCTGGAAGGCCTGGTTCGCAAGCTGCTGGAGCAGGCCGGCGCGCCGAAGAACCTGGTGCTGATGGCGGACCCAAGCCTCAAGCCGGCGGAAGTTTTCTTCGAGACATCGCAGGGCATCCTGGATGCGTCGGTGGAAACGCAGTTGCGCGAGATTGAACGCGGGCTGATCGACAAGTTGGAACGATGACCAAGTTGGAACGATAAAATGGCGCCGAGTTCTTCCATTCGTGATTTAGCGGCGCAGGTTCCGGGTATGGAAGTGCTGCCCTGGATCGGCGAAGTGACCGAGATGGTGGGGTTGCTGATCGCCTCGCGCGGACCGGTGGTTTCCATCGGCGATTTCGTGGAAGTACGCACCTCTTCCGGCCGCTCCATACGTTCGCAAGTCATCGGATTTCGCAACGATCGCGTGCTGTCCATGCCGCTGGAAGAAACGGATGGATTGCAGCCCGGCGATCGCGTGATTGCGCGCCGCGATGACGCGCTTGCTGCGGGTGGGCCCGGGACTGCTGGGCCGGGTGCTGGATGGATTCGGGCGGCCGCTGGACGACGGTCCGCCGATGCGCGCCTCCAACCGCCTATCCTTTGTACACCGCGCCTCCTCAACCTTTGGACCGCGAACACATCGTCGAGCCGCTGGTTACCGGGATTCGCGCCATCGATGGCCTGCTGCCCTGCGGCAAAGGACAGCGCGTGGGAATTTTCGGAGGCAGCGGCGTCGGCAAGAGCACGTTGCTCGGCATGATGTCGCGGCACAACGACGCGGACGTCAGCGTGATCGCGCTGGTGGGCGAGCGCAATCGCGAAGTGCGGGCGTTTCTCGAAAATGAACTGGGTCCGGAAGGCCGCAGCCGTTCGGTGGTGGTGGTGGCCACATCGGACCGGCCGGCGCCGCTGCGCATCCGCGCTTGTTTCGTCGCTTTGGCGGTGGCCGAATATTTTCGCGATCAGGGCAAGAACGTTTTGCTGGTGGTGGATTCCGTAACTCGCCTGGCGATGGCGCAGCGTGAGATTGGGCTCGCGGCCGGCGAGCCGCCCAGCCAAAAAGGCTACACGCCGTCGGTATTCGCGATGCTGCCGAAAATTTTCGAGCGCTCCGGGCATTTCAAGAAAGGCTCCATCACCGGCTTTTTCACCGTTTTGGTGGAAGGCGACGATTTCAACGAGCCGATCTGCGATGCGGTGCGCGGCATTCTGGACGGGCATTTCATTCTGTCGCGCGATCTGGCGGTGGCGGGCACTATCCGGCCATCGACATCCGGCAGTCCATTAGCAGGCTTACCTCCAAAATCGCGTCGCCCGAGCAGCGCGCGCATTTGCAAAAGCTGCGCGAAGCGCTGGCGCTGTATCACGATTCGCAGGATCTGATCCAACTGGGCGCATACGTGGCGGGAACCAATCCCAAGCTGGATGCGGCCATCCGCTGCCGTCCGGAGATTCTGGACTTCCTCCGGCAGGACGCGCACACGCTTCTGCCCGCTGCCGGAAACGCTGGAGCGGCTGGCCAAGCTGGCGGCGGCGCTGGGATAGGCTCAGCCGATGGCGCAATTTCAATTTTCGCTCGAAAAAGTCCTGCGCTGGCGCAGCGTGGAGCTGACCGCCGAAGAGGCCAAGCTCAAAGCGCTGGTGCAGGAACAACTGCATCTGCAATCGCAGCTGGCCGAAGGTGAGCTCCGAACGATCGAAACTGATTTCCTCCCTGGGCGCGATGCCCGATTTGCGCGGCGACGATCTGCGAACCCTCACGGCCTGCGGCTTGCGGCTGCGGCGCGACCGCCGAGAATCTGGCGCAACAACTCCTGCGGTGCGGGCGCGAGCTGGCCAAGCAACGCAAGAAGTATGGCGAGGCCAAGCGGCGGGTCCGGCTGCTCGAAGAGCTGAAGAATCGGCAGGCTGCAGGAGTGGAAATATGAGGAGGCGGCGCTGCTGGAAGAGCTGGCTTCCGAGTCATTTCTCGCCAACTGGAACCGCGAGCGTATATAAGGTTGCGGCGTCCTGTTCCGGCGTGTTATGCTCATACGGGACTCGTTGTAGTCACCAAGCTTACATAAAAGGGAGAAGCAAACGAAGATGAAGAGTACCGACCGCATTCTTACGACCCATGTCGGTAGCCTGCCCCGGCCGCAGGCGGTGGTCGATCTCTTGTTCGCGCAGGACCGCGGCGATGCCATCGATGCCAAGCAGTTCGATGAGACGATTCGAGCGGCCGTCGCCGACGCGGTGGAACAAGCAAGCGAAAAGCCGGCTTGGATCTGGTCAGCGATGGCGAAATGGGCAAAATCAGCTACGCCACCTACATCCGGCACCGCCTGACCGGTTTTGAGCCGGGCAATGTCCCCCGCGCCACGCCGCAGGATCAGGACGATTATCCCGAATTTCGGGATAAAATCGCCGCCGCGGGTGCGACGCCGAAGTATAAGCGGCCCGTCTGCAAAGGGCCGATCAAGGTGAAGACCCTGGAGCCGCTGAAGGAAGACATCGCGCGCTTCCAAGCCGCGCTGTCGAAAGCGCAAGTCACCGGCGGGTTTATGAACGCCGTGTCGCCCGGAACCATCGCGGTATTCCAGCCGAACGAGTATTATCCGACGCACGCAGCGTATCTGGAAGCGCTGGCCGATGCGATGCGGACCGAGTACGAGACCATCGTAAACTCGGGGCTGATCCTTTCGGTGGATTGTCCGGATTTGGCGATGGGGCGGCACATCAAATTTCGCGGTGTGGACGACGATGAGTTTTTGCGCAATGCGGAACTGCAGGTGGAGGCATTGAATCACGCGCTGGCGAACGTTCCGGCGGATCGTACGCGCATGCATGTTTGCTGGGGCAATTACGACGGTCCGCACACGCGCGACATTCCCGGCTTCAAGGTAATCCCAGTGGTATTGAAGGCCAAGCCGCAGTGCTTGCTGATTGAGGGCGCGAATCCTCGCCATGAGCATGAATGGGAGCTGTGGAAGACGGCTATCAAGCTGCCGGAGGACAAGGTGCTGGTTCCGGGCATGATTGGTTCCAGTACCAACTACGTGGAGCATCCCGAGCTGGTGGCGCAGCGGATTATGCGTTACGCCGAGATGCTGGGACGCGAGCGCGTGATGGGGGGCACCGATTGTGGATTCGGCACGTTTGCCGGTTTCGGCGCGGTGTATCCGGACATTGCGTGGCTGAAGCTGAAGTCGCTGGCCGACGGGGCGAAGATTGCGTCGCAGAGGTTGTGGGGCAAGGCTGGGTCGGCGAATTAGGTAAGGGTTCGGGCCACGGATGAACACGGATAAACACGGATTTTAGAACGGCGAACGTTGAATCACGCTCCCCGCCGGTCTCGTTCTGCACGCCGGTCAATCACTTACCTAGCCGCACCGCCCCAGCACCCTGATCTTCTGCTAGCCTCGAACTAAATCCAATGACGGCTGCATGTCTCTCAATTTCACCCATCCCGGTGGAAAAATCCGCCGTCTACAGGAAAAATGCGTCGGTAAACACAAAAATACCCCTGATGCGTCCTGAAATAAACTAAAAAGGCAGTCCTGATTGCCCGCTAGTGGGCGCCGCTCGATAGTTTGCGGTAGTATTCGGCGACCGAGTCCTGATAGCCGGCCGGGATCTTGGCCGGGTCGGTATTGCGGATGGTGCCGCCCTGGCTTTGCATCCAGTTGCCGGCGCAGTTGCAGTTCCAGCGCGTCCACGCCGCTGACGAGTTGCTGATGCATCTGCTCCACCAGCGCCGGATTGCCGGGGAAACGGCTGGGATCCAGATTGCGCATTTGATCGATCAGCGACTGCAACTCGCGCCGCGCCTCGGGACTATCCTGCAACCACGGCGCGAACCTGGTTGAGAAGGTTCAAGCCCTGGTCGATCTCGCGCTGCGTATCGGCGGGGTTGGGACCTTGCTGCGGCGCTACCGCGCGGCCGGAGATGCGAGTGTTGCCGGTGTCATATGTTGCCGTAAACGTTGCCTTCGCGATTGCCGCCCGCTCCACCGGCTGGATTGCCGACCGGGCCGGCCAGGCGATTGCCCATCGGACCGCCCTGGCCGCCCACCGGTTTGACCGTCCCTGCTGGCCGGTTTGACCTGCCTTGTTGGCCGCTTTGCCCTGGCTGCTGACCAGCTTGGCCGTTGCGCGAGAGTTGCCCGGTTTGGAACTGCTGGCCGCCGGGCTGCCCATTTGGTTGCCCGCCTTGCTGTCCATTGGCTGGCCGCCGGATTGCGGCCTGGCCGAGGCCGGCGAGTTGATCGCGCAGACGCGACAGATCATCCATGGCGCGGTTGATCGCGGCTTCCTGCGAAGCCGTGTTGAGCCGCGCCCAGAGCGCGCGCCGCATCGCTGACTTGCTGGCCCAGCTTTTGCAGGTCGCTGGTGAGCGCGGTTTCGGCTTGATCGGAGAACTCGCCGCTGCGCAGCTAGTCCGAACTGCGCTGCATGCGCGTGCCGAGATCGTTTTCGTCCATGCCCTCCAGCGCGCTGCGCAACTTGCCGGAAGCGGCCGGCTGCGTGGGCGCGAGCTCGCGCGCGGCGTCGCGCATTTGCTGCGTGAGATGCGACAGGTCGTCGCTCACCTGCTGGCGATCGTTGACCATTTTGTCGATTTCCTGAGGCGATGGGATATTGCTGCGGCTGGCCGGCGGCGCGAGCGGCATTCTGCTGTGCCATCAAATCGCGCACGTGATCGGCTTGCTGCTTTTGCCGGGCAGCCAATTGGTCGGCGGTCTGCGCCATGGAATTGAGGCGGCCGGCGGCGTCCTGCTGTTCCAGACCACCGAGCAGGTCGGTGGCTTCGCGCAAGCGATCGGCCGCGCGGCGCGAATCGGCTGCGCTGGCATTCTGCGAGACGGCGCGCTGCATGTCCTCGTTGGCCTGGCGCAAGCGGTCGAGCGCTTGTTGCGCGGCCTGTTGGCGGCTGTCGGCGGCTTGGTCGGCGGACTGCTGCGCGTTGGCTTGGCTGCCGCGCTGTCCGCTCGATTGCGCTGAACTGCTTGGCCAGCGCCGGATTGCCCGCCCGATTGTCCGACGACGACGCTCTGTTGCCTGCTGCCTTGCTGTCCTTGCTGTCCTTGCTGTCCTTGCTGTCCTTGCTGCCCTTGCTGCCCCTGCTGCCCCTGCTGGCCGCTGCTGACCGAGCTGCTGCTCCATCTGTTGCTGGAGCTGCTCGCGCCTCGCGCTGCAACATCTCCTGTTGCCATTTCTGTTCGGCGGTCTGGGGGCCGTTGCGTTGCTGCTGCGCCAGATCTTCCTCGCGCTTGGCCAGTTCGTCGAGCTTCTTCAACGCGTCGTCGATTTCTCGCGCCTTTTGTTCGGCGCTGGCGGCGGCACTTTGCGGGGTCTCGTATTGATTCTTCTGGGTGTCGAGCTCGAGCTCGAAGAGCTGCGGCCAGATCGCGCGCCGCGCCGCCCCCGCCGCCTCCACCCCCGCGCGCTCCAAACGCAACCTGAATCTGCCGGAACGTGGCTTCGGCGCGCAGCAGGAATTGCAGAGCCTTCTGCTCGTTGGGAATGGCGTCCTTCCACTTCTGCTGCTGCAATTGTTGCGCGGCCGGCGCCATGGCCTCCGACGCGGCGATCATGTCCTTCTGGAAATCGCTGATGGCCTTCACTTCGTCGGTCAGCTCGCGAGCCTGCAGGCGACCGGAAAGCGAGACGGCCTGATCGCGCAAAGTGGATTGGGATTGAGACAGCAGCTTGGCGATGTCGGTGGCCTGCTGTGCGTGGAGTTCTTATCGCCCTGCTGTTTGAAGGTCTGGGAGATGATCTCCTTTTCGCGCTGCGAGATCTGCGGCGGATGGATCGCCGCCTCCGCCGCCACCCCCTCCGCCGCCGCCCGACGTTTGCGATTGCGAAAACTCGCGCTCGAACGGATCGGCCTGGATGAACATCATGTCGGTGTGGGCTTCGGCGTTGGCGTCCTTGGCGGTGGCGTAGACGCTGACCAGATCGCCCGGAACCAGCTTGAACTTCTCGAGCGAAAGCGTGGTGGAGCCGTCGGCTTGCTTTTCGCCCTTCTTGCTTCAGCAGATCCACCGTGGTCTCCGGGCCGCCGTTGACCGAATAATGCAGCGTCGACGCCGTGGAGCCCGTACTCGTCGGTGGCCTTGGCGGCGACGGTCACTTCTTCGATGGGGCTGGCGTGATAGTCGCTGGCCGGGACGCACCAGCGAAATCTGCGGCGGGTTGGCCTTGCGCGCTTCGATGAAAAAATCCTCGCTGACGCGAACGGGCTGGCCCTGCTCCACGCCGGCGACGTGATAGACGCCGTCCTTATCCATCTTGACGGTGCCGTGATAGACGTTGTTCTGGCCGCCGGTGAGTTGGATCTTTTGCCCGTTATCGAGCTGGATCTGGCCGCCGTGCAGCGGGCGGTCGGTGGAGACTTCGAGCTCGGCTTCGGTGCCGGTGACGGCGCGCAGATCGCCGCCGCGCTCTTCGATTTCAGTCGGCATGCCGGTCCAGGCGGGGTAATGATAGGTGACGCGAATCTGCTTCACCGCGGGCAGATCGGTGACGCGAATATTGTAGTGCTTCGACGTCATCGCTCCGGCGGTGACGTAATACTCGACGTTCTCCGGCAAGCCGGCGAACAGAAATTGATAGCCGCCCGCGAAATTTCCGGCCGCCTTGGGCTGCATCGCAATCTCTTCCCACTTGGAGGAGCTTTGAAAGCGCGCGTGCACTTTGACGCTGGGCGAGCGCAGGCCGGTGGGGAGCGCGGAAACCAACTGGTCGGCGTGGCGGCGCACGACGGCGTCGCCGGGAGTGACGCGCAGGTCGTAGAGCGCGGGCTTGTCGCGATGCGGACCGGTCCACAGCAGCGAAGCGCCGTAGCCGAGAAAACCGGGGCCGGCGGCGATCATCCAGATCAAGATCGCGAAGGCGCCGACGCCGGTGGCGAGCGAGCTCCACAGGCGGCGGTCGGTGACGAATTGCTTGGGCTCGGCGGATTGCGCGACGTCGAGCGTGTCGCCGGCCAGCAGTTCGATGAAGGGATCCTGGCCGTCGCGTTCGGTGAAGGTGGTGAGGCGCTGCTGGAATTGCGGGAAGGCGGCTTCGGCGGTTCCGACGGCGCGGCGGCGCGTCAGGCGGCGCAAAGGCAGCGCGAGTCCGGCGGCAGCGGCGATGGCCAGAATCAGGATCAGCGCGAAGCGGGCGGCGGTGACGCTGCCATGCGGAAAAGGCGCGCGCGTTGGCGATGGTGACCAGCAGCAGCGTCGCGACCAGAGCGCCGCCGGTGAGGATGGCGAAGCCGCGCAGTATGGTGCTCCAGCGCAGGCGATGTTCCAGTTGCGCGATGTACGCGTGAAGTTGTTCGCGGGCAGTCATGCAACCTCCACGGAGCGAACCTCGGACGGCAAACTTCCGGCCGCTTGGCCAACGCTAATAGCTTAAAGGATATCGCAGCGGCGTGGCTGGCTTGCTCAGCCTCGTTTCATGGGCTGCCGTGGTAAACCCCTGCATACGCATAATCGCTACGCGTCGCCTGCTTCGAGGAGGCTTTCGAGTTCGGCAAGGGCGGCGAAATCCTTCGGTCGCCCAGGCCCCTAACCTCTGCCAGGAGGTCTATTTCTCCGATGTCAGTCGCGAACAGCGTCGCTTCATCCCAAACGAATGGAAGGTCAAGGGGGAAGGCTCTCGGCCAAGGATGGAACGGAGCCAACGCCTCAATGAGCCGGCGGAGGTTGGCGGAGGCCCGAGAGTAGCAAATATCCAAATCGTAAGTCACTTGCGCGCCGCCATGGAGTGTGGCTGCGACGCCACCGATGACGACAAAATCGACGCCTGCGTCGCAGAGTGCTTGCACCGCTTTTTCAAATTGCATTAGGAACGACGGTGCGCGGTTCCGCGAGCTTGTTCGAGCACCATTGAGGCGAGTTCCAGTTTTCTCGCCCGTTGGGCTGGCGTCAGCCGCAACTGTTCGACCAGCAACGTCAAATCTATGCCATAGTTTTTGGCCGCTTCAATTCGGCTCCCGGGTAAGGGATGCAGGAGACAATCTGCAGCGCGCGCCAGTTGTTCGGGAGTCAGCGGGCGGAACGTCTTCACCACTTTATTTTAGCGCCGCGGAATCGCTGGCTATTCCTCGCGCTGCGTGCCCAGGTAGCGGCTGGCCAGAGCCGATTCCGCAATAGCGGCAGCGAGCGCGAGCAGCATGCACGTACCACCAGAGCGTCTGCGGCGTTTTGCCCGGGGCGTGGCGGCGCTGGATGCGGAAGCTTGCTTGCGAAGCCTGGCCGCCATTGCCCTGCCACAATGCCAGTACATCGTCGGGGATCACGTCGAGGTTCGATTCCTTGGGATCGGGGTTGACGCCGATTTCGTCCTGGCGGCCATTGGCGAGGCGAAGCTGATAATAGCCGGCTTCGGTGAGCTGGAACGATTGCGCGGAGGCGGCCTCGCTCGAGAGTGAGCGGGCGCTTGCCTTCGGGATCGGTGACCTCGACGCCCTGCGCTTGTTCCCTGGCGTTGCGCAGATCGAGATAGGCGTCCACGGGCGCGCGCCGCCCTGGCGTTCGCTGCCCGCCAGATAGCGCGCGGTCTGCTCGATGAAGGGGACGAAGGCGGGATTCAGCGGGAAATCGTTGGTCAGGTTATCGAGCCCGGAGGTGAGCAGCACCACGCGGCCCTCGCCGATGCGCTTTTCGAGCAACAGCGGCGTCTGGTCGCCCAGGCGAACGATCACGCGCGCGGCATCGGGACCAGCGCCAGGGTCGACATCGAGCGCGTAGAAAAACTTCACGCCCGGCCAGCCGTCGGCTTTGGCGACGGCGGGGTAGGAGGAGTCGCTGGAGCCGACCGCCATGTAACGATCGGGAACGCGGTTGTAGTCGCGGGTCTCGATGATGTGCGCGCCGAAAATCGGGATCTGCGAGCGGGCGCCCGCCGAGGTGCCCGCGGCGATGAAGAGACTGCCGCCGGAGCGCACGTACTCGGTGAGCGAATTTTCGAGCAGCGAAGGCAGCGTGTTGAGATCGGAGAGAACGATGAAAGCGTAATTGGACGGCTTGCGGTCGGCCGCCTCGTTGACGTTGATCGATTCCAGGGTAAAGGCCGATTGCGCGGCCGCTGAGAGCGCGGCGCCGACGTAGAGCGGCGAACGGTTGTCGCCGTAATTGTGGATCAGCAGGGCCTTTTGCGGGTCGGAACGCTCGACGGCGAAGCGGCGCAGGTCGTCGGCCGGCAAGCGCGTCGGCGGAGTCGATCTTGACCTCGCAGCGGTTGAAGCCGTAGGGCACTTCGAGCGCGGGGAATTCGACGGTGGCTCGTCCGTTGGCGGGGACCGCGACGGTTTTGGTGGCGGTGGTCTTTCCGTTCACGACCAGCGACACGGTGCGTTGCGCGGCGGGAGTGCCGTAGCCCGCAATCACGGCTTGCACGCGAACCGGCTTAGCGTCCTTGCCCCAGACTTGTCCGGGAGCGTCCACCGATTCGACGGTCCAGTTGGGTTGGGCTTTGGTGGCGACGGCATGCGTCACCAGCTTGACGTTGGCGGGCAGCGCCATGTCGGAGAAGGTGGCGGCCAGCTCGCCGCGTTGCATGTCGCTGAACAGATGAAGCTCGATGGGAGTGTGGACGGATTCGGCCATGGCACGCACGGCGCGCGCCAGCTCGCCGAAGTTGCCGTGGCCATCGCCGGGTTGAATGGCTTGCACAGCGGCGCGCAATGCTGACTGGTCGTCGATGGGTTGCGTCATCAATCGCAACTGCGACCCGAAGGCCGCCACCTGCGCACGCGCCGCGCCCTTTCCGGAGAGCACCGTGATGGCTGCGTCCTTGGCGTCGGCTAGTCGAGTTCCGGCGCGCATGCTGAAGGAGTTGTCCACCACCAGCAGCACCAGCCGGTTGCTGGCGAGCGCGGCGGCGCTGCGATTGATGAACGGATTGGCGAAGGCGAGAATCAGCAGCACCAGCCACAGCATTCTGCAGCGACAGCAGCAGATAATAGCGGAGCCGGCGATGATGGGTGGAGGCTTGCGTGCGCGCTTCGAAGAACATCAACGAGCTCACCGGCCTGGGCGTGGTTTTGAGCTTCTTCAACAAATGCAGGTAGAGCGGAAGCGCGACTCCCGCGAGAGCGACCAGGAACCAGGGGGTGAAAAGTCCCATCGAATTACTGCCTTCCAGTTCTAAAAACTATGCGGCCAGAGAACTCCGATTATAGACGAGTGGGTCGTTCGCGGAACGTATATGATGTAGCGAAGACCATGACAGGCCGAGTGCTACGGCTGGCGATCGCATTGGCGGCAGTTCCGCTGTTCGTCCAGGCCCAGTGGCTGAACAATCGCACTCCGGGCATTCCGAGGACCGCGGACGGTAAGCCGAACCTTTCCGCGCGGACGCCGCGCGCAGCCGACGGAAAGCCCAACCTTTCCGGACTCTGGCAGACCGAAAGCGCGCCGCAGGCTGTGTTGGAACGCCTGATCCCAGGGGCTACGAATGGCGCGGGAGAAGAGCCCCTCTCGCAGTACTTCATCAATATCCTGTCCGATTTCAAACCGGACGAGGCGCCTCTTCGGCCCGAAGCAGCGGCATTGTTCCAGCAACGCGCGAAGAAATTCAGCACCGAATCGCCGCTGTCGCACTGTCTGCCGGAAGGTATGCCGTTGCTCGAAATGTCGCCCGCTCCTTACAAAACTATCCAGATGCCCGGGCTGACCGTGATGCTTTATGAGCGGGACACAACTTACCGGCAGGTTTACACCGATGGCCGAAAGTTGCCCGACGATCCTCAACCGTCGTGGTTGGGGTACTCCGCCGGCAAATGGGAGGGTGATGACCTGGTTGTCGAGACGGCGGGCTTCAATGACCGGGGATGGTTGGATGCGCGTGGACATACGCACAGTGAAGCGCTGCATCTGACCGAGCGATTTCACCGTTTGGACTTCGGGCACATGGAGGTGCGGCTGACGATTGACGATCCCCAAACTTTTACTCGGCCATTCACCATCCTGCTGAAGCAACACCTGCTTGCGGACAGCGATCTGCTGGAATCGTATTGCGCGGAAAACGAGAAGGACGCATCTCACGTTGATGCTAAGTAGGGAGGGCGATGGCGCTGGCCCGGAAACTCGTAGGCTCGTTTAAGAAGCTTCGTGGCCTCATCACCCCACCCTTGCGTTACGAATATAAGGCTATCGGAGGCGACGCGTATGGCTAGCAATAATACCCATCTACGGGCACCCTCCTACTCGAAGATCCCCTGTTCAAGCTCCCGGATGAAATCGCCTGGGAAGACTGTTTCATGTCCTATTGGGTAAGAGCGCACCACCCCGGATTTCCGATTGCGCACAATCGCGAAGCCCTCCTCCACAACAAAAGGGACAGTTATCTTCTCCTCTATTTCAAAATCTTCTGGCCGCTGGCCGACTTCACACACAGCTGCGCGCAGGGCCTTTATCTCACAGTCGTCAATGAGTCTAAATGACATCGAGCACCTCCGTATATAGATTGCCACGTGGTTTGGACTTAGACACTCGCGCAATCTCAAATCGCCTGGCGGGCCCTATGCCAGCAAAAATCTGATAGTTTCGGCGAATCTACAGTAGCGCGGGGGGCGGGGTATACTTGCCCACCTTGCGCGTCAATCGTCTTCAAGTTCAGGCGGTGACGGATGGGGCGGTGCGCCGCCCGCGCCAGCGGTAGTCCGCTGCGGCTGCCTCAGACGATGCCCCACTTCCGCCGCAGCCACCATTCGGAAAAGCGCAGCGCGAGCAGGACCAGGAAGACCAGCGGCAAATCCCACAGATCCTTGGTCTCGCGCATGGTCACGCCGGCTTCTGAAAAAGGAATGCTGCGCGGCGAGTTTGCCGAGATCGGCGGGCTTCCAATATTGGCCGCCGGTTTGGGTGGCGAGGCGTTCCAGCAGATCGCGATTTTGTTCGGTGTGGAAATTCTCCGCTACGCCGTCCATGCGCTGAAAGGTCAGTACATCGCGGCCCAATTCCGGTTGCCGTGTCGGATCGTTGCGCGCGGTGACCTCGGTGAGATAGGCGCCGGCTTTGGGAGCGGACCAGGCGGCTTGGAACTGGCCGGGATTATCGGGCACCGGCGTCATCTCGACCAGCGCGCTGACGCCGCTCGGGCCCAGGATGTGAGCTTCCACCTTGGCATCGGGCGCGGGGTTGTATTGCTGATCGCGCACATCGGCGGTGATGCGTCACGGCGCCGTTGTCGAGCAGCATCTGAGCGGGGACGGATGCTGTCACGTGGCCAGGCGTATCGGAAACCAGCCAGCGCAGGAGCTGCTGCCAGAACAGATCGTGCGCAGTGTCGCCCAGCGGCGAGCTCATCTGCCAGCGCCAACTGCCTCCGGTGGCCATGATCGCGGTGCGCCCGCGGCCGAAATTCTCGGTGATCAGCAGCGGCAGCTTGCGGCCTTCGGGCGTGATCATGTTGGCGAGCACGGTCGCGCCCGGCTTGGGAGTGCCGGGATCTTCGTAGTCCATCAGGTAGGGCAGCTTCTTCCACTTGGCGGCGTTGGCGGCGGGATCGTCCACCAGGCGCGTGATGATGCTGTCGACGCCGGCGGGCGCGAGTTCGGCGATGGTGTGGGTGGTGCCGTTCCTCGGATCGGCCTCGCGATGAAACGTGCCGGCCTGCGTGGGCAGCGTGGTCGGGAGCAGGTCGGTCAGGTTGGAGGCGTTCCAGCCGCCGTCGGCGAGCGAGAACTGGCCGCCCAGCAGCAGCAGGCCGCCGCCGCGGCGATCGACGAACTCGTGGATCAATTCCTGCTGGGCGGGAGTGAAATAGCCCGCTTCCACCGATCCGATGATCAATCCCTGATAGCCGAAAAGATCCTCCGCGCGGGAGGGAAAGCCGTCGGCCAGTTCCTTGGGATCGGAGATTCCCTGGCGATAGATTTTGTTTTCGCTGGTGCGAACCATGGAGACGATCTGCACCATGCGGTCGTCTTCTTCGGCCTGGCGGATGAATTTGTACTCCCAGCGCGGTTCGCCTTCTATATAGAGGATGCGGCGCGGCGTCGGAGCCGACGTTCACCACGCGGGTCAAAGTATTGTTGGCGGTGTTCTCTTCGCCTGCGAGCGGAGCGGCCGCGATCTGGAGCGTTTTGGCGCCCGCGCCGCCGATATCGAACATCAAGGTCTCGGTCTGCAGGTTGCCGTCCGGCCCCAAGCTGATGGTGCGCGAAGCGAGGATTTTCGCTTGGCCGGTGCTGACATCGCGCACGGTCAGGTTGATCTTGGCGCCGGCGTATCCGCGCTGATGCAACGTGATCTTGGCGGCGAGGCGGGAATCGGCCAGGGCGCGCGGAGCGACCACGGCATCATCCAGTTCCACATCGTGCGCGGCGCGCTCGCGTCCGAAGCCCACGGTGTGAACGGGAATGTGGCGGGCGCGCAGCGCGTTGATGGCGTCCGCGCTGATGCCGCCGGTGTTGTCGTCGCCATCGCTGAGCAGCACCACGGCGCCGATGGGCAGGTCGGACGTCTCCTCGCTCAACTGCTTCAGGCTGTCGCCGATGCGCGTGGAGGGCGCGCTGGGCTTGCAGGTCCTTGAGGCTGTCGATGCGCGCGGGCACGTCGTCGACGCGATAGAGGCGCGTTTGAAACGAGCGGTTGAGGCTGGCGAGGACGCCGTTCTGCAGCGCCTTGCACGGCTTGGGCCTGGCGAGTGGAGCCGTCCTCGGATATGCCCATGCTGCGCGAATCGTCCACCAGCACGGCGATGATATTTTGCTGCGGCTTCAGTTCGGCGATGGTGATGGCCGGCTGCCACAGCAGGACCAGCAGGATCGCGGCCAGGAGCGTCTGCAAACCCCAGATCACCCAGGCTCGCCAACCATGCATCACCGGCGCGGCTTGCGACAGGCGGGAGCGGATCAGCCACGCGAGAGCCGCCGGCCGCGGCCAGGATCAGCAGCACGAGCATCCACTTCGGCCATGCGCCCAAGCAGGGCGAAGTGGCCGCGCGAATACACGGAACGCGGATATTTAAAAAAGAATTCGAACATGGGCCCGTGGGCTGCTCGGGGATTGTTGCAAGAGGCGCGGGCGGTTCATGTCAGTCATCTTAGTGAGTCATGGAGTAGGTAATGTAGTTGAGGACGATGCGAAAAGCAAGTCCGGAAAACTTCTCGGGATACTCGGGGCTGTCGGCCCACTCCCAGGCGTCGCCCAGATGCATGTTGGCGCAGATGGCCACCATGATGCGCCCGTGGTCGTTGCGGATGGCGCGCCACTTGGGCACGTAGCCGTCCTTCTCATAGGTGCGGCCGGTGTTGACGTAGACCTCGCTCGGGATCTGGAACTTTTCGTTGATGTCGTACAGGACGTGGTAGATCTCGTCGTTGATCCTTGAGATCTTCGACGGGCCGGTCGGGCAGCACCTTGCGCATGCCGGCCATGAAATGCTGCCAGTCGTCGGTGCCGTGGAAATCGTCCACCATCAGGAAGCCGCCCTTATAAAGATAATCGTGCAGGCGTTTGGCTTCGGCGTCGGTGAAGGTCCAGGTGTTCACGTCGACGGCGTAGATCCAGGGATAGTCGAAGAGATGGTCGCTATCGAGATCGGCGACGTTCAGCGGCGAGGGAGAGTTGATGCGGGTGAGGCGGCGCAGGGCGATCAGGCAATCGTTGTCGGCCTTGGGATAATCGCGCGACCAGCCGCCGCCGAAGCCGCGAAACCCGAAGCTGCTGCCGCTGGCATAGCCGAAGTTGTACTGGAGGCGGCTCCAATAGAACTCGGAGGGCACGTTCGGTCCGCTGTAGTCTTCGTAGCCGTATCGTCGCGCCGTAGCCTCGGAATCCTCCGAACTGCATGGCGAACAGTCCGAGAGGCGAAGAAAAACAGGAGGGGCCGGACCAGCTTCATCGATGATTACCTCGGACGTGCTTAAAGCGTATCAGAAAGGGGCGCGGGGGCGGGAACGGCTGCCCTTGCTAGAAATCAGACCCTGGTTCCGCGCATCCAAGCGCAGGATTGCCAGCTCCGAAATGTCGCTCTTACGCCGTCCGAGCGGTGTCCCGTTAATTCAGGCGGCGAACCGAATAACTTCCAGTTCGGAAGATGAATCGACTCCAGCGAGAACCTGATCGACGCGCAGCATCGTCGCGTGCTCCAGTTCCGTCTCGCCGCACTGGCGGCATTGAAGAACACGAAGCGCCTTCAGAATTACGATGGACGAGTCACTGATCTTAAACGCGGAGATCTGTTACACGGCGCTCCAGTCGGCCGCCGCACACTCGGCATCTCATTGCTGGACCCTCCTAATTCGAAATCCAGGATCCCATTCCTCCGGAACGGGAACATACATCGTGACCACTCGAACATTAGAAGCTTCCGCGTCGGTGGCAATCTGAGCGTGGAACACCCGGCCTTGGAACTCGCCCCGGAGGAGGAAGCTAGGCAAGTACTTGTAGTCGGGATACATCTCGATAATCTCCAGTGAATCGGCTCCTTTTAACAGCATCTCACTTCCAAGAGAGCGCTGTTCCAGGCGCATAGTCACGTGATCCGGTCCACCGAACCTCCCCGTCAGAAAAGCATTTGCGGATGAACTGCAGCGGTTCTTCGGGAAGCGGAGCCTTGGCCAACCCCCGATTATTATAGTTGAGCTATCCGGCCCAGAATTTTGGGCAGTGGTTGGTCCGAGGCGACTCCGGCGGTACTATGGTCGTTTGTCATGCAACACCTGATGCAAAGACGCGACTTTCTCAAGTTCGCCGGCTTGGCGGCGGCCGGCACCAGGCTGGCGGGCCAGACATCCTTTCTCGCGCCTTCCGGCCCGCAGGACGTCGCCAAGACCGATTTCACGCTGGAGATCGCGCCGGTCACGGTGGAACTGGCGCCCAATCGAATCATCAGCACCATCGGATACAACGGCACTTCGCCCGGGCCGCGGCTGCGCATGAAGGAAGGCGTGCCGGTCACCGTGAACGTGGTCAACAAAACCGACGTTCCGGAGTACGTGCATTTTCACGGACTGCTGATTCCCTCCGACGTGGATGGGTCGGAGGAAGAAGGCACGCCGGTGGTGCCGCCGCACGGAAGCCGCAGCTATCAGTTCACGCCCACAGCCCGCCGGCACGCGCTGGTATCACACCCACACCATGTCGATGGACGACCTGCATCGCGGCAGTTATCACCGGAATGTTCGGCTTTCTGATCATCGAAGGCGCGAACAATCCCGGCAACTACGATCAGGAACATTATCTGGCGCTGCGCGATTGGGAGCCTTATTTCACCAATCAAGACGATGGATAACGACGATCTCGATCCCGCGGGGGCGCAGCCGGAAAAGCCGGCCGTGCTGGATACGCGGCCAGCCGGGGATGGAGGTGGCGGCCGATATTTATTCCATCAACGACAAGGCGCTGGGCGCGGGCGAACCGATCCGCGTGAATCCCGGCGAGCGCGTGCTGTTTCATTTTCTGAACGCCAGCGCCATCGAGAATCGCCATCTGGCGCTGCCCGGCCACAAGTTCAACGTGATCGCGCTGGATGGAAATCCGGTGCCGACGCCGGCGGCGGTGGACGTGTTGATGCTGGGCCCGGGCGAGCGCATCGATGCCTTGGTGGAGATGAATCAGCCCGGCGTTTGGATCCTGGGCGCGCCCGAGGATCCGGTGCGCGAAGGCGGCCTGGGCATCGTCATCGAATACGCCAATCAACACCGCACGCCGCAGTGGACGCCGCCGCCCAAATCCGCTTGGGACTACACCATTTTCGGCAAAGCCCGCGTCGTCGCAACCGGCGCCCACCGAGCGATTGGACATGATGTTTGAGAAGATTCCGCGCGGCGCCGGCAAATTCAACAGCTTCACGGTGAACGGCAAGCCTTATCCGCACGATCAGGAGTTTCTGCTCAAGCAGGGCACGCGCTACCGGCTGACGTTTCACAACCGCACCGACGACGCGCATCCGCTGCACCTGCATCGGCACCAACTGGAGATCGCCGAGATTTACGGCAAAGCCACATCCGGCGTGATTAAGGATACGGTGGTGGTGCCGACCTATGGGCGCGCCAGCGTGGACTTTACCGCCGACCAGCCGGGCGCGACGTTGTTCCACTGCCATATCCAGCAGCACATGGATTACGGCTTCAAGGCGCTGCTGCGCTATTCATAAAGGACCGTGCAAAACGTGCAGATCTTCGGGGTGAAGAATTCGCCCGCGGTCCGCGCAGCCGAGCGGTTCTTTAAGGAGCGCCGCATCCCAATTCAGTTCGTCGATCTGAAGCAGAAGCCGATGGCCCCCGGCGAAATTAGAAGGTTCATCGAACGTTTCGGGCTGGCTGGATTGGTGGACGCCGCAAGTAAGCCGTACGTCGACGCGGGGCTCGGCTATATGAAGCTTTCCGATGCCGAACTTCTGTCGCGCATCGAGCGGGAGCCCAAGCTGTTGCGCTTGCCGCTGGTTCGCGCCGGAGGCAAGATTAGCATCGGCCAGGATGAAACATCCTGGAAGGCTATGCTGGCCGGTCCTTAACTATGCGGTGTCTTGTCGTGATCATCCTTGCCGCAATGCCCGCCTGCGCCCAATGGATTTTGCAGCAGTCCCACACCAGCGCGAGTTTGCGCGGCGTTCACAACGTTGGCGGCGGAGTGGTGTGGGCCAGCGGTACACAGGGCACTATTCTCCATAGCATCGACGATGGCAAGACGTGGCAAACCTGTGCGGTTCCGCAGGGCGCCGAAAAACTGGATTTCCGCGGCGTTCGAGCCTTCGATGCAAACACCGCCATCGTGATGTCGTCCGGTAGCGGGGATCTCTCCCGCCTCTACAAAACCAACGACGCCTGCCGCACTTGGAAACTTGTCTTCACAAACCCGGATCAGAGCGGCTTTTGGGATGCGCTCCAATTCGCGCGCCCGGACTTCGGGGTACTCATCGGAGATCAGGTGGATGGCCACTTTCCTGTGTTCTTCAGCACCGACGCCGGCGATCACTGGCAGCAGTTCGAGCCAAATGCGCTCACTGCGGGGGCCAAGAATCAATCTTTTTTCGCCGCGAGCAACACGGCGCTTTTAGTGGATGCGAAAAACGGAAAGTTCTATATGATTACCGGCGGAGGAACCACTTCGGTGATTACAGTGGATCTGCAGTTCGCCGGCGGGGCAATCTGCCAGAAGTGCTTGCGTGCTTCCTCCGAGCGTGTGGACATGGCGGACGGGGAGACTGCCGGAGGTTTCTCCTTGGCTTTAAGAACTGATGGGTCAAAACTGGTGGTCGTGGCCGTGGGCGGAAACTACAAGGCGCCTGACCGAAGGGTGGGTACGGCCGCATTTTGGATCGGCGGGCGATGGCATGCTTCCGATACTCTGCCGAACGGCTACCGCAGCGCCGTGGCTTATTACAAGCCGGGCAAGATGTGGATCAGCGTGGGCCCGAACGGAAGTGACGTTTCCACCGACGACGGCCGACACTTTCGCACGCTGAAACCTGGGAGCGGAGAGAGTCCCGACGCTGGCAAGAACTGGAATGCCCTTTCCCTCCCCTTCGCGGTTGGCGCCAACGGGCGCATCGGCAAACTCGATCCCGATGTAATCGGACCGTAATCAAAAAATGGGCGGAGCAAACGACTTTTCGCACCGTTCCAGATTAAAATTCCTTCTCAGCCGCATCGAAACGTTTGATGGGTCAAACCCTTGAGGCGGGCGGCATTCCTTGCTACACTTTTTCCATTCGGAAGCAGTAATCCACGCCGACTGTTCTTACGTACGAGCGGTCATACTCCTTGCTGAGTGAGTTCTGGACTTCTGTCCGTGTCGACTGACTTAGGGTTCAAACCATTCAACAAAGGGAGTCTTTTCTTCAATGATCAAAGCTCGTCTGGCTTCACTGGCCCTCAGTGTGTCGCTTTTGGCGATCACAGGTTTGGCGATCACAGGCCACCTCCAAGCACAGGGCACCGCCTCACTGCAGGGCGTCATCACCGACCCACAGAAGGGTGTTGTACCGGCGGCCAAAGTAACCCTGACCGACAAAGGCAACGGCCTTGTTCACAGTACTTTGAGCCAGGCTACCGGCCAATATCAGTTCTCGCAACTGCCCCCGGGCTTGTACATTCTGACGGTGGAAGCGCCCGGATTCTCTGTCGCCAGAGTGGACGACCTTCGGTTGCTTGTGGATACGCCGTCCACCACCGACGTGAAGATGGAGCTGGCGTCCGCCGTCGCTACCGTAGACGTGAGCGCGGAGGTGGAACAGCTCAACACCGTGGATGCGTCGGTGGGCAACGCGTTTCAGGAGCGGCAGGTGCAGTCCTTGCCCATCCAGACGCGGAATGCGGTGCAGTTGCTCGGCTTTCAGCCGGGCGTGACGCAAAACGGCGAGGTGATGGGCGCGCGGCGCGATCAGAACAACATCACGCTGGATGGCGTGGACATCAACGATAACCAGAATGCGCTTTCCGGCTTGAACGGCAACAATCAGGGCGGCTTGGCCGTACCGACGTCGAATCCCACCGCATCAAACTACGTCGCCCCCGCTACCGGCTTCAATGCGGCGCTGCCGGTGCCGCTCGACTCGGTGCAGGAATTCCGCGTTACTGTGGCGGGCAGCGGCGCTACCGACGGCCATTCTTCGGGTGGACAGGTTTCGCTGGTTACGCGCAGCGGCAGCAACGCGCTGCATGGCTCGGCGTATGAATATAACCGCAATACGGACTACACGGCAAATAACTGGTTCAATAACCGCAGCGGAGTGAGCCGGCCGCAACTGGTCCGCAACCAGTTCGGCGCGTCGTTGGGGGGCCCCATCAAGAAAGACCACATTTTCTTCTTCTTCAATTACGAGCGCAGAATCGACCATAGCGATCAGACTCAGCAACGCGCCGTTCCGTCGGCGACGCTGCGGCAAGGCATTGTCCAGTTCCAGACCACCACAGGCGCAATTTATTCGCTCACCCCGGCGCAAGTCACGGCTGCGGACCCGCTGCATACCGGCGCCAGTTCCACCATGCTCTCGATACTCAACTCGTATCCGGCGGGGAATGCTCCCGCGCTGGGGGCCGACCTGGGTCTGAATTTCGACGGTTACCTGTTCAACGCACCGGATCAACTGGACTATCGCACCTACGTTACTCGCATGGACTGGCTGATTGACTCAGCGGGGAAACACACCGTTTCCTTCCGTGGCACGCTTTCCAATGAGGGCCAGACGAATCTGGCGGCCGAACTCCCGGGCCAAAGCCCCGCTTCCGAGTTGCTGGCTGACAACCGCGGCTTTGGTGTCCGCTACACCGCGCTTACTGAGCCCTTCGATGACCAATACGCTCAACGTCGGGCTCACACGGATCGGATATGAGATTACCGGAAACAACAATACCGCCCTTTCGTTTGGCGATCTCAGCACGCTTCAGAATTTCACGCGCGGGAACAGCCGCATTAATCCTACGTGGAACGTCACTGACAATTTCACCTGGGTGAAAGGAGCGCACACCATCTCCGCGGGCTTCAACTTCCGTTTTTTCAATAACAACCTGCTGAGCTACGGAAATTCCTATCAATCCTACTCCTTCAGCCGCGGTTCTCTGTATGGTTTGGGAGCTGATATTAACGAAGACGTCCTCACCGAGGCTGGAATTCCCAATGGCGTGCTTGCCAATGGCCCCGCCACGACGACGGCAATGGGGGACCTGCTCGGAATCCTGACGGGCGGCAGCGTCACTTACAACTACAACAAGAGCGGCGCGGTGATTCCCATTGGAGCACCGACCAAGTTCGATTTTGCGAGCCGCGGCTACGAGGAGTACGTGCAGGACTCCTGGAAGATGACTCCTAAGCTGACGCTCACCTACGGTCTTCGCTACCAGTACGACACGGTGCCTTACGAAACCACCGGACTGCAAGTGCTTCCGAACACGCCTTTAGACGCTTACTTCGCCAATCGCGTGTACGCCATGGATAATGGAATCCCCGGGAACCAACTACCCGGAGCCGAAACTCTGTCGTACTCGCTGGCTGGTCCCGTGAATGGGAAAGCGAGCTGGTTCAAGCCGGATTATCACAATTTCGCGCCCCGCCTTTCGGTGGCCTATGCGATCACCGACAAAACCGTTCTTCGCGCCGGTGGGTCGATTGCCTATGACCAGTTCGGTAACGATCTGGCCGCCGTTGCGGCGACATCGGGATCGGTTGGCCTCTCCTCCCTTCAAACTTTCCCGGTTGCGTATAACTTCACCACCGCTCCGCGCTATAACGGTGGCGCGCTTCCATCGATTCCCGCTGCGCCTCCAGGGGGCTTTCCGTTCACTCCGCCCAACGATCATGCTATTTCCGGTACGACGTTCGGCATTTCGCCAAGTCTGGTAGCGCCTTACGCGTTGATCACCAACGTTTCGCTCAGCCACCAGTTCAATCACGGCTTCACCCTGGATGTCGGCTATGTGGGACGCTTCTCCCGGCAGCTTCTGGCCCAGCAGGACATCAACACGCCGCTGCTGTTCTTCAAGGATCCCGCCAGCGGCATAACGCTGGCCCAGGCGAACACGGCGATGAGCCAAGTATTCAACGCCGGCGTGTTGCCGAATTCGGTAAAGGCAAATCCATCGCTCATCCCAACCAACGCGTTCGTTCAGAATCAGTTTCCGGCTTTGACTAATTATTACTTCCCCGGCTCGGCTTCCGCGAATTACTATTACGGGGTCTATGGAGTTTACGCCGGCAGCGATCTGGACATGCTGCATTCGCTCGATCGCGTAACGTCCGCCAAGTTTCCGAACTGCATCAGCATCACCGGCTGCTACACTTTCTTTGCGCCGCAAGCCAGCGGAGATCCGGTCTGGTTCAATGCGGCAGCCGCGAATTATGATGCGCTGACGGTGACGGTGCGGCGGGCTTTTCAAAACGGCTTGTCGTTCGACCTCAACTATGCCTGGTCCCATTCCATCGACAATGCATCCACGGCGGCGAGTGGCGTGACCGGCAACGGCGCCGCTTTTCAGGACGCTTACATTCCCAGCCTGAGCCGGGCCAGTTCAGACTTCGATCTGCGGCATCAGATCAACGCGAATATACTCTATGAGCTTCCTGTCGGAAAAGGAAAGATGTTCCTCAACTCGGCTCCCACGTGGCTGAATGAAGTTGTGGGAAATTGGCAGATCTCATCGCTGATTCACATTGAATCGGGTTTGCCGAGCACGATCGTCGGCGACGGGGCGTACAACAGCAATTACGACGCGCAGTCGCTTGCGGTGGCGGCCACCTCGTCGGCTCCGACGGGAGGTTCGCTGGTTTTCGATCAGCATGGTAATCCCGGTATTTTCTCCAGCACCAAGGTGACTTCGGACTTTGTGGACGCGTACTCCGGCGGGTCCGGGACGCGCGCCCTGGTGCGCATGCCGTGGCAAAGGAACGTCGATCTTTCGGTGACCAAGGATTTCCCCATGCCCTGGGAACATCACTTCCTGCAATTGCGCGCCGAGGCGTTCAATGCGTTCAACTTCGTGAACTTCACCAACATCAGCCTGGCGCTGACCAGTCCGAGCACTTTCGGGGACTTCACCGCCGCGGCGGATGCGCGGGTATTGCAGATGGCTTTGCGGTACACGTTCTAAAGGTGGCGCGGCGGCCGCGGAGCTTCCCCGCCCCGCGGCCGCCGCGATAATCCGATGCCACAGAGCACCTACAACCCAGCGCTGTCGGGAAACCCGCAGTCTGCTACCTCCCAACGCTATCCCAACGGCAACCCCGATGGCGTGCTGAATCCCCCGGCCGCGAAGAATACAGATTCCTGCCTGCCGCTGCATCGGACCGAAGAGGTTGTCCACAACTACAGCTGTGACGGGCCGGCGCCGGGCAACCTCGCGTTCCGCTGGCTCTACGGCTCGAACGTCGCCGCGTTAAATCACGATCCGCGCATCCAGGTAGTTCAATACAACGAAGACACCTACGTCCTTCGCCAGAACGTGTGCGTTCACTGGGAGGCGCCATTCACCTATCTGCTTTTCGGCAATCAGGGCGCCCTTCTGATCGACACCGGCGCGACAGTCGAACCGGCTTACTATCCATTGCGCGAGACTGTGGACGCCATCGTTACGCGCTGGCGCCAGATGCGCCGCAAGAAGAGCGTTCCACTGACGGTGGTGTTTACCTCCGGAGAAGACATCGCACAGAACCAGGGCCTCAGCCAGTTCATGGGACGTGCGAACACCACGCTCGCGCCCCAACCACTGGCCGCGATGAAGCAGTTCTACAAGCTCAGCAATGCGTGGCCAGCCGGCATCGCGCACATCGATCTTGGCGGGCGCATCATCGACGTGATTCCAACGCCTGGCGCACACCAGGACGGCGTTACTTTCTACGACCACTACACCGATTTCCTCTACACCGGGGATCTTCTTTTCCCTGGCAAGATCAACATCAGCAACGACCGGGATTATGCCGTCTCGATCGAGCGCCTGAAGCAATGGAAAGCAGCGCATTCAGTGAAGTGGGTGATGGGCGGCCATATCGAGATGCAGTTTGTTCCCGGCAAGGCTTATCCGCGCTTCGCCACTTACAAACCGTACGAGCGCATTCTGCAGATGGAACCGGAGTTGATCGACGACGCGCTGGAATCCGCAAAGCAGGTTTTGGGCAAGCAGCTGGCGCTGGTGCGTCCGGACTTCATTCTGCTCAACCGCGTTAGTCCCGACCAGAAAACCCCGGTTTTTCCCGAGGGCGTACCGAACATCAACGCACCCCGTCCCTTTTGACGGAATGAAAGGCGGAATTACAGGCCATGAATCGCAGAACTTTTGTCGCCGTACCGATTGCCTCCACCGTATTGTCCGCATTGCAGACTCGCGCGATTGCCGCTTCCGGGCCGATCGACTTCACCAGCCACGTTCCGGCGCCCGGCACATTTCCTGACAAGTGGATCTGCGGCTCGGCGTCCTGCATGGACAATCACGATCCGCCCATTCAGGTGCACTGGTACAACGAGCACACGGTTTTTCTGCGGCAGAACAAGACGTATAGCTATGAAGCGCCCTTTATGCACTTGTACTTCGGCAACGAGCGCATGCTGATGCTGGATCAAGGCTTCACGCAACTCCGCACGGACTGGCCGCTGCGCGACGTGGTGGACGATTGCATCGCCAGGTGGGGCGTTCGGCACGGACGCAAAACCGAGGACATGCAGTTGCTTCTGGCTTTCAGCCATCTGCATTCGGACCACTACGCCGCGATCAATCAGTTCGTCGATCGCCCCAACACGCGTACGATGGGGCTGACGCATGAAGAGATGATCGGCTTCTGGGGAATGACCAACTATCCGGAGGAGCGGGTTACCCTTGACCTGGGCGGCCGGAACATTCTCATGTGGGGAAGTCCGGGACATGTCATGTCGGAGTTCGCTTACTACGATACTTACACGCAGATCCTCTACACTGGCGACATGTTTTACCGCGGACGTTGCTACATCAGCTTCTGGGATCACTGGTTCAACAGCATGAAGCGGTTGATCGCTTTCGTGGACACCCATCCGGTGACACACATTGTCGGCTGCCATGTCGAGATCAGCGCCAAGGGCGAAGATTATGCCTATGGAATGACCTTCCAACCCGATGAAGCTCCCTGGCAGTTGACTGTCGCGGAGCTGCGACAGGCCTACCAAGTAGCGAAGACAATTACCAAGCCTGGCATTTACTTCACCGGTTCTGTGTTTCTTTGTAACCAGACGCGCGGCACCACGACCATCGATAAGAATCCCTACGCGTATTCTTAGTGGCGGATGCCCAGCGTGCAGCATCGCCACAATTTTCAGTGCGTGGTGGTTGGCGGCTGCGAGGTTCGCGCTCTGCGCGGAACCACTGTGAAATCCGGCAGCGCGATCTTTTCGAGCTTGCCGTTCATGGACCGAAAGGCTTCGTTCAGCTCCAGCACATGGGCGCGGGTAAGATCGAGCGAGTGCTCGTTCGGCTGGTAGGTGGTCCCTCGCGGATAGTCGAGATAGGGCGTGGTGGTTTGCTCGATGTGTGTGCCCAGAACGTGGGCGATGGGATGATCTTCGACGAAATCGGCGAGCCTTTGTGCGCTGGCCGTGAAAGCGGGCAAATCGGCCACCGAAAGGCGGCCGGGATACAGACTATCGCCAGTCATCAGATTCCCGGTGCGGCGGTCGTAGAGAGCGATGCTGGCGTCGTTGTGGCCAGGGATCGGAATGACATCGATCATGCGGCCGCCCAGATCAATGTGCCCGATACCGGTAGGCCATTCGGCGATGCCGGCGGCTTTCTGGACGTCGGCCGGAGTGGGTGCAACGAATTGAACATTTGCCATCGCCTGGAATTGTTTGTCTCCCGCGATGTGATCGCCGTGCGCGTGGGAATGAATCACGATGAGCGACACCGGCTTGTGGTTGGTCTGCTTGGCCCACTTCGCGAGAAGATTCATCACGAATGGCGCGGTTTGCACTTCGCCGGCTCCGGTATCTTCGAGCAGAGCTTTGTCATCGCCAAAGATCAGATACAGGAACGGCTTCTCAAAATGGATGCAGCCGGATTCGCGCAGGATGTAGAAGTCCTGGTTGTACTCGTGCACCTGCCAGTCCGGCACCGTGACGCAGTTGGGGCCGCCCGTCATCCATTTGCCGGGCAGGACGCCGGGCTGAAGGCCCAGACCGTCTCCCGCCTGAACATCCGCCGGGAGGCGCGTATTTGCCGCGCGCGGCATCACTGAGAAATCCGGGAGCACCATCTTCACGGCTTTGCCGTCCATCCGAAGGAAAGCGTCGTTGAGCTCCAGCACGTGCGCCCGCGACAATTCGAGCGGGTGCTCGTCCGGCTGGTAGCGAGATCCACGCGGAAAATCCAGGTACGACGTTCTCGATTCCTCGATGTGCGTGCCGAGGACATGCGCGATAGGCCGGTCCTTGACAAAATCGGAGAGCCGTTTCGCGCTGGCGGCGTACGTTGGAATCTGGGCGTCCGTCACGTAGAGTCGCCCGGGATACAAGCTATCGCCGGTCAGCAGATTTCCGGTGAGGCGATCGTACAGGGCGATGCTCGACACGTCGTGACCAGGAATCGGAATTACATCGATGACGCGATGGCCCAGGTCGATGCTGCCGAGGGCCGTGGGCCAAGCAGCGATACCTGCTACCTTCTGGACTTCGGACACCGTCGGCGCGACAAATTGAACGTTGGGAAGATTCTGGAACTGTTTGTCGCCGGCCGTGTGATCGCGATGGCTGTGCGAGTGGATCACAATCAGCGAGACCGGCGCATGATTTTTCTTCTTGGCCCATTTCGCTAAAAGCTCCATCACGAATGGCGCCGTTTGCACTTCACCCGCTCCCGTGTCTTCGAGCAGCGCTTTATCCTCGCCGAAGATCAGATACAGGAACGGCTTTTCGTAATCGATGCATCCGGACTCGCGCAGGATGTAGAAGTCTTCATTGTATTCGTGAACCTGCCAATCGGGAACGGTTACGCAATTCGGACCGCCCGTTTTCCACGGTGCGTCCAGGGTTCCGGGCTGAAGGCCAGCGCCGTCCGGCTCCGAAGCGCCCGCTAGCAAGCTCGCAAAAAGACACACTACAACCGCGCGCAGCAACATTGTCGAGCCCCTTCTATTTATTCCGGCGAATTCGGCAGCGCGTTCCAGGATTCCATTGGCAGGTCGATACCGGGGAAAGCCACCTTGGCGAACGGCCAACTCGTCTTAATCCATTCGCGCACCTTTTGTTCCAGGATTGGCTGCAAGTTTTCCTTCCGGGCGCGCTCGGTGAGCAGGAAACGCACAGTGGCGTCGTAGCCTTCCTTTTTGCTCGGATTGACGTAGACGCACGCAACTTCTTCGCTGCCGTCAGCGGTGAGAATACCGTAGGCGAACGAAGTGAGGTGCTGGAACTCCCAGCGATGGCGCTTCAATTCGCCGTAATCCTCATCGCTGGTGATGGTCATCGGCTTTTTCCGGTCAGGCACTTGGCCAAGCGCTGCGTAATCCTGCTTCAGAATTTCCGGCTCCAGGATGTTCCAGGTGTAGCCGGCAACTTCGGGGACCGGCGGAACCATGAAGTTATCGGGGACGAATTTTGTTTTGGCGGTGGCATACGCGACGTTCGTGGTCGGTGAGGCGACCACTAGCGTTTGGGAACACTTTGTCGAACCCGTGACGCACACCGAATAGTGGATCCAACGCGGTTCACTCGATGCGAGCGTGGCGACCCATTCATCACCCTGCTGCGCAAATGCGTTTTCTGCCGTTTTTCCGTTCAGGGCAGTCTTCAACGTGAAGTTGTCGCCGAGATTCGGATTGACCAGCTTCATGCGGAAATGGACCGGCTCGCCGGGGATGAACGCCGGCAGGTCTTCCACCAACAGATCCGGCTTCCCGTCGCCGTCTAAGTCGGCTTTCTGAGCGTCGACAGTCCAACTGTGCGGGGCCGCCGCGATCGCTTTGGCCGGCAGAAACCGCCATACGGTGCCTTCTCGCCCGTTCGACAACCAAACGTAGCCGTCGCCGACGCGCATCGCATCTCCACCGGGACCGGTGAGCTGCGCGGTAACTTTGTCGGTGCTTGGATCGATGCGTGAAACCGGAATGGTTTTCTGTGAGATCCAAACAGCGCCTTCTCCCGCCGCGATGTCTCCCCCCGGACCAGGAACGCCGGCATCGATGGTCGCAACCACTTTCAAAGACCGCGGATCGATTTTGCTGACCGTGCCGGTTCCCTGGTTGAGCGTCCAAACGAAGCCTTCTCCCGCGGCCATGAAGCGCGGATTCTGATCGACAGGAATCTCCGCGATCACTTTATTGGTGGCCGGATGAATCACGCTCACCACGCTCTTGCCGGTGCTTGAAACCCACACCAGGTTGTAGGCATAAACCGCGGTGAAGGAATCCGGCGCCACCTGGATCTGCGCGATCACGCTGTTGGTGGCGGGATCGATACGCGAGACAACGCCCTGCGGGTCGCTCGGCATCCAGGCCGATCCAGCTCCGAAGGCGATGCCGCCTTCGCTATTCGCCGGGCCGACGGGCACCTTCGCCACCACCTGGTTGGTCTTGAGATCGATGCGATAGATAACATGCTCGTCGCAACTCGGCGACCACAGCGTGCCGTCGGCCACTGCAAACCCGGAGCATGGTTTGCTGACGGGCACCGCCGCCAGCACTTTGTCGGACTTCGGATCCAGGCGGAAAACCATATTGGTGCCGCGGCTGTTGGTCCAGACCGAATCTTCGGTGATGGCCAGCCAATCCGGACCGCCTTTGATCCCGTTGGCTTCGATTTTGTAACGCGCGTCGGGGATCAGGTAGCTCATGGGAGCTTGCACTCCCGGAACGCCGGGCTTCGGGATGCGTTTGCGCGCCGAAGCGGCGGGCTGCTGAGCAAACGCCGAGCAGCCCACCGCCAGCAGTCCGGCAATCCAGCGCCGGCCGCTAGGCAACAATCTCATGGATCACCTCGCCGGCGGTATCGGTCAGCCGGAAATCGCGTCCGCTGTAGCGATACGTGAGCTTCTTATGATCGATGCCGAGCAGATAGAGAACGGTAGCGTGCAGATCGTGAACGTGCGCCGGCTTCTCCACGGCTTTGTATCCGAAGTCGTCGGTGGCGCCGTACGTGATGCCGCCCTTGATGCCGCCGCCGGCCAGCCACACCGAAAATCCGTAGTGGTTGTGATCGCGGCCATTCACCACTCCGCCTCCCACCTTTTCATTCGCGGTTTGAATCGCGGGGGTGCGGCCAAATTCCGTGCCGCCGATCACCAGCGTATCTTCCAGCATTCCACGCTGCTGCAGATCCTTGATCACCGCGGCGAACGGCTGATCGGAATCCTTCGCCAGCCGGACATAGGACATGATGTCGGTGTGAGCATCCCAGGGATCGCCCTTGCTGTAATAACTTTGGATGATGCGCACGCCCTTTTCGGCCAGGCGCACGGCCATCAGGGCACCGAGCGCGGTGCTGCCCGGCCCGTACATATCCAGAACGGACTTGCTCTCCTTGCTGACGTCGAACACTTCGGGCGCTTCGGTCTGCATGGCGAAAGCGGTTTCCATGGTCTTGATGGAGGCTTCCAGTTGTGAATCCTGCTCGCCGATCTTGGCGAGGTTCAATTCGTTCAGTTTCCG
Source organism: Bryobacterales bacterium (assembly GCA_963761265.1). Lineage (GTDB taxonomy): Bacteria > Acidobacteriota > Terriglobia > Bryobacterales > Bryobacteraceae > Palsa-89. The sequence goes on from CAVXGM010000003.1 coordinate 132,370, forward strand.
CAGATAAGCCAGGTCGCGGCGCTGCGTGGCTGCGTCGATATCCGAGTTGGTGACGTTGGGAATCACTTTGGCTGCCTCGAACGGCTCGCCTGCAATCCACTCGTTCTTGACGTAGGTGCCCTGATACATGGCCGGCAGGAAGGCGTTACTCCACAGCGGACTCCCGATGGTGATCGGTTGCGAGGGGCACAGCACCACATAACCCGGCAGATTGGCGTTCTCACTGCCCAGGCCGTAGGTGATCCACGAACCCATGGAAGGCCGGCCGATGATGTTCGCGCCCGTATTCATCAGCGTCATGGACGGTTCATGATTCGGGATATCGGCGTAGAGAGACCGGACCACGCAGAGGTGCTCGGAAACAGCGCCGAGATTGGGCCAGAGTTCGCTCACTTCGGTGTCGGCCTTACCGTAGCGATGAAACTTGAAGGGCGATTTCATCAGATTGCCGGTCTTGCGTTGCGTAAGAATCGCACCGCCAGGCATGGGCTGGCCGTTGTATTTTTCCAGCATCGGCTTAGGGTCGAAAGTGTCGACGTGCGACATGCCGCCGTTGGAGTACAGGAAGATGACTCGCTTGGCGCGCGGCTTAAAATCCAGTTGCTTCAGCACTCCTCCCGGGGCGATGCCATTGTTGGTGGTCGCAGCTTGCAGGGAGTTGGTAATCATGCTGGCAAAAGCGACCAGACCGAAGCCCCCGCCCACCTTGGCGAGAGCTTCGCGGCGCGTAAACGGACGTGGATTTTCATTACAGGGCATGAGATCTGATCCTTTCTAATTTAAAAATAAGAATTCGTTGGAGCTGAGCAGCGCCCAGCATAAGGCTTGCAGGGGAGTCTCCTCCTCGGGCTTCTTGGTTTTGGCTTTGCTGTCGGGACCAGGCGCAACGTCCAGAGTGGATGCACCCGCAGGCTTGGCATTCAAAGCCACGGTCTTGAAATTCACCTCGGCTCTTTCCTCCTGCGGAGGCGTGATGGCTTGGTGAAGCAAAGCGAGCGAGGCGCTCAGTTCCTGAGGTGACGGCTCACGCTGGTAGACGATTTCGAACGCCTTCTGAACTTCCGCTTCGTCGCTTCCGGCGGATTTCACCCGCTCGGCAAGCGCGTCGGCCTGCTCGTGAACGAACGGGATTGTTCAAAAAGTAAAGCCGTTGCAGCGGAGTGTTGGTGGTATAGCGCTCGGCTGCGGAAAGAGTTGGGATGGGGTAATCGAACAGCGACTGGAACTCGTTGGGGAACACACGGCTGACCGCGCCGTACATTCCGCGCCGCGTCATCTTGGTGTCCAGCTCCTGGCTCGGACCGCCGATCTTGCTGATATCGAGCTTACCGGACGCCATCAGCAGGCCGTCCCAGATGCCTTCCGCTTCCAGACGCCGCTGGTTGGCGCGCCAGTAGAATCGGTTGGCGCCATCCTTGGCAAGGTTGTTCTCGTTCTCTTCCGAACTGAGCCGGAACGCGCGCGACATCACGATTTCCTTGATCAGCGGTTTCCAATGCATTCCGTTGTCAACGAACTGCGAGGTAAGGAATTCGAGCAGTGCCGGATCGCTGGGCCGGTCGCCCGCGACTCCGAAGTTATTGGGCGTTTCGACGATGCCGCTACCCATGTTCCAGCTCCAGATGCGATTCACGATGACACGCATGCTGATGGGTTCCTTTACGATGTCGTCAGCAAGTTCCAGGCGGCCGCTTCCTTCGGCGAACGGCTTCGGTTCCCCCTGGGAGAAGATCGCAAGAAAAGCGCGCGGGGCTTCGGCTCCGAAGGTGTAAGGATCGCCTCGCAGAAAGACTCTCAGGTCGGTGGGATTCTTCTTGTCCGCCAGACCCATCGCGACGGGATACGGCGCGGGCATCGCCTTCTTGAAGGCCTCGTTATCCTTGGTCAATTTGTCGATGTGGTTGGAAAAATCGGGACCGAGCCGCCGTTGCAGTTCCCAGCCGGTGAACTTGAACAGGCCGGGTTTCTTTTCTCCATCCGCGTTGTCGTTGAGAGGCGCATCGGAAAGATCCTTGTCGAACAGATCGGTCCACAGATAGCTAGGCTCGCGATCCATGCCCTTCAAAGCAATCTGATGCGTGATCAGCTTGCGCTTGATTCCGTTCGGCAGCGGATCGAACTGTTCGTGCGGGTCTTTGATCTTAGCCAGCATGTCCTCATTTTCGGCCTTGATCTTGGCTTGCTCGCGATCGATCTCCTGGGCCTTTTGATAAAACTGGTGCGCGAGCGTCTGGGCCTGATCGAGATCGCCGCCGGCGGCCACCATCTTCTGCCAGGGCACCAGGAAGCGTGTAGTTGCTTGGTTTCTTCTTCAGGAACGCCACCCAGCGTTCCAGCATTTCCGGATCTAATCTGTACTTGTCGGCGATGCTGGCCACCGTGGCGTGCTGCTCGGCGCCGACTCGCCACGCCGCCACCATATAGTCTTCGGTTTGCGCGAACAACGCCTGCGCTTCCAAATCGGAAGCCTGGTCTTCAAAGGTCTTCAGAGCCTTTTCGCGCGTGTCGAGTTCTTTCTTTTGCTTTTCGTATTCATCGACGACGTCTTTGGAGACCAACGGGTAGGCATGGTAGTTGGTGCTGGCGAAGACGCCCGCCAGCCGATAGTAATCCTTCTGCGGGATGGGATCGTATTTATGGTCGTGGCAGCGGGCGCATCCCACCGTCAAACCCAGCAGAGCTTTGCTGGTGGTGTCCACTTTGTCGTTCCATTCCGAGGCGCGATCGATGGGCGCGGGATTGTCGTTCATCGCCCATATGCCGATGCCGTTAAAGCCCAGCCCGGGAATCATCTTGTCGCGCACCTTGGGATCCATCAAATCGCCCGCAAGTTGCGCTTTGACGAAAGTGTCATAGGGCATGTCGTTGTTGAGCGCGTTGATCACCCAATCGCGATAGGTGTATGCGAACTTATAACGCTCCTCATGCAGGTTCTTGGAAGCGATGCGGTAATCATCTTCGGCGTAGCGAGTGACATCCAGCCAGTGGCGCGCCCACAACTCGCCGAAGTGCTGGGACGCCATCAGGTGGTCCACCACCTTTTCATAGGCGTCGGGCGATTTGTCGGCCTCAAAAGCCTTCACTTCTTCATAAGTGGGCATCAGGCCCGTCAAGACGTACGTAACGCGGCGCAGCAAGGCACGCTTGTCGGCCAGCGGCGCCGGCTTCATTCCTTCCTGTTCCAGCTTGGCGAAGACAAAACGATCGATGGGATTCCTGGACCAGGCGGCGTCCTTGACCTTGGGTGGCTCCGGCTTGCCGAGCGGCTGGAAAGACCAGAATTTGCGCTGATCGGGCCGGATGACGTATCCGGCGCTCTGCGACGATTTGGGCGCCTCCGGGAAAACCGCGCCGTCCTTGATCCAGGTGGCGAGATCGCCGATCTGGGCGTCGGTCAAATGGCCGCCCATGGGCATTTTGAGGTCGGTGGTTTGGCGAACCGCCGTAATGAGCAGGCTTTTATCCGGTGCGCCGGGAACCACTACCGCGCCCAATTTTCCGCCCTTCAGCAGCCCTTCGCGCGAATCCAGGCGGAGCCCGCCCATCTGCGAGTTGGTGTGGCAGGCGAAGCAGTTCTGCGCCAGCAACGGACGGATACGATTTTCAAAAAAATCTTTTTGCTCCTGCGTGGCCGCGGGCGGCTCGGCCAGAAGCGTAAACGTAAACGAGAAACACAACAACCCGAGCAGAGAACGTTTCATTTCTTCCTTTCCTTTTGCGTCCTCTGCGTCGAGGGGGCGGAGCGACTCGGGTCCGCTGGCGGTTCCTTAAATAAAACTCTTTTTCTCACATCACAAATGAATTACACGCGTCACCCACGCTCCAGTTTTTCTGGTGAGGGGTGGCCAACGTCGCTATTTGTCATTGCGAAATTCTGTGCGATGCCGCCGGAGAGTCGACGCTCGTAACGGTACTTGCTTCCAACGGCGAACTCTCGACGCGTTCGGTAGCTGAACATCTGACCAGTCATCACCGCAAATCGCGGACAATCCGAGCGCGAGCGATGCGCACAACGGATAGCCGCGGAGATTTAGCACGGGATGGGCCACAATGCGCCAGCCTTGCGCTTGAGCGACAACAAAGCCGCAGGTGAAAACCACGAGGAGGAAGATTTTCAGACTAGGAAAATCCGATTTATGTTAGCACGCTGTAAGGTGCCTTGCAAGACAAAACCCGACCAAACCGGAAAACCGTTCTCTGCGCGGGCCATCACCCACCGCTCCCGTTCCAGATCAGAACTTCGATCGGCGTCAGGGTCGTGTTCGTTGGAAGAGTTATTCAGCTGAGGACAATTGCTGATCACAACCAGCACGTCCATCTCGGCGCGCAGCTCCACATACTTTCCGGGGCCGGAAATTCCTTCAGCGAATGAGAAACTGCCGTCCGGCGTCACCGGAACATTCCTGAAGAAGCTGACGTTGCTGGCGATGTCGCGCTTGCTCAGCCCCAGACCCCACTCCATCAGCGCCTTCAGGAAGTTCTGGCGGCAGGCATGCATATGACGCTTATCCAGCGCATGGAGCACCATATTGCTCTCTGCGGCGCAGGCGCCTCCCAGCGTGTCATGCCGCCCGCAGGTGTCCGCAACGATGGTCATCAGGACATGCCGGGCCGTCGAGATCAGACGCGTGCCGGCGGCCAGATAAATCTTCCGCTGGGTCCGGATGGTGTCCTGCGCGCTGTAGCGATCGCTGTAATCGTGCGCGTTGTAGAACAATGCGCAGGCGCTCTGGTTGCCCCGGAGATCGACGATGCGCAGGACGTCTCCCTGATCCAACTCGTGAATCCACGGCTCGCCGGCCGGGATGACGCATCGATAGCCGGCATCGGCCGGATCGAGAGTGCTTTCAATGACGCACTCGGCGGTCACAGGAAATACCGCTCCGTTAAGGTGAACCCGCGGATATTTTCGGGGCGGCCGAAGCGGCAGGGATCCTCGGCCCCCGGCGGCGTCGCTTTGCGAACCGAGATTCTCACCCCCTTGGGATCGTACTTTGGATAGGGATCGAGAGGATGCTGGCAGGTGTTGAGTATAGTCAAGACATTCATCTCGGCGCGCAGTTCCACCGACGAGCGCGGCATCGAGTTGCCCGGCTGGAAGAGCATGCATCCTTCCTCGCTCACCGTCACGCGGCTGAAGAAGTTCACGTTGGCGGTCAGATCGCGCGGCCCCAACCCCCACTTCTCCAGCTCAATCAGGAATCCGTCTCTGCGCATTCTTGAAAAATTGGTTGCGGGACTCTTGATAGCGGCTTTCGCCGTACTTTTCGCGCACCAGCGCCGCGTCGGAGCAGCCGCCCAGCGGATCGTGCCAGCCCACCGAATCGTCGACGATGGAACAAAGAATGCGGCCCATGTCCGAGTACAGGACGACGCCTTTCGTCAGATACGCGATCTGCTGCACCTTCAGCGTATCCGGCATGTTGTAGCGTTCGGCCGGACACTCGAAATTATAAAAAAGAGCGCCTACGTTGGCCCCACCCTGCATGTCGGTAATGCGCAGCGACGTGCCGCGCTTGAGGACATGCGACCAAGTAGCGCCTGGTTCAATCGTCTCCTCCCACAGGACCGATCGTTCCCTCATATACACCTCTCTGGTCTCTGAAACAGGGGACAGATGCTCCGGATATTATCCGGGGCACAAACGCGTTCAGAATAGGAGGACGGAAAAAACCTCGGCGGCCGCCTGAATTGCGCAGCAGGCTCGATTGAGACAAACCGTATCGAGAGCTGGCGCCACGCAACGTCATAACCCGAAAAGCGGCGCTTAGGGCGTTTTTCCGCAGTCTCCTAGAACAAGGAGGGTGGGCCGCAGCAAACATCCATGGCAGTGAGGCGCAAAAAAACAGAGATCGCGATATGCGCCCGCGTCTGCCGCCGCGTTGAGTCTAGAGACACGGTGATAGTATCGCAGAAGTCCCGTCCGGTCTGTCCAAGAATCTTTTTATCCACCTTATAACGCCCAGGAGAGATGGCAGCGGCCTTGGTGCCATTTTGCCGATGCTATTCATTCACTGCATGTAACGAGCCATAAACCTGTATCAGCAGTCTACATAGTGGGAAGGTTGGTCTGATAACCCACCGTTCCCTGTAGTTGGGAGGTATTGGAATGACACCAAATTTTAATGACAGTTCTGATCAAAACGATCTCACACGGCGGAATGCCGCCGCACGGATCAATCTGCAACCCATTGCGGCTCCATCCATATTGGGGCTCTATGGTTTTGCGGGAGCCACGTTTATGGTGGCGGCGAACTATGCAGGTTGGTACGGAGGTCATGATACCGCGCTATACCTGTTTCCGTTTGCGGCGATATTCGGCGGACTCGCTCAATTCCTGGCCGGAATGTGGGCGTTCAAGGCCAGAGATGGCTTGGCCACCGCGGTGCACGGAACGTGGGGCTCGTTCTGGCTGGCGTTCGGCATCTTGAATCTTTTGATTCTGGACGGCAAAATAGCGGCGCCGGCCCTGCTCTCGCCGGAGCTGGGCTACTGGTTTATTGTGCTCGCAGCCATCACCTGGATGTGCGGGTTGGCCGCCTTTGCCGAAAGCGTGGGTCTCGTATGCGTGTTAGGCGTGATGGCACTCGGGTCGACTTTGGAAGCCATCGCACGTCTGGTGGGCAGCGCCGATATTCACATCATCGCGGGGTACGCGTTGGTGATTTCCGCCATCATCGCGTGGTGGGTGGCTAGCGCCATGATGTTCGAGGAGGCCTACGGCCATCCTGTAGTTGGCGTCGGCAAGAAGAGGCTCCGCCAACCCAGCGTTGCGGTGGGAGTGGGAGAACCGGGAGTCATACGCGGCCAGTAGCCGCCGATGAGGCACGAAAGCCGGTGGGGCGCGGCATTGTGTCCCTCCGGCCTTGCGCGAATGGTGAGCGACCCTTATGAGACTGCATTTCCACGATATGAGACTGTACTTCCCGATGACATGCTGCGCCGTTTGCATTCTGGTGGTTCCTGCTTGGGCGGACGAGGGCATGTGGACCTTCGATAACCCGCCGGTCCATCAATTGCAGACACGGTACGGTTTCACTCCCACACAGGCGTGGCTGGACCACGTGAGGCTTTCGAGCGTCCGGTTTAACGACGGCGGCTCGGGGTCCTTTGTCAGCCCCACTGGTCTGGTTCTGACCAATCATCATGTGGCCGCGGACGAATTACAGAAGATTTCGTCGCCGCGGCACGACTACATGAACGCCGGCTTTTATGCCACCAGACGCGCGGACGAAATTAAATCCCCGGATCTGGAGATCAATGTGTTGGAATCGATGGAAAACGTCAGCGCCCGTGTGCAGGCTGTAATTAAGCCTGGCATGAACGACACAGAGGCGCTGCACGCCCGCCAGGCCGAAATCGCGCGCATCGAAAAAGAAAGCCTGGAGAAAACGGGGCTCCGATCGGACGTAGTGACGTTATATCACGGCGCCGAATATTGGCTTTACCGTTACAAAAAGTACACCGATGTGCGCCTGGTGTTCGCGCCGGAGCAGCAGGCCGCGTTCTTCGGGGGGAACGATGACAATTTCACGTATCCGCGCTACGACCTGGACATGGCGGTTTTTCGGGTATATGAAGGAGGAAAACCGATCCATAGCGACAACTATTTGCGCTGGAACTCCCGTGGCGCCGCGGATGGCGAACTGGTGTTTGTTTCCGGTAATCCCGGCACCACCGATCGCGATTTGACGCTGTCGCAGCTGGAGACCGAACGAGATAGCGCGCTTCCGGACATCTTGACGCGCGTAGCCGGATTGCTTCAAGCGTTAAATGCCTATGCAGCGCGAGGCAGCCAGGAGGCGTTTGAAACCACCGATCTCGCGCTGGAACTGGAGAACGATAACAAGGCGCTGGGCGGCGAACTGACCGGCCTCAGAAACCCGCGCATTATGGCCCAGAAAAGCCAAAGCGAAGCCAAGTTTCAAACCGCGGTCCGAGACAATGCCGGGTTGGAAAAGAAATATGGCGGCGCCTGGGATGCTATTTCCGCCGCGGAGCAAAAGCTTCGCTCGCGAGCCAAAGAGGTTCACTTCCGCACTTTGCGTCCCACTTTCGCCAATACGGCGCTGGAAATCGTTCGCTATACCGAGGAAGTCCGCAAACCGGATAGCGAACGATTGCCGGGCTATCACGACGCGCAACTGCAATCCCTGCGATTTCAATTGCTCTCGCCTGCGCCCATATATCTGCCCATGCAGCAGGCATTGCTCACTTCGGTGCTAACCGAAGCGCATGACAATCTGGGCACCGGGGACGCGTTCGTTCAAGCGGCGTTTCACGGCGCAAGTTCGCCGGCCGGCGCCGCCGCTGCCGCCTTTCGCAATACCAAGCTGACCGATCCGGCAGTGCGCAAAGCTCTGCTCGAAGGCGGCTGGGCCGCGGTGCAGGCATCGCAAGATCCCCTGGTGGTTTTTGCCCGGCGCGTGGAACCGCCGCTTCGCGAAACCCTGGAATGGGTTCGAAACAACGTGCAAAGCGTGGAGAGCCGGGCCGGCGAGCAGTTGGGACTCGCGCGCTTTGCCGTCTACGGCAAGTCCACCTATCCCGACGCGACATTCACTTTGCGGTTGTCCTACGGCACGCTCCAAGGCTATCCGATGAACGGCACTCTGGCGCCTTACGAAACTACCTTTTATGGGCTTTACAATCGCGCGTACGGATTCGACGATAAACCGCCATTCAATCTCCCCGATCGATACCGCCAGGGTGTTTCGGTTTTGAACCTGGCAACGCCTCTAAACTTTGTCAACACCTGCGACATCATTGGCGGAAATTCGGGATCGCCGGTAATCAATCGCAGCGGAGAATTAGTCGGGCTGATCTTTGATGGAAACATCGAAAGCCTGGTGGGGGATTTCGTCTACGATGAACGCGACAATCGGGCCGTGGCGGTGCACACCGGAGCGATGATGGAGGCCTTGCGCAAACTGTATCACGCGGATGGCCTGGCGAACGAGATTGAGGGCTCCAGCTCAGTCAGTACACGCTAAGCGCATTGCTCAGTTACTTTTATGGCGCGCCTGAGCGGAAGCAGCATGCTTTGTCGTTAGACCGCAATCCGCACACCTTCTTTCGATACGTGAGCCGTAACGTCATCTAACACCGGGACAGCCGGAAGCGTATCGAAACGTAAAGCATCCAACAGGCAGGAGGTGGAACCATGAAGCGCATTTTATTGCGTGGACTCGCCGGGTCCGGCTTGCTGCTGTTCAGTTTGGCGGCCAGCGCCGAAACTATCCCGCAGCAAAAACAAAACCCCTTTTATAGCCAGGACGAATATCAAAACACACACTCGATGTTTGACAAGATCCGAAACGATCTTTATCGAGCTCAGACGAATGCCTATCCAAGCTTTCTCGGCGACAGTCCTCGATTTGACATCGCTCACAGCCAGCTTCGAACGCTCGAGAGCAACTGGGATAAAGGCGTATATGACAGCCACGAATTGGAAAATACGATCTCAGCGGTTCAAATGGTTCTGAACGACAACCGCCTGATGGGCCATGATCGCGACGTACTGAGTGCTGACTTGAGCAGGCTGCTGGAATTTCGCGCCGAATACTATGGATAGCCCCTAAACCCAGGAAGGAACAGATTTATGTCACGGTTTCACATTTTGTCCGTCATCCTGGTATCAGGGGTCGCCGTCCTGTTCGCTCCAGATCTCGCGCCGGGACTGCAGGCCAGTACGCCGCAAGAGGTGACGGTTTTCAATTTCAAAGTACCGGTGCAGGTGCCCGGGCGCGTTTTGCCCGCCGGCAGATATTTGTTCAAGCTGGAGCAATCGGGCGGCGAGCTCAACGTGGTGGAGATCAAGAATCCGGAAGAGAGCAAAGTGTACGGCGTCTTCCTGGTGAAGCCAGATTATCGCGGGAAAGCGCCTAGCCAGCCGGGGCTGACTTTCGACAAGCGCGCTCACGGATCTCCCCTGGCAATCCGAACCTGGTTCTACCCCGGCGACAAATACGGGAACCAGTTCATGTACGCCAAATAGTAGCTGGTCCGGCGATGAAAATACAGTAAGGACGGGGGTGGCGTTAGCCGCTCTTTAGGCGTCTAAGTAGTGATGACGCTTCGTATTTGTCGAACCTTCGGGCTGGCCACTGTGCTTGCCATTTCTATAGTCTCAGTTGGAAGCCGGTTAGCCGGCGCCAGTGCGCAACCGAATGTCACGCGGGCCACTCTTGCTAACGGCCTGCGCGTCGTGATTGTTCGCGATCCCATCGCACCGGTTGTAACCGTGGAAGATAACATCCTGGCGGGAGGCGATGAAACTCCGGCCGGCTTCCCAGGCATGGCGCACGCGCAGGAGCACATGCTTTTTCGAGGCTGCACGGAATTGAGCGGGCCGCAGATCTCGGCTATCTACGCTCAACTCGGCGGGGTGGACAACGCCGACACGCAGCAAACCATCACCCAGTACTACGCGACCGTGCCTTCGGAGGATCTGGACGTGGTTCTCCACGTGGATGCCGCGTGCCTGGCGAGCGCCCAGGATTCGCAAAGCGAATGGGCGCAGGAACGGGGCGCCATCGAGCAGGAGGTGGCTCGCGATCTTTCCAATGCCACTTATAAGTTCATCACGCGGCTGAATCAGGATATGTTCGCGGGCACGCCTTACTCGCACGATGCGCTCGGAACCAAGGCGTCCTTCGATGCCACCACCGGCGCGATGCTGCAGCAGTTTTATCGCAACTGGTATGCGCCCAACAACGCGATATTAGTAATCACGGGCGACGTCAATCCGCAAACAGTTTTGGCGAAAGTGAAGAGCATTTACGGCGCCATCCCGCGGCACGATGTTCCTCCCCATCCCGTGGTGACTCTGCAACCTGTGAAGCCCGAAACATTCACTTTGCCAAGCGACCTGCCGTATCAATTGGTCTTTGTGGCTTTTCGCATGCCGGGAACAGACAGCCCGGATTTTGCCTCGGCGGAAGTCCTGAGTGACGTTCTGTCCAGCCATCGAGCGAAGTTATACGATCTGGTGGTTCAGGGCAAGGCTTTGGCGGTCGACTTCAGCGTGGGCGAGTCGTACCGGAAAGCGAGCGTCGCCTTCGCAATCGCGGCCATCCCGGGAGATGCTGACGCGCATCCTATTGTTGCCGATCTGCAAAATGTTCTCGCGGATGCCAGCACCAACGGACTGCCACTGGACTTGGTTCTGGCCGCCAAGAGACGGGAAGTTGCGTCCGCGGAATTCGAGAGGAATTCCATTTCCGACCTGGCGGCTCGCTGGTCCGACGCGGTGGCCGTGGAAGGACGCGAATCTCCCGAGCAGGATCTGGCCGACATCGAAAAGGTGACGCCCGAAGACGTTCGCCGCGTCGCTAAGGATTACCTGGTGCAACAGAATGCCATCGTCGCGGTGCTGAAGCCCGCTCCATCCGGCCAAGCATCGGCTTCGAAGGGTTTCGGCGGTAGCGAAAAGTCGACCGTTGCGCCCACCTCCGCGGTGATTCTTCCGCCGTGGGCCGAATCGGAATTGAAGAAGCTTTCGATCCCGCAGGCCACCGTGCGGCCGTCCGATATGAAACTGCCCAATGGCATCCGGTTAATCGTGCTCACGGAAAAGATCAGCCCCACCGTCACTTTAGTGGGCGAGGTTCGCCATCAGACCGACCTGGAAACTCCAGCGGGGCAAGAGGGAGTGGCCGACATTCTGGACGGACTGTTTGACTATGGCACCGTTTCGCTCGACCGGCTGGCGTTTCATAAAGCTCTGGATGATATTGCCGCGTCGGAGACCGGCGGCCACTTCTTCTCGCTACGGGTGCTCAAGAAATATTTTCCGCGGGGTGTGCAGCTTCTGGCGGCCAATGAGTTGACTCCCCGGCTGCCGGCTGAAGCGCTGGAAATCGTGCGCAAGGAAAATGCCGAGTTGACAGCTGGCCAACTAATGAGTCCCTCCTATCGCGCGGAACGGGCGCTGGATAAAGCGCTTCTTCCCGATGAACGATCCTGAGTTGCGGCAAGCCACGCCCAAGACGGTGTCGAGCGTGACGCTCGATGACGTGAAGGCATATTATCGCAAGGTCTTTCGTCCCGATCTTACCGACATTGTCGTGATCGGCGATATCACACCCGAGGACGCCAAGAAGGCGATCGAAGACTGTTTCGGGAAATGGACGGCTGAGGGACGTAAGCCCGATATCACATTGCCTCCAGCGCCGCTTAACAAAACAGCGTCTTTCGACGTGGCGGACGATACCAGCGTCCAGGATTCGGTGGCGCTCTCCGAAGAACTGGGCATCAATCGCTTCGATCCCGATTATTATCCGATCCAACTGGGCAACCATGTGTTGGGCGGTGGGTTCTACGCCACGCGGCTGTATCACGATCTCCGCGAGGTGACGGGCTACGTCTACACCGTGGGCGACAACATCGCAGCCGGGAAAACCCGCGCCACCTACACGGTGAATTACGGTTGCGATCCCGCCAATGTCTTTAAAGCGGCTGCACTGGTGAAGCGCGACCTGGTGCAAATGCAGACCGAAAACGTGAGTCCAGCCGAACTGACTCAGGCCAAGGCTTTGTTGCTGCGGCAAATTCCACTCAGCGAGTCGAGCGAGGATGCAATTGCCGGGCAGGTCCTGGATCGCGCCACGATTGGCTTGCCTTTGGACGAACAACGCCGCGCCGCCGCACGGTACCTGAGCATGACAGCCGAGGAAATTCGCTCGGCATTTGCGCGCCGCATCCGTCCCGACGATTTTGTTTCAGTGGTGCGCGGCCCGGCGCCGCACTAGGCGGCCTTTATAACTCCTGCTAGATCCAGTCTAAACGCTGACGTTTAGGATGGGCTGCGGTCCGGTTCGCTGTCTCTGGTACGCTTTTTGCGCGCGCGTTTACGCGCCAGCGCTTGCTTGACCCGCTTTTTCTGGCCCGGCTTCAAATAGAAAGCGTGCCGTTTGATGTCCTTGACAATGTCCTCTTGCAGGACCTTTCGCTTAAAGCGCTTAAGCGCGCTCTCCAGGCTTTCGCCCTCATGAAGTTGAACTTCAGCCAACGGGAATCTCCTCGGTTTCTTGCGGTCGGTTCGTCCCTCTAGAATAGCAGCTTTCAGCCCGCCGGCTGGAGCGGTTCTCGCGCCGTTAATGAACCGAGCGATGTTCCCGGTTCAGCGCGCGGTACAGGATGGCGAACAGGTATCCGCCTACCGCGCCGTCGATGATTCCATAGAGGGTGCCGAGCAAAACTCTTCCGATCGTCCGGCTGGTGTCCGCGCCGGGATAAATGGAACTCATCATCCTGAGAAATTCGCCGCCATAAGACGGGTCCGCCAGGTTGATCAGGCCGACGATCAACATGCAGCCGCCCCACAAAATGGCGGATGTCATTGTGATTGATTTTACTGAGGCCGACATATAGACCTCCTTCTACTTCGACATTACGCCTTTGGAGCGACGAAAGGAATACCGTGCGCGCCGTATGCACCGCGAGCCGAATTTTACGCATCCAATATGTAGAGATACGGAGAAGGCGATGTTTGAACAGAGTTTCGTTTCAGAAGGCAGGACCCGCCGGCCGTGGACGGTAGTGCTGGCGTTTGCTGGGCAACTACTAGCCCTAGGCCTCTTGCTAGCGATTCCGCTGTTCTTCGTTGAATCGCTTCCCGTGACGCACTTGACCAGCGTGCTGCTGGCTCCTCCTCCACCACCGCCCCCGCCTCCGCCCGCACCTCCGCCTCCGCCTCCGCAAGCGCGAGTGGCCAGAGTGATCCACGTCACACCGCGGAAGTTCGACGCCAGCCGGCTAATCGCACCAGCCAGGATACCGAAGGAAGTTGCGATGGTCAAAGATCTTAAAGAGCTACCTCCACCGTCATTGGGTGGAGTGATTGGCGGCGTTCCTGGTGGAGTAATGGGAGGCGTGGCCGGTGGAGTTGTGGGAGGAATTCTAAGCGCCACGCCCCCTCCGCCGCCTCCCCCGCCGCAGAAAGCTGAAGCTCCCAAACCCGTCCCGCCGGCCCGTATCCGGATGGGTGGGAATGTAGAAGCGGCGCGCCTGATTCACGAGGTTCGGCCGCAATATCCGCTAATCGCCGAACAGGCCCGCATTCACGGCGAAGTAAAGCTGAAAGCGATCATTGGCCGCGATGGGACGGTTCAGAACTTGAGCCTGATTAGCGGGCAGCCGCTGCTGGTCCCGGCTGCGATGGACGCGGTGAAACAGTGGGTGTATAAGCCGACCTACCTGAACGGCGTTCCCGTGGAGGTGTTGACCGAAGTGGATGTGAATTTTTATCTAGCGTCGTAGCCGGCGTTAGCGGCGACGTTTCTCTTCGAGAGTCCGGCGAAGGATAGGCAGCACAGCGCGATCCTTCTCGCCGCCAAGTTCCTCTTTGAGAGCGATAATCGTCTCAAGATCGAGAACCCGGATGCGGACGCTTTCCGTAATGTTTAAATCATTGGAGTGGGAAAGCAACTCCGCATAGGCGAGGTTGCATCCTATTGTTCCTAAAACGTCGAGCGGGCCGTAGCGCGTCAGCAGATTCAGATGGCCGCCCGCGGCTAAATGGCTGGGGTTGGGCTTGAGACGGCGCTCGGGCTGCATCCGGAAGACTGCGTCCAGAGCCTCCAACACGGTTCCAAGACGAGCGATGTTAGCCGCATCGCGGGAGTGAACGACATCGATGTCGAAAGTATCCACGGGTGCGCCGTTTAACACCGCAGCCAGCCCACCCACCAGAATAAAGTCGACACCACCGTCATGTAGCGCACGGAGCGTCGCAATTAGCTTATGTTCCGGCATTCAACTCGCGAATCGAAATAATGTCGTTCACGCGCTGCTCAAGGTATTCGAGCCGCTCGGCGGGTGTAAGCGAGAGCATCCAGCGAATTAACGTCAGATCGACGCCATCGGGGCTATAGTCGATAAGGCTCGCTAGATCATCTGCCGACATGATTTCTGAAATTAGCATAGCTGGTAACGCGCAATTTGCCAGTATCCCGTCCTGGCAGGCCCGTGTAGTACGTTACTAACCCAAGGCATTGTATGGTTCTGTAGGTACCCCCAAAATATAGCTAATCACCCGCTTTACTTTCCCCTGGACTGCGGTTACCATAGACCCATCCCCCGAGACGATAATGGAAGGGGAAGCTATTTTGCTGAAGCTCAAGCGGGTTGAAATACAAGGTTTTAAGTCGTTCTTCGACCGGACCGAGATGAAGTTTGCAGGTTCGGGAATCGCGGCAGTGGTTGGCCCCAACGGTTGTGGAAAATCCAACCTCAGCGACGCCATGAGCTGGGTGCTGGGCGAGCAGTCCGCCAAGAGCCTGCGCGGGGCCCGGATGGAAGACGTGATCTTCGCCGGCACGCGGGACCGGAAGCCGCTGGGCTTGGCGTCGGTCACCATGACGCTGGTGGATCCGTCGGCCGAAGCCGAGCATGCTGAACGGGAACGGTCACACCAACGGCAACGGGCATCATAAACCCAGCGAAGTCACGATCACGCGGCGATTGTTTCGATCGGGCGAAAGCGAATACCTGATCGACGGCAGAGTCGCGCGGCTGCGCGATATCCAGGATCTCTTCATCGGCACCGGCCTGGGGCCCGAAAGCTACGCCATCATCGAGCAGGGACGCATCGGGCAAATCCTCAGCAACAAGCCGCAGGACCGGCGGGCGATCATCGAAGAGGCCGCGGGCATCGGCAAATTCAAAACCAAGAAGCGGCTGGCGGAAGCCAAGCTGGAAGGCGCGAAACAGAATCTGTCGCGCGTGTTCGACATTCTGGAAGAGGTGGGGCGGCAGGTCAATTCGCTGAAGCGCCAGGCCTCCAAAGCCAGGCGATACGAAGAGCTGAAGAGCGAGATGATCGCGCATCTGCGCTGCGTCGCTGACGGCGCGGTATCGGATGCTGGAGCGCGACGCGGCGAAGACGGCGCTGGATCTGAATCTGGCGAACGCGGAGTTCCAAAATCTTTCCACCCAGGTGACGGAGCGCGAGCGGGAACATACCGCTTTGCAGGAGGCCTGCTATCGCAACGATGCGGAGCTGGCTGAGGCGCGGCGTCACCTTGCGGATCTGCAGCTCGAGCAAGAGCGCACGCGCGGCCGGCTGGCATCTCAGGCGCAGCAAATCGGTGCGATGGAACAGCGCCTGGCCCAGGGCGAGACGGAATCGCAGGAGCTGGAGAAGCGTCACGCGCAATTGCGGCAGGAGCTGGAAGCGCACTTGCAGTCGGTAGCGGAGCTGGAGGCGCAGATCGAGTCGGCGCGCGAGCGTTTGTCGGCCAAGGCGGCCGAGCGCGAGCAGATACAGCAGGCCCTGCAAGCGCGCGCCAAGACGCTCGAGACCGGGCGGCAGAATGTGCTGCGATTGCTGGGCGAATCGTCGGCGCTGAAGAACCAGTTGGTGCAGATCGGCGAGTATCTGTCGGCCATCGATCGCGATGCGGCGCGCTGCCAGCGGGACGAGCAGACCGCCGGGGCCGATCTGGAGCGGCTCGCGGCGCGTGAAAGCGGAATTGTCGCAGCGGATGTCGGCGGGGCAGATGGAACTGGAATCCACCGCGGACAAACGGCGGCGCGTGGAAGAAGAGCTGAACGTGCGCAAGGCGCAGGCGGCGGAAGCGCGCAAGCTGCTGGATCAATTGCGCACCGATGCATCGCGACTGAAAGCCCGCAAGGACTCGCTCGAAGAGATTCTTTCGCATCGCGCTTATACGGCCGAGAGCGTGAAGCGATTGTTTACGGCCATCGAGCGCGGCGAGGCCGAGGAGTTTCACGCGGCGGGCGTGCTGGCGGATTTCGTGGAAGTGGAGCCGGCGTACGAAAAGGCCACCGAAGAGTTCCTGCACGAAGAGCTGGAATACGTGGTGGTGGACAACTGGAACGATGCCGAGCGCGGGATCGACCTGATGCGCACCGATCTGGACGGGCGGGCGACGTTCCTGGTGCATCCGGAAGCCGGCGAACAAGCGCGGGCAGTGGAATCGCTCGCGGGCGACGAAGGCGTGATCGGCCGGTTGAGCGATCATCTGCGGTTCACCAATGGCTTCGCGAGCGCGCCGCGAGATTTGCTGCCGCGGCTGGCGCATTGTTTCCTGGCCGAAGATCGCGCCGGCGGCGCAGCGGCTGGCCACGGCGCATCCCGAGTTCTTCTTCCTGTTGCCGGATGGCGTCAGCTATCACGGCCACGCGGTGAGCGGCGGCAAGAAGACCGGCAGCGGTCCGCTGGCGCTGAAGCGCGAGCTGCGCGAGCTGACCGGCGAAGTGCAGGTGAAGCAGCGCGCGGTGGAAGGCACGGCCACGGCGCTGGAGCAACTGGAGCGCGAGATCGCCGGATTCAGCGAGGATCTGGAGAGCCTGCGGTCCTTGCAGCAGAGGCAGGAGAAAGACGCGCTGGCGCTGGATCACGAGCATCGGCAAGTTGGCCGAGGAGTTCACGCGGGCGCAGTCGCGATTGTCGGTGGCGCGGTTGGAACTGGAGCGGTTGCGGCAGGAAGGCGGCCGGGCGCGCGAACAGCAGGAGCGCGATCAGCGGTTGCTGGATGAGCGGGAGACCGCGCGGTCGGTGGAAGAGCAGGTGCTGGAGCAATCGCGCGCGGATTTCGAAGAGCTGCAGTCGCAGGCGCATCTGCTGGCGGAAGAGCACGGCGAGCTGCGGGCCGAGCTGGCGGGATTTGAAGAGCGGCAGCGTTCCGAACGCGCCACGCAGGCCCGGCATGAAGCGGGGATTGCGGCGGCGGTGGCGCGGCGCGGTGAAATCGCGGCCGAGATGGAACGGCTGGGTGTGGAGCGAGCGCGGCTGCTTTCCGACAACATCGAGCTCGATCGGCGTGCCAGCGAACTGGTGGAAGTGATTCGCGCTGCTGAAGAGGTTGCGGCGGATTTGGCGGAGCGGGAGACCACGCAGCGCGCGGATCTTGCGGCTCTGGATGAAGCGCTGAAGCAACTGCGCGTCGAGCGTGCAAGCGGCGCAGGAACGGCGCTCGCAGATCGAATTGGATTTGGTCCGGAAACAGGCCGAGTTGAAGTTCCTGGATGAGACCAGCCGCAAGGAATTAGGCATTCCAGCAGAGGAGCTGGCCGCCGGCGAAGAAGTAGTTCTGGATGAAGCCGGGCTGATAGAGGCCGAGCAGACGGTATCAGGAAGTGAAAGCAAAGATCGAGGCTCTGGGCCCAGTGAATCCGCAGGCGCTGGAGGAATTTCAGGAAGCGCAGCAGCGCTACGATTTCCTGAACGCGCAACGGCAGGACCTGCTGGATTCCATCCGCGACACCGAGAAGGCCATTCACGAAATCGACGTCGAATCGCGCAAGCGGTTCACCGAAGCCTTCGAGGCCGTGAACGGATTCTTCCGCGAGATGTTCCGGACGCTGTTCGGCGGCGGCATCGGCGAGATGCGGCTGACCGATGAGACCAACATCGCCGAATCCGGCATCGACATCGTGGCGTCGCCTCCCGGCAAGCGGCTGCAGAGCGTCCTGCTGCTGTCGGGCGGCGAGAAATCGCTCACCGCAATGGCGCTGCTGATGGCGATTTTCCAGTACACGCCCAGCCCGTTCTGCATTCTCGACGAAGTGGACGCGCCGCTGGACGAGCCGAACATCGAACGGCTGACGCGGCTGATCAAGGAAATGTCGAAGCAGACGCAGTTCATCGTGATCACGCACGCCAAGCGCACCATGGAAGCGGCGCAGTCGCTGTACGGCGTCACCATGCAGGAGCCGGGCGTATCGAAACTGGTGTCGGTGCGGTTCGGGCAAGAGGCCGTGGCGCCCAAGCCGGTTGCGCAATTGGCGATGCAGGGCGCGGCGAATTAATCGCCACGGATAAACGCGGATTAACGCTGATAAATCACTTTGCCGGCACGAGCTGTCGGATTCTTTCGTGAGACCGTAATCTGTGACACCGTCTGGCTGGCACGTCGATACGTCCGTGGGTGTAACCTGAAATTAGGTTGTTGTTCGGTTCGGGCCTGCGGCCGGATTATGACTGCTCCCGGCATGAACTGCTCCGTTGCGGGTTTGCAATTGACCGAGCGGGCGTTGTGAGCCGCGGGCGCTCCTTATGAATTCAGCAACGCAATTTCCCGTACAAGATCTGCCGAAAGTCGAACGGCTGCGAAACGAATCGAGCTTCTTCTCCAGCGAATCGGTTCTCAACATTCTGGAGTTGATTCTTTCCGGCTCTGAGTTGCCTGAGGTGCTGACGATCATTGCCCGACTGGTCGAATCGCAAGGCAACGGCATGTTTTGCACCGTCTGGCTTCCCGATGCCGACGGCCAGTATCTCTATTGCGCGGCGGCGCCCAGCCTGCCTGGATTTCCTGCCAAGGCAGGCCGCACGGCGATTTGCGCGCAAGGCGCATCCTGCGGCACAGCGGTTTATCGACGGGAGCCGGTCTATGTTGCCGATATCCTGCAGGAACCTGGTTGGGACGACTATCGCGACCGGCTGTTGCCTTTTGGGATTCGCGCCGTTTGGTCGCGACCTCTGTTCACGCGTGAAGGTAAGGTCCTCGGCACGTTCGCCATCCTTTATCGTGAAGTGCGTAATCCTGATGCCATCGACCTGCAGTTAATAGAAAATGCCAGCCACATTGCAGGAATCGCAATTGAGCGGCACATGAACGAAGCAGCGTTGCGGCAGGAACGCGACCGGCTTGCATTGCTCCTGGAAATCACGAACAGTACCACTTCGCAGCTGGACCTGCCACGTTTGGTTGAGGCGCTATCCACAAATCTGCTGAGTGTGACGCGCTGTGATTTTTGCGCCTTGCTGCTGCCGGATGCCGATAGCGGCGAGTTGCGACTGACAACCTTGTACAATCCAGAGACGCGAGGCTCCCTCGGCGATGGGACCATCGTCCCCATCCACGGTTCGGCATGCGGCAAGGCCTTCTGGACCGGCAAGACCCAACACATTAATCACATTGAAGAGATACGCGATGATCCGGAAAGCTTCGGCAACAGCGCAGGCCGGGAATTCTACCAGCGTGTTCTAACGGAAGGCTTGGTTTCCGGATGCGATCTGCCGCTGATCGGCAGAAGGGGTGTCGTCGGCGTGCTGGCCGCCATGAAACGGTCCGAGAGGGCGTTTGAAAGAGAGGATGTCATCATTCTCGAGCAAGTGGCCCGCCAGGTAGCGATTGCAGTCGAGAACACGTTGGAGTACGAAAAGGCGATCAAGGATCGAGATCGGGAAGCGAAGCAGAGACTGTACCTCGAGGAGGAAGTTCGCGCTCAGTGCGGCGCAATCGTCGGGGAGAGCCCCGCTTTGATGGCCGCGTTGCAACTGGTATCCGTGGTCGCGCCTACGGATTCGAGCGTGCTGATCCTGGGCGAGACCGGAACCGGCAAGGAGCTGATTGCGCGCGCGATACACGATTTGAGCGCTCGCCGCGAACGCGCCTTCGTGAAAGTGAATTGCGCCGCCATTCCGCTCGGGCTTCTGGAGAGTGAGCTGTTCGGTCACGAAAAAGGAGCATTTACTGGAGCCATCGCGCAAAAAATCGGTCGCTTTGAACTCGCCAACAAGGGCACGCTCTTTTTGGACGAAATCGGCGACATCCCTCTCGAACTTCAGGCGAAATTTCTGCGCGTCCTGCAAGAGCAGGAATTTGAAAGGCTCGGCGGCAACCGCACTCATAAGGTGGATGTCCGGCTGATCGCCGCTACCCATCGCGATCTGTCAGTGCTGGTTAAGCCAGGCGGCTTTTCGCCAGGATCTGTATTATCGCTTGAATGTATTTCCGATCAGCGTTCCCCCGCTGCGGCAGCGTACTCAGGACATCCCGAAACTGGTGCGGCATTTTACGGAGCTTTGCGCCCGGCGAATGAACAAGCGAATCGACGAAATCCCTTCCGAGACAATGGATGCGCTGGTGCGATACGCCTGGCCCGGCAACGTTCGGGAATTGCAGAACTTCATCGAGCGAGCCGTCATTCTTTCTCCGCACTCCATATTGCGCGCGCCAACCTCCGAGTTGGAACCCTTCCACCCACGCTCAGAAGCCGGCATTTCGGACATTCCCGTGACAGGTCTCCAGCCTATGACGGGTCTTCAACAAATTGAGCGAGATCACATAATCCGGGCGCTGGAAGCCAGCAATTGGGTAGTGGGCGGCCGGAATGGCGCCGCGGAGCGGTTGGGAATGAAAAGGACCTCGTTAATTTACAGAATGCAAAAGCTTCGCATCAGCAAGTCTGCGCGCGTCCAAAAAGACGGCGGCGTCCAGGATGACTTCCGTCCAGGATTGATTCGTCAATAGCTCTAGGTCAGCACCGTTCCGCCCTCCCGTAATCACCATTGCGCGCTGGTCGAGCGCGCGCTGCGGCTCCTCGCGTTACTCACAACCGGGTCACCGATGCGCAGTCCGCTAACCAGCCTGCCGCTTCAATAATTCGAGCCGCGACGAAGAGAGCGACCGCTCCTGGTCAATGTGTTGGAGATCCGTCACGATTTCGACAGTCGAAGGCCAGACTGCTCCTCTGCTTTTGCGGCGAGATCTTAGCAACTCAAAAACCACTTACACCCCGCCGCTGATTGTTAATCAAGATCCCTTCGTTTTGGCTGGTCGGGTGCGATACCAATGCTGTCCTTGCCGAAGTGCGAGGGTCGACAACCGAGTAAGGAGAGTTTATGAGTCAAGCTCGATTAGCCCAGACGGCGAAGAGTCCCGCATCCGGGCTGGAAACTCTGCAAAGGTCTTCCGATTTTTCTATTCCTGTTACATCCATCCATCGGGTTGAAGCGGATGGGGTCCGCGTCTTCTACCGGGAGGCCGGTGACCCAAATTCCCCCGTAGTGCTCTTGTTGCACGGATTCCCAACGTCGTCGTGCATGTTCCGCGAACTGATTCCGCGACTCGCGACTGACTACCGGGTGATCGCGCCGGACCTCCCGGGCTTCGGATTCACGGAAGTCCCGGCGGAACGGCAATACGTCTATTCGTTCGAGCGATTGTCCGCGACGCTCAATGCGTTCACGCAAGCGCTCAAAATCAAACGCTTTGCGCTGTATGTGTTCGACTATGGCGCGCCCACTGGATTCCGTCTGGCCATGGCTCACCCGGATCGTGTGACAGCAATCGTTTCACAGAACGGAAATGCGTATGAAGAAGGGCTAGGCGACGCCTGGGGGCCGATCCGGAAATACTGGGCTGAGCCGACTTCGGAGAACCGAGAGATAATCCGCAAGAATATTCTGACATTGGAAGGAACGCGCTGGCAGTACACGGATGGGGTGAGCCATCCGGAGAGTGTGGCTCCTGAATCCTACACGTTGGATACCGCTCTGTTCGAGCGGCCCGGGAACAAAGACATTCAGCTGGATTTGTTTCTCGATTACGCATCGAACGTGAAACTGTATCCGGCGTTTCAGGACTATTTTCGGAAGGCGAAGCCGCCATTGCTGGCGATTTGGGGTAAGAATGACCCGTTCTTCGTTCCCGCCGGGGCGGAAGCATTTCGAAAGGATATACCAAACGCCCGGGTGCAATTCCTGGATACGGGGCATTTCGCCATAGAGACGCACGTGGTGGAAATTGCCGCCGCGATGAAAGAGTTCCTGGCGGCGAACGGGGCGTCGCAATGAGCCTTGCGCAGAACGCCACAATTGTATTGGTCCACGGCGCGTGGGCTGACGGCTCTTGCTGGCGTAACGTCATTCTGCCGCTGCAAAAAGAAGGCTCTGAAGGTAACGTGCGCGCCAATTCCCCTGACGTCGCTTAGCGACGACATAGCTGCGCTCGAACGCGCGATTGGGAGAACCCGCGGGCCGGTATTGCTGGCGGGACATGCCTATGCGGGCGCCGTGATCGCCGGCGCGAAGGACGACCGGGTGAAGTCGCTCGTGTACGTAGCGGCGCTGGCACCCGCTGAGGGCGAAACCGTTGCAGATGTCTTCTATCGCGCCAAGCCGCATCCGGAGGCGCCGCATCTCGAACCGGATGTGCACGGGTTGATCTGGATGCCCGCAGGCGGTTTTGCCCGTGCAGTGGCTCATCTGGCTTCACCGGACCAGGCCACGATTCTGGAAGCCGTGCAGAGGCCGATCGCGGTGAAATGCATTCAAGAGAAAGCTCCTGCGCCGGCGTGGAAAACGAAGCCATCGTGGTTTCTGTTAGCGGAAGAGGATCGCATGATTGCCCCGGAGACGCAATGCTACATGGCGGACCGGATGGGCGCGAAGATGCGGACACGCCGGGTGGATCACAGTCCGATGTATACCGAGCCGGATGCAGTTGTTGGCGTCATTCTAGAAGCGGCACGTGAGACGCTGGCATGCTAAAGTCCGTCGCCATCGTCACGGGCGCCAGTCAGGGCATCGGCCGGGCTACCGCGGTACGCCTGGCACGTGACTTTGAAGCCGTTGTCCTGGCCGCGAGGCAAACGGACGAGCTCGCCAAGACCGCGGCCGAGGTGAAATCCGCGGGTGCCGAACCTTTGAGCTTCGCGCTCGATTTGCGCGAACCTTGCTCGGCCGAGACCCTCGTCCAGGGTACGCTCGACCGTTTTGGCAGAATCGATGCTCTGCTCAATATTGCGGGCGCCGTGCCGCAGATCGATCTGTTCGAGATGACAGACGCGCAGTGGGAAGACGGCTTGTCGTTAAAGCTCCACGCTGCCCGCCGGCTGACAATTCGAGCCTGGGATGCTCTGAAGGCTGCGGGCGGCGCGGCGGTGCTGATCTCCGGAAGCGCGGCTCTTGATCCGAAGCCGGGCTTCGCGGCCGTGGCCACCATCAATGCGGCCATCATTGCGCTCGCCAAGGCTTTTGCGGAGCAAGGCATTCGGGATGGGGTCCAAGTCAACAGCGTAGTGCCGGGTCCGGTGTTGACGGGCCGCCGCCGGTCTTTCCTCAACCAGTGGGCGCGGGCGCACGGAATGAGCGCTGAAGAGGCGACGAAGGAGTTTCCGGAAAAGGCCGGCATCGCCCGCTACGGGGAACCGGAGGAGATTGCCGGCCTGATGGCCTACCTGGTTTCCAAGGAGGCTCGCTGGCTCACGGGCGCTTCTGTTCGGATGGATGGCGGCGAAATCAAAGGAATCTAGCTGCCGCTCGGACACCGGAGGCTCTGGTGTGCCAGTCCGAGAGCCAGGCTGGATCCCCAGAAATATGCACCGGTTTTATCGCGAGAAGGTGGCCGTTTTAGGCTAAACAGCTAACCGCGCGCGAAACTATTCACAAACTAACCAAGGAGAAATGGACATGATTCGAAACATCAATATTGTAATGGCCCTTGCGACCATGGCCTTCACATTAGTTTTGCAGCCTTCTGTCAACGCGAAGGAAGGAAGCGCCAAGATTGTGGAGACAGGCGCCTTTCATGGCAAAGTGCATAGCACTTCGGGCCGGGCCAGCATCTACCGGGAGCCGGACGGAAAATTGATCCTTCGGCTAACGAACTTCAAAACCTCGAATGGGCCTGACGTGCATGTGATTTTGATCGCGGCGAAGGATGCCGGTGATGATGCCAACTTCCTGAAAAGCAACACCGACCGTGTAGAACTCGGCAGTCTGAAAGGGAATGAAGGCGACCAGAACTACGATATCCCGAGCGGGACGGATTTGAACACATTCAAAACCGTTTCCATCTACTGCGAGCGGTTTAACGCGAACTTCGGCGCGGCGCCGCTCGAAAAGTTCTGAGCCGAGCCCATATCCAAATCGGGCGGCAGAGAGCTGCCCGATTCACTCAT
Source organism: Bryobacterales bacterium (assembly GCA_963761265.1). Classification (GTDB taxonomy): domain Bacteria; phylum Acidobacteriota; class Terriglobia; order Bryobacterales; family Bryobacteraceae; genus Palsa-89. The sequence goes on from CAVXGM010000003.1 coordinate 157,030, forward strand.
TCAAGAGGAAGAAATATGACACCCCATATAGGCACATGGCTCTCACAAAAGAAATGGATCTTGATTGCCATTGGTGTTCCCGTTCTCGTTGCGGCTTGGTGGGCCTTCCGGCCCGAGAAGCTCTGGATCAATGTAAAAGTCAACGAGCCGGCGCCATCTGCTTCGGCCGGCGCTCCTCCACCACTCTTTACCGGACGGTTTGAAAGCAGAGCGCACCCGACCAGCGGACGGGCAACCATTTATCGGAGTCCGGATGGCAAGCTGTATCTGCGTCTAACCGGCTTCATGACCTCGAACGGTCCGGATGTCCATGTAGTCCTAGCGCGAAACGGCGACAAGGCCCTCGAACAAGAGATCGCAAAAGGCAGCCTCGGTTACGTCGAACTCGGGCCGCTTAAGGGCAACCAGGGCGATCAGAACTACGACGTGCCCGCATCGACGGACCTGAGTCAGTACGGGACAGCGGTGGTCTACTGTGTGCGATTCCACGCGATCTTCGGATTGGCGAAGCTCCAGCCATTCTGACAACAGGATCAGACGCCGGCCGAGCTCTGCGCTGTCCCGATCCTGCACTGATGGCCAGTGATTCGCGGCTTCACGCGACACCGCTGCAACGGGCTGCAAAAGATCATCGAGGGAACATGCCATGAAGAAGCTTATGGAAGTCGTAGAGGAAGCAGGAAGAAAATGTGCCGCCATTGGGCATTTCAACATCGCCGATCTCGTTTTGCTGAAAGGCGTCTTCCAAGCTGCGCGTGAACGGAACGTGCCGGTTATCGTGGGCGCTTCGGAGGGGGAACGGGAGTTTGCCGGAACGCGGCTGCTGGCGGCCGCGGTGCGGAGCCTGCGCGAGGAATTCGACTTTCCAATCTTCCTGAATGCCGACCACACGCATTCTCTGACAAAGGCCATGGAAGCCGTGAAGGCTGGCTTCGATTCAGTTGTGTTCGATTTGTCCGCGCTGCCCTTTGAAGAAAATGCCTTTTCGACGAAGCAGGCCGTCGAAGCGCTCAAGTCTATGAACCCGTCAATCGTGGTGGAGGGAGAGATTGGGGACATCGGCAGCGGCTCTGAGATTCATGACGGTCCCAGTCCCAATGGTGCATTAACCACTCCCGAAGAGGCCCGCCAGTTCGTCACCGAAACGAAGGTGGACGTGCTTGCACCTGCCGTGGGCAACTCGCACGGTATGCGCAGGAGCATGGTTACTGGCAAGGAGCGAAAGCATCTTGCCATCGAGCGAATTCAAGAGATCAAATCCGCGGCGCGTGTACCCCTTACTCTGCATGGCGGTTCTGGCACGGCGGATGAGGACTTGAGACGGGCGATCCGTGCCGGGGTCAACATCGTTCACATCAATACGGAACTGCGTCTGGCGTGGAAACAGGGACTGGAAGCCGGTCTCGCGCGGCGCGCGGATGAGGTGGTGCCGTACAAGATCCTGCCGCCCGCCGTCGCCGCGGTACACGATGTCGTCAGCGCGAGGCTGCGATTATTTGCGGGGCAGAACTAAAGCGCTGCTTCACAAATCAATGACGACATCGCCACTGGGTTGCGAGCAGCACACGAGAAGATTGCCGTCGGCGGGCTGGTCGAGCGGTTCTGGTGCGTAGACCACCGTTCCCGAGACCAAACCGCTCTCACAGCTATGACACACACCGCTCCGACACGCCCAACGGACCGGGACGTCGCACGCCTCGGCCAGCTCCAAAATGCTCTGATACGCCAACGGCCTCCAGTGTGCGGCCACGCCGCTGCGAGCGAACGATACCAGCGGGCCGGCGCCGGCGTCATCTTTGGGTACATGCGGAATTCGCACCGCCTCGCCGGCGATCCCGGGAGTCATCGACTCGCCGCCGTTGAAAATTTCTACATAAATCCGGTCTGGCTGCCACACCAAAGCTTGCCAGCGCTTTTTTCATGTCGCCCATGAAGCCATTGGGCCCGCATAGGTAGACGTCTGCCTGCTGGCGGGACGCCGGCCTCCTCGAACATCGATCGCGAAAAGTGCCCGGTACCGTCGAAATCCCCGCGTACCCTATCCTGCGAGTTGGGCCTGCTGAAGCAAACGTAGCTGCGACCGTGCGGAAGGGCGAGCATCAGCCGGCGGACCTCGGCGGCAAAGGGATGATGCTCTCCATCGCGCGCCGCGTGCAGCCAAAAGACCTGCCGTGTCGAGCGAGCCGCCGCCAGCGCCTGCAGCATCGCGAGCACGGGTGTCGCACCGATTCCCGCGCTGAGTAGCACTACCGGCCGCTCTCCCATTTGCAGAATGAAGCTTCCGCGCGGCAAACTGACATCGAGCGTATCGCCCACCCGGACATGCTCCCGCAGCCACGTCCCGGCCGCGCCATTGGGCTCGATCTTCACGCTGATTCGGTAGCGCTCGGCGGAGAGAGGACCGGAGAGCGAGTAGCTTCGAAAAAGCGGCGCACCACCGGCGGCCACTGGAAGACGCAAGACCACATATTGGCCTGGCAGAGCCGCTTGGAGCAGCTTACTGTCCGGGCTTTGCATCGTCAGCGAGAGGACGTCCGCGGACTCCTGCGCGATGGCCGTCACCGCAAGCCGGCGAAATCCTGGTGCGGCTGGATGCGCGGCTGCTTCCGGCACCAGCCCCGCGTTTCCATCCACTTTCCCATTAGCCGAGCTCCGCAGCAGTGCCTGGAACGATGCGCGCCATCCCGGCGAAAGCGCCTCGATTCGCAATGCGCGTTCCAGCCGATCGCGAGCGTGATCGGGCGAATAGAGGAGCGCGTTGATCTCGCGAACGGTCATTCGCTCTTCGCCCTCTCCAATCTTCACGATGTTGTCTCCGGCGCCCACCTCGCCTTCCTGTAACACTCGGAAGTAGAACCCCGGCCGTCCGCTCGATGTCAGCAACGCCGGCATCCTGGGCTCGTTCATCCGAATGCCGACGCGGTAGCAGGTAACGCGAGGTTGAGTGACTTCGAACAGCGCGCTGCCGATCTGGTAACGGTCACCGACGCAGACGGTATCGTCGGTCAGTCCTTCGATCGTGAAGTTTTCGCCGAACTGTCCGTGGACGAAGTCATCCCGCTTCAGCTGCTCCTGCCAATAACGATACGAGTCCATCTGGTATACGAAGACGGCGCGCTGTTCACCGCCGTGGCCGGCCAGATCGCCTTGACCGTCTCCGTCCAGATTCAGCCGACCCACCCGGCAGCGGCCAGGCACCGGATTCTTCCAGATGCCAGTGTGCACGGTGCGGCCTCTCCACGCGATGTCGCGCGGGAGTCCGACGTTTACAGATAGGAGTTGAGCCATCCTGGTGACTAAGTGCCGCGACTAACTGTCGCCAGGCACGCGCACGCGCCCCGGTGAGAGCGGACCTAGCTGCCAAGACAATAGCGTAACCTGCCGAGACCGCAAGCGCCGCCTGCCGCACTAGCTGAGATGCCGTGTTGCGGACAAAGGTGCGTGCGATTTTCCTGGAAGTATCGCCAGCCTTCACCTTGTCACCTAAACGAGTTCACGCGGCAGACCTCTCGGTATCGGCTGATCAACCATTGCTGGACAAGAACCGGATTCCGATGGCCTGAGGAACCTTGCCGCGTCTCGTCATCGCGGAAGTATGAAGACCGCCGCGTGGTGGCCGATGTCGTTTCGGATGGGCAAGGGCACCCGGCAAAGAAGCGACCAGAACGGGCTACCTTATAGGAAGACCCCATTGGCACACGTGGCATTTGAATCCGATACCTCGGCAGTCCGTCCAGGCGAAGAACTCGATCGCGCGGCACTGGCGGCATTACCTGCGCGAGAATCTGCCCGGCGGCGCGGCGGGTCTCCAGGTGGAGCAATTTCCGCATGGCCATTCCAACCTGGTCTATTTGATTCGAACAGAGGGCCGCGAATATGTTCTGAGGCGCCCGCCGCTCGGGCCGCTCGCTCCGAAAGCGCATGACATGGCGCGCGAATTCCGGGTGCTTCACGCGCTCCATTCGCACTTTCCCGAAGCGCCGCGGGTGTTTCTGCTGTGCGAAGATCCGTCGGTCATCGGCGGCACTTTCTTCTTGATGGAGCGGCGCCATGGACTCGTGATTCGAGATGCGGTTCCCGAAGAACTGGCCGCGCATTCCGGATTATCCGCGGCGTGTGAGCGAGGCCTTCATCGATTGCCTGGTGCGGCTGCATTCGATCGATGTTTCGCAGCCCGCGCTCAGTGCGCTGGGCAAACCCCAGGGCTTCGTGGAGCGGCAGGTGCGCGGATGGGCGGAACGATGGAATCGCGCCAAAACCGAGGAGGCGCCGGACATGGACCGCGTTGTCGGATGGCTGCACGATGCTTTGCCGCCTTCGGTGGACGTAACTCTGGTCCACAACGATTACAAGCTCGACAACGTGATGCTGCGGCCCGACGGCGGCCGCGTGGAAGCAGTGCTTGACTGGGAAATGGCGACCATCGGCGATCCGCTAGCCGACCTCGGGCTGACGATGTGTTACTGGACGTGGGCCAGCGTGGCGGCCGAAGACGATCCGCATCCGGCGACGCCCAACGTGACCGCGCAACCGGGCTGGTACACGCGCGATGAGTTTCTGCAACGATATGCGGCGCGAACCGGGCGCGATCTCACTCACATCCGCTATCACGAAATTCTCGGGATCTTCAAGCTGGCCGTGATTCTGCAGCAGATCTATTTTCGTTTTCATCACGGCCAGACGCAGCGATGAACGCTTTCAGCACCTTCGACCGGCGCGTGCGCGGGCTGATCCGGCTGGCGGCCTCGCTCATTGAGAAGGACTCTAGAGCATGAGCCGCGTCTACTTGGTGCGGCACGGCCAGGCGGGCACTCGCGAAGCCTACGATTCACTGTCCGAGTTAGGACGGCGGCAGGCGCGATTGCTGGGCGAGTATTTCGTCTCCGAGGGAATTCAGTTTGCGGCGGCGTATTCTGGGGCGCTGGTGCGCCAGCAGGAGACTGCGTGCGAAGTGAGCGCTGTTTATGAGCGAAGCGGGCGTCGGCTTCCCGGAGATTGTGCGCGAACCCGGCTGGAACGAGTTCGATCTATCGCATGTCTATCGCGCGCTCGCGCCGCGGTTGTGCGCCGAGGATCCCGAATTTGAACGCGCAGTATCAGGAACTGGTGGCGCAGGCGCGCGCGGCCGCCGAAGCAACCCGAGGCGAGCGTCAATCGCCGCTGGCTGCCGTGCGACGTCCAGATGGTGCGGGCCTGGATTCGCGGCCGGCACGCCTACGAAGGCGAAAGCTGGCAAGCGTTTCGCGAGCGTGTGATCGCACGCCGGTTGCAGCTTGATCCAGCGGAGCGCGACGCCAACATCGTGGTGTTCACCTCGGCGACTCCCATCGGAATCTGGACCGCGCTGGCCATGGAAATTCACGATGAGCGCGCGATGCGTCTGGCGGGCGTGCTGCACAACACGTCCTGCACGGTGTTGCGGCTGCAGCGACGGCGAGCTGCGGCTGCATTCCTTCAATGCCATTCCGCACCTGCGCGAGCCTGAACTTCGCACCTACCGGTAAAACGATATAGGGAGAACGATGGATTTCGAATTCTCACCCAAGGTCAAGGATCTACAGAAGCGCGTGGCCGCGTTCATGGAAGAGCACATTTATCCCGAGCGAAGCGAAGTACCAGGAACACTGCGACGGCCCGAATAAGTGGCAACCTGTTCCCATGATCGAAGAGCTGAAGCCGAAGGCACGCGCCGCCGGGCTGTGGAATCTTTTTCTGCCCGCGAGCGAACATGGCGCGGGATTAACGAACCTGGAATATGCCCCGCTGTGCGAAATCATGGGCCGCTCGCCCATCGGTCCGGAAGTGTTCAATTGTTCGGCGCCGGATACCGGGAACATGGAGGTTCTGGAACGTTACGGCTTCGCCTGAATTGAAAGAGCGCTGGCTCAAGCCGCTGCTTGCGGGGGAGATTCGCTCCTGCTTCGCGATGACGGAGCCAAAGGTGGCGTCTTCCGATGCCACCAACATCGAATCGAGTATCGTGCGCGACGGCGATCACTACGTCATCAACGGACGCAAGTGGTGGACTTCCGGAGCCGGCGATCCGCGCTGCAAAGTGGCGATCTTCATGGGCAAAACCGACCCGTCGGCGCCCAAGCACAAGCAGCAATCCATGATCGTGGTGCCGATGGATGCGCCGGGCGTAACCATCCAGCGTATGCTCACTGTTTTCGGATACGATCATGCTCCGCACGGCCACGGCGAGGTGCTGGTTTGAAAATGTGCGCGTGCCCGCCGGCAATCTTCTGTTGGGCGAAGGGCGCGGTTTTGAAATCGCGCAAGGCCGCCTGGGACCGGGCCGCATTCACCACTGCATGCGATTGATCGGCGTGGCGGAGCGCGCTCTGGAAGCGATGTGCCGGCGGGTGAAGTCGCGGGTGGCATTCGGACGCGCCTTGTCCGAGCAAGGGAACCATCCGCGCGGATATCGCGACGTCCCGGATGGAAATCGAACAGGCGCGGCTGCTGACGTTGAAGGCCGCTTACATGATGGATACGGTCGGGAACAAAGTGGCGCGGGCGGAGATCGCGATGATCAAAGTGATTGCGCCGAACGTCGCCCTGCGCGTTCTCGATCGGGCCATTCAGGCGCATGGCGGCGCGGGTGTCTCACAGGATTTTCCGCTGGCGTGGGCGTGGGCCAATGCGCGGACGCTGCGGCTGGCGGACGGTCCGGATGAAGTGCATCGGGAAGCTATCGCCAAATACGAGCTCGCCAAGCCCTCAAACTAACTGCGCCTTCAACATGGAATAGGAATGCGCCGGGAAGCTGTAAGTGAATTTGTGGCCATCCGCTTTTCCCATTCGCCTCACGGTCTTCACCGTCGTGGAACCGAAATCGTTTTTAGATTTCACGTCCGGTCCATTCACTTCGGAAATCTCAACCGGTCCCGCGAAGGCTTTGTCCTCTAACTCCAGATCCGCGGGCATCGCTTCGCTGGGATGGCGATTCACCACGTTCAGAACCAGCGTGCCGTTATCCCAGGCCGCGGAGGCATCCAGATACGAAACCTGGCCGAAGCGGCGATTCGGATACATAGGCGCATCCACAAACAGCTCCAGCGCCTGGCCTTTCGAATTCCCGGCGAAAAGCTGCAAGGGATAGTAAATGGTCTGCAGAAAGATGCCTTGCTCATTCGCGAAAATGGGCGCGATTACGTTCACCAGTTGAGCCATGTTGGCCATCTTGATGATGTGCGCGTGATTCACGAAAGAGTTGAGGAACGTGGCCACCACCAGCGCATCCTCCAGGTTGTAACGCTCCTCTAGAATGTTGCGCCCGCGCTGGCTGGCTCCTCGGGCGCGATACCACACGTTCCATTCGTCCCACGCGATGTAGATTTTGCGCCGCGGAGTCAGGCCGGAGAGCGCCGCGTCGATCACGCCCTCGGTGGTCTTGATGCGCTCGTCCAGCGTCATGGAGCTGGCTAGGAAATCGCCAAAATCGTTGGCTGCGTTCCCGACGTACAAATGGAGCGACAGGTAATCCACCTGCGGCTTCAGATATTCGAGCACCGTCCGATTCCAGCCGATCCAATCGATGCCATTGTTGAAATTCGAAGAACCCGCGGCGATCAGTTTGATGCGGGGGTCGGTCAGCTTCATGAGCTTCGCGGCTTCGAGCGCGAACTTGCCGTAATCATCGGCCGTGCGGTGTCCCATTTGCCAGGGACCGTCCATTTCGTTGCCCAGCCCCCAATAGGTGACGTTCCACGGGTCCTGACGCCCGTTCTGCTTGCGCAGGCGTGTGGTCGCGGTGTCCTGCGATGAGTTGCAGTACTCCACCCATTGCTGCGCTTCGGTCCACGTGCCCGTGCCGAGGTTGGCGCAGAAATACGGTTCCGCACCCAGCATTTCCACGTACTTCATGAACTCGTGCGTGCCGAAGCGGTTGTTCTCCACCGTGCCCCACGCCATTTCGAGCCTGGGCGGACGCTGGTCGCGCGGACCGATGCCGTCCATCCAGTGATAGTTCGAGGAGAAATTGCCGCCCGGCCAGCGCAGCACCGATACGTTCAAGGCCTTGGCCGCGGCCAGCACGTCCTTGCGGAATCCATTCGAATCGGAGAGCGGCGACTTCTCGTCAAACACGCCTCCATCAATGCATCGGCCCAGGTGCTCAATGAAATTTCCGTAGATCTTGGGATCGATGTCGCCGATCACGCGCTCGGTATCCACCTTGATGCGCGCATGTAAGGGAGCTGGCTCGGCGCGTGCGACAATCCAGGTGGCAGCGGCCAGCGCGGTTGCGAAGGAACGCCGGGACAACTTGGTTCTAGTCTCCACCGCCCGCATGTTTCCCTGTGGCCTCCTTCTCGATTCGACGCTTATTATATTCCAGCGCCGTTAAATTAGCTGATACACTGGCATTCGTTTCGGAAGGGAGAATCATGAAATCCGATGGTGCTCTTGGCTCGTCAGGCGTTACGCGCCGCTCCACTTTCACCACGGCCGGCTTCGGGCTGGCCGCAATAGCAGGCATGCAAATCCGCGCCAATGCCGCTGAACTGACTCCGGCCGAAAAGGCCAATGTTCAAGTGGTGAACAATTTCTGCGCGGCCTGGCCGAGCCACGATGTCGACCGAATTATGTCGTTCTTTGCGGAAGATTGTGCTTATCGCATGAGCGAGACGCAAGCAACCAAATACAGGCCGGCAAGCGGTGCTGGATCGTATCAAATCGTTCGTCGACAACGTCCAAGGGTTCGAGGTGATGGAGACTTTAGCGAAAGGCCCAATGGTGTTTAACGAGCGGCATGACCATTTCACGGGCCTTCCCCTTAAGACGTGGCACGGGGTTGGAGTGTTCTTCCTGAAGGACGGGAAGATCGCCGAGTGGTACGACTACACCATTTCGATCGACCGCGCCTAAGCTACGGTCAGGGCGCGACACATCGGAAATTGGCGGCTTCGTCGATACTGCCTTGCCCGGAATAACGCGCTACCTGCGGATACGGACAGAGCGGGCGCGTACGCACCACCTGCTTGTCCACCACCCGGCTTGCGATCATGGATTCCGGCGCCGTCCCCTTCTCCACCCAGTCGATCATCGCCGTCATTCCGTCGTGGCGATCTGGCCCGATGCCGCCGCCGCAGTGCCCCATTCCAGGCGCCATGAAAAGGCGAAAGAATCCCGCCGTGTCCGGACCGTTCTTGGCTGCGGCCTGCTCGTAGTAATTCACACCCGCCATTGGCTGCAGGATGGTGTCCGCCCACCCATACGTCATCAACAGCTTTCCACCGCGCTTTTTGAACTTCGACAAGTCAGGGTTTTTGGCGTCGGCCAGTTTGCTCCACTCGTCCAGCACATGAAGGTCGCGATCGAAGTCGAACAGATGGTAATCGTAATCGGGCTTGGGAGGCTTGGGCGCTAAATATTGGATCACGCCCTCCGCCAGATTGAAATCCGCGGGTTTCGCGGTCCGGTTGTGCGGCGACGATCACGTTCAACCATGCGCTTCCCGCTCCGCCGCCGAAAAGGCTGGGCACCACTGCTTCGCTGCCCGGCATGAAGCCGGGGAAGAAAGGTTTACCGTTGCTGAGCGGTCCGCTGTAGACTTTGGCGATGGCCGCCGCCTCCGGCGCCGTCAGGCAGTCCGAGCCGTCCGAACCAGCACTGCAGGCCGGGACGTCGCGCGCCGGATCGAAGTCGCACTTCCGCGGATCGTCGATCAGCCCATCCTTCAGGCCGTCGATGGCATCGCACTTCTCCATCACCTTGCCGGCCACCAATGCCAGCTTGGCGGGCGTAAGCGATACGGTGCTCACGGCTCTTTGATTCCAGATCGCGCCCACCGTAAAGCCGGTTTGATCCACCCACGGCGAGTTGGCGATGACGCCGTCGAAATCGTCTGGGTAGCGTTCCGCCTCGATCAGCCCCTGTCGTCCCCCGTTCGAGCAGGAATCCCAGTACGCGCGGGAGATCGATTTACCGTAATATTCCTTCGTGATATCTTTTGCGGTTTTGGCCGTGAGATGGACCGCTCGGTAGGCATAGTCGATCGCCTTCTCTGGATTGCTCAGGACGAAAGTTGCGCCCGGCTCCTTGCGTGCGTCGTGGCCTGTGTTAGTTTGAGCGAAGGCAAATCCGAGCTTCAGCGCTTCATTACGCTGCGCCACGCGGCCTGGATTATCCAGCGCGTCGCCGGCGAAACCGCCGTTGCCGATCATGTAAAATCGTCCGTTCCAATTGGCCGGAAGGCTCACCTCGAAAGCGATCTCGGGAGCAAGCATGCCCGTGACGTGGCAGTAGGCCGGCGTCTCGCCAGCGGCCGGCGCCGCCACAGCCGTGATCTGCGCTAGATCTTTCGATTTGAACTTGCCGAGTTCCTCACACCCTTTGCGCGCCACTATGTCGGCCTTCGAGTAATCCACCAGCGCGGCTTTCACGTTTGCGAAATCCTGCGCGCGGCCCGGCGCCGCGGACAGCGTCAGCAGCGCAATGCCAAGCGCGGCGAGTCGGGGCTGGATGGTTCTGCTTTATGCGTGTCGGTCATGTCGTGATCCTTTGTCGAAGTCGTGATTTTATCTCAACCTAGTCACCAACTAGAGTACGCCCGCGTCGTAAACCACTTGTCCGTTTACGATGGTCAGGACGGAATTTATTTTCTTGATGTCGGCATCGGGCGCCGAAAAATAGTCTCGATCCAACACCGCCAGGTCGGCCAATTTGCCCGGCTCAATGGACCCGATCTTGTCTTCCATCCGTAGGAACCAACTGTTGTTGCGCGTGAACAGGCGGAGCGCCTCGGCGCGCGTGAGATGCTGGCCGGGATTCACCTGATCGCCGAACGAATTGATGCCGGTGACAGCGTAGTAAATGTGCAGCCACGGATTCAGCGGCGCGATGTGCACACCATCGCCGTGCATGCCGACCTGAATGCCGTGATCGACAATGGTCCGGAACGGAGGGCCGGCGACCACCTTTGGATCCGATGAAGTCACCCAGCGGAACGCCCCCATTTCCACGCCGCAGCCGAGCGCTTGGAGCCTTGTCAGCAGATCGGCGTTGACTTCCGGAACATGGTGGACCACCCAGCGGAGCTTCGTAATGTCGTTTTCGTGGTTGACCGCCTCGTACGCCTCCACCACCTGCTTCAAACCAGCTAGATTTTGCACGGCGTTTTCGTTGCGCCAGCCGGCTTGGCCCACCAGGCGCTGGGCTTCGCTCCAGGCCGCGCCGCTATTGAGTGGCGCCGCCCATTCGCCGATGGCGCCGGTGCGCATCATGTCGTCGCCGAAAAATTGGAATTGGTTGCGGAGGCGTTCGTGTAGTTCGGGAAGCCGCGGGTCGGCCTGATTCTGCAGGAAATTCATCTGCAGGCGGACGAAGGTGCGGCCTTCGCTGTGGAGCGCGAGCCACGAATCATACATGCGGTACTGATCCAGATTGGACAGGATCTGGTTCGGATGCAGCGGGCCGGGCGTGGGGAACAGTACTTGGTCCAGCGCGGTGGTAAGGCCCACGCTCACCGAGTAGCGCATGGCGTCCATCGTGCTGCGTTTCTTATCGTCGAATGTCTGCATGCGGCGCAGTAGGAAAAGCGCCGAGGCGGATGGACCGCCGCCCGTGAAGCCGGCCGGGCGCGATCGCGCCGCGATCGGACACGTTGATCTTCTTGATATCGGGATGCACGGGCGGCGCGGCATCGGCGGCGTCGAAGAACTTTTTGCCCAAGCGTGTTGGTTGCGGCGGGCCCGGTAAAACGCTCGTACAAGAGCACGGGACGGTCCCGAACCGCTTCATCCAGCTCGGCGAGAGTGGGATGGCGGTGTTCGGCCCATTGGTTGGGATGCCAGCCGCCCATGGAGGTGATCCAGGCGCCCTCGGGAACGTCCTTGCGCCGCGCGGCCAGCGCCTCTTGCACCTCGCGAATCGAAGCAGTGTTTTCCAGAATGGTGTGATAGCCGGGACGATTCGCCAAGCTCACAATGTGGATGTGCGGTTCCACCAGTCCGGGAACCACGGTGTGTCCGTGCAAATCGATCGGCGCGAACAGATGGCCCCGCCGCTAGAGGCGCGCCGCCCACGGTACGGAAGCGCCCGTTGCGAATGGTCGCCGTGCTGGCGACGGTTGCAGATGCGTCCATGGTGTGGATTCTGCCGTTCACCAGCGAAATCGTAACGTCATCGGCGATGACGTCAGCCGGCGCCTGGCCGGGAGCTTGGGCCGTGCTTCCGATCGCAGCCGCGATGCCCGCACTGGCGGTAAGAAAACCCCGGCGCGAAGGTTTGCGTCGATCTTTGTCTTCCACCATCGCCGCCTATTATATGGCGCTGGAAGCGGCTGGGGATACCGGAGGGAATATCTTATCTTCGAATATCCGCGGATCAGGCATTGACTTGAAGACTCATTTTCATAGACAGTAAAACAGAAGATGAGAACCCTGAAGATCCCAGCCGCCGTGCTGTTTGCTTTGATTACCAGCGCGGTACATGTTCGCGCAGTGGCCCAGCTACCCCACGCCTGGTCCCAGGGCGAAGGACGGCAAAATTGATTTCGCGGCGCCTCCGCCCCGCACGGCTGACGGCAAGCCCGATTTCTCGGGGATATGGGAACCCGCGCACACCAAAGCGCGCCCTGGGGTGGATTTAAACGGCACCGCGCCGCTGCCGTTCCCGATTCCTACTTCACCGGACGATCCTCCCGTGGCGCAGTTCTTCAACATCGGCGCGGGCTTTAAGGGAGGCATGCTTCCCTTCACTCCTTGGGCCGCGCGAGGTGCGGGCCCAGAGAAAAGGGAACAACAACAAGGACAACCCGGACGCGCTGTGCCTGCCACTCGGTTTGACCCAGCTTCACATGCATCCGCAGCCTCGAAAGGTCATACAAACGCCCGGCGAGATCGTGATCCTTTACGAAGCGAATGGCAATCTCCGGCAGATTTTCACCGATGGCCGGTCAGTGCCGAACAACGATCCCGAACCCTGGTGGTACGGCTATTCTGCTGGACACTGGGAGGGTGACACACTGGTGGTGGAGACCACTGGGTTCCGTGACGACGTGTGGCTGGATGTGGAAGGCAGCCCTCTGACCAGTTCCGGCAAAATCACGGAGCGCTGGCGCCGGCCGAAGTTCGGTTTGATGCAGATCGACATCACAATCGAAGATCCGAAGGCCTACACCAAGCCATTCACGGTTCGGGTGAACCATCAACTCATGCCGGATACCGACATCATGGAGTTCGTTTGCCAGGATCGAGACGCGGTTCACTACATCGGCAAGGACGCAAAGAAATAGATATCGATTCAGAGCGCCTACTGCTTGGCGCTCTGAATCAACTCCCACATCAAGCCGTTGACATCGCGGACGAACACGTTGCCCGCGCCGTTTGCGCGGACGATGGGTTGGCCGCCGGTGCTGGCCACGGTGCCGCCGGCCTTCGTCCACTGATCGACGGCGGCATGGATGTCGCGCACCACCATCGTAAACGCGGGCGATCCAGGATCTTCGGCGCCCGCCACCACTTTCGCGCGCGGCACGCCGGAATACTCGATCAGCCCGAAGTCGAGAGTGGTCGCCGGGAATGTTCCCGTGCGTGATGCGCCAGTGTGCTCCCGGCAGGCCGATGAGTTTCGTTACCACTGGATTGGTTCCCAACGCGGCCCGTCGGCCGCGCGTGGAATCCAATCGCGTCGCGCAAGAAGGCGACGGTCTTCGCGGAATCCTCAATGGAAAACTGCACTGCGGCGCCGAGAATATCGCCCGGCGTAGTTCGCGGCGGAGGCGGGCAGCGGATCGGGCTGCTGCAATTCCACAAAGAAGCCATCGGGGTCGCGCACCACGATCTCGCGAAGCTTGCTGTTCGGATTCCCGGTCGGATTTACGGGAGCGCCGCCGATGGTCACGATGGGCGCGCCCGAAGCCTTCACTTTCGCCAAAACCTTTTCGATATCGCGCACCTGTAAAGCCAGAGTCGCCGCGCCGATGTCCTGGAGGTTCGGCCGCACGGGCTTGCGCGGGCCGCCGGTGAATTCGGTCAACTCAAATCCAAAGGCTGCGTTCGGAATGCGAAACGTCGCCGCCGCGAAAACTCATGCCTTTGGTCGCCGTGAACTTCGACATGTCCTCGTCGAGCTTCTGCGGCTGCTGCGCCAGCGGATCGCGGCTTCCGTTCAGCGGCAAGCCCAGCACATCGCGATAAAACGGCACCGTCTTGTCGAGACTTTCGGTGGTATGCGCCAGGTTCTGCAAGCGGACGACGGGCGTAGTTTGAGAAAACGCGAACACGGCAAAAAGGCTCGCGGCGGCGGAAACCTTCCCAGGGATTGTGGATGGCATCCCCGAAGTATTCCTACCTCGCCTGGGCCCGCGTCGGCGGTGGACCAGAGCGTTCGAACAATTCAAGGTTCATGCCATTCGGATCTTCGACGAAGATGTTGTGAGTGCCGCCGCCGAAATCCACAATCTGACCGTTGGCGGAAATCAGATTCACACCCGCCGCCTTCATCTCCTCAACCATCCCGTTCAGATTGATCACTTGAATCGCCATGGCAGGCGCACCAGGATCGCGGACACGCAAATGGAACTTGGTGCGCGGAACGCCGCGAAACTCGGTGAATTCGATGTAGGCGGGAGGGCCGGGCAGGGTGCCGGTCAGTTTTCGAAACTCTGTTCCCTTCGGCGCGCCCACCAGCTTCAGTATGGCCGGATCTTTCGAGAAAGCAGTGGGGCCATTGAGTTCGATGCCCATCATGCCGCTGTAAAACTTAGCCGTCGATTTGGCGCTCTCCATGGTATAGGCAAGGGAGACGCGATACACATTTCCTTCCGGCGCATCGGGCGGCGGCGCTTCCTGCACCGCTTGCACGAAAAAACCATCCGGATCGCGCATGAGGATGGAGCGGGCCTTGCCGTCGGCGGTGGCGATCTCGACAGGCTCCCCGCCGGTGGTGACGATGGGCGCATTCGCCTTCTTGGCATTGGCCACAACGGAATCGATATCGCGGACGTAGAACACAATACTGCCAGCGCCGGGATCGGTGTATTTGGCTTCCGCCGGCTTCCGTTCCAGACCCTTGAAATGGGTGAGCTCGAACAGCATCTTGCCGGGCAGCCGCATCATCGAAAGACGCAGCGTAACGCCGGGAGCGTTGGTGAGTTGCGGCACGGCGGGGTTCGGAAAATCCTGAGGCGTGCCGTTGAGGCCGAACACCTCGCGGTAAAACGCGAGCGTCGTATCCAAATCCCCCACGGCGTGAATGGCGTGCGAAAGGCTGCGAATCCTGGGCTTGGCTTGATCCCCAGACTCGGTTTGCGCCAAGCCGGCGAAGGCCCCTACAGTCGCCGCCGCAACGAAACAAGAGGCAAGCGCGATCCTCATAAATCTCCTTCTAGCCGCAAGACAACCTAACGGCGTTTACACCAGCTTAGAGAGTATATCGCGATGCACGGCAGCGCACCTCGGCGAAACACTAAACTGTTTATTTGAGCAACGCGGCGGGAGCAACCGGGACGGTGGCCGTTCTGGCCGAGAAGCCTTCGGTGGCGCGCGACATCGCAAAGGTCCTGGGCGCTGCCACCAAAGGTGACGGCTACATCCACGGCAACGGCTACGTGGTCACGTGGGCCATTGGACATCTGGCGTCGCTCGCGCAGCCGCACGAGATCCGTCCGGAATGGAAGTTCTGGCGGCGCGAGACGCTGCCGATGCTTCCCGAATCGTGGCCGCTTGTCGTATACGAAAAGACCAAAGATCAGTTTGAGGTGGTGCGGAAGATTCTGTCATCGCCGCGCGTGGCGCGCGTGATCTGCGCGACGGACGCCGGGCGCGAGGGCGAGCTGATTTTTCGATACATCTACGAAGCCGCGGGCTGTTCCAAGCCCATTGATCGTCTGTGGATCTCCTCGCTTACTCCGGAGGCCATCCGGAAAGGCTTCGACGCGATCAAGCCGGGCGCCGATTACGAGCCGCTGGCGGATGCCGCGCGCGGGCGCAGCCGGGCGGACTGGCTGGTGGGCATGAATCTTTCGCGCGCCTACACCCTCACTTATGGCGATGAGTTAAGCGTGGGGCGCGTGCAGACACCGACCCTTGCGATGGTGGCGGAGCGCGAACTGGCGGTGCGGAGCTTTGTGCCGGAAGATTATCTGGAAGTAGTGGCGACGTTTCGACCGGCGGCGCGGCCACAGGCGGAGGCTTATCAGGGAACTTGGGTCCGAGATGTCGAAGAGATCCAGAAAACCTCCCGGCTTCCAGCCGATGGCGCGGAAGCCGGCCAGATTGTCGCGCGCGCCAAGACCGGCAAAGCTGCTATTGAATCGGTGAAAGCTGAGACTCAGCGCATGGCTCCGCCGCTTTTGTATGACCTGACCGAGCTACAGCGGCATGCGAACCGGCTCTTTGGCTTCAGCGCGCAGCACACGCTCGACATCGCGCAGGCGCTTTATGAGCGGCACAAGCTGCTCAGTTATCCGCGCACCGACAGCCGTCATCTTTCGCGGGATGTGGCGGAAACATTGCCTCGGATTGTGAACACGGTGTCCGGCCCCTATCGGGAGCATCTGGCCCCAGGCACTGGCGAGAAGCCCTTGGGACGCAGATTTGTGGATGATGCCAAGGTCAGCGATCACCACGCCATCATCCCTACAGTCACTTCGGCGGACCGCGTGGATCTCTCGCCGGATGAACGCAAGATTTACGATTTGGTGTGCCGTCGATTGCTCACTTGCTGGCATGACGATCACATGTGGTCGGTGACCACCGTGATTACCGCGATCACGAACGCCGCGGTCATCGATCGCTACCACTCTTCAGGAAAAGCGATTCAGCAGGTTGGTTGGAAAGTTCTGGACTTCCAAATCGACAGGAAGAAGTCGAGCAGCCGGAAAGCGAAGGCCGGCGAGGAAAGTTCGCAGGAGGAGCAACAGGCTTTGCCAGCAGGACTGGAGCGCGGACAGGCCCAGGATGTTCTGGATGCCGAAGCCATCCGCGAAAAAGACGCGGGCGCCAAAGCGATTCACGGAGGCCACGCTGCTGACCGCGATGGAAACGGCCGGCAAGACGCTCGATGAGAAAGAGCTTTCCGATGCGATGAAGGAATCCGGGTTGGGTACGCCGGCTACGCGCGCCTCCATCATCGAAGTTCTGCTCAAGCGCGAATACATTGTGCGCAAAGGGAAGAATCTCGAGGCTACAGATAAGGGCATTCACCTGATTGAAGTGGTGCATCCGGAAGTGAAGAGCCCCGCGATGACCGGGCAATGGGAAGCCTATTTGAAGCGCATTGAGCGTGGCCAGGCGCAACTGGAGCCATTTTTGCACGGGATTGAAGATTATGTGCGGGACGTGATCGGCAAGGTTGGCCGAGTCCCCGCGACAGCGCACGCGAGCAACGGCGATCGAAATACGGAAGGGCCGCAACCCGCCGTCACCGCGGCGCCCAATGAGTCACTGGATGCGTTGCTGCACAGGGCATTTGGCTTCGAGTCCTTCCGTGCGAATCAGGAAGAAGTGTGCCGGACGGTGATTGCAGGGCGTGACGCGCTATTGGTGATGCCCACGGGCGCCGGAAAATCGCTTTGCTACCAGCTGCCCGGGCTGGCGCGCGGCGGGACCACGCTGGTGATCAGCCCGCTCATCGCGCTGATGGAAGACCAGTTTCAAAAGCTGAGGGAACGCGGCTTCGCGGTGGAATGCATCCATTCCGGACGCGACCGCGCGGCCTCCCGCCAGGTTTGCATCGATTATCTGAATGGCAAGCTGCAATTCCTGTTCATCGCACCCGAACGCCTGCGAGTACGCGGTTTTCCGGAGATGCTGGCTAAAAGAAAACCTGCCCTGATTGCCATCGATGAAGCGCACTGCATTTCGCAATGGGGGCACGATTTCCGCCCCGATTACCGGCTGCTCGGCGGCTATCTGCCTACGCTGCGCCCGGCCCCGGTGATCGCTCTTACAGCTACGGCCACGGCGGTGGTGCAGCGCGACATCTGCAAGCAATTGGCTCTCGATCAGCAGGCCAGCTTCATTCACGGTTTTCGCCGGTCGAACATTGCGATTGAAGTGGTGGAAACCAGCCCGTCTCAGCGTCCCGGCCTGGCGCGCGAGTTATTGTCCGACCCGGATCGCCGTCCGGCGATTGTCTATACGCCCAGCCGAAAGCAGGCCGAGAGCGTGGCCGCTTTGCTCGCGCTGGACTTTCCCACCGCGGCGTATCACGCGGGTCTCGATGCCGACCGGCGGCGTCGCGTGCAGGATGGATTCCTCAACGGCAAGCTGGAGGTGATTGTGGCGACCATCGCCTTCGGCATGGGGATCGATAAGGCGAATATCCGCTCCGTGATCCATACGGCGTTGCCCGGCAGCATCGAAGCGTACTACCAGGAGATTGGGCGCGCGGGGCGCGATGGCGAGCCGAGCCGCGCGATTCTGATGCACTCGTACGCGGACCGTCATACGCACGATTTCTTTTTTGAGCGCGATTATCCCGACGTTAAGGTCCTGGACCAAATTTATGCGCGCCTTCGTCCCGAGGCGCAGCCCCGGGAGTGGATTGAAAAACCAAGCAGGGTGCCGGCCGATGTGTTCGAGAAAGCCCTGGAAAAACTCTGGACGCATGGCGGCGCGATCATCGACGCGGACGATAATCTGACCCGCGGCACCGCTGACTGGCGCGATTCCTATATCGCACAGGGCGAGCAGAAGCAGTCGCAAATTGAAGCGATGATCCGCTACGCGCAGAGCAATCACTGCCGCATGTCGAGCCTGGTGCGGCACTTCGGAGACACGGCGGACAGCGGCAAGCCTTGCGGCATCTGCGATTTTTGCGCGCCCGAAAGCTGTGTGGCGCAGCAGTTCCGCGATGCGACGGAACGCGAGCAGACTCTGGCGCGCGATGTCATGAGCGCGCTCGGAATGAATCGCAAGTCGGTCGGCAAGTTGCACGCGGAGTTGTGCGGAAAAAATAGCCTGGACCGCGACGGGTTCGAAGAACTGATCGGTGCGATGGCGCGCTTGGGGCTTGTCCGCCTGGAGGATTCGGTATTCGAGAAGGACGGGAAACAGATTCCGTTTCGTTATGCCAGTCTTACCACGGATGCCAGGCACGTAGACGGGGACAGGCCGCTCGAACTGAAGATTCGCGAGTCCGCGGCTCTTTCCGCAACGCCAGCCGGAAGGAAGAGGCGCAAAAAGACCTCGGCCCCAGCGAAGCAGCACGTGAAGCCGGAAACGGGAAAGAACTCAGGTGTCGCGGTGAAGCTGAAAGCCTGGCGGCGCGCTTTGGCGGCGAAGCAAAGCGTGCCGGCGTTCCGCATCATGTCGGACCGCGTGCTGCTGGCGATTGCGGAGCGCGAACCGAAAACAGCCGCGGAGTTACTGGCCATTCCAGGGATCGGAATTAAGCTGGTCGAGAAGTACGCCTCCCAGATCTACCGCATCATGGACGAATCGCGACCCCTGTGACAAGCAGCCGTTACCTCGGCGATCACACTTGACGCCATAGCCTTTGTGTTATAAAGTACTTCAAGACACTATGTCGCTCGGCGATCTGTTCTTCCTGGCATCGGTTCTTACCGTCTCCACCTGGAGCGTGCTGATGACAATATCCGCATTGCGCCGCCAGTGGGACACCACCAGCCGCCTGGCCCGTATGTTCGGCTGGTTTGTTGCGGCCTATGCCACCACTCTGATCTTGGTTGCCCTGCTGCTCCCGCGCCGATTCTACGCTCCGGGCGAACGCCGCTGCTTCGACGATTGGTGCGTGGCGGCGATGGAAGCGAAAATCGCGGACGGCTCTACTGCCGTGCCCTGTTCTGGCGGTGGCAGCGGCCGCAACTGGATCGCAACCATTCAGGTTTCAAGCGTTGCCAAGCGGATCCGCCAGCGCGCCCGTGATGCGCGTGCTGAATTGGAAGATGCGCAAGGAAGGCGCTACCAGCCCTGCGCCGGGCCACTACCGACCGGAACCGGACAGCCGCGTCAGCTTTCCGACGAACTGGGCCCAGGCGACTCGTATGACGTGTACTTGCCGTTTCGGCTGCCTTCCGGTGAGAAGCCGGCGGGCTTAGTGATGCATCATGGCGACTTCCCAGGGATCTTGATCATCGGAGAAGATCACAGCCTGCTGCACAGTCCCGCGTTGCAGCGCCTGGCGGTGGCGCAAAGACAATGATCGGATCGCCGAAAGCCTAAGGCCCTCCTAGCACGCCTCCTACCGCCAGTGCTACAGTAATTAGCCAAGAGCGGGACGGGAAAGGATATACCCTCCATGAAAGCCTTTCTAACGGCATTCATTTCTCTTGTGGGATTTTGTGCTGGTGTGGCCGGGGCGGCCGACGATTTTGCGGCGCGCGCCTGGCAGATGGAAAGCAAAGGCGACGCGGCCGAAGCCCGCGATTACCTGCAGCACGCGGCGCAAACGGGCGCGGCGGACGCCGGGCTGGCCTATGCGCAATTTCTGGATCGGCACCGCGATCCGGCGGCGCGTGGAGCGTACGAAAAAGTACGGGACTCCGCTCGCGGCGAGCAGCGCGAGCTGGCCGCCCGCCGCATCGTGATCCTGGATCTGACTGGCGGGCGATCGGGATGCCGCCGCAGCGTGACGTGGAGCAATACCGCACCGCCGGTGGTACCGACTTCAGTCTTCCTCCGCTTTCCGCCAGATCCGGCGCGAAGCCGCAAATCATTGCCATCCCGGGGCCGCTGCGTTCCTTCGCGCGCATGGCCGCGCTGGCGCCCGAAATCAGCCCCGACGACGTGTTGCCCGCGCTGGCCCGCAACGTCGTCACCAACGGCTATCAGGCCTCCGGCAGTAACGACGTGCTGGAGCAGACCGAATATCTGAAGCTGGTGGTTCGTTATCTCTCGCAGGCCCGCGAGCTGGAGAAACTGGCCGACTCGAGCGGAGCCATCAAGGTGGACACCTGCGATTCGACCCAGACCGGCGAGCTGCTGCAGAGTCCTCGGATATCGCATGCGCGGCGGCTGCGGCAGCGAAGTGGTGCTCGAAACTGTCAACGCCTCGCGCGCGTTCCTGACCATCGATTCCGGCTTTCCGCTGGCCGAACTCGAGCAGGACCTGCGCACCAACCGGCCCTTTGTATACGATTTCAAGCCCACGCGAGTCCCGATCCTCTACACGGAGGACTACTGGCTCTCCGCGAAAGACCGGCAGGGCGCCGAGTTCATCGATTCTTTCCTCGGCGATCCTTCGCTGTGCCGCTTATACCTGGCGCTATCGAAGCTGGATCCCACCGTTTCCGAAGAGCTGCGCAAGAGCACCAACGTCCAGAAAATACGGGCCTTTGCGCACGTGCTGGATTTCTACGGCGGCATGTTTCAGATTCGGAATGGCAGAGCCGTGGTGCCGGGCGGCGCGCGCTCGGAGAAAGCCTGGGCGGATCTGGTGGGAGCTTCTCCCGACAAGCCGGGCGCGTTTTTCGAACGCCTGATCATGCGCGACGACGGCTGGCTGGCCAGCTACTTCGACGCGCTGGCGCGAATTACCGACAATCCCGCCAACGGCCCGGTGCAGAATTATCTGACCGAGCCGGAGCGCCTGAAGCGGTTTTATGCCGCCATTCGGGGGAAGGTCACCAGTCCCGGTCCGGCCCGCCCCGTGTTCCGCTCCAACACCGACATGATGCTGCTGACCGCGCGCCTGCGCCTGGATCCCAACGGCAAGCCGCACATCCCGGGCGGCCTGGACGTCTGGCGCACTTTGTTCGTCGAACATCCTTCCGGAAGCGGCAAGTACGACGCCAAGCTCAGCCACGACGCAGCCAACTGGAAGGATCCCGACGACGTGATCGAGGCGCTGTTCGGCTTGTGCCGCAAGGCGGCGGAGAACGAGCCGCTGAAGATTTTCATGGCGCTGAGCGACGTGGACCGCCACCGCCAGACGCCGCTCGATCCGAACACCGCTGATCGGATGGCGCGCGAGTTCCGCTCCTTCGGCGCGCAGTATTCGCTGTTCGCCGAGGCTCCGAAGTTTCGAACGCAACCATCAATCAATTCCTCGACACCGCGGCCACGCATCGACCAGATCCACGATCTGGGCCTGCGCTCCGACGCCGCCGGGACCTTGCAGGCCCTGGTCGGGCTTTGGCAGATCTTCTGCCGGCAAGGCTCCATCGCTCCCGCCGATGAGGATCGCACGCTAGGCGCGATTCTCGCGCGCTTCTCCAAAGTGAAAAATGAAGGCGACGTGTTCGACGGAGGCCGCGAGGGCGTGCAGACGCTGCTGGCCGCGGCCAAATCGCCCGCCGGGAGCTCCGCGCAGGATCGCATGCTGGATCTGCTGGCCGGTACGTCGCAACCGGACGCCTCCGACGCACACAACCAGATGGTCGAGGACATGATCCGGATCTTCGAGGCGCAGCGGCTGATCTCGCTCTCCTCCATTTTCGATCTGGTGGACCAATTGGAAAGCGTCGCCAAAGGCGAAAAGGCCAATAACGCGCTGATCACCAAGACGGCGGCGCGCATCTCGGAGATCCAGCTTCCGCGCAGCTCGCTGAGCGGCGCCGAAAGGAGCGCTCTTAGCTTCGGATACTGGCCGGAGAAGCACATCGAGGCGGAACGAAAGCTGAATCTGCGGGCGTTTATCGACGAGCCGGCACCGATCCCAAGAAGCTGGACGAGGTGCGGCCGCTGATGGCGCCGTTCCTGCGCGACACCTTGATGGGCTTGAACTACGTGCATTACGCGCCGCCCGGCGCGCAGGTCCTCTACGCCAATCCGCTGTTCGTTCGCAGCCACGATTTCATCGGTCTCCAGGGAGCCAACGGCACATGGAAAGACACCGAGGTGCTCGGGAAGCGGCTGGCCTACCAGCGCCGGCGGAAGACTGATCGGGTCGCTCGTCAGCCTGCCTTACGCGCTGGCCGAAGCCGAGCAAAACTTCCTGATTCCCTCGCGCGAGCAGGCGCTGATCTGGGGCGACCTGGTGCCGCAGCTGATGCTTACCGCGACCGTCCCGCGCTGGTGGAACGTCACCCCGGCGCAGTTGCACTGGGTAGCGCTTGCACATGGATTACGCCGAAACGCTGCTGGCGGAATCCGCGTTGAATGCCGATCGGCGACAGACTGTTGCTGGATGCGCTCGGCCAATATGCCATGCCGGCGCGCGTGGCGCACGTGCGGGCATTTGCTGGAGCAGGGCCGCGCCAAGGCGGCGCTCGACGAACGTGATGCCCTCGGAATTGTTCGCGATCGCGCAGAGATCGTTTTGGCGCAGAAGCCGATACAGACCGATCCGCTGGCCATGGAGATTCGGCGCGAAGCCGCGGAATCGCCGCGGCAGTTGAACTACGAAGCTATCTCGCACGCCTTCGGCACTCCCAAGCCGACCTTGACCAATTCCTATTCGCCGGAACTGCTGGGTCTCCGAACGTTCCCGACCTGATGGGATATTCCAGCCGGATCCTGGCCGAAAGCTGGGAATCGAATCTGCTGTACTACGCGGCGCTGGCGGACCAGTTGTACGTTGCGCCCGGCGAAGTTGAACGTCCTGGTTCCGGATTGGACGCGCCAGACCGTGGAGCAAATTTTCGCCACGAACCTGGAAGACTGGCCGGCGCTGCTGCGTTCGCTCGCGGCTGGTAGGCGACGAAGTTCGCGAGAAAGCGCGCAAGCGTGTAACAGCATCGAGCTGGTTTTTAGATTCATCATTTTTCGGAGGGCAATCTTGAAGTTCAATCGTCGGATTTTCATTGGCGCTGTCGCGCAGCTGCCGTATTCATCTGGCGGGTTCGCTGGCGCTGCTGTGCGGCGCAGGAACGGTCCGACCTTTCGCGTCAAGGTGGACATGGTGGTGCTGAGCTTCACCGTCACCGACAGCAAAGGCCACTACATCAATGGGCTGAAGCCCAGCGATTTCCACCTGACCGAAGACGGCATCCCGCAAAAGATCAATACCTTCGGCGAAGGCAACAAGCCGCCCGTGCAGGTGCTGGAGAACGGCGACCGTGCAGCCGCTGGTCGGCGTCCGTGGATGGCGCGGTGGCGACAGCGGCGGATCGGCTCACCGAGGTGCGCTCGGATGCCTTCGTCGGAACCAACGTTTTCGTGCTGTTCGATACCAGCAACTACATGTATCGCGGCTTTGTCTACGCTTCCGACGCGATCGCCGATTTCGTGCGCGGCCTGGACAAAGCCGATTCGGTGGCCGTCTACACCTTCAGCCGCAATCTTTCGCGCCCCGCGCCGCTCACGCACGACCGCAACGACGCGATCTTCGGCCTGCGCAAAGCCGTGGCGGGCGACGATTCGGCGCTCTACAACGGTCTGCTGCTGACCTTGCGCGACGCGGCCAAAGTGCCCGGCCGCAAAGTGGTCATCGTGTTTTCGAACGGTCCCGACAACGCCAGCATGATGGCGCCCGACGATGTCCGCGCCGTGGCCGAGGACGAGGGCATTCCGATCTACGTGATCTCCACCAACGACGTCGGACAAGGATCCCATGTCGAGCAACGTCTTCAAGCGCATCTCCACGCGCACCGGCGGCAAAGCGTATTTCGCCAAGACCTGGCAGAAGCAGGTGGAGGCGTTCGAATCGATCCGCGAGGATCTGGGCAACAGCTACACCATCACGTATTATCCGCAGCCCAATCCCAACGAAGGCTTCCGCAAGATCAGCGTCGAGATCGTCACGGACATCGGCAAGAAATATCGCGTGCGCGCCCGGCCCGGTTATCGCCCGCAGGGCGGATTTTAAGAGCTTGCGGCATCGGCCAGGTTTGTAATGTTTTGCGTATATCGACGGGACATATCGTAACCAAGTTACATCGAACGTAACCTGAAACGCGTTTCTAACACATGCCGTCTACACGGCATATGTCGATCGTTCAATGGAGTCTCGCTGGGGCAGCCCTTTTACTGTCTGGAGCGTCATTCGTCAACGCCCAGACCGCGTTTGATGTCAATCTTGGATTCGGAAGCGCCTGGGATAGCGCGAATAGCAGCGGCATCGATAATGCCAATTCGCTAAATGCTTTCGGCTCCTGTATTCCGAGTTCTATCGACTCGAATTGCGAGTCGCTACCGAAACTGAATGGCTTCTTTCTGGGATTTGGCGGCGACCTGATGCTATACAAGCATTTCGGGGCCGGCTTCCAGGCTACCCTGCAGCCCACGCTACAGAATTACGGGCCGCTGCAGTACCGGCAGCTGTTCTACGACGTGGACGGAATCTATCAACCGATCGCTACCAAACGAGTATCCTTGCGGCTCCAGGGCGGCATAGGCGGCGCCCACACCGGCTTCTCGATTTCGCAGAGCGGTTGTGTGGGCACGGCGGTTTGCAGTAACTATACGCAACCCGTTGGAGCCTCTAACCATTTTGCAGTGAACGTCGGCGTTGGCGTTCAGCTTTTCGTGACCGACCACATATTTATCCGTCCGGAGTTCGATTATCATTACGTGCCCGGCTTCACCGATCAGTTCGGCAGCAATTCCGTGCCGGAAGCCATGGTCTGGGTGGGCTATAGCTTCGGCGAACGATAGCATTTCACATGTCGTGAAACTGAATCTGCACGCTCACACGAACGGCGATTGCTTTGCCATTCTTTTGCGCCGGAGCAAAGCGCCATTCCTTCACGGCATCCACCGCGCTTTGGTCTAGATCTTTGTCCAGCCCCTTCACCACGCGAGGATTTTTCGGGAAGCCTTTGGAGCTGACCACCAGCGCGATGATCACCGAGCCCACTGCCCGCACGCCGCGCGTGGTTGGATACTTCGGATTCACCTGCTGGATCACGCGCGGAGGCGTAACGCCGGGGCCCAGGTCGTAGACCGGCTCATCATCGGTGGAAGCCGTGCCCGAGGCTGTGTTCTGCGCCGGCAAAATCCCAGCCGTGCAGAAACAAATGAGCCCAACTCGCAGCCACGTCAAAATTGCGCCTCGCTCCCACTGCCCGACGATTGACCAATGATTGGTGAAGAGACGCGTCTCCAATCCGCGGGGTTTCATTCGTTTCTTTGGAACTTTTGGGCCGGCTGCGAGTGAATCAAGAGTGAAGGAGTCAAAACGAAACGCATGAAGTTATGTTTTATCGCCATGCTCGGTCTGAGCGCGGTGGCGCTGGCGCAGCGGCCTGGCGGGAATTTCCACGGCGGATTTCAGGGCATGCTCCAAGGTAAAGTGGTCACCAATGAGCCGTATTCCGGCGTCGGAGTGACGACATCGATGCGGACGTTGAGCGACGGCGACAAGATCAGCGAGTCCAGTTGTGTCAAAGTGTATCGCGACAGCGCCGGCCGCACGCGCCGCGAAGAAACCCGCAATTCCTCAACCTGCGGTGCGGCGCCGCAATCCATTATGATCAGCGATCCGGTGGCAGGCCTCGAATATATCATCAACCCGCAGAATAATACTTACCGCCAGTTCACTATCAAGACGCCGCCCGCCGGCAGCGCACCGTCGGCCGCCACTCGGCCCGCGAATCCGAATCGGGTTCAGACCGCCTGCGCGTCGCAGCCCATCTCCGGCACTTCCTTCTCGGCGGAGTGCACGCAAACCGTAACCACCATTCCGGCAGGGAAACTCGGCAACACGCAGCCGATCGCAATTACGTCCACCCGGCTTTATTCTCCCGACCTGCAGATCGTCATCCAAAGCTCCCGCACCGATCCGCGCAGCGGCGCCACCACTTACCAACTGAGCAACATCTCAACGGCGGAGCCGGCCGAGACGCTTTTCGAGCTTCCCGCGGGGTTAACATTACAGCAGGGGCGTTACCACGGTCCGAATGCGAGGCGCGCACAGTAGTCACGGGATGTGGAACTTGGTCCGGATTGCGATATTCCTAGGGCTGTTGCTGCCGGTGCTCGCCGCCGCGCAGTATTACCCATATGGGGCTTCGCCGCATCCGGGATCCTATAAGGGCGTAGCCGGGTCTTTCCATGGCAAGCTCAAGGATCTGAGCAGCAAAGAGATTACGATCGAAACAGGCGACGACCAAATTGTTTCGATCCACCGCAACCACAAGACCAAGTTCTTCAAAGGTACCGAGTCCATTAAGCCCTCGGATATCGGGATAGGGACCCCCGTCACAGTGGACGCGATCGAGGAAGTGGACCTCAGCCTCACGGCCCGCAGCGTGACGGTGGACGCACCGAAGAAGGGCCAGGGCGACAAGTAGAAACGGTCAGGAGATGCGGTAGACATAGGCGTCTTCGAGAAAGCGATTTCCGATCGTTTGCCCGCCCAGTCGCATGCCTTCAACGCTCTTGACTCTCGCAAATATTTTTCGAAGAGCCTTGATGAAAGGATCACTTGTGCGCAGGATGACCACAGTTGGAGTTAACTCCAAAGGAAAATGAGCGGCGTTCAGAGCCTTGTGCAGCAGTCCGTACGCGCCCTGCAGCATTCCGTCGTCAAATTCTGGAGCAGACAGAACGAGGCGCCATTCATCGTATTCCCCTAAAAAAGCCCACATCGCGACTTTCACCTGCAGTCCGGCGTGATCGAGAATATTCAGGATTTTCGCCCCTCTGTCGACTTCGACGCTTACCAGTGCAGTTTTATCCATCGGAGGACTCCATGCTTTGGGTTGCTGACGGCTTCGATAAGCTCCCTCGCCGCGGTTGGGTCGTTGAGGAGGTAACGCCGGTCCGGCGACCGCAATTGTACGACATTCCAGTGCCTCAAAAAAGCCGAATCCCTCTGCGCCTCCTCGCGATGCGCTTGCTCTAATACGGCTGCCTTCAGCAATTCTCCGAACTTATGGCCATAGCTTTGCTGGTTCCGCTCTTTATTAGGAAACTCGTGTCGCTGCGTCAACTTTGCGATGCACGCTTTCAGGGCGCATTCTACGCAGTAGCCAGCAAGATAATAAGCGCCGTCGCACATGCCCGAACGCGCGAGGGTCTTGGCCTCGCGCAACCGGATTCGCGACAACTCCTGCAAATCCTTCCGCGTCATCCTACGTATCGTATCGAAGATCGTCTTGCTAGACTGGTTGCTTGACACCCGCCACAAAACCTCGCGTCTCGGTAGTCAGTTATCTCAACACAGTCCCGCTGGTTTGGGGCATGCAGCACGGCGAGCAGCGCGGGCTGTTCGATCTTTCCTTTGCGATTCCGGCCGAATGCGCCGACCGCCTTGCAATCCGGCTTGGCCGATATCGGCATCGTGCCCGCTGTGGAATTGAACCGGCAGAAGCTGGAGATCATTCCCGGCGCGGGGATCGCCTGCCACGGCCCGGTGCGCAGCATTTTGCTGATCTCGAAAGTGCCCTTCCGCGAAATCCGCAAGCTGGCGACCGATTCAACTTCGCGAACCTCGGCGGCCCTCAGCCGCGTGATTCTGGCGCGGAAATACGGCGTTGAGCCGGAGGTGCGATCGCAGGCGCCGCACTTGCCATCGATGTTGGAGCACGCCGATGCCGCGCTGATCATCGGCGATGCCGCGCTGGTGCTCGATCCCGCGAATTTGCCTTTCCAGGTGCTCGATCTCGGCGCGGAATGGGTCCAGATGACCGGGCTGCCGATGGTGTTCGCGGTGTGGGCCGCGCGCGCCGAGTTGCCCGCGCAGGATCCCAAGCCGTTCCTGGATTCGATGCGCTTCGGACTGGAACACATCGACGACATCGCGCGATCCGAGCACGCTAAGGTTGGAGTCTCCGAGGATCTGGCGCGATCGTATTTGCGCGACAACATCGTGTTCGAATTGGGCGACCGGGAGTACGCCGGGCTGAAGACTTTCCTACAATATGCTTCAGAGCTCCGTACGCCCGTGGATGGGAGAAAAGTTTCGGCATGATGACGCGCGCAGGAAGCGATCGACTTGTATCAACAGCGACGACCTGATCGGCATCGGCATGGCCGCCGACGCGGTCCGCCGCAAGCTGCACCCGCACGGCGTGGTCAGCTACATCATCGATCGCAACATCAACTACACCAATTTCTGCACCGAATATTGCAGCTTCTGCGCCTTCTACCGGCCCATGGGCCACGCCGAAGGCTACGTGCACTCCGAAGGAAGTGATCTTCGACAAGATTCAGGAGACCATCGACCTGGGCGGCACCGGCATCCTGATGCAGGGCGGCCTGCATCCCGATCTGAAGATCGAATGGTATGAGGATCTGCTGCGCTCGATCAAGGAGCGTTTCGGCGACAAGATCTGGAGCCATTGCTTCTCCGCGCCCGAGATCGTCAACATCGCCGAAGTCAGCGGGTTGACGCTGCGCGACACCATTGCGCGGCTGCGCGATGCCGGCCTGGATTCCATTCCCGGCGGCGGCGCGGAAATTCTGGACGACGACGTGCGGCACCGCATCAGCCGGCTGAAGTCCTCGGCGCAGGATTGGATCGACGTGCACCGCACCTGCTCACGCGCTGGGCATGCGCACCACCGCGACCATGATGTTCGGCATGCGGCGAAACCATCGAGCAGCGCATGAATCATTTCGATATCGTGCGCCAGATTCAGGAAGACACCGGCGGATTCACGGCGTTCATCCCGTGGTCGCTTCCAGCGCGAGAACACGTCGCTCGGCAGGTTCGTGAAGCAGGAAGCGACGGCGGTGGAGTATCTGAAGATGCTGGCGCTCTCGCGGCTTTATTTCGAAAACATCCTGAACATTCAGTCGTCGTGGGTGACGCCCGGGCTGAAGACCTGCCAGATTGGGCCTGCGCTTCGGCGGCAACGACGTGGGCAGCATCATGATCGAGGAGAACGTGGTGTCGCGCGGCGGGCGCGCACCATCGCGCGACGCGAAGAGGAACTGCGGCGGCTGATTCGCGACGCCGGCTTCATCCCCAAGCAGCGCGACACGCTGTACCGCACGTATTTCCTGAACTAGCGTTTTAGCCAGTCGCCTGAAGCAATCACGCGGCCGGCCGGCGCACCCACATACCAATAGATCCAACAATCGATCGACGCCATTTTCCATTTGCACGGAAGCTCTCTCGCGCGCGAATTCGGCGCCTTCGTATTCATCGAGTGACGGCAGGAGCTCACGGTCTTCGAACTGGTGAATTTCGCCGTGGATCCACTGGTCCGGTCCATCGGAAGGAACCGCGCCAGGATACGGCCCGAAGTCACACAGGCGGCCGGGCACACGTGCCGCTCCCACCAGGAGCGCCCGATCCGCGAGCATTCGTGCGAATTCGTTATGGGAGCCGTGCCGGAGAGTCCCGTAGACAAACAGATGATCCACGCACAACTACTTCTTTGCGGCGAGCGACTCTTCCAGCTCGCGCGCGTACTGCTTCGATTTCCTCGGGCTGCGGCGTCACCAGTGTCTTTTCCATGTCCTC
Source organism: Bryobacterales bacterium (assembly GCA_963761265.1). Taxonomy (GTDB): domain Bacteria; phylum Acidobacteriota; class Terriglobia; order Bryobacterales; family Bryobacteraceae; genus Palsa-89. Next base: position 187,237 of record CAVXGM010000003.1, read on the forward strand.
GCCGGTCTCGAGCATGTGCTTCAAATGCAGCGCCGCAAGCTTCAGGCACCAGGTGTCGGTGAGGGGATGGCCCAGCTTCTCGCTCAGGGCCAGCAGCACCGGGTGCGGCAGCGCGATCACGCGCTCCTCGGACGGCTCACCGCCCGTTCGGATTCCGAATTTCACGTCCACCGTGTCGGCATGGCGGATCGAGATGCCGGTCTGGAGCCAGCGAAAGTACACCTGCCACGTGCGGCCGAACGGGTCGGGCCCAGCTTCGAAGTCGCGAAAGTTCTCGATCATTCAGATTGATTGTAGCCGATTCGCGCCGCACTCCGTTTTGCGCGTTTCTTAGAAGCGCGAAGGGTGCGGTGCGTACCGCAAAACAACCCGGCACCAGCTTCGCGCCGCGCTCCGTTTTGCGCGTTTCTCAGAAGCGCAAAGGGCGCGGTGCGTACCGCAAAACAACCCGGCACCAGCTTCGCGCCGCGCTCCGTTTTGCGCGTTTCTTAGAAGCGCGAAGGGTGCGGTGCGTACCGCAAAACAACCCGGCACCAGCTTCGCGCCGCGCTCCGTTTTGCGCGTTTCTTAGAAGCGCAAAGGGCGCGGTGCGTACCGCAAAACAACCAGGCACCAGCTTCGCGCCGCGCTCCGTTTTGCGCGTTTCTTAGAAGCGCAAAGGGCGCGGTGCGTACCGCAAAACAACCAGGCACCAGCTTCGCGCCGCGCTCCGTTTTGCGCGTTTCTTAGTAGAACGGGTGGTTCCGTGCCGACACCAGCGAAAGAAACTCATCGCGCGTTTCCTTGCGCTCGCGAAAGCCGCCCAGCATGGCGCTGGTCACCGTTCCCGAGTGCTGCTTCTCGACCCCGCGCATCATCATGCAGAAGTGGCGCGCTTCGCAGATCACGCCGACTCCCTTGGGGCTGCAGCACTTCGTTGAGCGTCTCGGCCACCTGGTGCGTCAGGCGTTCCTGCAATTGCAGCCGGCGCGCGAACATGTCCACGATGCGCGGAATCTTGCTCAGCCCGATCACGCTGTTGTTGGGCAGATACGCCACGTGCATGGTGCCGAAGAACGGCAGCAGATGGTGCTCGCACATGCTGTAAAACTCGATGTCCTTCACCACCACCATCTCGTCGCACTTCTCTTCGAACAGAGCGCCGTTGACGATGCTTTGGACATCGGTATCGTAGCCGCTGGTCAGAAAACGCAGGGCCTTCTCGGCGCGCTCCGGCGTGCGGACCAATCCCGGCCGCTCCGGGATCTTCGCCGATCTTCAGCAGCAGCTTCTGCATGAGCTCGGTGATCGACTCATCGTCCTGTTGCGGCATCACTTTCACAGCGGATGTCTTATTTTTCATAGTGGTCGTTATGATTCAGTTCAAATGCGTTTCGCTTGGTCTCGCGCAACCGGATCCCCTCCAGACGCGGCCACTTCGCCTGGAAAAACGGCAGCGCCAGCGCGCCAGCAGCCGGTCTTCAATCACCCGGATAATGTTTTCCGAGGTCGGCACCAACGTCTGGAATTCGCCCAGGTCGGCGTTCAAATAGCGGTGATCGAAATCTCGCAGCACCTGCTTCGGAAACCAGCCGATCGAGCGTCGGAACGTGCACCACCATGCCCGGACGCCGGATTCACCGGCCCCTCCGCCGTTACGTCCAACACATAGTCATGCCCGTGCCCATAAGGGTTGCTGCACTTGCCATATAGCTCGCGGTTTTCATCCTCGCTGAACGCAGCCAGAATGCAGGCGATGCGAGGCCGCGAACCGATAACGCCGCGTGACTCGCATTACGGGCGCTCTCCTGCATAATCCACGTACAGATCCTCGGTCTCGTACAGCCGAACGTTGTTTAACCGGGCCGCGGCCCGCTGTCGAAATGCGGCTCCAGCCGGCGCCAGATCTCCGTCGCGACGTTCTCGGTGGTCGGAACAATCTTGTCGAACGGAGGCACTTCATAGTTCAGAAACCGATGATCCATGGGATCGATCACCGTCTGCTGGATCAACTCTTTCAGTCGTCTTCAGGTCGAAAACCATGCCGGTGATCGGGTCGGGATCGCCTTCCAGCGTCACTTCCAGAACATAGTTATGCCCATGCCCGACTGGGGTTCGCGGCGGGCCCGTAAAGATCTGCGATTTTGCTCCGGCGTCAACGCGGTTTGCGCACACACGTGCGACGCGGAGAACTCTGCTCGGCGCGTTAGTAACATGGTCCTCTTATGTGATGCGAGACCTCTCCAATCGGGATACTCTAATATTATAGAAGAAGAGCCCCGCAGGAGGCTCTAGAAATGACTCATTCCAAAGTAGATTTAGCCATCAAAGGTATCATCGCGGCGCTGCTGGTGGCGCTCGGTTTCGTCAGTCGTGTGGTCCATGCAGGAGCACATTGTCGGTGTCGGCGACACGGCTCCGAATTTCACCATCACCACCAGCGCCGGCGATCAGGTGTCGCCGCGGAACTTCGGCGGCAAGGTTCTGGTGCTGAATTTTTGGGCAAGTTGGTGCGCGCCCTGCGTGGAAGAGGCGCCATCGCTCAACGAATTCGCCAAAACATTCAAGAATGCCGGCGTCGTGGTGCTGGGCGTCAGCGTGGACCGCAACGAACAGGCGTACCGGAATTTCGTGAAGCGCTTCGACGTGTCGTACCCCACGGCGCGCGATCCGCAGGAGAACCTGAGCTACCGCTACGGCACCTACAAGATTCCCGAAAGCTACATCATCGATCGCAACGGCAAAGTGGTGCGCAAATACGCCGGTCTGCCGGAGCGCGACGGCCAGGCGATCTCCTGGATGGATCCGGAGCTGGTGAATTTCGTGAAGTCGCTGTTGTAATGCGTAAAGTTGTGATGCAAAAGCACGATTGGTATTCCGATACCGGTGCGGAAGCGTTCGAGGTGTTTCTCGCGCGGCAACGAAGCATGAGCCCCGCCGAAAAAATCCAGGCAGTGTTCGAGCAGAATGAATTGCTGCGAAGCCTGTCGGAAGCGCGCGAACGGCAGCTTCATCCCCAGGCCACCGATCGCGAGATCTTTCTGCGGGTGACCGCGCATCGTCTGGATCGGGAAACAATGCGGCGCGTGTATGGCTGGGATCCGGACAACGCGAGTTGATGGCGGTCCAGAGAGCGCTGCGGGAACTCGTGGATACGCTCAACCGTCTGGCGATCCCGTATATGCTTGGAGGCTCTCTGGCAAGCTCGCTGCACGGTATTTTTCGCTCCACGAATGATGTCGATATTGTGGCCGCCGTACGCGAGGAACACATCGCGCCTCTGGTTTCCTGTTTGGCTGGAACCTTCTACGCCGATGCCGAGACCATGAAAGAAGCGCTAAAGCACGGGCGCCCCTTCAACCTGATCCATTTTTTGAGCGGCTACAAATTCGACATTTTTCCCGCGGCGGGAGATCCTTACTTCGAAACGCAACTTTCGCGTTCCAAGATCCAGCAGGTAGCGCTGGGAGATGGAGACGCCATCGGATGTTCCGTTGCAACCGCCGAGGATACGATTCTCGCAAAGCTGGCGTGGTATAGGGCAGGCGGAGAACAATCCGACCGGCAGTGGAATGATGTTCTGGGCATTTGTTCGGTGCAAGGGACGCTCTTGGATCGCATGTACATGAGAAAATGGGCGCGGTACCTGAAGGTAAATGATTTGCTCAATCGGCTTCTGACCGATAAGGACCTTGCATGATCGCTTCCGACGCGCTCCACCAGATCGATAAGCTGCTCGGGCCGCGCGGATATCTGGACCGGCCGGAAGACTTGGAGCTGTACGAATACGACGGCAGCGTCGACAAGGCCAAGCCGGACCTGGTCGCCTTCCCGCAGACCGCTGAACAAGTGGTGGCGCTCGTCCAAATTGCGCCGCGAGCACGGCATTCCCGATTGTCGGCCGAGGCGCGGGCACCGGACTGAGCGGCGGTGTGATCGCGCGCGCCGGCGGCATCGTGATCTCGTTCGCGCGCATGAACCGGATTGTCGAGATCGATCTGGCGAACGAGCGCGCGGTGCTGGAGCCCGGCGTGGTGAATCTCGAAATCACGCAGGCGGTGGAGCGCGACGGATATTTCTACGCGCCCGATCCCTCCAGCCAGAAAGCCTGCACCATCGGCGGCAATGTGTCGGAGAACGCCGGCGGTCCGCATACGCTGGCGTACGGCGTGACGACCAATCACGTGCTGGGGATCGAGACCGTTCTGCCCGACGGCACGCCGATGACGGTGGGCGGCGCGCGCGCCGGATCTGCCCGGCTACGATCTGACCGGCCTGCTCACGGGCTCGGAAGGCACCATGGTGCTGGTCACCAAAATCACCGTGCGGTTGATGCGCGCAGCCGGAGCTGGTGAAGACGCTGCTGGCGATTTACGACACGGTGGACGATTGCGCGGATTCGGTGGCCGAGATCACCGCGCGCGCCATCACTCCCGCGGCGGTCGAGATGCTGGACGGCGTCATGCTGCGCATGGTGGAAGAAGCCACGCACGCGGGTTATCCCATGGACGCGGCGGCGGTGCTGTTGATCGAGCTGGAAGGTCTGAAGGAGATGCCGTGGAAGAGCAGGTGCGGCAGATCGAGGACTGCCTGCAAGTGCTGCCGGGCGCGCGAGGTTCGCGTTGCGCGATCGGCGGCCGAGCGCGAGCTGCTGTGGAAAGGCCGCAAGAACGCGTTCGGCGCGGTGGGCCGCGTGAGCCCGTCATATTACGTGCAGGACGGCGTGGTGCCGCGCACCAAAGTGGCGCCGACGCTGCGCGAGATTCAACGGATCGCCGAAAAGTACGGCCTCACCATCAGCAATATCTTCCACGCGGGCGACGGCAATCTGCACCCCATCATTCTGTTCAATCACCACAAGCCGGGAGAACTGGAGCGCGCGAAAGCAGCGGGCGATGAGATTCTGCGCTTCTGCATCGCGCACGGCGGCTCCATCACCGGCGAGCACGGCGTCGGCATGGAGAAGATGGAGCTGATGGGCGAGCAGTTCACCGGATGAAACGCTGGATATGATCGCGCGGTTCAAGAATCTGTTCGATCCCGAATGCCGCTTGAATCCCGGCAAAATGCTGCCGACCGGAAAAGGCTGCATGGAGATCCGGCAGCCGGCGACGATGCAAATCTAGGGTGCCGATCACTGGATCGCAAGGGTCGCCGTGTTGCTGATTCGGTTGCCTGAGGTGATCACGACCGGCACTGATGGCCCAAGGAGTTTGTCGGCACCGCCCCCGCCGGAATCGTGCAATTGATCTGATCCAGGCCCACGTAGCTCGGCGCGGCGCCGGCAAACGTCACAGGGCAAGTCCACTCCGCCGACCGTCACCGTTGGCTGCTGAACCGCGACGTCGAATCCATTCGTGGAACTTGTCAGGCCGAGGCCGGTGACGTACAGTTCCACCGAATCCCCCGGATGCAGCGGGTTGCTGGCCGTCACCAGCGCTCTGATCCGCCGCCTTGAGCGCGGATGCCGGACCGGTTCCCGACGAATCCTGCGTGAAGATCGCCGGCGCGGCGGTGCCCACGTAAACGTTCACGGTGTTTTGTCCCGAGCTATTCTGAACCGTGAGCGCTGTCAGACCCGGACGCAGTCGTCTGGCAGAACCGCGTTGATCTGTGTGGCCGAAACATAGTCCAGCGTCAACGGCGATCCGCTCGATCGACACGGTCCCGGAAGCCAGGTTCGATCCCGTAAATCGAGATCAGCATGCGCGGCGCCAGTTCCAGCGGGAAATTGGCGGCGGCTGCCGGAAACACGCGCGCGATCAGCGGGCCGGGTTTGACGAGATATGGCTCCGTCCCGCCCGCCGGCAGAGTCACGGAACTGTTGATATTCAGCGATCCCGACGTGATATTCAGCGTGCTCGCGCGCCGGCGGTAATCATATCGGTGTAGGCCAGATGATCGGACGAAGTGCCAAGCTTGTGCGAGTTGGCAGTCGCCGAATCGATATTCAGCGGCGAATCGTCGGCCGCGTCGCGCCGCCACGATCAATCCGCCGTCCACCGAAAGAAACGGATCGCTCTCCGCCGCCGTCCCGACGCTTTGCCAGGCGCTGGTCCCGTTCGAAGAAGGAAACGATGATCTGCGCCGAGTCATGCGATCGCGGAATCGATGTCGGCGATCCCCTTTGCGCTTCGCCGGACACAAACCGACGTCGCTGATCAACCCGCCGCCCGAGACGTGGCAATACGGAAGAACGCGCGTGCGGCCCGGCCCATAGAAGCGCAGTGACGCCGCTGGTGAGCGGCACCACGCCGTCATCGAACCCGGAGGTGCCGGTCAGCAGGCCCGTGCCTGCATTGCCCACCGCCGCAATGGCGTCGACGCCGCGCAGGTCATCGGTGGCGTCGTTCCAGGTGTCTCAAATCGAACAGAAACGCGCTGCCGCTGGCCATTTCCTCCACCTGAATGGCGCCGATCGGCACCAGCGAGGCGATCGGTGTTCCGAAGTTCGGCGTGGCCAGGAAGATCGCTTTGCGAACATGCGTGGCCGCCGGCGGTTGAAACACGCCCGCGGTGTTCTGTTTGCCGCTCAAGTAGGAACGCAGCACCAGGCCGCCCATGCTGTGCGCCACAACGTCCACCGTCTGTACCGGCGTGCCGTCCGTGTACTTCAAACCCGCCAGGAAGCTGTCCCGAACGCTCCCGCCGAGATCCTCAATGGTTGCGCGTCGACGGCAAGCTGCACGTGTTGAAGAACAGGCTCACCTCGCCATTGGCCTGCAGCACCTGATCGGCGATCCCGAAGGTGCCGCCAAAAGTACTGGGACAACCTTCGAACTGATAGCCATTGATGAACACCACCGGCGGAAGCGTGGTGTGCGGCACGGGCGATCCGGCTGGGAATCAGCTGCGCGTGCGCCGCCAGCGCCGCAAACAGCACCCGATAACAGGCCGCAGGCGGCATCAACGCGTGGGAACCGGTTGCAGCGCGCGGCTTTCGATGATGCGATCGATGATCCCGTATTCGAGCGCCTGAATCGGGCTCCAGGATGTAATCGCGATCCACGTCGCGCGCAATGCGATCCACTGCCTGGCCGGTGGCGTTGGCCAGAATCTGGTTCAGCGACTCGCGCATGCGCAGGATCTCGCGCGCGTAAATGTCGATATCGGTGGCTTGTCCGCCCAGTCCGCTCATGGAAGGCTGATGGATCAGGATGCGAGAATGCGGCAGGCTGTAGCGTTTGCCCTTGGTGCCGCAGGCCAGCAAAACCGCGGCCATGGACGCCGCTTGTCCCACGCAATAGGTCACGATGTCCGGCTCCACCAGATTCATGGTGTCCAGAATCGCCAGGCCGGCCGTGATGGACCCGCCCGGCGAGTTGATGTACAGCGAAATGTCTTTTTCCGGATCTTCGGCGGCCAGGAACAGCATCTGCGCGATGATCAAATTGGCGACGTTGTCGTCGATGGGCGTGCCCAGGAAAATGATGTTTTCCTTGAGCAGGCGCGAATAAATATCAAACGCGCGCTCGCCGCGCGAGGTCTGCTCCACCACCATGGGCACGAGAACTGAATTCTGCATGGAACCGGGCTCCTTCTAAAACCACCGTCTAAAGAACCATCATACCGTGGCATGCGCGCGCGTGCGCTGCTCGCGCCGCGCACTCGTCCCCGGCGTTTGGCCCGCTAATCGCGCAACAATAGGGAAAGCTATGCACCTGGTCCCAACCCAAGAGGAAGTGGTCGCCCTGTTGCGACGCACCGGCGCCATCCGAGACGGACATTTCGAATATCCCAACGGATTGCACGCCACCGAATACGTGCAAGTACAGTTGGCGATGCGCTACTACCAGCACGCTAAGGTGCTCGAGCGTTGGCCTCAGCCGTCTGCTGCGAGCCAACGCGGAGATTCGCGCCATGATCCCGGAGCTCTCCATCGTTTCTCCCGACACCGGCGGCCTGCCCGTGGCCTATGGCGTGTGCGAAGCGCTGCGCGCCCACCAGGTCTATTGGGCCGATCGCAGGGAGGAGCGCGGCCCCATGCAGTTTCCGCCAGTATCTGGAGCAGAAGCCCGGCGAAAAAGTGCTGCTGGTGGACGACATTCTGCGGTCGGGCCGCAATCTCGCCGAGCTCAAGCGCCTGGTGGAATCCACCGGCGCTGAAGTGGTGGGAATGGCGGTGATTCTTTACCAGCCGACGCCGAAAACCGTCGACTTTAGTCCGCTGCCGCTCTACTACCTCGCGCAGCTCGATGCGACGTATTACAAAGACGCCGGTGCGTGCGAGATGTGCAAGCGCGGCGTGCCCGCCGAGAAGGTTTGGATTTAACGTTGGCTAGCTTCTCCGCTTTCCTGGCGGGCGAGCCGGTTCCGGCGGTTGATCCTCAAGATCTTCGCGGCGTTTTCGAACTTTCGCACAAGTTGCGGGCGCAATTCGTGCAACACTCCGAGACGTCCATTGACGTTGCGCTGCTGGCGAAAGCATGTGCTCCAGGAGCGAATGTGATCGCAGTATCGCTCCGCACCGCATTGCTCGACGCGATGGCCAGCCAGGGCCTGCTGGCTCCGTGGCAACGCAGCGCGGGGTTGGACCAAGCCGTCTTCGATGCCGCCGCAACGTTTCCGATACCGGCTCTGGATCGATTCGACGCCAACGATTTCGTCCGGCCTTGCGGAACCCCAGGACTGAATCTAGCGAGAGCCGGCTGAATCATGCAGGTACGCCGGCGTCAGCGTGCCCTTTTGTTTCGCGATCCCCAGCAGCACCGGATAAAACTGCACAAAAGTATTGTCCACCGCGCCATGTTCCAGGTGGCAGCTATAACAATCCTGGGTCCGCGGCTGCATCATGCCGGTGCTTGCTTTGTGGAAGGCGAAAAACGCCCAACCGTTGCCGGGAAACCTGCTCCGGTCCTTTACTTCTCCCTCGATCCCCAGAAGCTCGCCTTGATAGTAGCCATCGCGAATGATAGATCCCTTGCTAACTGACGCCCTCAACTCCAGCAGCAGCATGGTTCGCTCCGGCCACGTACCGGTCTTGACGAACGAGCGGTAAGCCGCCGGGTCCGCGAACACATTGAAGAACGCAGGCGACCCGCCGTGCCCCGCGGGCGGGCTGTAGGACATTCCGAATCCCGTACTCACGAATACCCACTCGCGATAATCGTTCGGGAGCATTAATTGCCCGTCACTGGTGTAGCGCGGCTGCGCCATCAAACAGGTCAAGGACGCGGCGGCAACCACCAGAACCGAGCCCGCGAACGACGGCATGACGCCAAGTTTAACACTGCCAATTCGGGGACAATGGAAGAAGCTCAAAGCTCCATGACACTGCCCATCGAGTTCGATCGCTCCATTTGCGGCGATCCAGCGGAAGCCTCCTCGCGCGAGTGGCTGGAAACCAATGGCATCGGCGGGTTCGCCTGCTCCACCATTGAGGGATGGAACACGCGGCGCTATCATTCGCTGCTCACCGCCGCTACCCGGCCGCCGGTCGGCCGCGTGGTGCTTCTTTCCAAACTGGAAGAGACTCTCGTGCTCCAAGATCAACGCTTCGAGCTCAGCGCCAATCAATACCAGAATGTGATCCACCCTCGCGGCTTCGAATATCTTGTTTCCTTCCGCCTGGACCCATTCCCGGTTTTCCGCTACCGCTGCGGCGATGTGCAGCTCGAGAAAACAGTCTTCCTGGTTCACGGGGAAAACACCGTCGTCGTTCAATATGAGCTGATGGGCGATTTGCGCGGCCGCGCCTGTTCGCTCGAAGTTCGCCCGCTCATTGCGTTTCGCGATTACCACAGCGCCACCCACGCCAACATCGCAATTCGGCGCGAGGTAGCCGTGCGGGAGGGAATGGCAATCGTCACGCCCTATCCGGGGCTGCCCAGCCTCTACTTTGTTCATAATTCCGCATCCATCGACACGGCGGGCGTTTGGTTCTACAACTTCGAATATGAGCGCGAACAGGAACGCGGACTGGATTCGATCGAAGACCTCTACAGTCCATTCCTGTTGCGGTTTGATCTCACCCAGAACTCCTGGGCCGCGATCGTTGCATCCACGTTAGAACCAACCTCCGCCGGCCTTGCCCAATTTGTTCCGCGGGCCATGCAGAGCGAAATCCAGCGCCGCGCAGGTCTCGTCCGCTCTGCCCCCGCAGGCGATCCATTCGCGGCGATTCTTTCCGCGGCGGCCGATCAGTTTATCGTCGCCCGAGGCGATCAAAAGTCCGTCATCGCGGGTTATCCCTGGTTCGCCGATTGGGGCCGCGACACCATGATCTCGCTGCCCGGCCTCACGCTCGTCACCGGCCGCTACGAGGACGCCCGCAATATTCTGCGAGCTTTCGCGCGCAGCATCGATCGCGGCATGTTGCCGAACCGTTTTCCCGATTCCGGCGAGACACCCGAATACAACACGGTGGACGCGACGCTTTGGATGTTCCATGCCGTGCATGAATTTCTCCGCTACACGGGCGATTACGATTTCGTCCGTGCTGAACTGTACCAACCGCTCAGCGGCATCATCGGCTGGCACGAACAGGGAACGCGCTACGGTATTCATCTGGATTCGGACGGCCTGCTCCACGCCGGTGAGCCGGGAGTGCAGCTTACCTGGATGGACGCCAAGGTGGATGGCCGCGAGGTGACGCCGCGTCAGGGCAAGCCCGTGGAGATTCAGGCTCTGTGGCACAACGCCCTGCGCGTGATGGCCCATCTGGCTTCGGCGTTCGGCGATGCCGCGGCTTGCGCCCGCTATATGGCCCTGGCGGATCGCGCCCGCGAGCGGTTCGCGCAGCTGTTCTGGAACAACGCGGCGGGCTGCCTCTACGATGTGATTTTAGACGGCGGGGCGCCCGACGCATCTCTCAGGCCCAATCAAATTTTCGCAGTCAGCCTGCCCTATCCACTGCTGACCGGTGAGCAAGCCTCACATGTAGTGGACGTAGTCGAATGGGAGTTGTTGACGCCTTACGGTTTGCGAACGCTCTCGCCACGCGATCCAAATTACCGCGGACGCTACCATGGCGATCCGCGCAGCCGCGACAGCGCTTATCATCAAGGCACCGTGTGGCCCTGGCTGGTGGGGCCATTTCTGACCTCCTATGTGAAGGTGCATGGGAACACGGAAGAAGCCCGGCAGCGCGCCGATCGCTTTCTGGACCCGTTGCGCGCGCATCTGCTGGAAGCCGGCCTGGGCCAGATTTCAGAGGTGTTCGACGGCGACGCGCCGCATCGCCCCGGCGGCTGCTTCGCACAGGCCTGGAGCGTCGCAGAGGTGCTGCGCACATATGTTGAGGACGCCCAAGGCCGCCGGCCCGATCGCTTGCGTTAGCGTGAGCCGCCCACCAAAGCATCCAGGCCCTCCACCACACCGCGCAGCGCGTTGGACTCAGCGCTCAACCGCTCTCCCGTCTCGGCGCTTTGTTCCGCATTGGCGGCGGTCTTTTCAGTGACTGATTGCATGCGCAGCAAAGCTGTGCCAATCTCCTGCATCGCCCGTTCCTGCTCCAGGCTGCCGGTCTGAACCTGCTCCGCGAGAGCGGTCACCGCTTCGGTCCCTTGCGCGATGGAGCGGATGTGCGCGGTCAGCTCATCCAACCGGTCCTTGCCTTGCCGGGAACGCACAATGGATTCTTCAATCAGGCTGGCCGTGTCCCGCGCCGCGGTGGCGCAGCGTTGGGCCAATCCCCGGACTTCGTCCGCTACCACTGCGAATCCCATCCCGGCTTCCCCGGCGCGTGCCGCTTCCACCGCCGCATTCAGCGCCAGCAGATTGGTTTGAAACGCAATCTCATCGATCACCTTGATGATTTTAGAAATGCTCTCGCTCGATTCACCGATCTGATTCATGGCCTGCCTGGTTTGATCCAGTACGCCGTTGGTCTTGCCCATCTCCCGCCGGACGTTTTGCACCAATTGGCACGCCTGGGCGGAATGTTCCGCGTTCTGGTGTGCCGCCGCCGCCACTTGCTCGCTCGAAGCCGAAGTTTCTTCAATCGATGCCGCCTGATCGGATGCGCCTTGCTTCAATGTCTGGCTGGCCTGTCGAACCTGTCCCGCCTCTTCAGACACCCGGCCCGCGCCGTCTCTCAACTCGGCTGCGTATTCCCGCAGCACACCATTGATTTGCCGAATCACCAGCACCAGGAACGCTCCACAGATCAAACTGATTCCAAGCAACACCGCCGTGATCCAGTGGGATCGCGACACGCTGCTTGCCGCCGCGGCCTTCGAAGACGCCCGCAACTTGGCCTGCTCCACTTCGAATTGATTGGCTGCCGCGTCGATCTGGTCCCTCAGCGGCTCCATGCTGCCCTTCACCAATTCGTGGGCATCCGCGAAATTGCCCGTCGAGATCAGCTCCAGATAGTGTTGAAAGGTGTGCTGCCATTCTTGGATTCCGCCGCGTATCGTAGCCAGCGCGCTCCGTGCCTGTTCATCATGCACCAGCGGCAAAAGCTGGTCCGCCTCGCCGGAGGCCTTCTGCGCCAGTTCCGCGAAGCCCTGCCCGTTCTCTTGCACGGAACCAAACTGATGGCATGCCGAGCACGGGCCCATGGTTCGTGCGTTGTGCGCTCGGGAAGAATTCACCTCCAGAACATTGCTTACCGCAAACGCGAACTGGGCCGAGGTCGAAAATTCCTTCATCTCGCGAAGTTGCAGCTTGATGGCGCTGATCAAATCCGCAATCCTGGCGTTCTCGTTGACCTCTGTATCCAGCAACCCGCCTAACCGGCGCGCCGTTTCCACAGACGAATATGTCAGCAGGCCGATGAGGGCCAAGACGATGCCAAAACTGACCGATAATTTCTGCCCAACAGTTAGGCGCTTCCGCAATCAGGCCTCCTCCTCAGGCGCGTCGACGCCTGGAATCCTTATCGTCCGACCTTCGCGGAGTCTGACTTCTTTGAGAGGGACCCACGCAATAGCTTCCCCCGCACAATCCGGATACGATTGTAAGGGGTCATGAAGACGATCGTGGCGCTATGCTCTGTGCTGTGCGCCGGTTTGAACGCAGCTCAGCTCCCGGCGCCCTACAGCGCCGTTGAAGTCGACAGATTCGTGCGCGGCTCCGGAGTTGCCTTCCCCGCCGATTATCAGGACGCGCTGGCCGATGATACCGCCCGCGAAATCAGCCTTGCGTTCCCGACGGTCCTCATCGTGCGCCAGGGACAGCCGGCTCCCTACCGGCACGCGCTATTGCGCATTTCCGGCGTAGTCTCGCGTTTCAAACCCGGCGGCGGGGCGAAAAGACTGTGGCTTGGCTTCGGCGCCGGCGCCGCTTTTCTCGAAGCGCAGGTATGGTTTATCGATGCTTCCACCGGCCAGGTGTTGTTCAGCCGCCAGGTCAAAGGCATCACCCGAATCATCCAGGGCGGCGATTCCCAAGCCGGCGACAACATCGCCAGAAAAATTGCGAAATTCTGCAACTCAACTCATCTAGTGGAGTCGAACTAACAGGGCGCGCCCCGTCTTGCTCTCGCTTGGGTCTTGCTCTCGCTTGGCCCTTCGATTACCTTGAAAGAAAGTGAGGTTGTTTGCTTGCTGCAGTCGGCCTTGGTGACTTTATTGATCGGGGCCGGGTTCCTGAGCCAGCCGTCATCGTCCTATCGGGTGGAACGCGAGCCCGTGGCGGACGGAGCCGAGCTCATCACCGTCTTCGGGCGCCTGCATGACCCGGCGTCCAGCGCTCAGGATCTCGACGTTCCGTTGCTGGCGGTGTTGCGCGATTCGCTGGGCGACAGCGATCCTGCCAACGACCGTCTGCGCTACGTCTGGATTCTGACCAGCACCAGGCCCACCGTGTGGCAGCGCGCCGCCTCCGCGCTTTCCTTTGGATATTTTCGCGTGGGAAGCAGGCGCCACGCCAACCGCGTGCCCTCGCCGGCGCTGGATTTGGCTTCGCCCGCGCGCAGCGTCTATGGCAATCTTTTTAGCGATGGCTTGCAGGCGCTGGAATTCGATCCGCTGGGCGCCGCCATCCGCTCCACTACCCGCACTTACCGCGGCAATTCGAGCGATTATAGCAAGCTGCAAGTGTTCCAGGCTCTCGCAACTTTGGACAATCTCCAGCGCGACCCGGCTGGCGTTTCGGTTTTGCCGGACGACCAGCTCCGCGAAATCTACTCCCGCCTCAGCCTTTCCACGCACGCCTTCGGGGGCTTGGTTCGCGAACGACAACTGGCAAAATATTACGACCGCCAGACCAGCCAGCTGCAAGAGACTCGCGGACACAACTGGGAACTGCTCCGCCAGCGCGCTGAACTCAACGGCTTGATCTTCCAGCCGCTGGCGCTGGGTTCCGGTACGCCCAGTGAAGCGCTGCTGTGGATCGCGCGCTCGGATCTGGACGCTCGCGCAGAACGGAAGTTCGATGGGCAGTTCCTGAGTATTGCCGACCCCTGGACCGACACTCGCCTGACGCATTGGACCGGCTACACGCAAGCCCGCTATTTCGATTCCAGCAACCATCCCGTGCCGGCCGGCACGCCCGGAGCGCGCGCCGAACAAATGATACCGCTGGCGTTTTATAGCCTGGACTATCCGAAGGTTCCCCTCCTGCTCGCTGATTTTCGCGATACCCTGGGACCCAAGCGCCGCGAGATGATCAATCAAGGCGCGACCAGCCTGGTAACCGGCGTTTTCGGCCTGACCCGCTTCGGCAATCCATCGTTCTTCGCTGCCGACCTGGCGTTTACTTTTGTGCGCGGGCGTCATGGCGCCGCGGTCAATCGCAGCGCGCGTCTGGAAGCATATTCGGAGGCCCGTGAATTCCTGTCCGCGGATTCCGGCCTCGACCCCGGGCTCAAGATCGAGCTGCAGCGCCACCTGGATCACCTGGCGCTCAACCCGCGCGAGAACGACGTCTCGCACGAAGCCACTCTCGCCCGTGAACAGTACGCCGCGCTGCTCCAGTACGCCGACTCTCCGCGTGGCGCCGCAAAACTGGAACGGGACCGGCGCAGGGAGCTGGAAGCCGGCACTCAATCTCCGGGCCGGCGCTTGGCCGCCAATTTGGCCCGCATCTTCAATCGCGGACCGCGCGTCGATCCCGAGAAACCAGACCCCATCTTGCACGCGCAGCTCGACGCGCGCCGGCGTGCCGCTTACCACGAGCATTTTCTCGATAGCCTGCTGGCATCCAGTCCGAATCCGGAGGTCGTTTGGGACTCCGCTGCCATCGGCCGGTCTGTATCGGCCCTGACCTCCGGCGCCAGCGCCGATCCCAAAGCCCAGCGCCTGGTCTCGCAAGTTTGCGCACGCTCCACCACCGGCGATCTCCGTCTTACGTGCCTGCGCGCGATGCAGCATTGGAACGGCGCCCCGGCTCCCGTCCTCGCCGACTCCGACGCCGCTGCAACTCCCAGTTCTAAGGCCACCATGGGACCTGCGTTCGGTCCCGCGTCCAGTCAATGAGCCGGCGCCCTTGGAGCGTCGCTGCCATCCTGCTGCTGCTCTCGATTCCCCTGGCGGCCGAGATCAAGCGCGTGGTCATCATCAAGCTGGATGGCGTTCCCGAAAATGTTCTGGAACGCGAACTGTCCCGCATAGATCCGATCACCCATAAGAGCACGCTCCCCTGGATGGATCGCGTCTTTGACCAGGGCGGCACGCGCATGGATAACTTCTATGTGCGCGCCATCAGCCTTTCCACGCCTTCCTGGTCTCTGCTCGATACCGGCCAGCATCTGCAGATTCACGGCAACGCCGAGTTCGACCGCTACACCGGCCACGTCTACGATTACATGAACTTCTTCCCGTTCTACGTCGGTTATGCGCGCTCGCACAGAGTGGACATGCCCGGCGTCGAAGTGCTGGACGACCAGAAAATCCCGCTGCTTATCGATCGCTTTCCATACCAGGCCACTTACCAAAGCTTCCAGCTTTACCAGCGCGGCGTTCGTTGGAAAACTCTGGAACACGCGCTGCCGAATCATTTCTCGCGCGGGCTCCGCGAGCTGGTCGACGAGTGGAGCATCGGCTTTGGACTGGGCAGCACCGTGGAGGAGCAGACCGAGCGCGAACTCATCGCCAAGCTAGCCGATCCGTCTGTCCAATATCTGGATTACTTCACAGGCGACTTCGATCACACCGCCCACGCCACGGCCGACGTCGCATCCCAGCGCCTGGCGCTCCAGCGCATCGATGCCTTGATCGGCCGCGTCTGGACCGCCATTCAATCCAGTCCGCTGGCGGCGCAAACCCTGCTGGTCGCGGTTTCCGATCACGGCATGAACACGGAGCCCGGGGTTTACAGCCAAGGTTACGACTTGGTCCGCTTTTTCAACAGCCGCGCCGGCGGAGCGCATCACGTTATGACCAACCGTCATCCCATGGACGAATTCAAGCTGCGCGGGCTGGATCCGTTCGTGTCCGAGGTGGTGACGCCGAGCGACGAATCGCTATACCTGAAAGGCCAAAGCGATGACTATCCCACGGTGCTGCTCGATCCGGACGGCAACGAGCGCGCCTCGGTCTACCTTCGCAACTCCGCTTTCAACACCCTGCAGATTCTGCTGAAGGAGATCAACCGCTCTGGAATCATCCCCGGTATCCGCCGCGCCGCCATCGCCGCGTTCTTCCATGTTGTCGATGGCCATCGCGCCGAATGGCAGGCGGCCATCGATCAGATTTCCGAAGAGCTCGGCGCGGTACGGCATGCGATGGAACAGCAGCGGGCCCTGATTGCGTCAGAGCCTAAGAAATGGACGCAGGAACAACGCGCCTTGGGGCTCGACAAAGCCGCCCGCCGCCTCAGCGTGCAACTGGATTCCTGGCGCGAGCAGGAGCGCACTTATTCGGCCTACGTGGCCGCGCTTTCCAAGCTGCTGACTCTCGAACCCAACGATTTCGACCGCCGCCGGCTCACCGCGGACGATTTAATTCCCAAACGCGCCATGGGGGACCCCAACTCAGTCCACGATCTTGAGAACTATGTCGCGGGACCCGCCGCCGGCGGCTTGGTGCTCGCTCCCGATGGCTCGCTCGACTTTGCGCGCAGCTTCGAGCACGTCGATTATCCGCCGCTGCTCGCCAGTTTGGCGGTGCGCAACAACGTGCAAGCCGCCGTTGGATCGCATCCCATTGATTTCCTGGCGATGACCATCCCCAAGGCGGCCCTGACGTTTGCCGCCGGCGACGCGCCCACTGAGGATCCCATCTGGCTTTACGCGAGTGAGGACCAACAGGCGCTGATATTGTCTCGCGGGAACCAACTGCGCTATCTCGCAATCCGCGCCTTGCATCAGGATGAGAGCGGCTCCATTCACTTCGAAAAAGCCGCGCTCGCCCCCGGCTTTCCGCTGCGTTACTTCGAAGACGCCAATCTAGCCGTTCCCGAAACCGATCGCGAAGCCTGGTTGAACACGTGGCATTCTCGAATCGGACTGGTTTCATGCCACGCATCGGACGGCCTATTCGAACGGCATCCTCGCGCTGCACGAGCAGTTCTTGCCGCCGTTGCTCGCGCAGCACGCTGACAATCCCGACGCCGTGCTCTTGGCGCGCTTCAACCAACGCCGCCGCCGGCTGGCCGAGCCCGATTTCCTGATCTTCGCCAACGATCATTGGAACTTCAACGTCCGTAATTTTAATCCCGGAGGCAATCATGGCTCGTTCCTGCGCGTCTCCACGCACGCCATCCTGCTTTTCGCGGGCGGCGCCGATACCGGCGTTCCCCGCGATCAAAGAGTGGAGGAGCCCTACGACAGCCTGAGTTTTGTTCCCACCATTCTCGATCTGATGGGCATGCATAAGGAAGCCGCGACGCTCCCCGGACATCCCATTGCAGAAGTTCTCCCTGGACAATCGCCGGACGTCACGCACTAACGGCTTCCCAGCAAGGGCAGCATGTCTTTCACGATGCCCTGCTCGCGGCGGCTGAAGCGATTGCGAAACTCCGGGCTCGCCATTCGCGCTTTGCGGTCCTGCTCGGGTGTGGCCGCCATCGCGCGTAATTCATCGCGCACGGCTTGCTGGCGATCCGGAGCCTGCTTGGAAAATCGATCGATCGCTTTGCGCACGGATTCCTGCTGGTTCACCGGAAGCTGGTGCAGACGGTTATACAAATTGCGCAGCGTTCGCTGTTGCCCGGGAGGAAGCTGGTTGAATCGCTCGATCCGTTCCTCCAACTTTTGCCGCTGCCCAGGCGGCAGGCGTTCCAGCGCCCGGTGCTGTTGCTCGGGCGACATTCGCTCGAATTCGTCGATTGGAGTTTTTCCGGCGGGAGCTCTTGGAGTTCTTGATACAGGCGGACGCGTGCCGCGGCCCAGATGCTCGCCCGGCGGACGCCTTGCAAACGCGGCCGGATGATAGAACAGCTCGGACGCGATGACTGCCAGCGCCACCAGAAGACCGCGGCTGGACATCCGTATGCCTACATCCGCGTGGACGAACTGGCCGGCGCCGGCGTGATCGCCGCGCCCAGCTGGTTCAGCATGTCCATATCGTCCAGCGCGTGCTCCACTTGCTCAATCTGCAGTGTTGGCGGCGTCGGCGCACGGTGCGCAAGAACGGGATCAGACTGCCGCAACAAAAGCGCAGCAGCTATGGCAAGACCGGCGCACGCGGCCGCCGGAACCAATCGACGCCACCACCATCCACGATTCTCCATCTCCTGAATTCGCCGGAACAGCCGCTGGTCGAAATCCGGCGACACGGCAAGCTCGGGCCCTTCGGCATCGTCGAGTGCCGCCCACACTGCCTTTTGCGCATCGGCCACTTCCCGGCATTCGGCGCAGCACTGCATGTGGCGCTCAAACTCGGCCGCGGTGTCCGGGTCCAAAGTCCGGGCGCTGTATCCGACGATGAGCTCCCCGCTGTAGTCGAATTCCAGTGGGCATCTCATACCACTCTTCCCCCTCCCGCTTCCCATTCAGCCGTCCCCTAGGCCAGGTGCGCCAATCGCTGCCTCAGCGCCTCGTAGGCCCGAAACAGGAGCGATTTTACGGCCGACTCGGAACAACCTATCACACCCGCGATCTGAGCGTACTCCATTTCTTCGTATTTGTGCATCATCACCGCGGCCCGCTGCTTGGCCGGCAAGCCATGAATGGCCCGCCGCACCTCCCGCAGCTTGGCCTGGTGCAGCAATTCCTGCTCGATCGTCCTCTGCCGGTCCGGCACCTGCCGGCTTGCGCCGCCCGCCGTCTCGCAATCCAAACTCGTCTGCGACTTTTCGTTGCGCCCATCGCGGATCCAATTGAGCGCCAGGTGCGTCCCGATCCGGAACAACCAGGTGGTAAATTTCGCGCTCGGCTGATAACTTCCCCGTGACTTATAGACTCGCAGAAATACTTCTTGTGTCAATTCTTCCGCCACACCATCGTTCCGCACCATGCGGTGCAGAAAATGAATCATTGGTCCCCGATGTTTTTCCAGGAGCAGCTCAAAGCTCCCTTGATCCCCGTCTCGTACCCGCAACATCAACTCAGAGTCCCGATCGCGGGTCTGCTGAATCGGCCTGTCGGCTGCTCTGCTGTAGTTAACCCGCGCGCTCCAGGAAGGTTGCGGGGCGGCGCTGCGCGTGCCATTCCATCAGATCAGGAGTCATCTCACCTGATCCTCACGACGGTGATTTCCCCCGCCGGTTTACACAGATTTACCTTATTTGCGTCTGGCCTATTCCGTCTTTAATGCCCGCTCCATCAATTCGCGGATCGCGTCGCGAGGCGACGTTCGGCCGCGCAGGATCGCATCCATTTGCTCGGTAATGGGCATATCTACCTGACATTTGCGCGCCAGGCCGCAGGCCGCCGCCGTAGTCTCCACGCCTTCGGCGATCATCGTCATGGAATTGACGATATCCGCCAGCTTTCTGCCTTTCGCCAATTCGATTCCGACGGTGCGGTTCCGGCTGAGAACTCCGTTACAAGTGAGTACTAAATCGCCTAATCCAGCCAGCCCCGACAACGTCCGCGGCCGTCCGCCCAAGGCGATGGCCAATCGTGTGATCTCGGCCAGGCCGCGCGTGATGAGCGCCGCAATGCTATTGCTCCCCAGGCCTAAACCATCGCAAATGCCGGCGCCGATGGCGATGATGTTTTTCAGCGCCGCGCCCAGTTCCACGCCCACCGGGTCGTCGTTTGCATACAAGCGAAAGGTCGGCCCTGAAAACTCGCGCTGGATCGACGCTGCTAATTCCTGATCTTGTGCTGCGATCACTACCGCGGTGGGGTCCCCGCGCGCTACCTCGCGCGCAAACGTGGGCCCCGAGAGAACCGCCACGCGCGGCTCGAATTTTTCACCAATGGACTCGCGCGCCACCTCCGACATGCGCAGCAGCGTGCCCTGCTCCAGGCCCTTGGTCGCGCTGACGAATTGCATCTGGGGTTCCAGATGCGGCAACATTTCCCGATACAGCGGCCGCGCGAAACGCGACGGCATCACGCCCACTACGATGCCCGCATCTGCCAGCGCATAGCCCAGGTCCGCGGTAGGCTCTACGTTGATCGGCAGCGAAAAGCCGGGGAGGAAAACATCGTTCTCGCGCGTGGAGAACATGCGCTCCACCAGATCGGCTTCATGCGCCCACAGGCGGATGCTTTCGAATCGCGGCGCCAGCACGATCGCGAGCGCGGTGCCCCAACTGCCCGCGCCTATAATCGCGATTCTGGCTCCGCCGTTCACCGCGGATTCCCGAACCGAAAAGACGTTTTCAGTCCCCGCTCGGATTCGCGCGATGTTGGCCCGATGGCGGTAAATCAGGAACACGCCGGCCACCAGGGTCGCCGCGATCACAATCCACGGAGGATGTTCGATCAGCCACGTCGCGAGCGGCAACGCGCCGGCCGCCACAATCGATCCCATCGAAATCTGCCGCGTGGCCGCAACCACGATCACAAACACCACTAACGCCGCGAGCATCGGGATCGGCGTCAAATAAAGAAACGCACCGATAAAACTCGCGACCGCTTTGCCGCCTTGAAACTTCAGAAACACCGGGAATGCGTGCCCCGCCATCACTGCCAGCGCCGCCAGACTCATCCACACAGGCGACCCACGGAAAGTTTGTCCGCCAGCCACACCGCGAATAGGCCCTTCGCAATATCCAGCAACAGCGTCGCCACCGCCACCGCGCGCCCGGTGGTTCGCAGCACATTTGTGGCGCCGATGTTGCCGCTGCCCTTTTCGCGCACATCCTCGCCGGTCTTCCAGCGCACCAGCAGATATCCGAACGGGATGCCGCCAACCAGGTAGGCAACAATGATGGCGATCAGGGACGTCATTAGGATTGGGAGGGCGTTCGGAAAGGATACTCAGACAGCTTTGTATAAATGGAGCCGGCCGAGCCCGGCTGGCTGCGGTAGAGATAAAACCGGTCCACTGGGAACGCGCCAAATTCGACGGACTCGAGCGCCGCGATCGCGCTTCGGAGACCCTGCAGCGGCGCCGGCTCCTTGATTCGCGCCAGTGTCAAATGCGCATGGAATGCCCGGTCCTCCGCCGCAATCCCTAACGGCGCGGTGGCCGCATCAATATCCTTCACCAGCGCGGGCAACGCGTCGCCGCCCTGCACGCCCACCCAGAACACGCGAGGATGATGCGGGTTGGGATACCATCCCAGCCCCTTGACCTCCGCGGGTATGGGATCGCGCGGAAGCAGCCCGCGCAGCGCGCCTTCCAGTTCCGGCAGTTTCTCCTCCGGCCATTCGCCAATGAATTTGAGCGTCACATGCAGGTTATACACCGGACTCCACTTCAAATGCGCGCACGGCCGCAGGTGCATCAGCAGCCTTTCCAACTTCTCCCGCACTTCTTCGGGCAGGTCCACCCCAGTGAATAGCCGCATGCTAACCTCCTAGCATACAAGAAGCAACCGCCGTTCCCATCGCTCAAATTCTCTCCGGCTCCACGCTGCTCCAGCGCGATTTCTACGCGCGCCCGGCTATCGAAGTGGCGCGCGATTGTTTAGGCAAGATACTGGTACACGGCGGCGTTGCCGGACGAATCGTGGAAGGATACCGCCGTATAGGAGCGTTTCCCTTGATGTCGGCGTGGAGGACCTGTGCCTATTGATGGAAAAGGCGACGGAGTGAAACGCCTGGAGTATTAGCGCATACGCCTCGTTGCAGCCGCCGATCCCACCAAGAAGCCAAGCTGAGGGTTCTTATCCAGACCATTGCCCTAGACTGGGCTCTCCCCGTACTCGCCCGTTCGATTGGCGCTGTTCTCAGGGATATGCCCATTCCACTTTTGAATGTGAGGTTCGAGCTTGTCTTTAACGTGGGAGTATTCTGTCCTCGCTAATCCCAGGTCCGGCTGATCTCACAAGACAGGTCTTCAAAGATACGAATCTCGTATCGCATATTATCCCCCTTGAAGGCGAACCATAGGGGAGTGATGCTGTAAGGCAAGCCGGTAACCGGTGGATCAGCGGACGCGATTATGCCTGTAACCTTCTTGCCTTTTGCGGGCTTCAACGACCCAGGGCCAGGAAAGTTTATTGTGACGCTGTGTATCGGTGTCGCCTCAGCGAACCCGACGTAGATAAAGCCGTCAGCAGTCTCCATAGGTCAGCATACCCATTCTAAACACCAAGGCCGCGGCCTCCGCAATGCCATGCGGTTCATTGCCGATCCATACTGGCGCGTTCCTAAGCCTGATTCCCGCGCCGTCGTTGGGGTTGCCTTGCGGCGATGAGCGGACGTGGAAGGTGCGGGTGGAGCGGGTCGCACTTGCGGACCTGCTTTGAGATTTGCCTTGCGCTTTTCCGGTTACCAAACGTTCCTAATCACACGTTCTTCCAAACCACGCTCGCTGCTATAAGCATGGTGACCACCCATGTCAGGATAAAGAATACGCGGATACAACCTTGGCGTTCTTCGTGGCTAGGCTCATAGTGAAGAGATGTCGCGAGGACTATTAGCCCGACCACCACAGCACATAGAAACCAGAACATGGGATCGGTTTCGTAAGGGTGCGGAGGCGATCCCGCAAGGATTACTAGGAACGCAAGACAAAAAGTAACTACCGCAGCCTTATCCCAGAAATTCACGCCTGTAATGGAAGCACTTTGCCACATTCTCTGCATTTATGGCCAACAACATCACGATCTCTGTTGTGGATCGGCTCCAGGTACGAATGCTTGCAACGGTCTTGCGCGCCTCTGTCAGTATCGGCCATCGGGCTCTTGGTAGCGTGACTGGTTTCCATCAAAATTGCTCCTGTCAGGGGACTGTAGCATACAAATCGCTACGGCAAAGCTCCCACAAAATTCCGCACTTTCCCGCAAAAGTCCCACAACTCTCCATGTCCTTGGATCCTTTGTTTTCAAGGTTTGGCCTTGGTAAGTGAGTGGTGAAAATGCTAACCTCCTAGCATACAAGAAGCAACCGCCGTTCCCATCGCTCAAATTCTCTCCGGCTCCACGCTGCTCCAGCGCGATTTCTACGCACGCCCGGCTATCGAAGTGGCGCGCGATTGTTTAGGCAAGATCCTGGTGCACGGCAGCGCGGCCGGACGAATCGTGGAAGTGGAAGCGTATCTTGGCGTGGGCGACCGGGCGGCGCACGCCTGGCGCGGCCCCACCGATCGCACGCGCGTCATCTTCGGTCCGCCCGGTCACGCCTACGTCTACTTTATCTACGGCATGTACGAATGCCTGAACTTCGTCGCCGAACCGGAAGGGATGGCGGGCTGCGTCTTGATCCGCGCGCTGGAGCCGCTGGCCGGGCTGAGCCTGATGCGCAGACGGCGTCCTGCTGCGCGCAAAACGGAAGACCTGGCGTCCGGACCCGGCAAGCTCACGCTCGCCATGGGCATTACGCGCAAGCTCAATGGCGCTGATTTGATCGCAGGGCCGCTGCAAGTGCGCCGTCCGCTCGACGAATCGCCGTTCGAAATCCAAGTCACCCCGCGCATCGGCATCACTCACTGCGCCGACTGGCCCCTGCGCTTCGTGATCGCGGGAAACCGCTTCGTGAGCCGCGCCCGCCTCCAATCCCCAACCCCCAACCCCTAAAATTAGAAATATGCTCAAGCCGACCATTTTCCGCGAGTACGACATCCGGGGCGTCGCGGATTCCGAACTTCTCAGCCCTGACGTGGAACAGCTTGGACGCGGGCTCGGAACCTATCTGCGCCGTCAACAGCGGGGGCGCGAACATCAACGTCGGACGCGATTGCCGGCTCAGTTCCACGCGCCTGCGCGACGCGCTGGTCCAAGGCCTGCTGGCCGCCGGCTGCAACGTCACCGATATCGGCACCGTTCCCACGCCCGTGCTCTACCACTCGGCGCAAAACCTGAACGCCCACGGCGCCATCATGATCACCGGCAGCCACAATCCTTCCGAGTACAACGGCTTCAAAAGCGTATGCGGCACGGGCACTTTGCACGGCGAAGCGATCCAGGACGTTCTGCACATCATCCAGCGCGCCGATTTCGAATCCGGGCAGCGGCACGCTGGCCACTACCGACGCCGTCACGCCCTACGTCGACGAGATCGCCGCGCAATTTCGTCTCGAACGCCGCATCAAGGTTGTGGCCGATGCGGGCAACGGCACGGCGGGCCCGGTCATCCATCGCATATTTGAAAAGATCAACCTGGACGCCACCGAACTTTTCTTCGACATGGACGGCCACTTTCCCAACCATCACCCCGATCCAACCGTGCCCGCCAACCTGGCGCACCTGGTCGCCAAAGTCCGCGAAACCGGCGCTGAACTTGGCATCGCTTTCGACGGCGATGCCGACCGCATCGGCGCGATCGACGAACACGGCAACGTCATCTACGGCGATCTGCTTGCTGTTTATCTACGCCCGCGAAATCCTTCAGCGCAAGCCCGGTGCGAAGTTCATCGGCGAAGTGAAATGCTCCCAGGTGATGTACGACCAGATCGCCAAACTGGGCGGCAACGGCATCATGTACAAGACCGGCCACTCGCTCATCAAAGCCAAAATGAAGGAAGAGCACGCCGAACTGGCGGGCGAAATGTCCGGCCACATGTTCTTCGGCGACCGCTATCGCGGTTACGATGACGCGCTCTACGCCGCCTGCCGATTGATCGAAATCGTTGCGAAGTCCGGCCGGCCGCTCTCGGCGCAACTGGCGGGTGTTCCGAAGATGGTGTCTACTCCCGAGATTCGCGTCGACTGCCCCGACGAAATCAAATTCGAGCTGGTCGCGCGCGTGGCCGAGCATTTCAAGAAGGCTTATAAAACGATCGACATCGACGGCGTTCGTGTCATTTTCCCGGAAGGCTGGGGATTGCTCCGCGCTTCCAACACCCAGCCGGTTCTCGTGATGCGCTTCGAAGCAACGCGATGAACATCTGTTGAAGCAATATCAGTCGGAAGTGGAACAGGTGCTGGAGGCGTCGCGCGCCGCGGGAACTTCCGTGTCATGATCCTTCGTCTTCTCGCCCTGCTGATCGCCGCCGGTTCTCTCTTCGCGCAGCCCGCGCAATCGATCGTGCTACACGCTGCCCGCCTGCTGGATGTTGAGACTGGCAACATCACGGCGCCAGGCGAGATATTGATCCAAGGCGAGCGCATCGCCGCCGTTGGCCGTTCTGTCACGCATCCTTCCGGCGCGCAAGTCATCGATCTCGGCGACACCACCTTGCTTCCCGGCCTGATCGACGCCCACGTGCACCTGTTCCTGCATCCCGGCGCCGAGGATTTGCAGACCATTCAGGAATCCGTCCCGCAGCGCACCATCACTGCCACGCTCGCCGCGCGTGCCGATCTGATGGCCGGCTTCACGGCCGAGCGCGACATGGGAACCGAAGGCGCGGGCGCCGCCGACACCGCCGTGCGCGATGCGATCGATCAGGGCCTCATTCCCGGCCCGCGCCTTCGCATCAGCGGCAATGCCATCGACATTCTCGGCGGCCACGAAGACGCCATCGGCTACAATCCCGAGCAGCACGTTTTGCCCAATGCCACCTGGGCCAACAACGCGAACGAGCTGGTCACGAGTGATGCGCGAACAATACAAGCTGGGCGCCGACTTCACGAAAATCTACGAGACCGGCCCCGATTCGGTGAGCGGCGGCAAACTCACCACGCCGTATCAATTCAGCGAGGCCGAGCTGGCTGCCGCGGTGCACGAAGCCGCTCGGGTGGGCAAGCGCGTTGCGGTTCATGCTACCGGGGAACCCGGCACGCTCTACGCGGCGCGCGCGGGCGTTGCTTCCATCGATCACGCCTATCAGCTCTCGGACGAAACTATGCAGCTTGATGCGCGAAAAGCATATCTTCGCAGTCCCAACGTTCACAATTCTCGAATACTTCATCGATCACGCCTCCTCACCCGAACAAGCTGCGCGCTATCGCGAAACTCAGGAAATGCACGCGCACGAATTGCCGAAACAGATCGCGGCCGGTGTTCCCATCGCCATGGGCTCCGACGTAGGACCGTTTCCACACGGCACGCAGGCCCGCGAATTCGCGCTCCTGGTGAAGTACGGGATGACGCCGCTCGCCGCGATCCAGGCCGGCACGCTGAACGGCGCGAAGCTGCTGGCCTGGGAAGGAAAAATCGGCGCGCTGAAGCCGGGCTATTTCGCCGACATCATCGCAGTGCCCGGAAACCCACTCACGGACATCAGCGTATTGCAGAAGGTGGCGTTCGTGATGAAAGGTGGCATGATCTACAAGCAATGATTCGGAATCTTGCGACACTTCGCCTCTAATGAACGCCACTGTCGTGCTATCACGCCGGCGCCGGTCCGCGCGCGGATATCCAGGAAATGCGAAGTATTCCGGCTTCACCACAGTGGTCGACCTGGCATCGGATATCCGCGGCACCTCTGTGCTCCGCCTCTGCGTTGATTCCGGCGAGGTGCTCGGTCCGTGGAGCTTCACCGCTGGTTCGGCACTTTATCCGCCCCACGGAGTACCCATTTATCTCCGTCTCATGATCCGGCGTTCCTCGCGCTCGTTATCGCCGATGGTGCTCACGTTACATAAGTCGCGCGTACCATCGTCCCCACCTGCACTGGGACCGAAGTCTTCGCCGGCGGACCATGGCTCCAACGGGCCAGGAACACCGTGCCGATCCTGGATGTATACTCGATGAAACTTGGCGGCAATTTCCAAATTCCCGTCAATTTGAAGGAGGCAGGCCATGCCGCCACTGTCGAAACTGAACCGGAGAGGCTTGATGAAATTGGGCGCCATCTCCGCGGTGATTGCTCGTGCCCAGGATGCGGGATCCGAAGCTGGACGCCTGGGAGTTGTGGGTGGACGAGCGGAGCAAGAGCTTTATGCCGGTAAAGGTCTGCCCGGCGGAGGCCAGCTGGAAATCCGCCTGTCCGCTTCCATCTACACCAGCGATCCGGACGAACTCGAGGTGGCACAGCGGCTGAAGCCGTTCAATCTGGCATCTTGGGTGGGAGAGTGGACACGAGTGGCCGAAAAGAATGAGAAACTCGCGGAGAAGTTTGCAGGCGAGGAGTATAAAGTGACGGCCAACGAATATTATTCGCGGGCTTCCAACTTCTATCGCGAGGCCTGCTGGCCGATGCCGGTTACCGACGGCCGCATGCTTCCGCTGTACAAAAAGATGCGGGAGATGTTCGATAAAGCGTGGCAGCAGACTCGCCCGCCGTTTGAACGCGTGCAGGTCAGCTATGAAGGACAGCTGCTGGACGGATATTTCAGGAAGCCGAACGGCGCGGCGGGCAAGAAGTTTCCAACCCTGATTGCCTTTGAAGGCGCGGACACGATGGCGGAGGCCACCATCCTGAACGGCGGCTCCTACGTCGCTCGCGGCATGGCTTACCTGGCGCTGGATTTCCCCGGTCAAGGCGGAGCGTTGCGCCTTAAAGATCTGCACTTGCCGCCCGATACCGAGCGAATCGCCAAGGCGATGATCGACTATCTGGTAACCCGCCCGGATGTCGATGCCAATCGCATCGGGATGCAGGGCATCAGCATGGGCGGCTACGGGACGCCGCGCGCGGCGAGCGGAGAATCGCGAATCGCCGCCGCGTTGATGAGCAGCGGATCTTCCGATTTAGGACGCGATCTGTTCGACTATTATCCGCCGATCCAGGAGCGCGTACGTTGGATCATCGGCGCGCGAGACCTGGCGGACGCACGGAAGAAGCTCGCGGAATACACGCTGGAGGGCCGGGCCGGCCGCATCGAGTGCCCGATGCTTATCGGCTACAGCCAGGATGACCGCATCATGGACCCGCAGGGAGCTTTGCGGCTGTATCAAATGGCCGTGAACTCAAAGCGTGAAATGGTGGAGGGCACCGGCCACAATCAGGCATCCAACGCCGGAGGTCCCAGAGCCAGGCGTGCACCGGCGCTGGCGGATTGGGCCGCGAAGCATTTGGTCGGGCCAGGGTAGGCCCCGCCTCGATCAGCCGAGCTGCTCCCGCAATGTCTTGCTGTCCAGCTCTTTTTCCCAGCGCGCCACCACTACCGTCGCGACGCCGTTGCCCACCATATTAATGAGCGCGCGGAACATGCTCATAAAGCGGTCGATCCCCAGGATAATCGCCATGCCGGCCACCGGGATCGTCGGAATCACCATCATGGTGCCCACCAGCGCGATGAACGCGGCGCCCTGCACACCGCTCGCGCCTTTGGACGTTAGCACTGCTACCGCGAAGATCGTCAATTGCTGCGACAAGGTGAGGTGCGTGTTGGTTGCCTGGGCCACAAACAGCGCCGCCAGCGTCATGTAAATGCTGGTGCCGTCCGTGTTAAACGTGTAGCCGGTAGGCACCACCAGCCCCACCAGCGCACGCGAGCAGCCGAGCTTCTCCATCTTTTCCATCAACGTTGGCAGCGCCGGCTCCGACGAACTGACCGCCAAAACCAGCAGGATTTCTTCCTTGATATACAACAGGAATTTGATGATGTTAAAGCCCGCCAACAGCGCCACGGCGCCCAACACAATCAGCACGAACAAAGTGCAGGTGATCCAAAATGTTGCGATCAACTTCGCCAATGGTCCCAGGGATGCCACGCCGTAACGTCCAACCGTGAACGCCATGGCGCCGAAAGCCCCAATGGGCGCCAGCCGCATCAGTATATTGATGACGCCGAATACCGCGTGCGTGAGCGCGCTGAACAGATCGACAATCAGCTTCGAACGCTGCCCTACCATGGACAATGCGAAGCCGAACAGAATCGCGAGCAACAGCACTTGCAGGATGTCGCCCTTCGCGAACGCGTCGATGACGGTGTTCGGAATAATGTGCATCAGGAAGTCGGTAACGCTCTGCGCTTTGGCCTGGCCGGCGTACGCGGCGACAGCCTTAGGATCCAGGGTCGCGGGATTGATGTTGAATCCGCTGCCGGGCTGCACCACGTTCCCGACCACCAGGCCGATCAACAGAGCGATGGTCGATACGATTTCAAAATAGAGCAGAGCCTTTCCGCCGACGCGCCCCACCTTCTTCATGTCCTGCATTCCAGCGATCCCGGAGACAACCGTGCAGAAGATCACCAGAGCGATAATCATCGTGATCAGGCGAATGAAGGCGTCGCCGAGCGGCTTCATGGCGGCCGCTTTGGCGGGGCTGACATAGCCGAAGACAATCGCGATTGCGATGCCGAACAGTACCTGAGCCGAGAGGCTCTTATAGATCGGCGTCCTCGGCTTCAGGGTTATCTCAGGTGTGATGGTTGCCATTAAAAAAGCGATCAGAAAATCAGTTTCAAACCTAATTGAATCGCGCGCGGCCCGCCCGATCCGAGCACCGGATTGGAACTGGTAACGTCCGGCGTCTGCGGGCGGAAGCCAAAGCTGGCGCCGGCATCGGCGGAAGGATCGGTATAGGTATTGTCTCCGCCCGGGCCGCCGAACACGTTGGAAATATTGGGGTGGTTGAAGACATTGAAGAACTCCGCGCGGAACTGGGCATTAAAGCGCTCCCCGAATTTCCAGGACTTGGTAACGGAGAAGTCGACGTTGTAGAAGGGAAAGCTGCGGAACATGTTGGGAGCGGTGGTACCGTAGCTGCCATAGGCGGGAGGAACCAGCACGGAACCACCTTGCGCGTAGCAGCCGAGGTCGGTGAGCGATGCCACGGCCAATTGTCCCATGCCTTGCGCCTTTGCCAAACAGGTTGGGTTGCTGGTGCCCGGGAAATACGGGATTCCCCCCGCGCCGCCATTGGTGTTGATTAAGCCTTTAGTGGTCTTAAAGTCATTGGTATTTCCGAAGAAATCCCATTGTTCGCCGTTAGTGGGGATGGAATTGATCTCGCCGGTGCCGCTGAAGTCGGTGGTGAAGTCGTTGACGCCCCAGGGCAGGGAGCTCTGCAGGTTCACGATGGAGTTAACCGACCAGCCCTCCAGAAGCTGGCCAGGCACATGGTGGCCGGGAATGGCGTACGTTGTGGAAAACGTAAAGTGATGCCGGATATCGAACGGGCTGTTACCGTACAACTGATTGTTGTTGTTGCTATTGATGGGCTGCAGGAATGACCAATTGTCAGGCGACTGGGAAAGCGAATGCGAGTAGGTGTAGCCCAAAACGTACGAGAATCCATGCCAGGTCCGTTGGGTGAGCGAGACCTGGAGCCCGTTGTAGTTGGCGCGATTGTTATTGCTCAGCCAGTTGATGATGCCCAGGTACGGGAACTTCGCGTTGAACGGAGCAGCCGCCTGTTCCAGCCCGCTGTCCGGATTGCAATTGTCGTAAGCCGGAGCGCTGGCCAGGCATAGATTCGCCGGGGTTCCCGCAACGGCTGGGTTTCCCCAACCGGGGCTGAAACCGCCGACCAGTTGCGGCTGGTTCAGATCGGTAATTCCCAGCAGCCGGGCCGCATGGTTGCCGACGTAGGCGACATCCAACGTGAGGTCGTTGGTGACGGCGCGCTGGATATCCACGCTCCACTTGACGACATAGGGAGTTTTTAGATTCCGATCCGCGCCCAGGATGTTACAGGGCTGGGGCGAAATGCCGTTTGGAAGGGTGACGGTACCGTCGCCGCAGGCCGGCGCCGCGTTGTAGAGCGGGTTGTTTGGACCATTGTTCGCCCAGTTGTACTTCACCGTGCCGGGAGTGGCGGCGTTGCCGAGCGACCCGCCGCCGAAGGTAACGGCGCCCAGATCGATGGTGCCGCCCGCCGTGAACGGAACGGGGTTTCCATTGGTATAAAGATTGACGCCGGTGGGCACGGTGCGCATTCCGAGCAGATTGCCGACCGCCATGAACGAGTCATAACTATACTGCTCGTAGTAGATGCCTGCTCCGGAGCGAAGGATGGTCTTGCCGTTTCCAAACAGGTCCCAGGCCACGCCCACGCGCGGGGCAAAATCTTTGTGATCGCCGTTGAACGGCGAGCTGATCTGCTTCCCGACTTGCACCAGGCCCTGTGTTGGATCGAAGTTGCCCACCAGATTATTCTGCTCGGTGAAAACGGTAGTGAGCTCGTAGCGCAGCCCCAGGTTCACCGTCAGTTTGGGAGTGATCCGCCAGTCGTCCTGAATGAACGCGCCGAAACCCTCGTTCTTCAAGTGCCGCAGGAAGTTGCCTGCGCTGATTTGCGCGCGGCTCATGTCGCCGGTAAAAAAGGCATCAATGCCCCCGCCGAATCGGAGCGGGCCCTTGGTGTTGGCGGTAACGTTGTTGGTGCTCTGGTTGATGAGCAGATCGCCACCGAACCGGATGGCGTGCTTCCCTTTCAGCCACGAGACGCTGTCGGAAACCTGCCACACGCCGTCCGGACCGACAGTCTTGGGCCAGGAGTTGCCGAGTTCGAATGTCATGCCGCCCTGGAACAGCATCGCGGGGAGACCATAGTAGGCGGGATTGGTCTGACCCGTGTTGAAGTGATAAGTATTGCCGTTGAAGTTGTAGTCGGCGGGGTTCTGGGTTGCGTCCGGAGTTGAAAACGTTTGGTAATAGTGCGAGTATCCAAACCGCAGCGAATTCACAATGCTGGAAGTAGGCACCCAAGTCCAGTTGCCGGAGCCCACCTGGGATCGCGCGGATTGAACCGTCAGCCACTGCGGATTGATTTGGATGGTTGGATTGTCCACGAACGTGCCGCTGCCCGGGCTGATGAAATACATCCCGCTGAACGAGTTCTTTTCGTTCAAGTGATAATCCATCTTGATCACGCCTGAATAGATGGTGTTCTGGCTGGCGAGCGAGGTATTGAAATTCGTGGTGGGCCCGGGATTTACGGGGAACAGGCCGGGGTAATTCGAGAGCGGCGCGCAGTTCATACTCAATCCGGCTAATTGAGCGCTTAGCGGCCGGAGGTTCCCGGCGGCCAGAGCCGACTGACAGGCGCCGATCAGGTTCTGTGACGGATCGCCGACCCCGGCGGCGGTGATGGGAACATCATGCTGAACCGAATTCCCCACGCTATAGTGCTGCGATTCGTAATTTCCGAAGAAGAACAATTTATCACGAATGATTCGGCCGCCCAGGCTGCCGCCGTATTGCTCCAGTTCCACGGGCGGCGGAGGCTGACTGGGGTCCGAGAAGTAATTACTGGCATCCCAGGAACCATCGCGGCCGTAGGCGTACGCGGTGCCGTGGAACGTGTTGCTCCCCGACTTGACGCCGACGTTCACGATTGCGCCGGGCTTCCACCCGTACTCGGCGCCGGGATTTTGGTCGGTCTTGAATTCGTCGATGGCGTCGATCGGCAGCATCGTTCCCGCGTCGCCCGCGGCCATTACGGCGTTCATCATGCTTTGCGCCATCCACGGATCGTTGCTGTCAATGCCATCCACCATGAAGAAGTTGTCGTGCGGCCGCCCGCCGTTGTTACTCTGGCTCCAGCCCGCGTTGCCGGGAACTTTGGTCACGCCCGGACGCAGGTCCAGAAGGTTCTCGAAATTGCGCCCGTTGAGAGGCAGGTCATTGATCACCTTGTTCTGGAGCGTTCCGCCCAGTTCGGCGCTGGTGGCGTCCAAGGTTACGGGCGTCGCGGTGACCTCGATCTTCTCGCTCAACTCTCCCGGCTGGAGAACCAAGTCCTGGCGGATGGCTTGGCCTACTTCCAGCACGATGCCAGCTTGTTCCACCACTTTGAAGCCGGTCAATTCCCCGCGAACGCGCTTGTTGCCTGGAACCAGGCTGGGCGCCAGATATTCGCCGGCGCCGTCGGTTATTACGGTGCGCTCCAGACCGCGATCGACGTCCAGAATCGTCACCGTGACACCTGGCACCGGCGCGCCGGTTTGGTCCCGGACCGTTCCCAGTATGCGGCCTAAGTTGGCTTGCGCGAAAAGGCAACCGGAGGCAAGGAACAAGCAAACGGCAGCACCCAAAACGGTGCGAGTCTGGGCCACGCCCTTTAACGCCGCGCGGATTCGCGAACTCAACATGGAGACCTCCGTCAACAACGATTTTGGAAACTCACCCCAAAATAGAACTAAGCGGGTATACCACTACCCGCAGTGCGTGTCAAGCATAATTCCGCAAACAGGAGGTCTTTTAGGAATAATAACGTGTCGTTATTCCAGGCACACGTACAACAGTGGTGGCCTTTTATGAGCGCAGCGCGTCGCGCGTGTACGCTATTTCCAGGCGGCGTAAACCGGCTTACTCACCAGGAACGACGGGTTCACACCTGTCCTTGGCTTGAATTTCTGCACTCTTCCGCTATCTACTTCCGCGACGTAGAAATTACCTTCCTGGTCGACGCTAAAGCCATGAACTCCCCAAA
This sequence comes from Bryobacterales bacterium, assembly GCA_963761265.1. Classification (GTDB taxonomy): domain Bacteria; phylum Acidobacteriota; class Terriglobia; order Bryobacterales; family Bryobacteraceae; genus Palsa-89. The sequence continues at coordinate 220,758 of CAVXGM010000003.1, forward strand.
AGCCGCCAGGAAAATCCCCCCATGTTCCGAACGAATAAAGAAAATGTCCTTCCAGGTCGTACTTGAGCATCTTGGATGTTCCGCGGTCAAAAGCCCATAAGCTTCGATCCGCTCCGATGTAGATCAAGTGGATGTCCGACGGCTCCTGGCCCATGCTGAACGCGTAGAGGAACTTTCCGTTCTCGTCGAACACCTGAATGCGGTGATTGGCGCGATCGTTCACAAACACGTGCCGCGTCCGCGGATCCAGCGCCATCCCGTGAACGTTATTCATGTAATAAGGGCGTGTCTCATTGGGAGGCGTGCCCTTCATTCCCCAATCGAGCAGAAACTTTCCGTTCTTATCGAACTTGGCGACGCGCGTACCGTTGTAGCCGTCGGAGACGAAAAGGGTGCTGTCCGGAAGCCAGTTCAGGAAAGTCGGCCGGTTAAAATGCGTTCCATCCGCGCCCTTCACTGTCGGCGTCCCGATAGTCTGCACCAGTGTCTTGCCATCATGGGTGAATTTGTAGATGGCGTGCATGTGATCGTCCACCACCCAGACGTGCTTTTCCGGATCGTAGGGGTTAATGGCGATGAAGTGCGGGCGCTTGAAAATCTTATCCCACTGGGTCCACTGCTCGATGATATTGCCGTCGCCGTCGACTACGGTGAGGCAGTGCTCCCATTTGGCGTCCACTCCCACGGTGCCTTTCCACAGCTTTGGTCCATCCGCCGGATCCTGGCCGCTCCCGCCCGCTCCGGGAAGCGCAGCCACGGTTGCGTCGCGCCAGGGGAGCCTGCCAATCGGGAATTGCAGACTCGGACCGAACTCGGGAATCAGTTTCGTTTGGGGGCGCTGGATGTTTGGCAGCTCGCCCCGGAACAAAAGATAAACGCGATTGGGGCTCTCGGCATACACGCTTTGCCCGGCGCCCCATGTCCACTTCTCATTTCCGGGAAGTGTGCTGATGTTTTTCGGCCAACCTTTTACCACTTCGTACGGGCCGAAAATATCCTGGCCGCCCATTTCTCCGGGCACCGCAGCGAAACCCGTACCAGGTTTATCCTTGGCCTGGACCGGCGACAGCTTGCTGCCGGCTACAAAGCCCGCCGCGAAAATGACGGCCACGGCGATCGGCCACGCTAGATATTTATGCACAGAAGTCTCCAGGAATAATCGCGAGCGTCCAGGGGCAAAACCGGCTCGTCGTCATCGGGTACTCGCTTGGGAAACAACGATATCACCGGTGCGGAGTGTGCGCAAGGAGAAAACCGATAGCTCTATGGAGCTAACCGCACAATCGGCGCGAAGCTGCGTCGAAATAACGTCAAAACGCAGTCTAGCAGCCTTCCGCTGCTGACAGACGCGCGCTCTGTGCCGTGCCCGCGCCTCACAAATCTCGGAGTAGACTTGGTGAGAACGGTTAGAAGGAGGACAGCATGCCGAACCGCAGGGAAGTGATCCAAGCGCTCACAGGCGTGGCGGCTGGCGCATTGTTCAGCAGTGCGGACGTGGAAGGTGCGGGCCAGGCGGCGAGCAATGCCGGCGCACCGCCGCGGCGAGAAGTCCGCGTCGCGGGGAAACGGGTGAAAGTGATCGACGTGCACGCGCACGCGGCCATCGCTGAGGTGGCCGACGTGGTGAAGGGTACGCCGCTGGAACGCTATGGGCGAATTCGCGGCCGTACTCTGGGGCCGGATCGCATTCAAGAACTGGATAAGCGCGGCATCGACGTGCAGGCGCTGGATATCAACACCTTTTGGTGGTACGCGGCAGATCGCGATCTGGCGGCCAAGATCGTGCAGGTGCAAGACGAGGGTTTGTCGAAATGGTGCGCTGCGCACTCGGACCGCTTCGTGGCGTTCACTTCGCCCGCGCTGCAGTTCCCGGATTTGGCGGCGCAGCAGACCGAACACGCGGTGAAGGAACTGGGAATGCGCGGGGTCGCGATTGGCGGGCACGTGGCAGGCGAACCGCTATCGATGCCGAAGTTCGATCCGTTCTGGGCCAAAGTGCAGGAGCTGGGCGTGCTGGTGTTCATGCATCCGAACAACGCCGAGAATGTGGCGAAGACGAACGCTTTTGCGGGGGCGGGCGATTTGGCAAATATCATCGGAAATCCGCTGGAGACGGACCTCTTTTTAACGCACCTGATTTTCGACGGGACGCTGGATCGCTTCCCCGGCCTGAAAGTCTGCGGGGCGCACGCAGGCGGTTATCTGCCCTCCTACTTTGGACGCACCGACGTTGCTTGCCAAGTCCGCCAGAATGCGGAGTGCATGAACAAGAAGCATCCGCGCGAATATTTGCACGACCAGATTCTGGCCGATTCGATGATCTTCTCGCCGGAGGGCATCCGTCACCTGGTGGCCGAGATGGGGCCCACGCAGGTGGTCTATGGGACGGACATTCCGCTGGTCTGGCCCGACACGATCGATGCGATCCTGGAGGCGGAGATTTCCGACGCGCAGAAGGAAGCGGTGCTGGGCGGTAATTTGGCGAAGCTGCTGAAGCTGTGATGCACTCAGCGTTGCCGCATGCTGAGCGGAATCGGCCGGCCAGTGGAAGAATGTGCTGTGACGCGAACTCGCGTTGGATGAGCGGCGGAACTTCCGCTGATTGAGTCGCGTCTCAATCGCGCCAGTGGTGCTGTACGTTGCCGGCGCGTGACACGTGCAATTGGCCACCACGCTGAGCGTGCCATAGCTGGCCGTGGATGGCTTCCGGCGCTTGATGCGGAATCGCGATCAGCATGCCTGTTAGACGGCCGCGCGGGAGGCTTCGCGCTGGATGGGCGGCTGCATGTAGAAGAGCACGTGTTCGATGTGGCGCGATTCGTTGAGACGCATCAGGCGGTGGGAGAAAGCTTCGACTTGGTCTTTTGAAAAAACGAAGCCATTTTCTGAAAAAAGCTCGGCTGGATCATATGGAATGCCTTTGTGTTTATGGAGTTCGAGGAGGGCGGCGGCGCGTTTGAGGGCGCGCTGGTGCTGGAGGCGGCGTTCCGCCTGGATTTCGCGGAGCTGGTCGAGCGTTTTCTGGAACTGGCGGGAGAGCCGTTGGGAGTGCATGCCGAGGGTGGCGAGGGCGCGGTGGGCGTCGACGATGTCGAAGTGGATGGCAGCTTGAGCGGAGGGAGGGTTGGCGGCGCGATCGAGGAGGGCGGCTTCGAGCAGCGGGATGCGGTTGAGGCGCCAGGCGGTGTCGGCGAGTTCCTGCGTGAACTGGGTCTCGGTGGGGGTGGCGGGTTGGTATTCATCGAAGAACTGGCGGCAGTGGCGCTGGTGGGCTGCGGGGTCCTCAGCAGCGAGAACGGGGGAGCGGCTGGTGAGGCCGTGCGTTTGGGCGTTGCGGGAAGAACGTTGTTTGCCGGCGGCGGTGCGGGGTCCGGTGGAGCGGAGTGCATTGGTCCGATTCGCGGCGGCGCGGTTGGCGGCAGCATGGTTGGTGGCGGCCGGGGGATTGGGGATTTGGGCGTGGCGGTTGCGGGCGTTTGTCATGAGTGTCTCCGGTGCGGTTTTAGCATGCGCGCGGGGCGGTTTGGCGGGGCGGGTGGTGGATGTTGTTGGGTGGGAGGGGAAGATTGGGGCGGGGGTGGCGTGAATGGCGAGGGTGCGGCGAGCGGCCGATAGTTTTTTTTGTGAGCGTCGTTTCACAGGCTGGACGGTGGAACCGTTACACTTACCAAGAACTGGGTGAATGTGGAGATTAATCCTCGAAAATTGCGTGGCCCGTGGGATGATGGCTACGCGCTGGATATCCACACGCGCAGCAGCACTCCCATTGGCTATGACAGCTATGGGCACCTGCGTTTCGATACAATCTATTCGCCGGTTGGCGAGCTGCTTCTAGCGGCTGAAATCGAAGGCGGACCCCTCTGTAGTCCCCGCTCTGGTTGATGCGATCGCGAGCTTTTGGGGAATGTTGAAGCCGCCCGCGGTGGATGTCATCGTGCCCGTGCCACCTACGAAGCAACGGAAGTATCCGCCCGTGATGCCGGTGGCGACCGAGCTGAGCAAACGCATGAAGGTTCCGCTTTGTAAGAACTGCATTGTGAAGGTGAAGCGAACCGCGCAATTGAAAGATCTGGTTGAGTACGATAAAAGAATGGCGGCTCTGGATGGCGCTTTCATGGTTGCCACCGCTCGGACGGAGGGGAAGGATATTTTGTTGTTCGACGATCTGTATCGCTCCGGAGCCACCGTCAGCGTGATCACGAATCTGCTGAAGAACGAGGGCAAAGCCAAGACTGTTCGGTTGCTCACCTTAACGCGCACGAGGAGCAAGTTGTGAAGGTTTTCATCGGCGGATCGCGGGCGGTTTCCAAGCTGAACGCGGTTATTCGGGGGCGTCTTGACGACCTCATGAAGCGCGGCTGTACCATTCTCATTGGTGATGCGAACGGCGCGGATAAGGCCGTACAGACGTACTTCGCCAAGGAGCGCTACGCCAAGGTTATTGTCTTTTGCATGGAGCGGTGCCGCAACAATGTTGGGGCTTGGCCGACGCGCAGTATTGAGCCGCCAGCGGGCAGCAAGGGGTTCAGCTACTACGCGGCAAAGGATTTCGCAATGGCTGACGAAGCTGAGTGCGGCGTGATGTTGTGGGATGCCAAGAGCAAAGGGACCTTGCAAAACATGCTGACCCTCATCGGTGCTGGTAAGCGAACTTTGGTTTACTTCGCCCCGACGAAGGATTTTCATGTGCTGGGAAATCAGCAGGAATTACAGGGGCTTCTTGCGCGTTGCGAGAAACGGGATATTGACGGTGCTGCCCGGGCGCTTGGGCTTAAGACGCCGCTCGATCAGGCAGCTTGCCGTTGACATTGCGCTAGCTGGCGGCGAGCGGCTGAGAAGTTTAAGCGGCGAAGGTTTGCGGGCCTCAGATAAAAAGGCGTTCGGGATTGCTTCGGTGAGCGGCGTTTGCCAGGGGGAGTCCCTTACCGTTTCAGGGCGGCCCGTAATGACGGGTCCTGAGCATTCTCCGGGTAGCGCCATCCGGCCGCAACCGTGCCGGCCGAGGTTCGCGACGTTGCTGTATCAACGATCCATCAGCGTGCAGGTGCTGACCTCCGCCGGTACACCTGGGTAACCCATTTGCTCCAGCAACAATACAGCACTGACCCTTGTTGACGCCAGATTTTCTCCCGGTCCGATCATTACAGACTTAATCGGAAGCCGCGATGTCCGCTCCTTCACCCAGCACGGAAAATCCAGAGGAAGGTATCGCGCTAGCAACGTCTTTCTCTGCGCGAATCTTACCCGCGGGAACTCGGCCACTTTAAGTTCGTGAACAATGCGGTATTCCCGCTCTGACTCCCAAGCAACGGATTTCACAAGAGGTGCCAGCTTGTAAATCCAATCGTCCCAAGCCGGGAAAAACTCGCGCGCCCACTGCTGCGGATCGTTCAGTCGCTCGCCGGTCAAGCCCTTCCGGTAGAAGCTCAGCGTCGCTTCAACGAGCCTTTTGGCAGCTTCCTCTTGCTTTGTCCTGTCATAGATCACGCGGTACAGGTTGCTGTTCGGTTCCCTATTCAAGCCGTTCGGGTAAAATCCGATTGCGTACCTGCCGGCTGAGGCCTTTTGATATTTCGACCACTGGTTGAGATCGTCCTTTGCCGAACTAAAGCATGTCACGAAAAACTTGCTGATCCCCTGTGTCGGATTCGTCGGCTCTTCCCTGACAAGTTCCAGAACCGTCTTAAGAAATGCCACAGCTTGCTGATCGTCTGCTCGTTCAGCGATCGTCCCCTTCACCGCATCTTTGAAGAGGTCAGTGCCGTACTGAGTTTCCTTGGAGTCGTTTAGCGCGGATACCTGGGTGGCGAACATCGTTCCCGACTGAAGTATCCCGAGGAACCCGTTTCCGTCTGTGTAGTGCCAGACCTCGTTCTCACTCTGAAGATCGAAAACCCCCATCTCGACGGCTAGCTGGTTGACGTATTCGCCATATTCGGCGTTCTCTTGCCTAGTGACGGGCATCGCGTAGATCCCCGGCAACGCGCTCAAGCCGCCTTAGGTTTCCGACCCATCAGAATGTCGAACAGCACCTGATTGTGGTCGATGTGGTGCGTGTTGAAGCCGGTGATGCCCATCCGCATTTTGCCGAACTCCGGCTGTAGCGTGGCGTCGATTTCAGGACTGTTGATGTTGCCGAAGCAGTACTTCGTGGCGCACGCGGCCTCACCGATGTTCACTTCAGCCGGAGCGGGCGGATGCGGCCGCCTGGTGCGCTCGACGCGCGGCAGAATATGGAGGCACGTCGTCGGAGACACTGGCAGGAATACCTCGACATTCGGCCGCGCGAAGCCCTGTCCCCAGTACAGCGTGTTTTGCTCCGTCCGCTCGAACGTTACCACCGGCGCGTCACCGATCACGAACGGGTGCGCGGCATCCGCAGTCATGATGCCCCACGCCCCGTTCAGCATGGTTTCGTCGGGGAACGCCATCATAGTTTCCAGTGCCTGAATGTAGTCACGCTGGGCTTCGTCCGGGCCGGAGTGTTGCGCGATTGTCTTCTCCGTCGCTCCGATCACCTCCTGTTTTGTGACCATGCGCCCGAGTCGATATCCCAGGCGGATCATATCCATCGTGTACTGGGCAGCCAGCTCCGTCAGCTTCTTGTCGTCCTTCAGCAGCGCCCGGAACGCATCCATCTTGGTCTTCGCGTTGACCGCGCTCGCCGCCTGACGAGCGACACTCCGGGTAAAAAGCATCCGAACGTATCCCGTCAGCAGGTAGATTCGCCTGGCATCCAGGAAGAACGTCCGATAGCCGATCATCTCTATAAACTCGTTCACCGGGTCTTCAAATTCCTGCTTCAGCCGCAGCTCGATTTGCTCTTCCTTAGCGGCATTCGCTGGGTCCGCGAAGTGACCGTCCCATGCCGTCGCCCTTCCAGGCGAGGATTTCCACCAGGGCGGCAAGCCCTTCTGGTACTGCCACAGCCGCTTCGACTTCGTCCGAGGATCGTCGTATGCGAACTGTTCGAGCAGCTTCTTCGGGACGGTGTGGGAGAACATTTATGGCACCGCGTGTCGTCTCTTATTGTAACGTGAGCTTTCGTACTTCGCAGACGCGATCGCCTGCCGAAGCCGCCCTTTAGACGGCCCGACATACATGATCCAGTAGTGGGTAGTTGCCTGATTTACAGTTTCTGGGTGGTTTCGGCCTCCGAGCGAGTTGGGCACTCGGAGTCCCAGCCCGGCGGAAGGATCGGTCCTGAGAGTCGCCGTCCCATCAAGTTGCCCGCCGCGGCTGAGGTGAAGGCTGTCGAATCCGTCGCGTTGCGACCTCCGCGTACGGACTACCCGCCGGCCTCTCCCAGGCCCTGGGGAAACGTAAACAAGTTATGCGGATCGTAGGCTTGTTTGACTTGCAGCAGGCGCGGGAGATTGCCGCCAAAATACGCGCTGCCAAAATCCTGGATCTGGCGGTTGGGATAGTTTTGATAAGAGCAGCCGTTCGATAACGGCTGAACCACGCGGTCGAAGTCATCGACATAGCGCAGGGCGGCGGCGCGTTCGTCTTCGTGCAGCCAGAAGGAGAACAGAAACACGTCCATCGACGCTTTGCGGTGCCAGAACGCGTTGGCATCCGGGGCGAGCGCGTTGATGGCGCCGCCGTAGGCCTCGAAGCCGATGAAATTGTCCGCGTTTCCGGATTTGCGGTACAGCTCGACGATGGCCGCGCATTCGGCGAGCGTCAACTGGCGGGCGACGATGTGCGATTTGGCGACCGAGCGCGCGGAGGCGGGAACGTCGGGCGGAAGCTGGGTGGGATAGTTGAGCAGATACATATTCAAATCGCGATACGTGCCGGCGCGCCAGATGTCGCGATATTGATCCACGTTCAGCATCAGCTTGAGCAGCGGTTGCAGCGCCGCCTGGCACGCGGCTTCCGTGCCGTTGAACATTCCGCGAATCAGGTAATACGGCTGAAGGCTGCTTCCCTCCGATTCCTGCGTATAGCCGAGCATGGACTCCTGGCCCAGATTTTGCGGCGCCGCTTGGCCGGTGAAATTCTCCTGCCAGACCTGGAGCGCCAGGCTGGCGGACGCGGCCTGCTGATCGGTTGCGAGCGGCCATTTGAAGCCGAATCCCCAGAGCTGGCCGAGCGGCTGCAAACGATATTCGATTTCGAGCAGCACGCCGAAGTTGTTGCCGGTGCCGCCGAGAACGGCCCAATAGAGATCGGCATTCTGCTTCGCGTTGGCCTTCACGATGCGGCCATCGGCCAGGGCCATCTGAACGCCCGACACCTGGTCGCAATTCATTCCGAACATCAGGGACGTAAAGCCGTACCCGCCGCCTTGCATGAAGCCCGCCGCGCACACCGTTTCGCAGCCGCCTCCCGGCATGTGGAGCCCGTACAATTCGAGCGCGGCGTCGATCTGGGCGAAATTGGCTCCCGCTCCCACCCAGGCGATGCGCTGGTCCGGATCTACGCGAACATAGTTGATGCCGCTGACATCGATGACCATGTCGTCATTCACCGAATAGCCCGCGGTGTTGTGGCCGCCCGCGCGGCAGACCGGCTTCAGGCCGATGTCTTGCGCGAAGGCGATGGAACGCACCACGTCGGCGAAGCCCTGGCAATAGACGATGATCTGCGGGAAGCTCTGGAACGCGTTCATGAAGGTGGTGCGATTCGCAGAATACGCGGGGTCCTGCGGCAAAGTGACCTGCCCCACCAGCTGTTCGCTCAGATGCTTGGCCTGTTCGGCCGTAAATTTTAAGTGGCCGCCCGGGGCCTGAGACACATTCGCCGTTTCGTGCCAACGCAGCCTTCGCCGCATGGGTCGTCCTCCCGCTTTTCGAAATATTGGAGATTGGAACTGGCGCGAAGGAACCGTGCGGGTTCCGATTCGCGAACCGAGTCTAGATTTCCAGTAACGCCGTGCTGTCGCCGAAGCTCGCTTGACGAACGCCCAGTTTGTCGAGCAGCGCGAGCATCAGATTCGACATGGGCGTGTGCGGCTGGAAAAGTCAGGTGGCGGCCGCCTTGCAACTGGCCGGAAGCGCCGCCCGCTACCACGATCGGCAGCGGGTCATGATCGTGCTGATTGCCGTTGCTCATGCTGCTGCCGTAGAGGACCACGGAATGATCCAGCAGGTTGCCGTCGCCATCGGGCGTGGCGCGCAGCTTTTCCAGAAAATAGGCCAGCATTTGCACGTGATATTTGTTGATCAGCGCAAAGCGGTCCATATTGGCGCGGATGTTGGAGTGGTGCGAGGCGCCGTGGAAGCCGTCGCGCACGCCGCTGGCCGGGTAGGTCGCGCCGCTGGTGTCGCGCGCGTACATCAACGTTGAGATGCGGGTGATCTCGGCGCGATAGGCCAGCACCAGCAAGTCGAACATCAGCTTGATGTGATCCTCAAACGCTTCTGGAATGCCCACCGGGGCTTCCGGGAGATTCACTTCGTTGGCGGACTGCTCTTCGGCTTTCTGAATGCGGCGCTCGATTTCGCGGATGTCGTCGAGGTATTCGGTGAGGCGGACGCGGTCGCTCGGGTCGAGCGTGCCCTGCAGGCGGCGCGACTTTGTCGGTAACCGAATCGAGGATGCTGTGGTCCTGCTTCTTGCGCGAGAGGCGCTGCGCCGAATTGGTTCCATCGCCGAAGAGGCGCTCGAACACTACCTGCGGGCTGTTCTCCATGGGCAGCGGGAAGCGTGGGCGTACGCCAGGAGATGGTGTTGAAATAAGCGCAACCGTAGCCTGAGCCGCAATTCAATCCGACTTCTTCGATGCCCAGTTCGAGCGACGGCAGCGGCGTGTCCTGGCCGATGTGCTGGGCCAGCACCTGGTCCAACAGTCATGCCGGCGTGCACGGAGCCTTTTTCCGGATGCGCGCCGCTGAGGAAGACGGCGGCGGAACGGGCGTGATCCGCGCCGGCATCCGATCCAACGCCGCTGGCCGATGGATGGGCCAGGTTGCTCATGATGCAAACGCGATCGCGCAGCTTTTCGAGCGGCTTCAGGGTTTCGGTGAATTGGAAGCCGGCGCCTTCCTGCGCGGGAGTCCATTTGTCCATGGTGGCGCCGTGCGGGACGTAGATTCCGCAGAAGCGGCTCTTGGGCGCCGCGGCGGTTTTCGCCGAGCGGCGTTTGCGCGGGAAGCATGGAATCGAGCAGCGGCAACGCCACCGTCACGCCCATGCCGCGCAAAAACGTACGCCGGGGCAAATGTTTCTTGGTAATGAATCTCATCTCTCGCCTCTCATTCCGCCTTTCGGCTGACAACCCCGTCCGGCGCTGCTTCTTTCATTTTCATCTGAAACGGGGCGCTCTTGACAATTCCCAGGACTAGTTCGGAGAACCGGTAGCGATCCGGCGCGGCCTCGTGCATCACGGAGCGAACTACCGGCATGTCGTAATATTTGGTTTCGCGGCCCAACGCGTACATCAGCAATTTGTCGGTCACGGTTCCGACGAAAGCCTCGGGACGATTGAGCAGCGCCTGGCGCAAGCTGGATGGGCCGTCGATGCGCGTGCCATCCACCAGCTGGCCGGTGGAATCGATCTTAAATCCGGAATCGACGGTACGCCAATGGCCGACGCCATCGAAGTTCTCGAGCGCGAGTCCGATGGGGTCCATGATTTTGTGGCATCCGGCGCAGACCGGATTGGCGCGGTGCTGCTCCATGCGCTCGCGGACCGATGTGGCGCCGGCATCGCCCGAATTTTCTTTGAGCGGCGGAACGTTGGGCGGCGGCAATGGCGGCGGGCTGCCAAGCAGATTCTCCAGGATCCACTTGCCGCGCTGCACCGGAGACGTGCGATTGGCGTTGGAGGTGACCAGCAGCATGCTTCCCTGCCCCAGCAGACCGCGGCGAGCATCGATCGGAACAGGAACGCGGCGGAAATCGGGACCGTAGACATTGGCGATGCCGTAGTGCTTGGCGAGCCGTTCGTTCACGAAAGTGTAGTCGGCGTCGAGGAGATCCAATACCGAGCGATCCTCATGCACGATGCTTTCAAACAGCAGCTCGGTTTCCTGCTGGAAGGCCTGGCGCAGGTTGTCGTCGAAATCGGGAAATTCGCGGCCATCGGGATTGGAGCTTTTCAAATCCCGAAGGTAGAGCCATTGGCCGGCGAAATTGGCGCCGAGCGCGTTGGCGCGATCATCGGCCAGCATGCGGCGCGTCTCGCGTTCCAGGACCGCGGGCTGGTGCAGCTTGCCTTGAATCGCCAGGTTCAACAGCTCGTCGTCTGGGATGCTGGACCATAGGAAAAACGACAAGCGCGAGGCGAGCTCGGTATCGGTAATTCGATAGGGCTGGCCGGATGCAACATTGGCGGGCGGCGGTTCGAAGCGGAAGACGAATTCGGGGTCGGCCAGGATGCGGCGCAGGCCGAGCTCGATGCCGGCTTCAAAGCTGCCGCCTTTGTTGCGCTCCTGCTGATAGAAGCCCAGTAGAGACTCGATGTCGGAATCATTGGGAGCGCGGCGGAATCCCCGGCGAACCAGGTTCGAAAAGATTTTGTTGGCGCACGGAATTTCGTCCGCGGGCGCAGCGGGGTGGCACACGAAAATACGGCGGCGGCTGGGAGTGTCGCCGGGGCCGGTGGCGTGATAGGGTCCGGTGATGTCCACGCGCGCGAGGTGCGGGACCGTATCGTAGCCGTACTGCATGCCGATGTTCGGATCGAAGGTGCTGGCGCCCGGCCGATGCACCAGATCTTCGTTGGCGTCGTAACCTTTCTGCAAGAACGCAACACCGATGGTCTGCGGACCGGCCTTGGCATTCAGCTTGAATTCCAGGTGAATGTTGGGAGTCATCTTCACGCGCTCTTCGAGCGGATCGGTGAGCGGCGCTTCGGGAGACGGCGCTCCTGGTTTGGCTCGCATGAAGAACATCGGGACTGGTTCCAGTTGGTACAACTTCACGCGCTGGCCGTTGAGAGTGACTTCGAGTTCCTGGCCTTCGGCGCCTTCGCCGAATACCTGGCCGAAGCTGAGCTTCGTCAGCGACAGCTTGATGAGATATTCGCCATCGAGCGGAAAGTTGTGGTGGACGAGGGTGCCGCCGCGCGTGCCGAGCGGCAGGCCATCCAGAGTTTCGGTTTGGCTGAGATCCCCGCGCACCGTGTAGGTGACGTCGAGCGGCGCGGTCTCGGGATCTCCCACCGCAAGCCGGCTGATTTTGGCAGCCGCCGACACGTAGCGTTCCAGCAGCGCGGGCGAGACGCCCAGCACGTCGGCGATGTTGTCGAAGCCATTGCTGGAATCGTCGGCGGGCAGCAGCGTGGTTGGATCCACGTCGATGGCGAGCAGGTCGCGAATCGCATTGGCGTACTCGCCGCGATTCATGCGATGCAGCGGCGCGCGGCCTGGGTTGGGGTTTGCGGCCGCGGCTTGATCCAGCGCGTCTTCCACCGCGCCGGCCAAGGCGTCCAGAGAGTGACGGTCCGGACGGGGCGCGCCCGCGGGCGGCATCATTCCGGCGCGAAGTTTGCGAACTACTTTCTCCCAAGTTTCGGCGTTCGGGCCTGCATTATGAAGGTCCAGCTTGTCGATCTCCAGCCCGCCGGTCTTCAGCTTGGCGTTATGGCAGGTGATGCAATAGCGATTGAGCAGAGCTTGCGGCTCTTGCGCGCTCAACGCGACCACTGCGGCGATGCCCAGCAGCAAAGATTTGGTCATTGGTTCTGGGCAGTGGGGCCGGGCGCGGCGCTGGACAATTTGTTCAGTAGCGCAATGGCTTCGGGCTTGGCCACGGGCGGCCGTACGGCGAGAAAGATTCCTTTCGCGAAGACCATCGGCGTGCGTCCTTCTTTATCCTTCGCGTCCACCTGGGCGCCGTGATCGGCCAGGATCTGCATGATGGATACCCATCCGCGATTGGCCGCTCCATGCATGGCGGTGAGCCCCAGCGAGTTCGACGCATTGACGGGCGCGCTGTGTTCCAGGCAGAGCTTCACTGCCTCTACATAATCCGCCTCGCTGCGCGTGAAGGTTTGGCCGGGGATCCAGTTGATGCCGGCCGCTGCCATCAGCGCGGTGGAACCCTGCGTGGTGGCGATATTGGGATCGGCGCCATTTTCGAGCAACAGCCGCATCACTTCGATGTCGCCCGAGAGCGCGGCGCGCACAAATGGCGTTTCGCCGTCAAAGTTCACCCAGGATGCATCGAATTGCATCAGTCCATGAACCGGAACGGTGTCGGTTTTCAGGTTCGGATTGGCGCCTTTCTTTAGCAGAGCCTGGATCAGCTCCAGTGGATCGCGGCCGTCGGTGGGCAGGTCGCCGTATTTGTCGTGATTGAAGTTGCGCAGATCGATGGCCGCGAAGAGGGCGGCGCGGTGATAATCGTCTTGCGCGTTCGGGTCGGCGCCACGATTGAGCAACTCGGTGGCGATCCCGACCTGTCCGTTCAGGAGCGCGATCAGCATCGGCGTGGTGTGGTTGCCCGATGTTTGGTTGAGATCCGCTCCATGATCGAGCAGCAGACGCATCATCGGAATGTTGGCGTCGCGAATCGCGAAGAGCAGAGGCGTCATCCCGCCGTTGGGAGTCGGCAGGGCGCGCTGCCGGATGATCCCGTTGCCGGATGCCGCGGCGGGACGGGCCGCCACATACTCGCCTGGAGTGATGGTGACTTTGGTGTGAGCGTTGATGTCGGCGCCACGCGCCAGAAGCAGCTCCACCACGGGGGCGTGATTTTCCAGCACCGCCCACATCAGCGCGGTCTGCCCATGCACAGTGTCCTTGGCGTCGACGGTGGCTCCGCGATCGAGAAGCAACTTGACTGCGTCAAGCTTGCCAACGCGCGCCGCGGTCATGAGAGCGGTTTCACCGTTGGGATTGGCGCTGTTCGGATCGACGCCGGCGTCCAGCAATTTGCGGATCATGGCCGCGTCGCCGTTCAGTGCGGCTAGGGCGATGGGCGTGACGCCGTAGCGGTTCGCCGCGTTCACGTCGGCGCCGGCTTTGATGAGCGCGGTGGCGGCCGCGAGGTCGTCGTGCCGGACAGCCCAGTGCAGAGGGGTGGTGCCGTCGGGATCGGCTGATCCCACTTCGGCGGCGATTGCTGACGCCGCGCTTATGCAACACAACAGTCCGATGAACAGGGTCTTCCGGCCCATGCAGTTGCCTCCGATACGTCTATTGTATTCGATCATTCACACGCGCCAGCGTCAAGCCCCTGGGGGGGGGCCTGGGGGGCACTTCGAGTTTCTCTGATAGACTGGCTGGCTATGATACGGGCGCTGGTTTCCACTTGTTTGTTTGCGGCGGTTGCGACGTTATTCGCTCAGCCACCGGCTCGACCATCGGAGAGGGCCGCGCCCCGAGGGGCCATCAACGGGCACCTTACGTGGTTCGACCGGCAGGGCAACAAGGTTGGGACGATCGGCGAGCCGGGCGTGTACCGTACCCTTGCGATTTCGCCGGACGGGAAGCGCGTGGCGGTGGAGCGGACCGATCCCCAAACGCAGAATAAGGACATCTGGCTGGTGGATGCCGCCAGCGGAGCGGCCACGCGATTTACCACCGATCCGGGCTGGGATGCGTTTCCCACCTGGTCGCCGGATGGGCGCCGGATTATTTTTACATCGAATCGAAGCGGCGTGTATGACTTGTACGAGAAGGCTTCGAGCGGCGCGGGGGACGAGACGCTGTTCTACCAATCGAAGGAAGGAAAGGGTCCGAATAGTTGGTCGCCGGATGGGCGCTTTTTGATTTATTACAGCCTGGGGCAACCGATCCGCTTGAAGTTGCTGTCCATCGATGGCGCTCCGGATCGCCAACCGACGCTTTTGGTGGATTCGAAATTCACCAGCGTGACTGGAAGATTCTCGCCCGACGGACGCTGGATTGCGTATAGCTCCAATGAATCGGGGACGAATGAGGTTTCCGTGCGGCCGTTCGATGCGGCCACTGGGACTGCGGGCAATCCGGTGATCGTCACCAGCGGGGGCGGGAGAACTCCACTTTGGCGGGGCGATGGCAAGGAACTGTTTTATATGACTACCGATGGAATGGCGACGGCTGTGGAGGTGAAAGCGGGCGCGTCATTTCACGCGGGGGAGCGGAAGCCATTGTTCAAGACGCCGGCGGGCCTGCTTTTCTGGGATGTGTCGCCGGATGGAAAGCGTTTTCTGATGCCGGTGCCCGACAAGTAGAATCGCTTAGGGCGCCGGGGAGCCTGGATTTTGCTTTTGCCGGTCCCATTCCTTGCGGAACGTGTCGTCGCGTTCGGCGACGAAGGCTTTGTAACCGTCCGGATCGATGAACGCGTCTTTGTCGCCGGCCTTCATCTTTTCGTACTTCGCTTTGAGCCCGAAGTATCCGCCGTGCGCTCCGAGAAAAAGATCGCAGGGCAGGGCCTTCAACACGGCGAATGTTTTTACATAATCGTCTGCGATTCCCGGATAATTCTTGTTGCCTACCAGAATATAGCCGGGGTTCACGTTGGGGCTGCCTACGATCACGACGTTTAACTTGCGAGCTCCATCTTGAACCTGCATGGTCCAGGTGGTGCAGCCCGGCGTATGTCCGGGTGTGAGATGCGCGACCAGTTTCGCGCCGCCGAGTTCTACCGTTGCGCCATCGTGCAGCACGCGATCCACGTGCGCGCCTGGGCGGCCCGGCGCGGTGCTTTGCTCGGCGGCGACATCGGCATCCATCACCATCAACTTCGCGCCCGTTTCGCTTTTGATGACGCCGGTTCCTTCGTCATGATCGCCGTGCGCGTGGCTGATGAGGATGATTCTCGTGTCGTTGTATTTGAATCCGAGCTCCTCAATACTTTTCTTGATGACGGGCAAATCCTGCTTGAAATCGGAATTGATGAGGATGTTGCCGCGCGGGGTGTGGATCAGGTAGACGGCCAAGTCCGCTGTGCCGACATAGTAAAGATTCCCGGCAATCTGAAACGCGGGGAACTTGGCGTGCCAGTCAGGATTGCCCTGCGCCAGCAGGCCCGCGGCGGCCGCGAAGAAGATGAGGAGCGCGCGCCGCATATTTATTTCGACTCCGACAACTCAGCGTAGAACGCATCCACTTTTGGAATTCTGGGCGCCCATCCGATATCGTCGGTTTTGATTTGGGCGAGCAACTGATCGGCAGGCACGCCCTGCCGCACCAGTTCGCGGGCCCTGGCGATCACGGTATCGAACTTGGTCTTATATGCCTGGACATCGGCTTTCGTGAGGACATCACCATTGCCCGGAATGGCCGCGTCGAAATCCAGTGCGAGTATTCCTGCAAGCACGTTGGTCCAATCGGTGGCGCTTCCGCCGCCCGCGTAGTCGATCAGCGGGCCGGTCTTACCGGTGGTAACCACGTCGCTCACGTCCACCACCTTCAGGTCGGGAAAATATACGACGGTGTCGCCGCCGGTGTGGGCGCGGCCAAAATGATGCAATTCCACTTTGACACCGCCGAGGGTGAGCGTATCCTCGGCACCCGGATAAGTGATGCTGGGCGGCGCCGGTTTTGGATTTACCGTGTAAGTGGCGAGATACTTCTTCAGATCCTCATGCGCGACCACTTGCGCGCCAGCATCCAGAAACCTCTGGTTGTTGCCGCTGTGATCGGCATGGTGGTGAGTGATGATCAGGTATTTCACTGGCTGATCGGAAGCGCCCTTGATCAGCGCCATCAACGCATCATAGTTGGCCTGGCCGGCGAGCTTTCCGTCCACTACGATGAGTCCCTCGCTGGTCACCCGCACTGTGGTGTTGGCGCCGGCGCCGGTGATCATGAACAGGCCAGGTTTGACCTGCTGAATGGCCTGCGGTTGCGGCGCGCGGCGTCCTTCCGGGGAGGGCGCGGGTGGTTGAGCGAGCGCAGCCATGGCGGCAGCCGAAATGGCGCCGATGGTTAGCCAAGCGTTCCGCAGCATTGGATATCGCATCACGATTTCCCCATCGCTTTCCACACATCCGCCTTGGTCTGCGGAGCAGCGGAGGCGTGCACGTTGATATAGCGATCAAAGTCCAGATTGAGCCTCACGAGAATCGGGTACCAGCGCTTTCACGTGATCGTTGGCCGGTTCGCCGGGATTCACCGAGAAGTCGCCCTGGAACAGAACCTTTTCCTTGGGAATAAACGCGATGATCAACCCGTTGGAGTGAGGAGCCGGAGAGACGTGGTACATCTCGACGGTTCGGGTTCCATCGGAATAGACCCTCTTCTCCTCGACGGTTTCGAACTTCGCTTTCTTCGGATTCTTCGCGAGGGTGTCGTTCAGCAGCGTTCGCGGAGTGTTGAGCGCTTTATCGAGGAACTCCTCATTGTTCTTCTGCGTGATGATGATTGCGCCCTCGGCTACCAGCACCGGCAGTCCTCCGGTGTGATCGGCATGGGGATGCGTGTTCATGACGTAGCGGATGGGCTTGTTCGGAATCAGCTTCTTCGTTTCGGCAACGTAGGCGAGAGCGCGCGCTTCGGATTGGCCGGCTTCCAGCATCATGATGTAATCTTTGAACTCCACGATCACCGAATCGTAGCTGCCGGGTCCGGTGGTGAGCCGGTAGAGGCCGTCGCCCAGCTTTTCGGAAGTGACCGTCATAGGCGCGGGAGCGCCGCGGTCCTTCGCCGCCCGGTCCGCCACGGCGCGGCGGCGCGGGAACCAGCGTGGCGACATCGGGAGGATTCGCCTTCGCCGCGGTGACATCCACTTCAAAGAAGGGCCAGCCGCCGCGCGTCTGCACGATCTTCGAAGGCGCCATGACTCCGCCAAAGTCCTTCCATCCGGTGTACGTCGCGACGATGTGCATGTCGCCCATGATGTTTTCGCCGAGCCAGGTTTCCACGCGATCGACGCATGTTCTTGTCGTCCACATAGCCGTTGATGACGTAGCTCTTGCCGGAAGGCGCCTTGACCGCCGGGCTCCAGGTTAAGACGGTGTAGCTTCTTGCCGTCCACCTTGCGATGGCTCACTGTGGCGTTGTTCTCCGCGGCGCCTTTGAGAAAGCCCCAGGGCGTGATGTAAAACTCCAGCGAGTTCGGCCCAGGGCTGCGAAACGTCCGCCTGCTGCGGACGTGACCTGCTGGAAGAAGACGCCGGGCGTCACCGTGGTTGAGCCGCCGGCTCCGATGTTGTTGGTGGTTCCGGTGTGACGCGGAGGCGGGGGCGGTGAGATCGATCACGCGGACATAGTCGTTGATGGGCCGCATGGGATCGTGCGTTCCCCTGCAGATCATGTCGGCGGCGTTGGCTCCGCACTGCTGGAACGCAACATCCTTCGCCGATCCGGAATAGGTGATGGATTTCAGATCGCCCAAGGCCTTTTGCGCGCTGGCGATCACGGTTTTCGCATCCTGCGCCGGGGCGATTCCGCAGAGGAACGCGAGGCAGATTGGGATTACGGCAATTTTGTTGGACACGGTATCTCCTTCGTGAGCAGGATGGCCCGGTGGAACGCACCCGTCCTGAGTATTCTATATCGAGTGCGTGGCGCGTGGGCGACAACCCACCACGTTGGATTGCTGGCATCCGCTAACGATCGCGGCCTGCTTTCTGTTCCGCCTCCATCAGATTCGCGAGAATGTCGTTGATCAGCGTCAGGTGGCCGCGGCCCTTCGATTTCAGCCAGACGAGCAGGCGTTCATCCAGGGGAATGCACAAGCGGCAAGCTGCCGATCGGTCGGGTGCGGGATGCTTTGAAATTGATTCGGCTCGCCCGCGTTTGAGCTTGCCTGCGGCGCATCCTGTAGATAGAGTGGAATTGTGACTGCAGTGGAAGCGTACGATTTGACAACGCAGGGAGGTTCCACCGACTTTGCAAGGCTGATTGCTGCGTGCGAGTCGTTCGGACCCTATTGTTTGATCGGTGGCTTGGCGGTCAATTGTTACGTTGAGCCGGTGTACACGCTGGATGCCGACCTGGTCGTGATCGCGGCGAGTCTCCCCGAACTGACGGCGCATCTGGAAGCACAAGGCTTCAAGACCGAGGTGCACAAGCACTCGGTGAACGCAGTGGCCCCCGGAAGCGAGCTCCGGATTCAGTTCACCACCGACGAACGCTACCAGGCCTTTCCGGCCCGATCGGTGGATGCTAACGTCCTGGGGATACGAGTGAAGGTGGCTTCTCGTGAGGATGTGACGCAGGGCAAGCTCTGTGCGTACAGTGATCGTCACCCGCCGCTGAGCAAATGTAAAAAGGACGAACTGGACCTGATCCGGCTCGCCGAGGCCTATCCCGAGCTGAAATCTTTATACCCCGTTGAGATCCGCGAACAGTTGGATCGGGGATGAGGGGATCACGGGCGCGCTCTAATGATCGCGGCCTGCTTTCCGTTCCGCCTCCATCAGATTCGCGAGAATGTCGTTAATCAGCGTCAGGTGGCCGCGGCCCTTCGATTTCAGCCAGACGAGCACGCGTTCATCCAGGCGCACGCTGACGGCCTTCTTGCGCGGTTTGACATCGCGGAATCGCACCATCGCCGCAAGCTGCCGATCGGTCAGATGCGGGATGCCTTTGAAATTGATTCGTGAGTCGTCCCCGGCCGCCTGTCGTGCGGCAATTCGTCGAATGGTTTGACTCTCGCGGTTAGTCAATCGCCTGCTTTTGATATCTTCGGACTTCATGCTTTTCAGCCGCGCGGGCCGAGATGATGCGGATAATTTCTTCGCCATTGTGTTCCTCCCGATAAACGTGAACCACAAGCAGCACGGCAGCAGTTCCTGATTCGTTGCGAACCGCGCCGATTGCGTGCCAGCGCCGCTCTCCCGTTACTCGATCGATACGATCTGGGGCGATCAGGCAAGCCTCGTCCTCGAAGACGAGAGCGGCCAGCTCGAAAGTGACTCCGCCGTGATCCCTCTGATTGCGGAGATTCTTGGCTTCGTCCCATTCGTATCGCACTCTGTATATACACAATGTATCACACAACCAGCGCGGGCTATCGGGAGGCGGTCCGTGCCGCATATATGGAGAAGCTGTTGGCCTGCCGGTAATTCCGAAGCTTGGCGACTACCCGTCCAAGTGGACATAGCACCGGATTATCGGAAGCCAGCGCGGCCGCATTTCACGTCTTTTAGAAAAACTGCCGATTGTAGACCGAACCAGACATTTGGAGGTGCAACTTATGGAGTCTCGGGCGTTTTTGGGATTTTGGATGCTCGGCGTCGCCCTAGTGGGTCCGGCATTCGCACAGTCAAGTCCGGTGATAACCATGGAAAAGGTAATGACCGGAGAGCAACTGCGAAGAACCGGAGTTGAAGGGCTAACACCAGCGCAGCGCAGTGTGTTAGATCAATGGCTTTCCGAGTACACCTTACAGGTAATGCAGTTCGCTCAGGGGTCACCGAGGCCCGCGACGCCGGCCCCGCCAGTTACGCAGGAAGCACCGGTGGTCACTGGATAAGGTCGAAGGCTGACAACGGAGCTCTTATCACCCTTGAGGATGGATCAATGTGGGAGGTCAACTCGCTTGATCGAATCAATACCACGCTATGGCTGCCGGTCACCAACGTGACGATTCTAAAGGCGAACCAGCCGGTGGGCGAGTACAGGTACACGTTAATTAATACTGACGACGGAGAGAAGGCGCTTGCCAAGTATCTGGGGAAACAATGAAAGAGTTACGCGCTCGTTCTGCCCTCGCGGATTGTCGGTGGGCTCTGGCTCAATACTCATCCGAGCTCTCCGGGCCACCGTTGCGCGTTGCCTGGATTGGCATCGTGACGCTCCTGCGCGCTGTGGGACATGTCCTTCACAAGATCGATTCGCAACACAATTCGGATGTTGATCGAATTGTTACGGAGCTGTGGGGCTACTGGACTTCGACGAAGCCGGAACCGAAAATATTCTGGGAATTCATCGAAAGCGAGCGAAACACCGTGTTGAAGCAGTATGAGTTCGGCTTCTCTCGGACCGTTCAGGTTCGGCGCTCGGAAGAGGGTCCGGTGACGACCGAGCTACGCGGTGATTTGCTCGCGCGGTCTGAGCCGCAGCAGTTGAGGCAACGGGAGCTGTGCGACCTGCAATCGTTAATCGTCGCCGGGCCGTTTCGTGGTCGATCCGAAGGCGAAGTCGCTGCGGCGGCCATCGAGTGGTGGGAACAGACACTGACAGAGATCGAGAGGCGCGCCGGGATGCGGAAACCAGCGTAACGGAACTTCTTCTATTAGAGGATAAAGTATGTTACCGTCTGCCAGTCTGCGACAAGCCGCCTGCGCTCGGCAGTATGACGGCCATCCCGCCGCGGCCGGGAATTCCGATCTGGATTTATTCGAGATTACCGACGCCGCTATCGGCCGGCGACTTCCGCCACCGGGATGCCCTTGGCTTTCATCAGGGATTCCAGCAGCGCCACAGTCTTCGGGAACGCGTCCGGGCCGCCGCGAACACCGCCGGCGCCGCGGGCGACGTCGAGGGGCGTGCGGCCGCTGGCGTCTTTGGCGGTCAGGTCGGCGCCATTGGCGACCAGGAATTCGATGAACTTGTCGAAGCCGTGTTCGGCGGCGCCGTGCAGAGCGGTTTGATTCGGGACGGCGTTGGCGCCTGGCATTTGACTGCCGCGACGGAACGGTCTGGGCGATGCGCGCCGAAGCGCTTTCACCGGCGCCGAAACCCGCTGCCGCCTGCCACGGGCCGCGGAGAGCTGCAGGATTGGGGTCCAGAACGTCGCGGGCGTTCACGTTCGCGCCGGCTTTGACCAGCAGATCCATGGTGGCGAGCACGCCTTCGTCGGTGCGGTTGCGCCCGCGCGTGACGCGTGAGCCGTAGTCGACGCCGGCGGCGGCCATCAACGGCGTGATGCCTTCCTTGCTCGGCAAATCGACCAGCGCTTTGTACTCGCAGCAGCAGCGCGACGAACTTGTCATCGCCGCCGCGCGCCGCACGCAATAGCGGCGTGGCGCCCTGGGCGAGCATGCTGTCGCCGCCGCGATCCTGCGGGACGTCGCGATACGGCGGACGCCGCTTCAACTGAATGTTCGGATCCGCGCCGCGTTCGAGCATCATGCGCCCGACATCGAGGGCAGTGAGCTTGTCCGCGCTCGGCAGGACGGCCATCGCGCCGTTCCCTTTCATCGGCAGCGTGCTGACGTCCGCCGCCATGTAGACCGGCGAGCGGCCGAACAGATCCCACTTGTCCAGATCGGCGCCGCCTTGAACGAGCACGGCCGCCGTATCGAAATGCATGTTCTCCAGCGCCAGAAGCAGCGGCGTCTCGCGGTCCGGATCTTCGGAATCGGGATCGGCGCCGGCGGCCAGCAGGTTCTGAACGCAGGCCGCGCAACCTTCCCGCGCCGCATAATGCAGCGGGGTAAAGCCGCCCTTGTTCATGTCCTTCGGGCGAGGCTCCTGGATGACCTTGCGCTCCCACTGATTGACCTTGCCGTGATCGTTCAGGTTCGCGCCCTTGCGACGCCAGGAACTTCACCATGTCGGGCTGGCTTTGCGCGGCGGCCCACATGAGCGCGGATTGTCCGCCCCAGGTTTCCTTGGCGTTGATGTCGGCTCCCGCATCCAGAAGCGCCTTGGCCGCGTCCACCTTGCCGGTGCGCGCGGCCGCCATCAGCGGAGTTTCGCCATTGGGAGTTTTGAAATTGGGATCGGCGCCGGCTTTGAGCAGCGCGTCAATGATCGGCGCGGAGCCGATGATGGCGGCTTCGGTGATGGCCGACGTGCCGAACTGGTTCTCCAGTTTGACGTTCGCGCCGGCCTTGATCAGCGCGCGGACCAGTTCCAGATCGTTGTTGGCCGCGGCGTACATGATGGCGGTGGTGCCATCGGCGCCGGTGGCGTTCACGTTCGCGCCCTTGGCGCTCAGCAGGCGCATGGCCGCGACGTGGTCGCCGGATTCCGCCGCATCGAGCAGCGTCGGACCGGCCGGCCACACGACATCGAAGCGCCGGCCAGAAGGACTGCAAGCGCAGCCGCGAACCTGCGCATGGTCTAGACCTCCGAGAGACCGTTGATGCTGTCGCCGATGGACTTCACCGGGATCTCATTGCGCTGCAGCAGCGTGAAGCAGCAGGTCGCCGTGACGCGAATCCTGCGGATACTTCAGGTGCTGGCCGCCTTTGATCTTTCCGTTGGCGTGTCCCAGGATCGCGGACGGCAGCGGATCGTTGTTGTGGCTGTCGCTGTTGCTCATGTCGCTGCCAAAGAGAATCGTGGAATGATCGAGCACCGTGCCGTCGCCTTCTTTGGTCGCCTCGAGCTTCTTGACGAATCCGGCGAACACTTGCGTGTGGTAGTTCTGAATCTTCACCAGCTTGTCCATCTTCTCGCGGGTTGTTGCCGTGATGGGACAGCGGATGGAACCCCTCGGAAATGCTCAGGTTGGTGTACGTGCGCATGCTGGCTTCGTGATCCATGGAGAACGGTGATCACGCGCGTGATGTCGGCCTGGAACGCCAGCGCCATCAGGTCGAACATCAGCTTGAAATATTCGGTGATATCGTTCGGCGTGCCGATGGGCGCATCCGGGATCACCAGCTCGGTGCTGTGCTGCTTCTCGGCCATCTGCACGCGGCGCTCAATCTCGCGAACCGAGTCGAGATAATCGCCGACCACGTTGCGGTCCTGCACGCCGAGGCTGGCCTGCAGGCGCCGCGCCTCGTCCCTGCACGCGATCGAGGATACTGCCGGTTTCCGCCAGGATCTGGGCGCGTTCCTGATCGGTGTCGCCCTGTCCGAAGAGCTTCTGGAAGACCGCGCGCGGGTTGCTTTCCTGCGGCAGCGGCTGGGTCGGCGTGCGCCATGCGAAGCGGGCGCTGACCTGAGCGGCGGTGAGTCTCAAGCGACGGCAGACGCGTGTCCTGTCCAACGTAGCGGACGGCGATCTGGTCGGCAGCTCACGCCGTAGTCCGGACCGTTCTTGCCGAAGTCCCAGGGCTTCACGCAGGTCAGCCAGCCTTGCTCGATGTAGGCGTGGGGCTCGGGCGTTTCCGCGGGCTTGTTGCGCAGGCCGGAGACGATGGTCAGATGCTTGCGGAACGGCTCCAGCGGCTGCAGGATCGGCGACATGGTGTAGTTGGTGCCGGTTTCCTTGGGCGACCAGCGATCCATGATCGCGCCGTGCGGGAAGCCCACGAAGGCAAAGCGCTTCAGGGTTTTTCCGGCGGCGGTGTTGGCCGCACGCGCGTGGTGGCGGGAAACATGGCGTCCAGCAGCGGCAGTGCGATGCGTGGCTCCGGCTCCCTTCAGGACTGCGCGGCGTGGAATGTGCTTCTTGAATATGAACATGGTCGTCTCCTTATTTACTGCTACTTGCTCGCACTCAGCGACCGGCTCCGGCTTGGGCTGCGGAACGCGGCGCATTCTAAACTGGTCGGTATTCACCATCGCCTGAACGATGGCCGAAAACTTGTAATCCTTGCGCCGCCGTGTCGCGCACGATCTTGCGGACGGTCGGCATGTCGTAGTACTCGCGCGTGCGGCCCATCGAATAGGTCAGAAGGGCTTCCACGAAGGTCTGCACGAATTGTTCGGGACGGCGCAGCAGCGCCTTGCGGAGATCGTCGGGTCCGTTGATCTTGGTGCCGTCGGGCAACTCGCCGGCCGAATCGATCACCGTGCCGGCAAAGCGGTCCTTGTCTCTCCACATTCCGGTGGCGTCGAAGTTTTCGAGCGCGAAGCCGAGCGGATCCATGATCGCGTGGCAGGACGAGCAGGTCGGGCTGGCGCGGTGCTTCGCCATCAACTCGCGGACGGTGAGCGCTTTGGTGGTGCCGATGTCTTTGTCGTTCAGGGTCGGGACGTTGGGCGGCGGGTTGGCCGGCGGGACGCCCTCGATGTAAGTCAGGATGAACTTTCCGCGCAGCACCGGGGACGTGCGGTTCGGATAGGCGGCCGCCATCAGGATGGCGCCCTTGCCCAGCAAGCCCCAGCGCGCGGAGTCTTTCAGCTCCACCCGGCGGAACTCATCGCCCTTCACGTCGGTGATGCCGTATTGCAGCGCCAGGCGCTCATTCAGGTACGTATGGCTGGCGCGCAGCAAATCCACCACGCTGCGGTCTTCGCGGAAGATGCTGTCGGCAAACAGCGTGAGCTCGGTGCGGAAATCCTGACGCGGGTCCATGCGGCCGGAGGCATACGGGAAGACGTCGGTGTCCGGAACCACCTCGTCGAGCCGCGTTCATCTCGAGCCACTGGAACACGAAATTGCTCGCCAGCGTTTCCGATCGCGGATCGGCCAGCATGCGCCGGACCTGCTGGTCGAGCGTCGCCGGATCGCTGAGCTTGTTCTTGATGGCGAGATCGAGCAGTTCATCGTCGGGAATCGAGTTCCACAGGAAGAACGAAAGCTTCGACGCGAGTTCGAGATCGGTGATCGGGTACTTGTCGCCCGGCTTCAACCCGGCGGGGACGCGCTCGCCGCGATACAGGAAGAACGGGCTGGCCAGCATTCCCGTGATGCCTTCGCGAATGCCGGACTTCGAAACCGTCCCTGTTTCGCGCCCTCGGCGTAATACTGCATGAGCTCCGCGAGGTCGTCGTTGGTCACCGGACGGCGATAAGCGCGCCTGGCCAGCGTCGAGAAAATCTGCTTGGCGCAGGCTTCGGGCGTCTTCGTTTTTGTCCTTGGCCGGGTTGCAGGTGAAGATGCGGTCGCGGCTGGGCGTGGAGCTGAGGCCGGTCACATCGAAGGGGCCCAGAAGCTGGAACGAGTTCACGCGGTAGGACCGATCCTGCCCGCCGCCGGGCGCAAAGATCTGCAACTGATCGTCGGATTCGGCGAAACTCTGGCGCCGGAACGTGACGCCGATCTTGTGCGGCCCGGCCGTGGCCTCAAACTTGATGTTCTTCAGGCGGGCATTGACGCGATCCATCGCGCCGCTCTGCACCTGATCGTAAAGCTTCATGTCTTCTTCGCCGCCGATGACGGTTTGATAGACGATCTTGTTGTCGAGCGTCACCACCAGCGGATTCTCGTACTCCATGCCGTTGCCCCAGATGTGGGTGGCCATGTCGGCGATGTTGATGCGGTATTCGCCGTCGGCGGGGAGATCCACTTTCGCGAGAATGCCGCCGCGCGTCCCCAGAGGCAATCCGGGAACGTGGGTGAGCTGATTGCCGGAAGCGGCGTGGAAGCGTCCAGCCCTGCGCGCGGGAGTCGCGCTTGCCGAGCGCCATCAGCGCGACGTTATGGGCGGCCAGCACGTATTGCTCAATGAAGGAAGGCGAAACCTGCAGGGCGGACGCGATGTTGTCGAAGCCCTGCGCGGTGTCATCGGGCGGCAGCAGGTCGTCGCGCGTTGACGTCCACCAAAAGCAGATCGCGGACGGCGTTTTGGTATTCCTTGCGATTCAACCGATGCAGCACCACTTGATCGGTGATGTGCGCCTGGTTGGGAAGCTTGTCGAGCGAATCTTCGAGCCACGCGACCAGCGAGTCGACCGCCTTGCCGTCCGGCTGCTTGGCGCCCGGAGGCGGCATCACGCGGCCGCGCAGCTTGCGCACGGCCTTCTCGAAAAGCTCGGGATTCTTGGCGATGCTCGTCGGCGGTGATGCCTTGGAAGCTGACGCCGCCGGTCTTGGCTCTGTCGTTGTGGCAGCCCACGCAGTATTGCTTGATGAGTGGCCAGGTGCGCGTCGGCCGGATCCGGCGGCTTGGCTTTGCGGGCGCGGCGGTCAAGGACACTCAGCCAGGCCGGCAACTGCGATCGGGATCAGCGAATTGTGAATATGTCGCATGCTTGGCATGAGTCCTTAAGCGTCTGGAGAAAGATAGGCCCACAGGCTCTCGAAAGCGCGGCGAATGAATTCATCGGGGTTGCCCATCTTGGCTTCGTATTCCTTGGCCGGCTTGGCCGCGACGGCTTCGACGGGCTGTGCCCTTTGTTCAGCATCTGATTCAGACGATCGTAGATCGTGCCGTACATGTCGAGCTGCGTGGCGATGTCGGCAAAGCTGAGCAGGGGACCTTGCGCGGGAACGATCTTCGTATCGCTTTGTTCGCCACGCTCTGGATGCGCTGCAGTCCGCCGACAATGCCGCCAATCCAGCCTCCGGTCCACCAATCCACCACCGGCCAGCCTTGTCCGTAGGCGGCGTCGCCCACCGCCAGGACGTTCTGCTGCGGGAAGTAGACGTAGAGATCGCCGTCGGTGTGCGCGGCGTCGGAGATGTATCCGTAGCGGATTCCGGAATCGAGCGCGCCCTTGTCGTAGAAGGTCTTGTTGGGCTGGGCGATCTTGGGAAGCTTCTGGAATTTCTGCCCGTTCTAGGGCCAGGTGATGTTTTCCGTCAGCCAGAGCCGCGTGTTCTCTTGGGCGATGATGGTGGCGCCGGCCGTGCCGAGCGTCCAGGTTGGAGCCGGTCTGTTCGGGATGCCAGTGCGTGTTGAAGAGCGTCCGCACCGGGCCGCTGTTCGGCAGCGCCGCCACGGCTTGCGCCAACGCCGCGGCGTTCTGCGCGAGCCCGCCGTCCACCATCACGACGCCGTCCGGTCCCGTGCGCGCGATGACGTTGCAGCCCGCGCCGCCAAGCAGATAGAGATTGTCGCCCAGTGGCGCGGTGGTGATGTTCGGGTTCGGGCTTTGCGCGAAGGCATAGCGGGCCACCGCTAAGCTGGCTGTACCGGCCTTCAGGAACGTCCTACGCGTTAGGGACCACATAGTCGAACGACAGAGTCGCGCGTATATAAAGTATACTCCCGCAAGCAGTTGGTTACAGGAGACCTTTACGGTTTTTGTTCCGGGCGCTGGAGCGGGCCGGTTGTTGGGCGGCGGGGGCGGCGCGGCCTTTGGCATCTCGGCCGTGCCATCGAGCGCGAACACAAACATAATAGGCGGGTTATCCACCTTTTCGTCGTTGGCGCCGACGATGGTCGCCAGGCGCCCTAAGCCGCCCTGGAACGCGACGTATTGCTTGCCGTCCACCTCATATGTAATCGGCGGCGCCATGCCGGTGCGCCCGGTCTTGATCTCGTACAGGATTTCGCCCTTGTCAGCCGTCACCGCGCGGAAGCGCCCGTCGTTGATCACCTGGAACACCAGGTTGCCCGCCGTCGCCACGGTTCCGCCGCCGATGCCGCCGCCGCCCTCGATGCGCCACATCAGTTTCTGATTCACCGGATCCCAAGCCTCCAGCGCCGTTCGCATGCCTTCGGCCGTGGGCGGACCGATGGCCGGACTATCGATCAGCTTGGGGTCGACGTTGCCGCGGGTGTAGCCGTTGGTGTTCGGTTTCACTTCGTCGAGGGCCGCATAAGTGAACGGCTGCAGGAACACCGGAATGTAGACCCAGCCTGTCATCGGACTGTACGACATCGGCGACCAGTTGTGCGCGCCGCCGCCGGTGGGAAACAGCGCGATGGGGTCCTTGTCGTAATAAGCTGCGGGATTCACGATCGGGCGGCCCTTGGCGTTCAGCCCGAGGGCCCATGTGGTCTTCACATAAGGGGCTCCGGAGATGAACTCGCCCGTCATGCGATCCAGCACCCAGAAGAATCCGTTCTTCGAAGCCTGCGTGATCACCTTGCGCTGTTTTGCCCGTTGATGTTCAGATCGAGCAGCATCAGCTGCTGGACGCTGTCGTAATCCCAGTTGTCGTTCGGCGTGGTCTGGAAATACCACTTGAGCTGTCCGGATGGCGAGATCGACAGCCAGGATCGAACAGGTATAAAGGTTGTCCACGTTCTGCGCGCCGCGAAATTTCTGATGCCACGGCTCGGCGTTGCCGGTGCCGACGTACACCAGGTTCGACGTCGGGATCGTAGGCGAAGCCGTCCCAAACCGCACCGCCGCCGCCTTTGGTCCAGAAGTCGCCGCCCCAGGTCTTGAGCGCAGCCTTCATGGCATCGTTCTCCGGCGGCCAGTTCGGGATTGCCGGGAACCGTGTAGAACTTCCACGCGGACGTGGCCGGTCTTGGCGTCGAACGCGGCGAAGAAGCCGCGCGTCCATTTGTCGCCGCCCGACGCCCCGATGATGACTTTGTCGCCGGCGATGCGCGGGGCCATGGTCAGCGTGTACCAATCCTGCGGATAAGCCACGCGCGATTCCCAAATCGGCTTGCCGGTGAGCGCGTCGAGCGAAACCAGCCGTCCGTCGATCACCGGCGCGATGATCGTGCCGTTGTAGAACGCCAGGCCGCGATTCACGGTGCCGCAGCAAATCTTGGGGCGAACGGCGGTCTGGTTCACTTCCGGATCCCAGCGCCACAGCTCTTTGCCGGTCCTGGCGTCCAGCGCGTAAACCACGCTCCAGGTGGTGATGCCGTAGAGCGTGTTGTTCCACACCAGCGGCGTGCCTTCCTGGTTGCCGCCGCCGGCGCCGACCGCGTAGGTCCAGGCCAGGCCCAGGCGCTTCGCATTCGTAGTCGTTGATCTGCTTCAGCGTGCTGTAGCGGGTCTCGCTCTGATTGCGCCCGTAACGTCAGCCAGGAGCCCGGCAGGGATCGTTCGCCACGCTGCCGGCGTTGCGCAGCGACTTTGCCGTCGACGTTCACTGGCTTGGCGGTCTTTTGCGCCGGAGAGCCACGTTCCTCCGGCTAACGTCAGGATTCCCACCGCCAGAGCGGTGCGCCTCCACGCAGATTTACACCCAGATCGCGCGCTGGTAAGGATCATCCGATCAAAGATATCATGCGCTGGCTCGCGTTTCAGTCCCTGGGCTCACTGGTGGCAAAGCTTCCGGGCTGAAATCATTTGATCTTGTCCAGGCCCTCGGTCAGCTCGATGGAAACTCCCCACGGGTCGACGATCATCGCGGTGGCGATGTTGTTCATGGCTGGGTCTCTTTTCTTGTAAGGCCGAACGAGCTGGATGCCCTTCGCTTCGAGCGTCTTCGAGAACGCCTCCAGGTTCTTCACTTCAAATCCCACGTGATCTACGACGCGGCCGGCGGTGGGGACGTGAGTGATGGACTGGTCGCCTTCCCACCGGAAGAAGTTGAGGCTGTATCCGACGCCCGGCAGGTCGGCGCCAATGAAGAAGTCGGTTTGTCCCGGACGCAAAGTTGCATCGAACGCCTTCATGTACCACTGCTGCATCTCGACGTACTGCTTGTTGATGAAGTGGATATGATGCGCCACAATCGGCGGCGCGTCTTTTTCAGCGCTGGTAACGAGCTCGATTTTCGCCCCGTCCGGACCGAGAAAATACGCAAAGCGTCCATACACCGCCGACGTGCCCGATGCCGCTGGTGGCGGCGCGCCCGGCTTGGGCTCCCGCCCGGTGGTTTCCTGATATCCCGCGGCTGCCAGCTTGGCGGCCATGGCCGGCACGTTGGGCACTGCGAAGCCGATGTGATCGAAGGCGGTGCCTCGGGTGGGCCCGGTTGGCTTCCGCACGCGCAGGAAGATGAACGCGTCGGGAAATTCAATTACATCGATTTTGCCGAACTTCATGGCTTTGCCGCCGAGCGTATCGGCCCAAAACTTCTTGTGGGCCTCGACGCTGGTGACGTTGAGATGATAGTGGCCGATGCGGATTGGCGCGTCCGGATGACTGACGAGTTGTGCGAACGCGGGCAGCGCAGCGCAGGATAGCAGCGCCGCTAGAGCGAAGAATAGCTGTTCTCATTTGACCTAACCCTACTTGAGTCGGCGAGTCCTTCCGTCATTTCGATACTCGTTCCCCAGGGATCTTTGATGAACGCGATCGCGATGCCAAGCTGGGGCACCTTCCGTGTAGGGGACATCCAGTTTGATGCCCTGGGCTTCGAGCTTCTTGGTGAACGCCTCGAGGTTTTTGATCTCGAAGCCGATGTGATCGATGGACCGGCCGGTGGTGCCGACGGTCGGCGTCGGAGAGGGGCTGAAGTTCAGGAACACTCCGGGCAGTTGATCCTGCACGAAGGCGGACCCGGGATTGGCCGGAAGCATCTTCGCGCCGAACGTCTTGGCGTACCACGCCTGCATCTCCGTGTTCGTTCTGCCCGAAGAAGTGGATGTGATGAAGCTGAATCGGCGCCTTCTGCGATTTTACTTCGACCAGTTCGACTTTGACATCCTCCGGAGCCGAGCACAAACGCGATGTTGGTCGTCGGACTGGCGGCCGCAATGTCGCCGGTCACCTTTACGTTGGCGGCCACCGAATCGGCCGTGATCATTTGGAAGCCGTTGGCCTTGATCTTCGCCACCACCGGTTTGAGATCGGGAACGGAAAAGCCGATGTGGTTCACCGTCGTGCCGATCGAGCCGCCCGTCGGCGCCTGCATCGGCCGGAAAAAGATCAGAACATTCGGGAACTGGATGATCTCCTGCTGCCGCTCACCGGAACCAATCTTGACCACAGTGCCGCCGAGCGTGTCGGCATAGAACTTCTTCTGCGCGGCCATGTTCGTGGTGTTCAGATGGTGGTGCCCGTACACAACCGGACCTTCTCCGGCAACCAGAATCTGCGCACGGGCAACGGCCGGCGCGAACAGCAGCCCCAGCAGGAGAAAGCCTAGCCCGATTCCGGCCGATAAACGTTTCATGAAAACCTCCTGGTGGCCAAGTCTACACGATTTGGCGGCGCGGCTGGACTCGACATCGCCCGAGTCAGTGAGCTTTACGGGCTTAGCGGCCGAAGCCAAGATCACGATTGGCAGAAAGCAAATTTCTACAATCGGCCTGATCATGTTATAGACGGAAGCGGAAGCGCGTCCTTCAGGCTTGCACAAACAGTTCTTTCCATCAACACACGACCGAAGGTTTTTGCCCTTCGTCCGTGACGCTCCGGTGTTGCGATTCAGCGGAACGGGATTCTGGAATTTCATGTCGGCCGGGCTCGAAGCCGCCAGCGGGAGGTGCAGCGGATGAGCTGCAGGAAAAGTAGATCGCGGGCGCGATTGAACGGCGAGCTGTCACTCCGGATCAGATGTGGCTGATTTCGTCAGGCTGCTACCGCGCGGCGCCGCTGTCGAATTTTTCTGGGCAGCCTCCGCCGTAGGATGGCCATCCGTCCACACCGGATCGAAACAGGCTACCGTTTCACTCGAAGCCTGGGGTGCTTTGCTTCGAAATACGGGTTGGCCGTCCTTGAACTCCGCGGTTGCGGCCGGGGCGGCTGGAGTCGTATTTGCCCTCCGGGGTCATTTGCCTTCTTCTTGCCGGCAAAAAAACGTGCGGCACGTTGCAGTTTTCTCCGGTGTTCCGCGCTTTAAGAAATGAAGGAGAGAGGGCACAATGAACGGAGTCGTCTTCGCGGCAGCAAGGAATCGGGAAGGGCGGCATGATGCGACGGGGGCTTTCATCCCTGGCGCGCACCTGTTTGCCCGCAAATACGGGCTGGATGTCACCCTAATCGACGAGACGATTGGGACGCACAAGGCGGCGGCGCGTGACGCTGTTCTCCAGACGATCAGCGCGGCGAGCCGGCTGGATGTGATCGCATATTTCGGGCACGGAACCGTGAACAGCCTGCCCTCGGCGGGCATTCATGAATCAGACATCGCCGGGCTGGTACAAGCCATCAACAGAACGGCGGCGGGAAACTGCAAAGTGGTTCTATATGCTTGCCTGGCAGGTCACCCCGGTGGCTTCGCTCAGAAGCTCTCGGCGCAGCTAAAACCCGGCATCACGGTTTTGGGGCACACCGTCGAAGGCCACGCGTATCAGAATCCCTGCGTCGCTCGCTATCCACAGGCGCCAGGAGACAAGACGCCATTCCTGGTTGCACCCCACTCGCCATTGTGGAAAGTGTGGAACCAGGAGTTGCACAGCGGCTCGAGTCTGTGGATGGAATACCCATTCCTATCCGCAGAGCAAATAGAGCGGAGACTTGCGCCTCCGCCGAAGCTTGTATTCGGAAGAGGACAATGTTGGTCTGGCTACTGATCGGTCGGCGCTGTCGGTGCACAGCGCGCGCGCGGGCCCGTGACAGACCGGCGGAAGAGACGGCGCCGTAATGATCGCTACATTCATGCGAAGCGGTCGAGAAATCGACCGCTAAAAGTGAGCCGGGCCGGGGCGAACCGCAGCGGCCTCGTAACGCTTTTTCATGCACTCTGCCCCGGGTGCGAACCAGCAGACATCCCGTTCTCCCTGGCGCGTGAACTGCTGAGTTCTGCTGGGCTAACGTAACCCCGCATCGTGGTAAGGCTGCGATGTCACCTGTTGATGGGATCGAGTAAACTAAGCAAGGTCACCCTGCTTGCTGCTTTCCCAGGAGGCAACACAGGGCCATTTGCGAAGTGGCCGCATCGCTTAAGGAAGGGCGGCAGGGGTGAAGCTGGACGCCAATGAGGATCACGCTGCTATTCACGGCCTTCGCCATCACGCTTCTCGGCCAGACACCCGATTTTTCTGGCATCTATCAAGGCGGCGGGCCGATCGATGACATCTCCGAAGGTTTGAAGCCGGGCGAGACGTTACCGCTCCGCCCGGAAGCGCGCAAGATTTTCGAATCGCGGCTTTCCAAAGACGATCCGGAGACCCGTTGTTTGCCCACCGGTGTGCCTCGCATCGCCCCGTATCCTTGGCGCATCGTGCAGACGCCCACCCACATCTTCTTCCTGTTCGAGGGCAACATTCACAGCTACCGCCAAATCTTTATGGACGGCCGCACCCACCCCGCCGATCCCGACCCCACGTGGTACGGCCACTCGATAGGCCACTTCGAAGGAAAAACGCTGGTGGTGGATACGGTTGGCTACAACGATCGCTTCTGGTTCGACTTCAAGGGACATCCACACAGCGAGGGTCTGCACACCATCGAGCGCTACACATTCGATGGTCCCGACAAGCTAATCAACCAGGTTACGATTGACGATCCGGGGGACTACGAGAGGCCGTTCCAGGCGACCTTCACAGCCCATCGTGCCCCGGCCGGCTTCGAGCTGATGGAATACATCTGCCAGGAAAACAATCAGGATCTGCCCCATCTGCAAGGGCCCCCGACAGTTGGCGGCGACCCGGCGCGCCCTCAAGGCACTCTGGGAAAGCACTGACCTGGCGTTAGAGGCCGGGCCTTACCTCTTCGGCGCGGGCTCCAGCATACTCAGCACCGGGCCGGACTTGCCGGGCGGCTGCAGGCTCACTCCAGAAGGTTTCATGATTTTGCTGATGTCCGTGTTCCGATCGACGATGAAGCCCAGGAACCCACCCTGCATCTCATCCCAATTCTGTAAACCCCAGTGGACTTCTTTCCGCGGATCCGGGTTGTACTTATTGTTGGCGGAGTTGTCAAAATGCGCGATGGTTACGATTCGAGTGCCCTTGGGCACAGGCAGGGGATCGGCCAGGTCGTAGCCGAGCTGCCAATCGAAATCCCATTTGCCTTTGAAGACCGTTTCGGTTTGACCGTTCGGAAAGATCAGGCGAAGTTCGTAGTCTTTGCCGCGCAAATGCATGTGCGGCTGAATGTATACCAGTTCGGCGTCGATGCCCACCGTGCCTTCCGCCACCACCTCGGCGTTACTGTCGCCGGGAGGAATCACGAGGTTTACGGCCGACGGTGTTCCGGGCGTCAGATAATACCGCTTCCGCGGCGGTTCCTTGGCGAGCACCAGCCCCACCTTGGAGCGATCCGTGGTGGCGGTCCCGGAGGCCGTGTAGTGCAATTCGAAAACAAAGTCCGAGCCCTTAGGCACCAGTTTCGCCGAGCCGCCGACGTCGAAGCTCTGCGGGCCCAATCCGGGGTTGAACTTGCCTAATACATCGTTGCCGTCCACCTGATCGTTCTTGCCTGTCTCGCGACCTTCGACAGGCCTGCCCGGCATCGCGTCCGCCATCCATTTCGATCCGGGCGGCAGCACCCAGAGCTTTCCGTGATGCACCACCTTGGGATTGCCGGGACGCATTTCGGCGGCCGTCACCCAGATATCTTCCTTGATGTTGCCCTTCACGCGGATGTACTGATAATTGATGGTCCCGGTGGCCGGCAGGTGAAACTCTTCCGGCATTTCGATGATCATGTCCGGCTTGATCTGCCAGCCGTTGGTGAACTCGCGCGGCGCGGGTTTGTCCTGGGCGTCGCCCTCCGGAGCACCGTTGTCGGCCCACTCGGTGAGGATTTTGATTTCGTCGGGGCGCAAGCGGCGATCGTTGGCGAAGTGGCCATATTGAGGATCGGCGAACCACGGAGGCATTCTCTGCGTGAGCACCGCGACCTTCATCGCCTTGGCCCACGGACGCGCTTCCGAATACGTCAGCAGGGACATGGGAGCCACTTCACCGGGGCGGTGGCAATTCTGGCAATTCTTCTGCAGCACGGGAAGAACGTCCTTGTTGAAGGTAATGGGATGGGATGCGGCTAGCGCTGTTATCCCGAACAAACATCCGGCGAGTAAAGTCCTCAGCATGGTCATGTTCAAACCTCCTGACGTACACCGCTATCGAACAAATCCAGATCGCTAAATTATACTCCCCGCGCCAAAGGAGCGAAACGGGTAACCGCGGGACAGAATTGTCCAATGCAAGATGAGCATGAAACTAGTGAATTGGCTGGGGCGGTTTCCAATGCAAGATGAGCATGAAAACGGGAACAATGGGGTAGGCGTGGCGCGGCCGGGTGCAGATACGGATGCAGAATGCCGAGAGCCTGAGCCGGGATCAGATCCGAGAATTTTTGCGGTCGAGCGAGCCGCTCGAGTTCAGCAGTGGCGGGCGGGAGGAACGACACCTGTGGGTGGAGCGGGTATTGGCGGCGCAGAAGTACCGAAGTTTGGGAAAAGGCGAGCGGGGCCTGGTACGGGCCTACGTGCGGAAAGTGACGGGGTTGAGGGAGGCGCAGACCACGCGCTTGATCCGGGCGTTTCTGGATCACGGGCTGATACGGGCGCAGTCGTACCAACGGCACACGTTCACAGCCAGGTACACGGTGGAAGACATTGCGTTGTTGGCGGAAGTGGATCGGGCGCATGGGCGATTGAGCGGACCCGCCACCCGGCGGATTTTGCAGCGCGCCCACGAACAGTTCGGAGAGAAGCAGTACGAGCGGCTGGCGAAGATCAGCGTGGCGCACTTGTACAATCTGCGGGCGAGCGCGCGCTATCGCAACCAAGCGGCGGTGTTGGAGCCCACGCAGTCAACCGCGGCCGCGATCGGACAACGCCGCAAGCCAGACCCGCAAGGGCGGCCGGGATATCTGCGCGTGGACACGGTGCATCAAGGCGACAGCGCGGGGAGCAAAGGCGTGTACCACATCAATGCCGTGGATGCAGTGACGCAGTGGCAGGTGGTGGGCTGCGCCGAGAAGATCAGCGAGGCCTATCTGATGCCGGTGCTGGCAGCGGTGATGGCGCAATTTCCCTTTCCGATCCGCGGTTTTCATACCGACAACGGCTCGGAGTACATCAATCATCGGGTGGCGGAAATGCTGCGAAAGCTACACGCCGAATTCACCAAGAGCCGGGCGTGCCGGAGCCAGGACAACGCACTGGTGGAAGGCAAAAACGGCGCGGTGATCCGCAAGCTGATCGGCTACGGACATATCGCCGGCGCACACGCCGGGGAGCTGCAGAACTTCTACGCCGAGCATTTAAATCCGTACCTGAACTTTCACCGGCCCTGCGGCTTCGCGACAGTGAGCTTGGACGAGCGCGGCAAACGCCAACGCAAATACAAGATCGAGGACTACCGGACGCCGTTCGAGAAGCTGCAATCGCTGCCCGAAGCGGAACGGTTTTTGAAACCGGGGTTGAGTTTGCCGGAACTGGAGAAGCGGGCGCTGGCCATCAGCGACACCGAATGCGCTCGCCGGATGAGTGTGGCCAAGGCCAAGTTGCTTCGGCAATGCCAGACACCGTCCTTGCCGAAGTTCCACTAAATGAAGGCCGTGGAAATGCCGGGCCCGTGGAAAGCATGGAAAACCAAAAACGGGTTTTCCACTCTTTCCACCGTCCCTTGGAAATCTCGCAGAAAGCGCGAGATTTCCACATTCCCACCGCCCGGCTTCGCGGCCATGGAAAAGTGGAAAACCAAAAGCAGGTTTCCCACTTTCCCACAGCCGCTCGCGACGACGGTTCCTGTTCTCTCTCTGAAACCAAAAAACCAAAGAAAGGAAGTCGGCCGCTGCGCGGCCTCCTCACTCCCTATCCCGTTCTTCCTCCGGTCGAACGGAACGGATTTCATGCTCATCCTTCAATTGGAAAATGCTGGACTGTCGGCGCGACACCAGGGCAGCCGGGCATCGCTAGCAACGCACGAACGGCGGAATACCCGCCGGCACATTGGAGAACGGTTGCGGGCAGAGAATGCAGCCGAGTGCTGTTCCCGCGCGGCTGCGACGATCGGGACGTTGGCGATCGGTTGACGTCCTGGAATCAGACTTCCTGAGCCTTGGGCGGTTCGAAAGGGAATTCGCGCCAATAATCGGCAAACTCGCCTTCACTCAAGGGGCTGCCTTGACGGCGGGACCTTGCCATTCAGCCACATTCGAAATACGGATGGTGTCTTCGTCCATGAGTTCGCTGAAGCGCTGCGACAAGAGGGGCATCACGCGGCAATTGAAGCCGACGGCCCGCTGCAGCTCCTTCATCAGTCCGAGAAAGTCGTTTTGCTGGCCGGCTGCTTCGATAGCGGCTACAATCTGCTGGCGCTCTTTCAGCATGAGTACCAATTCGTCCCACGTAGTTGGGGGGAAGGCCGCGACGGCCGCATCGAACATATGATGACGCTCCACTTGCAGCTCAATGGTACGCAGACTGCCGATTACATTGCCGATGAGCTTGCCGCGGTCCCCTTCATTCATTTGCCACTTATCCGGTGAACCTTCGGCTTCCAGGCGTTTGAGCAGGAACGGATAGAGCACCTCCCAACGCAAGCGGATCGTGACGAAAAGCAAATCGGTGACGTCACCCAGCGGACCGCTGGGCCTCACTAACTCCGGCACGAGAACCTCATGAAACGTGAAGTAAAAGCGCACGGGCTGATTGTCAATGTAGTCGACGCGATTCAGGGCAGGCCGGAAGATCTTTCCGAAGCTGTCCGGGCCGCGGCCGCGAAAGGTGGATGTGAGGATCCGCCGCACGCTTTCCTCGCGCGCTACTCCGGCCATCAGATCCTCCAGCTCTTGCGCCCAGAACGTCCCTTTGCCTTTTTCAAGCAAGGCGTGGACCTTCAGGTCCTTCCAGGTGGCGGAAGCGGACAAACGCCAATCCAGAATCTCCGAAAAGTCCTGTGATGCGGTTATGCCTGCTTCGTCCATGTTGTCGCTCGCCGGCTGAATGAGTTCCACCGTCAGAGCGGCACCGACAATTTCGGAATTGGTGGGAAGAACGCCGTTGAATCCCTCTTCGATCTCTTCGGCGTCGCGGTCCAGGTCGGCATGGCAGAGGCGGTTGTTTAGGGCTTTTATGTCTGCTATGAAGTTGTCGCGCGTGAGGAGCGGTTCGAGGAACTTGTTGCGGATGTCCGACTTCTCGGCGTTGATGATTTCGATTTCGTTGATGGTGGAGGGAATTGGGTCGCCGGGGCGCTTGAGAACCAGGAGGCGGCCGCTCGGGTGCGACTGGAAGGCGCCGATCTCGTATGACATCCAGGTGGTGTCTCTGGTGGCGCCTGGCGGCAGAAGCGCGAGCATGGCGCGGGCGGCGGTAATCTGGGTGCTAATCCAAGAGCGAAAACTGTCGCCGGCGTCGATTTCTTCGCATATATGGATCGTCAAGCGTTCCGTGCGGGCCTCCAGGATCTCTTTGATGCGGCGGGCGGCGCGCTCGTGGCTGGCGACTTTGTGACTGACGAACATCGAGACACTTTGGGATTCCATAGAACTCCTTTCTCGAAGCCAACGGTGGGTCCTTGCTGGTGGAAACCGTTTCGTGCGTTTCCCGTACTTGTCTAAGAATACTCCCTAATTCCAGCCGTAACGCTCCACGAGCGTTGTCGAGGATTGGATCGCGCTCCCCGGCGGCTGAATTCGTTCCGCGTGGGCCAGTGCCAGCGCCTGCGATGGTCTGGGCCGTTGCACGGCTCGGAGTTTGCCGATCTTCGGCGCCAGGCGAGGATAGCGGCGTCGGGAATCCCGCCTGTCGGCAGAGACACTACGGCTGCGGGCAGGGACGGCTCGCTGTTGCCGCAGGTTGTCCGCGATTGGACTGGTCCGCGGCTTGGACTCCACATCAGACGCCTCCGGTTGTTGGCTTACTTTTTCTCTCGGGTTCTTCATGGGCCGCTCCCGGGAACTCGGAATAGGCCCGCTCGAAGTACCGGGCGAGTTGGATGTCTCGATCCGAGATGCGGCGTTGTATGTCCCAGGTCGTGAGGAAAACTCTCAGCGTCTTCCATATGTTCTCCCAGCGTGGATGATGGCCCGCAATATCACAGCCAGGTGCAACCTGGTTCATAAATCCGATTGCCTCCTGAAACGTATTAAATTTGAATTCGCGACAGAGTTCCTCCCGCTTTAGGTCTGCCTTCTCCGGCAGCTTCGAGGTTTCCAATGTCCAGTTGCCGAGTTCCGCCGCGATGGTGCTCCTAACCTTTTCAAGCGGGACCGGGGCGGGGCCTTCTGGGAAACGCCGGGGGTAAGGCCATGTCCACTGCCCTCCCTCAGAGGGGTCTGCCCGTCGATCATCTAACTGTGCGACGAGCAACTGAACATCGTGCTCCCAGTAGTCGCGACGTATCTCGATCGCCTGCTCGGCGGCGAGCGGCTTTAAGGGGTCGGGAAGAGCATTCTGCGGAGGGACTTTAGCCCCCCTGACCAGAACAGGCAGTACCCTTTTGTTTGAACTGTACGATGTCGCGAGCTCTTGTCGAACCCAGTCATCCGGGTCATCGATGCGTCGTTGTCCCCATTCGTTCTGCCCGGCTGTGAGCCAGCTCGGGCCAACAACTGCAATCACCGTGCTCGCCGCGTCTAGTTCCGCCTTGATGGTGTCAGCCCACCGGGTTCCGGCGCGAATGGATGAAGTATCCAGGAATGCGCTGCCATCACCAAAGTGGCTGCAGACGACGGACTTAATGTTGATCGCCTCGGCTGAGGCATCATCGCGTCGATAACTTATGAACAGCTCGTGCGCCAATTGCTCCTCCAGCGAGCCTGTTAGGCCCTCCAGCCCGCGAAGGCACCCGAACCTCTATCCGGGCTGACGCTAAGAAGCCGCCGTGCCAACGCAACTTGCATTTATTCTATACTTGCCCCACTGTCCTGGCCGATGCGCCATCGGTTCGAGTTCCTCGGAACTCCGCGCATCTCTCTACGATGTCGCTCACATCTTGGCTACGATGTCGCGAACCGGTTTCAAAATTCGCCATGGAGTCCGCGGCTTCTCCCGCCAACTGTTGAAAACAGCCCTTTCCCCTTAATCAGCACGAGGTCCAGGAACGTCGTTTGTTCCGCCGAGTTCGAATCCGCGACAGAGCTTCGGCCGGGATACGGATTGTGGCGCGGGTGGAATCGCCTGGACCTATTTCGCGCGGCCGGTATAACCCTGGGCGATGGTTGGAATCGCGATGATACGGTTTCGCGCGCTGGGCGTTCCCCATCCGCCGTAAAACACGATGCCGAACAGCGTCTTCTTGTCGCGGCCGCCGAAGAACGTGCCGTGCAGGCCCTGCGGGCCCGGGATGCTGCCGGCGAACTTGCCGTCGGGCACGAAGACATCCACCGACTTGCCGGTCGCAATATACACGCGGCCCTGCTGATCGACGGCCGATCCGTCGCCGCCATCACCACCGCGCAGTTTGCCGAACTCGCGCTGATTGGTCAGCGAGCCGTCCGGCATCACGTCGAATGCAAAGACGGTCGCGCCGTTGGTCACGTAAAGCGTCTTTTCATCCGGGCTCAGGATAATGCCGTTGGCGAGCGGAACATTCTTCCCGTACTGCGAGACCACGCCTTTCGGATTGGCGTAGAACACTCCGCTGTCCCTGGCGCCGGTGACCGAGAAGTACACGCCGCCGCGCGCGTCGGCCATCAAATCGTTCACCACGCCGCCCACGCAATCCAGCGGCTCGCCGTGGAACGAATTCGCCAGCATCTTGCGCTGGGGCGCCAGCTCTTCGATGGCCGATCCGAGCCCGCGTTCGGCGACGAACAGCTCGCCGTTCTTGCCTCGTGAGACCGCGCCGCCGGTGTTCGTGTCGCGGTAGACAACCTTGGCCAGGCCCGTCGATGGGTTCATTTGCATCACGTTGCTGGCGTCGTTGTTCGCGAACAGCACCGTGCCGTTGCCGGCGGCGATGGGACCGTCGACATTATTGCCCTCCCACGACCAGACCACCTTCCATGCCTGCCCGGCGGCCAGAACTCCCGGAATTGCGGCCGTGGGTGGAAGCACCGGATCCGGCGGAGCCGCGGTCGCGTTGGCCGAGTTGCCCGCGATGGGAATCCTGAACGGCGCTGGCGGATTCTGGCACTTCGCGAGCACCTTCTTCAGTCCGGGATTCTGCCAGTTCTGCAGGCTGCCGCCGCGCGGGAACGAAGAGGAAGGAGACCAGGCCGAAGAACTCTGCGCGGAGACCACGGCCGCCGCCGCGCAGCCGGCCAATACCGCGAGCGCGATTGGCAGCTTCATCAATTGATCCCTTTCGATGCCACGTCCCAGTTCGAATTCGTGCAGAGACCGCAGTTCTTGCCGGCGAACATCTTGCGCGGCTTTCTTGTCGCCTTTGAACGTCCACAGGAGCCAGTTCGATGCGACATTGGCGAACTCGCCGCCGCCCGGATGAAAGACGGTGGCGGTGTGGCCGGCGTTGTGCCGGGCGCCGTAAAACGCCGGCAGGTTGTTGATCATGTCGAACGTCGCTCGGGACGTCTCCATCATGAAGTCGGGCGTGCTCCCGTTGACGAGCAGCACCGGCCCGTGCAATTTGGGCAGGTCGTCCGCGGTGGGAAACGGCGACCCACTTTTTCTGTACGCCGGAATTGAACACGCCGATCGTCTTGACGCGCGGATCGGCGCCCAGCGCGATCGAGAGAAATCCTCCGCAGGACTGCCCCATGACCGCGACTTTGTCCACGGCGATCTTGCCTTCCAGCGGCGAGCCGCCTCGTGCGTTTTCTTTGCCGGCCCAGTCGATCGCGGCGCGCAGGTCATCGGCGGTCGCCTGCCGCCGCGCAGCGCCTTCCTGGGGAAGCGTGCCCAGCACCAAAAAGCCGTGCGAAGCGATGGTGGTTAAAAAGCCCGAGTAGCGCGTGCTGTCGATCGCGCAACCACCGTTGCCCCATACCATCACGGGCAGCGTGTCCTTCTTCGGAAAGGCGTCCAGCGCCGCTGGGTAAAACACCAGATAGCCGGGCGAGCCGAAGCGCCTTTTCGGATGTGACTTTGTACGGTCCAGGCACCGCCAGCGGCGCGCCTTCCAGCGGCAACGACCGTTCAATCATTTCGCGAGTGATGCCGGGCGGTTGCGCCAGGCCCGCGCCGGCCCCTATGAGTAGCACCGCGGCTGCGGCAACGATGGTCCTATGCATGAGTCGTCTCCTTCGCGAACCAGGATATCCCGAATCAACGCAGCAGCAAAACTCGCACTTGAGCATGCGGCACACGCCAGCGCCCGCAACACGTTTCCTGCACGGGCGGCTTTTCCTTGCGGATTACTTGTTTAATTGCGGCAGCAAGGGCTCGCGCCCTGGCGGAAGGTGCTGATCGACGGCATTCATCATGAAGCCTGCCTTGAAGTATTCGCCCATGATCATCATGAGCTGCACCGTGCGCTGGCGTCCGAAAAGGCTCACCATGCTTTGCCAAAGCTCGCTGCTGACGCGGTGCTGGCGGAACAGTGCCCGCCCGAAAGTGATCAGTGTCGCGTCTTTATCGGACAGTGACGCTACGTCCCGGTTGTACTTGATCACATCAATGACCGATTGCTCCAAGCCCTGCCGCCGGCCGGCCAACTCGTGCGCAGTCCATTCATATTGTTGGTCGATCTCCCGGGCTGTGATCAGCACTGCGATTT
Source organism: Bryobacterales bacterium (assembly GCA_963761265.1). Taxonomy (GTDB): domain Bacteria; phylum Acidobacteriota; class Terriglobia; order Bryobacterales; family Bryobacteraceae; genus Palsa-89. The sequence continues at coordinate 263,425 of CAVXGM010000003.1, forward strand.
GAAAGTAGCGAGGGCCTACCGGGCTCTTCGCGCCGGAGGGTATACCCAGATCGAGCTCCCTGGGGCTGTAGACAGTCACGTGGGCCGGTCCCGGCCCGGGCGTGTAGTTGGTCCTGGCAGCCAGAAGACGCTTCCCATCTTCGTCCAAGTCCGCCGCGCTTACCGGGGGCAGCCGCGAGAGCGTCACCGGGTTGATGTCTGGTGGAAGCGCGTTCTTATCCTGAGGGACGATCGGCAGCGCGGCCAGCAAAAGGACAAGGAATCGTGTAGTCCTCATTAAGTCATCTCCTCAAAGCGAAAAAGGGGCCGGATGGGTTCGGCCTTCCGCCTCTTGTTCACTAACGCGAACTGGTCACCTGTGGCATCACATGGATCAAGGCGCCGGGATTGGCGTCTTCCAGCATCCACAGCGAGCCGTCGGGGCCTTCTTCGACATCGCGAATACGGTGGCCCACATCCCATCGCTCGGCGGCTTTGGCGCCCCCGTGGCCGTCAAAAATGATGCGGTTGAGCGACTTGGTGCTCAGTCCGCTGATGAAGCCGCTGCCGTTCCATTGCGGGAAAGTCTGGGTTCCGTGGTAGAACATCAGGTTGCCCGGAGCAACCACGGGCGCCCAATAGAGCACCGGTTTCGCCAGGTCGGGCCGAGTGTCGGGCCGGGGAATGGGCACGCCGTTGTAGTTGTTGCCATAGGAGACCAGCGGCCAGCCATAATTCTTGCCCTCCTCGATCAGGTTCAGCTCGTCGCCGCCACGCGGGCCGTGCTCCACTTCCCACAATTCCCCGGTGGAGGAAAACGCCAGGCCATAGGGTGTGCGGACGCCGCTGGCCCAGGTCTCGGCGGGAGTCAGATTGGGCCCGGTAAAGGTGTAGGTGCTCACCACCGGCGCGGTCTTGGCGGCTTCGGTGTCGCGCGCGGGATCGATCAGAGGAATGGTGGCCGCACCGGTTTTGCCGAAGTTGGGATTGCCGGGAGCGGGTTTGCCGTCCAGTGTCAGGCGCAGGATCTTGCCTTCGGGCTGGTTGGGATCCTGGGCAGGAGTGAAGCGCTGGCGGTCGCCTACCGTGAGGTACAGATACTGACCGTCGGGCGAGAAGGCGATCTGCGCGCCTTCCTGGCCGCCCTTGCCCTTCGGCAACTGGCGCCACAGCACTTCGAAGTTGTCCAGTTTTGCCGACTTGGCGGTGGCGGTCAGTTTGGCGCGGGCTAGCGCCAGGCCACCGCCATAATCACCTGGCTCGGCATAGGTGAGATAGATTCGCTGGTCGTTCGCGTAAGCCGGCGAAAGGAAGACCCCCATCATCCCGCTCTGACCCTGCCAATACACCGGCGGCGTATTGGCCACCTGGATCTTCTGTCCATCCTGGGATACCAGCCAAACGGGCCCAATCTTTTCGGTGACCAGCATGCGGCCATCGGGCAGGAAGGCCAGACGCCAGGGCAGTTCAAATGTGGCCACGGTCGTCATGGTGAAGGGCAGGCCGGCTTCAGGCTTCACTTCTCCCACATTCACCTGGGCCAGGGCCGCCACCGCGGACAAGGTGAAAAGCAACGCCGCTTTCGCCAGTTTCATCGTCATGTCTCCCATGCTTCTCAAGCGCCCGGCATCAGCATCCTGAACGCCGTTTTTAAATCGTACACTACTAGCCGTTTTCAACGCGCGCCTTTATATCCCAGTACGCGAGATCGATCAGCCTGCCGAGGGCCGCGGCGTTTGTGGCCGTTCCAGGCCTCAGCTTGACGTGGCGCATGAACTTGCCGGTACCTTGCAACAAGCGCGCCGGATCTGGCAGCGCCGCGCCCTGAAAGAACCCTACGTTTACATGCGAAGTGAATACATTCACGTATCCGAAGGGCGCATCTCCCAGACAGGCAACCGGACAGCCATCATGCATGAGCTCCCGAACCTCGTCCCCGCATTTTCGCATTATCGAAAACCACTCCCGCGCGATGGCCCCCAATTCGCCGGCATGCTCTTTCAACCACGCGTCGATGGCGGGATCGCGCTCCACCGCTCCGTTGAATCGCAGCAATTCGGTTTTCACGCCGCTCGCCTTTCTTCACTTCTTACAACGCGGGTCGGCGGACTGCATCGCAGCGATCTGCTGATCGGTGACCGGGATGGGCGCGCAGCCGTGCGTCTTCTCGCAAACCAGATCGAATTTCGCCGCCGGCGCGTGGCAATCCAGACAGGGCTTTTTCAACGACGTATTGAGTACTTTGTCTCCGCGGTCCAGAATCGTGGTGCCGTCCGCGGAGACTTTCAAAGCAAAAAACTCCCAGCCGTTGGTTTTCGGAAAGGCCGCGCGATCGTGTTTTACCATCGCTTCCGTCGGGATCAACTGCAGAACGGTGCCCGTTGGATATTCTTTATTGGGCACGCTGTCCTTAAATATTCGGATGGCTTCCCTGAGCTTTTCCGGATCGGGATTCTGAATCCGCGTGTTTCTCACTTTCGGCAGATCAAGAACGCAGCCAAAGCTCTTTTCGGTAATCGCAAGATCATCACCCGAAAGGGTTACGGCTACGTAGAGACATAATGCGAGTAGGGTGGCGCAGCGCATGGTTTCAGTCTATCTTGCCCGGAAACGGCATTCGAGCCGCAAACAATCCAGCCAGGGCATGACAATTCGATGAACTTGGTGCAGGCCTGATCTGGACTGCGATAATAAGCAGCGTGCCGGAGCCCCTGATTGAAGCACGACAAGTTGAAAAGTTCTACGACCAGCCGAGTGACAATCGAATCCAGGTCATCGCGCCGCTGGATCTGGCCGTTTATCCGGATGAGATTCTGACGCTGCTGGGCCCCTCCGGTTCCGGCAAATCCACGCTGCTCCGCATCCTCACCGGCCTGTCTCGCGCGTCCGGCGGCCAGGTGCTGTGGCATGGCTCTCCCATCAACGGCCCCTGCGAAAACGTATCCATCGTTTTCCAGAGCTTCGCGCTATTTCCCTGGCTCACCGTTCTCGAAAACGTCGAGGCGCCACTTGAAAGCCCGCGGCGTGTCGCCCGAAGGCCGATTTGCCAGGAGCCTGCGGATGCTCGATTCGGTCGGCCTGGACGGCTTCGAGAGCGCTTATCCGAAAGAGCTGTCCGGCGGCATGAAACAGCGCGTTGGATTCGCCCGCGCCCTGGTGGTGGAACCGGAAGTTCTTTTCATGGATGAACCATTCTCCGCCCTGGATGTTTTGACCGCCGAGAACCTCCGCAGCGAATTGCTGGAGCTGTGGGAAGACAAGAAAATGCCCACCCGCGCCGTGTTCATCGTCACGCACAACATCGAGGAAGCGGTCCTGCTGGGCGACCGGATCGTGGTCCTGGGCAAGAACCCGGGCCGCATCCGTACCGATTTTCAAGTCGACCTTCCCCGCCCCCGCGATCGCAAAAATCCCCGCTTCAACAAAATCGTCGACTACATCTACCAGGTTCTCACCAAGCCGGACAGCGATCTGGCGGTTCCCTTGTCCGGTCCCGCCCGAACCGGCACACAGCCGAAATATCCCATGCTCCCGCACGCCCGCACCGGAGGCATCGCCGGCTTCCTGGAAATTCTCGCCGATCAAAACGGCCGCGAGGATGTTTATCGCCTGGCTGATCTGCTCTCGTTTGAAATCGACGATCTTCTGCCTATCGTCGAAGCGGCGGCGCTGCTGGGATTCGTGAAGGTGAGCGAAGGCGACGTTGAAATGACGCCGGAGGGCCTGGAATTCTCCAACGCGCCCATCCTCCGCCAGAAGGAACTGTTCCGCAACGCCGCGCTCGAACACGTCGCGCTATTGAAACAGATCAAGCGCGCGCTGGAATCGAAGTCCGATCACACGCTGCCCGGACGACTTCTTCCACGACATCCTGGACGAGCACTTCAGCGAGGAAGAAACCGTCCGCCAGCTCGAAACCGCCATCAACTGGGGACGCTACGCCGAACTGTTCGATCACGATTCGGAGCGCAAGCGCTTCTTCATTCCCGAAGAAACGCCCAGCGAGCCGCAAGACGTGGAAGTCGGAACAGAAACATGACGGTTCCGGGCCTCTCGCGCTCGCTGATCCGGGACCGCACCTGGAATTTCTTCATGGACGCGATCGTATTCGCCGGCCTGTTTGCCGTCGGCTACGCGATCGTCGCCGTGGCGCGCTACTGGTTCAGCGCCCCCGTCGCGGCCGTGAAGATTTCGCTTTCGCCCGCCGCCATTCCGCTCTATTCCTTTTATTCGCTGGTGCGCATGATCGTCGCCTATCTGCTGAGCCTGGTGTTCGCCATCGGCGTACGGATATTTCGCCGCATATAACAAACGTCTGGAAGCGCCCATGCTCGCGGTGCTGGACATTCTGCAATCCATTCCGGTGCTGAGTTTTCTTCCCGGCGTAATGCTGGCGATGGTCTCGCTGTTTCCCATCGCGCCAATTAGGCGTCGAGTTCGGTTCCATCATTCTCATCTTCACCGGCCAAGTCTGGAACATGGCCTTCAGCTTCTATGCCTCGCTCAAAGCGCTCCCGCGCGAATTGATGGAAGCGTCGCGCGTTTACCGCTTCAGCAAAATCCAGCGATTTCTGCAACTGGAACTGCCGCAAGGCGCCATCGGACTGGTGTGGAACTCCATGGTCTCGGTCGCCGGCGGCTGGTTCTTCCTGATGGCTTGCGAAATGTTCGTGCTCGGCAAGCGCGATTTTCGCCTGCCCGGCCTCGGCAGCTATCTGCAATCGGCCGCCAGCGCCGGCGACACCACCGCCATCACCTGGGGAATCACCGCCATGATCGGCGTGGTGGTCTTGATCGATCAGTTGGTCTGGCGCCCCGCCATCGCGTGGTCCGACAAATTCAAACTCGAGCAAGTGGAGAGTTCCAGCGCGCATTCCTCGCCCGTCCTCAACCTGCTGCGCAAATCGCCCTTGCTCACTCGTTTGCGCGAAGGTATTACCGCGCCACTCATGGAGCGCGTGTACCTATCTTCCGCGAAGCGCCGCAGTGACGACACACCGACGGCGCCATCCAATTGGCAAAGGGCATTCCTGGTTCTGGCCGGCATCATCGTGCTGCTGCTCATTCTCCACGGCGTATTGCAAGGTCTGCTGGTGCTCAAGGGAATCACGCGTTCCGATCTTGTGATCACGCTCGAAAGTGCCGGTGCAACCTTCCTGCGCGTAGTAGCGGCGCTCGTCATTGCCTCGGCCTGGACCATCCCCGCCGGCGTCGCCATCGGCTTCAACCCGCGCCTGGCGAGAATCGCGCAGCCGCTGGCCCAGATCGCCGCGTCTGTTCCCGCTACCGCCCTCTTCCCCGTTTTGCTGCTCGGCCTGATCAGCCTCGGCGGCGGGCTCAACACCGGATCCATCCTGCTGATGCTGCTCGGAACGCAATGGTACATCTTATTTAATGTGATCGCGGGCGCCATCGCGATCCCTTCCGAATTCCGCGAAGTCGCCGAAATTTTCCGCTTCAGCCGCCTGGACCGCTGGCGCACCGTGATCCTGCCCGCCATCTTTCCGTACCTGATCACCGGCCTGGTCACCGCATCCGGCGGCGCGTGGAACGCCAGCATCGTAGCCGAATATTTCCATTTCAAGGGACAAGTGCTCTCCACCTTCGGACTGGGCGCCGAAATCAGTTCAGCCACCGACGCGGGAAATTTCGCTCTTCTGCTGCTCTCCACCATCGTGATGGCCACGCTGGTAGTTTCGGTGAACCGGCTGTTGTGGCGTCCGCTCTACCGCCGCGCCGAGACGCGCTACCGCATGGATGCGTGATTTTCAGGACTCAGCCTGCCGGCCTCATCACAGCAAGTGCCGTAGTTAGCCAATCCAGCCGCCGGAGGAATCAGCGGAGCCTATCCGAACGTCTATGACGCCGGAGGCGGAGTCGTGTCCCGTTCGGGAATGGCTCCGTAGCTGCGAATTGCATGGCGGGAGCTTCATCGACCCCTGCGGATTGGGAACCCTAATGCCCGAAGAAGAGACTGAAAGTCCGGAGGAGGTTCGCAGTCAACGCAGACGCTCTCTCCCGAACGTGGATGAATGAACTGAAGACGCGCCGCGTGGAGAGCGACGCGAGTAATTCGCCGTTCCAGCTTTTCTGATGGATTGTACTTTCTGTCGCCGATAACCGGGTGGCCGATCGCTGAAAGCTGAACACGGATTTGATTTTGTAATCCTGTCACCAGCGAGACTCGGACGAGCGATGCGCCCCTAAGGCGATGTTCCACGGAATAGCGAAGTTCAGCGCGAGCCGATTTTGGATCGCATTCTGTGGTCACCTTTTGAAACATTCCTTCTTGCCGAAAGTAGTGAACGAGAGTCCCTTCTTTAAAGCGGAGATGACCACGAACTGCCGCGAGATATTCCCGCACCGGGGTGTGTCGGATAAACTGTTGCACGAGTGCTTCTCGATCTGGCCAGGTTTTTGCGAACAGCAGAATCCCAGACGTGTGACGATCGATGCGATGTACGACAAAGGCCCGTTGCCTCTTTGATTTCAGTTCTGCCGAAAGAATAGAAAGCGCAGATGGGGTATCGGAGTCATCCGCGGGCACCGCGAGCAGTTTGGCCCGCTTATTGAGGACTACAACGGCATCGTCTTCGTAAAGCACGTGAAGCTGCCGCCGATCCTGCTTTCCTAAACGGCGATCGCCCCTGGGTTGAAATCTCTTCATTGCTGAATGGCAGATTGTTCCTTTCCAGGGCTGCTCGTGAATGAGTGGTGAAACAACGCTCGATGATCCATCGCTATGCTACCAAGATCCCGGTCGGTTGACGGGTAAGCTTGAAAATACTCACTGCCCAAGAGGTCCGCTTGTGGGAAGTACACATGCGAAGGAGTGTCGTCGGTCGCTATGGAGGAACAACGCGATTCCCCCGGCTGCACGATGTACGATATAGGCCATGCACACTTTCTTCTTGCGCACACAGTTGCGGTATTTGGCGGCTATCGTCGGAGTGCTGGTCGCCACCTTCAGCACCGCTCTCGCCCAGCCGCCAGCTCCGCCGCCGCTTCAGACTCCGAATCCGCACTACATTTCCATCCCGCTGGAAATCACTGTTAACCGTCCGGCGGCGGAGGTCTGGAAGCGTGTCGGAAAATACTGCGATATCAAAGAATGGCTGCAGGTCGACTGCGTCATCACTTCAGGTAAGGATGGCGAATTCGGCGCGGTCCGGTCACTTCGCAACGGCGCTGTCATCGAGATTCTCGTTTCGAAAACGGCCCTGTCATACAGCTACACCCAGCCGGTGCGGGAAGGCGTACGGTATAACCTGTATCACGGCACAGTGGAAGCAGTACCGGTGACTGCGACCACGTCAAAGCTGGTTTACACGTTGGTCTTCGACAACTCCATGCTGGCCGACGACGCCGCCCGGGAGAAGGACATTCAGGCAAGGACTGCGCAGTTTACGCGGGCGCTGAACAACATGAAGACGCTCGCTGAAGGCGGCACGGTTCCCCCACCCGTGGCCCGCTAACTTCCAAGTGGCCGACGATAGTTCTTCTTCCTGGCTCGGAAACTGGCGGGCCCCAAGTCTCATTCTCGGAGATTACTCCCGATAAGCGCGCATGCATCGCGCAAACGCTTGAACCGCTCCTTTCGGTCAACCCAGATTCAGCGGCCCACCTGACCCTGCAACGACGCCACATCGTTTTTGCGCGCTCCCCCCGAGCCAGCAATCTCGCTCCTGCATAGGCATTGTGCGCGGCCGCGCGCGAGTATATACTTCTCGGAACAGCTGGAGGATCAGATGGTAGCCACAAATCGATTGGGGTGGGCGGCGGCCGCGGCGCTCTTGTGCGCCTTGCCCGTCGTCGCGCATCATTCTTTTTCCGCGGAGTTCGACTCCGGCAAGACCGTTACCTTGCGGGGAGTTGTCTCCAAAGTCGACTGGGTCAATCCGCACATCTTCGTCTATCTGGACGTGAAGGACGACGCCGGAAAAACCACCACCTGGGCTCTGCAATCTCTGCCTCCGCTGTTCTTCCGAGGCAGCGGGCTGACCAAGGATGTGCTGCTGAGCAACAAGCAGGAGGTAACCGTCACCGCGAACCCCGCCAAGGACGGCACCCCGGCCTACGGCTTCATGACAAGGTTAAGTTATCCGGATGGCCACGTATTCAGCATGTCGCCGCAAGATGCCGACCCCAATCTGCGGAGGACGCAAAAGTAGCGGCCATTCGCAAGAACCGCCCTGGCGTGCGGCCAACCAAACATAAGGAGGAAATCATGCTATCCGAGTTCGCCAATCACCGAACGCTCACGCGGGCCGCGCTCGCCGCGGTCGTAGTGGCCTCCGCCATCGGCGCCCGCGCGCAGACCAACTACGCCGCCGAAGCCGCCAAGAATCCCGGGGCAGCGTCCCGCCCGACCCCGCGCCTGGCGGATGGACACCCCGACCTGAACGGCGTGTGGCACCACTTCTTCGGCATCGGCACCATTCAGAAGGTCGGCGAAAATTTCGTGATCGGCGGCGCGTTCAGTCCCAAGTCGGCCGCGCTCTATTCCGCTCCGCTGCACGATCCCGACCCGGAATACAAACCCGAATCCGCGGCCAAGGTGAAATCGCTCGACGATAATCAGACCAAGGAAGATCCCACGCTGCATTGTTTTCCGCCCGGCGTCCCGCGCTTGGGACCTCCGCACCAGATCGTGCACACGCCCCAACAGGTCGATCTTTCTTTACGCCGACAACACCGGCAACCAATGGCGTGTGATTCCGCTCGATGGACGCCCGCATGGCACCGATCCCGAAACAGCGGCGACCTATAATGGCGACTCGGTGGGCCACTGGGAAGGCGACACGCTGGTTGTGGATGTCACCCGGCTCACCGACGAAACCTGGCTGGGAGACAACGGTTTGTTCCACAGCCGGAAGCTGCACGTCATCGAACGCCTGCGGCGCGTGGGGGACACGATTCAATACCAGGTGACGGCCGACGACCCCGAGGTCCTGCGGAAACCCTGGACCCTGTCGCGCACCCTGACGCTTCAGCCCGACGCGCTGGAAGAGGCCGCACCCTGCGTCGATAGGGACGCCGGGCATTACGTCACGCGCGAGCATCACGACAACACCCGCTAGCCGGAGGCCGGCAAAACGCCGTGGTGTTTAAAGCCCCGCGGCCAACATCTGCATCGCCACCGCCGCGCCCTTGAGAGGAGGATAACCCTCATGAAAAAAATCGCGATTGCGGCGACTCTATTGCTGCTCCCGGTTTCGCTGGGCGCTCAGTGGCTCAACTTCCCCACGCCGGGCATTCCGCGAACCGCCGATGGCAAGCCCAACCTGACAGCTCCCGCGCCCCGGACGTCCGATGGCAAACCCGACCTCACCGGTCTCTGGGCCATCCCCCTGGATACGGCGGTCGGCAATATCGCAGTCCGCAATGTTGGAGACCTGAAGCCCGCCGACATTCAGCCTTGGGCGCAAGCGTTGCTCCGGCAGCGCGCTCAGAACTTCGCTAAAGACAACCCTCGTTACCGCTGCCTGCCTGAGGGTCCCGGCTACAGCACCGGCGCGGGAGGCATGAAGAGATTCCTTCAGACTCCCAGCATGATTGTCATGCTGAATGAAGACCTCACTTACCGCCAAATATTCATGGATGGCCGCGCGCTCGAGACCAATCCCAACCCGAGTTGGATGGGATACGCGGTGGGCCGCTGGGACGGCGACACCCTGGTGGTGGAGAGTTCAGGATTCAACGACCGGACCTGGCTTCTCGACGGCTACCCCCATACCGAGGCTTTGCGCGTGACGGAGCGCTATCGTCGCACCGATTTTGGCCACCTGGAAATATCCGTGACCTTCCAGGATCCTGGAGCTTATTCTAAGCCTTGGACGGTGCCGGTTCGCGCGCAGTTTGCCGCCGATACGGAGTTGCTCGAAACCGTCTGCAATGAAAATACCGATAGCGGACAAGAGCACTGGGTAGGCAACCTCTCCGATGACGAAAAATCGGCGGTGAGAATTACTCCCGAAATCCTGGCGAAATATGCGGGCTTCTACCAAGGACCCTACATCCAGGGGCCTCGCGCGATTGAAGTGAGTCTCGCCGGCGATCAGCTGTTCATCAGCGTGAATGGAGGGCCAAAGCAGCGTATTTTTCCGCAGTCGGAAACCAGCTTTTCCGGCACCGGACTGACTTATCGGTTCGTCCGCGACGATCATGGCATCGCAACCCGGATCATTGAAGGTCACGTGTCTGGCGATTACTACTACGAACGCCAGCAGTAGCATCGGGGAGCCTGATTTCCCGGGCGCGTCAGATAGGCCGCCGCCATTGCTTGGCCGAACGTTCAGAAACCGGTTGCGCGCGGTAGTGATCGGGGACTGCGGTAGCATTGCACAACGTTAGCGCACAACGTTAGCGACGCCCAGGAGAGAAACAATGTCCGCGCCACGCACAACCAGATGCGCTGCCGCCCGCGGTAGCGATGCTCGATTTGATGCGACGCACCTCCTCGCAGACAGAATGTGCCTCCGTGCAGTACCATCGTTGAAATGTGCGGGAGTCAGATAGCGCCGTCGGATTGGGGCACGCTCGGTGTTTTCGGTTTGAAGCGGTTATGGGGAAAGTGGGCCCGCCGGACCGATCGCGGCACACCACCGCCTCCGGAAGCTGAAGAGCCGCGAGCGGACGCGTTGCTTCTTGCGGGCTTGCGGCTTGGAATTCGCGAGACGCTCGATTTCCTTACGGCCACGGCGCCGTCGTTTGAGCAGTTCGAGTGCTGGGTACTCGCGAAGAACGGCGGATCCATTCAACCCGCACGCATCCAGCGTCTCAATGCGGCGCTGCGGGGAGACGGGGGCTTCGCGCTCGAAAGTATCCTGGGCGAGCCGGTACTTTCGCGCGATGATCTCGCGTCTTGGGACGAACTAGGCTATGTCGTGGTCAAGAAGGCTGTGAGCGCCGCGGCGTGCTCAGCGGCGGTCGACGCCATCTTCTCTTACGCGGGCATGTCCAGAGATGAGCCCGGCTCCTGGTATCACAAAAATATCTGGATTCCTCTAGCGCACCACCCGGCTTTGTGGGATAACCGGAATTCGCCGCGCATTCATACTGCTTTTGCTCAAATCTGGGGGCGCCGTGATTTGTGGATGAATGTCGATGTCTGCGGCGTAAATCCTCCGCTGCGGCCCGGATATACGTTTCAGGGGACGCCGCTGCATTGGGATATGACTCTGGCTCCTCCCGTTCGTTTCGGAACACAAGCCATTCTGTATCTCACCGACACGGCCGCCGATCATGGCGCGTTCAGTTGCGTCGCAGGTTGTCACCGCTGGCTCCCCGAGTGGCTGAAGCAGATACCTGCCGGCGAAAGTCCGCGCGACTTTGCGCAAAAGGAGTTGCAGGCGACTCCGATCTCGGGCGCTGCCGGGGACCTCGTGATCTGGCATCAGGCGCTGCCTCATGCGGCCACACCGAACTTAGGTTCGTTCCCGCGGGTAGTGCAGTATATGAACATGTTTCCCAGTGAATTTGAAGTGAACGCCGCGTGGATATGAAAGCTATGCAAGGGAAGGTCGTTTGCTCTCACGCCGTGACGGGTCGGCCATGCAAAAGAAGCGACCCCCTGCGGGTTCGGTAGTCGGGTTCTCTTATATAATGCGTAACGTCTCTAATGCGTAACGCCAACAATGCGTAACGTCTGTTAATGCGTAACCCATGATGGGAGCTCCTATGAAGCAAATGATCGTTGCATGGATTCTCTTGTGCGCCCCTATAGGCGCATTTGCTCAGCAACCTGGAGACCGCGGGCCCGGCAGAGGACCAGCGCCGCCGCCTCCCCCGCTTTTCTTTAAAGAGACCTGGAAGCAAGCTCCCGGAAATGTGCCGGTCACACAAGACTTCGTAACGAACCCTGATCTGCAATTGACTGTGTACGGCACCGGCAAAGAAGATTTCGGCGTCACCAGTGAAGGCAATGTGCCGCACATTTGGACGGGACTCTGCGCCACCGCCTGCGCGCTCACGCTAAGTCAAAAGGAGAACTTTGTCGACCTCACCGGCAAGGCGAAAATCCGCTGGTATACCAAGACGTCCGGGTTCCATGAAGTTCGCCCGGTTCTGAAGCTCGCCGACGGCACGCTGTTGGTGGGCAACCACGTCGACGCGAACATGCTGGACTATCTGGAGAGCGAATTCTACGTCTCCGACGTGCGCTGGCTCAAACTTGATCCGGCCACCGTGCGGACGAAGGGCGGTCTGCTCGATAAGGTAGATCTCAGTAAAGTCGACGCCGTCGGTTTTGCCGATCTGAGCCCCGGAAGCGGCCATGGCCTCGGCGGCTACTCCGACGTCGCCTGGATAGAGGTTTACGGAAAGCCGGTCAAGCGCAGTCCGGCGAATGAGTCGCAATAAGCAGCGCTTGGTGTTGCGTCCGTCAGATAGCCGGCGATCCACCCAGACCTCCACAGAAGTATGCGTATACTGGAGTGTCCCATGACGAGCCGCAATCTCATCGCCTTGGCATTCCTGGTTCAGGTTGTCATGGCAGGCAACTGAGGCGCGAGCGCAGGCGCAGAAGGCTCCGTATCCCGCCATGGCTCCTCTCAATCAGTATTTGATGCCCGACCAGAAGTCTGAAATTGCGCTGGCGCGCAGCGCTGCTCCAGCTTCCATTTCGGACCAGCCGAAGTGATGGTGCTGGGCCGCACGGGATACAGGACCGCGGTGAAAGGCACGAATGGTTTTCTCTGTATCGTGGAGCGATCCTGGGGCGCCGCCACCGATCATCCGGAATTCTGGAATCCCAAAATTCGTGGCCCCATTTGTTTTAATCCGCCGTCCGCAAAAAGCTTTTATGCCCATCTACCTGATGAAGACCAGACTTGTGCTGGCGGGAAAGTCGAAGGCCGAGATCGTCCAGGCGACCGCATCGGCACTGGATAAGAAGGAATTGCCCGCGCTGGAGCCGGGCGCGATGTGCTACATGCTGTCGAAGGGCCAGTATTTAAGCGATCAGGGCATGAATTGGCATCCACACCTGATGTTTTTCGTTCCGGGCGATGCGGCGAAAAGCTGGGGAGCCGATCTGGCCGGCTCGCCGGTTCTGGCGGCAGACGATCCTGAAGAACGGGTGACCATTATGATGGTCCCGGTTGGGACATGGTCCGATGGGACGCCGGCTCCGCCAATGGCGCACTGACTCTCAATAGGATTGTTGCTCGCCAACGCCACCACGCGCCGTTCACGCCACTCCCTCACCAACCTCCCGGATTCCCATTCCGATCCCCCGCCTACGGTGTTCCGCGTCTGCCTCTTCCTCCCTGGACGGCCTGCTAATAGACCGCTTCGTTTATGGGTATGTAGTCTAGAGAGACCGCTTTGAAACCAATCGTCATGGGAGAATCGCCGAAGCAGCTGTCTCAGCAGCTGGAGCGGATCTTCGAGCGGCACTACGAACTGATGTATCGCACCGCTTATAGCCTCACCGGTTGCGCGGCCGATGCTGAGGACATTGTCCAGACGATTTTTGTACGCCTGCTGAATCGGGAACTTCCGCCGGACCTCAGCACCGCGCCAGAGCGGTATCTATACCGTGCAGCCTTCAATTTGTCGCTGAACACGATCCGGGATAAAAAGCGCGAGGTGTTGACCGACAATATGGAGGTCTTCGATACCGCTTACGATACAGGCGATACAAGTGCAGAAGACCTGGCGCTGGATCAGGCCTTACACGATGCGCTAGCGGTGCTCAATCCGGCGGCCGCCCAGATAGTGATTCTGCGCTATGTGCACGATTACCGTCTTGCCGACATTGCAAGGATGCTGGGCACCACGCGGAGCACCGTGGCTGTAAGTCTCTTCCGATCGCGTTCCCGCTTAAAAAAGTATCTTTCGGCAGCTCGGAAAGGAGGTAGCCATGCCGTCTGAAAAGGACATTTTGCGCCGGGCGCTCGGCCGGCTCGGCCGCGTGCCGCCGGAAGTGCTGGGCGTGTCCCGGCAACGGGTTCGTGAAAATCTGAAGCGCGAACTTCGGCCCGCGGCGCCATTGCCTCCGCCCGACGCCGCGCCAGCGGATCTCACTGTTCTCCGCCGTCCGTTTTACATCGCCGGAGCGATAGCGCTGCTTGGCCTTTTGATCGTGGGCGGAGCCCTTGTTCGGTTGAGACTTGAGAGGCAGTATGCTTCGAACCTGGCGCCGAAATCCGCTTCGATGCGGACTTCGGAGTCCCAAGCTCGCATTCAATCAGCGCGATCCGTAATTGAGTTGCCGCCCTCGGTAACACCCGCACGTCCGAAACGGAAGAAGAGGCAGCCATCCAGGGCTGCAACGCTACGGCAAGCGGCCGATCCACTGACTGGCCCAGGCCCCCCGGCCGCGGGCGCGATTTACGCTGCTGCCCCCAGGCGCGGGTAAAGTTATTTTGGATCGCGCGTGCGACGCATGTCATCGGGCTGCGGCTGTCGGCGCGTACCATTACGCCACGCGAGCCCAATATGCCGAAGTGGTTTCGCGCATGATCGCGATGGGCGCGCCAGGTCTCCGAACAGGAAGCTCCAGTGCTTACCGATTATCTTTTCGACAACCTTAGAACCAAACCCGAACGGGAAGTTGAATCGGCGGGCCAGGCGATTTTGGAGCGGGCCTGCACCGGCTGCCACAGTCTGAACGGCATCGAGAAGTACTCATATGATTCCGAGGACCCCTATAGAGAACTGGTCTCCACAATGGTTTCCTACGGCGCCACGCTGAGCGAAGCGGAGAAAACGACACTCATCCGGTATCTCTTTACAACTTACGGAAAACGATGACGTGCGGACGAAACACCAACAAGGCAACGTTGAAAACAAAATCCATCGCGGCAAGGATAGGTTTCGTACTTGCGGGCGCACTCATCGGCCCAATCGCGTCGTCCACTGACTGCCCGCTGCCGAAAAAATACGATGTTTCAAAATCAGCGCGCGCTCTGCGGATCGTTCCACTATGCGCCAGACAAAGATTACTCCGGCGCCAATGAGGTGGAAAGGCTGCCTTTTCGTGTCCAACCATTCGAGTGGAAGTTTCTTGATGTAACCGATCAAAAGGGGCCGCGTCGCGGTTGTTGCAGTCTGCCCCGAAAAAGCACATCGAGTTTTCGAAGTGAGCACCAACCTAATTTAAGGAGATACAAATGGAGTCCAGAACAGAAAACCATTTCAGTAATGATGTGGACGAAACAGGCGGGAACGACAGACGAGGTTTCCTGAACGCGCTGGTAGCGGCTGCGTTGATGGCGAGTGTGGCATCGGAAACCGCCAATGCGCAGCAGACCTCCAGCGCCGGACAGTCCGCCAACAGTGGGCGAGGAAGCCTGCGGCAGCCGCTGCCCGCCCCGTTCACGGGCATGGACGCAGCATTCGCCCCGCTTACGATTCGGCCGGGTGCCCCCCCGTCGCGGCCCCACACGCATTCGGGCTTCGTGCTCGGTTATGTAATCGAAGGGGACTACCTCTTTGCGATCAACAACGAGACACCGCGGGTGGTGCATGCGGGTGAGATCTTCTATGAACCGCCAGGGGCGACGCACACAACACATGCCAGCGCGAAACCAGATGAGACGGTGAAACTGCTGGCGATTGTGATAGGCCCGAAGGATGCCCGCACCACGTCTCCTTTACGGTAAAGATACCTGAGGCCAAGGAGAGTCCCATGTTCAGTCGATGCACCGTTATGTTCGCCATTTATTTGTGCGGCCTCAGCCATTTGGCGGTTGCCGCCAATCCGCTGACCGACTATCCGGCCGCCAAGCCGGGCGATGCCGGATACGTCGCCGAAGATCCGCAGCTCGCCCTGTTGGTTGGCAGGCCTGCGCCTGACATCACGCTGCGGTCGATCAATGGAGGCACCATCGACATCGTGAAAAATTATGGCCATAAGCCGGTATACCTCAGGGTTTGGGCCACCTACTGTATTCCGTGCCGGGCTCAAATGCCCGGCTTCGAGAAGATCTACCAGAGGTATGGTACGAGGATGCAAATCGTTGCCGTCAACGCTGGAATTGGCGACGAGCCTCATAAAGTCCGCAGGTTCGTGGCTGAGGCGAACATGCATATGCCGGTCGCGATTGACGACGGATCACTTCTCGGGTGGCTCAAGCTGGACTCCACACCATTTCATTTATTGATCGGCACGGACGGACGGATCGCCTATGCGGGACACCAGGATGGTCCGCGGTTGGATGCAGCGCTCGAACGCGTGCTCGCCGGCAAGCGTCAGACGCGCATCGAAACGACGAGTGTTCAATCCATGGCGACCCTGAGACCGGGTGATCTGGTGCCCTCTCTTGCTCTGCGCGGCCCCGACAATTCGCCGGTGGAACTCGCGCGGACGGGACGGCCCAGAGCCGTATTGTTCACCGCAACATGGTGCGAGAGCTATCTGAAAGACATCGAGCCGAAAACCGCTGAAGCGTGCCGTAGCGCGCGCGAACAGGCAGACGAGCTGTCACAAAGCGGCTCGATCGAATGGCTGGGAGTTGTGACGCGTCTCTGGACGACGCCAAAAACTCTCGCTTCATACCAAATACGGATGAACCCGCATGTGCCGATGGCTGTGGATACCGGGGGGCAGGCGTTCCACGCATTCGGTATTCAGCGTTTTCCCGCCGTCGCGCTCATTGATTCCGCCGGCCGTCTTTTCCGGATCGTGAGTCCGGAAGATAACGACCTCACAACAGCGATCGAGAAGCTTGCTGCGCGGAATAAAAAATAATCGTCACCGCCGCCTGGAAGCTCACCGACACATCTCGCGGCGATGTTCAGAGTCTCGCCTGCCCGAATCGAAGGAACGTCCGTCAGGCAGGCGCAAGATGCGCCCGGTTCACGCCACTCTCCCACCAACGTCGCCCGCCCACCCAACAACATCCGCGGCGCGGCGCACGAAAACGCCATCCAGCCATGCTAAAACCGCATCGGAGGTCGTTTTGACAAACCCGCTCCCAAACCCCGGGCTCGCTCGCCCCGGCCCCAACTTCTCGATCTCGGTGTAGAACGAATGCAGCATGGCGCAGGCAGCAGCGGTCTCAATAACCCCGACCGAGCGTCAGACGGCATCGAGATGAGCGGCTGAAACTGATCGCGGATGATCGCGAGCTCTTCCAGCGCTAATCGAATTTTGATCGAGAGCTCATGCGACACGTACCAGCTCCCCGCTGTCAACGAGATGCCGAACAAGGGGGGTTGGATCGTCTAAATCAACAAGATCGACCGGCCTGCCAAGGGCATCCGAAGCCTTGCTGACTGCCGAGAAGTAAACGGTTGGTGGGAGCCCCCGAACAGCCATATCGACATCCGAATCGGGACGCAGCCCGCCCTTAGTGACCGAACCAAATACAAACACCTGGGTGGCCCCCATGCGGAGCAGCAAGTTCGCCGCAGCCCGAAGCAGTTTCCTGTTAATAGAAACCACAGGTTCGAGCGATCCCGACGCAGGCTCTCTTAGCTGGCGCTCCACATCTTGAATATAGCGCGGCGTGTTCCGGCGCAGCGCCAGGCGGCATATCGCCGTCGCCTACCAGCGCCCACCTCCGTACCCGATCACCGGCCTGGTCACAGCATCCGGCGGCGCTGGAACGCAAGCGTGAATCTCAAAGGACGCGTGCTCTCCACCTTTTCCGACCGGGCGCCGAGACCGCACCGTTCTTCTTCTGTCCGCCATGTGATCGCACCCCTACTAGCCTCGGTGAACCGGCTGGTCCGGCGACGGCTCTACCGCGCGCGGAGACGCGTTATCGCGCGGAAGTCCGATTTCCGGGCACCAGAATACCTACCGCATCACGGCAACAGCAGTAATAAGTCGATGCAGCAACCGGAGCAATCAACCGGGGAATCAGCGGAGCCCTAGCCGACTTGACGGTCGTAATCCCGCCAGCTCCACCGAGGACCACTCGGTGTTTCCGCAGATTCCGGTAACCGGACTTTGAAGACCACTTCCTTGCGGGCCAAGTTCAAGAAGCAGGACCCTGGCTCGCGTCGTGGTTAGAGATGCTTCGATGGTGTCCATGCAAGGCAGGTCGCGGCGCCGGTTCCGAATCCGTGCTCGATTCTACTTGTGCGTCGTTTCGGTGACGGCTGGTGCGCTCACACCCGTGTACTCGAAACGGATTTCGGCGTGACTCTTCCCGCGGGCCCCGCCACCCACATCAATATCGTTGATCTGCTTCAGCGGCAGGCCCCTCAATTTCGAGACCCAGATCTGGGTGTCTACCGTGTCATCGGGCGTTTGCTTGTGGACTTTGTATAGCGTGGCCGGTTCCACGCCCACCAGTTCGTCATGGACCATCGAGCAAGTGCCGAGGTCCTTCGCCGAATCCTTCCGGGCATCCGCCAGTTCCCGCACCGTCATCGGACTCTTCCGCCATACGCCGTTGAGGCTGGTGTACATGGTCCCGTTCAGATAAATGGTCTCCGCGTTTCTGGTCTTGCCTCCGTTGGAGCTCCCGGTTTCCGTCATGTACAGGTGCGAGGGCACGTGCAAAACCTTCAGAGCGGCCGCGATGACGGCGTCGCAGCCGGACGCAGCGCAAGCCGGGAGCGCGCCGGCCAGTAAAGCCGCGAGTGGGAAAACAGCGAGTTTGTGCATAGGTTTCCTTAACTAGGAAATGCGCAAACCAACGCAGGATTAGCTCACGTTGAGCTGCGCCAGGAGCCAGGAGCGGGCGAATTCCCAATCGCGCTTGACCGTGGCGACGGAGATGCCAAGAACATCGGCGATCTCCTGTTCGGTAAGGCCGCCGAAGTAACGCATTTCGACAACAGCGGCGGGCCTGGGGTCGAGCTGTTCCAGGCGTGTGAGAGCGTCGTTGATTTCGGTAATGCGGCCGTCAAGGGGGATCTTGTGGTCGCGCGCCTCCTCGAGAGGGACATGCACTTGTCCCCCGCCGCGTTTCAGACCCTTGCGGCGCCGCGCATGATCCACAATCAACCGGCGCATCTGCTGGGCGGCCAGATGGAGAAAGTGGAGGCGGTTCTCACAACTCACCGCCGGGCGGGAAAGCATTCCCACACAAAACTCATTCACCAGCGCGGTCGGCTGCAGTGTGTTGTTGGGTTCCTTGCGCAAGTAAACGGAAGCGAGGGTCCGCAATTCGTGGTAAACGGCGGCGATTACCTTGCGGCCGGCTTCTTCGTCTCCACCGTGCCATTCGTCCAGGAGCAGCGTGAGATCGGTTGTATCCTGGGAATCGCCCGGCGCTCGCATCCCTTCATAGTGTCATGCCCAGGGGGTGCCATGCCATCTGCGATTTTAAACTTAAATGCGTGGCAGAACAGCGCGCGCGATGGCCACCGACTTGTCATTCGCGCCGGGCACTGGCCCAACGATGATACGGATCACCGTGTCGCCCTTCAAGACGTTCAGCCCTAGCGGGCCGATGCGAATCGCGCGGTCGCCCAGGTTGGGAATGTCGGCGCCTAATCCACCACCTCCACTCGCTTTGCCAATTCCGCCGAAGATGCTCTTCGAAGCTGCAACGGCAGTCATCTGTGCGCGGCCATCGGCGTCGATGAGGAAGGTCAGCAGCGGAGCCTCCCCACCCGTCGTCCCGTTTTGGCCGGAACTAGCGGCGGCTGCGCCCAACATTTTGGTCATGGTGTCGGCCACGTCGCCACCGTTCAGCTGCACGCCGGCTTTGGCTTTGTCCATCATTTCCGATGCTCCCTGCGTGGCGAGTTTTTCAGCCAGACCGGGTGGGCCGAAGTAGAGGCAGGCTTCGTCCATCACTTCGCTGCGCTCGATGGGTTCGCCCAACAGTTCGGACGCGTCGGCCTTGGAGAGGACCTCGCAGGGCTTGAACACTTTGCGCTGGGACGAACTGGAGGACGGGATGGGCGACGGAATGGACTTCAGGTCCACACCATAGCTTTCGGCTTTCGCGAACACTGCTTGCTTCACTTTGTGGACAGCGTAGTATCCCACTCCAATGGCTCCAAGTCCGGCGGCGGCCAAACAGACGAGAACGATGAGGAAGATCTTCAGGCCGGAGCCTCCAGTTTTAGCAGCAGCGGGCAGCGTGGGGGCTGCGGGCGGACCCGCCGTTTGCGGACTTCCGCATTGCGGACAGAAACTGGCGCTGGCGGCGAGCGGAAATCGGCAGTTCGAACAGAAGTTGGCCATGGTGCCCTCTATTTGAGATTGCGCAAGCCAGGGTCGGATCAGCTCAAACTATTTCGTAAAAGTAGCCAGGCCGCTTTGCAGTTCATCATGCAATCCACCCGTGGCTCCGGCGGGAAGCAGGTTAAGTGCTTCACGTTCGGTTTCCGCGGCTTTGGTGGCTTCGCCCGAGCGGAAATAGGCCCACGCAAGCGTGTCGAGAAAGAAAGGATTGGTGCGGTGCGTGGCGGCGACGGCGTTCTGGGCCAGGTGGAGCGCTTTGGCCGGCTGGCGCAGATCGGATTGCTCCACTTTGAGAAGGGCGTCGGCATATTCGTTCCATTCCACGGCGCCGGCAGAGGGTTTTTCCGTGGCCCGTTCCAGGAGCGCGAGAGCGTCCTGAGCGGTCTGGTGCGCAGAGGCTGGATCACCGGTTTGCTGAAGGCGCTTCGAGAAGGCCAGCAGAGTAACGGCCAGCCGCAGAGGCGAGCCGAGATCGGCGGGGTCGATTTCAATGGCGATTTCCATGGATGCGACCGACTTTCGAAACGCCGCTTGACTGCCCGCATTGTCGCCCGTGGCGGCCAGGCTCAAAGCCAGAATGGTTCCAGCAGAGGAGGCCAGCCGGCGATATTCGGCGTTGCTAGGAGCCAAAGCTTCCAGACGATCGAAGGATGCCAAGGCCAGGCGCGCCTGTTGCGCGGCGTCCTGCGGTTTGCGCGCGAGGCGCAGAGCGTTGGCGTAGGAGGCCTCGGTAGTAGCGATCAGCCGCTGGACCTCGGCGTCCCCCGGCGCGGACTTCGCCAGCGGGCCGAGGATTGCAATGCCTTCCTGGCAGGATTCCAGAGCCTTGGCGGTATTGCCGGCGGTAAGAAAGGCGATGCAGCGGCGCTCATCCACGGTGCCGAGCGTTCGCGCGTCGCCTTGGGACTTCGCGATGATCCAGGACTCCTGATAGGCGGCGAGAGCTTTGCCCATGTCGGCGGCCATGACTTCGCCGTCGCCTAATTTCGACAGGCTAAGGGCAAGATCGCGGCGGTCTTCGGGGCGATGGGCGAACCGGGCTTCGATTTTTCGCCGAATGGCCACGGCCCGCCGATAGGCGTCCAGAGCCGCGGCGGCGTTGACTTTCGCGGGTTGAGCGGGATCGACGCGCAGCTCACCCATGCGTTCATAGGCGGCGGCCAAGTCGCGCTGAATCTCGGGATCGCTTTCCGATCCGGCGCTCAGAAGCTCAAGCTGTTGCTGTGCTTTCTTTACAATCAACCGGCGCGCGGTGGAAGCTCCCGCAAGATCGCGGATGCCATCGTGCAGGTCGAATAGGAGAGACGCCGCAAGAGTCCGGACCTGCCGGTAGCGCTCCTGTGCTTTCGCTCGTTCGGATTCCGCTTCCAGCGTGCGGGCTTCGGCCAGGTGGCGTTGTTGGTCTGCGATCTTTTGATTTTGTTCCGCGATGGATTTCTGCTGGTCGGCGATCACGCGCGCCTGTTCGGCAACTTGAGCTTGGCGTCGCGTGGCGAAAATGCCGGCGAGAAGAACGGCGATCAGCAGCGCGGCAGCGGTCAAAGGCAGCCACTGGCGGCGAACGAATTTACGGAGCCGGTACGCCGTGCCGTTGCCTTTTGCCAGCACCGGCCAGCCGCGCTTGTAGCGCCCGATATCGTCGGCAAGCTGGTCCACTGACGGATAGCGCCAGGACGGCTGTTTTTGCAGGGCCGTCAGGACAATCGCGTCGAGCTCGCTGCCCAGGCCAGGAGGCGGCGGGTCGTCCTCAACAATCGCCCGCATTACTTCGTGAGCCAGTTGCCCTTTTTTGCGGAATGGATGTTCGCTCTTAAGAATTTCGTAGAGCAGGACGCCGAGCGCGAAAATGTCCGTGGAGGTGGTGATCGGCTGTCTGCGGATCTGTTCCGGGCTGGCGTATTCGGGCGTGAGCAACGCCACCGTTTCCGCGCTGGAGCTTAGATCGGGATCCAAAAGTTTCGCGATGCCGAAATCGAGCAACTTTACGGCTCCGGCTTCGGTGACCAGGATGTTGCTGGGCTTAAGATCGCGATGAACGGTAAGATGGCGATGCGCATGTTCCACTGCGTCGCAGATCTGCAGGAAGAGGTCCAGGCGCCGGCGGATGCTGAGCTTGTGGAGCTTGCAATAAGAGGTGACGGGAATACCATCGACGAACTCCATGACAAAGTGAGGATCGCCGTTCGCGGTTGCGCCGGCATCGAGGATCGACGCGATGTGGGGGTGATCCAGTTGGGCCAGAATGCGGCGCTCATGCTCAAAGCGGCGCACGAAGAGATCGTCCAAGTGATCGTGGCGGAGGATTTTGATGGCGACGCGTTTCTCGAAGCTGCCGTCGGCTCGAGTCGCTTCAAAAACTACTCCCATGCCGCCTCGGCCCAGTTCCTTCTTCAACCGGTAAGCGCCCAACTGCATTCCGGGGACGATCGGCGTACCGATCATGGAGTCTGCGGCGGGGGAATCCATTAAGCCTGTAGTGCGATCGTAGGCGGCGAGCATGCGGCGAAGCTCTTCGGCGATTACCGGATTGGATTGCGAGAGCGCTGCCAGCAGGGTAGTGCGCTGCTCGGACGGTTCCGCAAGAAGCGCCTCGAACTGGGCGCGTAGTTCGCTGAATTCTTCTCGCAGCATACCGAACCTGTCGTCAATGATAACGCGGAGCGGGAAGGCCGCTACGGGCGACCGATTCACATCCAGGGCGCTGGCTGCCTGCATCGCGCACTGTCTTTCAGACTACTCGTGGATGTACCCGCGTGCCGGCGCAGTTGATTCATAACGTCGGGAGAACGGCGCTACCGGTATGCGACGTTCTGCAGTTTTTCGCTCGATTGTGGCTAGCGGTGAATCATCGCCGCGGAATTGAAAGACTTGCGCTCATCTAAGCTGACTAAGAACGATAAACGCGCTAGGGTCAGCCATACGCCGTGACGGTTTGCGCCACCTCCGGAACCAGCCCGAAGCCCCCCTCCAACCCCGCTCCACCATTCACGCCATTCACAAATCCATCTTCGGCTCCCACCCAGCAACATCCGCGGCGCGGCGCACGAAGACGCCATCCACCCGTGCTAAAACCGCACCGGAGGTCTCTATGACAAACCCGCTCCCAAACCCCGGGCCCGCTCGCCCCCGCCCCAACCGCGCCGCCGCGAATCGCACCAACGCCCTCCATTCCACCGGACCCCGCACCGCCGCCGGCAAACAGCGCTCGTCTCGCAACGCCCTCACCCACGGCCTCACCAGCCGCTCCCCGGTCCTCGCCACAGAGGACTCCGCCGACTACCAGCGCCACTGCCGTCAGTTCCTCGACGAATATCAACCCGCCACCCCCACCGAAACCCAGCTCACCCAGGAACTCGCCGACACCGCCTGGCGCCTGAACCGCATCCCCCTGCTCGAAGCCGAACTGCTTTCCAAGGAACCCGGCCTCCAAACCCTAATCCCGCAACTGGCCACCCTCGGCATGCATTCCCAGCGTCTCTCCCGCCAGTTTCAAAAAATCGTGGACCAGCTCCGCGAAATGCAAGCCGAGCGCCTCCGCGAGCACGAGCGCCATCTCAAGCGCGCCGCGGCCCTTCTCGAACTCCATAAACACAACGGCATTCCATATGACCCATCTCAAGATGGCTTCGTTTTTTCAAAAGACGAAATCGAAGCGTTCGCCCAGCGCCTGATGCGTCTCAACCAATCGCGCCACATCGAACATGTGCTCTTCCACATGCAGCCGCCCGCCCCGGCCGCCGCCTCTTGATCCGATTCCAAACCACCCCGCGTCCCGTTTCCCGGCTATCATAAAGAATCAGCCAAAATTGAAAAGGGGAAGGGACATGATTCAACTCACTGTCAATGGATCGGTCAAGCAGTTTGATGGCGATCCGGCAATGCCCGTGCTGTGGTACTTGCGCGATCTTCTGGAACTCACCGGCGCGAAATTCGGTTGCGGGATGGGCCTCTGCGGCGCCTGCACCGTGCACGTGGAAGGCAAAGCCATGCGAAGCTGCGTCACCAATATGAGCGACGTCGCGGGCAAGCGCATCACCACCATCGAAGGGCTCAGCCCCAAGGGCGATCATCCGCTGCAAAAAGCCTGGCGCGCAGCCAACGTCCCCCAGTGCGGTTATTGCCAAAGCGGCCAAATCATGCAAGCCGCCTCATTGCTCAAGGAAAAACCCAAGCCCACCGACCGCGACATCGACGAAGCCATGCAAGGCAACATCTGCCGCTGCGGAACGTATCAACGGATCGGCAGGCAGTGAAGATGGCTGCGGGGGTGAGAGCATGAACGCGCCAAAATTACGAGACACACGATTCCATCACGGTAGTCAGCCGCCGCGGTTTTCTCGGCGGCGTATTCTCAGCCGGCGCCCTGATTCTCGGCGCGCGATTCCTGCCCGTGGATGCCCTCGCCGATACCAACTGGCGACGCCACCTGGCAGCCCAGCGTCTATGTCGGCCTGGAGCCCGACGGCCGCGTGATCATCATCGCGCATCGCTCCGAAATGGGCACCGGCATTCGCACTTCGCTGCCCATGGTGGTGGCCGACGAACTGGAAGCCGACTGGAAGCGCGTCACCATCCAGCAGGCCCTCGGCGACAAGAAATACGGCGACCAGAACACCGACGGATCGAATTCCATCCGCAGCTTCTACGCAGCCGATGCGCATGGCCGGCGCCACGGCTCGTACCATGCTCGAAAGCGCGGCTGCTTCGAAGTGGGGCGTTCCCGCTTCCGAATGCCACGCGAAAAATCACGAGGTCGTTCACGCCGAAACGAACCGCAAACTCGGCTTCGGCGAACTGGTCTCGCTCGCCGCCCAGCAGCCCGTTCCGAAAAAGGAAGATCTCAAGTTCAAATCGCCCAGCGAGTATCGCTACATCGGCAAAGAAGTTCCCATCGTCGATCTGGATGCCATCACCGAAGGCCGCGCCACCTTCGGCATGGATGCTCGCATGCCGGGCATGGTGTACGCGTCCATCGAGCGTTCGCCCGTCATCGGCGGCACGCTCAAAAACGTGGACGACGCCGAAGCGCGCAAGGTCCGCGGCGTTTCCGCAAACCGTGACCATCGCTCCCTTCACTGGGCCCTGGGGATTTCAACCACTGGGTGGAGTGGCGGTGATCGCCGACAATACCTGGGCCGCCATGCAGGGCCGCCGGAAGCTCAAAGTGGATTGGGATCTGGGCGCCGAACGCGCGATTACGATTCCGCCGCCTACAAAAACACGTTGCAAGAGACCGCGCGCAAGACCTGCAAACCGGCGCGGAACGATGGCGACGTGGATGCCGCCTTCGCGAAGGCGGCAAAAACCATCGAGGCCGAATACTACGTCCCGCACCTGGCGCACGCCTCCATGGAGCCGCCCGTCGCGGTCGCCGAATTCAAGGACGGCAAGGTGACGTGCTGGACCCCCACCCAGAATCCGCAGGCCGTGCAAACCACGGTCGCGCAAGCCGTGGGCATCAAACCGGAAGACGTCACCTGCCATGTCACGCTGCTCGGCGGCGGCTTCGGCCGCAAATCGAAACCCGATTATGTCGCCGAAGCAGCCGTGCTTTCCAAACAGCTCGGCAAGCCGGTGAAGGTGGTCTGGAGCCGCGAAGACGACATCCATTTCGATTACTACCACGCCGTCGCCGCCATGTACATGAAGGCGAGCGTGGACGAAAAAGGCCGTCCCAATGCCTGGCTGCAGCGCAGCGTGTTTCCGCCCATCGGCTCCATGAACGATGCCTCGGCTCGTTACGGCACCTTCGAGCTGAGCCTGGGCTGGACCGACGTGCCGTACGAAATTCCGAATTTCCGCGCCGAAGTGGGACCTGCCGAAGCGCAAGGTCCGCATCGGCTGGATGCGATCGGTGGCCAACATTCCGCACGCCTTCGCCGTGCAATCGTTCACCGATGAATTGGCAGCCGCCGCCGGCCGCGATCGCGTGGAATACCTGCTGGATGTAATCGGCAGCCCGCGCATCATCGACACTCGCCCGCCGCAACGCCCGCAAAGCGCCCGACCCTTACGCCATCGACACGGCGCGTTTCCATCGCGTGATCGAGATGGTGGCCGAACGGTCTGGCTGGGCGAAGAAAAAGCCCGGCAATGGCCGCGCGCTCGGGATCGCCGTGCATCGCGCTTTCCTCACTTACGTCGCCACCGTGGTCGAAGTGGAAGTCGACAACGGAAAGCTTCGCATTCCGCGCGTCGATGTGGTGCTGGATACCGGCAAAGTGGTGAATCCGGATCGCGTGCGCGCGCAGTTTGAAGGCGCGGCCACGTTCGGCGCCACGGTTGCCATGATGGGCGAAATCACCGCCGCCAACGGCCGCATCCAGCAATCGAATTTCAACAACTATCCGGTGGCGCGCATCAACGAAGCGCCCGTGGAGACGCACGTTCACATCGTGGAGAGCGATGCTCCTCCGGCCGGCGTCGGCGAACCCGGCGTTCCGCCCATGTCGCCGGCCATCTGCAACGCGATTTTCGCCGCCACCGGCAAACGCATCCGCGAGCTGCCAATCAAAAAGCAGCTCGCCTGACGTGAGACACCCTATGTCCTGGAAACAACTCGTCGCAATTATCGCCCTGGCCTCGGCTCCGCTCGCCGCTCAAACTCCCGGGCACCACGCGCCCAAACCGCCGAAGTCTCTGCGGCTTTACATTTTCGATTGCGGCGTGCTGACTCCGAAGGATGCCAAGTCGTTCGGCTTCGATCATGTCGCGGAGTTGAAGATGTCGGTGCCATGTTTCCTGGTCGCGCATCCCAAAGGCACAATGATGTGGGACGTTGGCGTCGTCCCCGATAGCGACTTCAAAACCGATGGAGCTCCGGTCAACGCAAGGCATGATCCACTGTGACCAAACCGCTCAAGACGCAGCTCGAAGCCATCGGTTATGAGCCGGGCGATATCAAGTACATCGCCTTCTCGCACTATCACATCGATCACACCGCCAACGCGAACATGTTCGCCGGCTCCACATGGCTGGTGAATCAGGCCGAGCGCGACATCATGTTTTCCGACAAACCGGCGCCGGTGCGCGTCGAGAAGAACTACAGCGAGCTAAAGAACAGCAAAACCATCATGCTTCCCGCCGATTCCGATTACGACGTTTTCGGCGATGGAACGGTGATCATCAAACCCGCTCCCGGCCACACGCCGGGCCACCAGGTGCTTTTTCTGAAGCTGCGCAAAACCGGCCCGGTGCTCGTTGCCGGCGACCTGTATCATTACAACGAAGAGCGCTTTACCGATCACGTGCCGAATTTCGAATACAACAAAGAGGAATCGCTCGCCAGCCGCGCCAAGATCGAGCAATTCCTCAAAACCAGCGGCGCGCAGCTTTGGATCGAGCACGATTACCGCGCCAATGCCAAGCTGAAGAAGTCCCCGGCATATTACGAATAGGTCGCAACTCATACCATGCCGAAACTCCAGCTCACGCTGGCCTGCTGGAATTACGATCGAACGCGCGCGCTGCTCGAAGGCCGCGTCACAGTCGACGGCGTCGATCTGAACTATCTGAATCTTCCGGTCGAAGAAACCTTCTTTCGCATGCTGCGGCATCAGGAATTCGACGTGGCGGAGATGTCGCTGTCGTCCTACACGCTGTCGCTCTTCCGCGAAAATCCGCCGTTCATCGCGATCCCGGTTTTTCCCTCGCGCATGTTCCGCCATTCCTGCATTTACATTCATGCAAACAGCGGAATCCGCGAGCCCAAGGATTTGATCGGCAAGCGCGTCGGCAGCCCCGAGTATCAAATGACCGCGCCGGTTTGGATTCGCGGCATCCTGAGCGACGAGTACGGCGTCCCGGTCACCAGCCCTTCGTATTTCACCGGCGGCGAGGAGCAGCCCGGGCGCCCGGAGAAAATCGCGCTTTCCCTGCCGCCCGAATTTCGCGTGGAACCGATCCCCGCCGATAAAACACTTTCGCGCATGATTGATTCGGGCGAAATCGACGCGCTCTACACCGCGCGCGCGCCGTCGACATTCGCGCGCGGTTCCGGAAACGTCCGGCGGCTGTTCGAAGATTACCAGTCCGTGGAGCGCGACTATTATCTGAAAACCAAAATCTTCCCCATCATGCACGTGGTTGTGATTCGCCGCGATGTTTACGAAAAGCATCCCTGGGTGGCGCAGTCATTGTGCAAAGCGTTCGCGCTCGCGCAGCGCGACACCTATGAGGATCTCCACGAAATGGGCGCGCTGAAAGCCATGCTGCCGTGGCTGGTGCAGCACGTGGAGGATACCGAAAAGTTGATGGGCCGCGATTTCTGGCCTTATGGCCTGGAACCAAACATCCATGTTCTCCAGACCTTCCTCCGCTATTCGCACGAACAGGGCCTAGCCAAGTGGCTGCTCACGCCGGCGGAACTTTTCGCCCCGGAATCGCTCGAGTCATTCAAGATCTAATTGCAGATGACGCAGGAGTGGTGGTCGCTCAGCCGCGGAGACCTCGACACCACGATCGCGCAATTGGGCTTCAATCTGGCGCAGATGGTGATCCCGGTTTTTCTCTTGCTCCCGGTCGGAATTTCCGCCGGATTCAGTGTCACCCACCTGCTGCCCGGCTACGCGCTCGGTTTTCTGATCGGCTCACTCGGGTTGGTTTTCCTGGCCGAACGGCTGGCGCGCCGCGAGGCACGAAGCAACGTCACCGCTCACGTCTACGGCAACAACGTGCCCGCGATCATCGCCTACACGCTCTCCATCATGCTGCCGGTGTATCTCGAAACGCACGATGCCAACCGGGCCTGGGAGATCGGCGCGGCGGCGGTGGTTTGGACCGGCATCATCAAGCTGGCGGCAGCGCCTTTCGCCGGCGTCTTCCGCCGATTCATTCCCGCGCCCGCCGCGATGACAGTCTTCGGCGCAGCCATGTACAGCTATCTCGCGCTGGTACTCCTGCAGCGTGTATTCGATCAACCCCTGGTGGGTTTGATCGCGCTCGGCATCATCTTTACCGCGGTCCTGGCCAACATCCCGATCACCCGCTGGCGCATTCCTCCGTTCCTGGCAGCCTGGATCGTCCCGCTTTCGGTGGCCCTCGCCATCGGATATGTGCATCCCACGTGGTCCGGGCTGTCGTTGCAAATGCCCTTCGCCGCGACGCCGGAACCTTGGCGCGCCATGACACTCGCACTGCCGTATCTTTCCGTGATCGCGCCCATCGCGATCTATCAAGTGCTGCAAGACATCGCGTCAGTGGCCGGCGCGGCGGCGGTTGGCGACGATTATGATGTTCGCGCGATCCTGGCCTGCGACGGCCTGGGAACGCTGGTTTGCGGGCTCGCCGGGAGCGTGATCACGCCCGTGATCTACGCCATGCACCCGCCCTACAAGGCCGTGGGCGCGCGCATCAGCTTCGCATTCTGGACTCCGGTGCTGTTCCTCGCCGTGGTCGCGAGCGGGCTCACCATTTTCGTCGCGCAATTGTTTCCCTGGCCGATTCTCGCCGCCATCATCGCCTACGTTTCTATTGGCGTCGGAATGGCGACCTTGCGGCGCGTCGATCCGAAATACCTGGCCGCCGTTTTGCTCGGCTTCGTGCTTCCAGCCGGCGCGGTGGTCGCAACCGCCGTCAATTCCGCCCTGCCCGCGCTCGGGCTTTCGGGCAGCGAATGCCGCCGTACAAGCCGCGCTCAACCGATCCATCTACTGGTCCTCCGTCCTGGGATTAGGCAACGGATTTCTGTTCCTGGTTTTGGTGGTGGCAGCGGTGATCGCCGAACTGATCGACCGGCGATTCGGCCGCGCAGCCATGTGGTGCATCGTCGCCGCTATATTCTCGTGGTTCGGATTGATGCACTCCGCGCTGCTGCGTTGGGGCGCGCAGCCGGATTACGCCTTAGGATGGCTGGCTGTCGGCGTGATCGTCTACTCGGCCCGCTGGTGGAGAGGCGATGCGGTCAATTCCTGAAACACCGTATCCAGACTCGTGAATCCGCTCCGCCGGGCGCCCACCAGATTCGCAGCCAGCACTTTGGCTTGCTCCAGAAGCGGAGGGAAACAATCGAAGGTCTGGCCGTTGTGCTCCGTGCAGCCCCCGACCGCAAAAATGTGCCGATCGGAAGTCTCGAGCTGATCGTTCACCACAATTCCGCGATTCACCTCCAAGCCCGCGTTGCGCGCCAGCAGCGTATTCGGTTGCAGATTCGTCGCGATCACCACCAGGTCCGCGCCAATTTCTTCGCCGCTGGTAAAACGCACGGCTTCCACCCGGCCGTCCCCGAGCACAGTATCGAGTTGCCAGTCGAAGGAGCCACCCGATTCTACTACGACGACATCGCAACCACGCTTGCGCAGCCCCCGCGCAGCTTCAGCCGCCAGCCAGCCGCCGATCACCACCGCCCGGACACCCGGGCCGGCCGCTTCCGCAAGTTTCCGCGTGTCATCTAAAGTGCCGAAGACAAAGACGCCGGTTTTATCCAAGCCGCCGATCGCCGGAATGGCAGGGGCCGAACCCGTGGCCAGGATCAACTTGTCGTAACTGGTCCAATCGCCGTCACTGCTGCGAACAGCGTTATTGACCCGATCGATTTCCTCCACCCGGATTCCAAGGCGCGTACGAATACCATGTTCCTGGTACCACCCGATGTCGTTTAACGTGATGCTTTCGATGTCGCGCTCGCCCGCCAGAACGCTGGCCAGCAAGGTCCGGTCATAATTGGCGTGAGGTTCGTCGCCAAAAATGGTGATGTCGAAAATCTGACCGCTCTTGATGAGTTCTTCCGCACAGGCCACGCCGGACATTCCGTTGCCCGCGATGACGAGATGTTCATACCGGGGTTCGTTCATGCCAAACACTGGTTGCCATTCAATACCGCCTTTTTGAAGGCTGAGTGAAGGTGCTCAAGTCGATGAGCACGTCTAGTGGAGGCAAACAGACTCCGTGTTTTGACGAACTCCCATCCAACGGCATGCGACAGGCAGAGGTCACCTTCAGTATATTTGCGCGCTGAATGGGCGTAAAGAAGAAATTTTCTATGACTCGCATTCACAACCTTGCATGACTCGCGCAGGTTCGCGCGGAATCCGATCCGTGCTTTTGGTACTTTGGAACTAGGGACGTCCCGGGACATGGTCGTAAGCACAGTCGGGCATTCCACTCATCCGATCGAAGAATTCATCGGCATTTTGCGGGCCCATGGCATCCGCCGGCTGGTGGATGTGCGAACCATTCCAAGATCCCGGCGCAACCCGCAGTTTAGCCAGGAAAATTTACCCGCAAGTCTTGAGACCGCGGGGATCGAGTACCTTCATCTCCCCGGGCTGGGCGGGCTGCGGCACGCTCGCAAGGACTCGGTGAATACCGGATGGCGCAATGCATCGTTCCGAGGCTACGCCGACTACATGCAAACCCGGGAGTTCGGCCAAAACCTGGATCATCTGATTCAGGCCGCGTCAGAAGCCCCCACCGCGATCATGTGTGCCGAGGCCGTTCCCTGGCGCTGCCATCGTTCGCTGATCGGCGATGCGCTGTTGGCACGCGGCATATCGGTGGACGACATTCTGAGCGCCAGCAAGTGCCAGCCGCACGTTATGACGCCGTTCGCGAAGGTGGATGGAGTGCGGGTTACGTATCCGGGTTTATCAAGTTCAGATCCGTCGAGTTCGGTTGACTTGCCACTGTTCAGCCAATTAGAATGAGTCCGCTACCCTGGTAGTCCGCGCGCTCTCTTATTTCAATTTCCTGGCGCGCATTTTGGAGGTTCAAAGTGCGAATTCCTCTGCTTCCCGCGGTTCTGGTTGCCGCTACCGCGCTGTCGCTCATTTCTATCCCCGTGGCGGCCCAATCGTCTGAGAGCCAAGCGCAAACCGCCAAGGTTGCGGCCACTCCTTCGGGTCCGATTCCCCGCACGCTGGACGGCAAGCCCGACCTGAGCGGCCTGTGGGACCATCCGTTCGTCATCGATATGAGCAAGGATGGCCGGAACAACGCCTGCGGCGCCGAGATGAAGGGCTGCTCGCAGAAAGCCGATGGACCGCTTCCGATGACCCCGTGGGCCGCCAAATGGACGAAGAATTTCGATCCGGCCAAGTATGACGCGACCGGGCACTGCAATCCCATGGGCTACACGCGATCGATGAACGCGCCGGTGGCGACAGAGATCGTCCAAACTCCCAAGGAATTGGTGTTCTTGCACGAGTCGATGTTCGCCTTCCATGTCGTTTACCTGGATGGGCGGCCGCATCCGACGCCTGATGAAGCGCTGGAAACGATTTGGTACGGGCACTCGGTTGGTCATTGGGAGGGCGACACGATGGTAGTGGATACCGTCGGCCCGTTCTTCGCCACGCCGCGAATGCTGCTCGACACGGCGGGCCATCCGGTGAGCGAGAATCTGCACATCGTCGAACATTTCCATCGCATCGACGCCACGCACCTGGGTTACGAAGTGACCGTGGACGATCCGAAGATGTACACCAAGCCCTTCACCAATGTCCGGACCTGGGTTTTGATGCCGAAGAGCGA
The DNA here is from genome assembly GCA_963761265.1 of Bryobacterales bacterium. GTDB lineage: Bacteria > Acidobacteriota > Terriglobia > Bryobacterales > Bryobacteraceae > Palsa-89. The sequence continues at coordinate 295,970 of CAVXGM010000003.1, forward strand.
AGAGATTTTAGAGTACGTCTGCACCGAGAACAACAAAGAAGTGGAAGAGCATCATATTAAGTAACGGATGCGGCGGCCGGATTGGCGCGGGCTGGGTCTGCGCCTTCAGCACCCAGTGCATGGCCAGCATCACGACGGCGGATACAAACGCCGGCACCGCGGCTACGAGAAACAGCTTTTGCGAAGGCAAATGCTGGCTCATCAGAACGCCGCCGACTACCGGTCCGATGATGGCGCCGATTCGTCCGATGCCCAGTCCTGCGCCGATTCCGGTGGCTCGCAGATCGGTGGGATAGAAAGTCGCGGACAAAGCATTCACCGCCGTTTGCCCTCCCACTACGCCGAACCCGGCAAGGAACACCACGGTAAACAACATCGACAGCGAAAGGCCGGGCTTTCCGATCAAGGCGATATTGATGCAGCCGAGCGCGAAGCAAGTGGTCAGCACACGAACGAAGCCCCAGCGTTGCACGAACAAACCCAGAGTGAATCCTCCGATCATGCCGGCCAGTTGCTCCATGGTTCCTACCAGAACGGATGTACCGATACCGTATCCGGCTTGGTTCGCCACCGTGGGCAGCCAGCTCGCCAGGAAATAGAGGTTCAGCAGATTCATGAAATTGATGATCCACAGAAAGATGGTTCCCAGGCCGCGGCCTTCGTGAAAAAGATGGATCCAGGGCACGCCTTTTCGCTGGGTTTCTTCGACGAAGTATTGGCTGGTGTCGGCGGGCACGCTTGGATCGATACGCCTGAGCCAGCGCCCGGCCTGCGCCAAACGTTTGCCATGCAGCACCAGGAATTGCAATGACTCCGGCAGCGCGACGATCATGATGGCGGAAATGATCAGCGGGGCCACGGCGCCAAAATAGAAGACCGAGCGCCAGCCGAAGCGCGGAATCAGCCACGCCGCGAGGAAGCCGCCGAAGGCCGCACCCGCGGTAAATCCATTGCCGACGATCATCATGATGGTGACGCGCAGTTTGCGCGGGCTGTATTCGCCAACCAGGGCGACCGCGTTCGGCATGATGCCGCCGAGCGCGGTTCCCGCCAGGAAGCGAATCACCAGCATTTCCTGAACATTCGCCGCGCGCGCCGTCAGAAACGTCAGCACCGAAAAGCACAGCGCGACACCGATCAGCACGGGACGGCGTCCGATCTTGTCGGCGAGCATGCTGAACAGCAGCGATCCAACTAAAATGCCGAACAGCCCGGCGCCGAAGACCGGCCCGAACTGCGCGTTCGGGACGTGCCATTCCTTCAGAATCGCCGGCGCGACATAGCCCATGGCCTGCACATCGAAGCCATCCATGATGAGACAGAGGCCGCAAAGAATGCAGAGGCCGAGTTGAAAGCCGCCGAAACTGCTGTCGCCGACGACTTCGGAAACGTTGACCTGCGCGGGGCTTCTCATGCGAGATCCAGTATATCTTTACTTCTCCGTCGCGACATAAACCCCGGTCCATGTTTCGGGCGGCGGAGCGCCCAGGAATTCGCGGCACCATCCCAGAAGCACGGCTGCTGGTTTGTCTTCCGGGCGCAGGCGCAACGCGGCTTTATATTGTTCCGCCGCGCCGCGAAAGTCGCGCGCAACGTAAGCCGCCAGGCCTTCTGTGAACAACCGGGCTAACTCGCGGGCGCCGGAGTCTTCTTCGGTTGCCAGGCAGAGCGGCTCCCAGACTTCCACGCATTGACGCTTGCCTTTGACCTGAACGACGCCCACCGGCCGCGCGACGATGGAGCTCCGCGCCTGCTGATACGCGGGATCGCTGATTAAGATTTCGGTGCCGAACAGCTTGTTCAATCCTTCCAGGCGCGACGCGAGATTCACAATGTCTCCCATTACCGTGTAATTGAACCGATCGTGCGAGCCGACGTTGCCCACCAGCACGTCTCCGGTGGCAATGCCGATGCGCGCGCGAATATTGGCGAGTCCCGAACCATCCGGCACGGCTCTCAGTTCGGCCAGCTTGCGCTGCGACCTGAGAGCCGTTTCGCAGGCGCGCGCGGCGTGATCCGCCGTGGGAACCGGCGCGCCCCAAAAGGCCATGATCGCGTCGCCAATAAATTTATCCACTGTTCCGCTCTGCGCTGCGACCACCTGGGTCATCGCGTCGAAGTAGCGGCTCAGCAACTGCACCAGTTGGCTGGCCGGCATGGTCTCGGCGATGGATGTCATGCCCGCGATATCGGAGAAATAGACCGTCATTTCGCGTGACTGACCTTGCAGCGTGGCTTCCTGACCGGATTGGAGCATCGCGCGCACCAGGTCCCGAGGCACGTAATAAGAAAACGACCGCAAGCTGCCCTTCATGTTGAGCAGCGACTCATCCATGATGGCGACTTCTTTAAAAATGGTTTTCATGGGCGGGCGAAGGGTGAGTTGAAAATCGCCCACCTCCTCCATTTCCGTAGCCAGCCGAGTCAGAGGAACTGAAATGCGGCGCGCCAGGATCATGGTGAAGAGAAGCCCGAGGCATAGTGCTGCGACGGCGACTGCGAAAGCGGCGCGTCTATTTTGCGTCAAAACTCCCAGGAAATCCGACTCGGGAGCGTACGCGCCCAGGAACCAGGTCGGCCCACCGGATACTTTCAGCCGCCGGTATCCGGCCACGTAACGCTTGGCCCGCTTGGACTACGGGGAATTGCTCTTCATCCTTGGCTTGCTTGCGGACGAGGAAGGCCTGGAATACAGGATCCGAGATGTCCGCTTCCGTCAGCAGCCTGCCCTGTGCCCCGTGGCCTTGGTTTTCGATCAGCCGCAGCCCGGGGTAGGCGATCACGTGCCGGTCTCCGTCAAACATGAACACTTTTCCGTGTTTTCCGAAGTGCAATTGTCCGATGAAATCGGAGAGGAAGTTGAGGTTGAAATCGACAGTTAAGACGCCGAGCAGTTTTCCGTCCTTGGAGAAGCGAGGATTGGCGCAAGTGATGCCGGGCAGACCCTCGTCATAGAAGATCACCGGGCCGATCCACACCAATTTCCGGGCTTGCCGGGCGGCCTTGTAGAATTCTTCATCGCGCGGATCATAGTCGGTGGCGGTCTCTTCGTAGTGGCGCTCCCACGCGCCATTGGCTCCGGCCTTCAACGATGTTTGACTGATTTCCAGAGAACCATCGGGGGCACGATAGGCGCCCGTGAAATCGCCCATTTCGTCGCTGTAACTCGCCCAGGCAAAGGTGGGATTCGCGCGCAGTACCTCGGTGAAATGGCGCGCAAGAACGTCGCGATCGTCAGCAGGATCCCATTGCCCATCAGCCTTTCGGACAGTTGCACGGCAGTAACGGCATTCTGCAAGTGATCGTGAACACGCGTATCCAGGCCCGTGAGAAGCTCGCGAACCTGCACGTCGGTCAACTCGACAATCGCGGCGTGCGTGTTGGCGAGACTGGCCCAGGCAACCAGCGCGATGGCGCCAGCTACCAGCAAGCTCACGGTTAAGCCGAGGCCCACGCGATAGTGAACCCGGCGGGGTTGCTTTTTTTCGGCCGGCAGTCATGTCGTTAATATACGGCAGGCTGCAAGTTTGGTACACATGGAGCATGGCAACTCGAACGGGGAAACGGGCGGCGAAGCCAGCGAAGAAAACCGTGGTCAAGAAGGCTGCCACCAAGAAAACTAACGCCAAGAAGACCGCCAAGAAGACCGTCTCTAAAAAGAGCGTGCTGAAGAAAGCCAAGCCCGCGGCCTTCCGTATCGACCTGTCGGCATTTCCACCGGAATCCGTCACGTCAAGCGAGAGGTTGCTCTGCGTGGCTTGCGTCTGGCAGATTTTCACGCGCGCCATGAACCTGGCGCCCAAGACCGCGCTGGCTGAGATGAAGAGCTACACGCCATCCTTCGAGGAACTTACTTCGGCGGAGGCGGTGCGTCCCTTTTTCGAAGCGCCAGACAAGGATCATCAGCCGTGTCCGTACTGCGGATCGCCGGCCAAATGGCAGGCGCGCATTGCGACTCATCGCATCGAGAGCGGCAAAGCCACCGACACGCTGCGGCGCAATCTGGTGAAATCGCTGCCTACCTCCGACGATCAGTTTGTAGTGTTGGAGCAGAAGGCTACTCAACAGCACGCCTTTTTCGAGTGGCTGGAAAAGATCAGCGTGAGCCTGGACCTGGAGGATCCGGCGTGGCTGCGCGATGTCTCGCTGCATTACCTCAGCCGCAAAGACCCGAAGGTAAACTGGCAGGCTGAGTTTGCGGGAGTCCATTTCATCCGGCGCTCACGCCGGCTGGGGCCGGACCAGGAGGCAGCGGCGAAGTCCTGGGAAGTGGAGAATGGCCGCCTCTACCTGGCGCCGATGCTGTTCGACGAGTTGTTGCTGGTGCAATACCTGCTGAGCCGTTCGCAACTGGCGGGCGGTTTGACGCTGGAACGCCGCTACACGCTGCCCGAGTTGTGGCACCGCTTGCGGCATTCCGGCTACTTGCGTTCTATCGGCGTGCGGGCCGACAATCCGAGCGACGCATTGGAACAGATGCTGGCGCACTTGAGCGGGGGCGAGGCTTCGGCGCGATACTACTACATCGTGGACCGGCGGGAGCACCTGCAAAGAGTGAAAGCGCTGCAGACGGAAAAGCCGAGGGCACGCGCGGCGGGGCGGTAACTTTTCCATCCCGCGCTCGAATCAGGTTGCGGTCTGGGTGAGCCTGGGGATGTGCTGAAAGTTTGACGCCCCTTCCACCGTGCGTTAGAATCTAACTGCGGGGTGGAGCAGTCTGGTAGCTCGTTGGGCTCATAACCCAAAGGTCGGTGGTTCAAATCCATCCCCCGCAACCAATCCTTCCAATAAGTTACAAGTAGCCAAGCGAAATCTCAAGACCATCCTAGACCATAATAACCAGCGCTTCCGGTTTTTCTTCCACGACCGTATCCGCCGTTTCTACTTGCAGGACCATTTGCACGACATTGCTGTGTGCCTGTCTCTTACTGTCCGTCATCGCCCTGCCGTAGACATTCATGGTTGTTTGAATGCTGGCGTGGCGCATTAGTTCTCTCTGCACTCCAATCGGTGCATCTGTTTGATCGAGCCATGACCTAAAGCTGTGGCGGAACGTCTTCCATCCGACTTGGGACTTGATCGCTGCCGCCTTTGCCGCCCCACGAATGTGCTTCTTCTGGATTTCCTCTTGGTGATAAGGCTTGCCAGTCGCTGACATCTCCGCAGCGGTCGCGCCCCGCTCGCGTTGTAGCATCGCGATGACTTCAGCGACACGTCCGTCCTTGCTGGCCGGGGCCTCCTTTGTGGCCTTCGCAGGGCGCGCCCCTTTGCCAGCCTTCCTGGACTTGGCCGGGGCTTTCTTTGTGGCTTTCGGCTTCCTGGCGGTCTTGCCCGCTTTGGCCACGGCGGGCGTAGCCTCGGGATTCACATGCACCGCAACTTCGGCATCGTTCAGTTTCACCATTCGAATACGCCTCCTTAGCGTCACGTGATGATTGATCAGCGTGCGGGCGCACAGCAAGTCGAAAAGACCCTTAGGCGGCTTCGGTTGAAGCTAGTTTCGATGCAACGTGGCAAAGACCGTGGCACCGACTTGCAGCAAGCCGACTATTACAAGCCAAACGGTCAGCCACATGATCTTCTTTGCAACTTTGCCACTATCCTCCGAGGCTCTGTTTAATGCCATCGTAAGCTGGTTGACAGCGGATGTAAGCATTGGGTCCATGGTGCAAGGATAGCGCCAGCGATGTACCTTTTCCTTCCACCTTGGCGTCTAAACCATTGTCTGAGGAAAGTGTTTCAGAGGTATTTACCACATGGAATCGGATATTGATCTAGATCGGGCGTTGCTAACGAAAATTGCAAACAACCCGGAGATGGATGGAACGCGAGATCATCCCTACTTCGGCGAGGTGCACGAAGCGTTGCGGGTTCCTGGCTATCCGGATGAAAAAATAATTCATCAGCTAAAGCTTCTAGAACAGAGGGGCTGTTTCATCGGGAAGCCCCGGCCCTACGTATCGGGGCTATCACCGGCTGGCCACGATTATCTGAACAGCATCCGCAGCCGAGGGAAGTAAAAGCACAGCAAAAAGGGCCGTGATCCAAGATCCTTTGAGCCAGAACGACGGCCCCTCCGCTCATGGCTTTGGCTCCGCACCACCGCTCTTAAGCTTGTAAACCTTTTCGAGTAAATCCAGGGTGCGTTTTGCACGAGCACTGGGGAACAGGAGGATCGTCGTGGTGTTGACACTTTGGGCCAACCGATATTCTTCCTGCCCAAGCTGTCTCAGTTGATCCTCATCGAAATCCTCCTGGCCTCTGTTCGCTACAACGTAGGCGTTAATAAAAACGTCTTCTGGTACCGGGAATCCTTTGGGGCTTTCCGGCTTCGATGATGTGTCGACCGCATGTTCCGTGCCAGAGGTGGATGGAAGCGATGTGGCGGCGTGATCCGTGCTGCTTGGAGCCTGTGCGTGGTCACGAAATTCGATTTTATCGAACCCCTCACCGTAATCGATACTATCTAGGCCGTTGTCGCTGTCACTAAAATCCAAAAAAGCATGACAGACTCGGGCATCCACGTAATAAACATTCTCGTCTTGGCGCAGGCCGCGATAGTCCATTGCATAACCGGCAAGCTGATGACGAACATCTTGCAACAGCATGCCCGGATGTATTTTCTTGATCGGGCAGGCCCGAATCTCGCCGCTAGGTGCTGTAGCTGATGCTCGCGACGGTCGTTCTGGTCGAGCACGAGGAGACAGAACAGCGATGCCAACTACCGCCACGATAACGACGCAAGCGGCAATGAGCCACTTGATGCCGCTATCATCCGACCCGGCGCGATAGTGAACTTCTGGTGAAGGCACTTCTTTCAATCCATTGCCTGAAAGGATAACGCAACGTGGAAGGTTGTGGGGCCTGACACGGCGTTGCGGAGCCCGATCCTTGGAAGCCCGTCCGCTGAAAGCCGAAGGCTCCGCAAATGGTAGCGTAGGTTTGCAACCGCCACAACTATGTTTTACGTCTAAACATTGTCTGAGGAAATTGTTCGGAGGTAGTTGCCTTGGAGTTCTTTGACGACATCGATGACGCTGATCTTCCGCAAGTGGATCACGCCGTGACGGTCAAGTGCCCATCAGAGTGGGGCCAACCTCCGCGATCTTTCAATACACGCGTACGACTCTACACAGAGATCGCTGATTTCAACCAGATGCCTGAATCGTTGCAGGGAATATTCAACCACCGTGGTGATGCCCTCTTTGAAACTGTCCACTTGGAAGGCACCACGATCTGGTTCGATGACCGGCAGGGCTACATCATAAACATGACGGATGAGATCGGCGATAAATTTTCCGCCGCAAGAGTCCGTGTTGTCGACATTGGCTAGGACCCGACGACTTAAGGCGCGCCTGGTGCCCAAGGTCCACGGATCAAGGTCTTAGCAGAACGGGGGCGATATCTTCGGAGGCGGCTTTTGCGGCTCCGACATGTATATCACCTCCCTTCGTTGAAAGGATAATCTCTGGTCTTCAGTTTTCTTGCTAATGACTCCAGCACGCGCGCAAGAGCGGCTGATACCTTGGGAGCTCTCGGCTTGTAGGTTTGTAGAAAGGTTTGGATCGTAGCGTCCAACTTCTCGTCGGTGATGTTGTGGCTGACTCCAACAGGTTGAACGGGTCCAGGATACGATCTCGTATGCACACATGCTGGGCACTCGTCTACATAACCGGGTTTGCCGCGTTTGGGGACGAAGGGTTCCCCGCAATGTCGGCATTTGAGTTCTTGAGAATTCGTTTCCGACAGTGATGTAGTGCTGGCGGTTGCCTTCATTTGTTGTTTTTTCCGGTACGACTCCAAGGATTCTCTGAAGTTTCGCGAAGCGGCTGATTCTTCGCCGAACTGCGGCAGAGTCGCCCCGTACCGTTCAGCAAACTCTTGAATCGCATACCAGAAATCATCATCCTCGGGAGGCGTAGAGCCAAAAGCCATTTTCAACCCTCGGTCGCGAAGAAATCCCGCCAGTTTATTTCTGGCAGCCGAGGCTCCTGCCTTATAGTCCTCCACGCTCATGGGCGCAATAATATCACGGGCGCACCTACCGTCCCGAAGGACGTTCATCTGGAGGCATACGCACCTCCTTCTTCCATTCCCTGATTTCCCTTTGGAGACCTAAAAGGATTTGGTCATCGTGTTGTAGCTGACCATCGGGCAACCGATACGGCTTCAGGAACTGATTTATGCGCCCCACGAATTCCGGGTTCTTGGCCTTGATCTTTTCTTCCCAGCGATCTTGGGACGCAGCCGGATCAGCGGCACGTTTCCGGGGCATGCTTGAAGTATAGCCCCGGTTCCGTCCCACGGCCAGCGTCCGCGCACCACAACCCCGACGTGAAGCCCAAACCGGCCCTGGTCTCCCCTTCCGCGCGGCGGCGCGAAAAAGGCCGTCGGTACAACCACGAACAGGTACTCTACAAGGGCTATGACGTTTGCGTTACCTTAAAGGAAAAATGGTTCGATTTGCGGGTCGCTGGGCGAAGAGAATTGCACAGCGGCGTCTAAGACGACGGTTAGAGGATAAGGAAGATGCTGTCCGCGCGGCATTTGAGAAGGAGTTCGAGAAAGCTGAGACCGAACACGACAAAGAGTACGCAAATCATCAAATGATCTTTGAATGCTCGGCTTTCGAGGATGAGATCAAGCGGCTGGATTCCCTTGAACTGCAGGCTCGCGGAGCGAGGGTTCACCTATCAATATCCGATCTGCCCGCACCAGCCGACTCGATCCAACACTGGGAGCAGGGGGCGCACGGTACCTGGTATATAAACGACAAGTCTTTCCGCGAATTTGCGAGAATGGTGACCCTCGCCGAATACGAATCAAGGAAGCGGCGGCTCGAAGGGTGGGACTTTTGGCTCAAGGTTTATACGGCTATTGCTGCGAGTGCTGGAGCTACCGCAGGCCTGATAACCCTCTTTCGGCACCACGTCTGATCCTTTTGGTGGCAAATGTATGGTCGACGACCCTTTAGATCCGGCGGACAAAGAACAACGTCGGCGTCTGTACGAGGCGGAATCCCTCAAATACCAGGATGGCGCTCACGCGTCGATTCAAGAATTCGATAAAGCAATACTTACGCTATCTGCAGGCCTCTTGGCGCTTTCTCTCGCTTTTATAAAAGATGTAGTGCCGCTTTCAGCAGCTATAGACCTTGCTCTTTTGTTTTGGTCCTGGAGCCTGTTTGGGGCCTCGATTCTCGTTACGTTGGTGTCGTTTATCGCAAGCCAGAAGGCCTTTCAGCGCAGCCAGGAGATAGCTTATGCGTACTACATCGAGCAGAGACATGAAATTCGCGATGAAAAGCATGTGTCTATGCTTGTTACGCGCTATATGACCTATGCTGCTGGTGCCTGTTTTGTCAGCGCACTTGGTCTGACGCTGGCCTTCACAATCATCAACGTCGGGAACGCGGGTGGTAAAATAAGGGCGATCAATGCTAACTCGGGAGGGCCGAAGGTGAACGAGAAAGTTGAGCAAAAAGTGTTTGACGTTCCGTTGAAAAAGGGCGTTCAACCGGCGAATGTGATTAAAGTTCCAGCGCCGCAACCGCTGGTGGTGCCTTCAAATTCAAATCAAACTCCAGCAGTGCAGACTCCTGCTCCGAACCAGAATAAGTGATCAAGGAGATTAAAACATGACAACAGATGACAGGCCGCGTCCAACGGATCGGACTTTCCCAAGAGATGTAGACGCTGGTGTTCCACCAGAGGGCGTTATCCGTGTTCCGCCGCCCAAGCCACTACCGAAGCAGGATGACGAGAAGAAATAGGTAACTGCTCGCTTTGGCGACGCTAGTAGCTGTGTGGCCCCCGATTCTCGGAACCAGCTCGGAAAATTGCTAACGGATTGCTAACGAGCCAGCCGAAACAGGCCGAACCAACATAGAACACCGTTGCGTAAGCGATTGACGGTACGACCTACCAAGACGCGTCCTGAACCTAGTGCTGAACTCATAACCCAAAGGTCGGTGGTTCAAATCCATCCCCCGCAACCAATCCTTCCAATAAGTTACAAGTAGCCAAGCGAAATCTCAAGACCATCCTAGACCATAGTAACCAGCGATTCTGTTTTTTCCTCTGTGGCCGTATCCGCTGTTTCTACTTGCAGGACCATTTGAACTACATTGCTGTGGGCCTGCCTCTTACTGTCCGTCATCGCCCTGCCGTAGACATTCATCGTTGTCTGAATGCTGGCGTGGCGCATTAGTTCTCTCTGCACTCCAATCGGTGCATCTGTTTGATCGAGCCATGACCTAAAGCTGTGGCGGAACGTCTTCCATCCGACTTGGGATTTGATCGCCGCCGCCTTTGCCGCCCCACGAATGTGCTTCTTCTGGATTTCCTCTTGGTGATAAGGCTTGCCAGTCGCTGGATTTGCGAACAACCAGCCTTCCGTCTGGAGAGGCCATCCGTCCTGACGGCCGAGGAGTTTCACAAGCTCCGGCTGCACGTTCGGGAACCGTATCGGACCATGGTCCTGATCGCAGGCTGTTTGGGACTTCGCGCCAGTGAGATTGTTGGGCTTCAGTGGAGAGATTTCGACTTTCAGAAGTCGACGCTTTTGGTCCAACGTGGCGTCGTCCATGGGCGGGTGGACGATGTGAAAACGGAGTATTCACGTGACTCCGTACCGATAGCGCCCGAGCTAGTGAAGGAGTTGATGGAGTATCGTTCTCGTTGCTACCCCACGGAGGTGCTGGATGAGGAAGGCTTCGACCGCTTTTGCGAGGGCCGCTGCCGGAAGTTCTATCACGAAAAGCTGGGGCGTCCGTCGCTGGCTCCGGGCATCTATTTCCGGCTGATGATGATCGGATACTTTGAAGGCCTCGACAGCGAACGGGGCATCGCCTGGCGGGTGGCGGATTCGCTCACGCTGCGGCAGTTTCTGCGGATCGGGCTGGACGAGCGAACGCCGGATCACGTGACGATTTCGCGAACACGACGGTTGATCGGGGCCGAAGCCCATCAACAGGTGTTCGCATGGGTGCTGAAACGGCTGGCGCGCGGCGGATTGTTGAAAGGCAAAACCGTCGGCGTCAATTCGACCACGCTGGAAGCCAACGCGGCGATGGAGTCGATTGTGCGACGAGATTCGCAGCAGGGCTATGACGAGTATCTGAAACGATTGGCCCAGGCCGAGGGGGTCGAAGCGAATGATGCAGCGGCGCTGCGGCGTATGGACCGCAAGCGGCCGAAGAGAATGCGGAACGAGGAGTGGGTGAATCCGGCGGATGCAGAAGCCGAGATTACGCGGCTGAAAGACGGGCGCACCGCGCTGGCGTATAAGGCCGAACAGGCGGTGGATATGGAGACCGGAGCGATCGTAGCGGTCACGACGCACGGTGGCGCGGTGGGCGACACCGACTCGATCGGCGAGACGGTCGCGGAGGCCGGCATGGCGGTCGCCGAGCAGACGGTGCAAAGAGCCGTGAACCAAGTTGGGATCGAAGAAGTGGTGGCCGACAAGGGGTATCACAGTAATGAGGTGATGCGGACGCTGGCCGAGTGGAAACTGCGCAGCTATGTCGCCGAACCGGAACGTGGCGCGCGGAAGTGGAAAGGCAAAGCGGCCGAACAAGCGGCGGTGTATGCGAATCGACGGCGGATTTCCGGAGCGCGCGGCAAGCGTCTGCAAGCCGGTCGAGGCGAACGGGTGGAGCGGAATTTTGCGCATCAGTTCGATACCGGAGGCATGGATCGGCGGTATGTAAGAGGTCTTAACAACGTTCACAAAAAATTCCTGATTCAGGCGGCGGCCTGCAATCTGGCGCTGCGAATGCGGTCTCTGTATGGAGCGGGCAAGCCGCGAGCGGCGCATGATCTCCGGGTCCAGCTCACGTTTGCGATTTTGCGGCTGTATTCAACTTTGATTGGGCTCTATCAATCAAGATGGGCGCTGCTGGTCGTTTCCGACACGACACCACATCCACCGCGGTGCGACCATCGGGAAATTCTTCACCCGTCAAAACCGACGGTTTAGAGACGGGCTGTTAGGAGTTGGCTTCAAGAGAACAGCCCACAACTCGCATGGAGTAGGTGAATACATTTCGCCCGTTCGATACTGCGAGCAGCGCGGCACTGATGAAACCGCATTGAATCCCATGGCGTACGCGGCTTTAACAGCCTTCTTAGACTCGCTGCCGGCCTTCGGTGGACCTGTGACTCGGCATTCTTCTTGGCGGCCCACCGCTTGCGCATTCTCTCGGAGGCGGCTTTGCTCTGGGCGGCGAAGAATTGGCGACGTTTCCCTCGCCGCGGGTGCGTGAGGAGTTACTGGTGCTTTGCCAGGAATATGCGGCGAAGTCTGTGCGGTCGAGCTGAACATGCCCGTCGCGGGAATCAATTGCCGGCTCCACGGTCGCGCGGGCCGGCGCGATTTGCCGTCACGACAGGAACGATCGGATGGTCCGAAAGGTAGACGTGATTGCGCAGATCGCTCGACGCGATCGCCCGAAAGTGGATAGCCGTGCAGTTCGAGCGCGTTTCCAATTCAATAGATTTAATGCGTTTGACGATGCTGACCGGGACCCAAGTTCTCTCCTGCGACCCGCATCTTAGCGGACAGCAGGAAAGACAGCAAACTAACTTAATCGACACAAAATGAAAGGCGCTGGGTAGAATCCCAGATTCTAACACCGGATGTATCGCTATTCATTCTAAAAGACGAAGCACAAAGAATTCGTACACCCTGGTCTGAAAAAAGACAGCACCGCACATCGCAATTGCCGGCGGTCGAAGTTGCGCCATTGACCGCCTGGTCCCGAACCAGGGGTACTCCGCTATCTCCTTACTGACACTAGTGCCGCGCTGTTTGACATAAGGAAGCAGATCCTGATATGGTTCACGCAGCGGTAGAGAAAAAGAGAACCGCCCTTGCCGGTCGTGCTGCGACTTGTGAGGGCGGTTTTTTTGGTTTGAACAAGCGCGCAGGGTAGCAGAGCGCGGCGGCGTGGCAGTGCGGTGAGATCAAGGAGACACTCGAATGAATACTTTACATCTGGCGGCGTTCCTGACGAACCGGCGGAACTTTTGAAGCAGGGAATTGCTTTGGGAGCGTTAGCAGGGGTAGATCCCCTTGCCTCCGGCAGCCCCGCCATGGATGGCGGCACTCGGCTGCGAACCGTTACCAACCGGTATTGCGGATTGGCGCCTGATCTCGGCGCTGTCGAATACGGGAAGAGCTTCCCTACAATGGGCTGCGACCCAAATAAACTTGGAGACAAGGATGAGTTCCAGCCGTAAACAATTCATTCCCGCGATGGCCGTGCTAGCGGCATTTGCCATTCCGGCTATTGCAGGCACACCCATCCCGAATGTCAAAGGTCCCCTTCCGGTAACCATGACTTCCTATCCGTTCGGAGCGGCGGACCACGAGCGGGTGCCGGAGGACCTGAAACGCGTCGGCTACGTTGAGGAAGAATTCCTGATCAGCGGCACGGCCAATGTTTATGATTGGCCCAAGCTTGGCCCCGCGACCGTTCGAATTGCCAACGCACCCTATACCACCCGTGTGCTGGTGCGACGGCCGGCGGACCGGGCGAAGTTCAGCGGCAACGTGGCAGTGGAGATGTTAAACCCTTCGAACCGCTTCGACTTGAATATCGGCTGGGCTATTTCACATAAGGAGTTCATCAGAAAGGGCGACGCGTGGGTGGGGATTACGTCGAAACCCATCGCGGTCGCTGCGCTAAAGACCTTCAACCCTGACCGATATAAGGATCTCAACTGGTCCAATCCGGCGCCGCTGGACGATCCGCGAAATTGTAGTCAGGTGGCGGGGGACAGCGAACGAACCACGGAAAACGGCTTAGTCTGGGACATCAATACCCAGACTGGAGCATGGCTTCGGACCCGCGAAAAATCGAATCCACTGTTGTATGGAGTGAGTGAACGCGATCCCCATCCCGTAGCGCATCTATACGGCTGGGGATTTTCGCAAGTCGGCGGTTTTTTGGTCACCTATGCTAATGCCATTGATCCGCTCGACGTCAAGGAATACGGTAAGCCGATGTATGATGGCTACCTGATCGGAACGCCGGTGCTCGGGACGCCCATCAATCAGTGCTCCCCGCCTATACCCGCCGACGACCCGCGCCGGCAGGTGCACAACACTGGCGTGCCGGTCATCCGCATCATGACGCAATCGGACTATCTGCTGGCCATCGCCGCCCGCCAACCTGACAGTGACACGCCCGCCGAACGATTCCGTAATTACGAAATTGCTGGTGCGGGACATGCCACGCCGGATGAACTGAACTACTCGGCGGCTCCAGGAGATATTTTGAAAGCAGGCCGCACGGTTCCGCCGATGAACTGCAAGGAAGGCCCTCGCAGCCGTTTCCCAAGTAGCCTGGCGTTCAATGCCGCTTGGCGGAATCTGCTCGCATGGGTACAAAAAGGAACTCCTCCACCACACGCCGAGCCGATTCGTGTCGAGAATGGCAAGCCGGTACTCGACGAGTTTGGGAATGTGACGGGCGGCGTCCGCTCACCTTTCGTCGACGTACCCACGGCCGTGTGGTCGGGCTCGTCTTCAGGGGAGTCGTTCTGCTTCATCGCCGGCCACGAGAAGCCTTTTGACCACGCCCGGCTCACGCAATTGTACGGCGATCACAAATCTTATGTCGGCAAAGTGACCGCTGATGTCGCCGTACTAGTCAAGGCGCGTTGGATTACCCGTGAAGACGGCAAAGAAGTGATTGCGGAAGCGAAACGAGCCGGAATACCATAACTCGCAATTTTTACAGTGAAGCTTCTTCGGAATAACTATGACGCCGCTCTCGCTCACGTTGTTTGACATAGCAAACAAGCCCTGGTATGGCTCACGGAGCGGTAGAGAAAAAGAGGACCGCCCCCTGCCTGCATTTTGCGTTGGTAGCGGGCGGATTTTTACTGGTGCGGAGCAAAACAGCGCGGGGAGTTCGCCATGTTGCAAATTTGATCGTTCGGCGGCGGAGATCATTTGCGCTACTCGTTGCGAGCTCCTTGTATTCTCGACGACTTGAGGATTGCACGAAGGTGAGTATGAAAACGAAGACAGTGTTGTTGATATCCCTCATTGCAGCGGCATCGCTGGTAAGTGCAGGCGCCGCTGCACCCGTGAAGACCGAAGGGGGTCTGGTGGAAGGGACCGTCGCGGACGGCCTCACGATCTATCGGGGTATACCCTTCGGTGCGCCCCCCGTCGGCGATTTGCGCTGGCGTCCTCCTCAGCCCGCGGCAAAATGGCCGGGGGTGCTTCGCGCGCGATAAGTTCGCGCCTGCGTGTATGCAGAGCGGTCCGCCTCCGGGGAATGGCAGAGCTATGCCGGGACCCCCACCCAGCGAGGACTGCCTGTACCTTAACGTGTGGACCCCGGCGAATGCGACGACCGATCGTTTGCCTGTGCTGGTCTGGATTTATGGCGGCGGATTTGTCTTCGGCGCTACATCGGTACCGCTCAACAGCGGCGAGCAGCTCGCCAAAAAAGGGGTGGTATTCGTCAGCATCGCGTACCGCGTCGGTCCGATGGGATTCATGGCACATCCCGGTTTGACAGCCGAGTCCAAGAATCACTCGTCCGGCAACTATGGATTGCTCGATATGATCGAGGGTCTGAAGTGGGTTCGGCGAAACATTGCCTCCTTCGGCGGTGATCCCGGCAAAGTGACGATCATGGGAGAATCCGCCGGTGGTATCGCCGTTAGCCAACTCTGCGCATCGCCGCTTGCCAAAGGTTTGTTCCACGGCGCGATTTCCGAGAGCGGGGGCTCCTTCGGACCGCCCCGATCAATCCCCTTGCCTGGTGAGAACATGCTGCTGCTCGCCGACGCGGAACGCGCGGGGGAAGCTTATGCCAGGACTGTAGGCGCCGCATCGATCGAAGATCTTCGCAAGCTTCCCGCCGATAAAGTACTCGAGACGGCGCGAGGTCGACAAGGCTTGGCGTGGCCAGTGGTGGATGGCTGGGCGATCCCGGACGATCAATATAAGCTATACGAAGCAAAACGGTACAACGACACGCCAATCTTGGTCGGCTACAACTCGGACGAGGGCATCAGTTTCTCGCCGCCGCGCACGCCCGAAGCGTACATCGCAGCGACTCGCCAGCGCTATGGGCCGTTCGCCGACAGCCTCCTCAAACTTTATCCGACCGAGGACACTGTAGTTCCTAAAACGGCGCGCGATCTGACCCGCGACGCGGCGTTCGGCTGGCACACCTGGACCTGGGCGCGCCTGCAATCGAAAACCGGAAAATCCAAAGTATTTCTGTATTATTTCGATCAGCACCCCGACTATCCAGCCGGTTCAGCCGCAGGCGGGACGCGGATCCCCGCACGCCTCGGAAATGATCTACGTATTCCAGCATCTGAAAGCGCAGGCCACGCCCGAGGATCACGTGATTTCCGACGCCATGGCAACTTACTGGACCAACTTCGCCAAGCGCGGCGATCCCAATGGAGAAGGGCTGCCCAAATGGCTGGCCTTCAGCGATGCCAATCCGTCGGTAATGCATTTCGCAAAAACGCCCCATGAGGGTCCCGTACCCAGTGTCGAAGGGCTCAAGGGACTGGATGCCTATTTTGCGTGGCGGCGAAACAATCCCGAAGGCATTAAACTCGGCAGCAGCAAGTAGTCCAGTCGTAGAAAGGACGATCAAATGCGCACCACGTTGATTCTAGTTGCAGGAGCGGCAGTGCTAGCCGCCCAAGCGCCCCCGGGGCCCCGAATGGGGTTCGGGCCTCCGATGGCCAGCGCCGAATTGGCAAAGCAGCCTCAAACCAAGGGCGCCAAGGGCGATCAGGAACGCCACTATTATTTCGAGGCGGCCAAACAGGAAATGCCGTATCACTTGTATGTGCCGCAGAAGTACGACGGCAAGACGAAGATGCCTTTGGTGGTGGCGCTGCATGGCTATTTCGGCAACCAGGACTATTTCTTCGCAATGGTGAAGAATCTTCCGGAACTGTGCGAACAACATGGCTTCATCTTCGTCGCGCCGATGGGATACTCGATCGGTGGCTGGTATGGCGCGCCTTTGTCGATCCCCGGCGATCGCCTGGAGCGCGAGACCGGCAGAAAGCCGCCACCCCAGCCTCCGCAGACTCCCGAACAGGCGCAGCGCGAACGGGATTTGAGCGAGGCCGACGTGATGAACGTCGTCGCTATGGTCACTAAGGAATACAAGATCGACTCCCGGCGGATTTATCTGATGGGACATTCGATGGGCGGCTTGGGGACATACTTCCTCGGGCAGAAGTATGCGAGCAAGTGGGCCGCGATCGCACCGATGTCCGGCACTATGTCGGATGTCGATTACCACTTGGACCGGCTCGCCAAAGTCCCGATTCTGGTGGCGGTGGGGAGCACGGAAACTGCAACGGTCAAGTACGCGAAGGCGCAGATCGAGGCCATGAAGAAGATGGGCATGACAACTGCTTACGTTGAGATCGAAGGCGGCACTCATATGTCGATGATTGCCCCGACGGTGCCGCAGATCTTCGACTTCTTCGCAGCTCAGAAGAAGAAGTAACGGGAAAGAGCTCTGGGGAGCTTGACAAGCGCCGCGACAAGTCGGGAACGGGCGGTCACGCTGTTTGACATAAGGAAGCAGATGCTGATATCGTTCACGGAGCGGTAGAGAAAAGAGAACCGCCCTTGCAGGTCGTACTGCGACTTGTAAGGGCGGTTTTTTATTGGTCGAAGAAGGGTGCAGAGCCGCGACGCGCAAAAAGGAGTCACTCGCATGAATAGTTCAGATCTGTCGGCCTTTCCGCCCAACCGGCGAAGATTTTTGAAGCAAGGAATTGCTTTGGGAGCGATAGCAGGCCTCCATCCCCTTGCAAGCATCGGAGCCACTACGGGCGCCAGTGGCAAAACCGTTGAAATTTCCTCCGGGAAAATTCGCGGAACGGCCCATGATGGAATCCCTGCGTTCAAAGGGATTCCATACGGAGCTCCCACCGGCGGCAAGATGCGCTTTATGGCTCCTGCAAAACCGGCGTCCTGGCCCGGCGTCCGCGACTGTTTCACATTTGGGCATCAATCACCGCAAAACATGAACTACGTTGAGGTGCTTGCTCCTCAGGCCAACGGAGCGGCGGAAGGCTACAGCGAGGATTGTCTCTCTCTCAATGTTTGGACGCCCGACCCCAGCGCAAACAGGAAACGCCCCGTAATGTTCTGGTGCCATGGCGGCGGATATGCTCAGGAAAGTGGATCGTGGCCCTGGGTGAATGGGGAAGCGCTGGCCCGCCGCGGCGATGTCGTTGTTGTCACCATTAACCACCGGCTCAATCTGTTTGGTTATTTCCATCTGGGGGACGTTGGCGGCGAAAAATATGCGGCGTCGGGCAATGCCGGGATGCTGGACTTAGTCGCGGGACTGGCTTGGGTTCGCGACAATATTGCGCAGTTTGGCGGCGATCCAAATCAGGTCATGATCTTCGGTGAGTCCGGCGGGGGCGCGAAGGTCAGCACGCTTCTGGCGATGCCCGCGGCGCGAGGATTATTCCATCGTGCCGCTATAGAAAGTGGCCCTGGCCTTCGAGCAAACACTCGCGACGCGGCGAATGCCCTTACCCAAGCCATGCTTGCGAAACTAGGAATCGGTTCGAGCCGAATCGACGACTTGCAAACGCTACCGCCGGAGACGTTGTTGTCCGCGATGAAAAGCGTCCTTGCCACGCCCGGGGTTAGGGGAACTTTTGGCCCGGTTCTTGATCCCAAGATTCTTCCGGCTCACCCTTTTGATCCGATCGCGCCGGAGATTTCCTCTGAGGTACCGCTTATCATTGGTTGCAATCGCCAAGAGTCGACTTTCTTTTCTCTTCGCGATGACGATGCTTTTCAACTCAACGAGGCGGGGTTGGCGAAACGAATCGCGGCATTGGCGCCGGACGCCGACGCTCCACGTATTATCGAAACATACAAAGCCGTGTATCCCGGTTCCTCTCCCAGCGACATCTATTTTTTGGCTGCTACCGATCGCGGGATGAGGCGGAACTCGATTCGATTGGCCGAACGAAAGGTTGCGCAGCATTCCGCTTCTGTTTACATGTATCTGTTCGCCTGGAAATCGCCCGCACTCCAGGGCAAACTGCGCTCCCCTCATACCGCCGAGATTCCTTTTGTTTTCGACAACACCGACATTCCCAAATACATGACGGCTCACACGAAGCAGGAGCATGAGCTGGCGGCGCGCATGAGCGGGGCCTGGATTCAGTTCGCCCGAAGCGGAACGCCCGATCATAAAAGCATTCCTGCCTGGCCAAAGTATGACTTCGAGAAGCGAGCGACAATGATCTTCGACACAACCTGCCATGTGGCCGACGATCCCGACTCGGAAGCGCGAGAGCTATGGGCGGGAGTTTAGAAGCGCAAAAGGCAGCGGCCATCTCGTAATGAGTCCCAGGTCGGAAATCATTCGGAGGATCATCGACACACCCTTTGAAGTCTGCGTGATCGGCGGCGGCGCCACCGGGTCGGGGTGCGCTCTCGATGCGACCCTGCGTGGATTAAAGACAGTTCTTCTGGAAAGGTCGGACTTCGGCTCAGCGGCCTCCAGCGCCTCGACCAAACTGATCCATGGAGGCCTTCGGTACCTGCAGCAGGGCTTCTCCGAAATGGATTTCGGACAGTTTCGTCTGGTCAAGAACGCTCTGCGGGAACGGCGCATTATGATGTCGAATGCGCCGCATCTATCGAGCACGTGCCGCATCGTTGTTCCTTGCTTCAGTCTGCGGGCCTTGGCTTATTACAGGATCGGACTGAAGGTCTATGACTGGCTGTCCGGTAAATGGCGGCTTTCCCCCAGCAGTTTCGCGGACCGCCGTGACATCGCTCGAGAAGATGCCTCGGTTGCGCGCGGATGGTCTCCGCGGCACGGTTTCTTATTCCGATGGCCAGTTCGATGATGCGAGGTACAACCTTGCGTTAGTTCAAACTTCCGCCAGCGCCGGCGCGGAGGTTCTAAACTACGCGTCTGTGATCGGATTCGAGAAAAATCCGAGCCGGGGGCTCGTTGCGGCTCATGTGACCGATGAGGTTTCGGGCCGCAACTTTCGCGTCGATGCAAAAGTATTTGTGAATGCCACCGGGCCTTTCTCGGATCACGTTCGCCAGTTGGCGGCGCCCGAAGAAGGGCCAAGGCTGCGCCCAAGCAAAGGCGTTCACATTCTGCTTGCACTCCCCCCCGACTTCGGCTCGGAAGCGCTTCTGATTCCACAAACGGAAGACGGACGCTTAATTTTTGCCATTCCATGGATGAATCGATTGCTTGTCGGCACCACCGACACCGTCGCCGACCCCAAAGACGAGATGCTAGTGGATCGCAACGAAGCCGAAATATCTGCTGCGGCATTTGAATCAATACATGAATCGACCGTTTGACCTCCATGAAGTGGTAAGCGTAATGGCCGGCTTGCGTCCCCTAGTGGCAGCGGGGAAACTTTCGGAAACAAAACAGATCAGCCGCGATTATGAAATCGAGACCCAGTCCGGCAGTGGCTTGATTAGCATCATGGGAGGAAAGTGGACAGTGTACCGCGCAATGGCTGAAGAGACCATCAACGCGGCAGAGAAGCAGTTTAGCCGGGCGCGTCACTCAATGCAGAACTCGGTGCTTTCGTTTGTACGGGGCCGAAGACAAACCGGATCGCCTCGATTGAACAACTGATGAAGACTTATCCCATATCGTCTGCCCTGGCGAGACACCTGGTCCGGAAATTCGGCTCCTTAGCGCCCAGCGTTCTTGAGCCTGCAAAGAACGAAGGCGACCTTCTTTCTCCAATTGCCGAGGGCGCCTTGCCGGTTCAGGCCGAGGTGCTTTACTGCGTTCGCCAGGAAATGGCTGCTTCAATCGAAGATATTCTCGCGCGCCGCGTGGGACTGCAGTTGTTCGACTGGAATGTTGCCTTGGCCGCCGCTCCAGTCGTTGCCCGGATACTGGCGCGGGAACTGGGATGGAGCCACGCCGTTAAGGAGGAAGCGCTCCGCCACTATGTGGGCCGAATACGGCGCCAGCAGGAAGAAGATCGGTCTTGTCAACACGGCAGAGGAGCGGAAAGCGATATGAGTGTGAGTCCGAGGTATCTCGGGGCCATCGACCAGGGAACGACAAGCACGCGATTCATGGTGTTCGATCGTGCCGGCCGCTGTGTGTCGATCGCGCAAAAAGAACATCAGCAGTTCTTATCCGCAGCCTGGATGGGTGGAACACGATCCGCAGGAGATCCTGGCCCGAACCTGCCAAGTGATCGCGGAGGCGCTGGATCAGGCAGCGTTGAAATCGACGGATTTGGCCGGGGTTGGAATTGCGAATCAACGCGAAACCACCGTCCTATGGGACCGCAAGACGGGCCAGCCGGTAATGAACGCGATCGTATGGCAGGATGTTCGGGTCGCGGATCGGGTGGGGGCATTGATTGCGTCCGGGGGCATAGATCAATTTCGGTCTGTGACGGGACTGCCCGTTTCGCACTATTTCAGCGGCTTGAAGATTCGCTGGATTTTGGAGCATGTTCCGGACGCAAGAAAGCGCGCGGAGGCTGGCGAGATATTGTTCGGCAACATCGACACGTTTCTTGCTTGGCATCTCACAGGCGGTCCGCGGGGCGGAATCCACGTGACCGATGTAACCAACGCCAGCCGGACTCAACTCATGAACCTGCATACGCTGGCTTGGGATCCGGAGATGCTGGAGCGCTTCGAGATTCCCCCCGGAATCCTGCCGCGCATCCTTCCCAGCAGCATGAACTACGCCTCCATTCAGCAGAGCCCACTCGAAGGAGTGCCGCTGGCTGGCATTCTTGGAGATCAGCAGGCGGCTCTGGTGGGACAAGCATGCTTCGAGGCCGGCCAGGCAAAGAACACTTATGGCACTGGTTGTTTTCTGTTGATGAACACTGGAGAAAAGCCGGTCGAGTCGAAACACGGCCTGGTGACTACCTTGGCTTACCAACTCGGTAATTCAAAGGCACATTATGCGTTGGAAGGAAGCGTCGCTATCGCCGGCGCACTGGTGCAGTGGCTTCGTGACAATCTAGGCCTCATCCGGACCAGCGACGAGGTCGAGACACTGGCCCGCACAGTGGAGGATAACGGAGGCGTCTATTTCGTGCCAGCGTTCTCCGGTCTCTACGCACCTTATTGGAAGGAATCGGCTCGCGGTGTAATCGCCGGGTTGACAAGGTATGCCACCAAGGGGTCACATCGCTCGCGCTGCCTTAGAAGCCACCGCCTTTCAGACTAAAGAAGTGGTCGATGCCATGGAGCAAGATTCTGGAATCCGTCTTCGCGTGCTTCGAGCCGATGGCGGCATGACCGTCAACAACCTTCTCATGCAATTCCAAGCCGACATTCTCGGCCGTTCAGTCGTTACGCCTGCAACCAACGAGACCACTGCTCTTGGCGCTGCCTATGCCGCCGGCCTGGCGACCGGATTTTACAGCGACATCGGCGATCTTCGAGACAACTGGATCGCCGAACGCGAGTGGAACCCCAAGCTCGAGGATGCTTCCCGAAACGAAATGTTCCGCACCTGGAAAAAGGCGGTGACTCGTTCCTTCGACTGGACAGTCGCTTCGGGGGAGTGATCGCCATGCAGGAAATCATGTTTGGAGAGTTCATGGGCACGCTCGTCCTCGTCCTCTTGGGAAACGGGGTGGTTGCAGGGGCGCTCCTCAAGGAATCGAAGTCCGAAGGCGCCGGATGGATCGTGATCACCGCAGGTTGGGCGTTCGCCGTAATGGCGGGCGTCTTCACCGCGGCTGCGTGCGGCAGCACCGCCGCGCATCTCAATCCGGCGATTACCTTGGCATTCGCTCTTGCATCAGGCGACTGGGCCAGAGCCGCTCCCATGATCGCGGCCCAGCTACTCGGCGCATTTGCAGGCGCTGTTCTCGTCTGGGTACATTACTATCCGCACTGGACCGAGACCCCCGATAAAGACTCCAAACTCGCATGCTTTTGCACCAGTCCTGCAATTCGTAACATTCCCGCGAATCTCGTCAGCGAGACGATCGCCACGTTCGTCCTGGTCTTTGTCGTGGCAGCAATATCGTCGAAGAGGGCGAGCGCGATCGGTGTTCCGACGACCGGATTGGGGCCGTATTTAGTTGCCAGTCTGGTGTGGGGGATCGGCATGTCTCTGGGCGGAACAACCGGATACGCCATAAACCCCGCGAGAGATTTCGGCCCGAGGCTTGCCCACGCTGTGTTGCCGATTGCTGGGAAGGGAAATTCGGACTGGAGCTATGCCCTGGTTCCAATTGTCGGTGCAAGCCTCGGCGGAGCATTGGCCGGATTTCTCATTCGTCTTCTCCACTTGTAGCTTTTAAGGCCCTGCGAGAAGAGCGTCCGAGGTGCTAACGAATCCAGAAACGCGGATCGCTGACTGACACCGCGTCAATACCGGCGTTGATCAGGCTCTCTACTTCCTTCAAATCGGAGACGAGGCCCCCCGCCACCACCCGCAGGGTGGGGTGAATCTGCCTGAATTTCGATGCTATCCGCGGAGCAGCCACAGCAGGAAGGATCTCGATGGCATCCGGCCTGAACTGGCCGATGGTTCGCAGCCCGGCGTCCACAGCCGCGGAATCCAGCGCAAAGGTTCGCTGCACAGTGATGAGTCCCTGTTTTTGAGAGGCTCGGAGGACCTCGCCATGAGTGGACACAATTCCGGCTGCTCCGCAGTTGGCCAGATACTCCGCGTTAATAGCGTCTCGAGAGAACCCGGCCAATAAGTCCAGGTTCACGAGCGGAAGCTTGCCCTTATTACGCATCTCCTTGATCAGCTCTCGAATGTTCAGGGGGTTGCCGAAAAGGAGGTAAACCGCATCCGTCGGCGCGGATGCAACCGCCGCCACCGCGTCCATATTCCGGAGCGCAGCAATGATGTGGCGGCTTTCCAGTACGTCATTCCATTGCGAATTGGTTTGTGGCACCTACGCTGCGTTGACGATTCGTTCCATCACCACGCGCTCCTGCCCACCCGGATCGTCGACCACCTTACTTTCGTTGTTGAACAACATCGTCGCACGGCGTGCCGCATTATAAGGGGGCCACGCGGGCAGTTCGCTTTTCTTGCTATTGGGATCGCCGCTGGCCGCAAACGAGATCCAAGCCTCACTCACACGAGCGGCTAAGGCTACTGCTTCTGGGCTGGCGCCGCCGGCCAAACCCGGAGCAACCTGGACGTTATCGAATACGAACGGCAGTTCCACAGTATGCGGGCTCATCAAGCGCCCGCCGAGAGCTGGGGTTGCCCAATCGAATCGATATCGATATGTTGGCGCTTTGCCAAGAACTGCGCGGCGCTCCGCGATGTCGTTGCTGAAGATCGTGGTCGGGTTGTCGGTCCAAATGAGAAACAAAAGCTCCGCTGGACTGGCGTGGGGATTCGAGCGACGGTAAACTTGGATCACTTCTTCGGCGTGATCGCCGATGATGCGTTTCACGCGCGCCTTCATTCCGTTTTCGTCGACGGTGAATGCGGCCGGGTCGGCGAACAGCGTCATCTCAGTTCGATTGTGTCCAATGATAACGGGCACATCCTCTGAAACTCGCGTGGCCTGCGGATAGAAAGGATGGGCGGGAAGCACTGCAGGATCAAGCACAGGAGCAAATCCGTCGATAAACCCGGGAGTCAATCGCAGCTTGGGCGCAAGCGCAAACTGCGCCCGCATTATCTTTTCCACCGGCAACGCCTGAACATCGGCGATGCGCTTGGCATCCAGATCCAGCTCGGCCAGCAGCAGCCGGGCGACTTCGGTAGCGCGCTCGCGCTCCATCATCTTCGGACCGGGTCCGCTTTCGATCACCGCCCGGTGGAACAGGCTTCTGGCAGGCGGGGATCCGAGCAACATGGAAACCTTTTGGCCGCCCCCCGATTCTCCAAAGATCATGACGCGCTTCGGATCGCCTCCAAAGCGCTCGATGTTGTCCCGAACCCACTCCAGCGCCGCAATGGCATCGAGCATGCCAATGTTTCCGGAATGGGCGAAATCTCCTCCCGCCAGGTCGCCCAGGTGTGTGAACCCGAGCGCGCCCAAGCGATGGTTAATGCCGACTACGACCACGTCACCGCGCCGCGCCAGATTCGCTCCGATAAAGAGAGCGCTCGAATCCGATCCGCTCGAGAAGCCGCCGCCGTGAAGCCAGAACATGACCGGCCGTTTCCCGTTGTCATTCACGCCGGGAGTCCACACGTTCAGGAAGAGGCAATCTTCGCTCTCCGGAGGGGGCGGCCCATCGGTAGCGGCTATTAATCTGCCGATCTCGCTGCGTCCGGCCGCATCGGCCCGTTGAGCAGGATTACTCTGCGGAGCGCTGTTGCCATACGCGAATGCATCTTGAACCCCGGCCCAAGGCCGCGGCTTCTGGGGCGGCATAAAGCGATTGCGGCCGGCGGTGGAAGCTCCATATCGGATGCCCAAAAAGCTGTGAATCCCGGCCGTGCTGCGGCCGCGTACCTTCCCGTACTCCGTCTCAACGTTAGAATCGACGGCGGCCCAGAGCCGAGAGGTTGGGGCGGCGCTCGCGAGCCAAAGAGCGCCCGAAATCTGACCGGCACGGCCAAGCAACTGGCGGCGATGCATCATCATGGTGATCTCCTCGCGTGAGTCTATTCCAGAAGCCCTGTCGGTTCACGCCCTCCGCGGCTCACCGGTCAATTCGATAGTGAAGCCGTTCAGGTCGCGGAAGCGCAGTCCGTGATCCTCCCGCGCGGCGGTTGTTTCCACCTGGAGCTTCTGCAGCTTCGCGGCGACCACCTTCTTATCGAATCCTGCGATGCGGAAGCAGAGCCGCTCGATGGCGGGTTTTGCGCCCGATGCAACGGGCTCCAAGGCGAGGCGTGTGTGTGCAACCTGGAACCAGACCTGGCCGGATTTCTTGCTGATCGGAGATCCGAAGAATTTCGCGTAATAGGAAGAAGCGCGATCGAGATCCGACACCGCCAGAACAACGTGATCGAGACCGATGGCCTCTACAGCTGCATCGTCAGTGGTGATTCGCGTGGACGGAATGATCGTTTTTGCCAGCCCGCCAGGTACGGGTAGCAACTGCAGGCGGATTCCATCGTCATCGGTCGGCATGCCAAAGCGGCCAGCGCCCATCTTGATCCCGGCCTTCTCGATCGCGGCGCGCATCTCGTCGGGCTTGTAATCCTTCACGAGTGCACAGAAGTGATCGATTTTCGGAGTTTTGTCCTCGCCTCGAGTGCCACCGAAGGCAATATATGCGCTTCCCATGCGCACGTAATAGCGCGGCGGCGGGTCGCGCTCCTGGAACAATTGAGGATCGAAGATCCGCCCGTACCAGTCCGCCGAAGCCTTCTGGTCCGGTACGGTCATGCCGATATGCTCCAATCCGGTAGTGTGGAGCGGCAAAGGCCCTGACCCAGGTTCTTCCGCACGGGCAGGGACGGCCCACAGGCCCGCTAATGTCGCTGCCGCGGCCAGCGCTTCCCGCCGGCTCCATTTGCTGGTTTGAATCATCATCAGATCTCTAGTTTGCCTGTGCTGTCGCCGAACGAATCTTGCTCGACTCCCAGTTTGTCAAGAATCGCCAGCAGGAGATTCGACATCGGGGTATGCGGCGGCGTCACGATGTGACGGTCGCCCTTCAGCCTGCCGGAAGCGCCGCCGGCGACCACGACGGGCAGAGGATCGTGATCGTGCTGATTGCCGTTGCTCATGCTGCTGCCGTAGAGAATCAGCGAGTGATCCAGCAAGGTGCCATCGCCGTCCGGGGTGGACCGGAGCTTTTCGAGGAAATATGCCAGAAGCTTGGTGTGGTAGCGGTTGATCAGCGCAAACCGATCCATGTTGGCGCGAACGTTGGAGTGATGGGAGGTCACATGGAAACCGTCTCTGACGCCGCTCTGCGGATAAACGGCGCCGCTGGTATCGCGGGCATACATCATGGTGGCGACGCGCGTGATGTTGGCCCGGAACGCAAGTGTCTGAAGATCGAACATGATCTTGAAGTGATCGTCGAAGGCTTCGGGAATT
Organism: Bryobacterales bacterium; assembly: GCA_963761265.1. Classification (GTDB taxonomy): domain Bacteria; phylum Acidobacteriota; class Terriglobia; order Bryobacterales; family Bryobacteraceae; genus Palsa-89. The sequence continues at coordinate 322,966 of CAVXGM010000003.1, forward strand.
CCTACCGGCGCGGCGGGCAGTTTCAGGTCTTTGGGCGTCTGCTCCTCGGCCTTCTGGATGCGGCGTTCGATCTCGCGAACATCGTCCAGGTAGTCGGCCAGCCGGGCGCGATCGGACGCAGGCAATTCCACATTCAGCGACGCGATCTCGCTCTTCACGGAATCAAGCAGGCTGCGCGATTGCTGTTTGCGCGCCAGCCTTTCCTCCGGGGTGCTGCCTTCTCCGAACAGCTTTTCAAACAGCACCTGCGGATTGTGTTCCATGGGCAGCGGCATGGTGGGCGTCTTCCAGGCGATCGTGTTCGTGTACGCGCATCCATAACCGGAGCCGCAATTCAGGCCGTTCTCTTCGATGGCGGTTTCCAGCGACGGCAGCGGCGTATCCTGCCCGAGCTTTTGCGCCACGATCTGATCGATGGTGGTGCCGACGTGGATGGCCGCCTTCTCGGGATGAGCGCCGCTCAGGAAGACGGCGGCAGAACGCGCGTGGTCCGCGCCCGCATCGCTGCCAATGCCCGCGGCCTGCTTGTGCGCCAGGTTGCTCACGATGACCAGCCGGTCCCGGTATTTCTCGAGCGGTTGCAGAATCTCGGTGAACTCGAACCCGCTGCCTTCCTTCGCCGGAGTGCACTTGTCCATGGTTGCGCCGTGCGGCACGTAGATGCATGCCAGGCGGCTGTGCGGGCTTGCCGCCGTTCCCGCCAAAAGCGTCTGCGCCGGGACCATGGAATCCAGCAGCGGAAGCGCAATCGCAACGCCCGCTCCGCGCAGGAACGTGCGGCGCGGAAGATGTTTTTTCGTGATGAAGTTCATGGCTGTTCTCCTGTCGCTGCGCCGCGGTCAGTGCAACACGGCGGTCTCCACTTCGGTTCGGCTTTTGTCGATCGGCTTCATTTTCATCTGAAACGGCGCGCTCTTTACGATCCCGAGCACGATCGACGAAAAACGATTGTCATTTCGGCCGGCTTCGCGGGTGATGGCGCGCACGGCCGGCATATCGTAATATTTCAATCCCCGGCCAAGGGCGTAGGTCATTAGCTTCTCGGTCAGTGTCGATACGAAAACATCCGAGCGGCTTAACAGCGCCTCCCTCAGGCTGGCGGGGCCGGATAATTTCGTCCCATCCACCATTTGGCCCGACGCATCGATCGGCACGCCGCCATCCGTGGTGCGCCATTTGCCGGTGAGGTCGAAATTCTCGAGGGAGAATCCGATCGGATCCATAATCTTGTGACACGCCGCGCAAACGGGATTCTTGCGATGCGCTTCCATCTTCTCCCGCACCGAAACAAGCTTCGCCGCGGACGCATTTTCCGGCAAGGCCGGCACATTCGGCGGAGGAAGAGGCGGCGAGGAGCCCAGGATATTTTCGAGAACCCACTTGCCGCGCGCCACCGGAGAAGTTCTCGTCGCAACCGAAGTGACCAGCAGAATGCTGCCCTGGCCCAGCAAGCCGCGGCGTGTGTCATCCGGCAATTTCACGCGGCGGAAGCGGCTGCCGTAGACGCCTGGTATGCCGTAGTGCTGGGCGAGGCGTTCGTCGACGAAGGTGTAATCGGCGTTCAGCAGATCCACGACGCTCCGGTCCTCCCGAACGATGCTGTCGAACAACAATTCGGTTTCACGCCGGAACGATTCCCGAAGATTGTCATTGAAATCCGGCCGTTTCCGGCCGGGAGTTCTTGAGTTCTCGCAGATAAAGCCACTGGCCGGCGAAGTTCTGGGCCAGCGCCGCCGATTTGGGATCGGCCAGCATCCGGCGCGTCTCATGCGCCAGAATCCGCGGGATCGTGCAGCTTGTTCTGGCTCTGCTAGCCGCAGCAGTTCCTCATCCGGGATGCTGCTCCAAAGGAAGAAGGAAAGCCGCGAGGCCAGTTCGAGATCGCTGATGGCATAGATGCCGGCCTGGCGACGTGCCCGCCGGTTCCTTCTCGAAGCGGAAGATGAACCAGGGATCGACGAGAATGCGCGCCAGCGCCGCTTCGATTCCATGCTCGAACCCGCCGGAGTTCTTGCCCTGCTGATAAAAGCTGAGCAACGTCTCGAGATCGGTATCGCGCACCGGACGCCGGAACGCTTGCGTGGCGAGCAACGTCAGGATTTGTTTGGCGCAGGTGGTTTCATTATCGGAAGCAGGATGGCAAACGAAGATCTTCCGGCGGCTGGGCGTATCGCCGGGCCCTGTCGGATTCGTCGGTCCGGTGATGGCGATGCTTGTAACCGCGGCATTATCGGGATACACGGCATAAACGTCGTCGGCGCCAGCCGACATCGTCCCCGGGCATGGCAACGCCGATGGTATGCGGTCCCGCGCTGACTTTGAGATGAAAATTGGTAGGGCTCTTGCCGGGATCGATGCGCGCTCCATCGAGAGTGATCTCGATCGGTATTGGCAGCGCGCCGGAGCCTACGCCGAAACCTGCGCTGCGCGTTCGAATCTTGAACGAATATTCCGCATCGAGCGGAAACGTGTAGTCGAACAGAATGCCGCCGCGCGTGCCGATCGGGCAGACCTTCGATATGGCTGGTCTGCGAAAGATCGCCGGGGGCGCGCCAGGTGTTCGTTGACGGGCGTGATCGACGGATCGCCCACCGCAAGGCGGCTGATCTTTGTGGCGGCTCCGACGTAGCTTTCGAGCAGCGCCGGCGAGACTTCGAGGGCATCGGCGATGTTGTCGAATCCTTCGCTCGAATCGTCGGAGGGCAGGAGCGTGGAAACGTCGACATTGAGAGCCAGCAGATCGCGAATCGCATTGGCGTATTCGGCGCGGTTGAGGCGGTGCAAGCCTACGGTGCCCGGGTTCGGATGCTGGGCCGCGTACTTGTCCAGCGAACTCTCGACGTGGCTGACGAATGTCGTCAATGACAGCCCGCTCCGGGCGAGGCATGCCAGCCGGAGGCATCATGCCGGCGCGAAGCTTCCGGACAACCTTTTCCCAAGTTTCAGGACTTCGCGAGACCTGCGACGGATCCATCGGTTGCAGCGAGAGGCCGCCGGTCTTCAGCCGGTCGTTGTGGCAGACCTGGCAATACTTCGTAACGAACTGCTGATCGGATGCGGCGGGGTTCTGCGCGGCGACTGGAAGGCATGCGCTGAATACAACCACCGCAACGGGGATGAGACGCGGCATTTTCATTGGACGCTCGCCACTGGCGCTGCCGCGGCAGCATCGTTCTTCATAAGCTTTTCGATCAGCGCGATGGTGGAAGGCTTGCGCTCCGGCGCATTGGTCGCCAGGAAGACGCCCTCGGCCCAGACCATCGGCGTTCGGCCCTGCTTGTCCTTGACGTCGAGCCGCGCACCATGATCCACCAGGAACGCCAGGATGTCGTCCGCGCCGCGATTCGCTGCGCCGAACACCGCCGTCAGGCCCATGGAGTTCACGGCATTGATGTCGGCGCCCTTCTCCAGGCACAACTTCACGGCTTCGAGCTGCGTTGCCAGATCCTCGGTGAAGGTTTGCGCCACCACCCAATTGACGCCGGCAGCAGCCATGAGCGCCGTGGTGTCCGAGAATGTGGGAATGTTCGGGTCAGCCCCTTTTTCGAGCAGCAGCTTCATGACGCTGAGATCGCCTGAGAGCGCGGCGCGCAGAAACGCCGTTTGTCCGGTAAAGTCCACCCAGGAGAGATCGCCGAGCCCCAGCAGGTATCTTCTCGTCGGGGGAACTTCCGCCGTGCGCGCGTTTGGATTGGCTCCGCGATCCAGCAGCGTCCGAATGAGTTGCAGCAGCCGCTCGCGGTCCACGTTATGCTCGCCGCCGCGGCTATATTCGATGTCGCGCATCTCGACGGCGGCCCAGAGCGGCGTTCTGCCCCAGAAGTCTGAGGCGTTGATCTCAGCGCCGTTCTGAATCAGAAGATCCGCCGCATCCGGATGGTTATTGGTGATCGCCATCAGCAGCGGAGTGATTTTGTTGGCGTCGGGCGTATTCACCTTGGCGCCCGCGGCGATCAGCATTCGGGCAATTTCGGCACGGCCATCTCGGGCGGCGTACAGAAGGGGCGTCAGGCCTCCCGGCGTGGCTTCCTGATATCCGCGCTCGGGCCAGCCGCTGCGCACGATGCCCAGACCGTGCGATCCGCCGCCGGCGCCGGGAGGACGGCGAACAGGCGTCTTGCCGACTCGTGTGGCAGCATTCACGTCCGCGCCATGGTCCACAAGAAGGCGGACAGCGGCGGTGTTGTTCTCTCGCACAGCGATCATGAGAGCGGTTTGCTGCGGTCTGCTATCGCGCGCGTCCGCTTGAGCGCCGGCATCCAGCAGAAGGCGGACGATCTCGGGTTGCGGCCGGCGCACAGCCACCATCAGGGGCGTCACGCCCATGGCGTCGGCGAGATTCGGATTCGCTCCCGCGCTTATGAGCTTACGAACGATCTCCACGTTGGCATTCGCGCACGCCAAGGCGATGGGAGTAATGCCGTGGGGGTCGGCGGCGTTCACGTCGGCTTTGGCCTGGAGCAGAAGCGAAACGATTTCGAAATCCTCGGATCTGAACGGCCCAATGCAGGGCCGACGTGCCATCCGGCAGCTTTGCATTCGGGTCTTCGGATCCCGAGCGGATCAGGGCGATGGCCGCGGCTCGTTCGCCGTCCCGCGCGGCGGCGGCAATCTTCGCATCCGATGCGCTGGCAGGCATCACGACGGGCGAAACGAAGCAGGCTAGCAGGAATCCGGTGAGCTTTCGTTTTATCGATCGTTCTCCCAACAAGTTGCAACCTCAGACGCTCACGAATCATACCAGCCGACAGGTATGAACACAAGCCCCCTCCCGCTTTGACAGGAGGCGCTGGAAGAGGGTAGAATCGGCGCTCCGGGTATAGGAGGAGTTTGGATGAGAATTCATTCCGTTTTTCTGAGTGCGGCGGCCGGCGCAATACTATTCGCCACCGGCGCCATGGCGCAGCCGCACCTGGAGATTAAGGTTCACACCGGCCACGGGGTCAACGGGTACGACGTGAACTCGACCATGATCTCAGGTGACAAGGACATGCTTGTCATAGATTCGCAGTTCAGCCTGAGCGAGGCGCATCGCCTGGCGGCCGAAATACTGGAATCAAAAAAGAACCTCACCACCATCTACATCACACACCCGCATCCGGACCACTTTTTCGGACTGGCGGTTCTCAAAGAGGCCTTTCCCAACGCGAGGGTGCTTGCCTTGCCCGCCACCGCGGAGGCCGAGAAGAAGGCCTGGCCCGCGCGCCAGAAGTTTTGGTTCCTCACTTATGGCAACAATATTCCGGGGCCTGATCCAGTTGCGATCGAAGCGTTGACGACGCCGGTTCTCACGCTGGAGGGGGAACAGTTTCCCATCACGGGCCCGGTGCGGGGGAGCGATGGACCTGGTAACAGCTTCGTGTATATTCCCTCGTTGAAGGCCGTGGTCACGGGCGACATCGTGTTCGACCACGTCTACTTTGGAGTGCCGAAGGGCGAAGCGCGTGAGGAGTGGAGCAAGACCATCGATCAAATCACGGCCCTCAATCCGTCCACGATCGTGCCGGGGCACGAAGGGCCCGGAGCCACCCGGGACATGCGCTCGATTCAATTCATGAAGAAATACATCGCCGACTGGGACGCCAACGTAGCGGCCTCGAAGGATGCGGAGGAAATGAAAGCCAAGGTCCTAGCCCAATATCCCGGCCTGGGAATGGAATTCACGCTGAACGATCGCATCAAGGCGTATTTTCCGCCAAAGCCGTAAGGGTCGACGCTGCTCCGCGCATGAGTTCACGCCGTGCACAGATCCTGGTTGCCGTTCGAGAGATGATCTTGCGCGGCGAACTGCGCCCTCGAAAGACAATCGAGGAGGTCGAGCTTTCCAGAAAGCTCGGGGCATCTCGTCCAATCGTTCGCGCGACGCTGGCAAAACTGCAAGAAGAAGGGCTTCTGCAAGAGCTGGCTGCGGGTGGGTACACGCCGCGTGTATTCACCGAGCAGGATATTGCGGATGCGATTGAAGCGCGCGGTGCGTTGGAGAGTCTGGCTGCGGGTCTCGCGGCGCAGCGCGTCAACGATCCCGCGCAACTCGCCCAGGCACGGCGCATCAATGCGGAGCTCAAAGAGACAATCGCTTCGTTCGGCTCCACGGGATCGCCGACCGCCGAACAGATGGCACGCTACGGTGAATTGAATCTGGCTTTTCACCAAGCTTTCTTAGCCCTGGCGAAAAGCCCGATGCTGCAGCTTTCGCTCGAGCGCGTTCAGTCCATCGCTTTCGCCTCTCCAGCGGCCGTGATAATCCCGGCGGAGCCGAGCGGGTTCTCGCGGGCCGTCCAGTACCACGATGCGATTATTGATGCCATACAGGGGGGCGATGCTGCGCGCGCGGAGAGGCTGGTTCGGGAGCATGCACGATTCGCGGTGCATGCCGTAAAGAGCGCGCTTGACCTGTACCCTCGCGGCGCAGCGAAACCCAAGGCCGTTTCCGCCAAGCGAAAGCTCACCGCCGCGAAAGAGGCAACGCGCCAGAGCGAATCGGGAGGGCCGACGGCGCAATTGGTGCTCGATGCAGCCGCGGCACTGTTCTGCGAAAAGGGTTTCGCCGCAACCACCACCCGTGAAATCGCCGCGCGATTGAATATTCACCAGGCTTCACTTTACTACCACATCTCGGGAAAAGAGGACCTGCTCTATCGCCTCAGCAAACTGGCTTTCGAAGCCGTGGACCAACATGTCCGCCAGGCGATCGCGAGCGAGAAAAACATATGCGACCGCTTGAATGCCCTTGTCCGCGGGCATTTACAAGGCCTTTTTGAAAACCGGAATCGCGCCCTAGCCTCGATCAGTGAATACCGGTCTTTGTCCCGCGCCAACCAGAAGGAGTTGGGTGGGTTGCGCAGAAATTATTCGGACCTGGCCGACAAAGAACTCGCATCCGCGGTCAACGCCGGCATCGTGCGCCGGGATATTCCCGTCCCGATACTTCGGCTCGCGCTGTTCAACTACCTGAACTGGACGCCGCGGTGGTATCAGCTCTCGGGCGCACTTACATTGGACGGACTGGCGGCCATCTACGGCCGGGTTTTTCTTCACGGGATTGCTGCTTCGCCTCGGCTAAGATCCTCCGTGCCTCGACTGGAGAATCCGCGGCGCGCCCAAGCCGGCCCGGCACACAGCGGAACGCTCGGCAAATTCGTTCGTACCGCGGCGGAACTATTTTCGAAACATGGTTACGCTTCCACAAGCACACGATCGATTTCGAAGTTGATTGGTATGGAGAAGGCCACGCTCTACTACCACGTCAAGAGTAAGGAAGACTTACTGTACCTGATTACAAAGTCGTCCATCGAAACGCTCGAAGCGGATGTGCGCAAAGCTCTCAAAGGTATCAACTGCCCCTTTGAACAATTGGCCGTGCTCATTCAGGCGCATTGCATAAGCCTGCTGCGGGACCAAACCCAACATGCGACCGCGCTAGCCGAGGTACGAGCGCTGTCCGAAGAGCGGCTGGCAGAGGTTGCCGGTATGCGGAAGTCTTACCAGAAAGGAATCCGTCAAATCATCGATGCGGGCCAGAACCGTGGATTCATTCGCAGCGATGTTGACCCTCGCTACCTGGCATCGATGCTCATGGGCCTGCTCGATCGCACGGTCAACTGGTACCGGAAAGCTGGGCCGCTCGGTCCGGCCGATCTCGCCGTCTATCTCTGCGACATCTATTTGTTCGGCGTTCAGGCAATGAACGAAAGGATCGACTAGTCATACGCTTGATTCGCATCTCCGCATGATTCTCCTAGCAGGAGCAGCCGCTCTGATTTGCTCCGCGGGAGCGACGGCGCAAGAGTCGGCTGGCGCCCGGACTATCACCGAAGCGGACTGCACCTCGCCCAACTCGGCGCGTGCCTTCCCGGGTTAATTCTTAGACTTTTCCTGTTCGCGGCGCCAAGCGAAGTAACTATCCATGGCCTTGATCTCCGTCATATTCGGCGCGGGTTCGGCGCTCGAATGCCCATCGAAGTACATCACCTTCTGTGATGACGCTGAAAACGCCGGCCATTCGGGCAGCCCGGGACCATTCGGATTGCCGTTCTTTGCGAAATTCGTCCAGTAAGTGCTCATCAGATCCGAAACCTCGATGTCGTTAGGCTGCGGCGCCGGACCGCGCTGGCCCAAGTTGTGGAACACATACCCGAGTTCGGAGGCGTGCTGAGCGCCATGCGGGGTGCGCGGGGTCTTATGGTCGAAGTAGTAGATGTAAGCCTTGCCCTTGCCTTTTTCCGATTGCAGCAGCGCCCACGCCCAGGTGGGCCATGCGAACATCGCGTCGCGGAAGAGATCACGGCTCGACTGCATCGCTTGCTCATCCGTGGCATGCGGATAGGCAGCAAGAATCGCATCGGCCTCCTTGCCGTAACCGGCGCGGACCTGTTCTTCGAACGACGTTTTTGTTACGCCGGGGCGAGCAAATGACGCGCCCTCGTCCGAGTTCGTTCCGATGAGCACGGGCGTGTCATTGAAGTGGTCTCTCTCATATAACAAATACTGGTCGCCCGGCAAAATCTTCCCGTCAAATACGGGCCAAAACCGAGCTCGCCCCGAGTTCACCGCATTCTGGATTTTGTCCGCGCTCAACTCGCGTGCGGACTTGATATCGGCGGCGCCTAACTTTTGGAGGAACTGACGCCCGGAGGCCTCTGCCATTTTGAGAGGGGCCATATTCACGCCGCCCTCCACCGCGCCTTCATCGACGCGCTCGGGACCGAAATTGCCGCCGCTCTCCGAGATTGCCCCATGGAACAGTCCTTTCGCTGCGGGCGAGGCGCAGAGCATGCTGACCGCGATGCCGCCGGCCGATTCGCCGAAGATCGTGACGCGCGAGGGATCGCCACCAAATTTCGCGATATTACTCTTTACCCACTTCAGCCCGGCGATCATGTCCTCCAGTCCGAAATTCCCGGAGGTTCCTCCGTTCTCGCGTGTCAGTTCAGCGTCCGCAAGGAAGCCGAACGCTCCCAACCGGTACGCCACGCTCACCAGAACGACACCCTTCTGCGCCAAATGTGTTCCGTCATAGGTCGGGATACTCGTCATGCCGCCTGCAAATGCGCCGCCATAGATCCAGACCATCACGGGCAGCTTGTCACCGGCTGCTTTTGCCGGCGTCCAAACATTGAGATAGAGGCAATCTTCGCTGAGCGTCGGAGGTGCACCGAACCGGCCGGTGAAGCTCGCATTCTGCATGCATCCAGGCGCGAAGGAGGCGGCCTGTTTTACCCCGGGCCACGAGTTCACAGGCTGGGGCGATCTCCACCGAAGGCGGCCGACGGGTGGCGCGGCGAAGGGAATGCCCTTGAACGAAACGACGTTATCGGCGGCAACGCCCGCGACACGTCCCCCGGTCACCGCTACTTCGCCGATTTCAGCATTCGCCTGAGAAGCAAAAATTGCGGCTGCCAGCGCCGCCAGGATCGACACCTTCTGCATGGAAAGCACCTCCACATCGGGCCCCAGAGCGGAATTCCGCCTGGCCAGCGTTCGACTCTCAATCTTATCCCATAAAATAAGCGGCAGTAATTCTCGTTCTCGTGAAGCCACTCGAAACGCTCAAACACGAACTTGATAGGCTTTATCCGGCTTATCAACCCAATCTAACGTCCTTGATGTCGCGCGCTCGTCGGCATCCACCCTTGCGATCATCTGCTTAGCGTCCGCACCAGCCCTGGCTCAGCAGCGCAGCAAAGACTTCCGGAGCAAAGCGAAGGAGCCGATTAAAGACGACCCCACGATCTGGCTTTCCGACGGAGTCTCGGACCTACAAGGCATTTGGACTAATAAATGGATCGTCGACATGGCCGACGGCCGATTCGCGGAAAAACCCTGGAGGTTCCGTTTACCGACTTGGGCCGCAAGCTGTGGGAGGAGCGCACATCCACGCCGCAAGCGCACGATCCGAATTTGCAGTGCAAGCCCAGCGGCCTGCCGCGGGCGGCGGGGACGCAGTATCCGCTTCAGATTATCCAATTGCCGAAAGAAGTAGTGTTTTTGTACGAAGGCGGTCTGCATACGTTCCGCAAAGTTCCCGTCGACGGGCGCGCACAAAAAAGGATGCCTGGACGTGGATGGGAGATTCGGTGGGCCGCTATGAAAACGGCGCAGATCATCGACGTGACAGGCTCAATGACGAGCAGTCCTGGCTCGATTCGGCGGGGCATCCGCACAGTGAGCAGCTCCACTTCTCGAAACCTACCGGCGGCTGAACCGGGACACAATGCGCTACACGGTGACTATTGATGATCCGAAGGCCTACACGCGCCCATGGACAACCTCATATATCTATCGTATGCGGCCCGGAATGGAGCTCATGGAGTATTGGTGCACTGAGAACGAACGCGATGCTCGGCACATGGTTGGGAAATAGCCTCTCGTCGCCTGGACGCTAGAAAGCGCTATCAATATGCGCATATCCTGTTGTCGCCATAGCCCGGTTTTATGTCCAGAAACAGAAAAGAAAGCGCTTGCACAAGAATCCCTCCCACTGATAGAATCGCAGGGATTCAACCGAAGGAGAATCCATGCGATTAGCGATCCTCGTAGTGCTCGCTTCGTGCTGCTCGTGGGCTCAGCGCCCTAGCGGCTGTAAGCCTTCTTCGCTCAATATTCCCGGCGCGCCTTATCCGTGCATCTTTCCAGATCACAGCGTGGCTTTTCGCGTGGAGGCTCCGAAAGCCCAAAAAGTGCAGGTGCGCTTGGGCGGTCTTCACGACATGACGCGCGGGGCCGACGGACTGTGGACCGCGACCATTCCACCGCAGGTGGTTGGTTTCCATTACTACGCCATCGTCGTCGACGGTTCCCCGGTGGCCGATCCAGCGACGCGAACGTTCTTCGGCTCAGGCTGGGACAACAGCGGCATTGAGATCCCGGCTCCGGACGCGGGCCTCTATTCCGCCAAAGACGTTCCCCACGGCGACGTGCGTCAGAACTGGTATTACTCCAAGGTAACCGGAAAAATGCGGCGCGCTTACGTCTATACTCCGCCGGATTACGATTCCAATGCTCGCGGCCGGTATCCGGTTCTGTACCTGCTCCACGGGTGGGGTGAAAATGAGCAGGGCTGGCAAAACCAGGGGCATGTCGATTTCATCATGGATAATCTGATCGCGGCGAAAAAATCGAAGCCCATGATCATCGTCATGGATAATCTGAACGCCGCGAAGCCGGGTTCGGACTCCAGTCTCTATGACGCTCGCACTATCATTGCCCGGCCGACCATGGCCGACGTCTTGCCGCCACCTGGAGCGCCGGCGAAGGGCGGCCGACCCGCGTTCCCATCCAACTGGGACACCACGTTTACCGAAATGATGCTCACCGACCTGATGCCCATGGTCGAGCACAAATATCGGGTCGTGCCGGGGCGCGAAAATCGCGCTATGGCGGGGCTCTCAATGGGAGGGATGCAATCGTTCCTAACGGTGCTGCCCAACCTCGACAAGTTTGCCTACCTCGGCGGATTCAGCGGCAACAGTGCCGCGTTCGGCGGCGGATTCGATCCCAAGACCTCCAACGGCGGCGTGTTTGCCGATGCGGCCGCTTTTAACAAGAAAATGAAAGTGCTCTTCCTGGGGATCGGTTCCGTAGAAGGTCCCGCTACGAAGAACTTCAGCGAGCAATTGACCAAGGCTGGGATTCATAACGTCTACTTCGAATCGCCCGGGACCGCGCATGAGTGGCTCACGTGGCGCCGCTGCCTGGAGGATTTCGCTCCCCGTCTTTTCCGCTAAGAGCGGTGCTGATAGACTGTTCCACCAATGAAGAAATCTGGGATCTCGCGACGCGCTGTTTCGAAAACTTTGCTCGCTGCCCCATGGGTGCTGCGGGCGCAACCAACCGCCCCAACAGCACGCATCAAGATCGACACGGAGCGAATCATCGGCGAGATCGATCCCAAGATCTACGGAAATTTCATCGAACACCTTGGCCGCTGTATTTACGGCGGCGTCTTCGAGGAGAACTCGCCGCAGTCGGATGCCAACGGATACCGGCGTGACGTCCTGGAAGCCGTTCGCAAGCTGAACGTGTCTATCCTGCGCTGGCCTGGCGGGAACTTTTCATCTAACTACCACTGGATGGACGGCATCGGTCCGCGCGACAAACGGCCGCCGCGGCTGGAAATGGCCTGGGGCTCGGTGGAAAGCAATCGCTTTGGCACACACGAGTTCCTCAACTACTGCGAGATGCTGGGCACCGAACCATACATTTGCGCCAACCTTGGCACTGGCACATGGCTGGAAGCGCAGCAATGGGTGGAGTACGTAAATTCGCCCCAGGACACCGCCATGACGCGGTTACGCCGGGAGAACGGGCGCAGCCATCCATGGAAGGTCACCTACTGGGGCCTCGGCAATGAGATGGATGGCCCCTGGCAGATGGGGCATCGCACCGCCGAAGATTACGGAAAGTTCGCTTTGGAAGCGGCCAAGCTGATGAAGTGGACCGATCCCAACATCAAGCTCATTGCGGCCGGCTCCTCGAATTACAACACCGGCATCGACTGGATCGGCTGGAATCGCACGGTACTGGATTTCCTCAAAACGCATGCGGACTACCTGTCGATGCACATGTACGTCGGCAACACGGCGAACAACTTCGGCGAATTTCTGGCATCGTCCTTAACGCTGCAGGACCGCATCAAGACCACCGAGGGTGTAATCAATGCGGTGTTGTCCGGCCAAACGCCGCGCCGGAGGATCTACATCGCTTGGGACGAGTGGAACGTCTGGTATCGGGCGCGCGGGGATTCGCAGCGCGGCCGCCGCATCCTGGAAGAACATTACAACCTGGAAGACGCACTCGTGGTGGCGACATTCCTGAACACGTTTATCAACAACGCGCACATCATCAAGATCGCCAATATGGCGCAACTGGTGAACGTGATTGCGCCCATTTTCACCGACGAAAAGCGCCTCTTCCTCCAGACCATCTACTATCCTCTTGCTCTATTCGCCAATAATACAAAGGGCACCGCTCTGGAGTTGCTCGTCAAATCGCCAACGTACTCCAGCCGCACCTCCGGCGACGTTCCGCTGTTGGACGCCTCGGCCGCCATCGATAACGGAACTCTGGTGATCAACGTCGTCAACCGCGATCGGGAGCAGCCAGTGGAAACCGAGATTCAATTGGAAGACCGGCGATTTGCGGGCGCGGTTGAGGTGTCGGAAGTAAACGCTGCGGGCATCAAAGACGAAAACAGTTTCGATTCCACTCAAGTCAGGACGGTAAGCCGCAGCGCCAGAGCGGAGTCGAATGTTTTGCGCTACAGCTTTCCCGCGCATTCCTATACCATGCTGAAGGCCAAGCTGACGTAAATGTACGGTCTCATTCTCCTTCAGGCTCAGGCGCGTCTCATCCATCTTAGTTGGCTCGATACAGCGATCATTTCGATTTATTTCCTGGCCGTTCTCGCCATCGGTTACTATCTCAAGGAGCAAACCAAAACCGGCGAGGATTTCTTCCTGGCCGGCCGTCAAATGACCGCATGGATTGCGGGACTGGCGTTCCTATCGGCAAACCTGGGAGCGCTGGAGTTGATGGGGTGGGCAGCAGCCAGCTATCAATACGGAATTCTCGCGACGCACTGGTACTGGATCGGAGCGATCCCGGCGATGCTGTTCCTGGCGCTCGTGATGATGCCGTTCTACTACATTAGTAAGACTCACTCGGTGCCAGGCTATCTAAAGCTTCGTTTTGGCGAACCTTCCCGGGCGCTCTCCGCGATCAGCTTCGCCTTTATGACCGTGCTGATGAGTGGCATCAACATGTACTCCATGGCGCTGGTGATGAAGGTTGTTCTCGGCTGGGACATTCACTTTAGCATCTGGATTTCCTCAATCACCGTTGCCATATACGTGGCGCTTGGCGGGCTGCGATCGGCGATCTTCAATGAAGTATTGCAATTCATGCTGATCTGGCTGGGGGTCCTGCTGATACCCATCCTCGGCTTGAAAGAGGCGGGAGGCTGGACCGGGCTCCAGCATAAAATCGCGGAACGCATGGGAAGTAACGACTATACGCACTTGTGGAGCACGCTCGGCTCTTTCAAGGACAACCCAATGGGCATTCATTGGACGGGAATCGTACTTGGGCTTGGATGGGTGATTTCGTTCGGGTACTGGACCACGGACTTCCTGGTGGTTCAACGCGTGCTGACCGCCAAGGATCTCCGCTCCGCCAAAATGGCTCCCATCATCGGCGCAGGATTCAAAATGATGGTGCCCTTCATCGTGATTCTGCCCGGCCTGTTGGGATTAGCTCTCCTTCCGGAAAAGCTGGTAGGGGAGGCAGCGGCGGTTGCTTCCAACGGCCACAGCTACAACGAAGTCCTTCCGCTCATGCTCGCGCGCTACTTTGGACCGGGCTTGCTCGGGCTTGGAATCACCGCCCTGATTGCCGGATTTATGTCCGGCATGGCTGGGAACGTGACAGCTTTTTCCACCGTCTGGACCTACGATATTTATCGCTCGCTCATCCGCAAGGACGCCACTGACCAGCATTACGTCCGGATGGGACGTTGGTGCACGGTCCTGGGCGTTATTGTCAGTATTGGAACGGCTTATCTGGTTATGCAGTTCCTGAGCATCATGGACTACGTCCAAGCGCTTTTCAGTTTTTTTATCGCGCCACTGTTTGGAACGGTGCTTCTTGGCATGTTGTGGAAGCGAGCGACTCCGGCGGGTGGGTTCTGGGGACTGCTTGTGGGGACACTGTCTTCCATTGCGATGTGGGCCTGGGTCAAACTGGTCCCCAGCGCCTTGTCGATCATTGCTCTTTCTCCCAATGCTAAGGATATGGCCGAGAACATGTATCGCGGTCTGTGGTCTTGGCTGATATGCGTTGTGGTGACGGTAGTGGTCAGCCTAGCCACTAAGCCGCTTCCAGAAAAGCAGTTGGTTGGCTTGGTCTATGGCTGCACCGAGATTCCCTCCGAGGGAGCCACGCCGCTTTTTCAGCGCCCCGTGTTTTGGGCGGCGATTGTGGCCGTGGTGTTTGTGGTCCTGAATATCTTGTTCTGGTAATTGCTATGGCGCGGCACGGTACGATTTCAATCTGGTTTTTCATCGGGCTGTTGATCCTGATTTACGGCGTGCTTATTTTAGGCGCGGGCATCGCGGAATTGTCTTCGCCGCCGCCGGTTGTGATGGCCCAACTTCATGTCACGATTTGGTGGGGAGCATTGTTGATCGTGATCGGCGCGGTTTACGTCTATCTTTTCCGGCCCGCGAGTAAACGATGAGCGTGGTGGCTGGAGTGGATTTCGGCACCCTGAGCGTCCGGGTGTCGATTGTCGACAGCAAGTGCGGCCGCATGGGATCGGGTGTGGCGGAATACCCGCTGCACCGGAAGCGCGACGATCCTGATTACGCAACGCAGAGTCATAGCGATCATATGGGAGCGTTGGCCGAATCCACGCAGTGCGCCCTTGCTGACGCCGGCGTGAAAGGCGAAGATGTCCGGGCCATCGCGCTGGACACCACTGGCTCCAGCGTGATCCCCGTAGGCGACAATCTCGAGCCGCTGGATGAGTATTATCTCTGGTGCGACCATCGCTCTGCCGGAGAGGCCGCGCTGATTACCAGTGCCGCGCGCCAGTATGGCCTGGAAGCGATCGATTGGTGCGGAGGAACGTATTCCTCCGAATGGGGGTTCGCGAAGCTGCTTCACTGGCTGCGGCAAAATCCGGACAAACGCTCGCGCCTGGTGACTGCGTTCGAGCATTGCGACATGCTGACTGCGACCCTATGCGGCTATACCGATCCCGCTCAAGCCCCACGCAGCGTCTGCGCGATGGGTCACAAATGGATGTGGAACTCGGATTTGGGCGGACTCCCTCCGGAGCAGTTTCTAATGTCCGTGGACCCGCTCCTGGCTGGCGTTCGGGCGAAGCTTCAGGGACGTTATGCTTCGTCGGACCAGATCGCCGGCCGGCTCTCCCCGCGTTGGGCGAATGCGCTCGGACTGCGTGCTGGTATTCCAATTCCTGTTGGTGCCTTCGACGCGCACTGGGACGCGATCGGCGCAGGGGTCCGCTGCGGCGACGTGGTGAATGTAGTCGGAACGTCCACCTGCATCATCGCTGTCGCCGAACAGGTGAAACTGATCCCGGGAGTTTGCGGCGTGGTGCGTGGCTCGGCCCATCCCAAAATGGCCGGCATTGAAGCCGGCCTTTCCGCTACCGGAGACATTTTCGATGCCATCGCGCGCCGCGCTGGAACCACGGTGGAGACGCTTTCGCGAGGGCTGGAAAAATACCAGGCAGGACAGACCGGGCTGCTGCGAATGACCTGGGACAACGGAGACAGGACGGTGTTGGTGAATCCAGAGTTGGGCGGGATCACTCTCGGCTGGAATCTGCTGCACACCGCCGCCGATGAACTATTCGCAGCCATCGAAGGCACGGCCTTTCACACGCGCGTGATTCTGGAGCGGATGGAGCAGCACGGAGTTCCGATCAATCGCGTCATCAACGGAGGTGGCATTCCCGCGAAAAATGACGTTCTCAATCAGGTCTACGCCAATGTGCTGAACAAACCCGTACTCGTTCCGGAAACGGAAGTCACGAGCCTGGGCTCGGCTATTTTCGCATTCCTCGCGTCAGGCGCGTTCGACAGTATCGAAGCCGCCCAGGAGAAGCTGTGCCCGCGCCATCGAGTAGTTCAGCCCGATCCCGCGGCGGCGCGAGTGTATCAGCAGCTCTACGAAATGTACAGAAGACTTTATTTTGGCTTCGGCCACAACACTTCCGATTCGTTCCACGTGGGCGATGTTTTGCCGTCTCTGCGGAAAATCGCGGCAGCTTCGAGAGGGATGCAATGAGATTGCAGGCGCTGCGGGAACAGGTTCTCGATGCCAACCTAGAACTGGTGCGCCGGGGACTGGTGCTCTACACTTTCGGGAATGCGAGCGGCGTCGATCGCGAGCGGGGTGTCGTCGCCATTAAGCCCAGCGGCGTGCCCTACGAGCAAATGACGCCCGGCGATATCGTGATCGTCAATCTTGAGGGAGAAACGGTAGAGGGAACCCTCCGCCCTTCCTCGGATCTGGCCACTCACCTGATTCTATATCGCGCCTTTCCCGATATTGGCGGAGTGGCTCACACGCACTCGCGTTATGCCACCATTTGGGCCCAAGCTTGCCGCGAGATTCCCTGTTTCGGAACTACCCACGCGGATTACTTTTACGGCTCTATCCCGGTGACCGAAGCTCTCGGCGCCCGCGAAATCGAGCAGGCTTACGAAGCCAACACCGGCCATGCGATCGTGACCCGGTTCCGCGAAGTTGATCCGCTATCGATGCCGGCGATATTGGTATCGGGCCACGCACCGTTCACCTGGGGCCGTTCGGTTGCCGAAGCGGCGCATCATGCTGTTGTGCTGGAAGAGGTCGCGCAGACCGCGCTCCAGACGCTGTCTCTCAACTCCGCGGCCGCGCCGATCCCGCAGGCGCTCTTGGACAAACATTTTTTCCGGAAGCACGGACGCAACGCCTATTATGGACAACCGAAAACTTAGCATCGGGACTGCTTCTATCGCGCTATTCGCGGCGATGTTGACGAGCTGTTCCGCTCGGACCGAAAGATCCAACACTGGAAATATGGGAACGAAGACGGCCTGGGGAACGACCCCCGACGGCCAAACCGTGGAGCTCTACACGCTCAGAAACAGCAAAGGCGCCGAGGCCCGGATCATGAATTACGGCGGGGTGCTGGTTTCCCTGAAAGTGCCGGACCGCACAGGCGCGCTCGGCGACGTCGTCGCCGGCTTGGATAGCTTCCAGGACTACTTGAAACCGCCCCCTTATTTTGGAGCGATCATCGGCCGCTACGGGAACAGAATCGGAAACGCGCGATTCACGTTGAATGGCGTCGAGTACAACCTTTCCAAGAATGACGGCCAAAACTCCCTTCACGGCGGCGCGCGAGGCTTCGACAAGCGGCTTTGGCAGGCCACTCCGCTTTCGCCTCAAAGCATCGAACTCAAGTACCGGAGCGCCGATGGTGAAGAGGGCTATCCCGGCAACCTGGACGTGACGGTTAAATACACGCTTACGGACGCCAATGAGGTGCGCATCGATTACTCGGCTGTGACGGACAAGGAAACGGTCGTCAATTTGACCAACCACAGCTATTTCAACCTGGCCGGTGAGGGCGACATTCTGAGGCACGAAGTCATGATCAACGCGGACCGCTTTACGCCCGTCGATAAGGGGCTGATCCCGACTGGCGAACTGAAGGATGTCACGGGAACACCCTTCGACTTTCGTGCCGCGACTCCGATTGGAAAACGAATCGAGCAGAAAGATCAACAGTTGATTTTTGCCGGCGGCTACGATCACAACTGGGTACTGAACCGGTCCGGCAACGGTCTCGAAACGGTGGCGAAGGTAAGCGATCCGAAATCCGGGCGCATGATGGAAGTTCTCACCACCCAGCCGGGGCTTCAGTTCTATACCGGGAACTTTCTGGATGGGACGCTTAAAGGCAAGGGCAGAACGTATACCCGGCGATCCGCGTTTTGCATGGAGACCCAACATTTCCCCGACTCACCGAATAAGCCCGGCTTTCCTTCCACCGTGCTGGAACCGGGCAGCGTTTATGAAAGCACCACCGTGTACCGGTTTGCTACTTTTTAGGTTCAACGAATGAGCCTGGAAGATGTCGCCCGGCGAGCTCGGGTTTCGTCCGCTACAGTTTCCCGCGTCGTAAACAACCTCGGGACTGTCAAAAGCAGCACGCGCTCGCGTGTTCTCAAGGCGATCGAGGAACTGAAGTATTATCCGAACGCACATGCCCAGGCTCTCGCGGGCGGGGCCAGCCGAACCCTGGGCCTGATTGTCTCCAACTTGGAAAACCCGTTTTTCCTTGATATTTTTCGTGTTCTGGAACAGGAGGCGCACTCCCACGGGTACGAGGTCCTAATAGCGAATACCGATTACGATTCGCAATGGCTGAAATCTAGTGTGCGCCTCATGCTGGGCCGGCGCGTCGCGGGATTAGCGCTGATTGTCTCCGAGATCGATCCTGCGATTCTGGATGAATTAGAGTCGCGAAAGGTGCGGACCGTCGTTTACGATGTCGGCGAGCCGCGCCCGGGCATCCTGAGTATCAAAGCGAACTACAGGAAAGGGATCGAACGTGCTGCCGAGTATCTGCGGAGTCTCGGACACAGGAGATTCGCATTTGTCGGGCACCACACAGGATTGGGCCCACTGGGAGATCGTAAGAGGACTTTTATCGAAGTCATGGAGCGGTCTTCACCTGCTGTTCAATTCACCACCGTCGCGGATTCTGACGATTATGCCGGTGGCCGGCGCGCCGTCCGGCAGCTTTTCGCTTCCAACTTTCGCCCCACAGCCATTCTCTGCGTCAACGACTTCATGGCCGTCGGTGTGTTGCGCGAGCTGCGCGATATGGGGATGCAAGTCCCCGGACATGTTTCCGTAACGGGCTTCGATAACATTTCGCTTTCTGAAGTTGTCTACCCCGCACTGACCACGCTCCATATCGCTCGCGACGAAATCGGTCGGCAAATCTTCGCCAATTTATCCGCAACCGACCAACCCCTCGTGGCGCATCAGGAAATTGTGGTCACACCAGAACTAGTGGTCCGGGAATCCACTGGACGTGCCCCGGACAGTGCTTCATAAAACCTCGCCGACAACGATATGATCAACCTTCAAGAAAAGCAGATTTGGTTCTTCACCGGCAGCCAGCATCTTTATGGGGAAGAGGTCCTCCGGACCGTCGCCGAAAACAGCCGCAGAAATTGTAGAAGGCCTGCGCGCGACAAAACAGATTCCGTTGGATCTCACGCTCCAGCCGGTCCTGACCGCGCCGGAAGCCATCTCCGAACTTTGTGCCGCTGCCAGCGCGGCGCGAAACTGCGCCGGGATCATCCTTTGGATGCACACGTTTTCACCCGCGAAAATGTGGCTGGGCGGACTTCGCAGGCTGTCGAAACCAGTCCTACACCTGCACACGCAATTCAACCGCGACCTTCCCTGGAGTTCGATTGATATGGATTTTATGAACCTCCATCAATCGGCGCACGGTGACCGCGAGTTCGGTCATCTGGCCGCGCGAATCGGTCTGCGGCGAAAAGTTGTGGCCGGCCATTGGCAGGATCCGGAAGTTTGCGGCCAGATCGCCACCTGGTCGCGAGCAGCGGCAGGCTGGCATGAATCGCAACGCTTAAAGATCGCTCGGTTCGGCGACAACATGCGGGAGGTCGCCGTCACCGAGGGGGATAAAGTAGAGGCGCAAGCCGCGTTCGGTTATTCGGTGAACGGCTACGGAGTGGGCGACTTGGTGTGCAGGATCCACCAGGTCTCTGATGCCGAGACGGCATCTCTCGTCGCCGAATACGATGAGCGCTATTCCGTAGCTGAGCCTCTGCGTAGGGGAGGCGAACGGAGGCAGGCACTGGAGGACGCGGCCAGAATCGAACTAGGATTGCGTGCCTTCCTTCAAGATGGCGGGTTTGGGGCATTCACCGACACGTTCCAGGATCTGCACGGATTGAAGCAGCTTCCAGGAATCGCCGTGCAGCGCCTAATGGAGGACGGTTACGGCTTCGGCGCCGAAGGAGACTGGAAGACGGCAGCCCTCGTTCGAACGATGAAAGTGATGGCGGCGGGCCTTCCCGGCGGAACGTCGTTCATGGAAGATTACACTTACGATTTCGGCGCAAATCCGAAGGTGCTCGGAGCGCACATGCTGGAGATCTGTCCTTCGATTGCGGCGGACAAGCCTTCGATGGAGATTCATCCTCTGTCGATCGGAGGTAAAGCGGACCCGGTTCGATTGGTGTTCACTGCTCCCGCAGGGCCAGCCGTAAACGCCTCGCTCATTCAACTCGGCAGACGATTCCGGATGATCGTAAATGAAGTAGAGGTCGTCGATCCTCCCGAGCCTCTGCCGAAACTTCCAGTCGCCCGTGCTGTGTGGTTACCACGTCCAAATCTGAGGACAGCGGCGTCAGCTTGGATTTACGCTGGCGGCGCCCATCACACGGGCTTTAGCCAAGCTCTCGGCATGGCGCACCTGCAAGATTTTGCGGAAATGGCGGATGTGGAATTCCTTCCTATCGATTCAGCTACGGATCTGCGCCAGTTTCGCAACGAACTGCGTTGGAATGAAGCAGCTTACCTTTTGAGGGGCAGCAATTAAAAATGACAAAACAACACGGCGCGGTCCTGTGGGACCTGGATGGCACGCTGGTCGATTCCGAAGAATATCATTGGCTGGCTTGGAAAGAGATCTTGGACCGGGAAGGCATCTCGCTCACTCGTCCCCAATTCCTTTCGAGCTTCGGCCAGCGAAATGATGCGATTCTCCGCGCATGGCTGGGAGAAGACGTCAGTTTGGAATTGATCCGTAAAATCGGGGACGACAAGGAGGCTCACTATCGGGAACTAGTACGCACGCAGGGGCTAGCTCCTCTGCCGGGAGCAGCGGAATGGGTGGAACGATTGCATCTAGAAGGCTGGCATCAAGCCATCGCTTCGTCGGCTCCGCGCTTGAATGTCGAGGCAGTTCTGGACGCGCTGCATTTTCGAAAGTGGTTCCAGGCAACGACCGCGGCCGAGGATGTCCAAGCAGGCAAGCCCGACCCTCAGGTTTTTCTCGTGGCGGCATCTCGCCTCAATTCGGCTCCGGGAAATTGCATTGTCGTCGAGGATGCTCGGGCAGGTGTCGAAGGAGCTCGGCGAGCAGGCATGCGGAGTATCGGGGTCGGCAAGAACGCATCCTCGCTCGGGGCCGATCTAGCTACGATACAGCTTTCTGACTTGCCTGCAGACAGTTTTTCTTCGCTGCTGGCACGGCCACCCGCCACCATGGCTGACCCGTCCCGCTAAACCGTTTGTACCTTTCCGTGCGGAACCGGTCAGGACCGCGAGGACGCGGATTTATTGATTCCTGTACAATACTTTCGCTGGAGGGACCTGAAATGAAGCTTGCGATTGGTTTGATCGTGATGGCGCAATTTGCGCTGGCACAGGGACCGTCCCCTGTCGCGCGTCCGTGTGACCCGGCTCCGGCTGTGCGTCCGAATGCTCGCTGCCGCCAGGCGCGCTCCTGCCGCCGTTGTCCCGGCAGCGCCCGAAGACATCGCCGAGATGACCAAACTCCCAGCGCTCCCTGCCTGGCTTCCGGGAGCGGGCGATGGCGATTACTCCATCGGGCCGGACTACGCACCTGCCCCGGAACAAACCAAACGCGCCGGTGTTCCCGAGGGTAAAGTTGTCGAGTTCGTCATGAATTCTGCGGAGAGCAAGTTCTATCCCGGCGTTAACGAGCCTTTCCAGCGCCCGGTTTGCGTTTATGTTCCGGCCCAGTATGTTCCCGGCACTGCGGCGCCGTTCATCGTGTCGGCGGATGCTTATGGGATGCACTACAGCCTGCCCACCATTCTTGACAACATGATTGCCGACCACCGGCTGCCGGTGATGGTGGCTGTGATGATTCAAAATGGCGGCGCTGAACGCAGCATGGAATACGACACCGTTTCGGACAAGTACGCCGACTACGTGGAAGCCGAGGTCCTGCCCCGCGCGGAAAAGGAGGCCAACGTGAAGCTGACGAAGGACCCCGAAGGCCGGATGACTTTCGGCGGAAGTTCGGGCGGGGCCGTGTCCTTGACGATGGCCTGGTTCAAACCAGAGCTTTACCATCGCGTCCTGACATACTCCGGGACATACACCGATCTGCAGCACGGACCCGACGCTCCTCACGGGGCATGGGAATATCTGGAACATTTCATTCCCGACAGTCCGGCAAAGCCGCTACGGGTTTGGATGGAGGTCGCCCAGAATGACATCGGCGCCAACACGGCTTCATCGAATCGCCGCAACTGGGTCATTGCGAACCAGCGCATGGCTGCGGTGATGAAAGCGAAGGGTTACCATTATCAGTTTGTTTATGCGAAAAACGCAGGCCACGTCGATGCCAAGGTGATCAATCAGACATTGCCACAGGCACTCGAATTTCTTTGGAAGGGTTACCCCATTCAGAAATAGGTTGCTAAATGCTGTTGTCCCGCGAACTTCATCTTGCCAGAATGGGCGCGCTCGGCCGCAGTGGGCGCTCTCGTCATCGGGATTCAATCCCCGCGCCCGTTGCATGCCCAGTCCAACAACAACGCCACCTACACGGCGGCGCAGGCGAGCGCAGGCAGGGCCGTGTATTCAGAAAGCTGTGCGAGCTGCCACGGGCCGAATATCGACGATGGCGAGTTCGCGCCCCCGCTCAAAGGCACGGCTTTCATCCAGAAGTATACCGGCAAGCCGGTCAGTGAACTTATCGGTTACATGACCGGCAAGATGCCGCCAGGTAACCCGGGCAGCCTCGGCGGGGCGGCTTACACGCAGATCGCGGCGTTCATTCTTCAACAGAATGGAGCAACGCCGGGCAATGCGGGAGCTGCCGGCTGATGCTGCGCAGCTCTCGCGCCTGATCTTTCCTGGTAGCGGTGCGTCGCGCGGTCGTGGCCCTGGTGCGGGGCCAGGCGGCGGACTGAGTCCGGGGGTCAAGCTGCCACCGCCTCCTGCAAAGCAGAACCCGCTGGACAAAATGACGCCGGTATCCGATGCCATGCTTCAGAATCCTCCGGCAGGCGACTGGCTGACGTGGCGGCGCGGGTTCGATTATCAGGGATTCAGTCCGCTGAAGCAGATCACGAAATCAAATGTGAACAACCTGTGCGTGGCGTGGACCTGGACGCTTCCTCCGGGCGCCGATGAAGCCACGCCGCTGGTCCGCGACGGAGTCATGTTCGTCCATGGATTCGGCGAACAGGCGGATGCTGTAACCGGCGATCTGCTCTGACAACATTCGAACCCGAGCGTAAAACGCAACATAGCAATCTACGGCGACAAGATCTACCTCGGCACTTCGGATGTCCACGTCGTCGCGCTCGATGTGAAGACCGGCAAGGTTGCGTGGGACCAGGCGCTCACTACCGACAAAGGTTTCCAACTCACCGGCGGGCCGCTGGTCGCAAAAGACAAAGTCATGATCGGCACCGGTGGGCGTGTGGCTGGCGGGAATTACATCGTCGCCCTTGATGCGGAAACCGGGAAGGAAGCCTGGCGATTCAAAACCATCGCGCAGCCCGGCGAACCGGGCGGTGACACCTGGAATGATCATCCGCTGGCCGACCGCAATGGCGCGTCTGTGTGGGTTGCGGGAAGCTATGACGCGCAGCTTAATCTGACGTTCTGGGGTGTCGCGCAGACCTACGATACCGGTGTGCTGGCGCATCCGAAGCCGGGTGTAAATAACGATGGCCTTTACACCGACTGCACGCTGCCCTGAATCCCGACACCGGCAAACTGGTGTGGTATTACCAGCATCTGCCGAACGATCAGTGGGACCTCGGCTGGGTTTTCGAACGCCAGATCGTGCGCATGCCGGTCAATGGAACCGTGCGTCCGGTGGTCATAACCGCTGGCAAGATGGCAATCTATGACGTGCTCGACGCGGAAACGGGCAAGTGGATTTATTCCAAGGATCTCGGGCTGCAGAACATTGTGACGTCGATTGACCAGAAGACGGGGAAAAAGAATATCGACCCCAAATCCTTACCTGGCGACGGCAAGGATCGCATCATCTGTCCGCATGCGTGCGGAGCAAAGAGCTGGATCCCGGGTTCGTACAACCCGGACACAAAGATCCTCTATGTCCCGCTGGTGGAATCTTGCATGGATCTGAATCCCGTGCGCGATGGCGGCCGAGGCACCCTCTCGACTGGCGTTCGCTGGTCGCTGCGTCCACGCCCGGGTTCAGACGGAAAATACGGGCGCGTGCAGGCGATCAATATGCTGACGCGAGAAGTCGTGTGGACCTCCCGGCATCGAGCGCCGGAATCCAGCGGCGCGCTCGATGTGGCCGGTGGGGTTGTTGTTCAGCGGGTCCATCGATCGGTATTTCCGCGCGTATGACGATCAAACCGGCAAAATGCTTTGGGAGACCCATCTCAATGACGTGCCCAGCAATGCGCCAATCAGCTACTCGGTGAACGGCAGGCAGTACATCGCCATACGCGTGGGCAACGGCGGGGCGCAGGCGATCACGTTTCCACCGCTCGTGCCGGAGATTCAGAACACGAATCGCGCCGCCCTTAAAGCGATTCTCCCCTTACGCTGATCGCCACCACCTGATAATACAGCTTCGCGTTCGGCCAACAAGCTATGCTGATTGACACAGAATTCCCGCGGGGATATATTTCGGTCTGCGCTTTCTCAGCCCCGTCGATCGATCTGTAAAGACAGGTTCTTCAATGCAACGATATAGTTTTCTTCTCTCCATCGGCTTTTTGCTAATTGCCGCCACCGCGGAAGGCCAACTGGCGGATGACTTCAATCCGCCGCGCGCGAACTGCTGCCTTCTCAATAGCGCGCGTGGCCTTGCGGATCAGCTTCAAGATTGGAACCAACTCGGCCGCTATCATCAGGCCAACGAAGACCTGAAGAAGCAGCCGAGCAGATCCGAAGCGAGTCGTATTCATGGGGGACTCGATTACGGACTTCTGGAGACTGGACCAGTACTTTCCCGGCAAGCCTTATGTGAATCGCGGTATTGGCGGGCAGACTACGCCGCAGATGCTGGTTCGCATGTATCCCGATGTCATCGACCTGAGGCCTGCCGCAATGATTGTGCTGGCCGGAACTAACGATATTGCGCGCAACACGGGGCCGATGACGGCCGAACTGATCGAAGAGAACATCATGGCGATGACCGAACTGGCGCAGCACCATGGCATCAAGGTGATTCTCTGCTCGGTGTTGCCGGTGAGCGATTACCCGTTTCTGCACCAACAGAACGGCGAGCCGCCAAGGGGACGCGGGCCGGTTCCACGGATCAAAATGACGGATTCACATCCCGCCGCCGACATTCTGAAGCTCAATGTCTGGATGAAGGACTACGCTGCGCGCGTGAACGCGACCTACGTGGACTACTTCACCCCTCTCGCCGATGAAAAGGGCTGGCTGAAGGACGCTGTCTCCGATGACGGGCTACATCCCAATGCGGATGGATACAAAATTATGGCCCCGATCGCCGCTGCCGCGATCGAGAAAGTGCTTCAGTAATCAAGGAAGGAAGACCAATGAAATCCGGGAGAAATTCAGGCACTCTGGCTTTTATCCTGTGCTTCGGGCAAGCCCTGATACCAGCGATGTCCGCGCAGGCGCCAGCCAAGGCTGCGGCTTCTAATCCTATCGTCTCGATCAGCACCGGCCAGCTGCGCGGCAGCCTGACTGCCGATGGCGTGGCGGCTTTCAAGAACATCCCGTTCGCACAACCGCCCGTCGGTGAACTGCGTTGGCGGGAGCCGCGTCCGGCGAAAGCCTGGACCGGTGTCCGCGATGCGACCGCCTTTGGGCCGATGTGCAATCAGAACGACAACAAGCAGCTGCCCCACAGCGAAGACTGCCTGCAACTCAACGTGTGGACGCCGAAGTGGCCCCTGACATCGTCCTTCCCCGTAATGGTATGGGTCCACGGTGGAGGAAACATCGCCGGATCGGGAGTGGAAGCTCTGTTCAACGGTGAAGTCCTCGCCCGCCACGGCGTGGTGGTGGTGAATATCAATTACCGACTCGGCGTCTTCGGCTTCTTCGCGCATCCCGGGCTCAGCCAAAGAGTCTCCCCACCATGCCGCGGGAAACTACGGGCTGGCCGATCAGATCATGGCCCTGCACTGGGTGCGGGACAACATCGCCAGGTTCGGCGGCAACCCGGCGAATGTCACGATCTTCGGCGAATCGGCCGGCGCGAGCGATGTCAATGCGCTGATCGCCTCGCCCCTGAGCAAAGGACTGTTCGTGAGAGTGATGGCTCAGAGCGGTCCGGTAGGCGCTCAACCTTCCCTGGCCGAATCGGAGAAGAGAGGCGTGGACCTGGCTGCAAAATTGGGCTTCACCGGTGAGGAGGCTCTGGCGAAACTGCGGGCAATTCCCGACACCGAATTGATGGCGAAGGCTGCGCAGGCAGGTCCGGGACTTGGGAATCAACGTGGACGGCTGGGTGCTCACGGAACCCGCGCCAAAGTCTACGCCGAAGGCCGCGAGCAAAAGGTGGCGTTGCTGATCGGGAATAATTCCCAGGAGATGCAGCCGCGCGGCGCGCACTCGCGATATCCGCCAGCTGATCTCCGCAGCGTTACGGCCCCCTTGCCGATCGTGCGCTGGCGGCGTACGGAGTGAATGGCGCGAACGAACCCCAGCCCGATCCCGAGAATGGAACCGTGATGCTGCAGTTCACCACGGACAATTCGTTCCGATGCGGCACGGTTCAGGAACTCATCTGGCACACTGCCGCGGGGAATCCCGGCTTACGAGTATCAGTTCTCGCGCACCGTGCACGGGAAGGAAGCGCTGGGCGCGCCGCATGCCTCTGAGATTCCATTTATCTTCGGCACGCTGTCCGTCTGGCAGAATATGCGGAAATACAACGACTCGGATCAGCAATACGCGCCGCAGATGCAGGAATACTGGACCAACTTCGCCAAAACCGGCGATCCCAACGGCGGAAACTGGTGAAGTGGCCCAAGTTCGATGCGACCGCGCGCGCATATATGGATTTCACCGATGCCGGGCCGGTGGCCAAAGAAGGCCTGCGACGGCAAGTCTGCGATTTGTTCATGGAGAATCAGAAGCGGCAGGAGCAGTAAGCCTGCTCGCGCTGTGTAGGCGTAGCTTAAAGGTCAGTCGGTCAACTGGTATAAACTTCGTTTTTCACGGAGCTCGTGAGGAGTAGACATGAAGAACACGCTTTTCGTTTTGGTTTGCGCGGCCTCCTGCTTATTTGGACAGGAGGGAAACGGGCCATTTCCCGCAGTGATGGAGCAGGACCCTAGCCTGCCGACACACACGATCTATCGGCCCAAAGATCTGGCTGCGCTTCACGGGCAGAAGCTTCCGATCATCGCCTGGGGAGAAGGAGGCTGCTCGAATAATGGCGCCTTCTATAAAAACTTCCTCGGCGAAATCGCCTCGTACGGGTTTCTGGTGATTGCGACCGGACCACCGCGGGCGCCACAAGCCGCCGGCAATCCAGGCGCTGGGCGGCGACGAGGAAACCGGAGCGGCCAACCGGCGCGGGCCGGGGCGGGCAACTGGCAGAGGTCCGGCCACGAAGTCGTCGCAGCTGATCGACGCCATCAACTGGGCCGACGCGGAGAACGCTCGCAAAGACAGCCCGTATCACGACAGGATCAATACCTCGAAAGTGGCCGTGATGGGTCACTCCTGCGGGGGCATTCAGGCGCTGGCGGTTGCGGCGGATCCCCGCATTAAGCTGGTCGTGAACTGGAGCGGCGGCCTGTTCGTCACTCCTCCGAAAGGCGCGGCAGGCAT
Organism: Bryobacterales bacterium; assembly: GCA_963761265.1. Taxonomy (GTDB): domain Bacteria; phylum Acidobacteriota; class Terriglobia; order Bryobacterales; family Bryobacteraceae; genus Palsa-89. The sequence continues at coordinate 351,322 of CAVXGM010000003.1, forward strand.
TATCGAGAACGTGCCGAAGGCGCAGTTGGAGAAACTCCATACTCCGGTGTTCTACATCTCGGGTGATTCCACAGACATCGCCTTCGCCAACAGCAACGACGATTTCGGGCGTATCACCAAAGTGCCTGCCTTCCGCGCATACAAAGATGGCGTCGGGCACGGCGGCACTTATACGCAACCAGACGGCGGGGATTTCGGCAAAGTCGCCGTTGCTCTGCTCGATTGGCAATTGAAAGGCGACAAAGAAGCCGGCAAGATGTTCCTCGGTGCGAATTGCGGCCTTTGCCGGGATCCGAAATGGCACGTTGAGAAGAAGGGGATCAAGTAGCCGATCCAACACGCTGCATGGCGGATTCTCTTTTACGCGGGCTCAGTTGCCCTGTTCTGCTTCGCCAGCGCTGCTGTCCAGGTGCGAGCGAGAGTCGTAGGAAGCCATTGAAGTAAAATACTCGTCTTAAGCTAAATGACTACATCTCCAGTACTGATTGTTGGGGCAGGCATCGGCGGCTTGAGCGTTGCACTGACTTTGCATCAAATCGGTGTACCTTGCGTCGTCTTTGAATCGGTCGCCGACATCAAGCCCCTCGGCCTGGGTATCAACATTCAGCCCAACGCCATCCGCGAACTCTATGAATTGGGTTTCGGCCCGGAATCGCTCGATACGATCGGACTCCAAACCAGAGAATGGGCTCTCGTTGGTCTGAATGGCAATGAAGTCTATTCCGAACCCCGGGGACTAAGGGCCGGCTACAAATGGCCGCAGTATTCCGTGCACCGGGGCGGACTGCAGATACTCCTGTATCGCGCTGCTCTGGAACGCCTCGGCGCAGATTCCATTCGCACGGGCCTGAAAGTCACCGGCTATTGCAATCACCCGGACGGAAAGGGAGTGACGGCTTTGTTGCGAAGCCGCGACGGTAAGTGTTCCAAGGTGGAAGGATCCCTGCTGATTGCGGCCGATGGTCTGCATTCAGCGGTGCGTCAACAGATGTATCCCGGCCAGCCTCCCATTCAGTGGGGAGGCGCCATCATGTGGCGCGGCGTCACCAAAGGCACGCCGATTCGCAGTGGCGCGTCCTTTGTGGGTCTGGGGACGCACCGTCATCGCGTGGTGTTCTACCCTATCTCGGCCCCCGACCCGGTCACCGGCCTTGCGGACATCAATTGGATCGCAGAGATCACCGTGGACAATTCCGGTGGCTGGCCGGATGGCGACTGGAACAAACAGGTACGGCATGAGGACTTCATGCATCATTTCGAGCACTGGAATTACGACTGGATCGACATCCCGGCCATGTTGCGTGGCGCGGCTGCAGTCTTTGAATACCCGATGATCGATCGTGAACCGGTTTCGACATGGGTTGAGGGCAATGTCGCGCTGTTGGGCGACGCTGCGCATGTGATGTACCCCACAGGTTCCAATGGCGCCAGCCAGGCCATTATCGATGCACGGGTGCTCGGTGCTGCTATGCTCGAACATGGCGTCAACTCCAGAGCCCTGCAAGCCTACGACACATTACTCTGCGCGGAAATGTCGCAACTGGTTTTGCGCAATCGTGGAGCCGGCCCCTTTGGCCTGCTGAATCTTCTGGATGATCGTTGCGGCGGTGTGTTCGACAATATCGACGATGTCATTCCCAAGGCTGAGCGTGACGAATTCATGCTGCGGTATAAAACTGCCGCGGGCTTTGCGGCTGAGAAACTCAATGCCGCCGCGTCCACCATCCCACCAGGGGCCAGAGTTCGCTAGGCAACTTTCACAAGGGACAGTCTCAGTGTTACAGCACTACATTCTGATCAAATTCAAGAAAGGCACCAGCGACGAACACATCGGAGAGTTCTGCAGAAGAATGCTGGCCCTGCGAACCACCATTTCCAGCATTGAGCATCTGGAGATTGGACGCGATATTCTGCACGATGCCCGCAGCTGGGACCTCATCCTCATCATGCGCTTTGCTTCCACAGAGGCCCTGCGCAGTTATCAGCAACACCCGGAGCATCTGAAATTGATGGCGTTTAACCAGCCATCCGTTGCGGATGTAGCATCGGTGGATTTTCAATCACCGCAAACCCATGGACTTGCCGACCGTGAAAACATACGCTGCCCACAGGCTTCACAATCTTCATGAGTCCGTGATCCGCTCCATCACGCGTTATGCATTTGACAAGGGGGCGATCCTGCTGGCGCAGGGGTTCCCGGATTTCGATCCACCGGAAGAAGTTCTCGCCGAGGCCGAAAAGGCCATGCGCAGCGGACGGAATCAGTATGGGATGACCTGGGGACAGCCCAGCCTTCGCAAGGCCATCGCGCAGAAGAGCCGGCGGTTTTACGGACAGGAGGTCGATCCCGACCGGCACGTCACCGTCACCTGCGGAGTTACCGAAGCCGTGATTGCCGCTCTGCTGGGTGTCGTCAATCCGGGAGACAAAGTCGTCGTTTTGGAACCGGCCCACGAAAACTATCATGCCGGTATAGCGTTCGCCGGAGGCATTCCGATCTGGGTACCTCTGCGCCCGCCCGAATATCAATTCGATCCCGACGAACTTGCGCGCGCATTCGAACAAAAACCAAAAGCTGTGCTGTTCAACTCGCCGCACAATCCTTCCGGCAGAGTTTTTACCGAGCAGGAACTTTCGATCATCCGGGACCTTTGCGTCAGGCACGACGTCGTGGCGATCACCGATGAAATCTACGAACACCTCGTGTTCGACGGCCTTCGCCATATTCCGATTGCCACGTATCCCGGCATGCAGGATCGCACGATCACCATTTGCGGTTTGGGGAAAACCTTCGCCGTGACGGGCTGGCGTGTGGGTTATTGCATTGCGAGCCCGGACTTGACGGATGCGCTGCGGAAGGTCCATGATTTCACCACCGTGTGCGCGCCCACGCCGCTACAGGAGGCGATGGCGGCAGTGATCGGGTTGCCCGATTCGTACTACCAGTGGCTTCAGGCTTTTTACGCTTCCCGCCGTGCCCGCATGCTCGGCATTCTCGACAAGCATGGTTTCAAGTATGCGGTCCCCGAAGGCGCCTACTATGTGATGGCGGACTTCCGGCACCTGGGCCGCGGTGACGACGACATGGCGTTCGCCTACTGGTTGATTGATGAAATCGGTGTCGCCACAGTGCCCGGTTCCAGTTTCTACGCTTCCTCTCCTGCTCTGGGCCGCGGTCTGGTGCGTTTCGCCTTTCCGAAGAAGGACGAAACGCTCGACACCGTTGAAGAACGATTTGAGAAATTACCGGCCAGACGATAGCGAGATCCTCTTCAACGGCAAACAAGACATACACCTGCGCATCCAGCGATCGCGTTGGGAGTGCCGTCCCTTCTGCGGGCCGTACGCTTGCTGCCAATCTCGTGTTCGTTGACCCCGCGCTCAACAGCCGGAACCAGGATTACGGTACAGCCGCTCTCAGCGAGCTCGATGCTTCCTCTATGCAGGTGCTCTCGGATGGGAATCGAGCACAGCTTTGACGGCGAGGCGTTCTTCGCGATGAGGATCGTCGAGTGCCTGACAATCCGTGTCGAAGACCATGGTAGCTCGCGGACCTGGCTCAAATGGGCGCCACGTGGGTAGGCCGCTGTGATTCGGATCACCTGTCCGCGCAAAAGCGATCCAAGCTCTGCTGACTTTATCGGCGAGCGCGTGGCGGTCCTGGCCGTTGCCGGTCATCCACTCGACACGATCCACATGATCGAACACAAAAGGCAATTCCATGCCATGCATGCAGCGAATTTTGCCGTCCCGAAGCGGCGAATACCATTTGAAGTAGTACAGGTAGGCTGGCGCTTTGTTTTGCCTCGCCTTGAGTTCCGCGATGGTGTGGGCAGACTGGCGGAGCGAGCCGGCGTCAGAAGCCAGGATCATCGCCAGATCCAGGTTAGAGACTTTGCTGCGCCCTTCACGGTAAATGCCAACAATGCGATCCGTCGTCGCGTCGTCCAGCTGCAAGGTTCGCTTCACATATTGATGCAGCCCGGCGTCGTCCAGATCAGTTGTCGTCCAGTAGGGATCTTTGGGCGCCGCGTAAGGAACAGATTCAGTTTCGACAGAGCCGACCATCAAGGGAATGTTGGCCGAAATCTCGGGCGCAGCAGGATCGAAGGGATTCGCCGGCATGGTTTTGCCGTCGACCACTGGAACAAATCTGGTTGAGATGTCGCCCCGGTTTGCAAAGTCGGACCCAAGCTGACCGGCGGCGGCGTCGCGAGCCGTTTCCGCGCCACGCCCGGTGCCAGACAGCGCGTCAATCAGTTTGTCCGCCGGGATTGCGGCGAGTTGATCCGCGTCTTTCGGTTTAAGACCCAGGCGGCTCAGGTAAATCTCAGTCCATTGCGCAGCATCATCTTTGGGCATACCCCGCAGACCAGTGTCGCTGATTGTGCTCTGGATGATCATGCGATGAAAGAGGCCGCGGGCGGCGGGCATGCTCTGGAGCGTGGCCACCTTTCCTCCGCCTCCGGATTGCCCGAAGATCGTCACGTTCCGGGGATCTCCGCCAAAAGACTCGATGTTGTCCCGAACCCATTCGAGAGCGGCGACCAGATCGAGAGCGCCGGCGTTCGCCGCATTCGCATATCGCGCGGTTCCGGTTTGAGCTAGTGTCCACGATCCGCACTTTGAGGAGAAGGTCAGGGACGTTGTCGGCCTGTATTTGAATCCGCCCGAACGTGCGCTGGTACTGTGTGTGGATGAGAAGAGTCAGATACAGGCTCTGGATCGCACTGCGCCTATTCTGCCTTTACGACCCGGCCTGCCCGAACGTCAGACTCACGACTACAAGCGCCATGGCACCACGACCCTGTTTGCCGCGTTCAATATCCTCAACGGCAAGGTCATTGGCACCTGTCAGGATCGCCACCGCAGCCGGGAGTTCATACGCTTCCTCAATCATCTGGAAGCGCAACTCCCGACCGATCAGGAAGTGCATCTCATCATGGACAACTACTGCACCCACAAAAGCGCCGAGGTGCAGCGATGGCTTAAGCCGAGAAAGCGGAAGCGGTTCCATTTCCATTTCACGCCGACCAGCAGCTCGGGCGAACCAGGTCGAGCGGTTCTTCGCCCTGATCACCGGGCGCATGATTCGCCGGGGCACATTCCACAGCACCGACGAACTGGAGAAGGCCATCTACAAATGGCTGGCAACCTGGAACGGCGAACCCACACCTTTCGCCTGGAGAGCCTCTGCCGATGTCATCCTCGACAAGGTACGGCGTTGTAAAGAATTATCTGGGACAGGAGACTAGATAGAGAAAGCCAAGCACATTGAGCCGGTGATTGACGCTGACGAGCACCACGCCGTGGCGCGACGCCAACTCGGTCCCGTCATAAAGAACAGAGCCTGACCACCCGGTGCGCATTCCGCCTCCGTGAAACCAGACCATTACAGGCTTGCGAGAATTTTTGTTCAGGCCGCTGGTCCAGACGTTCAGGGTCAGGCAGTCCTCACTCATGGGCCCGTGCCCAGTTAAAGCATCACTCATCTCCGGAATCATAATCCTGATCGCTTGGAAAGAGCGTGGACCGATTTCCGTGACTTCGCGGACGCCCGACCAGGGGGCAGGGTGCGCGGGCGGCAGGAAACGGCCATTACCCACCGGAGACGCGCCATAGGGTATGCCCTTGAAAGAGTGAACCCTGCCGTCAAAGAGGCCCTTGATTTTTCCGTTGGCCGTGGCAACGACTGGACCCGATGTCAGACTACCGGTTGCGGCGAAACTCCGACCAAATCTGCCGGAGAGAAGCAGGCCGCCGGCGGTTGAGCTGAGAAATGCCCGTCTGAGCATAGCTTCCTCCTGACGAGACGTGAAGCCCCCGCGAGCCTGCGATAACTTCAGCGACTCGAGTATCTAGTTTACAACGGGGGCCCAACCACCGACGATTCGCGGAGAACTGCCGCGAAATTGACGCCGGTTGGAAAATCCGGATTGCCTGGGATGCCGTGGGCGTCCGGTATTCTATCCGTTCGATCTGCTTGCCCTGGACGGCGAGGACCTCCGGACGCGCCATAGGGTCGAGCGCAAGCGCATGCTCCGCCCCATCTCCCCCAGTAGTCGTCAGTGCTACTCAATACCCCTAGTTCCCACGTGCCCAGGCGTCCACATCGAACTGTTCAGGCACGCGCAGAAAAACACTGGCGGCACCTTCTTCGAACGTTTTGTGACCTTTCCCGGTAGTATCTTCAAGGAAGGCCATATCGCCAACGTCCAAATGAGCTCGCGATCCATCGGACGCCTCGACATCAATTTTGCCCGAGACCGTTATCGCAAACTGCCGCGCTGGAGCGTTGTGGAGCTTCTTCGCATTTGGTCCTGCAGGAGTACCAGAAAAGTTCATCGTGAGACCAGAGATCATTGCCCGTTTGTTGCTGGCTAGCTTAATCTCCTGAATATGGGTGTCACCGTTCGCATCCGACCAAATATGGAAAAGATGGGGTTGAGTGGGGGGCACCGTAGCGGCTTCCTGTCCGAAAGCACTAGAACAGAAGGCACTGATGCCCATGATTAAGAGCGCGGCTCGCGTTTTCATAAGTAGATCGCTCCTCAAGTAGACATGGATTTGCGTCAGGTGGTCAAGCAACTATCCTGCACACCGAGCGCTTGCGGCTTTGCATACACTCCGGCTGAACGTCCATGAATTTCGCGCAGCTGCTCGGACGATCACAAACAATTATCAGGCAGAGTGATGCTCTTGAATATACTTTCCAGGCTGTCTGCTCGTCTTCTCGAGTCCGAGGCATCGAGTTGCATCATCAGGCTCGCATGATCTAAGATCTTCTTATTGATGCCTGCGCCTCGGACCACATCACGCTCAGCGTTCGGCGTCTCCCTTCTCTTTCTGGCCCTTAGCGGCCCCTCAGAGGCTGGCTCGATTTAACTTCGAGACGGTCCTGACGGGGCGAATCCGATACACCGGCGCTTCGGCGTCTTATCCAGTTCAACTTAGATCATTCCAGTTCAAAAAGGATGTTGTTTATGCAACCTGAGAAGGTATACGTATTCGATACGACGTTGCGCGACGGCGAGCAGGCGGCCGGAACCCGCCTCGGACGCCGCGAGAAGCTAAGCATAGCCAGGCAACTGTCCCAGTTGAGGGTGGACGTTATCGAGGCGGGATATCCCAACTCCTCGCCGGAAGACTTTGCGGCGGTGGAAGACATCGCGCGCGAAATTCAGGATGTTACGATCTGCGCCCTGTCCCGCGCGGTGCCCGACGACATTCATTCGTGCGGCAAGGCGTTGGCGCGGGCAAAGCGGCCGCGAATCCATACCGGAATCGGCGCGTCCGATATTCACATCATGGGCAAATTTCGCGACGACAAATACGGGCGGACTCTCGCCGAGAAGAGAATCGCAATCCTGAAGATGGCAGTTGAGGCGGTGAAACTCGCAAAAAGCTACACCGATGACGTCGAGTTCTACGCGGAGGATGCGGGGCGCTCCGATCAGGCCTTTCTGTTTGAGATGCTCGAAGCGGCGATCGACGCCGGGGCCACGGTGCTGAATATTCCGGACACGACCGGCTATACGGTTCCGGAACAGTATGGCGCGTTGATCCGCGATATCCGCGCCAAAGTACGCAATGCCGACCGCGTGACCATCAGCGTGCATTGCCATGATGACCTCGGCCTCGCCGTGGCGAACGCGCTTGCGGGCCTTCAGAGCGGCGCGCGGCAAGTGGAGGCCACGATAAACGGAATCGGCGAGCGGGCGGGCAACACATCGCTCGAAGAGACCGTCATGGCGATCCGCACGCGAGCGGATTACTTCAATCTTCGAACGGATATCAACACGCGCGAATTCAGCCGGACGAGCCTGTTGGTTTCGGAGTTACTGGGAATCCCCGTTCCGCCGAATAAGGCGATTATCGGCGCCAACGCTTTCTCCCATAGTTCGGGTATCCATGTCGACGGCTTTCTGAAGGACCGGCAGACATACGAGATCATGCGGCCCGAAGATGTAGGTCTGCAGGAAAGCCGCGTTGTGCTTACAGCACGAACAGGACGCGCCGGTCTGCGCGACAGGATGGAGAAACTCGGATTTACGTTGTCGCCCGAGGAACTGAATCAGGCGTATACACGTTTTCTTTCGATCGCGGACAAAAAACAGGAAGTATTCGACGAGGACCTGATGGCAATGGTGCATGAAGAGTTGCTGCCAGCCTCGGACCATTGCCAACTGGAATACCTGCATGTGAGCGGCGGCACTTCATCGACGCCGACGGCTTCGGTGAGACTCAGGGTTCAGGGCGAGTCCCGCGAGGCGACGAGCACTGGAGACGGGCCCATCGACGCCGTGTACAAGGCGCTCTCGGCGATTATTCACAGTTCCGTGAAGCTTCTCAAGTATGAGATCAGATCGGTAACCAGCGGCACGGAAGCGCTTGGCGAAGCCACCGTTCATCTTCAACAGGGTGAGGTGAAAATTATGGGCCGGGGCGCGTCGACGGACATTATCGAAGCGAGTGCCAAAGCTTATGTAGATGGCGTGAACAAACTCGCTCGCGCTTCAGCCGCCACTCCGTAGGCGCGCCGGTTCAGGCGGTTTGCCGGGTTGCAACCTCTGCCAGGCCGCGGGTGGCGATCTCGAATTCGCGCATTTTGAATTTTTGCACCTTGCCACTGAGAGTCATCGGGTAGGCGTCGACGAAACGAATGTGCTCCGGCACTTTAAAGTAGGCCAGCCGGGCGCGGCAGAAGGCGCGGATTTCCTCTTCGTCGGCAGCAGCATCCGTTTTGAGCCGAATCCACGCCACCACAATCTCGCCGAGCCGCTCGTCCGGGATACCGATAACCTGCGCGTCGGCGATCGCGCTGTGAGTATACAGAAACTCCTCGATTTCGCGCGGATAAACGTTTTCGCCCCCGCGGATGATCATGTCGCGCGCGCGGCCGGTGATCCTGAAGCAGCCATCCGGACGCATGATCGCGAGATCACCGGTATGAAGCCAGCCTTCGGCATCGACGGTCTCTGCGGTGGCCTCGGGCTCGCCGTCGTATCCTTTCATGACCATGTAACCGCGAGCCAGCAGTTCTCCTTGCTCACCAACGGGCAGCGTCTCGCCTTCTGACGATACGATCCGCACTTCTGTCTCTGGCATTGCGCCACCCACAGTGGTGCAGCGCGTCTCCAGATCGTCATCGACACGCGAGCTGGTGATGCCCGGCGAGGCTTCAGTCTGACCGTAGACCACCAGCATGTGGCGGCAATGCATCATATCGATAACCTGACGCATGATTTCGATAGGGCACGGGGCGCCGGCCATAATTCCGGTGCGCAGTGAGTTCAGCTGAAAGCGGCCGAACTCCGAATGCCGGAGTTCCGCGATAAACATGGCCGGGACACCATGGATGACGGTTGCCCGCTCCGTATCGATAGCCTCAAGCGTAGCGACCGGATCGAAGGTGGCGGAGGGGAAGATGCAGGCTGCGCCGGAAACAGCCGCCGTCATCGTGCCGATAACGCACCCGAAGCAATGGAACATCGGCACCGGGACGCACACGCGGTCTTTTTCGGTGACGCGCATGCACTCCGCGAAGAAGTGAGCGTTGTTCACCAGGTTCACATGCGTAAGGAGCACGCCCTTGGGTTGGCCTGTCGTGCCCGAAGTGTATTGGATGTTCGCCGGCTCATCGGGGTCTGGCCTCACGGTGATGCCGTCGGGATCGCGTAGAAATTCTCCCCACTGCGGGGAATCGAAATAGATGACGTGCTCCAGGGCAAGCGTCTGCCCGGCGCGGGATTCTTCGAGAATGGATCTGTAGTTGGAGTGCCGGCCCTGGGCGTGCAGGAAAAGCGCACGAATTCCGGATTTGCGCAACACAAAGGACAACTCGTGCGAGCGGTTGGCGGGATTCACGTTTACCAGGACAACGCCGGCGAGCGCGCAACCGAATTGAAGAATCGGCCACTCGGCGCAGTTGGTTGCCCACACGCCTGCGCGGTCGCCGGGATTCAATCCAAGCGCCCGCAGGCCGGCCGCCACACGGTGCGCCTCATGCGCGTATTCCGCCCAGTTGAGCCGGATGCCCTGATGGCGGCTGACGAGGGCGACGCCATCGGCATATCGATTCGCAGTTTCAAGAAAAGCATCCCCTATCGTCTTTCGGACGACGATGCCCTTTGGACCTCGGGCATAACTCTGCATCGCTCCTCCTTTCCACGCCGCCGGCAGCAACAGGCTGGCACTGGCCGCCCAGTTATTGTATGTTGAAAACCTGCATTTGACAGGAGAGTCTTATGTTTCGCATTGCTGTTGCCGGCCTTGTTTTTCTTGGCGTGTCATCCGCGCCGCTCTTCGCAGATCAGACTTGCCAGGGATTGATGAGTCTCGCGCTCGAACACGCGACGATTATTTCGGCGACGGCTGTTCCTGAAGGACCTCTGAGCGGCGGGCGCGGCGGAGCGCCTGTGACCGCTCCCGCGCACTGTGCCGTGCAGGGAATCATCCGGCCCACAAAGGACTCCGAGATCCATTTCGAGTTGTGGATTCCGGCGAGCGGATGGAATGGAAAATATCTGCAAATTGGCAATGGTGGCTGGGCAGGAGCGATCAACGCCGCCGGGCTTGCCGAGCCTGTGAAGCGGGGTTACGCCGCGGCAGCTACCGACGACGGTCACCAGGGTGGCGCCGGAGCGACTTGGGCGATCGGACACCCGGAGAAGCTGATCGATTTCGGATATCGAGCCGTGCACGAGACGAATTTGCAATCGAAGGCAATTATCCAGAATTTTTTCGGCCGCGCGCCGTCGCGCAGTTATTTCAACGGATGCTCCGACGGCGGACGTGAGGCGCTGATGGAAGCGCAGCGGTATGCCGAGGACTTCGACGGAATTATTGCCGGAGCTCCAGCCAGCGACTGGTCGCATCTTTTTACAGGTTTCCTGTGGAACGCACGAGCCTTGACAGAAACCCCGGCCAGCGCCATACCGCCCGCCAAGCTTAGGGTGATCCAAAAGGCAGTGCTGACGGAATGCGATGCCGCTGACGGCGTGAAGGACGGCCTTCTGCAGGACCCGCGCGCATGCCATTTCAACCCATCCGTCTTGACCTGTAAAGGCGCGGAAGGTCCCGAGTGTCTGACAGCCCCGCAGGTGGAGGCTCTTCGGAAGATATATGACGGGCCTAAGAATCCCCGCACCGGCGCTTCGATTTTTCCCGGATATGCGCGCGGTACAGAGGCCGGACCAGCAGGATGGGCCGCATGGATCACACCCGCTTCCGTCACCTCTTCGATTCAATATGGCTTCGGAAGCTCATATTACGCTGACGCGGTTTTCGAGGACGCGAAGTGGGATTACAGGACGCTGAACTTCGATACGGACGTTGCGTTCGGCGACCAGAAGGCCGGACCAGTCCTGAATGCGACGAATCCCGACCTCAGAAGCTTCCGCGCAAATGGCGGAAAACTAATCCAGTATCACGGTTGGGGCGATCCGGCGATCTCGCCGCTCAGCTCGATCGCTTACTACGAGAGTGTGCGGGCCTTTCTTGACAGGTTCCCCGATCCTAGGCATCAGGGCTCCGGCAGCACGCAGGAGTTCTATCGACTGTTTATGGTTCCGGGTATGGGCCACTGCGGCGGCGGTGTGGGAGCGAACAGCTTCGGAAACGGTGTCTCAATGCATACAGACCCCGATCATGACGTTATCAGCGCGTTGGACCGGTGGGTAGAGACAGGCGTCGCGCCGGACAAAATCATCGCGACCGGCACTGTCGTGGGCGATCCGAGCAAGGTTCTAACCCGGCCGCTGTGTCCGTATCCGCAAGTTGCGCGGTACAACGGAACTGGCGATCCCAACAGTGCGGCGAGTTTCGCGTGTGCCGTGCCGTAGGTCAACAGCCTATCAGTAGGCAGACGGCCGGGCGCTTTCAAAACCGAGCTTGAACCCGGCAGGTGCAGCGTTCAAGGGCGGTCAGTCCCGGAAATGGTGGTGCAGAGCCGACGCACCCCCGCTCTAGACGCTTAGACGTCGTGTGCCCGCTCTGATGGGGGGATGTTTTGCCGTTCGATGACCCTCTGCCGGAGCCGCAGGTTCCACTTCGGGTGGGGGACTGGAGCTTCCGCGCAGACTCGGCAGAAGCCTCGCTACGGCCATTACAGCAATTCACGACCGCGAAATGCGAAGTGAGCAACTGTACATCCTGCATCGACCGCGAAAACAAGATAGGATACATTCGATTGAAGCCGGCCAGTGGGCGACGTGCCACGCCGTCGGGAAGTGAGGTTGAGTCTGTCAACGCATCGAAAAATTCGGATCCATACCATTACGATACTCGCGGTTTTCGCTCCGGCGATCTTAGCTCAGCGGCCGCCCTCGACGGTCGTCACTGGTGGCGAAATTCAGGGCACCAGTCTGAGCGCCGGTGGCGCGGTTTTCAAAGGCATTCCTTTCGCTGCGCCGCCCATCGGCGAGTTGCGTTGGCGCGAACCGAATCCTGTGAAGCCGTGGATCGGCATTCGCGACGCTACAGCGTTCGGTTCGAGATGCATGCAGAGCGGGAAAAATGTCAGCGAAGACTGTCTGTATCTCAATGTCTGGACTCCTGAATGGCCGGTGAAGTCGCGCAGGCCCGTCATGCTGTGGATTCACGGCGGCGGGAATTTTGCGGGTTCCTCGGGCGAGGCCATGTTCGATGGGGCACAGTTTGCCCAACACGGCGTGGTCCTGGTAAGCGCCAATTACCGTCTGGGAGTCTTTGGATTCTTCGCGCATCCTGAGCTGACCGCGGAATCCAACCATCACGCATCCGGCAATTACGGTCTGATGGATCAGATCGCGGCGCTGAAATGGGTTCACAAGAACATCGCGAAATTTGGTGGCGATCCCCGCAACGTCACTCTTTTCGGCGAATCGGCGGGCGCGCTCGATATCAATGTCCTGATGACGTCGCCTTTGACGAAGGGCCTGTTCGCCCGCCTCATCGGGGAGAGCGGACCAGTGGTTGCGCCGCCATCGCTGGCCGAAGGCGAGAAGAAAGGACTGAGCGTGGCCGAGGGCCTGCATGCGCATTCGCTGAAGGCGCTGCGCGCCCTTCCCGCCGCAGATCTTCAGAAGACTACCGGACAGGGATTGTCGTTTCTCGGACCACTGTTGGGCGTAGTGGTCGACGGCTGGGTACTGCCCAGGGCGCCTTTTGCAGTATTTGAGGCGGGGCAGGAACATCGTATCGATCTGCTGCTGGGAACGAACGCCCGCGAACTGATGCGGCCGTTTTTCCCAACACCGGGATTGCGCGAGGGCATCATGGCTCAGTTCGGGCCACTGGCTGCGCGAGCTCTGCAGATTTATGGCATCCAGGGTGAGAAGACACCCGCCGCGCCCGATCCGGTATACGGGGACGCAATGGCCCAGTGGGCGACCGACGCGCAATTCCGATGCGGGACGGTCGCCGAATTGGTGTGGCATTCGCGCGCCAGCAATACTTCTTACCAATTTCAATTTTCGCGCGTGCCTCCTGGGCGGGAGAGCGTGGGAGCAGCGCATGGGAGCGAACTTCCGTACGTATTCGGGACCCTTTCGATCGCCGCCCAGTCGCCGCGTGCACCTCGATTTGATGCGACGGATGAAACGGTGTCCAGCCAGATCCAGCAATACTGGACCAACTTCGCGAGGACGGGGAACCCGAACGGCGGTTCGCTGCCCCAGTGGCCGAAGTTCGATCCGGCAGCCCGGGCCTATATGGACCTGACGGCGAATGGTCCAGTAGCGCGAGAAGGGCTGCGGCGTGAAGCTTGCGGGCTGTTTATGGAGAATGCCATCGAGAAGTGAATGCCGCCAGTCAGCCCGAAGCCCGGTTTGCCCGATTGAGCTTCCTCGCCGGTGACATCAACCGTCGTTGCGTGGGACGGCAAACCGCTGTGTCGGCTGAACGGAAAGCGGGCGGGTTAAACGCCAATCTTTGGTTGAAGTTGCCAGTGCTCTCTGACGTTCGCGGCCCCGCACTCCGCTTGCGCGCTGACCGGCGAGCCGCGGGGAGTGTAAATCGTAAATTTCGTCGGTCGGATCGCCGCCCGCACCATTTCAGTATTGTCGCGTGCCACGCTGCCGTCAGGCAGGTGAATACTATCCTCCAGGCCAACACGCACAAGATCGCATCCGAGCGATAGGCCCAACGTGACGATCTTGAACATGTCGCGGCCGGTCGCCGTTACGCCCCAGATCGCCCTCGGGAACAGGCGCAAGCCCTCGTCGATGTTGAACAGAACGTTTCTTGCAATCGCGGGTGTGGCCCCAAAGCCGCCGCCGTGCAGCAACCAGACATTATCGCGATCGCGTTCAAATAGACCTTCGTTGGCGTAACGCAGCAGACGATGGAGAGAACTCGCCTCTACCACCTCGTATTCAAGAGCCGATCCCTTCGCATAGACAGCCTGGATGGTCTTCTTCAATAGTTCGGGAGAGTTCACATAAGGGGTCTCGGCCGGATAGCCGCCCTCGGGGTTATAGAAATCGGCTGAGCTTCCGGCGATTCCGAACAGATCCTGACGCGGCTCAATTTCGAGCAGCCCGAGCCGTTCGCTATCCGTGGGCCAGAGGAACTGCCCGGTCGCCGGATCGCGGCGCACACCGATACCATTCGTGGTTTGGATGAGAATGGGAGACCTGGCGCCGATTTGCCGGATGACCTCAGCGTAAATTTCTCTGGCAGCGCTATTCCTGCCCTGAGCATCGCGCGCGTGAGGTGAATGAGAGAGGCGCCCGCCTCGTAACAACGCGCCGCGGCTTCACCAATCTCGGCAGGCTGTTTCGGAACAATAGCCCCTTCGCGATCCTGCTGCATGCCCCCGTTAATGGCAACTGTGACAATCACCTTGCTCCCGTCGAGCATCAGAAGTCCTTTCCCGCTTAGAATCAGGATCCGCGGCGCCGCATTTTCACGCGCTGGCCCGCATCATTTTTCGCGGTCTCGGCCAGGATGAAGGCTCCTCCCAGGCACAGGATGCCAGCCAGTAACCCGATTGCCGAGATGATTTCATCGGTTGTCCCATCTTCGGCGGTGATGAGTTGTAGAGGCAATCGCATCGGGCCCGCCGCTTGAACGCCGCGTCAGGGTTGCCCCTGCTTCCCAATCCGTTTCAGTACGATGCGGTACTCGTGAATCTTGGTGTTCTCCCGCGACCCGGACACCACGATCTGGTTCTCCGTAAATGTCCCCTTCGCCAGATTGTGGAACGGATTGCCGCCGTTGGCCTTCACTTCAGGATCGTTCTCGTCCTCATGCAGGACAAAGAAGTGGATTTGATTTCCGCGAATAACGCCATCGACGATCTTCCAGGTCGGTTCGCCTGGACGCCCCTCGATTACGCCGGTGACCGCGTTCCCGTTCTGGCGAAGCACGAAAACATTTTCGCGGCCCGTTGACCAGCGGCCTGTTAGGTCGGCCAGCAGCGGAACGGAGGCCAGAATGAAGAAGAAACCCGCTCGAAGCATCATTTGTAGTCCTGCTTTGCAGGTTGGGACGTCTGCATGTGCTGCCACGACCTTTCGTTTTCGAGGCAGACCTCGTCGATCAGTTCGATGTTGAGCTCACGGGCCTCTTTCAGGGAGGCAGTCCATGGGTGCGTATACACTTTGGGATCGTCGACGGTGATCTCCACCTCCAACGTTCCCCAGGTGGGGCGGCGTAGCCGTTCGGTCATTTTCCCGGCACTGGTCAGCGGGGCGCCGGCCATGTCGATCCACAGATCGTCTCGGAAGCCGATGGTCTGGATCACGAGCGTGTCACGGTCCCATTTGGCTGTCGAGTACCCGTTCCACGAGGGGTTGGGATCCTCGGGCAGAGGACGCCCATCGATGAAAATCTGCCGGTACATCGCGTTCACTTCATAGAGCATCACAAGCAGCTGAGGAGTGTGCACAATCTTCGTAAGGTGAGGCATAACCCACGTGCGCGGAGGATTATCAGGGAGGCAGCGAACGTGTGGATCGTCTTTACTGTATCTGTGCTTCACTAGTTCGGCCGCCCAGGGCTGGAAAGGGAGACCACCGGGCAGCTCTTTTCCAATGTTCAGTGCAAGTGGTGAACCCCCGATTTCGATGCCGCAGAATTCGCCTGTCGCCGGATTGCACTTATTGATCGTCGCGGCGTGCCAGATGCCGGAGAAGTCCGGTTTCCCATCCGGGAGTCGCGGCGTGGGGGCGTTCAGATTAGGAGTCCCGTCGGCGTTTTTCGGCACGCCGGCCGTCGGGTAGTTGATCCACTGTCCAGAGCCGGGAACCGACGCCGCCATGATAAGCAAGCCAAGCACGTGGAGGCGTACGTTCCGCTTTTGCCCGTGGACTGTGTCCACACTTCCCATTCGCTTTCCATGTTCGGATTTCGGCGCTCTGAACAGCACTCGGCAACTATTCGCTAGACTTTCGCGCAATCCAGAGTCCTCGATAGTGAGAAGCACTCGACGAATCACCCGCCAATCAGAAGTTCGAGACATTTCAGGCCTCCTCGGAACGATCCCAGCGCACCCGGGCCCGCATTGGCCCTGCGTGTGAATCAAAAAACATACCTGAGAGTGAATTGTACTACTCGCGGATTAACGCTCGTAGCGGCAATTTGGCAAAAGACGAGTTCGTGAAGGACGTGCCGGGATTCGCAAATTCCGGATGACTGAAAAGCATTGAAAAACTCGGATGATCGTTTAGGCAGCTGCAGAAAGAAATTCAGCTTGTCCCACTCGTCACGCTTGCCAAGCGAATCTAAAACTTCGTCTAACCGAACTGCCCGGTTGGATTGACGGGCTCGGCGGACACTAAGGATGCGCACCCGGCTTCGAGGAGTTGCCGCTTTGCTCGATACTGCGGAGACGAGCGCCGGACAGAGGATCACGAGTTCGAATGGTCGCGAGTGCTTCATGTGATGATCGCCTGGCTTCTGGCCAGGAGTCCCGTTGAGCCCATTGCCTGTCAGCAAAACAGACAACCCCTTGATAGATGGAGCCGGCTGTTTCAAACCCGGGGATACCCAGTTTGCGGCCTTGCAGTTCATGGTGCTTACGCCGCTTTACCTCGATTGCTTGAGCGGCGGTGACACCGGCACTCACACGACGGCGAGTTCCGCCCACGTACCACTCGACATAGTAGCGGCCGTCGGCGAGGGCGTTCCAGTCGTAGTTGCCTTTGGCATGGCGGGGGATGGAAAACATCTTCCAGCGGCCGCCAATTTGATGCGTTTGACGATGTTGACTCGCGACCAAATATCTCTCCTGCGAGCCGCATCTGTGCGGACAGCAAGGTAGACAGCACATGGTCTAAATTACAGAAACGACAGGGGATGGGCTTGAAGCTGGCATTCTACCAGTCGCCCAAAGGTGATGACTGCCCCGAATTGAGACTAGGTCCCTCGTGGTGCAGTCTCATTACGCGTTTGCTACTGCGCACACAAATCCTGGCTGGCGTCGCTTTAACATCGATAGAGCACTTAGTCGGCAGTCGGGCACTCGCTGATCTGTGTGAATCAGCGTCGAGAAACCGCTCACCATTCACGTTGCCTCCGATTAACGTTGTCCCTGCGCTATCCTGGGTCCAAGGACCAGTTCGTTGAGCAACGCCGCTAGTCCTTCGTACCTTGAAATATCGATTTCATCGCCAGTGGCACTACGCCTCAAGCTGTTGCCGACTTTCGCTCCTCCCCGGAAGCTCAACGTCGTATAGCGGAATTAATTGCCCAGGAGAAAGAGGGCAGCCTCTCGGTGGAGGAGAAATCCGAACTGGATCACTTCATGGACTTGGAGCACATCCTCCGGGTAGCCAAGGCACGGGCCCGACAGATCTTCGCCAGTGGCTCTTGATGTAGATGAGGTTTCGCGTCGCCTCGTCATCGAACGCGCAAGCCGTCGCTGTGAATACTGCCTGGTACATGAGGACAGCGCTGGTTTTCCGCACCAGGTCGATCACATCATCAGCCGGAAGCACGGAGGCTCGTCCGGTATTGGCAATCTTGCCTATGCCTGTGTCCTTTGCGACCGGTTTCGCGCTGGCAAGCCAATTCGATTTTTCGATCCGCGGCGTGACATATGGGACGAGCACTTCAAACTGAACGGCCCCGTCATCCAACCGATGACGCCAGTGGGTGCGCAATGGCCCAGCCGTGCATCGGCTGAAGCGCGAGCGTCTTGAGGATCAGCAGGTCCAAAGTGCCCTGGACTAAATCGGTAGGCTTGCTCATGCGCGCTCCCCTAGATTATCTACAAAGCAATCCGAAAACAGATTACATCGCGCTCGCGAAGGAATCAAGCCCTCGGAAAAAGCTTGACGAGCCACCGCATCTGTGTATACTGAGTATACAAACATGAACGGCGCCTTCGCGATCTCGCAGTCCGACAAGCGCCCCATGTATCTCCAGATCATGGAGCAGATCAAGCAGCGAATTGCTGTCGGCGATTGGATCGAAGGCCAGTTAATCCCCTCCATCCGCCAGCTCGCCGTGGATCTTCAAGTGAGCGTTATCACAGTCAAGCGGGCTTATCTGGAGCTGGAACGAGAAGGCATCATCGTGACGCAGCAAGGCAAAGGCTCGCACGTGGCCTCCACCCCTGGCCTCGGGGCGCGGCTGCGCGAGCAGGAGTTGGAACAACACTTGGAACAAGCCATGCGGATTGCCGTATTACTCGGCATCCGGCCCAAAGAACTGGAACACCGGCTGCGCGAAGCCGGTGACCGTCTGGCGGAAAAGGAAACCATATGAACGATCTCGCCATCGAAATGCGCGGCGTAGGGAAGAACTACCGCTACTTCTCGCTGGACAACATTGATCTCGCGGTCCCCGAGGGACAAATCATGGGCCTCATCGGGCCGAACGGCGCCGGCAAGTCGACCACCATCCGCATCCTCATGGGATTGGTTCACCAGGATTGCGGTGAAGTCCAGGTGCTGGGCCATTCCATGCCGGAAGAACAGATCGCCGCCAAGTGGGACATCGGATTCGCATCGGAAGATATGCGGCTCTACGACGGGATGACGCTGGCCTGGCATATGGATTTCATCCGATCCATTTATCCCAAGTGGGACGCCGGCTACGCAAACCTCCTGCTCAAACGTTTCGGCTTGCAGGCGGAGCAGAAGATCAAGGGGCTGTCGCACGGCCAGCGCGTGAAAGCGACTTTGCTTCTGGTTCTGGCGCGCAAGCCGAAGCTGCTGGTGTTGGACGAGCCCACCACGGGTCTCGATCCGGTGGCGCGGCACGAAATCATACGCGAGCTGACGGCCGCTATGGTCGACGAGGGCCGCAGCATCCTGTTTTCGTCGCACAACACGCAGGACGTGGAGCAGATTTCCGATCAGATCACTTTCATCGACCGCGGCCGCATCATCGATTCGATGGATAAGGAGCTGTACCTGGACCGCTGGCGCCGCCTCCGTCTGGAGGTGCCCTATGGGATCGAGCTGCCGGCGCTGCCCGGAATCATTGACGTTCGGCAGGAGGGCCGGCTGGCGATCGCGACGGCGAACGAATTTGTTCCCGATCTTGCCAACGCCTACGAGAGCACGGGCGCGCGGGTTCACCGCATCGAGACCATGACACTGGAAGAGATTTTCGTTGCGAACGTCGAACATAGCCGCGAGGAGGTGGAAGCATGACGGATTCCCTGGTCGGGCATTTGATATGGAAAGACTGGCAGCTGTACCGTCCGCAGGTCTTCGTTACGATAGCCGCGGGGGCGGTTGCTTTGGCGGTAGTTCAAGTGAGAAGCGAGCCGGCCATGGTAGTGGGGGGCGTATGGTTCTTCATCTCATTGATCATGGTGGGCACCATGTTGCCATTGAGTGGGATCGTCAACGAAAGGAAGAAGCAGAACCTGGCGTTTCTGATGAGCCTTCCCATTTCATCCACCCAGTACACAACGTCAAAACTGTTATCGAGCGTGGGGATGTTTCTAATCCCTTGGCTCACGCTGGTGCTTGCCGCGGTAATGCTCGTCGAGGTGCGCGGCACTATTCCGCGCGGCGCCATTCCGATAGTCCTGATCCTCGCTTTCCTGCCCTTTGTCGGCTTCTGCCTGATCACGGCGGCCGCGCTGATCGGAGAATCGGAGGGCTGGGGAATTGCGGCCAATGTGGGGTGCAGTTCGTCGTACGGCCTGGTGTGGTATTTCCTCAGCCGCATTCCGTCGCTTATGGTCCCCGCGAAGGGTTCTACGCCGGTGTGGAATTCAACGGCGCTGGCGATTCTGGGCGGTGAAGCTGCGCTGGTCGTCCTGATGTTGGGACTGACATATTATTTTCAATCCCGTAAGCGGGATTTCATTTAAGGCCGTTCCATAACAAGAAAGGAAATGCCATGCGATACGTGTGTCTGTTTGTCCTGCTAATGCCTGCGCTGTCCGCGCAGGACGGAGCTGCGATTTATAAGGAACGCTGCGCTCAGTGCCACGATATGCCGGCCGGCTCGCGTGCCTTCCATCGCCACCATCAAAGCCATGAGCGGCGAGGCCATCTATATCGCGCTCTCGAGCGGCGTGATGAAGAGCCGCGCGGAAGGTCTTTCCACGGCTGATATATTCGCGCTGATCGGCTATATCGCTCCCACCGGCGGGCAGCATGCCGACACGGCCGCCGCGTTCACGCCCACCTGCAAGAGCAGGACTGACTTCCAACTCCCGGCAAATTCGCCCCAATGGAATGGCTGGAGCCCGAGCCTGACGAACTCGCGATTCCAGGATGCGGCGTCGGCAGGCCTCTCGCTATCCGACGTTTCCAAGCTCAAGTTGAAATGGGCATTCCATCTGGGCGATACCACAGTGGCGCGAACGCAGCCGGCGATTGTTGGAGGCCGCATGTTCCTCACCACGGCATCCGGGGCCGTGTATGCGCTCGACGCCGATACCGGCTGCACGCGCTGGGGATTCAAGGCCGCGGGCGGAATCCGATCGGGCGTGACGTTCGGCGACTCTAAAGGCACGCCGGCCATCTTTTTCGGCGATGGCGGAGCAACCATGTACGCGGTGAATGCCCAGACCGGGGAACTGATCTGGAAAATGCGGCCGGTGGATCACTACGCGACCATGGCCACCGCCACGCCGCGATACTACAAGGGCGCGGTTTACCAGTCGTTCGCTTCGTTTGAAGAAGCATTGGGTCCGGACCCGAAGTTCGGCTGCTGCACCTTTCGCGGGAGTGTTGTTGCTCTGGACGCCGGAACTGGTAAGAAACTTTGGCAAACGTTCACCATTGCCGAAACCCCGCAGCCCACAAGCAAGAACGCGGCGGGAACGCAGCAGTTCGGGCCCTCGGGCGCGGGCGTGTGGTCCAGCCCAACCATCGACGAACAGCTCGGCGTATTGTATGTAGCTACGGGCGACAACTATTCGGACCCGGCCACGAATACGAGCGACGCCATCCTGTGCCATGGACCTCAAGAGCGGCGAACTGCTGTGGTCCCGGCAATTATCCGAGAACGACGCCTATAACAATGGCTGCACCACTCCGCAACGAACCAATTGTCCGGAAAAGGCTGGTCCCGACTTTGATTTTGGACAGCCGCCAATTTTGGTCAATTTGGGCGGCGGAAAACGAGCGCTGGTGATCGGGCAAAAGTCGGGGATGGTTCACGCCATCGATCCCGATCAAAAGGGCAAGATTCTGTGGCAGACGCGGGCGGGGGAAGGCAGCGCGTTGGGCGGCAGCCAATGGGGCTCGGCCGCTGATGGACGGAACATCTACGTCGCAATTTCCGATATAGGGCTCGGCGCCGTCCTGGATCCGAAGTCTACGCAAGGATTCCGCCTGACTCTCGATCCCAAGAAAGGCGGCGGACTGCACGCGTTGGATCTCAAAACCGGCAAGATCGCGTGGAGCACCAAACCTACGCCATGCGCCGCCGGCCGAACGGATTGTTCTCCCGCGCAATCGGCGGCCGTTAGCGCAATTCCTGGCCTGGTGTTTTCCGGCTCCGTCGACGGGCATCTGCGCGCGTATTCGACTGAGACGGGCGAAGTGCTCTGGGATACCGACACCGCTCGCCAGTTTGACACGGTGAACGGAAAATCAGCGCACGGAGGTTCCCTGGACGCCGCCGGCCCAGCCATTGTCAATGGAATGGTGTTTGTGAACTCCGGCTACGGACAATGGGGCGGCATGCCGGGAAACGTGCTACTGGCGTTTTCAGTGAACGGCCGATAGCGGACGCGAAACTTCTACGCGTTAGCCGTCACTTTTTCCCTGGCTGCCGGCTGGTAGCTTCCAGGAACGGTTCGAAACGCAATGTTGAACCGATTCCACGAATTGATGGCTACCGTCGCGAGAGTCAGATTGGCCAGCTCCGCTTTGGAAAACTGCTCGCGTGCCTGTTCGTAAATGTCGTCGGGGACTTGTCCCTCAGTTAAACGGGTTACAGCCTCAGCCCAAGCCAGGGCCGCGCGCTCGCGCTCGGTGTAGAACGGCGACTCGCGCCATGCGTTGAGAAGGTAAAGGCGCTGTTCGGTCTCGCCGTGCGCCCGAAGATCCTTGGTGTGCATGTCAATGCAGTAAGCGCATCCATTGATTTGAGATACGCGAACACAAATCAGGTCCACCAGTTCGCGCGGCCAAGGCCGCATCCGGATAGGTACGCCTCAAAACCCATCATCGTCTTCATGATTCCCGGAGGAACGCCTCGAATATCTAACCGTGCTTCCATTGGTTGTTAGTTCCTTTCTGTCTGGCTAATGTGATGCGGAGTTCCAAGTCTGGTTTCCGTGTTCCCAACTTCGCGTAACCGTGAACGCTCCGCCCCCTGGAAATTGTTTCATAAACCTTTCATTTTCAATGGGACGGCGGCTTTTCCACAGTCCCGTTCGATGAGTGATATCCCCATCGGGACGGGAAAACGGCCTGTTCAACGCAATGGTGTAGCCTCCTTAATGGAGCGCGTCTTATACTCGGAATCACCAATAGCGCTATGCACAAGCCAATCAAGTACGTCGAAAAAGCCGTAACCGTGGCAGCAGGTGCCGCCTGGGTTGTGTTCGATAAACTCAACCAGATCAACCAGAACCCGTCCTTCACCCCGAATTGGTCCGACAAGCCGCTGCTGAAGAGCTAGGAAAAGCAGAAGCCGCCACTGGGCTGGCCGCGCGAGACCGATTCGCTGTGCCCGCAGCTGCGTCCCGGAGATCCGCCAGCAGATCCTGGACGGCAAGCTGCCGCGTCGAGATCCTGCTGCAACGAGAAGGTCGGCGAGATCAAGGCCACCATCATCGAGCGCGACGGCAAGATCCTGATGGTGAAGGAGTGCCCCATCCACGGCCACTTCGAAGACCTGATGTCGATCGATCCGGCGTTCTTCAAGCACCTGGAAGACGTTTTCCCGGGCCGCGACATCCGCGCGCACAACGACGAAAAGCTGCACGATCACGGCACCAGCACCATCACGCACGGCCGCGGATCGGTGCTGACCATCGATCTGACCAATCGCTGCAACATGATGTGCGATCCGTGCTTCATGGACGCGAACCAGGTCGGGCTTCGTGCATGAGCTGAGCTGGGAAGACATCAAGACGCTGCTCGACAACGCGCATTTCGATCAAGCCGCGCCGCCAGATGTCGGTGCAGTTCTCGGGCGGCGAGCCGACGCTTTCGCCGTACTTCCTGGATGCCGTCCGCTACTGCCGCAAGGTCGGCTACAACAGCGTGCAGGCCGCGACCAACGGCATCGAGTTCGCCAAGAGCCCCGAGTTCTGCAAAGCAGGCCGCCGAAGCCGGTCTGCGCTACGCGTATCTGCAGTTCGACGGCATCGGCAACGAAGCCAATTCGCATCGCGCGGTCGGCAATCTGTTCGACGTGAAGCTGCGCGCGATCGAGAACCTGTGGACAGCGCGGCGTCGACATCGTGCCGGTGATCACGCATCATCAACGGCGTCAACAACGAGCAGGTGGGCGCGGTGGTGCGCTTCGCGCTCGACAATCCGAAGAAGATTCCGTTCCTGAGCTTCCAGCCGGTTTCGTTCACCGGCCGCGACGAAGCCGTCACCGACGAGCGCCGGCAAGCCCAGCGCTACACGCTGTCGCACCTGGCGCACGACGTGAAGAATCAGACCGGACTCGGCGAACCGGTTCGCGACTGGTTCCCGATCTCGTTCATGAGCACGTTCTCCGATTTCGCCGATCTGGTCCACGGGCCGAACGCGGATTGGGGCCAGCTGAGCTGCGGCTGCCATCCCAACTGCGGCATCGGCATGGCGGTGATGTGCGACAAGGAAACCAAGGAATACCGTGCCGGTGACCGCGTTCCTGAACGCCGACCGTCTGGCCAAAGACATCGCGCGCATCAACGACGCCGCGCGCAGCAGAGCCGATGGTCAGCGTAATCGGCGTCAGCGCTGGCGCTGCTGCGCAACTACAATCCGTTCGAAGTCGCCCACGCATTTCAAGCTGACGCGACCTGATCGCGAAGTTCGACAAGTGCTTCGGCATGACGAAGAAGGCGCAGCACGGCGGCTACGGCAAGGTGACGGGCGACCGCACCATGGAAGACATCAACAAGCGCCGCAAGGACCGCTGGAACTTCCTGTTCGTCGCCGGCATGTGGTTCCAGGATCTGTTCAACTACGATTTCCGCCGCACCGAGCAGTGCATCATTCCCTACGCCACGCAGGAAGGCGAGATTTCCTTCTGCGCGTACAACACCGGCGTCGGCTGGCGGAACATCATCGAGAAGATGCACATGACCGCGACGCTCACCAAGTGGTACGAGGAGCACGGGCGGCACGAGATCATCGCCGGCGGCAAGGCGGTGAATCTGCCGAGCCAAGGATCACTCGCTGGTGCTGCGCGCCGAGGACGTGAATCACGGCAAGCAGCACGATCTGGACGAGCTCGGCATCGCCAAGACCGCGCGCGAGGAAAAGAAGCGCGCCCGCGACGAGAAACTAAAGCAGCAGGAAAACGAGCGCATGGCGAAGCTGTATCGCGAGCAGATATTGAAGGAAAAGCCCGCGCCCGCGGACTTGGTACAGATGATCGCGCCCGCGCCCAAGGCCGAGACGGCCGCCGACAAAGCAGAAGCGGTGGGATCGTTCGGGGATTAATTAGAACAACAGATCAGAGGAGAAAAGCCGTCCGAGCAATCGGGCGGCTTTTTATTTGGCTATCGTTCTCTGTAGCAGCACGTAGCCTCCCAGCGAAGGGACGCCCGCGGCGCGGTAATTGGCTTTGATCCAGCTCTCCAGTTGCGGATAGTGCGGATTCAAATGCTTGCCGCCCGGAAACACACGTGCGAATTCGGAGCGGTCCAGGTCCATATAGAGCACCCACTCGGGCGGACGCGCTTCTAGTTCCGACAAAGCGAGCCGGGCGTCTTCACTGGTCATCATTCCAGCCTCAAGATAGGAATAACGTGTAGGATTTGTGGTCTGCGTGAGGAAATAGAACAGCGGCTTATATGGATAGACGAAAAGAGACTGTCCGGGCTGAACGCTCGAGAGTAACTCCGCCACCAGGGGCGCCTCCGCGACGCTGGCGCGAACCTCTCCCACGGGCGTATGCAGCGGGACGAGGCGACCAGGTAGTTGGGCCTGCAATGCAAACACGGCGGCCCACACTGCCATCGAAATAGTGAGCCAGGCGCGCGCCCGCGCCGGGAGAAGGTGGAATACGAGGATGCCGGTCACTGCATAAGGGAGAGCCGATACCCAGGCCAGGTGCGCGATGTCCGAGCGCGGGTACGTGGACGCGGCCAGCGCAACCACACAAAGCAGCAAGTACGGAATGACGGATCGCAACGGCTGGCTATCGGATTTCCTCCGCGCCCAGAAGACGCCGCCAGCGACGAGCGCAACAACCGGAAGAATGGCGGGAAGCGCGATGCAAAAGACCACGCAGGACCGGACGAGCAACTCCAGCGCGCCCGCGCCTTCAAACAATGCCCCATAGCCGCCGATGATGGCTCCATAAGGCATGGCGTTATTAGACGCGTAGTTTCGGGACAACCAGAAGATCTGCTGCGCAAGCGGCGCCAGCATTCGGCCACTCCACAGCACGCCGATTAGAATAGCGCCGGCTGTCCCGAGTCCAAGGAGATACCACGCAGCACGCACACGCTGGCCGGCGGGCCACACCAGCCAAGCCAGCGTCACCACCGCAACCAGCGCAATCGAGGGCGTTGCCAGAGCCGCGGCTGCGATCAGGACTCCGGAAGCCACCAGCCAGCGGCGGCGCGATTCCGATTGAGCGCCCACACAGATCGCGATGGAGGCCAGCGCGAAGGCGCCGCTATCCCAGCGATGCTGCGCCGTGAGCATGCTCGTATCCGCGGTTTGAAAAGCAAAGAAGAACAGCGTGGTCACGATGGCCGCGGCGCGCGACGCGTAGCGCTCCACTAGCCAGTAAATCAGCGCGCACTCCAGCGCCAAGTAAAAGAGGACGAGTACGCGCCCGGCGGCCAGCGTCATCCCGAACAGTCGAAAAGCCAGAGCCTGCATCCAGAAGCTGCCGGGACTCATATAGCCGAAGAAGTCCACGTAGGGCTTTTGGCCATGCAGGATGCGCTCGGCGGCATCGAGGTAAATGCCCTCGTCGTTGGTACCGAGGATGAGCCGATTCCCGTAGAGCAGCCACAACAGCAAAAACACACCGGTGAAGATCGCGAAGGGCACGGCGGATTCGATGCGGGTCCGGGGCGGGCGGATCGAGACCGGGGTTAAGCCCTCGAGTACAACGCTGTCAGACATTCCGCCAAACCCCCAGCACCGATTTGCCAACCGTGCCGCAAAGCAACGGGTCCAGCAAGCGCGAGCACGGAACCAGAACACTGTCCCAGGTCTTCACTTGTCCCGCGGTCGGCATGCTGCGATGGAGCAGCAGCCGATTTCCCAGCAATGCCAGCAATCCGGCGGAATCCAGATACTGAAGCTTCTCCCGGCGCAGATGCGGCGGCGCTGCGGCCTGCAATGATCCCCTGGTATAGCGGCGGTAATGCCCAATGGCCCGATCGAACGGAGTGAACAGCCAGGGGTGCGCTGGAGACAAAACAATGAGGGCGCCACCGCGGCTCAAGTGAGACGCTGCGCGGCGCAACTCGCGGGCGTCATCCTCGATGTGCTCCAGCACGTCGATGTATAAGATGGCGTCAAACCGGAGCGCGGGATCAAGAGCGGCCAGGTCGCCGATGATTGCCTTGTGCCGGCCCAGCAGCGGCCCGCCGGGCTCGATCTGTTCGGCCAGCGACGCGTCTGGTTCCAGGCAGGTCCAGCGATCAAAGTGCAGGCCCGCAAACTGCCGGGTGTTGGCGCCTAATCCAGCGCCCACTTCCAGCACCGAGCCGGTGAGATACGGCTGCATGGAGCGGCGCAGGTAGGCTTTCCAGTTGCGCGCCTTCTCAAAGATTTCCAGCTCGGAGCCGGCGTATTGATAGGGTGTCAAGGGGAAACACTCGCTCCTGGCGATCGACAAAATGGTGCGCATCGCGCAACGGGATAAAGCTCATGTTGGCGCGTGCGCCGATGATAATAAACACGAGCAGGAAAGCTCCCAACGCCGCTTGCGTCAGCAGCACGAATACCAGGGCGGCGGTGTAGCCGGCCCAGCCTGGAAAGGCGAGATGGGCGGTCCAATGCATTCCTACAACCGTCGCGGCCGCCGCCACCAGCAGAGCGAAGAAGGCGGATGTCATGATCAGCAGCCGGGCGCTGACGATATCGCTGAACACAGAAATAGCGCTGAGTCCATGGACCAGGAGCGCGGCGAAATTCATGCGCGACTCGCCGGCCATCCGTCGGCCCCGATCCATGGGGATGGTGACATACGGCAGGCGAGCGCGAAAGATCGCAGCCGCATAATGATTCCAGATCTCGGAAACAACCACCAGCCGTTCCACCGCCTGCCAGGGCACGATACTGAAGTTGCCGACGCGTACGCGCACGCCCGTCAGCATCCAGTGAGTGGTGCGGTACAGCCAATAGCACAGGCGAAATGCGAATTTCTCCATCCGCTTGGCGCGCTCGGCGAAGATGATGGTCCGCTGGCCGTGGCGGTGAAATTCTTCAACTAGCTGAACCACGTCGCGCGGCCGGTCTTCGCCGTCCCCGTCCATCACCACCACCGCGGCGCACGGCAACTTTGCGTATATGTGAACCAGCCCAACCGCGATGGCGCGCTGATGGCCGAGGTTGCGGCGCAAATGCAGGATTTCGACCGAACGAAGATGTTCCAGGTTCTGTGCCAGCAATCCCTGTTCCGGCGGCTGGGTTGAACCGTCGTTGACCAGCAGTACATCGATGGGCATCCGGGAATTATCCAAGGCGTGATCCAAAGCGGGAAGCAGCAGCGCCAGAGCATGCCAGTCATTGAATACCGGAATCAGGATTACCAGCCGATTTGTGTGATCCTGCTCCATTTCCGCCTGGGATCAGATCGGCAGGATCCAATGATTTCTTTATCTTGCAGGCCGGCGGCGGCAGCTTGGGCAAAGCGAGGGCCCAGGTTTTCCTCGGGAAGATCTGGCATTAGAGCAACGGCGAAATCGGGCGATAAGAAGCGCGTAGATGGTTCGCTCACAGGCTTTGCGGGCGCAGTGCAAAGGGAAGGCTGGTACCAGTTTGTCGAGAACCAAGTTGGGGAATCTCACGTTACGGCAGAAATTGCTGTTCTTGCCGGCCCTGACGCTTATTGGACTGGGGGCCCTGCAACTCACCAACTCCGCGGTGACGAGTACGATCAGCCGGCAGGTGATTTTCCCGAATATCGAGAACCTGATGATGTCCGGCTACAAGAACGCTCTGAAGTCCGTGGTTGATTGTGAAGCGCAGAATCTCGGCCCGCGGTTGAAGACTCTAGCGACGCGGGATCAAAAGATCGCAGCGGTGGTGGCGGAAACCGACCCCATTCGCTTCTTTGACGATGGTTCGGGGTACTTCTTTTCCTACGACACGGACGGGGTACGTATCAACGTTCCCATTAATAAGAGTGGCAACGGAAAGCCGATGCTCGATCTCCCCGACAAAAACGGCTACCAGTTCGTGCGGGCGCTGATCGAAAATGCCAAATCGGGCGGCGGATTTGTCACCTACTACTTTGAAAAAGAGGGTAAAGGTGTGCAGCCGAAGCTAGCCTACGCCAAATTGATTCCGGGCACTGACTTCCTGATCGGAACTGGAGTCTACATTGACAGCGTCCAGGCGGAGAGAATCAGTCTCTCGCAAACCATCGCGAATCAGGAGCGGCATTATCGGGGCTATGTGATCGCCGTGTTTCTCCTGATCCTGGCGACCACCGTGACTCTTATTTTGCTGCTCTCCAACTCGGTGGCCGCCACCATCCAGGGCGTAGCAACCAGGCTTCTGGGAGGCGCCGAACAGGTTGCCGCGGCATCGGCCGAATTGAGTGCCCAAAGCCAGCAGCTCGCCCAGGGCGCCAGCGAGCAAGCGGCCACCATCGAGGAAACCAGCGCTTCGCTGGAAGAGGTGTCGAGCATCATCCGGAACAATACCGAGAACGCAAGGAAGGCCGACGAAATCGCAAAGCTGGCGCAAGGAATGGCCGACCGCGGCTCGGTGGACATGCAGGCCATGTCGGCGGCCATCGGCGCTTTGAAAGACTCCAGCCAGGACATCGGCAAGATCGTCAAAACCATTGATGAAATCGCGTTTCAGACCAACATCCTGGCTCTGAACGCCGCCGTGGAAGCGGCTCGGGCGGGAGAAGCGGGCATGGGCTTCGCGGTGGTGGCAGACGAGGTCCGAAGCCTGGCGCAGCGCAGCGCGCAAGCGGCCCAGGAGACCACCCAGAAGATCGCAGGAGCCATGGTGAAGACCGCCACTGGAGTTAGCCTCAGCGGCAAAGTGGCCGAATCGTTCCAGGACATCGCGGCCAGCGTGCGGCAGGTGGTGGAGATGGCCGGGAAAGTGGCTGGCGCGTCCGCCAGACAGACCGAGGGCATCGGGCAAATCAACAGTGCCATGGGAGTTATGAACCAGGTAACCCAGAGCACCGCGGCCAGCGCGGAGGAGAGTGCCGCGGCGGCTGAGCAACTGAATGCACAAGCATATTCCGTCCAGAGCGACGTACTGGAATTGCTGAGCCTGGTGGGAGGCCGTTCCAGCTCGGGTCGATGAATCAAATGGGAACGGAAGCCGGAGAGAACAGGAAACAGGAACATGTCTCATAGCCGAATCAAACCTACATTTCGCATCAGACGTACATTGTTGGGCGCGCTTGCCGCCGCCCTCTCGCTGGCGTTCGCCGCAACGCCGGCGCACGCGCAGATCGCGATAAAAACTGAAGACGCTACGTTTAAGTTTGGCTTCCAGGGCCAGCTTTGGGCTGATTGGACCCAGGACTCCACCGCGGGTATCCAGGGGTACCAGCAGAACCTCTATCTGCGCCGCGGGCGGCTGATGATGTCAGGGGACATCGGGGACGATATCAGCTTCTTCTTTGAGACGGACTCGCCCAATCTCGGCAAGACTCCCAAGGTCCCCGGCGCCGGCATCATTGTGCAGGACGCCTTCCTGGAGTGGAAGCCCATGCAGGTCCTGCAAATCGATGGCGGCCTGTTCCTGGTTCCCTTCTCGCGCAACACGCTGCAATCCACCCTGAGTTATTACACGATTGACATCAGCTCTCTCACCACGGTCAATAACAGCGCCACTCAGTCCGCCGGCTTGCGCGATCTGGGTTTTCAAGCCCGAGGCTTTTTCTTGGGAGATCACCTCCTGTACCGCGTGGGAGCTTTTCAAGGGGAGCGCGATGCCAACGCGCGGGACTCCCTGCGCACCGCCGCCTATCTGCAATATGATTTCTTTGACACCGAGACGGGGTACGTCTTCGCCGGCACCGCACTGGGAAAGAAGAAGATCCTGGCGATCGACGTGGGTGGCGACAAACAGGGCACCTACCGCAGTCTTTCCGCCAATACAGCCCTCGATCTGCCGGTACATAAGGGCGACGAAATCGGCGGCCAATTCCAGTACTTCCACTACGACGGCCGCCAGAAGTTCCTTGCCATTGCCGACCAGAACGATTGGTTCGTGGAAAGCGCCTACTACATTCATCGAGCCAAGCTGCAACCCTTTGCCAAGTTCGAATCGCAGAGCTTTGTGAAGAATGCCCTGGACGGCAGCGACATCCATCGGGTGGGCAGCGGCGTGAACCTTTACGTGCGGGGCCAGAACTTGAAGTGGACAATCCAGTACAACCGGCTTTATCCGCAGAACGGCTCTCCGCTCAAAGACAGCAACGAATTCACCATGCAGCTTCAGCTCTTCTATTTTTGAAGCGGCGGAAACGGCGGGCAGCACCTGTGTGCGACGGCATTCACTCGAAGGGGAGTTCGCTACGCGGATGGGATGCTCGCCAGAAGCCCGGGAGTTGTTAGCTAAGATTCACGTCCTCACTTCGTAGCGTACGGGATTCTTCAACGCACCTTTCAGGCACTACCAAACGGCCAGCCTGCAACGCCCCGTGCGCTATATTCGGAGCATGCGAGCGTTGTGCCTTCTTGCTATCGTGCTCTGGGTGGGCTTTGCCCAAACCCGTTCCGTGACCGACGCCGAAGTCGCAGCGAATCCACCGCTCCATGCTGCTCATCGACACCCATAACGACATCACCAGCCGCACCGTGGACGGCTACGACATCGGCAAGAACAAGAACGACGGCCACACCAACATCACCGCGCTCAAGGAAGGCGGCGTGGGCGCGCAGTTCTTCGCCGTGTATGTCGCGTCCAGCTACGTCAAGGGAAACCATTCGGCGCATCGCACGCTCGAAATGATCGATACCGTCCGGCACGGTATCGTCGAGCGCTATCCGAACGACTTCGCGCTCGCCACCACCGCCGACGACATCGAGCGCATCCACAAACAAGGCAAGATCGCGGCGCTGATGGGCATCGAAGGCGGCCACGCCATCGAAGATAACCTGGGCCTGCTGCGCGATTATTACGACCTCGGCATCCGCTACATGACCCTGACCCACACCAACACCAACGATTGGGCGGATTCCTCGGGCGACATCGACAAACCCGGCGTCGCAGCATCACAACGGCCTCACGCCTTTCGGCAAGCAGGTGGTGCGCGAGATGAACCGGCTGGGAATGATGATCGACATCTCGCATACCGCCGACAAAACGTTTTGGGACGCGCTGGAAACCAGCCGCGCGCCGATCATCGCGTCGCATTCTTCCTGCCGGGCGCTGTGCAACGTTCCGCGCAACATGACGGATGAGATGATCGCGGCGCTGGCCAAGAAGGGCGGCGTGATTCAGATCAATTTCAACTGCGGGTTCCTGTCGGAAAAATCGGCGGCAGCGGCGAAGAAGGTGCAGGACAGCACGCTGCCGGGCGCGCGCGGGCGAGGATGCCACCATCGCCGAGTACCGCAAGATGGTGCCGCCCGCGACGCTCGCAGACGTGGTGGCGCACATCGATCATGCGGTGAAGGTGGGCGGAATCGATGCGGTTGGAATCGGCAGCGATTTCGATGGCGTGTTCTGCACGCCGCGCGGCCTGGAAGACGTCTCCAAGTTCCCCAATCTCACGCGCGCGCTGCTCGAAAAAGGCTACTCGGAGGACCGACATTCGCAAGATCTACGGCGGGAACACTCTGCGCGTGATGCGCGCGGTGGAAGCCGAAGCCAACGGCGCGAACGCATCGGAGCCCGCAGCAGTCTAACTAAAACTCGCGACACCGGCGCGGGCTGATCGGCGCCCACGGTGCCCGCGGCGATATTCGCGACGTAGTAATTTTCACCGCGCACCGGCGCTCCGGCCAGCCGGCGCAGAATCGCGATCTGGCCGATGTGCGTCAGCGCATCGGCAATCGGGCCCTTGAAACAGCTTTTCGGCCGGGCTTGCAGCGGGCTCGTCGGAAGCCAGATAGTCTTCGAATGCCTCCAGCGCGGCGAAGAAGCGGTGCACTTCCTCATGCCACGGCAGCGGCGTTGAATCGTTCCACTTTTGCTTGCCGCGCGCGATCGACAAGCCCCAATCGAGCAGATCCCCGATGTGCGCCAGGATCTGTCCGGGCGTCCGTGCGCCTTCGCGACGCGTGAAACTCGGCGAACGTATCGGGCGCCCCGCGCACGGCTTTGCCGCCGCGATAGGCGAGCGTCGCAACGGTGTGGCGCAGCAATTGGCGCGCGGGATCCGGATTGGCTCATTCCTACAGGGTACTGCGATTTATTTCGCCGATAGCGGCTTGATGCCGAACTCGATGTGCAACCGAACGGACTCCACCCACACCGGACCGCGATCGTGATTGTAGGCCGGATTGTTGTAATGCTGCACGTCGAGCGTTGCGTAGAAGCCGCGATACCACCTGCGCGCTGTAGTAGGTCTCCCAAAGATACTCGGGAGCGTAGTTGAGCTTTCCATCGCCGATCAAAAAGTCGAGCCCGCCTTGCGCCAGATACACGGCGTGTACGCCCGAGATTCCAGCCGCCGCGAACGCGGACGCCACTACGTCGTCCTTCCGGTGCCAACTCGTCCCCTTCACCGACACGCCGCCTTCGGCCAGCCGATCGATGGCCGTGAACGCGAAATCTTCGGTCTTGCCGTCGTTCCAGCCCAGCCGCGAGAACACTCCGATGTCATGCGAAAGCTCCTGATCGAAGCTCACGCCGGTTCCGTATTTGAGCGTTCCCGGGACGGCGAATGGCCTGTACATCGGGCGTGGTTCCCGTCTGCTCGGCCAGTTGCACCGCCTCGCCATAGCTGCCGGATCGGGTGCGATTGAGGTATTGCAGCCATCGGATGGCGCCGGGGTGACTCGCGATGGAATAGCGCCGTTCTTCCTCGAACGTCTGGCCTTGATCGGCGAAAAGCCGGCGGTCAAATCTTCCACCGTTGGCGACGCGAGGCTCGGCGGCCACGCCGTATTTGAAGCTCCAGTTCCGGGTATGAAACTCATTCACGATTCCCCAGGTGTAGCCGCGGGTGTCGGCCGGATAATCCCAGGCGCCGTTGTACATCATTCCCCACGCCATGAACTGCGTGCGCGGATCGTGGGAATAATTGTTGTCGTCGAAGAAATCGCTGTCGGAAAAGCGGCCGGCGGTGATAGTGTAGCGAACCATCGGCCGGTTGCCGGCCAGTTGATTCTCGTCGCTGTCGACATGCTCCACCGCGTCGCCAAAACCGAAGTCGTGCGAGATATAGAGCCGCGCCAGGTACGGCTTGGGCGTGGCGGAAGCGACTCGGGGCAGTTCCCCGTTGGGGGCATTGGCAAGTCCGTCGACATTGCTGAAACCCGCGCCCTCCCGCGATTTCGGGATCGAAGTAAAGCTGTGTGTCTGTGGCCCAGCCGGAAGACCGAGAAACAGCGTCGTCGTAAGCGACACATCGCTCTCCGGATGGTTCTGGAGACTCAGCGGCCCTTCATAGGGAGAGTTGAACGTGCCGTGATGCTGGCCGATGGAGGTGGCCTGATAATAAAGATTCCAGTTCTCGGACGGTTCGGGCGCCGGAGTATCGACAGATTGCGCGGTCAGTTGGAGCGGCAACACTGCGAACAGAATCCAGCGCATCAGTCGATTTTGCCACTCGTATATGAAGCTCTCATGACAAAATGTCATCTAACATGAGCGATCGAAGATCGGGAATGGCGATGAGGGGCGAGTGCGCTTTAAGCTCTTCGAGCGGGACGATCCCGGTGCCGACCGCGACAGCGCGAATGCCATTGGCGCGGGCGGCGAGCACGTCGTTGGGATGATCGCCGATCAGCGTGATGACGCTCTCGCGTCCGATCCAGCGCTGCTGGCGGGCACGCCGGATGGCGATCCGAACCAGGCCGGCACGGTCGCGCGCCAGTTCGGCAAATGCGCCGAAACGGAAATACGGCCGGAGACCGGCGCGTTCTATTTTGCGCCAGCCAATGCGCGAGAGATTGCCGGTGACCAGCCCGATCACAACTCCGCGCGCGGTCAGGCGGCGCAGCAGGCTGCGGACACCCGGGCAGACTTTTCTCGAAATGTCCGGCACGCGGCGGACGTAAATGGATTGCGCGCGCGCCACCACTTCCGGCATCACGCGGCGAATGGATGCACGCGACATGCCCGCGCTCAACATCATGGTGGCCAGAATGTCGCGATCCAGCATGCCGGCCACTGGAACGCCTTCAGTGGTGGTCTCCACGTGGGCGGTTCGGCGGATCGCCTCCACCAATGCTTCCCGGTGATGCGGCCCGGCGCGGCGAATCAGCGTGCCATCGATGTCAAAAAGCACGAGTGCATCGGATTGTTTCAACCTTTACTATAGCGTTGGCTGTAACATCAATAATATGGAGATCGATTTCCCGCACGGGAGGAAGCTCCGCTTGGTGGTGGGCGATATCACCAAGATCCGCGTCGACGCCATTGTCAACGCGGCGAACACGGCGTTACGCGCCGGAGGCGGGGTGGACGGCGCCATTCATCGCGTGGGCGGTCCCGCTATCCAGCGCGAGTTGGACGGAATTCGCGCGAGTTCCGGAGGATGTCCCTGCGGCAGTGCCGTGGTCACCGGCGCCGGCTCGCTTCCAGCACAATATATTTTTCACGCTGTGGGCCCCGTCTATCACGATGGGCGGCACGGCGAACCCGAGCAACTGGCGAATTGCTACCGCGCGTGTCTGGACCTGGCCGAGAAGCACGGCGTCCGCACCATCAGCTTTCCAGCCATCAGCACCGGCGCGTACGGCTATCCGCTGGAGGAAGCGGCTGCGATATCGCTCGACACCATCGGCCAGCGCCTGGAAAAAGAGGATTGCCCGGTGCGCGATGTTCTGCTGGTGCTGTTTGATGCGGGACGTACGCGGTTCTCGCAGGCCGCTGCCAGCGTTTCCCGTCCAGCCAGGTTTCGACCGCGACGTAGGCAATCGCGTCCGGTTACTTCTTCAGGAAGTGCTGAATGGACTTAGTTGCCTGCCGCGTGCGGTGTTGATTTTCGATGAGAGCGAAACGCACGTGGCCTTCACCGAGCGGCCCGAATCCGATGCCCGGCGAGACGGCCACCAGCGCTTTTTCCATCAGCAGCTTGGAGAATTCGAGCGAACCTTTGGCGCGATGCTTCTCGGGAATGGGCGCCCAGACGAACATGGTGGCCTGCGGCGGTTGCACCGGCCAGCCGGCGCGCTCGAGACCCGTGATGAGCACATCCCGGCGCTTTTGATAAACGCCGCGGATCTTTTCGGTGTCCTTGGCGCACTCGCGCAGCGCGATGATGGAAGCGATCTGGATGGGCTGGAAGACGCCGTAATCGAGATAGCTTTTGATGCGCGCCAGCGCGGCGATCATTTTCTTGTTCCCGAGACAGAATCCAACGCGCCAGCCCGCCATGTTGAAGCTCTTCGACATGGAATAGATTTCGACCGCGAGTTCCTTGGCGCCCTCCACTTGCAGAATGCTGGGAGGCTCGTAGCCATCGAAGCCCAAGTCGGCATAGGCGAAATCATGCACGATCATGGTGCCGTGCCGCGCGGCCAGCGCCACGATGTCGCGGAAGAACTGCAGATCCACGCAATGCGTGGTGGGATTGTGGGGAAACGAAATCAGGATCATCCGCGGCTTGCGTCGAGGAGGTGTTGTACAGGTGTTCCAGGCGATTGAGGAATTCGGCGGGCGTCGGCATGGGGAGCATGCACGCGTGCCCTTCGGCCATGATGACGCCGTATTGATGGATGGGATAGGCCGGGTTCGGAGAAACCACGGCATCGCCCGGGCCAATCACGGCAAAGAGCAGGTGCGCGAGAGCATCCTTGGCGCCGATGGTGACAATCGCTTCGGTTTCCGAATCCAGCTCGACGCCGTATTTGGTGCGATAGCGTTTGGCAATTTCCGCTCGCAAGCGGGGAATGCCGCGCGACATCGAGTAACGATGATTGCGGGGATTGCGTACCGCTTCGATTAATTTCTTGACGATCGGCTCGGGCGTGGAGCCGTCCGGATTGCCCATGCCGAGGTCCACGACATCCTGTTGCGCCGCCCGCGCCTTGGCCTTCATCTCGTTGATGACGGCGAACACGTAAGGAGGCAGTTTTTGGATGCGATAAAACTCCTCGCCCGAAGCGGCAGTTAATGAAGCCATAATTGATTCTAGGAAATGCTAACCGATCTCGTCCAGATCCGCCGCCTGGAACAGCAGCAGCACGGCGAAAATGCGCGTTTTCGCGCCTATTTGAAAAGCCACCGGCACTCGGATCGGCGGTTGCGCCGTTTTGGCGAGGAGATTGAGGCCGAGATCGATTGCACTGCCTGCGCGAATTGCTGCCGGGTTACCGAGGTGGGGATCACGGAGAAGGACATCGAGAAGCTCGCCAGGTTTGTGGGCACGAGCGAGAGCGAGTTCGTGGAACAATTCACCGCGCTCGACGAATCGGGGGCCCGGATCTTGAAGCGGAATGAAGGCGGCTGCGTGTTTCTGGAAGGGAATCTGTGCAGCGTTTATGAGGCGCGCCCGCACAATTGCGTCAATTTCCCGCACGTGGTGCGCGGCGCGGGATCGATCGCGAGCCGGATGTGGCAGTTTCTCGATCGCGTGGGTTATTGCCCCATCGTGTACAACTGGATGGAGACGGTGAAGGACGATATTGGATTCCGGTAAATGGGGTGAGATATGCGATTCGTGCTGATATTGACGGCTTGCCTTGGAGTAGCGTTCGCGCAGTCGAATCAGGACGCGGATTCCAACATGTCGTGCGTTGAGCGGCTGCAGATGCCAGCTGTATCCGCCGCTGGCTGAACGAGCACGCATCAGCGGAGGCGTAACAGCCACGGTCACTGTAGGCGTCAGCGGATGGTTCTGTTCAGACGTAAGCTTCTCGCAGCGCGCACCGGCTTCTCAATTCCGCCGTTGAGAAGGCACTTCGACGCATCGACGTTTCGAAGAAATTGCGTCGGCAAGTCCGTAACGTTGGTTTTCAACTTCGTGATCGATCGAAAAATTGGACCCGGGCAGTTCCGCACAGCGAGTCTCCTTTGGTTACCCAAACCAGTTCTGGATCACCGTGCCGCCGCCTGGGGTCATGTTAACGTGATTAGTTGATCCGTTCGGTGATGGTCACCGAGTCCTGCACCTTGAAGCTGACCCGCGTTTCGACGGGAATTTCAGCCGGTTTGCCGCGCGTCAGCAGCACGTCGCCCGCGCCTGCCGCTCCGCCCGCGCCCGCTCCGATCGCCGCGCCTTTACCGCCGCCCGCAATAGCTCCGATGATGGCGCCGATGGCCGCGCCCGCGCCTACTTTAGCTGCGTCGGTCCCGGTCGAACTGGCGCCATCCTTCACGAACGGCTCGGTGTGAACGCGGACATACTGGCCGTCGGACGTCGCGAGCCGGACTATGGAGATTCCCAGGTGCGAGGCGCCCTTCACGCGGCCGGCCGGAGTAGCGTCCACTACCCTGCCCTCCACGCGCGCGCCACGTTCCGCGATGACCCAACCTTCGACGACTAACGGTTGGGTAAGCGTCGCGAGAAAGGTGTCGCCCACCTGATTGCGCGCCGAGGAAAGCGTTTCGCCGATGCGAACCGACAGCAACGTCCCGGCACGCGAGAGTCACCCTGGGCGGCACGCTGGCTTCGGTATTCGCAGCAGGTTGGGCTGGCGGCGGGAGGGAGACATTTTGGACTGGGACATTTTCAGGCTGCACCGGAACAGCGGGCGTGATGGGCACGGCCGGGGCTGGTGGCGCCGGTTCAGGCTGCGGTTCCACCGGCGGCGCAGTCGGCGCGGCGTTGCGTGCGATCACCAGCTCTTGTTTATGCCGAACTGGAGGCGGCATGGGCGAAGGCTTTTCGCGAACTGGCACTCGAACCGGCGCCGGGTGACTTTCGGGTGATGTGGCTGGCGCTATCGGGGGCGCTGGTTCGGGCCGCGCCGCAACCGACTGCGGAACCGACGGTGCGATTGGCGGGATAACCGTGCCGCTATCCGGTGGCCTCACCGCCAAATACACGATCCCGGAGGCAAGCACGGCTCCCGCGGCGAAAGCCGACGCCAGTTTTTTGTTCAAGTTCACGCACTACCCTCCGCGCTTACTAGGTTAAACGCATTTACCCTCATTTACGTTTCAGAGCCCGAGCCGTTAAAATAGCTTAGGATGTCCGGCTTCCCTAACGAATTCTATATCGGAGCGACACGCATTGCGCCCGCCACTGTGCTCGCGCCCATGGCCGGCGTCACCGATACGGTTTTCCGCCGCCTGATCCGCAACCAGGGCGGATGCGGCCTGATCATGACCGAGTTCACCAGCTCGCACGGCGTGGTGAATTCGCTCAAAGCCAAGAAAGCCACGCGGACGTTCCGGTACCTGTTTTTCGAGCCCGAGGAGCATCCCATCTCCGCGCAGCTATTTGGCTCCGACCCGCAGGTGATGGCCGATGCCGCCAAGGCCTGCCAGGATTTCGGATTCGATATTGTCGACATCAACTTCGGCTGCCCCGTGAACAAAGTGGTGAAGTGCAATGGCGGCTCCGGCCTGCTGCGCGATCTGCCGCTGGTGGAAGAGATCCTGCGGAAGGTGCGGGCGGCCATCTCGATTCCGTTCACCATGAAGTTCCGCGCGGGTTGGAATGACCAGGAACTCGTAACCGCGAAGATGGCTCTGCTTGCAGAAGATTGCGGACTGCAAGCGGTCGCGCTGCATCCGCGCACGCGCGAGCAGGGTTACAGCGGAAAAGCCGATTGGTCGCGCATCGCCGAAGTGAAGGCCGCGGTGCGGAACATTGCGGTGATCGGCAACGGCGACATTGTCACGCCTGAGGACGCGGTTCGCATGGTGCAGGAGACCGGCTGCGACGCGGTGATGATCGGGCGCACGGCCTCGTCAAATCCCTGGATTTTCCGCCAGATTCAGCAGTATCTGGCCAGCGGGACCTACGAACAGCCCACCGAGCGCCAGCGCTATGAACTAATGCGCACTTACTACGGAATGCTGTGCGAGCGCGGTGAACCGGATACCGTCGGCAAGATGAAGCAGTTCGCCACTTACTTCACGCACGGCGTGCGCAACGGGTCGAAGCTGCGCGTCGAGATCTACAAAACCACCGACGCCGCGCAGATCCTCGATCATGTGGATGCGTTCTTTGAACGCGAGTTAGCTGGAGTTCCCGCCTGAAGCAAGTCCAGCTCATCACAGACGGGGCCTGCATCGGCAACCCCGGGCCCGGCGGCTGGGCGTGCATCTTGCGCTATGGCGACAAGAAGCTCGAAATCTACGGGTCGGAGCGCGAGACCACCAACAATCGCATGGAGCTGAAGGCCGCGGTGGAAGGACTGCGCGCGTTGAAGGAGCCGTGCCAGGTGGAGATCGTGACCGATTCAAACTATTTGAAGAACGGCATCACGGCGTGGATCCACAAATGGAAGAAGAACGGCTGGCGTACCGGCGATAAGAAGCCGGTGGCGAATCAGGATCTGTGGGAAGAGCTGGATGAACAGAACGGGCGGCACAACACCACCTGGTCCTGGACCAAGGGCCACGCTTCGCATTCGGACAACAATCGCTGCGACGAGTTGGCGACGGCGGCGGCGCGCGGGCAACTCAGCTCGAAATAGAGTTGAGCTATTCTTTCGGACCGATCCCCAGCGCCTTCATCTTGCGATAAAGATTGCTGCGCTCCAGGCCCAGCAATTCCGCGGTCTTGCTGACATTCCCCTTGGTTTCGTCCAGAGTCTTGAGGATATATTCGCGTTCGGCCGCGGCGCGAACTTCATGCAGGCTGCCCAGCCGGTCCGCCGCCCGCTCAAAGACCGCGCGCTTGCCGGGAATGAGCGGAATGTGCCGGGCATCGATACGCACCTGCGGGCTCATGATGACGATGCGCTCCATCAGATTGCGCAGTTCGCGCACATTGCCCGGCCAGCGGTGCTCTTTCAGCACTTCGTAAGCCTCCGGCGTCAGCTCCTTGGGCCGGCGTCCGTATGCAGTGGTGAACTCCTTCAGGAAATGGTCGGCCAGCAGAGGAATGTCTTCGATGCGCTCTCGCAGCGGCGGAACATAGAACGGGATCACGTTCAGGCGATAGAACAAGTCTTCGCGAAAATTCCCGCGCTCGATTTCCTCTTCCAGGTTTTTGTTGGTAGCCGCCACCACCCGCACATCCACTTGAATGGACATCTCGGCGCCCACCGGTTCGAAGCGCTGCTCCTCCAGCGACCGCAGCACTTTGGCCTGCGTCTTCAAACTCATGTCGCCCACTTCATCCAGGAACAGCGTGCCGCCATCGGCCTTCTGCAGCTTGCCGGTCTTGTCTTCCGTCGCGCCAGGAAAACTGCCCTTGCGATGTCCGAAGAGTTCGCTTTCGATCAGATCTTCGGGGATGGCCGCGCAATTCACTTCGACGAAAGCCTCCGTGCCGCGCGCGCTGCTGTTGTGAATGGCGTGGGCCACCAGCTCCTTGCCGCTGCCGCTCTCCCCATAGATCAGCACCCGTCCGTTCGTCGCGGCCATCAAGGCCAACTGCTGCCGCAGCGCCTTCATGGGAACGCTTTCGCCGATGATTTGCAGATCCCGCCGCCCGTCCTCCTTCAGGCGCTCCAATTCCAACTCGAGCTTGCGCTGCTGCAGCGCGTTCTTCACCACCACCATCACTTTTTCGATGGTGAGAGGCTTCTCCAGAAAATCGAAAGCGCCTAATTTGGTGGCCCGCACCGCGGTCTCGATGGTTCCGTGGCCGGAAACGATCACCACCATGGGCCGGCTGGCGAAAGGGATCTCTTGCAGGCGGGCCAGCGTCTCCAATCCATCCATCCCAGGCAGCCAAACGTCGAGCAGCACGAGATCATATGCACCCTGCGAGATCTCGGTGAGGCATTCTTCGCCGGTGGCCACGGCGTGCGTCTGGTAGCCCTCATCCTCCAGCACTCCCGAGAGCGACTGCCGGATCAGCGGCTCATCGTCGACAATCAGGATGCGCGCCGGCTTCACAAACCGGTCTCCGCCGAGACCGTTTCCGCCACTTTGGCCGCGGCTTTGGCCTCTATTTCAGCAACCGTTCGGATGGGGAGTTCCACGATGAAACGGGCGCCGGCGGGCACATTGTCCTCCACGCGTATCGTAGCTTCATGATCGGCAAGGATGCGATTGACGATCGCCAGACCGAGCCCCGTCCCCCGCCCCTTGGTGGAAAAATAGGGCAGGAATAGCTTCTCCTTGTCTTCGCGCGAGACTCCGCAGCCGGTGTCGGCAATGATCAACTCCACCGAATCGGCTTCGGTGGCCCGCGTTCCGATATAAAGACGCTTCACCAGGGAATCCTGCATGGCCTCCGCCGCGTTGTCCACCAGGTTGACCACCACGCGCTTGAATTGTTCGCGGTCCGCCTGCACCAGGGGCAGCTCGGGCGCCAGATCTTTCTCCACGCGGATTCCATCCAGGCGGCCTTCGAATACTGAAACGGCATTGTCCACGATTTGATTCAAATCCGATGGTACCGGCTGGGCCGCCGGGAAACGCGTGAATTGCGAGAATTCGTCCACCAGCGTGCGCACGCTCTCCACCTCACGCGCGATGGTGGACGAGCACTCGTGCAAGATGCGCCGGGTGTCGGCGGTCTGCTCGGCACGCGCCAACTGCCGCGCGATCCGGTCGGCGCATAATGCGATGGGCGTCAATGGGTTCTTGATCTCGTGGGCCACGCGGCGCGCCACTTCATGCCAGGCCGCCGCCTTCTGGGCGCGCAACAGTTCGCTGGTGTCCTCCACCACCAGGACGAAACCGGAGCTGCGCTGCTCATCGAGCGCGGCCACAGTGAGCGACAGATGCAGCATGCGCCGCTCGGCTTTGTACTCCACTTGCGTGGCCGCCACGGCGGTTCGGCGGGCGCGATTCATCAGGTAGCGGATCTCCGCGGTATCTTCGCGCGAAAACAGGTCGCTCAATCTGGCCGCCCGCGCCACCTGCTCTTCCGGGAAGATCCCCAGCAGCGCGCGGTTGACGCGCTGGATGCGGCCGTCGGAGGTCAGCGAGATGACGCCCGTGGGAATGCTTTCGAGAATCGCTTCGGTGAATCTCCGCCGGGCCTCCAGCTCCCTGCTGTTGGTTTCCAGCGCCTCCGTCATTTCGTTGAAGGCGCGCACCAGCGTGGCCATTTCATCGATGGCGTCCACCCGCACGCGGTAGCTCAGATTGCCTTTGCGTATCTGCTCGGCCGCCCGCAGCAGCGCGCTGATGGGCGTACTGATCTGTCCGGCCATGTAGCGGGCGATCCAAATGGCGAAGAAAAGAATGAATAGCGTGATCAGAGACAGCAGCAGCAGATAGGTGCGGCGGACGCCTTTCCGCTCAGCCGAAAGCCGGTTATAATCGGCCACCGCCTGATTAATCTCACGCTGCTTGGCCGCCAGCTTCAGCGGCATCCGGGCCGAAAGAACCAGCTTTCCTCCATCGGTTTGAATACTGGTTTTGTAAAGCTCGCCTTGGCGCGCGGTCGAAACCGAGCAAAGCATCCGGCCGCCGCCGTCGGCTCGTTCAATTTCGGCCTTTTCAATTTGGTTCTCCTGGCAGAAGCGTTCGTAGAAATCGGCGCTCTGCACCGGCTGCGACGCCAGCCAATGAGCCTGGGCGGTGAGCTTATCGCCCACCTCCTGATTCAGCGCGTTGGCGATCTGCACCAGATCGATATTCATGGTCCGGGCCGGACGGCTGAACCATTTGTCCAAGTTCAGATTCAGGACCGAGATGCTCCACAGCACCAGAAAGATAATGGGGAGCACGCTGAGCGCCAGTGCGCCGCCGATCAGCTTCGATTTAATATGCGACCCGGGGCGGTTGCTGTGCCGCTCGATATACAACTTCACCACGGTGCGAAAGAGCATGAAACCGAGCGTCACGGTGAAGATAAAGATCAGCGTGGAAACGGCCCAAAACAAGTAAGTCTGCTGGATGTCGGATTGCGCGGGGGCGAAGCTGCCCAGGT
Organism: Bryobacterales bacterium; assembly: GCA_963761265.1. Taxonomy (GTDB): domain Bacteria; phylum Acidobacteriota; class Terriglobia; order Bryobacterales; family Bryobacteraceae; genus Palsa-89. The sequence goes on from CAVXGM010000003.1 coordinate 395,131, forward strand.
TAAAGGAGCCTTGCCAGACCACCAGAGACGCCAGGATGCTGAGGAGCACCACGGCCGACCCGAACATAACTCGCTTGCGCATTTTCTTTCGAAAAGGTCCTGTACGAATTATAGGAGTTAGCACACTGGAGCGGGGAGTTCAGCCGGGTGGAGTCAGGGACATGAACCCACCTTGAGGTTGGTACTACTTCCGATTTTCTGTAAGTTGGGACCGCGATCTATTGGAAAACATATCCGCTAAGGCCTTCCAAGAGGATAAGTCCATGCCATATAATGGGTATGTTTATAAACTGGTGGACCTGTTGGTTTGGTACACCGGATGCTGTCACAAGGGTCTGAATGACCAGGGGCCTTGTGTAGCTGCCTCGATCTGAAGAGCTGTCGGATATTTCTCTGAAAGTTATGCTTCCTGAGAAGAGCGACGTGCGGCCTAATGCGATCGTTTCAACAGACGCCAAGCCTGCGCGCCAACCGGTATGGAGCGGACCGGCTCAAACGACGATAAAAAAGAGAAGGGGAAAAATGCGAAAACTCACGCTAATTGGCTGGGGGGCGCTGGTGCTCTCCATGGCAACGTTTTGGAATCTCCCGGCGCAGGAGGTAGTGGCGCATATTCGTGGCGTGGTAACCGACCCGTCCGGGGCAGGCGTTCCGGGCGCGGAGGTCAAGGCGACCAACACCCAGACCAATGTTTCCACGGCGGTAATGACCCAGGATGATGGAAGCTACGAGTTTCTCAGCTTAGCGCCCGGAACGTACAACGTCGCGGTGACCAAGGCGGGCTTTCGCACCTCGACCAGCCACAACATCACGCTGACGCTAAACCAGGTTTATAATCTCCCCGTCTCGCTGGAAGTGGGGGAGGTGACTGAGTCGGTGCAGGTGGAGGCGAATCCGGTTCAGGTGGAAACCGCGACCACCCAGCTCGGCACCATCATCGACGCCAAGCAGATCGTGGATTTGCCGCTCAATGGTCGCAACTGGACCTCGCTTCAGCAGTTAGTTCCCGGCGTGGTGGCGGGCAGTGACCGATTTGGCACTATCACTGGTGGCAACTATGCCAGCAACGGCAGTGAAAGCCAGCAAAATTCATTTCTGATCAACGGCGCCGACGCCATGGATTTTCGGCTGAACGCTCCCCTGATCATTCCCAGCCCCGATGCTATCGGCGAGTTCAACTTCATCACCAGCACCATCAATCCGGAGTACGGCCGCAATTCCGGCGGAATCCTCAACGCTGTGATCAAGAGCGGGACGAATCAGTTCCATGGTTCGGCCTTCGAATTCTATCGCGACACATTCTTGAACACTCACAACTTCTTTCAATCCACTGTCCCGGTTTTTCACCAGAATCAGTACGGCGGGACACTCGGCGGGCCGATTTGGAAGGACCACACCTTCTTCTTTCTCTCCTACCAGGGCCGGCGCGCCCGGCAGCCCGATTCGAATTCCACATCGAACACAACCACAGTATTCTCGGACGCCCAGCGAGCGGGATACTTCCCGAGCATTATCGGGTCGGCCGGATCGTCGGCGATCGCTTTGGTTGGGGAAAACGGAGCAACTTATGCGGCCGGGACTCCGTACAGTACGCTCTTTCCAACGGGTCACATTCCCACAGCAGGATTTCAATGCGCTCTCGGCGAACCTTCTCAACAAATACGTTCCGAAGGCGAACCTTGGAACCAATTTATTCACCTTTAACCCGATCCAAACGGTGCAAGACGAGCAGGGCGTAGCGCGCATCGATCACACTTTTGGCACTAAGGATATGCTGTGGGTCAGCCTGTTCTTCGACGACATTCCCGTCCTTCACGCCCTGCCGTTCCTGGGGGCGACGGTCCCCGGCTTCGCCGAGCAGGACCCTGAAACCGAGAAGTTGTTCACCGCCGACTGGAGTCACACCTTCAATCCCACAACGCTGAATGACTTCCGAGTTTCGTATGAACGATTCAACTACCAGGCGGTGACACCCGCCAATCCCGCGCTTCCTTCGTCGTTTGGGTTCACCGGCATTACGCCGGAGTTTCCGAACAACGCCGGTATGCCGTACGTCGGCGTCACGGGCTATTTCAACCTGGGTCAAAGCCCCTACGGACCTCAGCCCGCCATTACAACACCTATCAACTCCACGACGATTTATCCAAGGTGGTTGGGAATCATACGTTGAAGTTCGGGTTTGACGGACGGCGCTACCAGGTCTACAATCCCTATGAAGCCTTCAACAACGGCGACTTCAGTTTCGGCGGCAACAATCCCTACAGCACCGGAGACCCCGGCGCAGACTTTCTTTTGGGCATTCCGGATTCCTATCATCCAGCAGAGCGGCGGAGTTCAGGATTTCCGCACCTACGAATACTATATGTACGCGCAGGATACCTGGAAGGCAACGAAAAGTCTAACGCTGAATTATGGGCGTGGGCTACCAGATCGACACGCCGCTCGATAACATGCACTTCAACAAGGTGGACATGAACTGCTTCCGTCCCGGACAGCAGTCATCGGTGTTTCCCACTGCTCCGCAAGGTCTGTTGTTCCCGGGCGACAATGGGTGTTCACTCTCCGGCTATTACCAGCACAACGATCACTTCGGTCCGCGTTTCGGCTTCGCTTACTCGCCCGATTGGGGGCCTTTGAGCGGAGGCGCGGCCAGAAATTTGTGATCCGCGGCGGATTCGGAGTTTATTTCAACAAAACCGAGGAAGAAATCGGCTTGCAACAACTGAGCGCGGCACCTTTCTCGCTGGCTTCTTTCGGTTCAGCATCGGTCGGCGGGAGTCCCGCATTTGCGAATCCGTATCTGGATGTCGCGGGCGGTCCCGGGGCCACGAATCCATTCCCATTCGTACCGCCCACCAAGGGCCAGGCTGTCGATTTTTCGCAGTTCTTGCCGCTCGACATCAACGTCGTCAATCCGAATTTCACCAACCCCTACGCGATGAATTTCAACCTGAACATCCAGCGGGAACTTCCCGGCGCCACGATTGTTGCAGGTCGGCTACGTCGGCGCGCACGGCCGGCACTTGACCATGGTTTACGAAGGAAATCCGATCTCGCCCGCCGGGGCCGCGGCTTGCGCGGCCGATCCGGCTTGCATCGCCGACCGGGCCAATCCAGCATGTCGACTATCCGAGTCATGCCACGTACGCCCCGGGCGATGTGTTCGCCTCGGTGGGTACGCAAGGCAGCACCGGAGTATCAAATTACAATTCGCTGCAGGTTGAACTCCGGAAACAGCTTACTCATGGCCTGATGTTCCAGGCCTCCTACACGTGGGGTCATTCCATCGACGACACGTCCGGATATGAAGGCAGCGGCGCGGCTCCTGGCTTGAGCCGGGCATCAATCCGTTACGACTTCGCCTCGTATCGCGGAGACTCCAACTTCGACGCCCGCCACCGCTTCGTCATCAATTATGACTACGAGGTGCCCGGCTTCACAAGTTCTGGAACAATCGGCTATCGTGAAATATGCCCTGAGCGGCTGGCGCGTGGCTGGCATTACGACGCTTGCAAACCGGCTTCCCCGATTATCGTTGGCGATACCGGTTTCCGTTCACTGACATGCGATGCAATATGTATACTACACCTGTTGGGACGCGCCCAACGCGGTCGGATACCCCGGAATCTACGATCCGCGCAACACCACTCTTGTGAATACCGCCAGAAGCGCAACGCTACTGCGTGAACTCCAACTATTACTTCAACCCCAACGCTTTCGCGCCTGGAGCCATATCGGAGTTATCGGAAAGCCGGAAGGGGCAACTTCCATGGGCCGGGAATCAACAAAACGGATCTCGCTCTGGCTAAGGAGATCAAGTTCACCGAAACCAGGAAGGATCGAATTGCGCCTGGAAACATTCAATGTTTTCAACCACACGCAATTTCGGTTTAGCAGTCCCAGCATCCTTTCGTTCAGGACATCAACGTCCGGCACTTTCGCGCGAACGCTACGACCATGGCCTGGCGCCCGCGCAATGGGGTCGCTAGTTCAACTCGCGGCGAAGATCTATTTTTAGGACGAGTGTCCTAGTCTGCTACCGCGGGGAGCCTTCGGGCTCCCCTTTTTGTTTCCATTCCGCCCCGTTCTTCCTCAGCACCCCTGAAGGGTGGTGGCCGCTTCCGTTTTTGGAAGATTGCCGACCGACGCTACAGGAAGACATATTCAAAATCCCCCTAGCCGCGCCTAAAGTGTTGGTATATAATTAACCAGTTTGTTACTAGCCCCGGTTAACTTGTGGTAAGGGGAATGCAAGTTAATTTTGCTAACGCATTAGTACGCGGTTGAGCACGGTTTGTTGGGATTCTGAATCGCCACGTCTGCTTTTGGGCCGTGATACGGCTCGTGTCATTTTTGCGGCTTTCCAAAACAGGGGAAGCCCGCTGATCAGAGAATATGCGTGCGCCGAACTGGTGCACCGCCAAAGGGGAGAAACAGGGATGAAATTTATAAAATGGACTTTGCTCCTGGCGCTTTTTGCGCTTGTTTGCGCGCAGGCACAGGACATTACCAAGGGCTCGATTGTGGGCGTGGTTCGCGATGCCAGCGGGGCGGTTGTGCCCGGCGCGATGGTGAAGCTCACCTCGCCGTATGGGGATCATTCGACCACCACGAATGAGGCGGGTGAATACAGCTTTCACAATCTGGTGGTCGGAACTGGCTATGTCGTGAGCGTGAGCCAGCAGGGATTTTCCACGGCAACCCAAGGCAACTTGACGGTAGGCATCAATCAGACCACCACTGCCGATATTAGCCTGGCTGTCGGAACCGCCGCCCAATCGGTGGAAGTATCCGCCAACGCCACGGCTATCGACCTCGGCACCACCAATATCGGCGCCACCCTAGACGCGGACTTGTACAAAAACGTGCCAGTCGGCCGAAATATTTCCTCAGTCATGTCGATGGCTCCTGGAGTCGCGGATAGTGATGGCGCGGGCGCCGCGAATCCATCCATCAACGGTGCTTCGGGGCTGGAAAACGAATACATCATCAATGGCGCGAATACTACCGATCCTGGTTTCGGCGGGTTCGGAACATTTAGCCGCGTCTACGGCTCGCTCGGCAACGGAATCAATTTCGATTTCATACAGGAAGTGCAGGTGCAGACCGGCGGCTTTGAGGCACAGTATGGCGAGGCGCTCGGCGGCGTGGTGAACGTCGTGACCAAGAGCGGCACCAATCAGTACCACGGTGACGTCTTCGGTTATTTCCAACCGCAGCAATTTGAGGCTACTCGCAACAACGCCGACCCTTTGCTCGTCAGCAAGACAGACTACCTGGTTCATCTTGGAAGCATCGATTACGGCGCGGACGCGGGCGGCTACATCCTGAAGGACAAGCTGTTCTTCTATGGCGGCTTTAATCCTCTGTACAACAGCACCTACAAAGAAGCCGACCCTTCGTATGCCAACTACGCCCTGGGCGTGATCGATCGAAAGATCACAACCTACGATTACACCGGCAAAATCAATTACAACCTGGGCAGCAAGCACCAGTTTGAAGGCTCTGTTTTTGGCGACCCGTCTTCCACGCCGATGACGTTCAACTCGAACCTCAGCACGGTCCCGGCGGTGAATCCCGACGGCACGAAAAACCCCACCGACAATAGCGTCGAAAGTAAATGGAGTTACGGAACCCGCACTTGGACTGGCCGCTATAATGGCACCTTCACTCCCAATTGGGCCGTCACGGTGAACTACAGTAACTACTACAACAACTTCACCGAAACCCCGCTGGCAAACGGATATCAGATCTCCGACAATACGCCTGTACAGGAGGGCACGGGCGGATCCGTAGTCTACGGCGGTATCGGTTTCATCGAGGCCAGCGAAGCCAAAGTGAATCAGCTAGCCGTCTCCAGCACCCACATTTTCCGATTCTTTGGCGGCCACACCTTAACCTACGGCTACCAGTTCGAAGATGACGTGTACAACGACACCAGGAAATACACGGGGGCCAACTTTGTCCTGCCGAATCTACCCGCGTTCGGCGCAGCCGCCGGGCAGACTGTCTATGGTGCCGCGTTCACCCGGCAGCATGAGACTAGCGATCCAAATTCCCCCATCGTGCTGGTGTTCACGCGCGGTAACTACTCCAGTCCCGTGGTCGCCACCGACACGCGGTACAACTCCGGGTATATTCAGGATTCCTGGACCTTTGGCCGGTTTACATTCCAGCCCGGCCTGCGGCTGGAACAGCAAAAACTGATCGGCATCGACGAGAAGTACTCTTTTGCGCATAACTGGGCTCCGCGCCTCGGGCTCATCGTCGATCCGTTCAATGACCGCAAGACTAAGATTTACGCCAGCTACGGACGCTTCTATGAAAAAGTGCCATTGGACATCGCGGTTCGTTCCCTGTCCGTGGAGACCAGTTTAACCGGAGCCTGGTATGCCGACCCGGGCGCAGGCCAGCAGCCGAATCTGTCGCCCAGTAATTATATTCCAGGTGGCAAGATCGCACTGCAAGGCTCCGCGGCTGACACGGAACCAATCGCCGGAGGAACCGGGGCGCAGTACCAGGACGAGCTCACCGGCGGAGTCGAGCACGAGTTCGCCCACAACCTGACGTTCACCGGCCGGTTCGTTTATCGCGATCTTCGCCGGATACTTGAGGACATGTCGGGGGTGAACGTTACCCAGGCTCTGGCAGGCGTTCCGCAGATTTACGTGATCGGCAATCCCTCCGCCAGCCTGGACATCTTCCAAAACTCTCTCCCGTGTACTTCGGGCGCCAATTGCAATACCTCGACCGGCTACACGAATTTCGCCAACGGTACCGATAACCCGAACGGTCCCGACGGCATCCCGGACGGCTTTCCGAACCCCAGCCGCATCTACAAATCGGGAGAGTTTATCGTCTCCAAGCGCTTCACCAAGCTGCAGTTCTATGGAAGCTACGTGTTGTCGAAATTGTATGGAAACTACCAGGGCTCGTTCCGCAGCGACAATTTCCAGATCGATCCCAACATCAGCTCCATGTTCGACTTCACCAATTCCGACGGCAGACTCACCGGCCAGGATATTCCCGGCGTGCTTCCGAGTGATCGACGCAACCAGTTCAAGCTGTTCGGCAACTACCAATGGGGCAATCTCATCGTGGGTATGAGCTGGACGCCCACCTCGGGCAGTCCGATCACGGATTTGCTGGACCATCCAGCCTACTTAAACGCGGGCGAAGTACCGGTGTGCCCCGCTGGCAACCCGTTGTCGACCACCGTTACGCCAGCATCGTTCGTTTGCCCCGGGGGGCCACGCGGCGCCGAAGGCCGTACAGCTTGGACCTTGCCGTTCAACGTGCACGGTGAATATACCGTGAAGCTCGGCGAACGCGCTCGCGTGAAGTTCGTCGCCGACCTGTTCAATCTGTTCGACGAGCAGGCGGTAGTCCGGGTCAATCAGTTCGGCGAGCAAAACAACAGCCCAGGGACGGCCAATCCGGACTTCCTGAAGCCTTATCTGTCGGGGGTCCCGGTGGTCTTCCCCGATCCCTATCAGGAACCGTTTAGCGCCCGCCTGGCAGTCCGCTTCGAGTTCTAATCGAGCTCTTCACCGAAAAGGAGAGGTCTCTCGGGTCCAGCCGGGGGCCTCTCCTTTTGCTTTTGTACGAGAATAGTGAACAGCAATATGCATCGCACTGCGTTCGTCCTGCTAGCCCTATTCTGCTGCGCGCACGTTTCCGCCGCCACAAAGAAGTCCGTATTGCCCCCCCAATATAAGAAATGGCTTGACCAGGACGTCGTCTACATCATTACCAACGAGGAGCGCAAGGCATTCCTCACCTTGACCACCGACGATGAACGCGAAAAGTTCATTGACAGCTTTTGGGCTATCCGCAATCCTCTTCACGGATCGGACCGCAACCCTTTTAAAGAGGAGCACTACGCCCGCATCGAATACGCCAACGCGCACTTCGGCCGGGACTCCAACACCCCCGGCTGGATGACCGACATGGGCCGCGCTTATATTCTCTTCGGCCCGCCCACCTCCCGTCATCCTTTCGTCGGCTACAGCCAGATTTACCCCATGGAGCTGTGGTTCTATCAGAACAGCACCAACTCCCCTTCCCTGCCCGCATTCTTTTACCTGATGTTCTACATTGATGGAGGCATCGGAGAATACAAATTCTATCGTCCATTTCTGGACGGCCCGCTGAAACTGGTGCGCGGTTCGCAATTCAATACCAACGCCGACGTGTACAAGTTTTTAGAGCCCATGGGGGGCGATCTCGCGCGCGCCGCATTCTCTTTGATCCCGACCGAACCCGTGAATACGCAAACCTATCAGCCCGAAATGTCGAGCGACATGCTGATTAGCCGGATCGAGAACTTCGCCAATGATTCGTTTAACGTCCGCAAGCTCCGCGAGCAGCGCTCGCTGCACGAAAGGGTCAATTCATATTTCCTGGTGAATCAGGAAAAGCCAATCGAGATCACTTCCCTGGTGCTGGCCGATCCGGCGGGCAGAGATTGGCTCGACTACAGCGTTTTGATTGATGATCCGAAGCTGGGACAACCCGATGGCTCCCAATTGAAGGTGAGCATCACTTACCGGCTTACCACCAAAACCGGGGAAACGGTTATGGAAGACGCCGATGAGCGCGCTTATGCCGCCTTCGAGGATGGCGCTTCCAGCGAGAAGAAATTTACGCCGTTTGAAATCGCGAACCGTATTCCCATCGAGCCGGGCGCCTACAAACTACTGGTGGAAGTAACCAACCGGCAAGCCCAGCGGACCTACAAAGGCGAAACCGAAGTCACGGCGGGGCCGGTCAGCCGGCCCTCGTTCTCCGGCCCCCTGGTAACCACCTCGGTGGAGCGCGTGGCGCGGCCCAATCCGTTCCAGCCGTTCGAATATTTTGGCATCCAATTCCATCCCGCCGCGCGTCACGAAATCAATCATCCCGATCCGCTGCGCTTGCTGTTCGAGTTGCATGAGCCGCCCGGGGCGGCCGCCAGTTACCAGATGGAATATATCGTGACCCATCTGTTGGATCAAGACGGACGCCGCTCCTCTACCGAGGACATCCAGCAATCCGAATTTAAAGACGGCCGTTTGCTCAAATCCAAAACCATCGCCGTGAACGACCTGGAAGACGGCGATTACCGGCTGATCATAAATTTGCGGCAGGCGGGTTCCAGCGAGGTTGTCGCGTCCGCCAATATGCCGCTCAAAATTTCGCCGGCCAAGAACGACCTGCCGCTTTATTTTCTCCCGGCCACTCAGGCTTTAGGGCGGCCGGGAGTGGTGGCTTACATGCGCGCGCTGGAAGCGATCTCGCAAAAGAATGACGCCGCGGCCACGGATTATTTCCGCCAGGCTCTCGATCAAAATCCGTCCAACGCCTTCGCCGGCCAGAACCTGGTGCAGCTCTATTTTAGCCAGCGCAAATACGCCCCCATCGCCGATCTCTACAAGCGCCTCGGAATGGCGGCCTTCAAAGCTTCCCCCGTGACGCTGGCTCAGATCGCGCTCAGCTTCCGCCAGAGCGGCGACAAGGATCAGGCGCGGAGCGTAGTAGCCGCCGGCCTGGGGATGTACCCCGGAAATGCAACGCTCTCCGCTCTCGAAAACCGCATCCGTTAGGCAGCCATTCACTTCTTCTCGCCGCTCGTCTCCACATGCCCAGGCGCGTAATAACCGCGCCGGACGGAAACGCGCAGGCCGGGCGAGTGCAGTTTCACCGTCAGCTTGCGGAATTTGCCGTCGTGCGCTTGATTGACGGGCACGTAGCCGATGGAATACTGGCTGCGCAATTCGTCCTCAATGGTTTGATAAATCTCGCCCAGCGACATCCGCTTCTTGCCCGCATCGAACATGCGGCCGCCGGTGGGCTCGGCCAGCTCTTTCAGAAAATCGCAGCCGAAGAACTTTTGGTCGTAGCAGATGGCATAGACGATGGTGTTGGTGGCCTGGACGGCCTCCAGCGCCTCCTCCATGTGCATCCGGCTGCCGTTGTCCAGTCCATCGGAAACGATCAGCATCATCTTGCGGCCGGGAACGCCCTGCAGCTTGTGCAATGCCGTTTGATACACCGCATCGTAGAGCAGCGTGCCCGGCATGGGCTGGCCAATGTCGGGAAGGCCGCGGAAGGGAATCGCATGCAGCGCGGCCAGAGCGTTGTGGAGGCGCACGCTGGACGAAGTAAAATCCTGCCAGAGCACCAGCGTGCTGGAGAAGCCCAGCAGAAGTGCGTGATCCGCCGGCCGCAGGACCGCGTCGAAGAACCTTCCGGCCGCTTCCCGCTCCGCCGCAATGGCCTCGCGCACGCTGCCGCTCACGTCCATCAGCATCGCGATAGTCAGCGGCAGATCCGTGTCGCGCGCGAAATATCGGATCTCCTGCTTGCGGCCGTTTTCGCGGATCTCGAAATCTTCCTTGTGCAGATTCGTGATCAGCGCGCCGCGCTTGTCCATCACCGTGCACAGGACGTTCACTACGTCGACGTCGACGCGGATGGGCGCTCGGTTCCACCGGGTCGCCTGCTTGCGAAAACAGGGGCCCGGCGGCGCCGAGTAAAGCTAAACTAAGAAGGACCTTCAAAGTTTCCCCGAAGGTCAATGTTATCCGTTTCAGCTCTGGCCATGGCATTGACCGTCCAAAACGGCGCCTTCCTGCTCCTGATCGCAGTTGTGGTCGCGATGCTGACGCAGAAGCTCAACCTGCCCTACAGCGCCGGGCTGGTGGCGGCCGGAATCGCCCTGGCGTTCTCGCGATTCTCGCCGGCTGTGGCGCTCACCAAGGATCTTCTGTTCACCGTCCTGTTGCCGCCGCTGATTTTCCAGGCCGCCTTCTATATTGAATGGCGGCGCCTGCGCCGCGACCTGGGAGTTATCGTCGTCCTGGCAACGCTTGGCGTGATCCTTTCCGCCGGTATCACCACCGTCGGGATGCATTATCTGGCAAGTTGGCAGTGGGAAGGCGCGCTTGTTTTTGGAGTTCTGATCGCGGCTACAGACCCGGTATCGGTGATCGCGACGTTCCAGGAAGCCGGCGCACGGGGACGCCTGCCGCTGCTGGTGGAAGCCGAAAGCCTGTTCAACGACGGCACCGCTGCCGTGGCATTCGCGATGGTGCTGGATCTGGTGCAGGGCCACTCGCCAACCCCTCTTCAGGCCACGGGTCAACTGCTGCAAATGGCCGGCGGCGGTCTCCTCTGCGGCGCGGCAGTGGCGGGAGCCGCTTTGCTATTGGCCGGAAACACGCAGGATCACTTGGTGGAGCTGGCCCTTACCACGGTGGCCGCCTACGGTTCATTCCTGCTGGCCGAACGATTCGAAATGTCGGGCGTGCTGGCCACGCTCAGCGCGGGATTGGTGCTGGGCAATGTTGGCTCGCGCGGAAGGATATCGGACCGGGGCAAGGAGGCCGTTCAGGATTTCTGGGAATATGCCGCGTTCGTGGCGAATTCATTCATCTTCCTGCTGATCGGCATCCGCGTGGCCATGCAGGATTTCCGCGCGGTGTGGTGGCCGGCGGTGATTGCCATTCTGCTGGTCACGCTAGGACGCGCCGCCGCAGTCTACCCGTGCTGCGCGCTGTTTGCAGGATCCGAGAAACGCGTGCCCGCGCGGTACCAGCATCTTTTGTTTTGGGGTGGTCTGCGCGGCGCCTTGGCGCTGGCGCTTGCACTGGCGCTTCCGCCCGAGGTCCCGGAGCGGAATGCCATCGTCACCATCAGCTTTGCCGTGGTGGCCTTCTCCATCTTCGCGCAAGGCCTGACGATGAAACCGCTTTTGCGCGCTGCTGGACAACTTCCCCGAGGCACTTGAGCCCTGCTTTTGCCCCAGCGTGACCTCTCACCTAGCCGGTTCGCCGGCGTTTTCACCGTTAGGATTTACTGCTTGGGGCCGTTATCGGGCGAGCCCGCGAACAGCTTCCGCCCGTCCGGCGTCGTAATCTGGCGCGCGGCCATGGTGTGCGAGCCGTCCTTGGCGATGAACCCGTGCACCTGGATTGCGTCGCCCGGTTTTACCGTGTCCCGCCGCCAGCCGCCGCGATACAGCACGTTGGGCGGCCCGGCCTCCAAGCCCCAATTGACGACGGTGCCGTCTTCGGACTTGACGTCAATATAGATCCAGGAATGGGGATTCACCCAATCGACTTTCGTAACCGTGCCCGTCAGATCGACGGGCTTGCTGCCGTCGAACTCGGCGGCGAAGGAGTGATGCGCCAGCATGGGCGTCGCGGCCAAAACCAAGCCCACGGTCATCGCCAGAGCAAAACTCAGCATTGTTTTCATGAAGGTTCCTACCAGATCATGCTACCCGATTCTCAATTCGAACGCAGTACGGTACCATCCGACAGCTCCACTTGAGTGCAGCGCATGTGCGGCGAGCCATCTTTAGCGCGCGCGCCCGAGCACGTCACCCGATCGCCCGGCTTCAAAATGTTCTTCGACCAGCCCAAGCGCTGGAGCGCGTTGGGGCTGTCAATGTCGATCACCCAATGCTCCACCGTGCCGTCCGCTTGTGTGGCGTCCAAATAAATGTGCGCATGCGGATTGGACCACTCAAAGCGGGTGACCACGCCGGTTGCAACCGCGGGACGCGTGAGATCGAATTCAGCCGTCGAGTGGTGAGCGACGAGAGGATATACGAGCAACAAAAAGGAAAGCGCACGGGCGCGCATGAGAGCTATCCGCCGTCATCCTACGCGCCCTGTGCGAGGCGTGTCAAGCTGGCCGGACCAAGACTAAGCACCAGCCTGAGCGCAAACTTGTTGCGGGCGCGAAGACACATTGCAGGTCTCAACGCAGCCGTCACTGCGCCTTAGACGCCCCTGTGAAGCTGATCCGTTACATTCCTCACGGTTAAGAACGATGGGGCAAAGTCCCCGTCTTCGTTACCTCCGCGCTGAGGGAGAGAAAGAAAACGAGCATGCCTGCGCCGAGACTATTGATCAGCCGGCCTGTATTCCCCGCATATCCGTAAACCCACGGCGACACGAAGACCCACACGCCGAGCAGGGCACTCACCAGGCGCAGAGGCACAGGTGCATCGCCAAATCGGATCGCAGCCAGAATCGCGATGGACGCTCCGATAATCCAACTGTTCAACGCGCCGGCGCTTCCCACGCCTCCGTACACCCACGGCGAAACAAACAGCCAAATCCCAAGCATCAGGCTCAGCGCATTCGGAATATTCTGGACGCCTCCTGGAAACTCCATGTGATGAGTTGAATTCGGTGTCATATTGCATCCCCATTAGTTGGACGGCGGAAATCCGGGTTGGAGAGAAAAGCGTAACCGTGTCACGAATGACCGGGGCGATCGTCAATTGCTGTTTGCTAACGGGAGAACAGGCGGGAAGGAAATTGCGGGCCTCGTGGGGCGAGACCCGCGATGCTTTCGAAATAAGTTAGCGGTGCGCGGTTCGCGCGGGCACGTATCGATCCAACTCGGAGTAGAGCTGATTCGCCGCCGCTGGTGGACGCACTCCGCCGGTTAGAATTTCGCGCTGGGTCACAGACGGGCCATAGAGAGCGCGGTTGTCCTCGCGGTCCGGCCGCAGCGTGGCGCCACTGAGATCCACACCCGCAAAGAGCCCCCGCGACCGGGAGTAAGACAAAATTTCGGCGTGCAATTGCGCATCGGTTTCCGCTTGCGCGGTGCGGCCCACCGGGCCAGCCATCGCTCCGGCGCTGGCACCGAGGGTGAACTTGTCCTGCATCAACTTCCGTTCTCCGTCCCTATTTTGGACAACCAGGACTACGTCGGTTTCGCCGGCGCCGATTTGAAAGCCAAAGCTGCCGCCTTCCACTATCATGGTGGATGGCGCGCTCCAACCTCGGCCAGTCCGGCAGACCATTACGCCCTTGCCGTATTTCGCGCCAACAATGAAGCCGGCTTTTTTCACTCCGGGAATGATCCCGACGCATTGCGCCTTTTGCAGGATGTCCTGCGGGATCCCGTTATCCGGAGCGTTCATAATGTCTTGGAAAACATTCGCGGCATCCCCAATCCGGTCGATCGTGTCCGAACGGGTACCGGCCAATAGAAACGCTGGCGTTAACAATAATGTGACAAAAATATATTTCATTCTTTTCGCACCTCTATCGGAGGATATGCAGGCGCCGTACCAAAACCGGAGCCTTCGCCAGCGTAACGCCCGGCCTGGGTAAAGCTACCGCCCGCGCTGCATCGAGAAGGATTGGATGTAACGCAGGGCAGAGCTTCACCATAAGACCACATCCGGATGGCGATGTAAGTTTTGCAGGCTCAATTTGCGGGCTCAATTAGTGATTCGCGCCCCGGATCTCGTGCCGGTTGTATGCGTCGCGCATTCTCTGGAGCTGGTGGACATCGGAGGAAAGCGCGTCGCGGTCCGCTAAAGGCAGGTTGTTGTTATCCAGTACATGCTGGATATGGGAGATGGCATCGTCTAATTCGCCCTTATCGAACGATCCCCGTTCCCATTTCAACGAGAAATCGCGCAGTTTCTTTTCCGCGTCGTTCAGGCGATTGCGATCACCGTTCGTAAAGTGAAACGCTCCATAGGCGCGGTTGAGGTCCAAGTGAACCTGGTCTACCAAGGAGGACACCGTCGAGGGATCGTAACGCACCTCCGGCGCAAACTGCGCCTGCGCTATTAGTCCGGAAGCGAGCAGCAATGCCGCGGCAAAACTTATCGATTTGATGAGTCTCATTTTGAATCCTTTCGTTTTACGGTCGCCGGTTATCATGGCCGGCGCGGGGCGCACGACAGCGGCCCAACGGCGGTCAGGCAGGCTTACCCACCCCGAGCATAGCCCGCCATTTGTGGGACGCTCGAAACCCGGATTATGTTTTGCCCGGGAAGTTTCAATAGGTGCTAAGGCCACATTGCCCAGGGCATCCTGTGCGCGGCGCGGCGTGGCATAATCACAAGTTGGCGCACATTCTTCCACTCCAACAGGCGATCCAGGAAATGGTTCGCGACGGTGATATCGTGGCGCTGGAGGGCTTCACGCACCTGATTCCTTTCGCCGCCGGGCCACGAGATCATCCGGCAGGGGCGCCGCAATCTGACGCTCATCCGCATGACGCCGGACCTGATCTACGATCAGCTGATCGGCTCCGGTTGCGCATCGAAGCTGATTTTCTCCTGGGGCGGCAATCCGGGCGTCGGCTCGCTGCATCGCCTGCGCGACGCGGTGGAGCAAGGCTGGCCCGCTCCGCTCGAACTCGAAGAGAACGCGCATGCAGGCATGGCCGCCGCCTATGCCGCCGGCGCCGCGCATCTGCCGTTCGGCTTGCTGCGCGGATATGTGGGAACCGATCTTCCGAAGTACAACCGCGTGAAGTTCATCGAATGCCCGTTCACCGGTGAGAAGCTGGCCGCGGTTCCCGCCATCCGCCCGGATGTCACGGTCATCCACGCGCAGAAGGCCGACCGCAAAGGCAACGTGCTGATGTGGGGCGTGGTCGGCGTGCAGAAGGAAGCGGTGCTGGCCGCCAAGCGCGCCATCGTGACGGTGGAGGAGATCGTCGACGATCTCGACGCGCCGCCCAACGCCGTGGTGCTGCCTCCGTGGGTGGTCGGCGCGGTGTGCGAAGTGAAGGGCGGCGCGTTTCCGTCCTACGCGCAAGGCTATTATCCGCGCAACAACGCCTTCTACAAGCAGTGGGACCCGATTGCGCGCGAGCGCGAAACGTTCCAGGCCTGGATGCAAAAGCACGTGCTCGGCACCAAGGATTTCGACGAGTTCAAGCGCAGCCTGGAAGCAGTGCGAGTAGACCCATGCCTGAGACCAAATACACTTCCGATGAAATGATGACCATCGCGGCGGCGCGCATGATCCGCAACGGCGCGTCCTGCTTCGTGGGCATCGGTCTGCCGAGCGCGGCCGCCAATCTGGCGCGCCTCACGCATGCGCCGGATACGGTGCTGATTTACGAATCGGGCTGCATCGGCACCAAGCCCACCGTGCTGCCGCTGTCGATCGGCGACGGCGAGCTTGCCGAAACCGCCGATGCCGTGGTCTCCATCCCGGAGATTTTCGCGTACTGGCTGCAAGGCGGCCGCATCGATCTCGGATTTCTCGGCGCGGCGCAGATCGACCGATTCGCCAACATCAACACCACGGTCATCGGCGATTATCACAAGCCTTCGGTGCGCCTGCCGGGCGCGGGCGGAGCGCCTGAGATTGCGGCGTCGTCCAAAGAAGTGCTGATCACGCTGCGGCAGAACAAGCGCGCGTTTATCGAGAAGCTGGATTTCGTCACCTCCGGCGGCCATTTCACCGGCGGCGACAGCCGCGCCAAAATGAATCTGCCCGGCAAGGGCCCCGTGGCCGTGATCACCGATCTCGGCATCATGACGCCGGATCGAGACCACCAAGGAACTGACGCTCACCAGCCTGCATCCGGGTGTGACGGTGGAAAAGGTGATCGAATCCACTGGCTGGGCATTGAAGGTGGCGCCGCAAGCTCGCCACTACCGAGCCGCCTACCGAAACCGAACTGCGCGTGCTTCGCGATCTGAACGAACGCACTGCGCGCGCTCACGCCGGCCAGGCTTGATGGCGGGCGCTGCTCGCCTTCGCCTACGACATGCTGCCGTCGCGCGTCATATTTGGCGTCGGCTGCTCTGGATAAATTACCCGAAGAGATCGATCGGCTGGGCGCGCATCGCGCATTGGTGCTGTCCACGCCGGAGCAGCGCAAAGAGGGACAGCAGATCGTGGATCGCCTGGGCGCGTCGCGCCGCCGGCTTGTTCGACAAGGCCGTGATGCACGTGCCGATCGAGATCGCCGAACAGGCGCGCGAGCAAGCCAAGGCGCTGGGCGCGGATTGCTGCGTCGCCGTCGGCGGCGGATCGACGACGGGCCTGGCGAAAGCCATCGCGCTGGTATCGACGCTGCCGATTCTCGCCATCCCAACCACGTACGCCGGGTCGGAGATGACGCCCATCTGGGGCATCACCGAAAGCGGTTTGAAGAAGACCGGCCGCGATCCGCGCGTGCTTCCGAAGACGGTGCTTTACGACCCCACCCTCACCGTCAGCATGCCGCCCATGCTGTCGGCCACCAGCGGCATGAACTCGATCGCGCATTGCGTGGAAGCGCTGTATTCGAAAGACGCGAATCCGATCATTTCGATGATCGCCGAAGAAGGCATCCGAGCACTCGCGGCGGGCTTGCCCGTGGTGGTGAAGGAGCCGGCGAATCTGGAGGCCCGTTCGAACGCGCTATATGGCGCCTGGCTGGGCGGCGTTTCGCTCGGCGCGGTCGGGCATGGCGCTGCATCACAAGCTGTGCCACACGCTGGGCGGTAGCTTCAATCTGCCGCATGCCGAGACGCACACGGTAGTTCTGCCGCACGCTACCGCCTATACCGCGCCGGCCGCTCCGGAGGCCATGTCCCGCATCGCGCGAGCGCTGGGCGCGAACGTCCGCTGCGCAAGGGCTGTACGATCTGGCGGCGTCGCTCGGCGCTCCCACCTCGCTCGCCGCGCTCGGGACTGAAGGCGGCGGATCTGGACAAAGCCGCGGACATCGCCGTCCAGAATCCTTACTACAATCCGCGGCCCATCACGCGCGAAGGCATCCGTGCGTTATTGCAGGATGCCTTCGAGGGACGCAGGCCGGCCGCCTGACTTACCGCCGCCAGTACCGCGATAGTAGCGATGGCCGTAATAACGCGGCGCAACCCAACGCGGGCCGTAATAAGCGCGCGGAACCCAGTAGCCTCCCCGCCAGACGTAAGGATACGGCGCGGCAACCACGGGAGCTGGCGCGACATAAGCAGCGGCCGGCGGGGGCGGAGCGTAGTAGCCGTAAGCGGGGGCCACGCCAACACCGATGCCAACTCCGCCAACTCCAACTCCAACCACGACGCGCGGCCCTGCGAATGCCGCGCTTCCCACCAGGAACAAGAGAGCAAGTAATTTGGTTTTCATCGATCTGTCCTCCTCACGCGCCCTGAATAGGCAATCACCGTGCCAACGGCGATCCCATGTGAAATCGTCAGGTTGCGGGCGATCGATCGCGAATTGCGGATGGCCGATATCCACCAGCCAGTTTGATTTCGGCCAACCCGGCGCGATCCTGCGTTAGAAGTTTCAGCGTCTTCCGGACGATAACGCCATTGGGACGCTCATGAGCCGAACGACTGACGACTATTTGATTACTTGGCTGCCCGAATACAGCGTGAACATCCAGGCCATCGATAAGCAGCACCTGGTGCTGGTTGGGTTAATCCGTCAACTGCAGGAAGCCATGGCGGAAGGGCGTGGACGGGCTTTTCAGCACCAGCTCATCGATCGCCTGGTGGAATACACCAATCAGCACTTCCGTTTTGAGGAAGAGCTGATGAGCAAACACGGCTATGAGCTGCTGGGCGAGCATATCGCCCAGCATCGCGCGCTCACAAATCAGGTTTCGGAACTGCATCAGAAAATCCAGAGTCATGAGGTGATCTCCAATGCTTCCATCATGTTGTTCCTCCGGAACTGGCTCACCGACCATATCATGCAGCACGACCAAAAGTACGCCCAAGTCTGCAATCCCGCGGGTTAAGACCTGAACCGGGTGTCGAGTCAGAGTCCGGAATCCAGCTTTGGTACTAAAGTCCATCAGGGATACTAAGAAACCATCTAGGTTCTCCACCCGATTGGGACTGCGCAAACCTGAGCCTTAGAATGCATTAGGACCATGAACGCAGGTACGCTACCCTCCAAGCAGAATAAGACCCAGTACTCCGAAGTGGAGGCGGCTCAGGAATTGGGCGTGACGGTGGAGCAGCTCCGCGTCTTGATTCGGCGCCACGTCGCGCAGAGCGATGAAGACCTGAACCATATCGCCATCGCCACCTTTCATCCGTCCGATCTTTTGCTGCTCAAAATTTTGGCCGGGCAAAGCAGCGTCCTTACTCAGCCCGATTCTCCCGAATAGCCATCCTTTCCGCAGAGCGTAGCGGTATAAGCCCGGGCCCTCTGGACCGGCCACCAACAACCCTCGTGAGAGCGCCTGCCGCAAAGGCGCCGCCCAGAACGAATGGGAGAAGACCGGCTTCTCGCCGAACAGAATTCATAGCTTCGTTGGTAATATGCAGAGTATGGCAAAGCTTGGATTTCTAGGATTGGGTCTGATGGGTTATCCGATGGCGCGGAACCTGGCGCGCGCCGGGCACCAGGTGGCTGTCTGGTCGCACACTGGCGAGCAAAGCGCAGCAGCTCGCCTCGGAAGAGAAAGCCATTGCGTGCGCGTCCCCCAAGCAGGTGGCCGAACAGGCCGACTATGTCTTCGCCTGCGTAGGCGACACGCGCATGTCGGAAGAAGTGTTCGCCGGACCGAACGGCGTTATTGAGGGCGCGAAGCCGGGAACCATCGCCGCCGACGCCAGCACCATCTCGCCCACCGCCAGCCGGGGCATCGGCGAGAAGCTAAAGGCCAAGGGCGTCTATTTCCTGGACGCGCCCTGCACCGGGTCCACTCCCGGCGCGACCAACGCTACCCTCACCTTCATGATCGGCGGCGACAGAAGATCTTTGAACAAACGAAGCCATATCTCGAAGTGATGGGCAAGCAGTTCTACTATTGCGGAGGCCCGGGATTCGGACTCCAGGCCAAGCTCACGCAGAACCTGATCCTCGCTAACCTGATGCAAGCATTCAATGAAGGAATGGTGCTCAGCACCAAAGGCGGCATCGCGCCGGAGCTGATGCTCGAAATCCTCAACAACAGCGCCGCCAAGTCCGGACTGATCTCCTTCAAGGCCCCTTTCGTTTTCAGAAGGGACTTCACCACCAACTTTTCCACAAAGTGGATGCACAAGGACATCGGCCTGGCGCTTGGATCGGCCCAGGAGCTGGGGCTGCCTATGCCCATTACCAGCCAGACCGAACAGATGTTTCAGGCTGCAATTGCAGAGGGTTACGGGGAAGATGACCTGTGCGCGACCATCCGCGTCATGGAACACTGGGCCGGCGTCGAGGTCAAGGGAAAATAAAAATACAAAAAACTGTTGCGTTCCACAAAATCATATATTACTATTGGAATTAAGCCGGGGAGGCAACTCCCACCAAAGCGAGACTAACCTCATTAAAGACCCCTGAAGCAATCCTCCCCGGCGCCCGAAAGGGTTTGGGTCTTCCAAAAACTTAGAACGCAGCAGACAGCAGGCCGGATACGAGGTTTCTCAAACCGTTTAACGCTATAATAGGGCGATTGAAGACGCTCACCCTCCTCGGGTCCACCGGGTCCATTGGTGTCAGCACTTTGGACGTGGTCGGACGCCATCCTGAAAAATATCGCATCCACGCACTGGTCGCCGGGACGAATGTAGGTCTGCTCGTTCAGCAGATTGAGCGATTTCGGCCTGAAGTGGTAGTTACGGCAACCGAGCAGTCCCATGAGAATCTAATCAGTAGGTTGAACGATGCCGGGTTGCCGCGACAGTCGTGGCCGGAGCTTTCCTGGGGCGCTAAGGCCCGCGTGGAAGCCGCCATCGCGCCTGAGGTAGATTTCGTCATGTCAGCTATTGTGGGCGTGGCGGGCCTGGAGGCAACCTACGAGGCCATCCGGCGGGGAAAACGCCTGGGGCTGGCGAATAAGGAGGTGCTGGTGGCCAGCGGCAGACTCGTAATCGAAGCCGCCAGACAGTCGGGTACTGAGCTGATTCCAGTGGATAGCGAACATAACGGCGCGCATCAATGCCTCCGAGCGGGCAAACGAAGCGAAGTAGCCCGGCTGATCCTGACAGCGTCGGGCGGCCCTTTTCGCGAGACTCCAGCCGACAAGCTGGCCGCCGTTACTCCCGGCCGATGCTCTCAATCATCCCACCTGGAAGATGGGCAAGCGGATTACGATCGATTCGGCGACGCTGATGAACAAGGGATTTGAGGTGATTGAAGCCGTGTTGGCTTTTCGGTTTTTCTGCCGATGAAGTGGACGTGGTGGTTCACCCGCAATCTTCTGTGCACGCCATGGTCGAATACACCGATGGCAGCGTGATCGCGCAGATTTCCGCTACCGATATGCGGATGCCCATCCAATATGCGCTGACCTATCCAGCCCGTGATCCCGCGCCGGTACCGCGTCTGGATTGGACCGAGGCTCGCACCTGGACTTTCTCGGCACCCGACTTTAAGAAATTTCCCGCGTTGCGGCTGGCCTATCAAGCCTTCCGGGCGGGTGGATCGGCGGCCTGCACGTTAAACGCGGCCGACGAAATCGCGGTGGAAGCGTTTCTGGCGGGGCAGATCTCGTTTCCGTCGATTGCCGCGGTGGTGGAGGAGACGCTGGCGAGAGTACCCAATCGCGAAGCCGACCTCCGTTGGGGAGATACTGGAAATAGATGAACAATCGCGCAGGGTGGCGCGTAACATTGTTCTGAGAACGCGCCGGCGGCGTTGGCGGTCCGCGTTGGTGCTTCCGTAGAGGCCTAGATATCTATGAGCTTCGTCGTCTTGCAAAACATTTTTTGGTTCCTGATCATGATCGGGGTCATGATCCTGATTCATGAGCTGGGCCATTATTGGGCGGCGCGCTTCTTCGACGTGAAGGTGGACACCTTCAGCTTCGGGTTCGGGCCGCGCCTGTTCGGCTTCAAGAAGGGCGAAACCGATTTCCGCTTCTCCGCGATTCTGCTCGGCGGCTACGTCAAGATGGTGGGCGAACAGCCTGGAGACGAGCACGCCACCGATCCGCGCAGTTTCCTGAACAAGCCTCGCTGGCAGCGCTTGATCATTTTGTTCGCCGGGCCGGCGATGAACGTGATCCTGGCGGTGGCGGTGCTCACCGGGCTGTTCATGATCCGGTTCCCCAAGGTTCCTTCCAACGCCGTCGCCCGAGATTGGTTACGTGGTGCCCAACAGCGCCGCAGCCAAAGCCGGTTTAGAGGAAGGCGACCGCATCGTACAAATCGGCGATACTTCCAACCCCACCTGGGAAGACATCAACCTGAAAGAGGTGGCCAGCGCGGGCCATCCGCTAAGCGTCTGGGTTGTTCGCAACGGAGAGCGCAAGCTGTACACGGTGACGCCGGTGCTGGATCCGAAAACGGGCGCCGGATTCGCAGGTTGGGGAGAGCAGAGCCAGATTGAAATCGGCAGCGTTCTCTCCGGTTCTCCCGCCGCACAGGCGGGACTTCGGCCGGGCGACATTATCGTAAGCGTGGATGGCCAGCCGATCTATTCCACGCCCAAGGTTCACGACATGATCAGCGGCAATGGCGGCAAGCCGGTGAACCTGGTGTTACTCGCGCGATGGAAAGCTCATGACGGCTCGCCTGACTCCCGCTCTGTCGAAGAACGGCGCTACGAAAGAGTGGATGATCGGCGTCAGCCTGCAGCCGAAAGTAGTGTTTGTCGCCCTGTCGTTCCCGGAGGCGCTCACCGAATCGGTCCGCGAGAACGTGAAGAGCGCGGGGTTTATTTATCAATTGCTGCGCGGCATCGCCGAGCGGCGCATGTCGCCGAAGTCGGTGTATGGTCCTATTGGCATCGTGCAGATCTCGGGTGAGGAAGCTCGCGAGGGTCCCATCGCCTTATCTCGGGCTGATGGCCGCGCTCAGCTTGAATCTCGCATCGTAAATCTGCTGCCCATCCCGATCCTGGACGGCGGCACCATCTTCATGCTGCTGTTGGAAATGTTCATGCGGCGCGATCTCAGCCTGCGAGTGAAGGAAGCCGCGTTCCGGCTTGGGCTTCGTCTTTATCATGGCAATTGTCGCCTTCGTGATTTACAACGATATTTCCAAGCTGGCCGGCTAAGGCGCCGCGGCATGCTAACCCGGCTGCATGTGCCATTGACGGTTCTGATCGCGACCGGGCTCGGGGCTCAGCCCTTCGTCCCGACCAATCCGGCTGCGCTGGCAGCGCGGCAGTGGCGTCAGGGGCACGAGCGCGCAATCGCCGGCGAGTTCGTCGCGCTGCTTGCCATCCCCGACATCTCTTCCGACCGCGCCAATATTCAGCGCAACGCCGAAGCCATCGCGGCCATGCTGGCCAAGCGTGGCATCGCTCCCAAGCTGGTCAGTGTGCCCGGAGGGAATCCGATCGTCTTCGGCAAAATAGACACGCCCGGGGCCACTCGAACCATTGTTTTTTACGCCCACTATGACGGCCAGCCGCTGGATCCCAAAGAATGGGCCAGTCCGCCTTTCACGCCAACGCTGCGTGATCGGCAAGTGGAACGCGGCGGGCAAGTGATTCCTCTGCCGGCGCCGGGCGAGCCATTCGATCCTGAGTGGCGATTATATGCCCGCGGCGCAGCCGACGACAAAGCTTCCATTATCGCGATGCTCGCGGCCTTGGACGCCATACGGGCGGCCGGATTAAAGACCCGCTCGAACATCAAATTCGCATTCGAAGGGGAAGAAGAAGCGGGCTCGCCAAATCTGGAAGCCACTCTGGCCGCAAACAAGGCGCTTTTCGCGGGCGACCTTTGGCTGATGTGCGATGGACCGTTGCATCAGACCCGGCGCCAACTGATCACTTTTGGAGCGCGGGGACTGGTTACCCTGGACATCACCGTGCTGGGGCCGCGCGGCGAACTTCACAGCGGACATTACGGAAATTGGGCGCCCAACCCGGCGTTCGAGCTGGCCAAGCTGCTGGCGTCCATGAAGGACGATGACGGCCATGTTCTGGTGGAACATTTTTACGACGACGCAGAGCCTTTGAGCGCAACCGAGAAGCGCGCCTTGGCCGAGGCTCCCAATATCGACGCGGAACTGAAGCGCGAGTTTTGGCTGGGCTCCAGCGAAGGCGGCGGAAAGACCTTGACCGAATTGATCACGCAGCCATCGCTCAATATCCGCGGGATGGCGAGTTCGCGAACCGGCGATAAGGCTTCAAACGTCATTCCAGCGTCGGCCGCGGCCAGCCTGGATATACGTTTAGTAAAGGGCATGGATCCGCGCAAGACCGCAGAGCGGGTGGTGGATCACATTCGCAAGCAGGGATTTTTTGTAGTGGATCAGACGCCTGGCGCGGACGTGCGCATGGCCCATGTCAAGGTGGCGATCGTGACTATCGGACAGAGCGAGGCAGCGGTCCGCACGCCCATGGATCTGCCCATCTCGCGGGAAGTGATTCGAGTGGTGGAAAGCGCGCGCGGGCCTGCGGTGAAGCTCCCGAATATGGGCGGAACGCTACCGCTGCTGAGCGTGGAACGGCCGCTCGGAACGCGCACCATCGTGATCTCGATCGGGAATCACGATAACAACCAGCACAGCTACAACGAAAATCTGCGAATTCAGAACCTGTGGGACGGCATCGAATTGATGGCCGCGCTGCTCACCATGTAGCTAGCGCTCCGGCGCGATCTCATTCGCCGTCACAAACACCGGCTGGATATCCACCGGAATCCCTGTTAATCCTCAGCGCCTTTTGCATGTTCGGCCGGATCACGCCGAGCTGATCCAGCATCTGCTTTCGCGCGCGCATAATCGCCGGTAGCTTCGATGCGTCAGCAGGTCATGATCCAGATCGCGAACCGCGCCCTTGATCTTGGCGAAGTTCACTTCGAACGTGCCATCGGGATGCGCGATGAATCCGCCTTTGTCGGTGATGTAGTTCACCTGCATCGCCATGCCCTTGCCGTGCGCGTCGTTCAAGCCGAATCGCAGCGTGCGGAAGGTGGACGCAAGGAACGTCGTGTACAGCTGGCGCTCCTTTTCCGGACCGCCCGGAATCAGCTTCTGGTCGTACAGATGTTGCAGCATGAAGAGCCCGGTGACGTCGGCCTTGGCTTCTTCGATCGCGCTGTAAAGCTCCTTCAGCTCCTGCCGCGGCGTGGTAGCGCGCCCGGCCACCGTGATCTGATGCGGCCCAATGCCATGGCTCAGCTCGTGCGCCAGAATATGCGTGAAGAACGCATCGAAGCTCAAGTCCTTCTGGCTGGCCGGCGACAGCACGCGCTTGGCGATCGGCTCCAGCGTCGAATGAAACTTGGCCTCCTGCACGTTCTTCAGCATCACGCGCTTGCTGCCCTTGAGCGTCACCACGCGATCGTCGTTCGGCAGATTATAGGCCGCGGTCTGGACTGCGTGCGCCGCATCGCCCGCGTCGAAGACTTCGTTCACCACGCGAATCGGCGCCTGGCTGCCCAGCTTCGGATTGCGATACTTCGGATCGATCGGCAGGTTGTTCTCCACTTCCTGCAAATGATCGGCGAAGAACCTTGAGCTTGGCGGTCTCGGCGTCGTCGCGAACATTGACGTAGGCTTCAAACGCCGCTTTGTATCCGAAGATGTCGTCGTTGTAGGTTTCGTACGGCCCGATGGTGATGTCGAGCGGCGCGTCCAGATCCATCCAGGCGATGTCGCTCGTCGTAATAATCGTTGGAGCGGAACGCCGCCGCTCGCTCGGTCAAGAACTTCTTGAGCGTCGCGTTATCCGTCAGCGCGGCCGCTTCGTCCAGCAGCTTCGCCGACTTCTCCAGATCCGCGCGATACTCCCGGCTGTAAGGAATCGAGTACAGCTTGCGGTTTGCATCGCGACGAATCACGGTGAAGAAACCCTCGGCCTGCTCCCGCTCGGGTTTCGACAGCGTCTTCACCCAGGCTTCGAACTCTTCGCGCGTCATGTCTTCGGGATAGAAATTCGCGCCCGGCAAGTTTCTTGGGCGGAACGTCCGGGAAGGAACGCTTCGTGATCGTCAATCTCGGACCACGGGCGACTTGTTCAGCCAGAAATAATCCAGCCGGGCTTTGCCCAACGGCGTCGTGTCTCGCCGCAGCTTGGCGTAGAGCGCGTGATTGCCGCTCCACATCTGCGTGAGAAAGATATCGTTCAGCATGCGCGAGGCTTCAATCAACTTCACCAGCGCCTGATGGTCGCCAGGCGAAAGCTTCGAGGTATCCACGCGCAGTTCGGTCGGCTGGAAACGCGCGATCATCTTTTGAAGTTGCGCAAGATCGGGAATAGCGGCAGTAGCGGTAAGCATAGGAAAAGCACGGCAATGAGAAGCAGAAATCTCTTCACTGTTCGCCATCCTAGCACGAGCTTCAGATACAATTGCAGAATGCGTGGAAACGAGAAAGTTTTGGAACATCTGGGCATTGCATTCAAGGCCGAGCTTACCGCCATCAACCAATATTTCCTGCACTCGAAGATGTGCGAAAACTGGGGCTACTTCCGGCTGGCGGCCGATTACCGGAAGGAATCCATCGAAGAGATGGTGCATGCCGAAAAGCTGATGAACCGCATTCTTTTTCTGGACGGCACGCCGAACATGACGGATCTGAGCCCGATTCATGTCGGCAAGAACGTGAAGGCGCAGTACGAGAGCGATCTGAAGCTGGAGTTGGACGCGGTGCACCATCTGAACTCCGCCATCAAGCTGGCCGTGGAAGTGGGCGACAACGCTTCGCGCGCTCTGTTCGAAGAAATTCTCAAAGACGAGGAAGAGCACGTCGACCACCTGGAAGGCCAACTCCACGCTATCGCCGAAATGGGCTTCGAAAATTATCTGGCGCAGCAGCTTCACAAAGGCGAAGACGAAGAGGATTGAGCCGCGCGCGTTAACAAGGAAGCTAAATCGGCAGCATATCCAGCGCGGCTTGCAATTCGCTGCGCGTATGCGCATCGCCGGTGCGCGCAGTCACGTCGATGCCCTTCTCATAAAACGCCCGCGCCTGTTCCACGTCGCCCAATTTCTCCAGCGCCTGGCCGCCATGAAAATAGCCGGCGGCGTAATTCGGATTGTGCTCCAGCAGCGCGCGAAACTCGGCCACCGCGCTCTCCAGTTCGCCGCTCTTCACCAACTCCATCGCCAGGCCGTAGCGCGCGAACGCGTCCGCGGGATTCTGCGCCAGCATCGCTTTCAAAACTTCCATTCGATTGGTCGCCATATCTCTACGTGCTAACATACCGGGCGATGGCGTGCCCGTATTTTTATCCCAGTGGCGCGATTTGAAACCGAGCCCATGGAGTGTGCCGCCGCGCTTGCCGCTGGGCGACGCGTTCTCGGGCGAATGCCGCGCTCCGCGGAACACCGTCCAGCCCGACGAAACGCGCATGCGCGAAGTGTGCAACCTGGGGCTAGGGCCGCGGCGCTGCGAACAGTTTCCCGCTAGAATCCCGCGGCCGACGCGATCCGTTTCCACGTCGCCAAAGACTCGGGCGAACTGATCAAGATCCAATACGTTTTCGAAAAGGAGTGCTGGCCCGGCGAACACGGACGATCGATTGTTCCGTCAGCCGGAAACTCTCCTCAGCCCTGGCGGATGAAACCTTGCGCCGCCAGGCCGAGGCATTTCTCGAAAGCTACATGCGAAGGCGAAGCGAAGCGTGAGCCCGGGAAACGTCGGCTCAGAGCTAACCGGACGTTTCGTTCGTGAGTCCATCTCCGAATATTCCGAATTCGCGCTGCCCACCGATGCCAATACGTTCGGCAATGTTCTCGGCGGGAAGGTGATGCACCTGGTGGATCTCGCGGCCGCACTCGCCGCCGTGCGCCACGCGCGCTGCCCGGTGGTGACCGCGTCGATGGATCAGATGAGTTTCCTGCATCCGGTGCATATCGGGCGAGTTGATCATGCTGCGATCGAGCGTCAATCGCGTGTTCCGAACCTCCATGGAGGTGGGTGTGCGCGTGCAGGTGGAGAACCTGGTCACCGGCCACCGGAAACACACTTCGTCCGCGTATTTGACGTTCGTTGCCATCGACAAGCAGCGGACAGCGCGTCCCGATTGCGCCCGTGATTCCAGAGACTGACGACGAGAAGCGGCGGTACGCTGAAGCCGGCGAGCGCCGGGCGTACCGCCTGGCGATGCGAGACAAAGCTTTACGAAAGATCGAGTGACGCCCAATCGCTTGGCCTATTCCGCTTTGTACATGTACTTGATGTTCGGTTTGAAGATCAGCAGGTTCGGGTGGCCGTCGCGATTCACCTTCAGGCAAGTCTTGTCGTACCACTCGATCACGCCCTCCAGTGTTTCCCCGTCTTTCATGACGAACACCATGGGCGTCTTGGCCTGCATCTGTTTCATGTAGTAAAAATTCTCGGCGTTGGTTTGGTCCGGCGGGGCGGCTTTCTTCTGGTGATTGTTGTTGGGGACGGCGGTTCATTTGGTCTTTCACTTCGTTCAAAGACGGACGGATTAACTTACGGTTCCCGGACTCCACGGCACGCTCCACAATTCGAGATGATCCAATCAGGCCCGAAACACGTAGAGAACCGGCCGGGGCCATTCGGAGGATTACTAGAAGCTCAACTAAAATCATTGAACCACACTGACAGGGCCTCTGCAAGAAGTGCATCCATGCGCAACGTGCCATCAAGAGCAGACGCAACGGTGCGCGAGAAGTTACAGCCCGCCGTAATTTGCGCGTAATTCCACAACCAGCGCATCCAGCGCGATGCTCTTCTGAATATTGCGCCGCACCAGCTCCGACAATCTCGTCGGCCCGCTTCACCGCCGCGCGGATCCAGCGGAACGAAACGCGGCTGGCCAGCGCTTCCAGATCGCGGCGGATATCGGCGTTGCGGATATCGGCATCGCCGATCACCCCCGCCTTCCGAGAGCAGCAGCAGGTCCTCCAGCAGGACGTACAGGATGTTCAGCAGCGCATCCAGCTTCTCCGTTTTGCGCGGCGCCATGGCTTCGGCGTACTTGGCCCATTCGGCGAACGGCGCGCGCCCGGCGGCCACTTCCAGCAGCTTCACCATCGCGGTGCGGCGCTCGTCGTACACATCCAGATCCATCGATACCGCCAGGCCGGGACTTCCCGCCGCCAGCGCGATGCGCCGCTCGGCATCCGACAAGCCGCGCGCTCGGCCACGAACGCCGCATCTCCGCATTCGACAGCGGCGCCAGATGGAACGACACCGCGCGCGAGCGGATGGTGGGCAGCAGATCGTAGGGATTTTCGGCGGCCAGCAACAGGATCAAATGATCGGGCGGCTCTTCCAGCGTCTTCAGCAGCGAATTCGCGGCTTGCTCATTGGCGCGATCGATATGATCGATCAGAAACACGCGGCGCGTTCCGTGCAGCGGCTTATATTGCGCGCGCTCCTTCAGCAGGCGCATCTGCTCGATGGTGATCTGCCGCAGCGGGCCGTCCGGCGGAAAGGTCAGGAAATCGGGATGCGTGGCAAACAGCAGCGGATCTTCGTTGCGCTTGTCGGATGGCCATTTTTCGCGCTCGGCGATGGTTTCGGCGTTCGCCTCCAGGCTCAGATCGTCCTGTTCGATTTTGTCCGCGCCGCCGATCATGCGCCGCCGCGAATCGCCGCGCCAGCGTGGCTTTGCCCACGCCTTCCGGGCCGTCCAGCAGAATCGTCTGCGGGATGCGCTCCTGCTGCGTCATCGCGTACAGAGTTTGCGCGACCTTGGCGTTCCCGTAAAAGTGTTCGAAGGGCAACCTTTCAGTGTGCACACAGGATGCGACTGCCCAGGTGAGCTACAATCGCGATTGAAGGTAAAGCTTTGGCACTGAAATCTGGTCAGCCGGTCAGACTGGGAATCGATTTCGGCACCACACGCACCGTGGTGGCCGCGGTGGATCGCGGAAATTATCCGCTGCTTTCGTTCGAAGCGCCGGACGGCGCGCATGTGGACTGGTTCCCGTCCCTGGTCGCCGTGCGCGGCCGCGAGCGCGTGTACGGATGGCAGGCCTGGGCGTGCCAGCAGGATCCCGAGTGGACCATCATCCGCTCGCTCAAGCGCGTGCTGCAGGATGCCGGCCCGAATACCATTCTGGAGCTGGCCGATCAGCAGGTGCCGCTGATCCAGGTGCTGCGCGAAATGGCCGCGGCGCTTGCGCGATCTGCTGCCGCAAGAGAAAGCTCGAAGTGATGCTGGGCGTGCCGGCGAACGCCAACACCAACCAGCGCTTTCTCACGGTGGAGGCGTTCCGCTCGGCGGGCTGCGACGTGATCGGGCTGTTGAATGAGCCTTCCGCCGCGAGCATCGAGTTCGGCCACAAGAACTAAAATCAACGGCGTGATTCTGGTGTACGACCTGGGCGGCGGAACCTTCGATGCGTCGCTGGTGGAAGTGGGAGAGAAAACGCATCGGCCGCTGGCCACCGAAGGCATCGCTACGCTGGGCGGCGACGATTTCGACGAGATTCTCGCGGAGATGGCCACCACCAACGACGAGCGCAACGGCCTCTCGCAGGCCGAGCACTTCCGCTTGCTCGAAGAGTGCCGCGTTCGCAAGGAGGCCCTCAATCCGAACACGCGGCGAATCGTGGTGGATCTGGAAACGTGCGCGAAGGCTGGGGCACCGTGACGGTTCCGGTGGCCGATTATTACGAGCGCTGCCGGCCGCTGGTGGACGAGACGTTGCACGTGGTGGAGGATTTGCTGGAAGCGCAAGGCGGCACGCGAGATTGAAGCGCTGTACGTCACGGGCGGCGGGAGCGAGCTGCCGATCGTCGGCCGCGTTCTGCGCGAGCAGTTCGGCAGGCGGATGCGGCGCTCGGTGCACGCGCGATCGGCGACGGCGCTGGGCTTCGCCATCCAGGCCGACGCGCAGGCCGGTTATGTTTTGCGCGAAAAGTTCACGCGCTATTTCGGCGTGTGGCGCGAGGGCGATGCCGGGCGCCGCATCGTTTTCGATCCGCTGTTTCAGAAGGGCGTCGCGCTGCCCGGTCCCGGCGAGCAGCCGCTCGAAATCCGACCGGCGCTACACGTCCGGTGCACAACATCGGGCATTTTCGATATCTGGAGTGCACGCACCTGGATGACGAGGGCCAGCCTCGCGGCGACGTGACGGTATGGGACGAGATTCAGTTTCCGTTCGATCCCGCTTTGCAGGACGCCGAAGCCGTGGAAGTGGCGCACTCGGCGGCCGCGCGGTCGCACGAGATCGAAGAGAATTATTCCATCGACGCGAGCGGCACGGTGACCATTACGATCGCCAATCTCACGGCCGGTTATCAACGCAGTCTATCGCCTGGGGCGCTGGGCCTCCAAAGACGCGCCTGGTCACGCCCGCCAAGGCGCGCATGCGGCACGTCACCCGCAAGCAGGCCGAGGGCCGCCGGCGGTGATGAACGAGTTACTCGATCTAATCAGCAGCACAAACGTTTACGATCTCGCGCATCCCTACTTCGCCGGCATGCCGCATTTTCCGACGCATCCGCCGTTTGTGTTCGGCCTCACGCGGAAACACGGCGACATGGTGCTTGGAAGGCGGCGTCAGTTCTGCGGCCGAGTCCATTGCCTTCGGCGGCCACGTGGGCACGCACATCGATGCGCTGTGCCACTATTCCTGCGGCGGCAGGCTGTACGGCGGCGTGGAGGCGCAGGCCGTGCAAAACGATTCCAGCGGATTCAGCGCAGCTTGGCGCGGAAACCATCGCGCCCATCTTGCGGCGCGGCGTGCTGCTCGACATCGCCGGCGCAAATGAAGTGGATGCGCTGCCGCCGGATTTCGCGATCACGCCCGGCGCATCTGGATGAGGCGCTCGAAGACAGCGAAGACAACGATCGAGCCCGGCGACGTGGTGCTGCTGCGCACCGGATGGGCGCGCTATTTCTCGAACACTCGCGCAATTCGTCACCGGCGGCCAAGGGACATGCCGTCACTGGACCGGGTCCCGAACTTGGACGGCGCGCGCTGGTTGAGCGAGCGCGGGGTCTTCGCCGCCGGCTCCGACACCATCGCGTTCGAGAAGGTCCCGGCCGCACGCATGCCGGTACACGTGCATCTGCTGGTGGAAACCGGCATCCATATTATCGAAGCGTTGAACCTGGAAGAATCTGTCGCGCGATCGGATTTACGAGTTTGTGTTCGTCGCGGCACCACTCAAAATTCGCGGCGGCACCGGATCGCCGATCCGTCCGTTGGCGCTGGCCTAGGCGCACTCACTTTTGCGCGTGTCTCAAGCCCCGTCTCGACACATTTGACCATAGGAATAACTCGCGTTCCCAGGTGTGTGAACGCGGCACGCTTGGGCGCAATGGGAAGGGTTATTTCC
>CAVXGM010000004.1:0-176175 GCA_963761265.1 Bryobacterales bacterium
CAGATCGGCGACGAACCGTTCATATTCCAGGTGTCAGCATGCTCATCCCCGGCGCGCGCAGGATCGCGGAGGGATGAACGGTGGAGGTGACATGCGGCGCCCAGATTGCGAACGAACTGCCCGCGCTCTTTGGTCAGCCGGTAGCTTGCGCCAAAGATGGACTGCGCCGCCGTGGCACCCAGACGCACCGATGATCTGGGGCTGGATCGAAATTGATTTCGGCCTCCAGCCACGGACGGCACGCCCGGATTTCGATCCCGCTGGGCTTTTTGTGCAACCGTCTTTTGCCACGTTCTTCGAATTTGAAGTGCTTTACCGCGTTCGTTACGTATACCAATGACCGATCAATGCCGGCCTCGGCCAGGGCGCGATCGGGCAGATTTTTCCGGATGGCCCTACGAACGGCTGGCCCTGGCGATCTTCTTCGTCGCCGGGCTGCTCGCCGATAAAAACAATTTGCGCCGCGTTTGGTCCTTCGCCGAACACCGCCTGGGTGGCGTGAGCGTACAGATCGCATCCCCGGCACTTTTGCACGGCTTGCCGCAGCGCGCGCGGTGTCGCATGTTCTGGAATGTATTCGGCGGCGCCGGTGATTCTGTTCGTGTCATGGTTCGCCTCTCCCATTCCGCAGCAACTGGTTGGCCACAAGAGCCAATCTGAAACTTAGTTTGCGCGCGCCTGTCTAGAAATGTAGAGGGAGAAATGAACGGAAACGAACAAGGAGATCCGTATGCCTTGAAAAGAAGACGCTGGAGCGTTCCCGGCGAGACAAGCGCGAGGGCAAAGCTCCGTCCACGCAAGCTGGAGAATTCGTTAAAGAAGAGATGGACCATGTCCGGAAAGGGAAGCACGGGGCCCGCTCCGCAAAACAGGCGGTGGCGATTGGCCTGTCGAAAGCCCGGCGGGCTGGAGTAAAGCTTTCGCCGCCGAAGAGGGGCAAGGCTTAGGCCGGCACTCGCACGCAGGCTGCGAGGGACAACGCCAGGGGATCGAATCGATCGAGCCACGCGCCCTCGCAGAAAAGATCGCGCGGCGTTGCATCCGCTTTGAAGAGGGAAGGGCATCGGTCCGCATCTCACACCGCCCTTTCGCGCGAGTCGCACGCCGAGCGCACGGAGCCGAGGGGCTGCGAATCGAAGCGCGGCTGCCAGAAGGCGGCTCGTACCAAGGGCGTGGCCGGGCGCAAGCAAGCCGCGCAGAAGGGCGCCCGTACACGGGCTCGGCGGTCGCGATAGGTTCGGCGTCCGACTCCTGAGGAACCAAGCGCAAAACGGAGCGTGGCGCGAAGCAGTTCGCGGCTGTTTGGTCGTCCGCCCCACGCCCTTTGCGCTTCTTGAGAAACTCGCGCAAAACGGAGCACGGCGCGAAGCAGTTCGCGGCTGTTTGGTCGTCCGCGCAGCACCCTTTTGCGCTTTTAACGGCCGCGAGCCGGGGGCGGAGGCAGGGTGCCGCCTTCGGCCAGGATCTTCATATTCTTGAGCGCCTGCGTGAACTGGCGGTCCTTTGCGCGATGTCCTTTTCGCGCGCGGCGTCGTCCGGCCAGCATCGAGTTATCAAAGACCAGAGTGTAGACCAGCTTCGAGTGGTGGCCGTTACCGGCCTGGCCTCCAGCGTGCCGTGATAGAGATTGTAGGGCCGGCCCTCCCGCACGGGCTGCGTGTACGTGTAGGAAAGTTCGGTCTTCCCCACCAGAACCTCGCTGCCGATGGAGCGGACGGCGCCGAATTCCCCGTCCTTGCCCGAGATGATCGTGCACGGGACCTGCAGCCACTCGCCGATATCGCAATACTTGCCGACGCGCTTCCAGACTTCGGCGGCGGGGCGGTTCACCATGATTTCCATCGGAATGGAAACGTAGGTCGGATGCTCGACCACGGTGCTGACTGAGTAGCCGCGCCGGCGGCGCCTGTGCGCTGGCGACGTGTGCCAGACAGACGTATAGAAAGCCGATTGCAATCGCACAGGGAGCAGTTGTCTTACTGAAGTGAAGTGGTTCCGCATGGATCCTCCACGGTAGTTTGCCCGGTGGCGTTTGTACTGAAGCACATCTTGGCACAGCCAAGCTCGGGTAAGCAAGCGGAGGAGCGAATTGGTGTCGATCGTGGACCCGGCAGAACTCGGATCTGCGATCTCCAGCGTGTCCAGGAAAATGCAGCCCGACCGTCCCGTTGCAAAGAACGGCTTCCGCACCGAGAGTTTGCAGGATAACTGTGGAAAATTGGGAGGAATTGTGCCCTGTGCGGGAATTCGGGAAGCAACATCCGCGGCTCGGCGGGGGGCGCCTCACGCCTTCGGCAGTCCGGTTTTGACTGATAAAACGCCGAGCGCAGATGCCGCTTGGATTCAAACTGCGGGCAGATTCCATTCAGTGACTCCATGGCGCCGATCACCAGGTAGCCATCCTGATCCAGAGCGCGCCCCAGCCGGCCGAACAACGAGATGCGGTCTGGTTCGTTGAAGTAGATCGCCACGTTGCGGCAGAAGATTGACGTCGAATTTCCCCAGCGGCCGAGAAATCCGCCATCAGGTTCAGCTTCTTGAACGAGGCCATGGCGCGGATCTCGTCGCGAATCTGCCAGCCGCCGCGGACGCGCGACGAAATACCTGGTCGCGCAGTCCTCGCTGCAGCCCGCGCCCGATCTCGATGGCATTGTAGACCCCCCGGCTGGCTTGGGCCACCGCCTGGTCGGAAATGTCGGTGCCCAGCAGCCGGACGCCGTAGCGCTCCGGGATCGCCCAGCAGTTCTTTGAGCAGGATGGCGATGCTGTAAATTTCCTGGCCGGTGGAGCAGGCGGCACTCCAGATGCGAATACGTGCGGCGCCGGTCTTCGCGCGCCGGTCGATCAGTTCCGGAACGATCTTGTGGCGCAGCAGGTCGAACGGCGACGTGTCGCGGAAGAACAGCGTTTCGTTAGTAGTGATGGCATCGATGATGCGCCGCTCGAGCGCGCGGGCGGGGTCGCGACTGCGCCCGATCGATGAGGCCGCTGTAGCTGCCGCAGCCGGTCTCTTCAACCAGGCGCCCGAGCCGGCTTTCCATCAGGTACGCCTTGGATTGATCGAGCGTCATGGCGCAGATGGAGTAGATGTAGTGCGGCCAGCGGCTTCTGTTCTTCCGGCAGGAGCTTGATCATGCGCATGCCCTCGCGCACCGAGCGCACGATCGCGGCCGCGATCCGGTCCAGCGGCGCCACGGTATCGACCAGCCCGTCGCGATGGCTTCCTTGGGCATGCCGAACACCACGCAGGTGGCTTCGTCCTGCGCGATGGCGAGGCAGCCGCCGCGCTTGAGCAGGCGCAGGCCGGCGGTGCCGTCGTTGCCCATCCCGGTCAGAATGGCGGCGATGGCGCGGCCCGGGAAACTGCGCGGCGGCCGAGCGGAACAGGTAATCCACGGCCGGCTTGCAGCCATTCTCCGGGGATCGTCGGTGACCCGCAGAATGGGTTCTCCCTGCGCACCCGGCAGACCACTTTCATTTGCCTCCCGCCGGGCGCCAGATAGGCGCAGTTTGCTAGCGCGGCGTCGCCGTCGCGTGCTTCTTAGACACGCGCAGCGCACATTTTCGCGCCAGGCTGTCGGCCAGCGGCTGGGTAAACATCGCCGGCATGTGCTGCACGATGAGAGACCGGCGCGTCCCAGATCGCCGGGGAGCGCCGGCAATACAGTTAGCCAGGGCCGCCGGGACCGCCCGTGGACACCCCGATCAGCACCAGTGGCGAACCCGCCGGCGGTCCGTCGCGCGGGCGACGGACCGACGGCGCCGATCCCGGCAGCGCCGGCGCCGCCTCGACCCGTCGGACGGCGCTGCTCTCGCGTCCAGCATGGCGCGGATTTCGCGGCGCCTCTCGAAGGCGCGGATCATCGGCGCCAGGCGCGCACGCAGGCGCGCCAGGTTTTCGCGCTGCCGTGCCCCCCTCCGGTTTGGTCAGGAAATCGAAGGCGCCCAGTTCCAGCGCCCGCACGGTCATCTCTCCGCCACGCACGGTGAGGGAGCTGAGCACGATGACGCCGAGCCTTGAGGCCCGCCGGCGCCATCGCCTCCAGCACCTCGATCCCGTTCATCTCCGGCATCTCGATATCCAGCGTTACCAGATCGGGCTGCAGCGCCGCCATCCGCGCCAGCGCCAGCTTGCCGTTGGACGCCGTGCCCACAACCTCCACACCCGGCACGCCCGCCAAGGCGTCCGAGACAATGCGCCGGAACACCACAGTATCGTCCACTACCAGAACCCGCATACTCATGCGCTCGTGCGAGGGCCTAGTCCTCCAGCGGGTTCAAACGGCCGCGCTCCAATTGTTCAGAGCACCCGTCAATGCCGACGAGACTCGGGTGTATTCGCTGCCTGGGCTCATCGCGTTCTCCGCCGCCTCCTTCTGGCCCGAGATTCCAAACTGCGCTCACCGCGGACGCCGCCTCGTGGAATTGCGCGTGCAGTTGCTTCACGCTGCGGTAGTGGTCGGCCTGCTTCTCTTCGGCTGAGAGTCCTGCTCGCCGTACAGCCACTTGCCGAATTGGCATTGATTGTCTACCCTGACCGTGGCCACCGGGATGTCCAGGTGTCTGCTGGCAATGGCGGCTCTGAGGCGCGAGGTCCATGCCGAGTGCGCGCTGACCGCGCTCTCTCAAAACATTGTGGTCGACGCGGGCCACGCGGAACTTCGACACCGCTGTCTGCAGTTGTTCGGCGACTTTGGACAATTCGGTGGCGCTGGCTTCGCACTTGCTCGCTGCCCTCGGCCATGTGCGCCGCCGCCTGGTCGACGCCGGCGATCTCGCGAGCGATCTCCGCGGTGGCCTGCGAGGTTTCCGCCACCCGCTTGTTGGCGTCCCCCACGCCCGTGGAGGCTTCCGCGATATTCCGCGCAATGTCTTTGGTTACCGTGGACTGTTCTTCGATGGCGGCGGCGATCGAAGATACGATGTCGCTGACTTCGTGAATGATCACGCGTCACTTTGTCGATTTCGGCAATCCCGCTGGCGGTGGACGATTGCACGCCCGCGATCTTGCCCTTGATGTCTTCGGTGGCGCCGGCGGTCTGCTTGGCCAGTTCCTTGATCTCGTTAGCCACCACCGCGAATCCCTTGCCCGCCGACCCGGCGCGGGCCGCCTCGATGGTGGCGTTGAGCGCCAGCAAATTGGTCTGCGACGAAATCTCAGTGATGGTTTCGGTGACTTTGCCGATCAACTGCGCCGCCGCGCCCAGCTGGATCATTTGTTCGCTGATGGTCGCCGCCTGCCGGGTGGCTTGTTCGGTGATGCGGCGCGCCTTCTCGGAATTGCCGGCGATTTCGCCGATGGTCGCAGTCATCTGCTCGGTGGCGGAGGCAACGCTGGTTAAATTGGTGGTGGTCTGCTCCATGCCCGCCGCCACCGACACCACGTTGGCGGTCATCTGCTCGGCGGCCGCGGCCACCGCATGGGCTTTACCGGAGGCCTCGCGCGACCCGTCCGACATTTTGCCGGAGTTGGCGGATAGTTCCCCAGACGAGGAAGATAGAACGCCGATCCCCTCGTTGACCTTCCCGATCATGTTCCGCAAGCTGCCCGACATCGTCTGCATGCTCTGGGACAGCAGGCCGATCTCGTCTTCGCGCTCCAGATACTCCGCTGACATATCGTTCAACATGTCTCCGGCAGCCACTTCCTCCAGGTGTTTCACCGCGGCCTCCAACGGCTTGGAGATGCTGCCTGCGATCACCACGCCGAGGGCGCAGGAAATAGCCAGCCAAACACCACCGAACGCCAGCAGGAGCACCCTGGTCCGAAAAACGGAGGCGTGCTGCGTCTGGTTGATTTGGTCTACCTGCCGCTGCCGGTAGGCCTGGTAGTCGGTCAAGGCAGCACCGAGTTCCTGGAACCGGGGTATCACTTGTTCGCGGTATAACTTCAGTGCCTCCCCCTGATTGTCCGCCTCACTTGCGGCAATCACCTTGAGGTCGGCTTCCCTCCACTGGGTCAGGGTCTGAACCATTGTTTCCCTCCGTCGGTTGCCGTCCGCGGAATTGGAAAGCGTGGCCAGTTCATCCAAGTCGGCCATGTAACCCTTGCGAAACGCCGCAATACGGTCCATCGTGGCGGCATCGAACTTCTTAAACAACAATGCGTTCACCACATTCACTCCGAGGGCATTGACCTGGGACGATACTCTCAAAGCCAGAGTGGTCCTGCGGGCCTCGTCCTTGGCATGATCCATCTGGGTATTCAGAGAATGCACGCCCCACCACGCCACGCCCGTAAGGCAAGCCACCTGAAGCACGCTGGCTCCAATCAAGAGCGCGAGCTTCCTCGCTATTTTGACGTTCGCGAGTTGAATCATTCTAATTCCTCTTTCTTTTCGAAGAGCGCTTTTCAGCGTGCTCTCAGGCTTCCGCCAGAATCTGGCTGGCATCCACCAGCGTGATTACCCGGCCGCGATCGCGGCACACGCCCTTGAAGAACTGGGCCTGCCCCCAGTTCACGTTGGCCGGCGGCGGCTGCCAGCGCTCGCGCTCGATCTCCACCACCTCATCCACCTGATCCACCAGCAGTCCGATGAATTCGCCGCGGTCCTCCATGATGAAGATCCGGCTGTCGCTTCCTGGCACTGCCTTGGGGAAGTCCCAGGCGCAGCCCCAGGTCGACGATGGTGACGATCTTGCCGCGCAGGTTCACGATACCGAGGACCGCCTCCGGGGCGTACCGCACCGGCGTCACCGGTCCCAGCCGGATCACTTCCTGGACCTCGGTGGCGTCCAGGGCGCACAGCGCGCCGCGCACGAAAAAGGTCGCCAGCAGAACCGTCTGCCCGCTCTGAGCCGTCAGTGTCTGTGCCATGATCCTCTCCTCGGACTCAGACCTTGAACCGCTGCACGGTGGTCTGCAGTTGTTCGGCCACCCTGGACAGTTCCGTGGCGCTGGTCCGCACCTGCTCGCTGCCGTCCGCCATGCTGCCCGGCCGCCTGGTCGACGCCGCCGATTTCGCGCGCGATCTCCGCGGTGGCCTGCGAGGTTTCCGCCACCCGCTTGTTGGCGTCCCGCACGCCGGTGGAGGCTTCGCGCGATGTTCCGCGCGATGTCTTTCGTCACCGTGGACTGTTCTTCGATGGCGGCGGCGATCGAACGACACGATGTCGCTGACTTCGTGAATGATCTGCGACACTTTGTCGATCTCGGCAATCCCGCCGGCGGTGGACGATTGCACGCCCGCGATCCGGCCCTTGATGTCCTCGGTGGCGGCGGCGGTCTGCTGTG
This sequence comes from Bryobacterales bacterium, assembly GCA_963761265.1. GTDB lineage: Bacteria > Acidobacteriota > Terriglobia > Bryobacterales > Bryobacteraceae > Palsa-89. The sequence goes on from CAVXGM010000004.1 coordinate 7,235, forward strand.
GCCAGTTCCTTGATCTCGTTGGCCACCACCGCGAATCCCTTGCCCGCCGACCCGGCGCGCGCCGCTTCGATGGTGGCGTTCAGCGCCAGCAGATTGGTCTGCGACGAAATCTCGGTGATGGTTTCGGTGACTTTGCCGATCTGCTGCGCCGCCGCGCCCAGCTGGTTCATTTGTTCACTGATGCGCGCCGCCTGGCGCGTGGCTTCTTCGGTGATGCGGCGCGCTTTCTCCGAATTGCCGGCGATCTCGCCGATGGTGGCGGTCATCTGCTCGGTGGCGGAGGCGACGCTGGCCAGGTTGGTGGTGGTCTGCTCCATGCCCGCCGCCACCGAAATCACGTTGGCGGTCATCTGCTCGGCCGCCGCGGCTACTGCATGAGCTTGTCCGGAGGCCTGCTGGGAGCCCTCCGACATCTGGTCGAATTCGCGGACAGCTCCGCCGACGAGGAAGATAGAACACGCGATTCCATCGTTGATCTTCCTGATCACACGCGCAGGTTGACAGACATGCCCTGCACTGCCTTGGCCAGCAGGCCGATTTCGTCCTCGCGCTCCAGAAACTCCGGCGCCACATCCTGCGCTGACGTCCCCGCTTGCGACACTATCCAGGAGTGCGACCGTCCTGGCGACCGGGACTGTGATGCTGCGTGCGATAGTCCGGCTCAAAGCAATCGCCGATCACCGCGGCCAGCAACGCCAGCCCGATCAGCCACAGCCGCACCTGCGGAAACCATGGCCTGCTGCTCTTGTTCCATGGTGTCCATGCGCTTCTGGCGGTAGCTTGATACTCGGCCACGGCCGACTTGAGCGCGCTGAACCGGGTCAGGGATTCCTCCCTGACCCTGGCGGCATCGATGCTTGCCGGCCTGCGCCGCTTCCATGATCTTATTGTTCAAATCGCGCCAGGCGACGATCACCTCTTCGATCTTGCTGCAGCAGTCCCCGGTCTTGGTCGTCGGTAGCCGCGTCTTTCAGAAACTGCGAAGTCCGCCGCGTAGTCCTTGCGCAGCGCCAGCACTTGTTCCGCTTCCTGGCCAACGTGTCTGGAACCGGTCAGGTTGCTCATGCGCAGCGCCAACTCCGACAGAGTAGCGTCGATCCTTACCGCCAGGTCCAACTTGTGGGCGTAGAGCTTGTGCCTTCGTCGTGCTGCCGCATTGGCCTGGCTTAACGCCCACAGAGCCAACCCGGCAAGCGCAGGCGAGCAGTAAAATGCTGACGCCCGGACACCAGTGCCAGCTTTTTACCGATTTTCATGTTTGCAAGTCTATGCATTGTCATTTGTCCTTCTTCTATGCCAAAGATTCCTCGAGGCCGAGGCATTCTTTTTCCTGCCGACTGCTTTGCGGATGCTCTCCATCAACTCATCCTTGTTGAGCTTGACCTGATATTCATCCACGCCGGCGGCCATGCCGCGGGCGATTTCTTCCTCTCCCGCCAGCGAAGACAGCGCAATCACCGGCAGCCCGGCAAAGCGCCGGTCGGCGCGAATCTGCCGCGTCAGCGCCAGGCCGTCCAGGCGCGGCATTTCGATGTCGGTGGCCACCAGGTCCACCTCGCCGGCGTGCTGGTCGAGGATCTCCCAGGCGGCCTGGCCATCTTCCGCCGCCAGCACCCGGCAGCCCACCGCTTCCACCAGGCGCTGGATCTGGCCGCGGAAGAATTCCGAATCGTCGGCCACCAGCACGGTCGGGACATCCGCCTTGTGGATCGCGGAGCGGCACCGCCGCCGTGGATTGGCCGCGCTTCCGGCCGCGCCGCGTCGGCCAATTCGAAAATGTCCAGCAGCAGGATGGTGCGATCCTTGAGCACCGCCGAGCCCGCGATGCCCGCGCTGCCGCAAGCGTGACGGTATCGATGTTGAGCGCCGCTTCGACCATGTCCAGCGGCTCGGCGGCCAGCAGGCCCAGCGGCCGGCCCAGCCTCTCGAAAACGATCACCACCCACTGCTGCTCGTCGGTCAAGATCGCCCACCGCCGCGGCATCGTGCAGCGTCACCAGCGGCAGGCTGGCGCCGCAATACTGCATGGTGCGGCGTCCGCCCAGATACTCAATCTGCGCCGGGCGCACCCGCTCGATGCGCGACACCTGCTCGATCGGCACCGCGCAGGTCTCGCCGGGCGCGTTGTGGAACAGCAGCAGCGCGTGCAGCTCGCCCGCCGGCGGCGCTCGCCGCCACCGTCTGCCGGGCCGTGGCTTCCGCCGTGCCGGCCGTGAGCTCCGCGCGCGCGGCCAGTCCGGCGACATCCAGGATCACGGCCACGTGCCCGTCGCCCAGGATGGTGGCGCCGGCATAATCGGCAGTCCTTTCAGATGCCGGCCCAGCGGTTTCACCACGATCTCCACCGTGTCGTGCAGTTCCTCCACCACCAGCCCGTACTCGAACGCGCCGGTGTCCACCAGCACCACGTTCAGTGCTCGCGACGAGTTCTCCGGCGCGCGGCACTCCCAGGGCATCCGCCAGATGCACCAGCGGCACCAGCCGGTCGCGCACATTCAGCACTGTCGGCGTCGCCCACGCGGTCGGTGCGCTGCGGCGATCTGATGCGCCGCCGGAATGCGGATCAGCTCGCCCACGCTCACCTGCGGGATGGCGAAGCGCTCGCCGCCGTCGGAAACCAGCAGCGAGGGAATGATGGCCAGCGTCAGCGGCAGCTTGATGCGGAAGCGGGAGCCCCGGCCGGGCGCGGAATCGATCTCGATCTTGCCGCCCAGCCGGTCCAGGTTGGTCTTGACCACGTCCATGCCGACGCCGCGGCCCGAAACATCGCTCACCTTCTCGGCGGTCGAGACGCCCGGCAGGAAAATCAGCGCCATCTTGTCGCGCTCCGACATGGCCTGCACTTGTTCGCGGGTCACCAGGCCCTTGGCGAGCGAAGACGCCGCGATCTTTTCGGCCGCCAGGCCCTTGCCGTCGTCCGAGATCTCGATCACCACCTGGCCCGGCCTGATGGGAGGCGCGCAGCAGTCACGGTGCCCGGCGGCCGGCTTGCCCGCGGCGGTCCGCTCGGCGGGCGATTCGATGCCGTGGTCCACCGCGTTCCGCACCATGTGCGTGAGCGGATCGCTCAGGCCTTCGAGAATGCGTCTTGTCGATTTCGACTTCGCCGCCTTCGAGCTTGAGCTGGACCTCTTTGCCGAGATCGCGCGCCAGATCGCGCACCAGCCGCGGAAATTTGGCGAACAGCGCGCCCACCGGCTGCATGCGGGTCTGCGTAACCACCTCCTGCAGTTCGGAGGTCACCAGGCTCACGCGCTGGGCGCCGGAGCGGATGCCGCGCTCGTCGCTGCCGCGACAGCGATTCGTTCAACTGGTTGCGGCTGAGCACCAGTTCGCCGGCCAGCGTCATCAGCGAATCGAGCAGGCGTCACGTTCAGCCGGATGGTGGTCTCGCCGGCCGGAACCGGCGTGGCCGCCGGCTGGTTTGGGTGCGCTGTCCTCGGCCGCGGTTGCGGGCGGTCGGCGCCGGCTGCAGGTTTCGGCAGCCACCGGCACTGGCGCGAGCTCTGCGCACTGGCTCGGCGCGCCTGACGGCCGGGAGCCGGCTGGCCAGCGGCCGTGGATGCGCCGTTCTTCTCGATCAGCCGGACTCGCTCCGGCGGAACATCCACCAGCCTGCCGGAGCAGGTCCGGCTCCAGCACCGTGGCATACAGCACCTCCAGCATCAGCCGGTTCGAGGGCTCGTCGTCGAGCGTTCCCGCCGAATCCAGATCGAATACCGTCTCCAGAATCGTGCCGCACTTGATCAGGCTCTTGAACACCTCCCAGGGCGTCTTGTCGCGCCGCTCGATATCGTGAATCAGATCGTATTCGATCAGGTAAACGCACTTGCCGCCCTGGCGCGCCTGGCTCAGATCGAAGGCCGAAACCTGGATGTGCTTGTTCGGCGTCGCGGCAGCTGCACTGTCGACCTGCTCGTGCAGCGAGCTCTTCTCGCTCGGCCGGCAGACTTGCCGACGGCCAGCGCGGTCAGCGCCGCGACGAACTCGCTGATGTCGGCCTGGTTGCTCTCCCGGTGATTGCCGATCAGCTCGCGCAGCTTGTCGAAGGCCAGCAGCAGAATGCTCACCACCTCCGGCGTGGGCACCATCTGCCGGCGAGCGGACCAGGTCGAGCGCGTTTTCCGTTTTGTGCGCCAGTTCGCGGATCTTGACCAGGTCGAAGAAGCCGGCGCCGCCCTTGATGGAATGCGCCGCGCGGAAGACGCGGTTCACCAGTTGCTCGTCGATCTCCGCGCCGCCCTGCTCGATGGCCAGCAGGTCCGTTTCAATGGTGGCCAGGTGCTCGCGGCATTCGGCCAGATAGTCCTGCAGTACCTCGTCGTCCAGATGCCAGGTTCGTTCATGATGGTCCTCTCAGTTTCCGGACACGCTGAAATGCTGGTGCATGCGCATGGTCCGGAACAGCTCCAGAATCTCCGTCGGAAGCGTGGATCACGGCCAGCGGCCCGCCGATTTGCGCAGGGAGTTGTGCGCCGAAATCAGCAGACCGATGCCGCTCGAATCGACCATCCGCACGTCGGTCAAATCGATCACCAGTTCCTGAACGCCTTCCTCCGACGATGTCGCGCATCTTCGCTCGCAAGTCGGGTAGGGTGGCCGCCACGATGTTATCTCCGCCCGGCCGGAGGACGGCTTTGTTGTCTTCTCGCAGGATGTCTACCATTGGTTTTTCCTCATCGAAACGTTTGATCATGGTCACTGCGTTGCCCCGCTCGTTGAACCGGACCCAGTTGGCATACTGATGGAGGATGCCGATACCGCGTCCGGAAATATCCAGGGATCCCGCCGGCTTATGCCGGGCCGCGCGCCAGTCGAAGCCCTCGCCATCGTCTGAGACCGCGATCAGCAGACGGCGTCCCTTGAGTCTCACCGAACAGCGGACCTGCTTGGCGGGATCGGCCCCCGATCCATGCAGCACGGCGTTGGTTAGCGCCTCGCGCACCAGCAACTCGGCCCCAAAGCAGATCGATGGATCCGGCAGGCTCTGGCTCTTGCGCCGGAATTCGGCGAAGAATTCCTCGACGGCTTGGAGTGTGGCCGGAAGCGTCACGCGCATTTCGCAGTCGGCATGGCGCGGATCGGGTCATTCGCCCACGTCCGCGGCGAGTAAAAGCAGATCGTCTTCAATGGGATGCTCCTCGGGGCGCAGCTCGCCCATAATCAGCGAGACCGCCTCGCGCAACGCCGCGCCCCGGTGCCGGACGCAGGCCGCCACCAACTGCTCCAAACCCTCCCGCCGTCCGCCGCCCGCCGAGGATTCGATCAGGCCGTCGCTATAAAGAAAGAAGCGGTCGCCCCGCTTCACGCGCAGGTCCTGGCGGTGGAGCGTCGCCGCGCCGAACATACCCAGCGGATCGCTTTCCAGCTCCACCGTTTTGGGCGTCCCGTCGCGGCTCACTAAAATCAGGGGCGGATGGCCGGCGCTGATCACAGCCAACTGGCGAGTCTGGCGATTCAGGCGCGCATAGCACGCCGTCAGATACTGCTCTTCGCCCAGAATCTGTCCCATCACCGAATCCACGCCGCGCATGGCATCCTCGGGAGAAAACACGGGTCCGGCGTACTGTCGCAGCAGCGCCTTCACCGCGGAGGTCAGAAACGCGGCGCTGACGCCGTGGCCGCTAATGTCCGCCACGAAGTATCCGAAAATTCCGGCCCCCAGCGGAATCACGTCGTAGAAATCGCCGCCCGTTTCTTCCAGGGGCCGGTAATAGACTGCGAAGCAGGCCCCCGGGCAATCATCCGGCTGAACCAGAATGGCCTGCTGGGCATCGCGCAACTGCTCCAGGCGGGACCGGTGCAGCAAAACCAAAGCGCGGTTAGTCTCGCGGATGCGCAGATGAACGCGCACGCGCGCCAGCACCTCCTCGCCATGCACGGGTTTCGCGATATAGTCCACGCCGCCGATCTTCAGGCCCGCCACCTTGTTCTTCACATCATCCAAAGCCGAGAGAAAGATGATGGGAATGTCGGCGGTGACCGGATCGGATTTCAACCGCGCGCAGGTTTCAAAGCCCGTTTCGCCCGGCATCATCACGTCCAGCAGAATGAGATCCGGCTGTTTGGCGCGGCTCAGAATGCGGGCAGTGGGGCCGTCGGCCGCGGTGAGCGTGCGGAATCCCTCGGCTTCCAGGATGCTCCCCACCACGTCCAGATTGGTGGGCGTGTCGTCCACCACGAGTATAGTTGGCGTGTCCATTTCTACGGCATTTCCGACCGCCCTACCGGGTCGGCCTACTGGGCATATCGACGAGGTTGTTCCGTTATTGAGCTAGAGGGGATTTCCCCGCAGGCCGATAAGCGCAGAGAGGTTGTGACCTCATCGAGGACAAAGCGTGCTCCTGGAAAATGGCATCGTCGACCCGGCCGGGTTGCTCGCCGCGGTGGAGCAGGCCGGGGATGGCATCGTCGTTACCGATCCTAGCGGGACCATCCAGTATGTGAATCCCGCGTTCACGGCGATGACGGGATACAGCAGCGCGGAAGTTCTGGGGAGGAACCCGCGCATCCTCAAGTCGGGACGCCACGCGATGCCTTTTTACGAAGATCTCTGGAACACCATCCGGTCCGGGGGAATCTGGCGGGGCGAGGTAAACAACCGGCGCAAGGATGGAACGGTTTACACCGAGGAGATGCGCATTACTCCGGTGCGGGGCGTGGATGGCGAAATTATCAGCTACATTGCCATCAAACAGGACGTAACGGAGCGCCGGGCGGCTGAGAACACACAACGGTTCCTGGCGGCCATTGTAGAGAATTCCGAGGATGCCATCATCACTTACACGCCTTCGGGCATCATTCTCACCTGGAATGGCGGGGCTGAAGCATTGTTTGGACACCGCTCCGCGGACGCGATCGGGCGGCACGTTTCGATGATCGTGCCACCGCGAAAGGTTGACCGCCCAGCAGCAAGTCACCGAACGGGTATTGGCGGGCACGTCCGTCTGCCAGCACGAGGATCTGTGTGTGCGCCGGGACGGGCGAAGATTTCCCGTATCTCTCACGGCCTGGCCCATCAGAAACTCGGCCGGCGAGGTGTGGGCCGTATCCACCGTTCTGAGCGACATCAGCCAGCGCCAGCAAGCCGAGCATGCCCACGCGTTGCTGGCCTCCATCGTGGAATCTTCCGGCGAAGCGATTCACGCCGTGCTGCCGGATGGGACCATCGTCAGCTGGAACCGCGGCTCGGAAGCGTTACTGGGATACCGGAGCCAGGAAATCATCGGGAAGAACGCCGCCATTCTCGTTCCTCCCAGCCGCCATGGCGAAATGCAAAATCTCATCCTCGCACTGCGCGGGGGACAAACCATCCAGCCTTTCGAGACGCTGCTACAGGGAAAATATGGATGTCCGATCGAAGTTTCGCTCTCCCTCTCCCCGATCCTGAATCCGCTCGGAGAAGTGGAGGGAATTTCCGCCATCGTGCGCGACATCAGCCAGCGCCTGTCTGCGCTGCGGAATCTCAAGCAAAGTGAAGAGCGATTTCGCGAGGTCTTCGAACATTCGCCGTTCGGCATGACCGTAGCCGGACCGGACGGGAGTTTCCTTCGAGTGAATGCGGTGTTTTGCGAAATGGTCGGATATTCCGAGCAGGAGCTGCTGGGGAGCGCCGTGGTCCAATCTGGTCCATCCCGGCGATCTGGCGCATAGCGCGCGGATGGGGGAGCAGCTCATCGCGAACCCGGGACGCTACGTGGAAGTGGAGAATCGCTACCTTCACCGCAGCGGAAGAGTGGTATGGGGACGCACCAGGATGGGCGCGGTGCGGGATTCCGGCGGCGGTCCGCTCTATTTCATCGCCCATGTGGAAGATGTGACGCAGCACAAGCGGGCAGCGGAGGCATTGCGCGAGAGTGAAGAGCGCTTTCGGATCATGGCGGACAGCTGCCCGACTGGGATCTGGGTAACGGACGCGCGGGGAGGCACTCGGTTCATCAACCGGGCCTACCGGGAATTCTGTGGCGCAACCTCCGGCGAGGTAGAGCACGAGGCGTGGCGGCGAATGATTCACCCGGACGATGCTCCCGCGTTTTTCGAGGCATTCGAGCGCGCACTGGACGAGCATGCGCCTTTTAAGGCCGAACAACGCAGCCGGCGTGCCAATGGCGAGTGGCGCTGGGTAGAGTCGGTGGCCGAGCCGCGCTTTTCGCCCGATGGTGAGTTCCAGGGACTGGTCGGCACCAGCAAGGACATCACCGACCGCAAGCAAAACGAAGCCGCGCTCCAATTTCATCACTCTCTGATCAGCGCCATACTCGAGGTGTCGCTGGACGGAATTCTGGTGGTCAATGATGAAAATCGCATCGTGCTGCATAACAGAAAGTTCCTGGAGGTTTGGCAGATTCCCCTCGACCGCATACCGGAAGATCTGCCCGATTACACCATTAATGACCGGGCTCCGCTCATCTTCTCGGCGGTCCTCGATCGAGTGCAAGATCCGGATGCTTTCCTGCAGCGAATTCAAGAGCTGCACGACGATCCAAATGCCAGCGATCATTGTGAACTTCATTTGAAAGACGGCCGGACATTGGAACGGTATTCCGCCCGGCTGCGGAGAGAAGAGGCCGGCCATCCGGGGCGCGTTTGGTTCTTTCGGGATATTACCGAGCGCAAGCAAGCCGAGCAAGCTTTGCGGGACAGCGAAGAGAAGTTTCGCCAGCTGGCGGAAAATATTCGCGAAGTTTTCTGGATGATGATCCCGGGGTCCGACCGGTTTTTCTATATCAGCCCTGCCTATGAACAGGTTTGGGGCCGGACCTGTGAAAGCATTTATCAGAACCCGGCATCCCGGCTGGAGGCCATCCACCCTGATGATCGCGAGCAACACCGCTGGTTGTTTGAGAGGCAGATGCGGGGCGAATCTGTCGAGACGGAGTACAGAATTCGAACGCCCGGCGGGCAGGAGAAATGGATTCGCGGCCGCGCCTTCCCCATTCGGGATCAAGCCGGGCAATTGATCCGGATCGTTGGGATTGCCGAGGAGATCACCGAGCAGAAGCGCTATGAGGCGGAGTTGATTCATGCGCGCGTAGAAGCGGACGCCGCCAACCAGGCCAAGAGTTCATTTCTGGCCAACATGAGCCATGAGATCCGGACCCCCATGAACGGCGTTCTGGGGATGGCCGGGCTGCTGCTGGACGGTGACCTGGATCCGCGCCAGCGCAAGCGCGTGGAGACGCTTCGGGATAGCGCCGAAGCGCTGCTGGTGATACTCAACGACGTCCTGGATTTCTCCAGAATGGAAGCGCATAAGCTGACCCTGGAGAAAGCACCCTTCGATCTGCGGGCGCTGGTGGAAGGGGTAGCTGATCTGATGGCTGTGAAGACCCAGGAAAAGGGTGTGGAATTGCTTTGTTTCATCGAGCCCGATGTGCCCACGCTATTGCTGGGCGACGCCGTCCGCGTGCGCCAGGTGCTGGTCAATCTGGCTGGAAATGCGGTGAAGTTCACCGCCGCCGGGGAAGTGTCGATGCGGGTGAAACTTGCATCGGCCGGCGATACAGGAGTAATCCGCTTCGAGATCAGCGACACCGGCATCGGGATCCCCGCGGATAAACGCAACCTGCTGTTCCATCCCTTCTCTCAGATGGATGCTTCCACCAGCCGCAAGTACGGTGGAACGGGCCTGGGCCTTTCGATTGTGCGCATGCTGGTAAACATGATGGGTGGCGAGGTTGGCGTCCAGAGCGAAGAGGGCCAAGGGTCCTGCTTCTGGTTTACCATCGCGCTGGAACGGCAACTCGCGGTGGAGCGGCCGCGGACGCTATCCCTTGCCGGCTGGCGCATTCTGGTGGTGGACGACAACGCGGCCAGCCGCCGCTTGATGATGGAGTTGCTTGCGCTCTGGCAGGCCAGAGCGGAGCAAGCCGAACATGCGGAAGCTGCGATCGCCCTGTTGAAGGACCCGAATGCCGGCCGCTTCGATGCGGTACTGATGGATTTGGAAATGCCAGGTACGGACGGCGAGCGGTTGGGAACCCTGCTTCACGGGCTGCCCGGCTTATCCGACTTAGCCTGTGTGCTGATGACTCCTCTCCGGCTGTCGGCGGATGGGGAGCATTGGCGCCACTTGGGATTCGCCGGCCACGTGAGCAAGCCGCTAAAGCAGGGCGAGTTGGGCACGTGCCTGGCTTCCATTCTGGGCTACGGCCCTCCCCGCGCGCGGGCGCTTGCGGCGCCGGCCCGGCCTCGTACCACTCGAGAACAGCGGGCTCAGCTTCGCCTGCTCATTGTGGAAGACAACACGGTGAATCAAGAGGTAGCGTTGGGAATCCTCCAAAACCTGGGGTTTGTAGCCGATGTGGTGGCCGATGGCCGCAGCGCCTTGCGCGTCCTGGCGGAAAAGGACTACCACCTGGTATTGATGGACTGCCAGATGCCCGAGATGGATGGTTATGAAACGACCGGGCGAATTCGCCAGCCCGACACCTCGGTGCGCAACCACGATATTCCCGTGATCGCCACCACCGCTCACGCCATGGCTGGCGATCGCGAAAAGTGTATCGCCGCGGGCATGAACGGCTACGTCTCCAAGCCGCTTCGGTCTGACGTTCTGGAACAGGCGATCGAAGAATGGACCTGCGGGGTGGCAACTTCTCCGCCCGACCCTGCGCCAGTTTCTCCCGATCCTTCCAGCCCCGGCGCTGCCGCCCTGGTATTCGACCAGCGGGATTTTGTCGAGCGCATGATGGGCAATGAAAACCTGGCGCAAAAGATCATTCGTGGGTTTGTGAAAGACATGCCGTTGCAGATCGTGCTGTTGGCCGAGGCACTGCAGAACCTGGATGAGAATGCCGTTCGATTAGCCGCTCACTCGATCAAAGGCGCGGCCGGGAACGTGGGGGCAGTCCAGATGCAACAAATTGCCTGGAGGCTGGAGCAAACAGTCATGGCCGGCGACCTTACCGCTGTGGCGGCGGCCTTGCCGGAGCTGTCGCTAAGCTTCGAACGGACCAAGCCGATCATGGAGACATTTTGTAGCCAGGATCCGTTCAGCGGGTAATGCTCGAGGCTTTGCGGTCCCAATCGCATTATGGAGAATGGCGCGATCATTGTCATTGGACAGCAGCCGGGCGGAGCGAATCGCGAGAAAGGACGGGGTACTGACTTTGCACCTTGTTTTCAATGTCCGCCGGCATCATGATCCAACCGGTCTGCGAAAGCATCGCTGCCGGCCCAACTTGCCATGCACCTGCCGGGTTGAGGGTGTTCGATGGATGGCGTACGTAAGCCTCTACCCACAGGCTGTTGCCTCCAGCCACGGATCACGTCGGAAGCGGTGTTCAGGGCGCCCGAAGCGCGGCCGGCTGGTTTACAGCCAACTTCTACCTGGCCCTGGTCTGCAGCTTGTGATATCCGTGCTGCGCGCGAGCCTCGCGCAGGCTCAGGCCGGCTTTGCACCGCGTGGCGAATCCGCTCTTCCACCGCGTCGATCTCCTCGGCCGCGGCCAGAATCGCGCTCTCGTGGGCGCGCGGAAGCGCCACGATCCCATCGCGTCGCCGCGCAGAATATCGCCCGCATCTACTCGCGCGTCGCCGATGTTTACCGGCCCGCCCATCGCCTCCACCTGCACGCGATCTTTGCCGGTGCGCATGGAGTAGCTGCGGCTGAAGATCGGATAGCCCAGCTCGAGCGACGAGCGCGACATCGCGGCAGGCGCCGTCGATCACCGTGCCCGCCACGCCGCGCGTGTGCGCCACCATGGTCAGAATATCGCCCCATACCGTGGCGTTCTCGCGCCCGCCGTTGTCGAGCACCACCACGCCGCCCGGCTCCACGTCGTCGATGTAATCGCCCACCGTGCCCGGCGGCATTCCGGCCGGTCCATAGAGGATGGTGAATGCGCGGCCAGTCAAGCGAAAGCCGGGATCGAGCGGTTTGATCCCCAGGCACTGCCCGCCGATACCCAACCGGTCCATCGCGTCGCTCAGCGCCGTGGTGTCGAGCTTGGACGCCCGCAGAACATTGTCGTCGTTATGCATGATTCATGTGGTTGACTTTCTTCAGCATGTGCTCGTAATTGGCGCCCATCACCTGGCTGATCGGATGTGCCTTCGCGCAGCGCTTGGGCCATGGCTTCTTCGCGCGCGACGATGGCTTCGGCCGTCTCCAGCACGCGCCGATTTCCGCCTGCGCGATGAACACCGCCGCGCTGCCGTCCGCCACCACGTAGTCGCCGGGAGAAACGGTGACGCCGCCAACGTGAATGGGTTCGTTTGTGGCCACTTCCACGATGCGCCCGCGCGCCGTCCGCGCCGTATGATCTGCGCGCGAACACCGGGAAATCCAGTTTGCGGCTGTCATCGATGTCGCGCACCGGCCCATCGACGATCACGCCCGCCACGCCCCGCATCTGCGCGCCAATCGAAAGATTCCCGCCCCACGACGCGGCATCCAAACCGGTGCGCTGCTCTACCACGATGATGTCGCCCGGCGAAGCTGCTTCAATCGCGGCCGTGCACAGATGGCGCGTATTCGATCGCTCCTTCCGCCCGGTCCAGCTTCACCGTCAGAACCCGTCCCGCGATCCGCCGGTCCGACGAGAAGCGCGCGAATGCCGGTGACTGCGCCGTTCAATCCCAATTTGTCCAGTGCGTCGGAAACGGCGCAGGAATCCAAGCGGCTAAGCCGCGCTATCAATTCGTCCATGTCTATCTCTCCGGTTTCCAGCGCGAGAAGCGCCGCTCCAGACGCTCCGCCAGCCAAGTCAGCACGATTCCAGCAAACGCTATGATCATCACGCCCACGAACAGCGTATCGGTGGCGAAGGTTTGTCCGCCGTACGCCACCATGAAGCCGATTCCCGCGGCTTCCGCCGAACATCTCTCCCACCACCACGCCGATCAATCCCAGCGCCACTCCTTGGCGAACGCCGGTCAGGATGAACGGCACCGATCCGGGCAGCGCCAGCGTGGTGAAAATCTGCCAGTCCGATGCGCAATAGGCGCGCGCCGCGCGCAGCAGGTCCCGATCCATGTTTCTCACGCCCGCCACCGTGTTCACCAGAATCGCGAAGAACGCCGTGATGAATACGATAAAGATTTTCGACCCCATGCCCACGCCGAACCAAATGATGATCAGCGGGCACCATCGCGATGCGCGGCGTCGCATACAGTGCGTTCACAAACGGATCGAAGATCAGCCGAACTCGGCGATACCAGCCGATGATGCACGCCCAGGATCACTCCCGTCACCAGCGCCAGCGCGAATCCGACCGCGAAATTCGTCCCGCTGTATGCCATGTCCGACAGCAGCGTCCCGTGCTGCAACCCGAAGACGAATTGTTTGGCGATGGCCGACGGACCGCTCAGGAATAGCGGCGAAATCTTTCCCGCCGACCACAGCGCCTGCCACACGGCAAGGGTCAGCGCCACTGCCTGCCGCCGAGAATCAACGCCTCGTGCCGTTCATAGAAACTGCGCTTCGGTTTCATCGCCATTAATCCGGCGCCAGCAGCGCGTCCACGCCCTTGGGCCTCCTCTTCAATCAACTGCCAGATGGCGTCCTCCATCTCCAGGAACTGCGGCTCGCGCTTCAGGTGCAGCGTGCGCGGGCGTCCGAACGGAACCTGGAACACATCCTTCACTCGTCCGGGCCGGGAGCTCATCACCGCCACGCGATCCGCCAGGTAGATCGCTTCATTGATCTGGTGCGTGATGAACAGCACCGTTTTGCGGGCCTGCGCCCAGATCTTCAGCAACTCGGCCTGCATGAACTCGCGCGTCTGCGCATCCAGCGCCGCGAACGGCTCATCCATCAGCAACACCACCGGATCGGCCGCCAATGCCCGCGCCAGGTTCACGCGCTGCTGCATGCCGCCCGAAAGCTCCGATGGAAAGTGCCGCTCGAATCCGCTCAGGCCCACCAGCTTGATGAAGTATTCCGCGCGCTGCGCCATGGTGGCTTTATCGAAGCGCCGCTGCAATTCCATGCCGTAGCGAACGTTGCCCGCGATGGTCCGCCACGGCAGCAGGCTGGAATGCTGGAACACCACGGCGCGGTCGATTCCCGGTCCTTGGATTTTGCTGCCCGTCAATCTGACACCGAGCCTTCGTCGTACGGCAGCAGTCCCGCGATAATGTTCAGCAGCGAAGTTTTGCCGCAGCCGCTGGGCCCCACGATGGCCATGAATTCGCCATCGGCGACCGACAACGACACATCGATCAGCGCCGGCACCTCCGTGCCCTCGCGTTCGAGCCAGTATCGCTTAGAAACGTGGCCGACTTCCAGCTTAACCATGCGCCGTGCTTACTAGAAGGCCGCTTTGGCTTTGCGGTCCTCCTCCGTCTTGATGGCCGGCCAAACGTCTTCTCGAAGAAGCCATCCTTCACCAGCTGCTCCACGTAGCTATTGTCGATGACTTTGTGGAAGTCGTAGGCCTTCATCCGCGCCGCAATCTGCGGATCGGATTGCTGCGTCCAGCACCGATTTGACCGCCGGCGCCAGCACGAACGGGACGCGCTCGAACGCCTGCGGCTTGGCGTACAGATCGTACACGCGCGCCATCTCGTCCGCTTGCGCCGCCTTGTCGTAAAGCAGGAACGGCTTGCACCGCGAACGCCTTATCGTCATAGAAGCGCTTGATCGCTTCGGTCTGCGCTTCAATCAGTTTTTCGGGCAGCTTGGGATCGGCCGCAATCACGCTCTTCTTCATCAGGTAGCGCCGTCGAGGCAAAGATATCGTCATGGTCGGCGAGATTCGCCAGCGTCTTGAAACCCTGCTGCCTCCAGCTTGAAGTACGCCGGCGCGGTCAGCAGGGTCGCGTCCGCACGGCCGCTGACTAGCGCGGCGGCCCGTCCGTTCACATCCGTGCCCACCGGGAATCCATTGCACATCGCGCGCCGACAATCCGGATTTCGCGAGCAGCGCGATCACGTAGCCGTAAGGCGCGTCGCCTACTTGCGAAACCGCGATGCGCTTCCCTCTCAGATCCTTCACGCTGGCGATGTTTTTGGCGGCCATCAGCGCGAACGTGCCGCGATTCAGCGAACTGCCGACCAGCACCAGCGAGCCGTCTTTGGAGGCGGCCTGCATCAATTGATCCAGCGACGAATTCACCATCTGCGCCTCGCCGCTCACCAGCATCGCGATTCCCGCCGGCATCACGCCGAAAGTCAGCGTCACATCCAGCCCGTACTTCTGGTAGTAGCCGCCGTCCTTCGCCAGAAACAGCGGCCAGTTGCGACCCGCTCCGGTTCGGATAATTGATGGTGATCTTCTGCTGCGCGGGAGCGTTTGTTGCGAACACCGCGGCCAGCAGGAAACTAAGGCAAATTTGGATTTTCATGCGAGGGGTCCTTGCAATTCCCGCTCGTACATCATATCTGAAATATCTGAACTGGCGAAGAAGGTAGTCGATGGAATCAGTTTATTTGCGCTTCTGCGCTGCCTTGATTTGCCCGTCGATCGCGTCCAAGTGCCGCGAGTCGCGCTCGTTTTCGGTGCACACGTATTCCATCAGGTCGCCCTTTGCCAACAGAGGCGTCATCTCGGTGACTTTCCAGGGGCGCGTGTACATGATTGGGTCCTCAATGGTGATTTCCCATTTCAGGTGCCCGAAGTCTGGCCGCGAATAGCGCTCAATCACGTGTAACTGATCCGACGCCGGATGCCCGGCCAGGTCGAGCCAGGTCTTGCCGTTGAACCCCACCGTGTCCACCACCAGTTGATCGCCTTCCCAATGGCCGATCGAATCGCCCCACCAGGAAGGATCCAAGTCCGCCGGATGTTCCTTGCGGTCCAGAAAAATCTGGCGGAAGCTGTGCAGGTTCCCTTCAAACAAAATCACCACCAGGTTCGGCAATTGCAATATCTTGGACGGATAGGGATCGCGGCGCGGCACGCCGGTGGGAAGGCAGCGCGCTTCCGGATCTTCCACCCCGTCATTCGCCTGCCGCTCCTTGAAGAGCTTCTCGCCCAGAGCAGTCATCGGCACTTCGCCCACGTCGTAGTCTTTCGCGATGTCGGAAGTGTAGCCGGCATAGCCCCAGACGCCGCTCAGATCGGGCTTGCCGTCGGCGGTGCGCGGCGCGGGTCCGGTGGGCGCCGGCGCCAGGCGGCGCGGATGCCGCTGGGCTTTTGGAATCGTGCTCTCGGCGGGGAACTGCGCGGTAGCGGGAATCGACAGGAACATTATCGCCGCCGCGGCCAGCATGGAACCAGCAAATTTGTTTTTCAAGTGATGCTCTCGTTAGCGATTCTCACTCTAACGCAGCACCCGCCAAGTTTCAATCGAAGGCCAAATCGCTGCCGAATTCTCCAAATACACTGCTTGATCGAGTAAACTGATCTGCGTCACTCCTATGCCCTTCCCAGCAGGAGAGCCCCGCTAACGTGACCGGATCCAAGTTCCGGCCCATCCTGCGCGTGGCCAGCGGCAATTTTCTCGAAGCCTACGATTTTCAGGTGTTCGGCTACTACGCCACCTACATCGCCCGGGCCTTCTTCCCCACCGGCAATGAATTTGCCTCGCTGATGCTGACCTTCATGACCTTCGGCGCCGGATTCCTGATGCGTCCTTTGGGCGCCATTATCTTAGGCGCATACATCGATCATCATGGCCGCCGCGCGGGGCTGCTGCTGACACTCGGAATGATGGCCGCGGGAACACTGTCCATCGCGTGCACTCCCTCGTATGCGTCTATCGGAATTCTGGCGCCGCTGCTGGTAGTAGCGGGACGTCTGCTGCAGGGCCTCTCGGCGGGCGTCGAAATCGGCGGTGCTTCGGTGTATCTAGCGGAAATCGCCACGCCCGGCCACAAAGGATTTTTCACTTCGTGGCAATCCGGAAGCCAGCAAGTTGCGGTGATCTTTGCCGCGCTGTTCGGGCTGCTCCTGACCACCAATCTCTCTCGCAATCAAATGTTCCGCTGGGGCTGGCGAGTGCCGCTTTGGGCCGGCTGCGCCATCATCCCGCTGTTGCTGATCATCCGGCGCTCGCTAACAGAGACCGATGTTTTCCTCGCCCGCAAGCACCGCCCATCCGTACGCGAAATCGTCAGGACTCTTTTCGCCAACTGGTACATCGTGCTGCTCGGCATGCTGCTCTCCACGCTTACGACGGTGTCGTTCTATATGATCACGGCGTACACTCCGACGTACGGCAGCAGCGTGCTGCACCTGGCCGCGGCAGCCAGCTTGCTGGTGACGCTCTGCGTCGGGATCTCGAATTTCTTCTGGGTGCCCGTGATGGGCGCGCTGTCGGACCGGATCGGCCGGCGGCCGTTGCTTTTCACGATTGCGTTGCTCGCGCTGACGACGGCTTATCCAGCGCTCGCCTGGATGGTTCATGCGCCCTCGGTGCCCCGCTTGCTGGCGGTCGAACTGTGGTTCTCCTTCTTGTTTGGAAGCTACAGTGGAGGCATGGTGGTGTATCTCACCGAGGTAATGCCCGCCGATGTGCGAACGTCGGGCTGGTCATTATCCTTCAGCCTGGCGACGGCGCTGTTCGGCGGATTTACCCCCGCGATCTCCACCTACTTGATCCGCTCGAGCGGAAATGCGGCCATCCCCGGCGTATGGCTGTCGTTTACCGCGCTGCTCGGATTATCCGCGCTGTTGCTGTTGGGGCGATACTCAGCCCCAGGAGCAGATGGCGGGTGACCGGACCACGAGTGACCGAACAGTTTCCTGTTTTCAACGTCCTGGTCGCGGGCGGAGGCAACGCGGCGATGTGCGCGGCCTTGAGCGCTCGCGAATCCGGCGCAACCGTGCTCGTGGCCGAGTGCGCGCCCGAGCACCTGCGCGCAGGCAATAGCCGGCATGCCCGCAACTTTCGCTCGATGCACGCGTCGCCCACCAGCGTGTTGACGGACGCCTACACCGAAGAAGAATATTTCAACGATCTGCTCCAAGTCACCGCCGGCCAGACCGACGAGGAACTGGCGCGCCTGGCGATTCGCTCCACGCCCGAGTGCTTCGCCTGGATGACCCGGCACGGCGTGCGATTCCAGCCGTCGCTGGCCGGGACGCTGCAACTGGGCCGCACCAACGCATTCTTCCTGGGCGGCGGCAAGACGCTGGTGAACACTTACTACGCGATCGCGGAGAACCTTGGCATCCGCGTGCTCTACAACGCGGAAGTAACCGCGCTCCGCATGAACGGCGGAAGATTCGAAAGCGCGACTGTCCTTGTAAACGGATCGCCCGTCGAAATTCGCGCCAAGGCCTTCGTAGCGGCCTCGGGAGGCTTCGAAGCCAACCGGGAGTGGCTGAGCGAAGCCTGGGGCGACGCGGCGCAGAATTTCGTGGTTCGCGGCACGCCTTATAACCGCGGCAAAGTGCTGCGTCTGCTTCTGGATTACGGCGCGGACCAGGTCGGCGATCCCTCGCAATGCCACGCCATCGCGGTGGACGCCCGCGCGCCGAAGTTCGACGGCGGAATCGTAACGCGTCTCGACACCGTGCCGCTCGGCATCGTCGTCAATCAAAACGGCCAGCGCTTCTATGACGAAGGCGAGGACCTGTGGCCGAAACGCTACGCCATCTGGGGGCGCTTGATCGCGCAGCAGCCCGATCAGATCGCGTATTCGATCGTCGATTCGAAGACCGCCGGCCTGGTGATGCCTTCAGCATTTCCGGCCATGGAAGCTCGCACCATCCGCGAGCTAGCAGGTTTGTTCCACCTGGACGCCGACGCGCTGGACGCCACCGTGCAGCAGTTCAACCGCAGTGTTGCGGAGGGATCGTTCGATCACACGCGCCTCGACAACTGCCATACGCGCGGCCTAGGCCCGGAAAAAACGCATTGGGCACTCAAGCTGGATTCCCCGCCGTTCCTCGGCTACCCGCTGCGGCCGGGCATTACATTCACCTATCTCGGCGTGAAAGTGAATCGCTGCGGCCGGGTGATTCTGAAGGACGGAAATCCCGCGCCCAATGTTTTCGCCGCCGGTGAAATCATGGCGGGGAACATCCTGGGCCAGGGATACCTGGCGGGCTTTGGAATGACCATCGGCACGGTGTTCGGACGCATCGCTGGCCGGGGAGCGGCAAGTGCAATCCAGTGATCCGCTGATCGCCGAGGGCCAACGGCTGCTGCGCTTATGCAACGCCTGCCGCTATTGCGAGGGCTTCTGCGCGGTGTTCCCGGCGATGGAACGCCGCTCGATTTTTTCGCCGGCTGACGTGAATTATCTGGCAAACCTGTGCCACAACTGCGGCGAGTGCTACTACGCCTGCCCCTACACGCCGCCGCATGAATACGCGCTAAATCTGCCCAAGGTGCTCGCGGAGATCCGCGTCGAATCGTACGCACAATCCGCGTTCCCGCGAAGCTTCTCGCTCGCGCGCCGCAATAGCGCCCTCGCGGTCTCCATGCTGATCGCAATCGCGTCGCCCTGATGGCCGCGATCGCTGCCGCATTCGGCGGCTTTACTTCTCACGACTGCCGATTTTTACGCAGTGATTCCGCATAAACCGATGGCGCTGACCCTGGGAGCTGTATTCGTTCTCGCGGCGATCGCAATGACGATTGCGTTCCTGCGATTCTGGCGTAATGCTATCGCCGTCCCAATCGAAACCGGCCCCCTAATCGCTTCCCTCAGCGACACTCTGCGTCTCACGAACCTGGACGGACACGGCGCCGGATGCCCATATCCGCGCGAGCGCTTATCGCAAGCGCGCCGCTGGTTCCATCACGCCACCTTTTATGGTTTCCTGCTGTGCTTCGCCTCCACGTGTGTTGCGGCGTTCTATCACTACGTGCTCGGCTGGCGCGCGCCGTACGCCTATTCGAGCATCCCGGTGATCCTCGGCACGCTGGGCGGCCTGGGATTACTGGCCGGTCCCGCTGGCCTGTTCTGGCTGAAGCGAAAGCGCGACCCGGCTCTTGACGATATCAACCCGCGCGATTTCGGCGACAGCTTCATCGTCCTGCTGCTGCTCGCCAGCTTCACGGGCCTGCTCCTGCTGGCCTTGCGCGAGACCGCCGCCATGAGCTGGCTTCTGATTGTCCATCTAGGCGTCGTAGCGGCGCTGTTTGCCTCGCTCCCCTACGGCAAGTTCATGCACGGAAAGTTTCGCTTCGCAGCGCTCCTGCGCAATGCCTTCGAGCGGACTTTACGGTAGTGCGAATGCCACCAGCGAATCGGTGGCCACGATCGCCACATACTGCTTGCCATCCTTGCCCCGATACGTGATCGGATCGGCGTTGCCCCGCCGATCGAGCTTGGTCACCCACAGCTGCTTGCCGGTCTTGGCATCGATGGCCCGGAAGCGATTGTCGTCCGTCGCGCCGACAAACACCACGCCGCCCGCGGTAACGATGGCGCCCGCCAGCGCAGGGCGTCCGGTGTTCTGTTTCCCTTCCGGAAGGCCTTCTGTGATCCCGAGCGGGATCTGCCACGCGAAATCTCCCGTCACAGTATTCACAGCGATCAGCCGCCCCCACGGCGGTTTCTGGCACGGCCACGCGGCGCCGCCCATCCGCACCTCGAAGTTGCCCCGATCGGGACCTGCGCCATCGAGCGTCGTCCGGTCGTAAGGTACCGCCGCGCCTTCCTTCGTCTTTTCAATCCACCCCAGCGCACCGTCGTCCTCAGTTACCACGAAGGCGTAGCCGGACTTCGGATCCCAGGCCACTCCGCCCCAGTTGGGGCCTCCCAGGTCACCCGGAAACACCAGCGAACTTTTGACGGGTGCGCCTTCAGCGCGATACGCCCAGGTAGTGTACGGGCCCGCATTGTTCGCGCCGCCATTTTTCGCGAGCAAATCCTTACAAGCCTGGACGTGCTCCGCATTGGTATCCTCGGCCGTGACGAGATCTTCTGGACGATAACTGTCGCGTGCGACGGGCGGAGGCTTCACCGGAAACGGCTGCGTCGGAAAGGCCAGCTCGCCGGGAACGTCGCTCTTGGGAACCGGGCGCTCTTCCACGCCAAAAATCGGCTGGCCCGTTTCGCGATTGAGAAGGAACAGATAGCCCGATTTGGTGGTCACGGCCAGTGCGGGAACGGTTTTGCCACCGCGCTTGATGTCGAACAGCGTGGGCGGCGCGGGCGGATCGTGATCCCACAGATCGTGATGAATGGTTTGAAAGTGCCATTTGTATTGGCCCGGTCTCGGCATCCACCGCGACCACCGAATTGCCGTACAGATCCGCGCCCTTGCGGTCGCCGCCATAAAAGTCGCTCGCGGGCGAAGCCAGCGGCAAATACACTAACCCGCGCTGTTCGTCGACGGTAAAATAGAACGGCCACGCGTTCGCGCCCGAGCGATTCTTCCAGCTGTCGCCTTCCCAGGTGTCGTGTCCCGGCTGGCCCGGTTGCGCCACCGAACTGAACTCCCACAGCTTGGCGCCGGTTCGCGCATCGAAAGCGCGCGCATTTCCTGGCGCGCCGATCGGACCGGGCGCCGTGTTCGCTCCCACCACCACGACATTCTTATAGACCAGCGGTACCGAGTTGTAAGGCACCACCATGTCTAATTCGCCTTCCTTGCCGAACCCCGGATCGATCTTCCCCGTCTTCGCGTTCAGCGCGATCAGCCTGCGTCCCGCCGTGAAGAGAATGCGCGGCGGATTGCTGCCGTCGCCGGGCCAGTAAGCCACACCGCGGCGCGACGGCCCGCGCCCGGCCACCGCGTACTCCCAGATTTGCTTCCCTGATTCCGGATCGAGAGCCACCACGCGATCGGCCGCGGGCAGATACATCACGCCATTCACCACAATCGGCGTTACCTCTGAATTGACGCCTCTACCCCTTCCGGGGCCGTTGGCGGCTGCGGCGGGCTTTTCGGATTCTAATCGATAGTGCCAGGCCGGAGCCAGGCTGCCCACGTTGTGGGTTGTAATCTGGGCCAAAGGGGAATAACCCGTGCCCGCCGCATCATGCCGGTAGAGCGGCCAGTCGCCCGGGTGCTGTGCGCCGCGCGCTGGAACGAAAAGCGTTGGCAATATCGCCGTGGCGGCCAACACGCCTATCCAAGTGCAGCCCATAACCTCGAGACTCCTCAGGTGCCCCGCTCGCGGGCAGGACAGGAAACCTGATTAGTATATCGCCTGGCGGCTGGACACCGGGTGCGGAATCGTTTGAGGACCGCAGTAAGAGCCGGTTTGTTTTGCCGATAACGAAAGTATGGCTACTACAACGACACAGTTTGTTACTTGGAACGACACCTGGCTGGTTGGTGTTCAAGAGGTGGATGCACAGCACAAGCACCTGGTCTCGCTGCTGAATCAGTTGCACGAAGCGATGATGCAGGGGCATGGAAAAGATGTGTTAGGACCCATTCTGGACAGTCTGGTCCGCTATACCCAGGTACATTTCACTGCCGAAGAGCGGCTGATGCAGCGGAGCAACTACCCGGACCTCGTGAACCACAAGCGGGAGCACGAAGCACTGACCCAAAAGGTACTGGATTTTCAAAAGAATTTTACGGCCGGGCGTGTCGCCCTGGGCGTTGAAGTGATGCAGTTTCTCAGCACGTGGCTGCAAGGCCACATTCGGGGGACCGACAAAAAGTACGTACCGTTTCTGCACGCCAGCGGCATTCGATAAGAACGCCGAGGGGGCGGTTGTGATCCGGCCCCCACTACTGCGGTTCTAGCGCGGGTCCGCTTTCGACGGCGCGGCCGGATAGGGCTTCTCGCCCATCATCCCTTTCCAAAGGATGCGATTGAATTCCGTGGGATCGACTAGATCCGCGTCCGAGAAGTCCATTCCCTTCATAACTCGCGCCCAGTACTTCGCGTTGTGAGTGGTCTTTGGCACTACCAGGCCAAACGGTTTGGGCGGCAGCAACAAGCGCGTGTTGTAGAGATACGCGGAGGGAGTAGCCGTAAAGCTCCACGGGCTCGGCGTCGTGTTGAAGATGTCGGCCATGGGCGCCGCCAGCGCATCGTTCAGGTTCATGGGCGGCAGGCCCAGCACTTCTTCCATCGTGCGGATGAAATTGATGGTGTTATAAGGCTTCGAGATCACGGCGCCTCGCTTCACCCAGGCGCCCGCCACCAATGCGACACTGCGGTGCGAATCATAATGGTCGCCGCCATCCTGCGCGTCGTCTTCCACGACGAAGATCAGGGTGTTGTTTGCGTAGTATGGGCTGTTGGCGATGGTCTGAACCAGCATGCCCACCGCGTAGTCATTATCGGCCACCATCAGTTCCGGAGTATTCACACCATCGATCGCGGCCGCCGGATAGCCACTCGCCCCGGCGGTCCAGTTCCCGGTGTGATCGTGCATAAAGCGAACCAGGGTCAGCGCGGGCAGGCCGCCGCTGCCGTACTGGGATGTGAATTCTCGCTGCCACTCCGCGAAGCGGTAGAAATCCGGAAGCGCGTTGTCAAAGCCGCGGAAGTACGGATCGGTGTACGGGGTGAGGGCGGCATTGGTGGGAACAGCCTGGATCATCCCGGTTGCGTACGGGCTGCGCGACAGCGGCAGGAAGTTGGTGGCCGTGTTGTAAGGCGTCAAGTCCACGAAAAAACCATAGTTGCGCACCGTCAGTCCCGCCCGCAGTGCGGAGTCCCATAAATAGCCGGTGTTGATTTCGTTATTCGGCCCGTCGGGAGCGGCCACATCGGTCTGGCCTGGCAACAGATCGGGATCGGCCGGGGTAAGGGGATCGGCTCTCTGGCGCCCCGCGGCCGTCGGTATCGCCACGTTCACGCTGCGATTCAGGCCTTCGGACTCGACACTCAGGCCCCGGAACGCGTAGGCCACTGGCCATTCCTTCTGTACCATGTCGGGGGCTTGAGCCGCGGTGCTCCACAACCAGCCGTCAAAGCTGACTTCGGCGCTATCCAGGAACCGGTCCAGCGTTACGAATTGGAGCGCCAGGTTATGTTCATTCGGCGTGACAGCCCGTCCGAACTCCGTCAAGGCGGGATCGCCATCGCTGCCGTTGGTAAGGTCGCCCAGAATCTGGTCGTAAGTCCGGTTCTCTTTGAGGATGAAGATGACGTGCTTCACGCCCTGCCGCACCGCCGCCATCACCGCGGCATCGCTCGGGCTCTCGCTGAATGTGAACCGGTCGTTGGTGCTCACCTGCGCTGTCAGTGCCGGGAGTTCTGCCGCGGTGGGCAGCGGGAAGCTCTGCAATCCGGCTTTGGTCAACTGCGGATTATACTGATTCGCCGTCATGCAATTTTTGGAGGGCGGCCCCGGCCCATAGCCGCCATAGCACCAGTCGATGTTCGGGCCGGTGGGCGACTTTCCGTTCACCACATACATATTTACCGAATCGCTAGCGCTGAAGGTCTGGGACATTGGATACCAGTTGACGCTTACCGAGTTCGGATACCAACCGGTAGGAATGAGCCCAACCACCTGGTCATTGGCGTTGTTGCCACCGAGCGCGATCACCGCCACGCAATTCAGATTGCCGTCGGTCACGTAGAGCTCGGTCTCATCCGGGGAAAGCGTCACGCTGTTGGGATTCGCTCCCTTGTAACGGGACTGCGCCAGCGAGGCAGGCAACAACGGTGCGATCACAGCAATGCTTTCAAGCACCGTGTTCCTGGCCGTGTCGATCACGTCCACGGTATCGGACTGGTCTTCAGCGACGTACAGCAGCGACTGGGCCGCGTTCAGCGTCATCTTGTTGGGCTGGCCCTTCACGGGAATGCGAGCGGCTACCGCCGGCGTTTGTCCCGGCCCCTGTGTCAGGCTCACCACATCGATCTCCCGGTCTCGAACGCTCGATACGTACGCCGTAGCGCTCAATCCAGTGCCCTTCACAACCACCCAAAATGGATATTCGCCGCCCGGCACGCCGGATTGCGCGGGGTTGCTCTTGCCCGGGCGAAGATCCAATTCCTTCCCCGCCGGCCAGTTGGTAAAACTTCCGTAGCCTCGATTGAACACCGTAATCGAGTCGTTGCCGTAATTGGCCACCACCAGCGTCCGGCCGTCGCTCGAAATAGCCACACCAGCGGCGCAAGGCGTCACCGCCACACCTTCGAATATGGGGTATGGCCCGCCACCGGTTAAGTTCAGGCCGAGCCCGCCCAACGGGCCGTGGCCCAGGTTGAGCGGCGAATTCGCGGCCTCCGCCCACATTCCAGTGGCGGTGTTCAGAGTGAAGATGTGGACATTGTCGCTGGGGCCGCCAGAGACGTAAAATCCCAGGCCCGACGGGTCGAAGACCATCCCGCTATAGGTATTCTTGACAGCCAGTACTTGCTTCAAATTTGGCGTGGTGGCCGTAAGGTCGTAGATGAACACGTGCTCCGCGGAATCGGTGGAGCTGAATGATTCGAGCAACGGGACGATCGTGAGCGGTGCGTTGTACACGCGGTTGTACCCGCTAGTCAGAACCAGCAGCGTCTTGTGATCCGGACTCACCACGGAGGTAACCGCGTGGTTGGCAGTCCATTCCGGATGGTCCGCCAGACCGGGATTCAACGTTACCAGCGTGCCCAGCGGCGTAAGGTCCTGGCCGATGTTAGGCAGGGCCGGGGTGGCGGACTGCGCGCGCGCCACCCCGCTCGAAACGATCAACGCCAGCGTAAGTCCAGCCGCTAAGAACAGAACCCGCGCGCGAACTTTCCTTGTCATTTGCTAAGCTCCTTTGGAGCACAATGTCCCAGCCGCGGTGGAAGGTAAGGCGGTTTCTGGTGAGCGGCCGAGGACTGGGACGCTCGCTGAATCGTGCGACTCCGGGCGGAGCTAAGCTGATCTTACTCCACTTTTGAATTTAGGCACGAAGGTTTTTTCGAACGTGAATACTTATTCCTTCTTACTCCGGCGACCATAGCCCCGGATAAAATATCCCTTGGTGCAGGGCTGGGCGAAGTTCAAAATATCAGAGCGCCAGCGATCCGCAGCCACTAAGGTCAACCGCTTACCTCCAGCCCGGTTGTAGGCCGAATTGCGTACAGGCTTTAAGCATTTTACTGCGTAGTAATTCCGTCTCCCCGGCCCTAATATGGAATCGGGTCAAGCCTTGATGAGGTGCCGCTACTGCAATATTGCCCTCGCGCCGTCCCGAAGTTTCGTCGACGGCGAGTTCTGTTGCCAGGACCATCGCCAGATGTTTCAGGCCGCTGAGTTTCAGGCCGACAACGCCACGCAGCCGGAAGCGGACGCCGCTCTCGAATACTCCCAAACTACGGAGCAGGCCGAGGCCGATCCGATGTCTTCGCAGGCCGAAGAAGGCGCGGCGGTATTGCAGGAACCCACCGAGGAAACTCGCCCCCATCCGGCGCGTGAAGTGGCCGGGTCCTGGCGCTGGCTGGTGGCCGCCTGGAAGGGGTCTCCGCGCGATCTCAAGCTGGTCACCCTGTTGCTTCCCATCCTGCTGGTGGTGGCCATCAACGGGTCCCTGCCTAAAGTGCCGATCCAGCAATTGGCTCCGCAGAATCTGGACCAGATGCAGACTCAAGTGCAAAAGGTCGTCGAAGACCAATGGAAGAACGTAAATCAGACCATTTCGGACCGCGCCGCGGTGGCTTATGCCGATGATTTTCGCTCCGGGCTGGACGCCTGGGAAAGCCGTTCGAACCTAACCAGAAGCTGGTCCTATGACGCCGCCGGCTTCGTGCGCCCCGGCCCCTTGGCCATCTTCAAGCCCACCGTGGATCTCTCCGATTATCGCTTCGAATTTCTGGCCGAAATCGATCAAAAGGCCATGGGCTGGGCCTTCCGCGCCCAGGATCTGAACAACTATTACGCCATGAAATTCGTGGTGGTCAAACCCGGACCGCTGCCGCTGATTCGCATGGTGCGCTACGCCGTCATCAACGGCAAGGAAGGGCCGCACGTGGAGAAGCCGCTGCCCGTTGACCGTGCGCCCCGACATGCTCTATCGCATCCAGGTGAATGCGCGCGGCGGCGATTTCACCATAATGGCGCAGGGCCAAGTGGTCGATTTCTGGACTGACAATCGCCTCCAGCATGGGGGCGTCGGATTCTTTTGCAATCGCGGTGAGCGCGCCCGGCTGAGCTGGGTGGAAGTTTCGCATCAGTACGATGCGCTGGGAAGACTCTGCGCCTATCTTGCGCCCTACGGAATCGAGGGCAGAAATGGAAATATCAACTGATTATGAGCCAACCGAATTCTAGAACGTCGTCGGTCGACAGCGCCAAGGCGGCCAGCCTGGCCAGGGCGGTCTCCCTGCACATGGAAGGCAAGCTCGACGAAGCGCTCGCCGAGATCAACCGCGTTCTGGAAAAAGGCGAGGGAACGCTCGAAATCTACTCCGCCAAGGCCCAGATCCAGTTCGAGCTGGAGATGTACGAGGAAGCCGCGCAGAGCTACGCCAAGCTGCTGAGCATGCATCCCAAGCATGCCAACGCGAACCTGAACCTGGCGGTCTGCCTGGAGCGGCTGGGCCGCTGGCAGGAAGCCGCCGATTTCTTCGAGAAAGCCGCCGAAGCGCAGCCGGACCGGCTGGATGCGCGTCTGGGCCTCGGCATCGCTCTGCTGCATTTGGAAAAGTCCGACGCCGCCGCCGAAAATTTCGACAAGGTGCTCGAGCAGCAGCCCGATCACACCACGGCGGTGTTCGGCAAAGCCGTGACGCTGCAATTGCAGTGGCACTTCGACGAAGCCGCGCGCATCTACCAGCAGATCCTGGCCACCAATCCGGACTTCGAAGAGTGCCTCATCAACCTGGTGACCATCGGCATGGCTCGCAAGGACCAGGCCATGATCGCCGACTATTCGGAAAAGCTGCTGGCGCTGCGGCCCAATTCGCAGACCGCGCTGGAAGGTCTGGCCACCTGCGCCTTCGCCTCCGGCGACTATGAAGCCGCCCTGCGCTATTGCACCAAGCTCATCGAATATACGCCCGAAAGCTTCGACCGCTGGTTCAACCTGGGCGTCGCCCAGCAGAAGACCGGCAACCTGGAAGAGGCCGCCAAGGCCTATTCGGAAGCCGTGCGCATCCGCCCGGACGCCAGCCAGGCCTACGTGAATCTGGGCGTGATCCATCAGGAATCCGGCGATCTGCCGCAGGCGCGCGCCGCCTATGAGAAGGCGCTCGAAATCTCCCCCGATCTGTTCGAGGTATTGCACAACCTGGCGGCGGTGCTCGACAAGCAAGGCTCCAAGGAAGAAGCCGAGCGCATCTACACGCGCATTCTCGCCAAGAATTCCGATCTGGAAGACGTCTGGTTCCGCCTGGGATACCTGCGCCTGGAGCGCGGCGACTATCGCGGCGGCGCCGAAGCCTTCCAGGCCTGCGTCGCAAAGCGGCCGGATTGGACCGAGGCTCAGTTGAACCTCGGCATCTGCTGCTGGAACATGGGCGACCACGAGGGCGCGTCCAAAGCCTTCGAAGCCGTCCTGGCGGCCAATCCCGATTCGCTCGACGCGCTGCGCGGCCTGGCGGCTCTGGCCGTCGAGCACAACAATTTCGACCAGGCCCTGGAGCATCAGGCGCGCCTGATCGAAAAGGGCGAGCGCAGCCCGGAGCTGTTCTACAACACCGGCCTGCTGCTGCAAAAATCCGGCCAGCTGAACGACGCCGAGCGCCTGTATCGCGAAGCTTTGCAGGAGCGCGATCAGTTCCCCGAGGCGCTCCTGAATCTGGGCCACGTCCTCAAGGGCCTGGGCCAGCAGGAGGAGGCTCGCGATTGCTGGAAGCGGGCGCTGGAGCAGAAGCCGGATCTCGCCGAAAGCTACTTCGGCAGCGCCAACTAAACCGGCGCGAGTCTTCTTTACAGTTTCTTTATTCGGACTTAACGGTTTCTTTATCGCGCGTACGCTAGGCTGGGAACTGCGTGAGTCCTCTTTCTCTGTTCGGCCTGTTCGCCGTGTCGGCGATGCTGCTCTGCTATGCGCTCGAAAGCCGCAGCGCCTGGTTCATCCTGGGGTTTTCCTTCTCCTGCGCGCTTGGGATCGGCCTACGGATTCCTGCAGGGGGCCTGGCCATTCGGCTGCGTGGAGGCCGTCTGGACCGTTGTGGCGGCGCGGCGCTGGTGGCTCGCGCGCTAGATGCGAGCTGTTGATGTTCGCCCCTTCGCGCGCCGCAACCTTGGCCGCATCGTCGAAATCGAGCGGGTCTCGTTCGGCAAAGACGCCTGGCCGGCCGAATCGTTTATCGAGTATTGGCGCCAGAGCCCCGAACTGTTTCTGGTAGCCCGGCAAGGCCGCCGCATCGCGGGCTATAGCATCGCACGCGTCAACTGGCGAGGCGCCGAACTGGAATCTATCGCCGTGGACCCGCGCTATCGCGGGCGGGGCATCGCCCGCGCGCTTCTGGACGCCACCGTGGCCCGGCTGCGCTCCCAAAGCATGGGCGTCCTGCGGCTGATGGTGAGCACGGCCAACGCTCCAGCACTGCGCTTCTATCGCGAATACGGCTTCGTGCGTACGCGCCTGGTGAAGCGCTATTACGGCGCGGGCGCGACGCCTGGCGCATGTGCCTGAGGTAGCGCAAAGGGTGCGGCGCGCGCCACAAAACAGCCCAGGAACTGCTTCGCGCCGCGCTCCGTTTTGCGCGGGTTCCTTAAAAGCGCAAAGGGTGCGGCGCGCACCACAAAACGAAGCCAGGAACAGCTTCGCGCCGCGCTCCGTTTTGCGCGGGTTCTTCAGTAAAACATCAGGGCCAGAACAACAAACCCACAAACAGGCACAGCCAAATGCCGGCCAGAAAATGCCAGTACAAAGCCGCGGTCGCGGTGCGGCCGCTCTGCCTGCGGAAATCGAACAGCACTACTTCCGGTCGCCGCGCCGCCGTCACCAGCAGGCTAAAGAGCGCGATCATGCCTCCCAGCAAATGCAGACCGTGCGCACCGGTGAGCACATAGAACAGGGAACTGTGGGGATTGTGGCGAAGATACAAGCCCTGTTGGGCCAGTTCCCGCAACGCAAACAACTGGGAAGCCAGAAACGCGGCCCCGATCGCGACCGTCACCGCCAGCCACCGCGCATATCGCAAACTGTTCCTGCGCTCGAAAGCGCCGCGCGCAATTTCGAGCGTCCAGCTGCTGCGCAAGAATCAACGCGCTGCTCAGCCACAACAGCGGCGGCACATGAATGTGCTGCCAATGCCCGGGCGACTGCGCGCGTTCGTAATAAGCTACGCCGATGGTGACGAACAGCGCGCTGATGGAGACCAGCAGGAACCGCATCGCGAGCAGGCCCGCGCCCGGAACGCCGCGGCCGTCGTTGCCGTGATCGTCTCCGCCGCCCCCTCCGCGATCGTAAGGGTCGTGATTGCGCGGACCGCCTCCATTGGGGCCGCCCGAGTTTGACTTCCGGGGTTTCGAGAACGGAAGGCATACTCATACAGATAGCGCCGCACGAGCCATACCCGGCGCAGGCCGTGGTATCACAGAGGATGCTCTGAGATCAGCCGGAGACAATTCAGCGCGGCGCTGCTCGCTCTGGGCGCACAGCCGCGCGCCGTTTGGGGCGCTAGCAACCAGGGGATCGACCAGACCTTGCGGTCGTCGCTCGAACAGCACAAAATCCCAGCCTGCGTCGCCATGGCCGCCACTCGCGACAAGATCACTTATTCGGGAGCGTTCGGCAAACGCGACTCCGCCTCCGGCATCAATGTCGATGCCGACAGCATCTTCATGATCGCGTCCATGACCAAGCCGGTCACCTCCGTCGCCGCCATGCAGTTGGTGGAACAGGGCAAGCTGAAGCTGGATGAGCCGGCGTCCACGTACATCCAGGAACTCGGAACGCTGCAAGTGCTGCACGGCTTCGATCCGAATACCGGCAAGCCGATCCTGAAACCAGCCACCAAGCCGGTCACGCTGCGGACGCTGCTGACCCATACCTCGGGATTCGTCTACGACACCTGGTTCGCCGACATGCTGCGCTATGAGAAGGTCACCGGCACCAGCATGCCCTTAGGCACCGTCGCGCCGCTCACTCCGCTGATGTTCGAACCAGGCTCGCGCTGGCAATACGGAACCAGCGCCGATTGGAGCGGCCGCTTAGTGGAAACGGTGAGCGGCTTGACGCTGGAGCAATATTTTCAGAAGAACATCCTGAAGCCGCTCGGGCATGGACGACACCAGCTTCCTCGTACCCGCGGCGAAGTTCGATCGCATGGTCAGCGAATATCGCCGCGGGCGAAGACGGCGCGCTCAACGGAAGATCCACGCGCCTTGCCCCCGCCTCCGAAAGTCGACAACGGCGGCGGCGGACTTTACTCCACCGCCCGCGATTATGTGCGCTTCACCCAAATGATCCTGCGGCGCGGGCGAGGGCCGGGCGGCGAGGAGATCCTGCAGCCCAAAACCGTGGACATGATGGCCACCAATCCAGACCGGCCATCTAAGCGCGGGAAAATTGAAGACCGCGCGGCCGGCCATCTCGAGCGACGTCGATTTTCATCCGGGCTTCAAAGACGGCTTCGGTTTCGGCTTCCTGATCAATTCCAAGGCCTACAAAGGCGGCCGTTCGGCCGGCAGCCTGGCCTGGGCCGGCGTGGCGAACACATACTTTTGGATCGATCCCCACAAGGGCGTCGCTGGCGTAATCATGATGCAGTTTCTGCCGTTCGCCGACAAAGAAGCCATCGCCGTGCTGGGCGATTTCGAGCGCGCCGTGTACGCGGCGTCGTAGTGCTGATTACCAGCCCATCCGATCGCGCAGCGCGGTAATGTGCGCCACGTGATGCCGGCCGTGCCAGGCGTACAGCGCCGCGTTGTTTTCCAAACTGACCGGGCCCAATTCCGGATGGCGGAACGTGCGCTTCCAATCGGCCTCCGACAATGAGCGCAGCAAAGGCACCCAACGCGCGTGCAGCGATTCCAGCAACACGAGTGACGGCTCCACGGGCATCGTGCGCGCATCGGCAAGTTCCGCCCAGCGAGCTTCCTCATACGGCTTGATCACCGGCTCGTCTTCGGTCAGAGCCAGGCGAAACCGCACATAGCTGTTCATGTGGCTGTCGGGAACGTGATGCGCGAGCTGGCGAACGGTCCAGCCGCCGGGGCGATAAGGCGTGTCGAGCTGGGAATCCGACAAACCGGAGATCGCCGCGCGCAGGCGCGCCGGAGTTTCCGCAATCTGATCGATGAACACGGCGAGTTCTCGGCCCGCTGACCGACTCAGGAAAATGGAACTTGCCGACGGGATAGCGAAGGTCGGATGGGTTCATGAAATTAGGATACCCAACAGCTCAGCAAATGCCCGCCGCCGGAGACCGCCAGACCATCGGAGCGTCCCGCGAAATAGCGCGCGTTGATCTGCTCGCCGTCGAGATCTTCGATGCTCCCAAACCCGAGCCGCGCCAGATCCGCCGCCGAGCGCCGCTGGATCGAAGAACAATTGAAAGGGTTCGCCCGCGCGAGCCACCCGCGCGGCCAGCGCGTCCAGCGCCAGTTGTTGCGGCAAGCTGAGAAGCCGCCGTTCTATCGCGAAGTCAAACACCACGCCACTGCCCGAAGGCAGGCTCGCGATGAACTGGATGGTGGCGTCGAACGCCGGCCGCGAAAGATACGGCGTCACGCCGAGCCAGGAAAAGAACGCCGGCTGCTGCTGCTCGAAACCCGCCGCAAGCAATCCGATCGGCGAGCGACTGCGTTTCGAAATCCACCGCGGCGAACGTCATTTCCCGCGGGATCGCGATGCCGGTGGCGTACAATTGGGCGCGCTTCCACTCCTGCGTGGCCGGATGATCCACCTCGAACACATGCAGCCCGCGGGATCGGTGCGGATTGCGGTAGGCGAACGTATCCAGGCCAGCGCCCAGCACCACGTATTGCCGAACGCCGCGTTCGAAGGCGCTGGCAAGCTGATCCTCGGCGTACCGGCTGCGCACGGCCAGGAACGCGCGCAGCGCTCGCGAGAAGGGCTGCTGAGCATCGGCCGCCCGCTTCGGATTCGCCGCTCGCAATCGCCACCGCCAGCGGATCTTCGAAGACCCTCGGTTGGTCGAGCAGTTGATGCGCCGCACGCCGCATGGCGACGCGCTGCGCGGTCCGGCTGGGTTGGGCGCTCTGCATAACTTCATTTAACGGCATTCAGCGGCGCGTTTGCGGGTAGTACGCTGACACACGTACCTGCCGGCATGGACCGCATGGAACGTAGGATGGAAGCATGCACGAAACTTTTCTCGACGGACGAACCGCGGTTGTAACCGGAGCCACGCGTGGGATCGGTTTTGCAATCGCGCGTACACTGGCCGATGCCGGCGCCACGGTGGCGATATGTGGACGCAGCCAGGCCGGCGTGGACGACGCTGTAAGCCGCCTCACCAACGATTCGCGGCGTAAAGTGGTGGGAAAAGCAGCCGATGTAAGAGCAAGCACAGAGGTAGCGGCATTGTTTGCATGGGTCGAAAGTGAAGCGGGCGGTCCCGATATTCTGGTCAACAATGCGGGCGTGGGCCTGATGAAGAGCGTGGCGGAACTCACGGTGCAAGATTGGCAACAGACCATCGAGACGAATCTTTCGGGAGCGTTTTATTGCTCGCGCGAAGCGCTAGCTCGCTTCAAGAATCGTGGGCGGCGGTTACATCATCAATATAGGCAGCCTGGCAGGAAAGAATGCATTTGCGGGCGGCGGCGCCTACAACGCTTCGAAGTTCGGATTGACCGGATTCACCGAAGCCATGATGCTGGATTCGCGCTACGACAACGTCCGGGTGTCTCACATTATGCCGGGAAGCGTCGATACAGAATTTAGTGGCGGATCGGCGAGAGCCGATCGAAACATCGGATCGGCGAGAGCCGATTCGAAACATCGGATCGGCGAAAGCCGATTGGAAGATAGCGCCAGAGGATATTGGGGAGATTGTACTCATGTTGTTGAGAATGCCGGAAAGGACGCTGGTCAGCCAGGTCGAAGTAAGGCCAGCAAAGCCACGAAAGTAAGGCTTTTACGGTGGTCCCAAAGTATGGCACCCAATTTGCTCTTGGAAAGTCGGAATGGTTGTGAAAGGGGCCCAGAAGAAAATGTTACGGGTTAACGTTCCTTTAGATCCGACGCGTACAGGGCGAGATGCAGAAGCCCTGGAAGGTAGCTTACGGCGCATGATCGTCGGCCAGGATGAAGCGATCCAGCAGATCGTCAATATTTATCAGATGAACCTGACGGGGATGACGCCCTCGGGCCGCCCCATCGGAAACTTCCTGTTTCTGGGGCCGACCGGATCCGGCAAGACGCGCATCGTCGAAGCCACGGCTGAAGCCTTGGTGCGCAATCCTCGCGCGGTCATCAAGATTGACTGCGCGGAATTCCAGCACAGCCACGAGATCGCCAAGCTGATCGGCTCGCCTCCCGGATATCTGGGGCATCGCGAAACGCATCCGCTGTTGAGCCAGGAAGTGCTGAACCAGTATCACACCGACACATGCAAGCTGAGCTTCGTGCTGTTCGACGAGATCGAAAAGGCCAGTGACGCGCTGTGGAACCTGCTGCTGGGCATTCTGGACAAGGGAACGCTGACGCTGGGCGACAACCGCAAGGTGGATTTCTCGCGCGCGCTGATCTTCATGACCAGCAACCTGGGCGCCACCGAAATGAGCGCCCTCATGAATCCCAAGCTGGGTTTCAACGCGCGGCGAATGCGCCCGGCAATCCCAAAACGGAACCGTGGACGAAAAACTCAACGGCAAGATGATGCGCAGCGGCGCTGGAAGCGGCGCGGCGCAAGTTCACGCCCGAGTTCATCAACCGTCTGGACAAGATCGTCACCTTCAAGCCGCTGGGCACCGACGAGCTGCAGAAAGATCCTGGACATCGAGCTGAACCTGGTCCAGCAGCGGATCTTCAACACCTCGCCCGAGAACGATCGTTCGTCTTCAAGACCACCGATGACGCGCAAGGATTTCCTGCTGAAGGAAGGCACGGATTTGAAGTACGGCGCACGGCATTTGAAGCGCGCCATCGAGCGCCTGCTGGTGCAGCCCATGTCGAACCTGATCGCTACCGATCAGGTGCGCGGCGGCGACTGCGTCAATGTCGATTTCGACTCCGACGCTTGCGCGCTTAGTCTTCGTCAAGGAAGCCGAAGGGCTGGCCGTTCACGCCATGGCGGATCTGGTGGATCGCTCCATCTCCATCCCAGCCTTTGCTCTGGCCAACGGCGCCTTCATCGAAGCCGCCAAGACTCAGAGCGCCCGCTCTTCGAAACGAGCCTAAAGAAACCAGCGTAAAGACAACACGCCGTGTGTGGCGCCGGTACCCAGTGGTTTTGGGCTTAGCTGGCGCACTCGCCGCGGCCCAGCTGCAGCGAGTACTCCACGTCGTCGCCCCAATCCCGATACATCTCGGGAGCTAGCTCGGGCGGCTTCACCAGATCGTTCGTCATCCCGCGGAAAGTCTCCACTTTGTGCCGCAGCACGTAATCGCGGAAGCTCTCGCCGTCTTGCCGATTCGCAATGTAGTGATTCAGCACCCGCCGCACCGCTTCGGGCGCCAGGCGCGCCGGAATGCTCTGAATCGCCACGCCGAACCGCATCACACTGCCGGCGTCATAGCCTCCGCCCAGCAGCATCAGATAATACGGGACTTCCTTGCCATCGATCTTGCGCGCGTTGCCGTAAAAGCCGATGTCGCCGATCCAGTGCTGGCCGCAGGAGTTGGGGCAGCCGCTGATCTTGATGTTAAGCTGACGGACCAGCGGATCGGTGTAATCCTTCACCACGCCCGCCAAGGCCGCACCCAGGTTCATGGACTTGGTCAGCGCCAGATTGCAACTGTAAGCTCCCGGACAAGTGGTCACGTCCTCGATCTCGTGCGCTCCGACCTCCGCCAAGCCCAGCCTGATCCAGCGCCTGTAAACCTGCGGCAGGGCTCGCAGGGGTACGTAAGCAGCACAAGGTTCTGGTCCATCGTCACCCGCAGCAACCCATCGCCGGCGCTACGGCGATAAGTGTGCCAAGCCGCGCATCTGGCCGCCCGTCAGGTTCCCTTGCGGGACCTTCACGGTAACCATGGCGTACCCGGTCTGCTTCTGCTCGCGGATATTGGTCTCCAGCCACCGTTCGTAAGCCGGGTTCGAATGGCCGTTCGAACCGAGTACCGGCGGCAGCTCGGCGCCGGTGCCGAGCGGTGGTGGTGCTGCTTGAAAACCACCAAAGCCGTCCGGGACCACTTCCGGTGTCGCAATGCCGCCATTGGCCAGGATGTCCTGATAGTTCTTCTCGATCTCTTCCTTCACCCACTCCCAGCCGCGCTCGCGAACCACGAACTTCAGCCGCGCCTTGTTCTTGTTCTTGCGATTTCCGTGGGCGTTGAAGAGCCGCAGCACGGCCTCGCACGCGGCTGACCAGATTCTCCACCGGAACGAACTCGTCCAGAACGTGCGCTTCCACCGGCAGCGGACCCAGACCGCCGCCCACCATCATCCGGAAGCCGCGCACGCCGTCGCGGATCACCGCGCGCAGTCCGATGTCGTGGATCGCGCCGCAGCATGCAGTCTTCCGGGCAGCCCGAAAACGCGATCTTGAACTTGCGCGGCATGCTGTCGGTGAGTTCCTTGTGCAGGAACGCGAACGCCACCTTCTGCGCGTAAGGATGCACGTCGAAAACTTCGTCGGCCAGCAGGCCGCTGAGCGGGCAGGCGGTCACGTTGCGGACCGTGTTGTAGCAGGCTTCGCGCGTGGTCAGCCGGAAATCGGCCAGCCTGTGCAGCAGATCCGACACCTGCGGCAGCGGAACAAAATGATACTGAATGTTCTGGCGCGTGGTCAGGTGGCCCTTGCCGCCGCCGAATTCGTCGGCGATCGAGCGCCAGTTGATCCATCTGCGCCGCGGTCATCGATCCGCCCGGGATCTTGGTGCGGATCATGTGTACGCCGGCCTGGCGCTGGCTATAAACGCCGCGCCGCAGCCGTTGGGCCCGGAATTCATCGTCCGTCAGGCTGCCCGCCATGAATTTTTCAGCGTACGAGCGGAACAGTTCGATATCGGCCCGAACCGTTGCGTCGTATTGAGCTTCCGTCTCGGCTTGGAGGTTGAGGAGGTTTGCGGGTACTTCAGCGGTCATGATTACCCTTATGTCTATAGAGATTACTATATTTGGGACTCATTTACAATCTGGAAGGTTTCGGCCGGCATAATAGTCGATGCTGTAGCGCTGGGACCGGCTCGTCGGAGGCAGGCAAGTGATTGATCGCGGTTAGCCTGCCCGATAACTGCCGATCCAACTCCGGGTAAACGCGCCAGGCAATCGTTATTACCGAGATCAGTGTGCCGGCCGCCACCACCGCCACAGCCAGATCGCGATGCGCGGTCTTCTCCCAATACGCGCACAGAAGCCCTAGCAAGAAAGCCGGAATGATCCAAAGCGTGGCCAGATGCAGCCCAGTGTGGGACATTCCTGCCAGCAGCGCCTGGGGCAAAGCATCTTCGAGCGGTGGAACCAGGCAAAGCAGCGCCGCGCTGGCTCCGAGCAGCACCATCAATTTCGAACTGCGCGCCCGAACGCCGGCCATTCCGATCCCCACCAGCGCCGCCACCGCCGGCAATAACGGCAGCAGATATCCAGGGAGCTTGTTCCGAGAGGCGGAAAAAAATACGAAGCCCCAAGCGAACCACGCCAGCAGAAACGCCGCACGCCGATCCTGATAAAGCCGCCGTTGAAACAACAAAACCAGCAGCGGCGTCCAGGGGAAAAGCCCGGCCAGCAGGATCGGCACATAAAACCAAATCGGCTGCCCGTGCTGCAGCGCGCTGTTGAGAAACCGGCCGAAGTGATGTTTCCAGATGAACTCATCCAGAAACGTGCTGCCGTTGCGCAGTGTCACCAGCACATACCAAGGCGCCGCAATCAGCGTGGCCGCGGCGAAAACTAGCGCCAGATCGCGAATCCGGTGGCGCAGAAACCACAGAGCCGGGATGAAGAGCGCCAGCGGCACCAGCCCCTTCGCCAGAACCGCGATCCCCAGCAGCGTGCCGGCGATTAAAGAGCGATCTGGCATTCGCCTTCTCAGAGAACAAACCCAGCATCGCGGCCGCGAACGCAGCCGACATCGGCAAATCCGTAATCGCAATGTGGCTATAAGCCAGCCATCCCGCCGACGTCGCGAGAATGGTGGTCGCATACCACGCCGCACCATCGCCAAATTCGCGCCGCAGCACAATGAAAAAATAAATCAGGAACGCGACGCTCACCAGCGCTACCGGAAGCCTGGGCGCCCAATCCGCTCCCAGCCCCGCCTTGAACCCCGCCGCCGTCATCCAATACAGCAACGCCGGTTTCTCAAACCACGGCGCGCCCCACAGCCGTGGCGTGATCCAATCCCCAGTCGCAGCCATCGCGCGTCCAATGGCCGCATAGCGAGGCTCATCGGGCCCCACCAGTCCCGTGCGAGTCAGTCCAAAGAAGTAAAGGAAAAACAGGCCAACCAAAAACAGGCCAATGAAGGACGCAGCCGTCAAAACACGCGGGCGGCTGCGGATCATTTTGTGAAATGACTCATTCTTCCGGACGCCGCCGGCCTTCTCCCGATTCTGAACTCGGCTCGCTCAGCGCTACTAGCTCAGCCGGCTCATCTCGTCCGCCCACCGCGATCACAATATACTGCTTGCCCTTCGCCATGTACGTCATCGGCACGCCCGTGGCATGCGTCGGCAGCTTCAACTCAGAGACCGTGTCGCCGGTTTTCTTGTCAATCGCACGGAAGGTGGACGCGTACGAGCCATTCACCGGCGTCAACCCGGTTGCATCGGCCGAAAACAGCAGCGTTTTGGTCACCAGCAGCAGCGCGCGTTCCGGATTGCCGAACTTGCTGGTATCGATGCCCTTGAGCGCCGGATTGTTCTTGATATTATCTGGCGGCTCGCCGTTCGGAATCATCCAGAGCTTATCGCCGGAATTCAGATCGATAGCCGTGATCCGGCCGTAGGGCGGCTTAATGATCGGCACGTCCTTGTTGATCTTTTCAAGGAACACATTCTTCGAAATGTACTCCATGTCGGAGCGCCGCGGCTCGTGCACCAGCGCCGCAACATAGGGATTGGTCACCGACGGAACAAAAAGCGTTCCCGTCTCAGGATCCACCGCCGCGCCCTGCCAGTTGGCGCCGCCCGTGGCGTTCGGCAACATCAGCGTCCCCTTCTTACCGCTCGCGTCGAAGACGATGGCCGGCGTGAAGATCGGCCCCATCTTATATTCCGACGCTATCTTCAGCGCTTCAGCTTTCAACTCCGGCGTGAAGTCGATCAGATCGTCCGGCGATACGCCCTGGCGGTCAAAGGCCGCGGGCTTGGTGGGAAAAGGCTGCGTTGGCGACGTCTTTTCACCCGGCACATCGGACTGCGGCACCGGCCGTTCTTCAATAGGCCACACCGGCTTGCCCGTCTCGCGATCGAACACATACACGAACGCCTGCTTGGTCACTTGCGCCACAGCTTTGATCTTTTTTCCATTCACCGTGATGTCGAGCAGGATCGGCGCCGCGGGATTATCCCAATCCCAAATCCCGTGATGGATGATCTGAAAATGCCAGACGCGTTTGCCGGTTCGCGCATCCACGCACACCAGGCTTTCATCGAACAGATCGTCGCCCGGACGATGGCCGCCGTAAAAATCTCCGGTCGGTGTTTCCACCGGCAGATAAACGTAGCCCAGATCCGGATCGGCGCTCATCGGCGCCCACACCGAAGTGTTCCCGGTGTACTTCCACGATCCGTCCTTCCACGTTTCATTTCCAAAGTCGCCCGGCTGCGCGATGGTATGGAATGTCCAGAGCAGCTTGCCGGTTTGAACGTCGTAGCCGCGCACATATCCCGGAACGTTGTCCTTCGAAGGCGGCGCCGTGCCAAGTTGTAAAGCCGAACCCACCACCACGGTGTCGCCCACCACAATCGCGGGCGATGTCGCGCCGATCACTCCAGGCTTGATGTTTTCGCGGTCCAGGCCCACCAGCAGATCGACGATGCCGTCGTTTCCGAAACCAGGCTCCGGCCGCCCGGTCTTCGCATTGAGCGCCACCAATTGATATCCCAGTGAAATGGTGAAGATCCGCTCGTCGCCCTGACGGTCGGTCCAATAAGCCACGCCGCGATTGTTGAACCGCACCGCGCGATTGCCGCGCTCACCTTCATCCAGCCGGTACATCCACAGCGTTTCGCCAGTGGCCCCATCCACGGCCACGGTGTCCCGCCGCATTCCAGCGGTGTAATAAAGCACTCCGTTCACCGCCAGCGGCGTCACTTCGTAATTTGGATCCGCCCGCGGTCCGAAGTTCTGCGCTTTCCAAGTCCAGGCGATTTGCAACTTGCCGGCGTTCTCGCGATTAATCTGATCGAGCGGCGAATACTTGGTGCTGTAGGCGTCGCCGCCGTAATAGCGCCAGTCGCCATGCTCCGTTCCGGATTGAGCCAGCGCACAAATCGGAAGCGCGATCAGCAGCCACGCGCGCATGCGAATCTTCCGTATCAACAAAGCATCCTTCCAGCAAAATTATACATGCTGGCACCGGCTTCAGATTAAAATCGAAGGCAATGCAGCTCTCCGCCGAGATTCGGCTCTTCTGGTTCGACAACAAACCGGAAGCGCTCGAGCGCTGGTTCCTGGACCAGGCCGTTCATCCTTGCGCGGCTGGCGGCGGCAAGCTACGGACGGATGTCTATCTGCGGGATGAGAGCCAAACCGAATTAGGCATAAAAACGCGCGGCGAAAAGCCAGGGGTCGAGGTAAAAGGGTTAGTAGCCACACTGGGCGACACCCTCGAATTCAATTCCTGTCAGATCCCGATCGAATTATGGTCAAAATGGACCTCGCTGGCGTTGAACTTCGATGCGAACCACGGGGTGGCGCTTCGCAAAACTCGCTGGCTGCGCAAGTTCAACACCGCCGGAGCGAAGCCGATCGAAATTGCGCTGGATTCGGGCGAGCAGCCCGTGGGCGGAGCGCCCCTGCCCGAAAAAGGATGCAACGTCGAGTGGACCATCGTTGAAACTGCCTCCAACGAAACCTGCGGGACGCTCGGCTTCGAAGCGTTCGGTGCTTTGCACAATGTTGAGGACAGCCTGCGATCGGTGGTTCGTACCATGCAGGACCGCAATCCGCCGCCATCGCCCGGCGCTGTAGCCGCCAGTTATCCCGCTTGGCTTGCGAAACGTCGTTAACTAACCTGCCTGAATATCATTCCTCTACGGCTCAACAACCTCCCGATAGACGCCCCCGTGACCGCCCTCCCACCCTGCTAGCGTCCAGGCATGACGGCTGGCACGCTTCTCAACCCCTCCTTCGCCCCATTTCGCCAGCTCCACTCCAGAAAAATGCGTCAGCAAACACAAAAATACCCCTGATGCGTCCTAAGCAGCCCCCAATCCCCAATAGCATTGACCCCACCAACCTTGCCAGAATAAGATAGCGTCCGAAAGACCAATTTTGGAAAAAGGTGGAACGATGATGTCGAGTCGGCGGCGGAGTCCGCGATTTTTATGGTCGGCCCGCGTAGCTGGCTTCGTTTGGATGGCGGGCGCGTTGTGCGCGCAGCAGGGCTACAGCCCCACCGACATCCAGGCAGGTAAGCAGCTCTACGGTGTGAATTGCTCCGCCTGCCACGGTCCGAATGGCGACTCAGTATCGGGCGTCGATCTCGGCCACGGCACCTTTCGCCGCGCCTCCACCGACAATGAGCTGGTCGCCATCATGTTGCAAGGCATCCAGGGGACGCCCATGCCGCCGGCCAATTTGAGCGATCAGCAGGCCCACCAGATTGTCGCGTATCTTCGATCGATGGCCGCCGCATACGACACCACCGGCGCCAGTAAAGCGGACCTGGCCCACGGCAAAGCCATCTTCGAGCGCCAAGGCTGTCTCAATTGTCATCGCGTACACGCACAGGGTTCGCGCGTCGGCCCGGACCTCACCGATATCGGCGCGCGCCGCAAACGCGACGACATCCAGCGCTCCATCCTCGATCCGAACGCCGAAGTTCTCGCGGAAAACCGCTATGTTCACGTGGTTACTCGCGACGGCACCGTGTACACCGGGAGAATCCTCAACCAGGACAACTTCACGCTCCAGCTCATCGACAGCAAAGAAAAGCTGGTGTCGCTCGACAAAGCGGACCTGCGCGAGTTCGATTTCCTGAAAAACTCTCCGATGCCTTCTTATCGCGACAAACTGAGCGGCAACGAACTGTCGGACCTGGTCGGTTATCTGGTTTCCCTGAAAGGATTGTAAGGCTTCTCAATGTTTCGTCCCACGTTTGTGCTTTTGCTTGCCGCGGCGTCGTTGTCCGCCCAAGTATCTTTCGACCGTCTGCTGCACGCTGCCGATACTCCGCAGGACTGGCTCACTTACTCGGGAAGCTACTTCAGCCAGCGCTACAGCCCGCTCAATCAGGTCACGCCCGGCAACGTGAAGAACCTGGAGCAGAAGTGGATTTTTCAAGCGCGATCGCTCGAAAAATTTGAAGCTACGCCCCTGGTTGTCGACGGCGTGCTGTACACGGTGCAGGCGCCTAACGATATCGTGGCGATGGATGCCGTCACCGGGCGTATCTTTTGGATTTACTCCTACAGCCCGGTGCCGCAAGCGCGCCTGTGCTGTGGACGCGTCAATCGCGGCCTTGCGATTTTGGGCGACACGCTCTTCATGGGAACCATCGACGCCCACATCATCGCGGTCGACGCCAAGAATGGGCATTTGCTGTGGAACACTAAGGTCGCAAGCCCCGAGGCCGGCTACGCCATCACGCTCGCGCCGCTGGTGGTGAAGGACAAAGTGATCATCGGCACGGCGGGCGGCGAGTACGGCATCCGCGGATTTCTGGCCGCCTACAACGTGCACACCGGAAAACAAGTCTGGCGCTTCAACAACATTCCCGGGCCTGGCGAGAAAGGCCACGATACCTGGGCCGGCGATTCCTGGAAACACGGCGCGGCTTCGGTGTGGATGACGGGCTCCTATGATCCCGACTCCAACCTCACTTACTGGGGCATCGGCAATCCTGGTCCGGATTGGAACGCCGACATGCGCCTCGGCGACAATTTGTACAGCGATTGTGCGGTCGCCCTCGATGCCGACACCGGCAAGCTCAAGTGGTATTTCCAATTCACGCCGCACGACGATTTTGATTTCGATGCGGTGCAGGTCCCCGTGCTCGCCGATCTGGATTGGAAAGGCGCTCGCCGCAGAGTGCTGCTGTGGGCCAATCGAAACGGCTTTTTCTACGTGCTCGACCGTACCACCGGCGAATTCCTGCAAGGCACGCCGTTCTCCAAAGTCACCTGGGCGAAAGGCCTGGATGAAAAGGGCCGGCCGATGCGCGCCGCGAATATGGTGCCCACGCCCAACGGCACTCGCATTTATCCTGGGAATCAAGGTGCCACGAATTGGTATTCGCCGTCCTACAGTCCGCACACCGGCTTGTTCTACATTCCCACTTGGGACAACTATTATTCGGTGTACGTGAAGGAAAAAATCGAGTTCACCCAGGGACGGCTGTTCGCGGGGCCATTGCCGAAGTCTCCGGTGCCGCTGATACGCCCGCCCCAGATTGTGAATCGCAAGGAAGAAGACGGTTACGGCGCCATTCGAGCGTTCGATCCGCAAACCGGCGAACGTAAGTGGGAGTATAAGCTGACCGATGTTACCGACAGCGGCATCCTGACCACGGCCAGCGATTTGTTATTCGTCGGCGGCCGCGAAGGTTACTTTATGGCGATGGATGCCCGCAACGGCGAGTTACTCTGGAAGGCCGTGGTAGGCGGTCAGGTTTCGGCCGGCCCGATGAGTTACTCGGTAAATGGCAAGCAGTATGTCGCCATTTCCGCGGGTAATTCCTTGTTCGTATATGGATTGCGGGAGTAAGCCGGGGCGCGCGCAGCCCACGCCCAAATGGCAAACTGGAAAGGCCGGCCATGCTGCAATTGACTTACGTTCCGCGCCAGCCCCTCTCGCAATTCATGCACTTCCTGTGGCTCTACGAAGGCTACACGCAGCCCCACGCCAAGGAACG
This sequence comes from Bryobacterales bacterium, assembly GCA_963761265.1. GTDB lineage: Bacteria > Acidobacteriota > Terriglobia > Bryobacterales > Bryobacteraceae > Palsa-89. The sequence continues at coordinate 51,021 of CAVXGM010000004.1, forward strand.
GGCGCTGCCCACAGGCCAAATGCAGATTGTGATCAATCTGCTCGAAAACAGGTCCTGCATTTACGATCGCGATGATCCCGATCGCTGCCAGACCTTCAGCGGTTCGCTGCTGGCGGGCGCGCATTCCGAATACATCGTCATCGGCACTGCCATGCAAACCTTTATCATGGGCGTGGCTTTCAAACCGGGAGGCGCGTTTCCGTTTCTGCGGATGCCGGCCGGCGAATTGCGCGACACCACTGTGTCGCTGGACACCTTGTGGGGCGCGGCGGCAATGGATCTGAGGGAGCAATTGCTGGAAGCGCCGACGCACCGGGCGCGCTTCGAAGTTTTGGAACGAGTCCTGATGGCGGAGCTCGCCCGAGGCTTCCAGATGCACTCAGCCGTCGGATTCGCGCTGCGCCGCTTCCTGGCCCAGCCGCACGTAGCCACGGTGGCCCAAGTGACGGATCAGATCGGCCTGAGTCCCAAACGCTTCATCCAAGCGTTTCGCGATGAGACCGGATTCACGCCCAAAGTTTTTTGCCGCATCCGCCGGTTTCAGCGCGCCCTGCAACAAATGGAAGGCTCGAAGATCGTCGATTGGGCGGCCGTTGCCCTGGAGTGCGGTTACTTCGATCAGGCGCACTTCATCCACGATTTTCGCGCGTTCTCAGGAATCAATCCCACGGCCTACCTGGCGCACCGGACGCCGCATCGCAATCACGTGCCGTTGCCCGATTGATCTTCGGGCGACGGAAAATTTTTACAATACGGTCCGCGGCCTTTTGATACAGAATGGCTGCATGGCAACCAAAGTAAAACCCGTTCCCGAGGGCTACCACACGGTGGTCCCGTACCTGGTGGTCTCCGGCGTCGCCAAGCTGATCGACTTCACCAAGCAGGCTTTTGGCGCTACCGAAGTTTTCGTATCCAAGCTCCCCGATGGATCCGTGATGCACGCCGAAGTCAAGATCGGCGATTCCATCGTCATGATGGGAGACGGAGCGCGCGCCGGGAAGAACTTCCCCGGCATGCTGCACCTTTATATGGAGGACGTAGACGCGGTCTATCAACGCGCCATCCAAGCCGGCGCGAAGTCGCTGCGAGAGCCCGCCGACCAGCCTTATGGCGACCGTTCGGGCGGCGTGGAGGACGCGTTCGGCAATCAATGGTGGATCGCCACGCACATCGAAGACGTGACGTTCCGAAGAGATGGAGCGCCGGGCTAAAGCGGCCAAGGGTTAGAGCCGCGCTCAGAACGTAAACCGGCTGGGATGTTTCACAGCGCCCTGCGCTAACATGAGATATCTCCATGCCCCCGGGTGCATCCATCGACTGGTTTCCGCTATGGCTCAGCTTGCGCGTGGCGGCCATTTCCACGGCCATCGCGCTGGCCGTCGGGCTCTGGCTGGCATGGACTCTGGCCAACCGGACCTTCCGCGGAAAAGAGGTTTTGGACGCCGCCGTCACCTTGCCGCTGGTGCTGCCGCCCACCGTTCTGGGCTACTATCTGCTGGTCGCGCTGGGCGGCGCCAGCCCGATCGGTCATCTCTATGAATGGCTCTTCGGCGGACCGCTGGTCTTCACCTGGCAGGCCGCGGTGGTGGCGTCACTGTTTCATTCCACGCCGCTGCTGGTGAAGTCGGCGCGCGCTGCTTTCGAAAGCGTCGATCGATCCTACGAGCGCGCCGCCCGCAATCTGGGCGCGACCGAGCTGCGGCTGTTCTGGCGCGTCACGCTGCCGCTGGTGCGGCGCTCCGTTCTGGCCGCCACCGCGCTGGCCTTCGCTCGATCCCTGGGCGATTTCGGCGTCACGCTCATGATCGCCGGCGATATCCCGGGCCGCACCCAAACGCTCTCCATCGCGATCTTCGACGCCGTGGAAGGAAGCAACGGCGCCGCCGCGCGCGTGCTGGTCCTGATTGTCTCCGGCATCGCGCTGGTCATCCTGACGCTGGCCAATCGTCTCACCCCCAATCCCTTTGGACCCCGCCAGACGGCGTTATGATCCAGGCCCCATGATCCATGCGAAGATTCGCAAGCAGTACGCAGCCGGCCCGGATTCCGCGGGTTTTTCACTCGACCTCGAATTCCGCGCCGCCGCCGGAGTGACCGTGCTGTTTGGTTCGAGCGGCGCGGGCAAAACGCTCACGCTCGATTCCATCGCCGGATTCGTACGCCCCGACGAAGGACGTATCCTGCTGGACGATCAGATCCTGTTCGACGCCGCGTCCGGCGTGCATCTGGCGCCGCGCGCGCGCCGCTGCGGCTACGTCTTTCAGAATTACGCGCTGTTTCCGCACATGACGCTGCGGCAAAACCTGGAGTTCGCGGTGGAACGCGACGCCGCGCCTGGGACGGCATCGCAAGGTGACCGAGATGCTGGAGAAATTCCGCCTGACCGATGTCGCCGGACGCCGTCCCTATCAGCTTTCCGGCGGACAAAAACAGCGCTGTTCCATCGCGCGCGCGTTAATCGGCGCGCCGCGCATTCTGTTGCTCGACGAACCCGGCCGCGGTCTGGATGCTCCGCTGCGGGCCGAGTTCTACTCGGTGCTCCGGCAGGTCCGGCAGGAATTTGGAACGCCCATGCTGCTGGTCACGCACGACACCGAAGAATGCTTCGCGCTGGCGGACGAAATGGTGGTGATGCGGGACGGCCGCGCGGTGCAGAGCGGAACGCCGCGCAAGGTTTTCGAGCAGCCGGCCAATGTGGATGTCGCGCGCTTGCTCGGGCTCTACAATGTTTTGCCGGTGGAGATCCGCTCGCTCGATCCCAGCCGCAACGCCAGCCGCCTGCGCTATCAGGATTTCGAATTGGCCGGACCGTACTTTCCCGGCCGCTTGATTGGCGACCAGGTCTGGCTGTTTGTGCGGCCCGATCAGCTCTCCGTGGCGCCCCGCAATGGCCGGCCGGCCTTCAATCAGATTCCGGCCACGCTGCTGCGCACAGTGGAAAAGCCCGAGCGCCTGCGGCTGGAATTTTCAGGCGGACATCGCGGTCGAGGTGCCGGCGGGCGCGCCGTTCGGCTCCATGGACCAGTGCGGCAACGTGAAGGAATGGGTGGTGGAATTTCCCAGCGCGGGCCTGCGGATCTTGTGAAGCGCTACTGCATTACCGATTCGCTGGACGTGGCCGCGCGCGCCGCCCAGGACGGTGTAGAGATGATTCAGATTCGCGCCAAGGATCTTTCGGCGCGCGAGTTGAGCAATCTGGTGCGATCAGTCCTGCGCGTTGCACGAAAGCAGCCGGATCCTGGTGAACACACGCACCGATGTCGCGCTCGCGTGCGGCGCGCATGGCGTTCATCTGCCCGCCGGTTCGATGGCGCCCGACGTGATTCGCCGCATCGCGCCTGCGGGCTTTTTGATCGGCGTCTCTTGCCACACCATCGCCGAACTGCGCGCGGCCGAACGCGAAGGCGCCGATTTCGCGGTGTATGGCCCGGTGTTCCCGAGCGTCACCAAATCGCTCACGCCCATCGGCATCGAAGCATTTCGCGAAGCCGCTGCCAGCGTCCGTCTGCCGGTTTACGCGCTCGGCGGCGTCACGGCCAAGAACGCGCCGCTGTGCATCGAAGCGGGTGCAGCCGGGGTCGCAGGCATATCGTTATTCAATTAACATGAGGGTTGTTGCCCTCGCCGCCAGTCTCGTCCGCGGATCAGCGCAAGAAACTTCTCGGCGTTTTCCTGCGCGTGGGCGTCTTCGCGCTGATCGCCGCGCTGGGCTATTATTTCGCCTTTCCGCTCATCATCGCCTTCCTGGGCGCGCCTGTCCTGGTGATTTCTACGCTCGGAACGTTCGCCGCCGCCGCCGTCGCCAACACCATCGCCCTGCGCATCTACGAACGCGGCAACTTGTCCGACATCGGCCTCGGCTGGACCGTCGCATCTCGCCGCAATCTATCGCTCGGCGTGCTGGGCGGCATCGGCGCCGGGCTGGTGGTCGTGGTTCTTCCGCTGATTACGCGTCTGGCCGATTATCAGGCCGTTCCAGACGAAAAACTCCGCTGGCCGTCGCTGCTCTTCGTATCCATTCTGCTGTTGTTCGGCGCGGTAGGCGAGGAAATGCTGTTCCGCGGCTACGGCTTTCAAGTTCTGGTGCGCGGCATCGGCGCATTCGCCACCATCCTTCCGGTCGCCGTGCTCTTCGGCTTGGCCCACTCGCAAAACCTGAATTTCGGCCCGCTCGCGCTCTTCAACACCATCCTGTGGGGCGTGGTGCTGGGCTACGCCTACATTCGCAGCGGCGACCTGTGGCTGCCCATCGGCCTGCACTTCGGCTGGAACTGGGCCCTCCCTCTGCTAGGCGCGAATCTCAGCGGGTTTACAATGGATGTTACGGGGTACGCGATGCACTGGAGAACCGGCCTTTTGAATGCGAGGATCGGCGGACTCTTGAGTGGAGGCGCGTACGGCCCGGAAGGCGGCCTGCTCACCACCGCGGTGGCCATCGGTTTGTTCTTCTACGTTTTGAAGGCCCCGATCCAGCATCAGGAAACGAGCCGGCAGGAGGACACATGATTCGTAAGCGTCTGGCCAATCATATTCTTGTGCCGTCCGCGGCTGTTCTTTTGTTGTCCGCTCTTGCGCCGCCGGCGGCGCGCGCCCAGAAGCTTACCGAAGACGACCGCGTTGAGATCTTGCGCGGCCTGCTGTCCGAGTACGCCACCGTGAAGGCTTATCTTCCCCGCTCCAAGAAGCCGCTTCCGTTTTTCGCCAGCGGCCAATGGGATAAACAATACTGGGCGCAGGTAGGCCAGCAGTTGGGTCCGGCCGCGCGGGTGGGCGATCTGGTCCAGATTACGCACGTGGATATCGATAACAACCAAATCGTGCTCGAAATCAACAACGGTATGAAGGGAGCCAAGGGCAGTTGGAAAAATCACGTGCAGATCGGCATGGGGCCTACCATGTCGCCCATCAATCAGCAGCAGAACTCCAACGCGCCCAGCGGCACCTCCATCGCGCTGCTTGTTCGGCGAAGCTGTTCCTGAACTGAAAGCGGACGAGATTAAAAAGATCATGGCGCCGGTTCTCGACTTCGACAAGGAATCGGCCACCGACAACTATGTCGAAAACCTGCCGGAGCCGATCAAGACCGCCATCAAGGCGAACAAAGTGATCGTGGGCATGGACTCGCGATCAGGTGATGCTCGCGATCGGCAAGCCCCGCCAGAAGGAACGCAATGTCACCGAAGATGGCACCGAGACCGAGGACTGGATCTATGGCGAGCCTCCCGGTAAGATTACTTTTGTGACCTTCACGGGGTCCAAGGTCACCAGGGTTAAGGAGGACTACGCCGATATCGGCGGATCTACGGCGCCGCCGCTGGTGGCCAAGTAGCATCGCAAAATAGCAAAATAAGAATGGCCACGTAGAGCCTTTACAGTCGCGCCCCGCCTGGATGCGCGGCCAACAATACAGACCAAACGAAATTCCCTGGAGGGACATGTCCATCAAAGTAGGAATCAACGGTTTTGGCCGCATCGGCCGCAACGTGGTCCGTGCAGGTTTGCATCATCCGAATATCGAGTTTGTCGCCGCCAACGATCTTACCGACACCAAGACACTGGCGCATCTTGCTGAAGTACGATTCGATCCTCGGCCCGCTGCACGAAGAGGTGAAGGCCGATGGCGATTCGATTTCTGTCGGCGGAAAGACGCATCAAGATTTTCGCCGTCAAGGATCCGGCGGAGCTCGATTGGACTTCGCTCGGCGCGCAGATTGTGGTGGAATCCACCGGCAAGTTCACCGACAAGAAGGACGCGGCCAAGCATCTGCAGGGCACGGTGAAGAAGGTCATCATCTCGGCGCCCGCCAAGGAAGAGGACATCACCATCGTGCTGGGCGTGAACGAAAACGCCTACGATCCGGCCAAGCACAACGTCATCTCCAACGCCTCCTGCACCACCAATTGCCTGGCGCCGGTGGTGAAGGTGCTGCACGAGAACGTTCGGCATCGAGAAAGGCTCGATGACCACCATCCACAGCTACACCAACGATCAGAACGTGCTCGATTTTCCGCACAAGGATCTGCGCCGCGCGCGCGCCGCCGCGATCAACATGATCCCCACCACCACCGGCGCCGCCAAGGCGATCGCGCTGGTGATGCCGGAGCTAAAGGGCAAACTCGACGGCTACGCCATGCGCGTTCCCACGCCCGATGTTTCCGTGGTGGATCTGGTGGTGCTGACGTCCAAGAACACCACCGCCGAAGAAGTGAACAAGGCGCTGGAGGATGCGGCCAACGGCCCGCTCAAGGGCATTCTGGCCTATACCGAAGATCCCGTGGTTTCCACCGACATGCTGCACAACCCCAACAGCTCGATCGTCGATGCGGGCATGACCAAGGTGCTGGACGGAAATCTGGTGCAGGTCATTTCCTGGTACGACAACGAGTGGGGCTATTCGATGCGCGTGGTGGACTTGATCGAGTTTCTCGGCAAGAAGGGCTTATAGCCTGACTTCACCGCGCGGCCTTCCTGACCACCCATGTGGTCATCGAGCGCTGGTTCTGAACCACCGTTGTCTTCAATGGATCGGCCAACTGGCCGCCCAGGTTTTTCGTGAGGGCCATCAGCAGCGCCTCGTCCACCAGATAGCGCTCCGAACCATCGGGCAACAGGAATCGGCGCTCCGCCACCTGCTTTACTTGGCTCTCGATCCCAATCGACGATGCCAGCCGGCAGAAGAATAGTCCGCCCGGCTTAAGCACCCGCCACGACCCGCGCAGCATCGCCTGAAAATGATCGTCATCGCGCGCGAAATGCAGAACCGCGCTGCTCAGCACCACGTCTGCAAAGGCGTCGGGAAAGGACATCGCTTCGACCGGCTCGGCGCGAAAGTTCTCCGCCGGAAGTGTTGGCGCGAGCGATCGAGCCAACTCGACGCACCGCATCAATCGCGCGCGGATCCGCGTCCGCGCCGAAGACCTCGTAGCCCTGCCGAAGCAAATAGACCAGATTGCGCCCATGTCCACAGCCCGCGTCGAAGATACGCATCCCAGGCGCGATCCGTCCGCGAAGCAGTTGATCGAAGAAGTAAATGTCGATCTGTCCGAATTGCTGTTGAAGGTCAGACATGGCGGTGTTCCGATCATACGAGATACCCTGAGGGCTGCGCGGCCGGATGGCTCCGAGGGGCTGGTGTACGTATCGAGCTGGATGGACGATAAATTCGAGCGTTGCTATCAGTTGATGGAGGCCGGCAACCGGCGGCTGCTCGATGAATGGATTGCGAATTTAAGCAATGACGCGTCGGTCCGCGAAAAGTTCCTCCGGACGATCATATTATCGTTTGCTAAAGGCAGTTTGCCTTCTTGGAATCGCGATCAATAGCCCGCCGCTGATCCCAATCGAACGCTCGTGCCCCCGCCCGAAACTGTAATCGTAGCCGGGTTCGAGGAACCATCCGAATCGATGCTTTCCCGATGGCCAGAACATGAAGTCCAGCACCACTTCTCCGCCGAGGGAGTTGGTTGTCATGCCGGATTCCCTGGCATGAATCCACTCCGGACCCAAACCGAACATAAATTCGACTTTTTCGGACAAGGTCCAGGGCTTCTTGAACAGAAGGTCGGTATCCCATTCCGAGGAGTGACGAGTGAAGAGCCCTGTCGTACCTGCCTCCAGCTCGAGCCAATTCTCGATGGGCGTAGCTTCCACCGCGAAGTCGGGGCCGAAGCTGGACCCGCCGTCTTTGAGATTCCAACCGGTGGCTCCGCCCAGTTCGACCACCGCCGCCGGCTCTTCGCCCGCTGCTTGCGCGAGCAGGTTTCCAGCGAGAAGCGATGTTGCCCACAACAGAGATCCGGCGACCTTCACTGGATGGGAGTGTAGCAGTAACTCTAAGGCTCGCGGCTAGAGACTCGCCCAGGTTGCCCGGTGAGAAGACGGTGCAATCCGTACATTTCCTTGAAATCGGTGATTGCTCCGAAAGTTGGACCTGGCGCCGAGGCCAATGGCGCCGATCCGACATTGTGGAGTGCGGGGATTGTTTGGGAACTTCAGTTTGTTGACACAGCCGAATGGCGTAGCCTCGGCGGCGGAGCCCGCACGCGTCCCAACACGCCTATGGGTCCACTGGTACCGGTACTTGCTCCTGCCGCGCGTTACCGGCGTACGTTGACAGATCGTAACTGTGTATTCATACTCACCGGTAATGAATCGGCCACCCGTTTCCGAGGTCGTCCAAATCGATGGCGGCTTGAAATCAGAACGCCATCTCGTCGATTGGGCGAATTTCCAAGCCCTGCTTCTGATCTGGGCTCCCGTTGCAGTGGCCGGTCTGTACGCCAAATGGGCCATCCTCGTGAAGGATGGATACGTCAAGACGGCCCTTGCGCTGGGACAAAGACTTACACCCAACGCCTCCGATTTGTTCACAGTGCCAGAAAAGCTTTCCTTCTTTCGAGCGGATCTTCTGGTATCCATGCTGCTCGTCCCCGCAATCCTGTTGCTGATTTCCCGCTGGCGCAGCCGCCTCAACATTTGGCTCGTGGCTTTGATCTGCATGGTTTGGATCGCGATTCTGACCGTGCAACTGGAAGCGTTCCGTTTGATAGGCAGCTTCCAATCGTTGGACCTGCTCAAGGACGGCCTTCGCTGGGGACTGGAGAACAGCCGGCAAGCGAGAGCCTACATCCTCGGAATTGCGATATTTCGGCTCAGCTTTCTGACCCTAGCTGTATTGGTGGCGTCCCTGATCGCATCTCGCAATGCCGTCCCGCTGCTTTGGCGGCGCGTACAGAAGGCCGGCGTCGTTGCCTGGATTGTGCTCCTGGGTCTTACCGGGCTGTCCTGGCTGCCGTGGATGCCCCCCACCGCTTCCCATGCCAGCGTTTTCCTGGCGGCCATCGCCACGCTACCGGAGCAAAGCAGTGTCAGCCGTTTGGCATCGCTTTCCGAACAGCAGTTACAGCTCAGATATCGTCAATTCACACACACCCGCGAACGTCTCGCGACGCCAGCCCAGTGGGGCGCGGCACGCGGCTACGACGTAGTTTTTTTCGTGCTCGAAACCACTCCGGAACGCTGCGTCTCTTTCCAAGGCCCGATGGATTCTCTGCCGAACATGGCTAACTTGCGCCAGCACGCATGGGTCGCGTCGCAACACTACACCACCTATCCGGTCACCGCGCGAGCTTTGTTCTCTATCCTGACATCCATGTATCCGTCCGACAGTTCCAAGGACACGGTGCGGCTGCGGGACCGCGTCAACGGCGGGATGGTCCGAGCCCTGAATTCGGCGGGTTATGAGACTGCGGTCTACGGATCCAGCTCGTCCATCGCCCCCTGGGCCAAAGACGTTTTCGGCAACTTGGGTTTCCGCCGAATCCATACGGCCGACGACGGCCCCGGCAGCCATTCCTGGGCTCAGCTAGGGATTCACGGCCCCGTTGATCCCGACGCCGACCAGCAGAGCTTCGTCGTCAATCAACAGCGGCTGGACCTCCGGGCGCTGGATGACATGAAGACCGACCTGGCGGGCTGGATCCAGAACAACCAGCGCTTCGCCGCCATTTATCTTCCGCAAATCAGCCACGGACCCTGGGGAGACGTTCGAAGCGGAGGCCAGGAGCGGTCGCCGCTGGCCCGCTGTCAAGCGCTGGGGGAACTGCAAGACAAATGGCTGGGAGATCTGGTGAATTTCCTGCGCGAGCACGGGCGGCTTTCGCGAACATTGATCGTCGTGACCGGCGATCACGGCGTGCGTAATTCCGTGGAGGATCCCGCGTTTGCCGCCGGCGTAGTGGACGATTATACGTATCGAGTGCCGTTCCTGTTATACGCACCCGGTGTGCTCGATCGAGCTACCGCGCTTCCATGGGTCACTTCGCACATAGACATCCAGCCCTCCATATTGGATCTTTTGGGGATTTCCCGGGACACCGACCGGGAACAGGGCAGCCCCCTTTGGGAAAAGGCTCTGCCGGAGCGCACTACCTTCTTCCTCGGCAACCTCTTCTTTGGTGTCGACGGTTACCATTCAAAAGGCAAGTTCTACTCCTGGAATCGCCCGCTGGACGTGACGTATGAGAACGATAAAATGCGGTTCGATGCACGCAGCGTAGTTCCGAGTGCAACCAGGCGCCACGATGAAATTACGGAGCCAATTCGGACCTTGGATGAAATGCGGGCAGCCTGGCTCTTGGCAATGAGGCATTAGAGCGGAGACGCAACACGTGCGAACCAGTCTTTTCCGCGCCTGTGTGCCGCATTTAAGTTACTCTAGATGAGTATGGCTGGCGTCGCAGCCAAATTCATTCCGAGAGAATTGCTGATCCACACGCCGGACGGGGCCACCCGGCCGCTCGCGCTGGAGCGTGAACGCTACACGCTCGGCCGCTCGAGCGCCAACGAGTTGTGCTACCCGGAGGACGCCGGGCTTTCCCGCCAGCACCTGGCTATCGAGAAAGACGGCGATACCTGGACGGTTCGCGACTTAGGCAGCAAGAACGGCACCTTCGTCAACGGTGTGCGGATTACCAGCCCCTATCCGCTCGGTAAGAACGATCGCGTCACGGCCGGACACATTGCGCTCGATTTCGGCGAGAATTCGCTGCCCCCGCCCGCCGACAACACCGTAATCTTCATCGAAGGCGTTACTCCGACCACTTCGGTTTCCACCACGGTGGCCACCAGCCTGAAGGGCGTACTCAGCCAGGAAAAGGAAATTGAAGGCGGTCCGCAGATGCGCGCTCTCATTCGCGCCGGACGGGAACTGGCCGGAAACATGCCGCTGGCCGAGCTCTTCAAGCTCATCATGAATCTCTCGGTGGAGGCCGTGGGCGCCACCCGTGGCGTACTGATGACCATCGAAGGCAAGGAACTGGTGGTGCAAGCGGCGCTGGGCGAAGGCTTCCGTATCAGCAACACGGTTCGCGACCGCGTCATCAAGGAAAAAACGTCGCTGCTGGTGCGCGACGCGCGTCTGGACGAAGCCTTTGCCGATCGCATGAGTATCGTGCAGCAGCAGATTCGCAGCATGCTCGCCGTGCCGCTGCAAACCGACGATCGCGTCATCGGGCTCATCTACCTGGACTCGCCGCACTTCATCAAGGAATTCAGCAAGGACGATCTCAGCCTGCTCACCGTCATGGCGAACGTGGCCGCCATCCGGATCGAACATACGCGTCTGGCCGAGGTAGAACAGGCCGAGCGCCTGCACGCCAAAGAGCTGGATCAGGCGGCCGAAATCCAGCGCAGCCTGCTGCCGGTAACCGCGCCCATCGTCGCCGGAGTGGATCTGGCCGGCTACAATGCCGCCTGCCACACCGTGGGTGGCGATTATTACGATTTCCTGCCGTATCCGGATGGGCGCGTCGGACTGCTGGTGGGCGATGTGGCGGGAAAGGGAATGCCCGCCGCGCTGCTGATGTCCAGCCTGCAGGCGCGCGTGCAAGTGCTCTTCGACGATCCTACCAATTTGGCCGCGCTGGTTACACGCCTCAACCGCATCATTTCCTCGAATTGCCCTTCCAACCGCTTCATCACGTTCTTTATTGGCGTCCTGGACCCGGCCACCGGTGAGTTGACCTACGTCAACGCCGGCCACAATCCGCCGCTGGTGGCCCACGCCGACGGTTCGGTGGAAAAACTCGAAGGCACCGGCCTGATCCTGGGCATTTTGCCGATGGCCACCTACAAACAAGGCGTCTGCAACATGGGCCCCGGCGATGCGGTGCTGTTGTTTAGCGATGGCGTCACCGAAGCCGTTCGTCCGAATGCCGACGAAGAATTCGGTGAAGAGCGGCTGGCGCAGGTTCTGGCGGGGCTGCGGGATCAGACCGCGGAGTCCATCATCAGCTCCATCAATCTGCAGGTGGAGGACTTCACCGGAGGCGCGCCGCCTGCCGACGACATTACGCTGGTGGTTGCCAAACGGCTGGCCTCTAGCGGCACGGCGTAGATGATCCGAGCGCCGATAATACGAACTGCACGCGTTTTCGCTCGATCCGGCGTGAAGATTTCCGGCCAGGGCGGCGCGACGAATACCCGCCGGTGATACCGAAACATGCGCGCTGCGCGATCGATGTGGGCAGGGATGGGCAGGCCGCTGAAGCGCATCAGTTCGGCGAAAGCGCTCAAGTCGGCCCAGGGTAACGCTCGGCCGCCAATCGCCAACTGGTCTTGAATAATCGCCCGCCCTGCTTCGGGCATGCTGCAAATGCCGTGCCCGGTGATCACGAACAAGTGATCAGAATTCACACTCTACGATCCAATTTTGTGCTTCTTCAGCCAGCGGAAAATCCGCGGCCAAAGTTGCTCCATCTCGGCGGGCGTGAAGCCGTGCCTGCCGTCGGGAACGGTGATTAGCTCGGCATCATCGCCCGCGCCTTTGAGAGCCTTCACCAGCGCCGCGCTCTGCTCGTAGGGCACGGTTGGGTCCGCATCGCCATGCAAAACCAAAATGGGCGGCAATCCTTTGCGCACATACGTGATTGGCGACAGACTCCGCGCCAGCTCCATGCGATTGGGCTGATCGGGAATCCAGGCCACTGCGTATGGCCGTTGGCCGGGACCGGGCGCGAGTTGATCGGCGACATCGGCCACGCCGAAGAAGTCGATCACGGCGGCGATCTTGATGGACGGACCCAGATTGGCGGACGCGGGCGTCATGGCGGTCATCAGTGCCAAGTGTCCGCCCGCCGAGTTGCCGGTCGCGAGAATCCGCTTGGGATCCACTTTGTACTGGGCGGCATGTTCCTGGAACCACTGCGCCGCTTTGAGAATATCGTTCACCGCGGCGGGCGCCGGCGCCGCGTTGGCCAGCCGGTACTCCACATTCGCCACTACCATGCCGCGCCGCACGAACGGAAGGCAATATTCTTCGAGCATCTCCTCCTTCGTGCCTTGTACCCAGCCGCCGCCGTGAATCACGATGACGCCCGGACGATCGGCCAGCGACGGCGCGCGGGGCTGCACGATGTCGAGGATGGTCTGCTGATAGTGGTCGTAATGAATGTTGGCTTCGATCTGGTAATCCGGGGCGGGGGAAGCGGGGCAGCAGCCGAGCCATAATAGAACAGAAGGCCAAATGAAACGGCTGCATCCCATGATCCTCAGTTTACTCTGCGTCCTGGTCGCGGCCGCGAGCGATACCGCACCCCAGATCGGAAGCCATTTCCTGAGATGGCCGGCTGAAGATAGGCCCCAAGGGTGCGGTGGTCCTGCTACATGGTTCAAAAACGCAGTTAAACAAGTTGCAGGAACGTTACGAGGCCTTTCACAAACTGGGCTTGCAAGTCACGGCGACCGCCGGACCCGGTTCGGGTTGGATCGTGTTGGACACCAAGAGCATCATCATCGCCAAGTACGACGCGAGCTGCACCGCGGCCGCCGTTTTGGTTCACCAGTTCGCATGGATGCCGCCAGAGCCCACCCACGAAGTGCAAGGCAAGCAGCTCACCGCGACTTTGGGGGCGAGCAACTCCACCGTCGCGTCCGGGCAGCGCATCGCCTTGACCCTGGACATCGACCTGGAGCCGAACATGCATGTCTACGCGCCAGGCGTGGAGGGCTACATTCCGATCGATTGGAAGATGCAGGATTCCGACACCGCCCAAGTCCATGCGCCCGAATTTCCTCGCGCCGAGAAGTTGTACCTGAAGGCCATCGACGAAACCGTTCCCGCGTTCCGCAGCCATTTCCGCCTGATGCGCGACATCACCATCCCTCCTGAAGCCAAACTTCAGCCCGCCGTGGATCCTTCGGGCCACTTCGCGGTGGAGGGCACATTGCGCTATCAAGCCTGCGACGATCGCGTCTGTTACATCCCGCAGTCGCTGCCCCTCAAGTGGAGCTTTGTGTATCAGGCTCTCGACACCCAGCGCGTGCCGGCGCAACCGTAACTGCGGCGGGAGCGCGAAGACCTTAGAATATCTGCTCCAGTACCTTACTTAACCGAATTAGTACTATGAGTCATTGGTGGGCCAGCACGCTCTTTGTTACGGTAGGGAAGGAGACTAAAGCGGAATGAAAGTATCGATCATCGGAACTGGCTACGTGGGTTTGACCACCGGCGTGTGTCTGGGCTACCTGGGGCACAAGGTGACTTGTATTGATTCCGATGCAAAAAAGATCGGAATGCTGCAAGCCGGCAAGCCGCCCATTTACGAGCCTTTTCTGACGGAGTTGATGGCCGCCGCGCAACCCAACCTGCAGTTCTGCACGGATTATGCCGGCGCGGTGAAGGACGCCGACGTGATCTTCATTGCCGTGGGGACGCCCCCTTCCCCGGACGGCAGTCCAGATCTCAAGTATCTGCGGGCCGCGGCGCAGGGAATCGGCCAGCACTACGACGGCGATTTTCTGGTGGTGGTGAACAAATCCACCGTGCCGATCGGCAGCGGGAATTGGGTGGGCTCCCTGGTGCGGGAATCCTACGAGCAGCACCATGGCCGCAAGGCGAATGGGCACTTCTCGGTGGCCTCCAATCCGGAATTCTTGCGCGAGGGCACGGCGCTGCACGATAGCCTGTACGCGGATCGCGTGGTCATCGGGTCCGATAACCGGCGCGCCTTGGAAGTGCTTTATTCGTTGTACCGTCCCATCCTCGATCAGACCTTCGCCCCGCCTCCCTATCTGCCGCGGCCCGAGGGCATCGGCGCGGTGCCGCTGATTTCCACCGATCTTGCTTCGGCCGAGCTGATCAAGTATGCCGCCAATGCGTTTCTGGCCACCAAGATTTCCTACATCAACGAAATCGGGCAATTGGCCGAAAAGGTGGGCGCCGATATTTCGCAAGTGGCCAAGGGCATCGGCCTGGACGCCCGCATCGGAACGCGCTTCCTGCAGGCTGGAATCGGCTGGGGAGGCTCCTGCTTCGGCAAGGACACCTCCGCCCTGGTTGCAACGGCGCAAGGAATACAACATCGGCATGCCGATCGTGGAAGCCGCGCGCGAGATCAATCGAGCGGCAGCGCGATCGCGTGGTGGAGAAGCTGCTGGCTGAACTGAAAATCCTGAAGGGCCGCACCATCGGCCTGCTCGGCCTGGCTTTCAAGCCTAATACCGACGATCTGCGCGAAGCCCCGGCCATCGACATTGCCCGCAAACTGGTGGAGCGCGGCTGCAAGGTGAAGGTGCACGATCCGGTGGCATTGCAAAAGTTCGAGCTGGACTATCCCGATCTCGGGTGTGATCTGCTGCGAATCGCCCGAAGAGGTGGCCGACGACGTGGACGCGCTGGTGCTGGTCACCGAGTGGCAGGAATATCGCGAGCTGGACTGGGAAGTGATGGCCAGCCGGATGCGCACGCCGCTGATGCTGGACGGGCGCAATGCACTGGACCGGGCCCGGCTGGAACGCTTCGGCTTTCGCTACCTGGGGATGGCCGGCTAGCGCACTTACGCACAGCAGAAACGAAGTGTCAGGCGATCAGCTGCTCGGGTCTCAATTCTTGCGGCCGTTCGTCGTGGCGTGTCAAGCACACCGGGCGTCCTAGCAGGAAGCCTTGCACTTCGTCACACTTCAGATTGCGCAAGATCTCCAACTGTCCGGTGGTTTCCACGCCCTCCACGATTACCCGCTTGCCGATGCTGTGCGCGAGTGAGATCATGCCGTGAATCAGCGGCACGGCGGCGTCATTCTCGCCGATCTGCGCGACAAAGCAGCGGTCGATCTTGAGGATGTCGATCGGCAGCTTGGGCAGATAGCCAAGCGAGGAGTAACCCGTCCCAAAATCGTCCACCGAGATGCGGATGCCTTGTTCGCGCAACTGGGCCATTTTTTGGATTGCGCTGTCAATATCGCGCATCACGATGGACTCGGTGAGCTCCAAATCCAGCAATTCGCCGGTCAGTCCGGTAGCGTTCAGCACGCCCAGCACGGTATCGACAAAGTCCGGGCGGGCGAACTGCAAGGGAGAAACATTGACGGCGACGCGGACTAAAGGCTTCCCATGGTCCTGCCACCAGCGGCATTGACGGCATGCCTCGCGCAGCACCCACTCGCCCAGCCGGATGATGAGGCCGGTCTCTTCCGCCAAGGGGATGAACTGATGCGGGGGCACCAGGCCCAGCCCGGGATGCGGCCACCGCACCAGGGCTTCGTAGGCGGTCTGCCGGTTGTCCGCTGTCATGTACATGGGTTGGTAATGCAGAAATAGCTCGCCCCGGTCGAGCGCGTGCCGCAGATCGGTTTCCATCTCCAGCCTGGCCTGGCAAGCGGCGCCCAGGGCTGGCCGGTAGAATCGAATTCGATCCTTGCCGGCTTGTTTGGCTTCGTACATGGCGGCGTCCGCGTTCCGGCGCAGCGCGCTTACGTCCGTGCCATCCCTGGGATAAATACTGATGCCGATGCTGGCCGTAATGACCAGTTCGTGATGCGCCACGAAGAAGGGAGGCCGCAGCGCGGCGCCCAGCCGGTCGGCCACGTTCTGGGCCACCTGATCTGCCGTCACCCCGTTCACCACTACCATGAACTCATCGCCGCCCATGCGGGCCAGCGTGTCTCCGCGCCGCACACAGGCGCTGAGGCGTTGCGCCACCTGCTGCAGAAGAACATCGCCGGCTTCGTGTCCGAGCGTGTCGTTGACGAACTTGAATCCGTCCAAATCCACAAAGATGACCGCTGTCCCGGAAGCATCCAGATCGGCGCCGGCGATACTCTCGGCCAGCCGATTGGCGAGCAACAGGCGGTTGGGCAGTCCGGTCAAGTGGTCATGCAGGGCCCGATGCGCCATCTCTCGTTCGGCCCTTTTGAGGGCGCTGATATCACGGGCGATGATGGCCGAACCGGTGAGCTGGCCGTCGGATTTCCGGATCGGGGAAGCGCTCAGCAAAACCGGAACCTGGCTGCCGTCGCTGCGCAGGAGAAGCGCTTCGTCCAGCCGCGAGGAATGGCCCAGTTGAATTCGGGAGAGGATCTCTCCCGCCAAGCCGACGGCGGCGAACATGGCTGCGATGGAGAGGGCCTGCGCCTCGCTGGCCCTATAGCCCAAGAGCTGCTGCGCGCCATCATTCCAGGTGGTGATGGAGCCCCAGGTGTCGGTAGCGATAATGGCGTCCTCCGAGCAATGCACGATGGCCGCCAATTGCGAGATCGCCTCCTCGGCCAGCTTGGCTTCCGTGATGTCGGTCGCGAGGCCGACCCACTTATAAGGTTGGCCCGCGCTATTGCGAATGGCCTGCCCGCGATTGGAATAGTAATAGATATTTCCGTTCTGGCCGACGATCCGGTAATCGCCGCTGTAGCGCTCCCCGCTCTCGATGTAACGCGCGAATTCGGGAAGCAGCCCCGGCAAGTCCTCCGGATGGACCATGTTTTTCCACGCTTCGTAGCTGCGGGGCGTAGGCCAGTCGCCCATGCGTTTGTGGGAGGGCCCAAACACATCCACTGCGCCGGTCTTCAGATCCCATTCGTAGATCATGTCGCTGGCGTTTTCAGCGGCGATGCGGAAGCGCTCCTCCGACGCGCGCAATGCGTCCTCGGTTCGTTTTCGCTCCGTGATGTCTTCGACGAACGTAATGATTTGGCGCGGCCCGTCCGGCTCGCCCGGGACCGTGATACTGGTTCGGACCCACACCACGCTCCCATCTTTTCGCATCAATCGCCGCTCGTTGATGAAGCTGCCAATTTCGCCGGATAGAATCCGCTGGAACACATCCAATCGTGAGGTCCGGTCGTCCGGGTGGAGCGTCGCCGTAAAGTGCATTTGACAAAGCTCGTTCGCCTCAAAGCCGCTCATCCGGCACAGCGCCTCGTTGACGTAAATGAATGCTCCGGTGCTATCGATGATGGCCATGCCGATCGCGGCATGGGCGAATGCGGAGCGAAAACGACGCTCGGATTCCGGCAGCGCAAGGGTGCTGGGCTCCACGCTGGTACTTATCGGCAGCCAGGCCTAATCTTTGAGGCGCCCCCACACCTGTATCCCATCGACGTAGACCGCTTCCGCCAGAGGGGCGCCGAAAAAGTAGCCAATCTCGCGATAATCGCTGCAATCGTGAATCACGAAGTCAGCGCGCTTTCCCGCTTCGAGCGAGCCGATCTCCCGCGCGCGCCCCAGGCTGTAGGCGGCATTGATGGTCGCCGCCGTAATGGCTTCGGCCGGCGACATCCTCATTTGCGTGCATGCCAGCGACAGGATCATCGGCATGGAAGGCGTCGGCGAAGATCCGGGATTAAAATCGGTAGCCAGCACCACCGCCAAGCCGGCTTCGATCATCTCGCGTGCGTTCGGATAGCGGGTCGAGCCGAGCGCGTAGACCGAGCCCGGCAGCAGCACCGGCTGCACTCCCGCCGCCTGGAGCGCCAGGATGCCGCGCGTGCTGGTATGTTCCAGATGATCGGCCGTAGCCGCGTGCAGTTCCGCTGCCAGCGCCGCGCCGCCGGAATCGGAAAGCTGGTCGGCATGCATTCTCAACCCGAGCCCGAGTGAGCGCGCGGCGGATAAGACTCGCCGGCTTTCTTCAATCGAGAAGACTCCCGGCTCGCAGAAGACGTCGCAATATTCGGCCAGCCGTTCGCGCGCAATCAGCGGCAGCATTTCATGAATGACAAGATCGGTGTACTCCGCTGGCCGGCCGCGATATTCGTCCGGGATCTCGTGCGCGCCCAGGAACGTCGGCACCGTTCGGATGCCCTGCATTCGCCCGATCACGCGCAGCATCTTGCATTCGTCTTCGAGCGTGAGCCCGTAGCCCGATTTGGCTTCGATGGTGGTGGTCCCTCCGGCGTGAAACCAGCGGACGTAGCGTTGGGCCGCGGCTAGCAGTTCATCTTCGCTCGCGGCGCGCGTTTCTCGAACGGTGGACCGGATGCCTCCGCCGGCCGCGGCAATCTCGGCGTAGCTGGCTCCCTCGGCAGCGCTGCTCGAACTCCGCGGCGCGGTTCCCGGCAAACACCGGATGGGTGTGCGCGTCGACGAATCCCGGCATCACGACGCGCCGCCCCGCATCGATCACCGCATCGTCCGGCGCGATCAGAGCCTCAATCGCGGCGCGACGGCCCACACGCGCGATGCGGCCATCTTCGATCAGCATGGCGCCGTCGGCGATGATACCCAGATCGCGCATGGCGCGGCCGGTGCGCGGACCGGCTGGTCCAGCCAGCGTCACCAGTTGCGAGCAATTGGTAACGGCGGTTTTCACGAGCGCGGATCCATTGGAATTTGGATGCCTCGCTCGTGCGCGAATTCGATAGCCTTCTGGTACCCGGCGTCGGCATGGCGAATGATGCCCGGTTCCCGGATCGGTGGTGAGCACGCGCTCCAGCCGCCGGCCGCACGCCTCGGTGCCATCGGCCACCACCACCATCCCGGCATGCTGCGCGTAGCCGATGCCGACGCCGCCGCCGTTATGAATGGAAACCCAGGACGCGCCCGCCGCCGTATTGAGCATCGCGTTGAGCAGCGGCCAATCGGCGATGGCGTCCGACCCGTCGCGCATGGCTTCGGTTTCGCGATAGGGCGACGCCACCGAACCGGCATCCAGATGATCGCGCCCGATCACGATCGGCGCTTGCGAGCTTTCCGCGCCGTACATAATCGTTGATCGCCAGCCCGAACTCGGCGCGCTCGCCATAGCCCAGCCAGCAGATGCGCGCCGGCAGTCCCTGAAACTGCACGCGCTCGCGAGCCAGGCCCAGCCAGCGCCGTAGCGTGGCGTTGGCCGGGAACAGTTCCAGCGCCAGTTGATCGGTGGTGTGAATATCGGCGGGCGATCCCGACAGCGCCACCCAGCGAAACGGCCCGCGTCCTTCGCAGAACAGCGGGCGGATGTATTCGGGCACGAAACCGGGAATATCGAAGGCGTTTTCCACGCCCGCGCGCTTGGCTTGGGCGCGGATGTTGTTGCCGTAATCGAACGTCACGGCGCCCATTTGTTTCAGCGCCAGCATCGCGGCGACGTGCTTGCCCATGGCCTGGATGGAGCGTTCAGTGTACTCGTCGGGATTCGAAACGCGCAGCGCGAGCGCCTCGGCGAGCGTCATTCCATTGGGGACATAGCCGCGCAGAGCGTCGTGCGCGCTGGTCTGATCGGTCAGAATATCGGGCACCATGCCGCGCCGCGCCAGTTCCGGAATCACGTCCGCGCAGTTGCCAACCAACCCAACCGAGAGCGCCTGGCCGCTGCTGGCGCGCTGCTTCGACCATGGCCAGCGCTTCATCCAGAGCTCCAGGCCATGCGATCGCAATAGCCCGTTGCCAGCCGCTTCTCGATGCGCGCCGGGTCCACTTCGACGCCCAGAAAACAGGCCCCGTTCAAGGTGGCCGCCAGCGGCTGCGCGCCGCTCATCCCGCCCATGCCGCCCGAGACGATCCAGCGTCCGCGCAGCGAGCCTCTGAAAATGTTTGTCCGCCGCGGCCGCAAAGGTTTCGAACGTTCCTTGCAGGATGCCCTGGCTGCCGATGTAAATCCAGGAGCCGGCGGTCATCTGGCCGTACATGATGAGGCCCAGTTGCTCCAGATGGCGAAACTCTTCGTCGTTGGACCAGTGGCCCACCAGATTCGAATTCGCCAGCAATACGCGCGGGGCTTCGTCGTGCGTGCGGAAAACTCCCACCGGCTTGCCCGATTGCACCAGCAGCGTCTGGTCATTTTCCAGCTCGCGCAGACGAGCGCACGATGGCGTGGAAGGAAGGCCAGTCCCGCGCGGCCCGCCCGGCGCCGCCATAGACGATCAAATCGTCGGGCTTTTCGGCTACCTCCGGGTCCAGATTGTTCATGAGCATCCGCATGCGCCGCTTCCTGATGCCAGCCTTTGCATGAGATTTCGGTCCCGCGCGGCGCGCGGACAACAGGCGGAGAACTGCTCATGTCAGTATCTTACCGTTCAGAAACTGAGGCCGTTCAAGGGTTTTCCTGAGACGATCATCCCACGCTCACCACTACTTCGCCGTGAAGGATCAAACCTCTTCGATCGATACCACCGCGCGCCAGCGCGCCATTGACGCCGCGCTCAGCCAGATGGACAAGCAGTTCGGAAAGGGATCGGTACAGCGGCTCGGCTCGCGCAGTGTGCTGCCGGTAACCGTGATATCGAGCGGCTCCATTTCGGTGGATGCCGCGCTGGGCGTCGGAGGGTTTCCGCGGGGACGGGTGATCGAGATCTTCGGTCCGGAATCCTCCGGCAAGACCACCATGGCTTTGCAGGTGATCGCGCAAGCGCAAAAAGGCGGCGGCGCGGCGGCGTTTATCGATGCCGAACACGCGCTGGATGCAGCCTACGCCGAAAGCTGGGCGTGGACGTGGACAACCTGATCGTCTCCCAGCCGGATTACGGCGAGCAGGCGCTGGAGATCGCGGGCGCTCTGATCGGTTCCGGCGGAATCGATGTCGTGGTGGTGGATTCGGTGGCCGCGCTGGTGCCCAAAGCCGAATTGGATGGCGAAATGGGCGACAGCCACATGGGCCTGCACGCCCGGCTGATGTCGCAGGCGCTGCGCAAGCTGACCGGAACCGTGGCGCGCACCAACACGCTGCTGATCTTTATTAATCAGGTTCGGGAGAAGATCGGCGTCATGTTCGGCAATCCGGAAACCACCACCGGCGGGCGCGCGCTGAAGTTTTACTCTTCGGTGCGCGACCGAGGTGCGCCGCATGGCGGCCATCAAGGACGGCGAGAAAGTTGATCGGCAACCGGACCAAGGTCAAGATCGTCAAGAACAAGGTAGCGGCGCCTTTCCGCGAGGCGGAAGTGGACATCCTATATGGAGAAGGCATCTCGCGCGAAGGCGATCTGCTGGATCTGGGCGTCGCGCAGGAGCTGGTGGAAAAGAGCGGTTCCTGGTTCAGCTTCGGCGGCGAGCGCATCGGCCAAGGGCGCGAAAACGCGCGCGCGTTTCTGCTGGAGAATCCCGCCGCCGCGGACCGCTTGGACGCGGAATTGCGCCGTCAGCCTCGGATCTGACCGCCGGCCGCCGCGCCGATTCCCGCCGAGAGCGAGCCAGCTGGACCTCACCCAGGCCGCCCGGACCGCGTAAATTCAGGCCTTCAGAACGCACACCCTAGCTCCAAAAGCCCATTCCATCGGGCTCCCAGACATGGTAACCTCAGAAAACTGAGGAAAAATGCGGATTTTTGGCATTCTTCTCTTTACAACCGGATTGTCATCCCGTATGATTTGGTAGGAAACAATTCAGCACGGTTATGTTTTAAACGCCGCGGCCGAAATTGGAAGACCAGACCCGAAGATCTGAAGTACAGACAGACCGAAACTAACATAGACAAGGAGAAGTACATGGCAGCAGCTAAGTTGACGCAGACGCAAGTGATCAAGGAACTGGCCGGAGCCACCGGTACAAGCACCAAGGTAGCCAAGCAGTTCGTCACCAGTTTCTCTGATTTGGCCGTTCGCGAAACCAAGAAGAACGGCATGTTCGTCATTCCCGGCATTGGCCGCCTGGTGCGCGTGGACCGCAAGGCGCGCATGGGCCGCAATCCCGCCACGGGCGAGGCCATCAAGATTCCGGCCAAGAAAGTGGTGAAGTTCCGGGTGGCGAAAGCCGTAAAAGACGCAATCGTACCCCCCAAAAAGAAATAGTGACGAAATAGGGCCGAAGCCCTTCGACGAAAACACAAACCCCCGCGCAGCCTCGCGGGGGTTTCGTTTTTCGAAAGTCGATTGAGGTTCGCTCAAAGTGCGAGCGAGTCCAGGAAGCCTTATGCCTACTTCTTTTCGTCGACGTTCGTTCGATCCTCTTTAACGGCGTTCTTGAAGTTCTTAATGCCTTCGCCCAAACCTTTTGCCAGATCGGGAATCTTCTTTCCGCCAAACAGCAGAACAGCGACTACCAAAATGACCACCAGCTCAGGCAAGCCTATAGATCGGAACATACGGCCTCCTTATATGGAACACTACTCAATTGTAGGGAGCTTGTTTCCCCGCCGTCAAGCTAAGGTATTGCAAGTAGAATCGGCGAGTCTTTAGGACTCGTTGGACTGCTCCTGCTTGCGGACCTGGCTGGCACGATCTTCTATTTGCTCCCGCAGGGATTTTTCGTGGCCCGGCGGTTCCACTGTCCGCCCGGACTTCAGGCTCTCGATCTGCTCGCGCAACCGCTTGGCTCGTTGGACCTGACCTTCCCGGGTGTGCTGGCTGTCTTGATCGGACATATGCGCTCCTGTCTCAATTCTATCGAGCTGCGAGCAAGGAAACGCGGCGGCTTCCGTACAACCGCCGCGCCCTATCTCGCTGGATGCGACTTACAGCTTGCCGATGAACTCCCGCAGCGATTTGGCCCGCGCGCCGCTCGATTCGGCGATGGTGCCGCCCACCCGCGCCGCTCTGGCGGCCAGAGGCTTCTGGGTACGGTAATGATCGTTCTTCCGTATGTTGCGTACCAGATCGTCCATGGTCTCGCGTAAGCTTCTGCCGTTGCGGCTAAGCTTGCCCAGATCGCGCACCTGTGCCTGGCCGTTGCTCACGACAATCTGATACCACTCGTTCGTCACCGGGTTTCCGAAGCTGACGTAGCCGTTTTCGAGCACCGTGTGGGGGCCTTTGACGTTTCCACGGAAGCTATACAGCGTACCCGAGGCGCCGTTAGGATCGTAATAGTGGGGCGTGATGAAATCGGAGAGCTGCTGCCCATTCACGCCATAGGCGAATTGCGCGTCTTCGCAGGGATCGCACACCTCCACCAGATAGATGACTCGCCGCAGCGCATTGATCGGGCGGGGCGCCTGGGGCGGCGGCGAGCCCGCGATGGTGCGGTTCCCAAACGGATCGGCCAGCATCTCCAGCGTCTCGTGACTCGCCGTGAGCTGCCACTGATCGTCGGCCTGCACCAGCGAGAAAGGCTGGCCGTTCTCGTCGGTATGATAACCGGCCGCGCCGGGTTGATCGATATCGTCGCGAATGATCACCGGCCAATAGTCCACTGGAACGGACTCCAAGGCATCGAACGCGCTCACCGAGGCGTTCACCTGCCAGATGGGTCCAAAATCTCGAGTCGCCTGCTTCTGCAACGCAGCAGCAACGGCCGACACGTCTGAAAAATTCACCGTCGGAGTATCCGACACCAAGGCAACTTGATGCGGTAGTGTACTCATGTTGATCCTCCTCAATATTGGAAGGGTGATGACGGGCCGCCTTTCGGCGCAAGTGCGGGGGTGGCTCGGGTCGAGCGAACTCAGAGCCACTGGAATAGTAGCCCAAACAATCTCTGATTACAAGGGTTCCGGCTTTACTGTCCGGCTTTACTGGAACGCGAAGTAGCCCAGGTATCCCAGGCCGGTCCCGATCAGCGCGCCCGCCACTACGTCACTCAGAAAGTGCATGCCGAGCAGGATGCGCGACATCGCGATGCTCAGAGCGCAGAACAGCAATCCGATGGCGAGCGTCGGATAAAACAGCAGCAGCGGCATGGCAACCGCGAACGCCGTCATGGTGTGGCCGGAGGGGAACGAGAATTGATCGGGCGGAAGCAGCGTAGCCCAGCAATGCGGTTCGATCTGGCAGGGGCGCCGGCGTCCCGTGAGGCGTTTGAGGCAGAGGAACATCAGGATGCTTAGCACAGAGGACAGCCCGGCGGCTCCCACGGCTTCGAAACGCGTTTTGCCGCCCAGCATCACGATGGCGAGCCCCATCGCGTACCACAGCCAGCCGTCGCCCACGCGCGTAGCGCTCACGACGTACAGCCGGACCCAACGCGGCGCCTCCCAGTTGTTGGCGCGGCGCATCACGCTGTAGTCGCCTTTGGTGATTAGACTTCGCACCATCCTACTTCAGAATATACCCCCCGCCTAGTTACATTCTGTTGAAGAAATGATTTCGGGTAAAACAATCTTGACTGAAAACGTAACTGTGACAAACTGTTCTTTGCACAGTACTACAACCGTCAAGCGGCTGGACTTCGTTTTCTTCGATGCCGGAGGCGGCCACCGTTCCGCCGCCAATGCCCTGAAAGCTGTGATCGAGCAGCAGGGCCGGCCGTGGGAAATCAGGCTGGTAAACCTCCAGGAAATCCTGGATCCACTGGACATTTTCCGCAAATATACCGGAATCCGCATGCAGGACGTATACAACGTGCTGCTGCAAAAGGGCTGGACTCTCGGGTCGGCGCAGATGACCGCGCTGATGCACGGCCTCATTCACTTGTATCATCGGGGCCAGGTGCGGCTGCTCACCGAGTTCTGGAAGCAGGGCGAGCGCGATCTGGTGGTTTCGCTGATTCCGAATTTCAACCGCGCCTTGCGCCAGAGCCTGCCGGCGACGCCGCTGGTCACGATTTTGACGGATCTGGCCGATTTTCCTCCGCACTTCTGGATCGAACGGCAGGATCAATATTTGATTTGCGGTACGGAGAAGGCCGTAGAACAGGCGCGCGCGCTGGGGCATCCGGCTGAACACATTTTCGCGACTTCCGGAATGATTCTGCGCCCCAGCTTTTATGAACCGGTGACAGCGGATCGCGCAGCGGAACGGCGCCGCCTGGGTTTGGATCCGGAACTGCCAACCGGGCTGGTACTGTTCGGCGGGCAAGGATCGAGCGTGATGCCGGAAATCGCAAAGCGCATGAGCGCAGCCGCGCAGTCCAACTTCCAGTTCATCTTTATTTGCGGCCGCAACAAGAAACTCGCCGAGAAATTGCGCGGCATCGATACGAAGTTCCCCAAATATGTGGAAGGGTTCACCAGCGAAATTCCGTACTACATGCACCTCTCCGATTTCTTTGTCGGCAAGCCGGGCCCGGGCAGCATCAGCGAAGCCATTGCGATGCGGCTGCCGGTTATCGTAGAGCGCAACGCCTGGACGCTTCCGCAAGAACGCTACAACACCGAGTGGATTCTTGAGAAACAGGTGGGCGTGGTGCTGCCATCGTTCCGCGAGATCGACGCCGGGTTGCGCGAATTACTGGACGCAGCCAACTTCTCGCGCTTTCGCACGAACGCGGCCGCCATCACGAACCGCGCAGTTTTCGAGATCCCGGAAATCCTGGAGACTTTGCTGCAGCCAGGAACGCGGCCAGTCCGATGGCCTCTCCCACCAGAAAAAGCGGCCAATTGAATGTGTTCGGGATCCCGCCCGCGGTGGTGTTTCTAAAATCCCAAACGAAAGCGATCACGATCACCGCCGCGCCCGCCAGCACTCCGGCCCAATGCCGCAGGCCGCCTCGAACTCCGCCCGCGCGCAACGAAATCAGTCCGCACACGATCATGGTGAACGCCACCAGCACCGGCGCCCACACCGGACCAACCCAAGGCAGGGGAATGAGGAACAAAATGTCCCAGGTTTTGAGCGAGGCCGGCCAATGAATCATCAGCTTTAAGAATGCATAGAAGGTGATGTCCCAAACGCCGAACGCGATGGAGAAAGCCGCGATCCATTCGTGAACATTGCGCGCCACCGCCAGGGCTACCGCGCCCAACATCACCATGGTGGCGGCTTCGCGTCCTATCTCGATGGCGAGGCGGCGCGGATTCTCGGGGCCGGCGTCGGCCAGTTGCTGCGTCGTGATCAGCGGAAACAAATCGTCAGGGCTGCGTTCCGGATGCAACCGAGCGCGGATGGGATTGTAAAGCGCGCGAAGATAGACCACCACCGCGGCCTCGACATATCCGAACGAAATCCCGAACAAGAACAAAGCTGCAATAGCGCGGCGCATAAATTTCAGTCTACTCGCGGCGAATAGGGGTCCTCCGGCCAGGCATGCTTGGGATAACGGCGGCTCAACTCCCGCCGGATCTGCGGATAGAGGCGCTGCCAGAAGCCGGCCAGGTCCGTGGTGGTCTGCACCGGGCGCTTGTTGGGGGCGAGCAAATGCACCACCAAAGGCACCTGGCCGTTTGCGATGCGCGGCGTTTCTCGCATACCGAAGAAATCCTGCAATCGGGACGCGATCCAGGGCGGCTTGCCAGCTTCGTAATTGACTTTTGTTTGGCGGCCGTTCGGTAAGCGGATGCGGCTGGGCGCAATTTCATTCAGAAGCCGCGCGCCTATGCGCTGCTCCAGTGCGGGGATCAGTGTAGCTCCCGCGCTCTTCAGTTCGGCGAAACTTTTCAAGCCCTGGCAAAGTGCGCGAAACGCTTCGTCAATGTTCAACTTCTGGATAGACGCGTGCTCGGACGCGAAGGCGACGCGCGCCAGGAACTGCGCCCATTCATCCGGATCTACAAACTTCTCGATTCCGGCTTCGATCGCGCGGTCGGCCAGCAGGGCCGCGGCCTGTTCGGGATCGGGAGCGCCGCTGCGCGTTTCCTCGATCACCAGATTGTCGTAGAGCAACGCGCTCACCGCTTCCACGCGTTCGGCCGATCGATTCCATTCCACGCCCGCGCGTTCCTTCACCCGATCGGGAAACAGGTCGAGCAGCCAGTCCGGCTCAATGGCGCAGTACAGGCGCACCAGAGGCAGCGCATGCTCACTGCGATCTTCGATATCCACCGCGACCAGAAATTCGGCGCGCGCCTCGCAGCCGAGCACCGCGGAGCCTCCGGAAGCCAGCAGCAATTGATTATCCTTGCGCCGGCGCGCCACGCGATCGGGAAATGCCGTCAGGATCGCAAGCGGCAGCGCGCGGGAATCGTGTGCGTCTGTTTTCGGCGGCCTGACGATGCGGCGGATCTGCTGGAAGTGGCGTTCTGTGGTGGGATCGAATGGTGAATCGATCAGGCTGATTAGATCGCACGACGGCGAACGCGCCCCCGCGCTGAGGGCCGCGGCCGCGCGGCAACCTTCTTCGCCCGTGCCGCGTTCGGCGGAGTCCATCACCAGACGCGCCAGACGCGGATGCAACGGGTAACGCGCCATGAGCCGTGCCCTTTCGCGCGTTGCACCGAGACGTTCCAGCAAATCCTCCGCGCGAGTGACCGCGGCCGCAGGCGGCGCATCCAGCCAATCCAGTTCGAGCGGGTTGCTTACGCCCATGGCGCGCAGCGTGAGGCAAAGCTCCGACAACTCGCGCCGCAGAATCTCCGGCGGATCTTGATCGCGCCGGCGATGAAAATCATCGGCCGTATACAGCCGGATCACGCGACCCGGAGCGGTACGCGCAGCCCGGCCGGCCCGCTGCGTCGCCGAAGCTTTGCTGATGCGCGCCACTTCGAGCGTCGGCAATCCAGACCACGGTGAATCGCTCGCGATGCGTGCCAGCCCGCTGTCGATCACCGCTGTGACGCCTTCCACGGTGATGGAGCTTTCGGCGACGTTGGTGGATAGGATCACCTTGCGCCGCGGGGCGGGGGAGACGGCGCGGTCCTGCTCGGCGGGCGACAAATCGCCATACAGCGGCAGCAGCAACAGATCGTGCCGCGCGGCCAATGGCCGGCATTCGCGCTCGGCTCGCCGGATTTCCGCCGCTCCCGGCAGGAAAACCAGCACGTCGCCGGCGGGCGCCTGGGCGATCAGACCCTCCAGCGCCGCGGCCACCTGTTTTTCGAGCGGCAGCGCCGAGTAGGGCTGATGAGTGATGGACAGATCGAAGAGACGGCCTTCGGAACGCAGGACCGGGCAGCCGTTAAGATAGGCTGCGATGGGCGCGGCGTCCAGGGTCGCCGACATCACGACGATCCACAAATCCGGACGCTCGGTGCGCTGCAAACGCCGCAGCAATGCCAGGGCCAGATCGGTTTCCAAATGCCGCTCGTGGAACTCATCTAAGCATCACGGCATCGACGCCCGCGAGCAGCGGATCGGAAATCAAGCGGCGCGTGAGAATGCCTTCGGTGAGGAATCGCAGCCGCGTGCGCGCTCCGGCCACCTCCTCGAAGCGAACCTGATAGCCCACCGTTTCGCCCAGCTTTTCGCCCAGCTCGCAGGCGACGCGGTGCGCTGCCAATCGCGCGGCCAGGCGGCGCGGCTCCAGCACTAACACTTGCCCGCGAACCTGATCGAGCAACGCAGGCGGGACGCGCGTGGTCTTCCCGGCGCCCGGCGGCGCTTCGATAACCAAGTTGGGAGCTTGGGCCAGCGATTCGCGAATGGCCGGCAGCAGATCGTCGATGGGGAGCTTGGCGATCTGCCGGGTCAATATCGGAACCGTGTCCAGTTACTTGTTCGCAGGCGGCGCGGCCGGCGCGGGTGTCTTGGATGGATCGTCAACGTCGTACTTGATCTGCACGTCGCTCTTGAACTGTTTGTAGTCCTCGTATTTGACGGTCATTTTGATGCGCTGGTCGTTGTCGCGGAAGTGCAAAGTGGAATTTGCGATGGTGTAGGTGGGAAACCAGTATTTCCCGTCCACCTGCTCGCGGTAGGTTTCAAACTTCGGATATTGATGGTCCGCGTTCTGTTTCGCGCCTTCGCCCCGGCCGTAGCTCTTCACGATTTGCAGGTCGCGATCGTCCACCCAGACGATCCCCTCGAAGTAGCGCTGGCCCGACTCCATCTTCTTGGGCTTGACGGCGAATGCATAAGTGGAAATCTCATCCAGTTGCTCGCGGCCGAGGTAGCGAATGAAATACTTCGGCACTTCATCGGTGGTGAGCACGAAGGGCTGCACGTCGCGAAGATCCTGAATGTCGCCCGGATCGAGCGAAATCGCGGTGAGAGTGCTGGGTGGGGCGTAGGTTACTTTTTCAATCCGCGCGCCTTCGGGCGAAAAGATAATGTCGGTCACTTCTTCCCATTTGCCCGTGACTCCGCCGCCGTCGTCCAGCGTCTCCACCTTGGCGGTCTGGCGATAGGTGTAGTTGCTTCTCGCTTTGGCGAAGGCCGCTTCCTTGGCCGCGAACTTGGCGATAATCTGGTCGATTTGGGACGGATCCGGATCGGTCAGGGTGGCGCCGAAAGCCACGCCCGTGAGCAGAGCGAAAGTGACGACGTAACGCATGTTGCCTCTTGTCTCTTAATATACCGCCGCGCGCGTGTCCGGCAGTTGGCGGCGTTCGAAGTGGGCCTGGCTCTGCTCCGCTGGTTCGTGGGTTTGAACAGTGTGGGTCCCCAGCGTTGTTGGGTGACGCATGATTTTCGGGACTTTTCCGAATTCGAGACGAAGAGTGGGGATTAAAAGGGGAAAGTTTTCGGAAGGCATTGGAGCCCTGAAGGAAAAGATACGCAGCAAAGCGCGATGTTCAGTTACGTATCTCCGGAAGAGCGGGTTCCCGCGAACGTGGCCCTGGCGTCCACCTCGGCAAATTCGACGGCGAGTTTCACATCCGGCTGACCAACTCGCCTCCCGCCAAGGCTCCCTGCTCGCTGGTGTTGTCGCTCGAGACGTTCGACGATTCCACCGGCGCGGCGCACGTCTATTTAGGGAGCTCAGGAATCGGCCCCGTGCTTACGGCGCCCATCCCCATGGGCTTTCATTGATCGATTCGAAATGGCGAGGCCGCAAGTGGGATAATAGAAATCCGGCTTGGTCCAATTTCCTTAAGAAAGGTGAACTATGAAGCTCGCACGACGATCGATCTTAGCCCTGGCTGCCAGTCTCCTGATGGCCGCGGTCTGCTTCGCACAGTCCGGCAAGAAGGAATACACGTTCCACGGCAAAGTAGAAGCAGTCAACAAGAGCGGCAAGAGCCTGCGTGTCAATGGCGAGAAGGTGGAAGGCTGGATGGGCGCCATGACCATGGATTACAAGATTGACAATCCATCGGTCCTCGACAAAGTAAAACCCGGCGACCAGATCATGGCCACCGTGTACGATGGCGACTATACACTTCACAAAGTGATGGTGATGCCGCCTAAGAAGTAGGCAGGCCAGCGCACCAAAGGTGACTGGCCCGTCGGTCAAGATCCCTTGGTTGTAAGTTCCTTGTAGACTACTTCGGTAAAGCTGGCGAATGCCGGGCCGCGTCCGGCGGGAGCCGGCGGAGGATCGCCCACCGCGGTTTTAATCTCATCCAGCGACTTGCCCTGCGCGACCATCTCTTTGATCTTGGCCCGCTTGGCTTCTGTATCGTTCAGGCGCTTCTCGATCTCGGCTTTGGTCTGGATGTCCCCGTGTCCGGGCACGTATTGCTCGGCGTTCAGAGCGACGATTCCCTTGGCCGTGGTGATCCAGCCTTCCGATGAGCCATGCTTCTCCAGGTGGATCAGCGGATCGGGACGCTGCGTTGCGATGATGTCCCCGGTGAATACGATCTTATCGCCGGGCAGATAGATCACCAGATCGCCGCTGGTATGCGCGGGCGCCCAGTGCAGCACCTCCAGTTTCACACCGTCGATCTTGAGATTCTCCTTGTTCTTTGTGATGACCTGCGTGGGGAGATGATCGGCCGGGGGTGCGCCTCTGCCGCCGGCGGCGAGAGCGGCTTCCTGCTCCTTCTTATTGTTTTCTTGAGCGATGATCGTGATGCCGCTGGGGAACGACGCCAAGCCATTCACGTGATCGCCATCGCTGTGCGTGAGGATGACGGTGGTTACTGGCTTGGGCGTGATTTTAGCGATGTCCTCCAGCAGTTCTTTTCCGCCCGCCGGGGTGGTCTTGGCGTCGACAACAATGACGCCTTTGTCGCCGATGATGACACCGCTGTTTCCGCCGCCGCCCTCCACCCAGTAAACATTTGGCTTCAATTGGTGGACCATGAACGGCCCGGGCGCCGGGCGCTGCTGCGCCATGGCGAGCGTGGCCAGCGCGAGCGAGCCCGCGGCCGTGATCAAGCTGAGGGAAAAACCCTTGTGCATATGCGATATTCTCCTCTCCCCAAAGACTCTATCACGCGGGTGTGGGCTTGGAGGAGGGCTGCCGAGTCGCCGCAGTTAATCCCAGTACACGAACGCCATGGCGTTTCCGGTTCCGGCTTCGGACCGGTAGCATGGAACGTAGTCGACCAGATGGTAGCGGAGGCCGGTTTTATTCATCGCCGAAATCACCGGATACCAGTTCTTGATTTCCGCCGTCCCCACTTTGAATAGACTCTCCGGAATGGCCGCGAGCGCACCCTCGTCGCCGGCTTTCATGGCGTCCGAGGATCTTGCGATCCAGTTCTTCGTCGATTACGAAGTGGGTCAGGCCGCCGGATGCCATCACTGCGACGCGCTGAAACCCGTCGAAGCTCTTGATAGCGCGATGCAGTGCGGTGCCCAGATCAGGCAGCGGCGGTTCTTCGGCACGTTGTGCGGAAAGTGAACATTCAGAATGATCGGGACGCTGGGCGGAGGCGTGTCGCCCAGGATCGAATGATACAGAAATCCGTACGCGTGTGGGATGCCACCGCGCGGCGCCGCCTTGGGCGTGGAGTCCGATTGCGCGAGATCGAAATCTTCGGCCGCCAGAGAATCCAGGATGTGATCGGCCAGAGCCGTCGCACCGGGATAACTGGCGCCCGTCCTGCGGCGAATTTCCAGGCTCGGCGATGTTGATCCCCGGCGGGTTGTTCGCGGGCAGATGCTGCAGGTTTTTGATCTGGGCGCCGCGATAGACGGTGATGGCCGGCGTAAGCCCTTCATCGAAGAACTCCCGCTGATCGTTGCCCAGGATGACGACGGCTTCCGGAGCAGTCTCCTTGAACTTTTGCGTGAGCACTTCCATCGCGCGGTGACACTGCGCAAATCGCTCGCTGCCTCGATTCCACCGTCACCGCTTCCGCGAATCCCGGCGCGCGCTCCCGCAGCAGGGTTTCATAGTCGTAAGTCTTGCCGCGATACCAGTGCTTCTTGTTTTCGCGATCGGCCTGCGCCCGCATATCCCATTTTTCGGGAGGCGTGGAGAGCAGCGGGCCGTGCGACGATCCGATTCCCAGAACGATTTCTGCCATAAGGGTTCAGTTTACTTGAAAGCCGTCTATTTAAATTCCAGTTTGGCTTTGCTGTCCTCTTCGGCCTTGACTCCAGGGCCGAACAGTTGCTCGAAATAATGTTCCCGCACCAGGCGCTCCACCACGCTGTTGTCGATCACCTTGTGGAAATCGTAAGCCTTCATCTGCGCCGCGATGCGCGCATCCGCCTGATGATCGACGATGTATTGCACCGCGGGCGCCAGCACGTAAGGCACGCGCTCGTAGGTGTTGGCCTTGCGGTCATGATCGTAGATGCGCTCGATGTCGGCCGGGCTCTGCGTGTCGTACATTCGCATACGCCTTCATCGCCATGGCCTTGTCGTCGTAGTAGCGCTTGATGGCCTCGGCCTGCGCTTTGATCATCAACTCGGGCAGCTTCGGATTGGCCGCGATCTCGCTCTTCTTGAACACGTAAGCCAGCGGCGCGTAGAGGTCGGCGTTGTCGGCGAGATTTGCGATTTCCTTGAAGCCCTCGGTTCGAGCTTGAAATAAGCGGGCGGAGGCACCATGGTGGCATCGATGCGGCCGCTCACCAGCGCCGCGACGCGTCCATTTCCGTCCGTTCCCAGAGGGATCCATTCGACATCGCGAGGGCCGATCCCGTACTTTCCGAGAATGGCCAGCGCGAAGCTGTAGGGCGGGTCGCCAATCTGGCTGACGCCGAATCGTTTGCCCTTCAGATCGCGAATGCTCTTGACGCTGTCGCGCGTCATCATCGCGAACAACGCGCGGTTCAACGGGCTCCCCATGATCACGAGCGATCCGTCGCGCATGGCGGCCTGCATGGCCTGATCCATCGGGTAATTGGTCATCTGCGCTTCGCCGCTCACCATCATCGCGATGCCGGCGGGATGGATGGCGAAGACCAGTTTCGCGTCCAGCCCGTACTTCTGGTAGTAGCCGCCTTCCTTCGCGAGAAAGAGCGGCCAGTTGGCGGGCGCCTTGGCCGGATAATTCACGGTGATGCTCTTGCAGTTGCGCGAAGGCAGGCAGAACCGAAAGTATCGCGGCGCAGATTAGAAACTTCATGACTCGATGGTCTTGTCCAGCTTGAATAGTCTTTTTGGCGTTGTCTTCGAAGATCAGCTTTTTGTCGGCATCGCTAAGCCAGTCGAAGGCCTCGATCAGATAGCGCGTTTCATCCAGCCACTTTCCGGTGCGCGGATCTTTCACGGTTCCGACGCCGGGCCGCTCGGTGCCGAACAGACATCGATCGGCGCCCACGGTCTTGATCAGAAGCGCGAGCGAGTCGCTCGAATAAATCACCGTGTCGTAGTACAGATTCCGCATGCGATCCGAGAAGCGCGCGGCGCCGGGAGTGCGCAGGGAACTGGCTTCAAAGCGGGCCCAATGATACGGAATAGCTCCGCCGCCATGCGAGATGAGAATCTTCAAGGTGGGGAAATCTTTAAACACGTTCGAATTCAACAACGACACGATGCCGATGCTTTCCTCGTTGATGAAATGCAGCGAATAAGGCAGCCGGTCTGACCGGCAGCCCGCGGAGTGGACATGGCCCACAACATCCAGCTCCACCAGCTTTTCGTAGAGCGGATACCAGTAGCGGTCTCCGAGCGCGGGAGTGGAAATGCCGCCGGCCTCGCCGGGATCGGGATTGATCAGGCATCCCACGAACCCGAGTTGCTTGACGCATCGCTCCAGTTCCGGAATGCAGTTGCTGGCGCCGACGCCGGGACTCTGCGGCAGCCCGCACACGCCGCGAAATACCTTCGGGTACAGCTTGGTCTGGCGCCCGATGATGTTGTTGGTCTCTTCCATGAACCAGTTGACCAGCTTGGGTTGCTCGCTGTGCATCATCTGGTAGGGACGGGGCGAGACCAGTTGCATGTCGGTGCCCACTTCCTTGAGTTGGGCGAGATGCGACGAGCCGCCGAAGACCGGATTGTTCAAGGCTTGCGTGATGTCGTCATCGGTGGCGCCGGCGTTGCCGCGGCCGTGCGCGCCGCGATGCGAGATCAGACCCGCCTTGTAAACGTAAAGCTTGTCCGGCGCGGTGACGTGTCCATGGGCGTCGATAATCATAATTGAGTTGGTCGCATGAGGGGGATTGGCGCGCGTTTGCGCAAGCGAGGATTATATCGACATCCGGAAGGAAAGCGCAAAGGCGTCGGTGGTTACTGTCGGCGGTGGTTACAAGGCGTCGGCGGTGATGTCGGCGCAAAGTAAACTTGCAGTGGCATCTCCCCCGAGCCATTCACAAACGGTGTTACCAGCCCAAATCTGGTGCTCGATAAGATCGAGACGTGTTGACGGACAGTTTCTGGCCGATGTTCACGTTCGACAAGCCGCTCATGGTCCAGCTCGGAGCGGTCACAGCGAGTACCTTCGCGGGCTGGAAGACCTGCCTGGGCGAGGGTATGCAGTAGAACTGCGCTGAGAGGAATATGAGATGCCGGACCGGCGTAACGCGGGACATCCACTGAAGCGGGAGGTGACGCGATAGATACGCGCGAGCATTATCCACTCTATTCTTCCTGAGAACTCATTGACCCGCCCTTTCGCCAGTGCTATAAAGATTTATCCATTTTGTTTGGCGGGTACTCGGGAGGAATTTCTTCGGTGGCACCGATTGTGGCTCGATCCTTCGATAGATTCATGTTTCCATTAGAGCGGCGCTCGCACCAGCGCTTTCCACTCGCCCTGGCGCTCGAATACAGACTGTTGGGTAAGAGCGAACGCTGGGGATCCGGACAAACCTGCAATATCAGCAGCGCCGGTGTGCTTTTTGAGGTGGCCGAATGGCAGCCATTCACCGGTTCCATCGAACTATTAGTAAGCTGGCCTTGCCTGCTCGACGGCGTCTGCGCTTTAAAGCTGGTGATGAAGGGGCGCATTGTTCGCAGCGACGGCGCGGCAGTCGCCATGGCGTTCACGCAGCATGAATTCCGAACCGCTGGTCTCCGGGTGGCACGGCGCGCTAAGATCTAAGATCGTCAACCTCCAACACGTGACTGCCGGCTCCTGTTCCGCTCTCGCCCTTATCGTCGACCATGATTTAGGATTCCTGATGTGGCTGGGCGAGGTGTTCGTGGAGGCGGGCTGCCAGGCTGTCCCAGCTTTGCATTGCCGGCAGGCACTGGCCTTGGCGAAGCAATTGAAGCCGCCGATTACAATTCTGGTGCTGAATCCGGAGCTCGCTGGAGCCGCCCGCGCGGTCAAGCTGCTGGTGGCAGCGAATCCGGCCATGCAGATTGCATTCATACGGTCTGCCACCGTCGATCCGGACGCCGGTGGCATCAATTACGGCAGCCAGGACAGCCTCCATTCCATCGGCATTCGGGCTCGGTTTTTGTTGGAGCGGCCATCGCCATGGGAACCGATTTCCCGCCCGCGGTGGGTCGCCAAGATTCGAAAGATGCTGGCGCAGGGTTACTAAGTAGTCACGGCAAGGGTGCGGAGGCGCCCTCACTGCAGGAAAGCAAACAAGCCGCCCCCGCCCTTGGTTGCGGGTTGTTTGCTCATTAGCGCTCGCCGCCGTGAATCGCCCGGAAGCCAGGCCCATGGACCAGGAGTACTGGTACTGCTGCTTTTGAGTAGGTCTTTTAGCCAACTTATATTTGTTCCTCATATGGTTCAGAATGAAGATAAGCCTAAAACAGGAAAGTTATGGGGCACCCCCGTTGGTGCGTTGCGAGAACGCTTGGCGTGCGCACTGGGCTACCCAAGGAATGAGCGAAGTATCTATGATTCAGAAAAAGATCGTTCTCAGCATTCTCCTCGCCGTTGTGCTGGCAGGTTGCAACCGAAGCCCGGCCTCGTACGTGGCTAAGGGCAATAAGTTCGCCGCGCAAGGCAAGTACGAAGATGCCGTGATTCAGTACCGGAAC
Organism: Bryobacterales bacterium; assembly: GCA_963761265.1. GTDB lineage: Bacteria > Acidobacteriota > Terriglobia > Bryobacterales > Bryobacteraceae > Palsa-89. The sequence goes on from CAVXGM010000004.1 coordinate 87,467, forward strand.
GCGATCCAGAAGGACCCCAAGTACGCCACCGGCTATTATCGGATCGGCCTGGCCGAAATGGAACAAGGACAATTCGCTCTGGCATATCCCGCGTTCAAGCGGGCCGCGGACTTGACCCCGGGAAAGAGCGAAGCCGCGGTTCGGGTGGGCGAATTGGCGTGGTGGATCTATAACGCGGACAGGCGGCCCGCCCCGGCGCTGTACAACGATTTAGCCGCGGTATCCCAGAAACTTCTGGCCATAAATCCTCAAGACTTCGACGGAATTCGGTTCAAAGCAGATCTGGCTTTAGCCGACAAGCGGTCCGACGATGCACTGGTGTTGCTACGGCAGGCCAATTCCCTGCGGCCCTTGTATCCCGACGTTATTATGCCCATGGCTGAGTTGCTTGTATCCAAGGGACAAGGGGCGGAGGGTGAACAATTGCTCCGCCAAATGCTGGCTCAGAACCCCACTTACACTTCCGGCTATGATGCGCTCTATCGCTTTTACATGGGACAGAAGCGAGTGTCCGACGCGGAAGCAGTGCTGCGGCTGCGCGTTGACAGGAATCCGAAGGATACGAATGCTCTCCTGCAGCTGGCCGAACATTACGGCCGTCAACAGAACATCGCGGCACTGAACCAAACTATCAACCAGCTTCGCGATCAGCGTGCATCCATGCCTGGAGCTCGCATGGCACTGGCTGAGTTCTACGCCATTCACAAGGATCCCGACGAATCGCTCCGAGAATTCCAAAAAGCCATCCAGGAAGACCCCAAGAACGAGATCGCCTACCGCAAGAAGATGGTGACGGTATTACTGTCCGAAGGCAAGCGGGACCAGGCGGAAGCGAATCTCGACCAGATTTTGAAGCGCGATCCGAATGACGTGGAGGCGCGCCGTGTGAAGGCCGGCTTCGACCTCACAACACGGCAGCAGCAGAAGGTCTCGGACGCGGTCGATATTTACAAGGATCTATCGTCGAAGCAACCGAATAACTCGGATCTCCGATTTTATTACGCACGCGCCCTTCTGGCCAGCGGCGATGTGAGAACAGCCCGCGCCGAATTGACCGCCGCGATTCAACGCAACCCCGCCAGCATCGCTCCCAAGCTTGCCTTGGCCGGCTTGGAGGTAAACCAAGGACAATACCCCGATGCCCTTCAGCTGACGACCGCGATACTCGATCAAAACCCGACGAACGAGACGGCTCGGATGCTGCACGCGGTGAGCTTGGCGGGGCTGGGCCAGCGCCAAAGCGCCCGCGCCGATCTGAACCGCCTCTTGCGCGACCATCCGGACAGCGAAGATGCCGAACTTCAACTGGGGCTTCTGGATGTCGCTGAAAAACAGTACCCCGAAGCGACCAAAATCTTCAGCAAATATTACCATGCGGGCCAGCAGGACCCCAGGCCGCTGGAAGGCCTGATCCGTAGCGATGTCACTCAGGGCCAGTTCGACAAGGCGTTGGCGCTCCTGGATGCGGAAGTACAGAAAGTGCCGAAATCGAACAGCCTCCGTCTCATGCTGGCTTCCGTTGCCACCGGAGCTGGTAAGTTCGATGTCGCTGAAGCACAATACCGGGCCATGTCTTCCGAGTCGGATTCAGGCGCTCTGGAAGTCCAATGGGCGGACTTAGAGCACGCCAGAGGCAACATGCCAGGGGCCATTGAACATTACCGCAAGGCCAAGGAGTTGGATCCGAAAAATAGCGCCGCCGCCGCTTTGCTGGGCCGGGAACTGGAGGATGCCGGCCGCACTCCGGAAGCGATTGCGAGCTACCGCGACGCGCTGAAAGCGGATCCCAAGAATGTTTTTGTACTGAATAACCTCGCTTTCATTCTGGCGGAGCGCGGCCAAAACTTGGACGAAGCTCTGCAAATGGCCCTGAGCGCACAAAAGCTGATCAAGGACAATGTCGCTGTCGCCGACACGGTGGGGTGGGTTTATTTGAAGAAGGGCCTCACCGGTAGTGCGCTGCAAGTCTTTCAGAACAACGTCAGGAAAGACCCCAAGAATCCAACTTACCGCTATCATCTCGGCGCCGCGTTACTGGCGAGCGGAGACAAGATCAAAGCCAAGGAAGAGCTGCAAAAGGCGCTACAGAGCAGCCCCTCGCATGAGCAAGAGCCGGCGATTCGCGGACTGCTTGCGAAAATCAGTTGAGTAAAAACCTGATCGCGGGTTTCTCCGATAAGCCGTGATATTCAGCCACCGGGCCTGCAAAGCTCGCCGGCACTTCGCGGTGGGCTCGATAATCCGCGTCGAGCCATCGCCGCGGGTGCTCGGCGGAACCGCAAGATTCTGATTCGCATACAATGCTTCGCGGCATTCCACACACCTGCTCCGGTTCCCAGGGCTACGCCCTCTTCTTCTGGCCGCACTTCGTCACGTACGCGCCGGAACACTTGCGCAACGTGATTCGCATCGTCACCGGGACCGGACTTCGATTCCCGACTCCAAGACTGTAAACGGGGTCGCCGAAGTGCCGCTAACGGAGGGTGCAGTCGCGGCCTTGCAAAGTCAGTTGGCGATGTCGGGTCCTAGCCCACATTTGTTCCCGCGCGATCAAACTTTGTTGGGACATCAAACAACGTTCAAGACAGTTTGGCGTTTGACGCTCAACCTGGCAGGTGTTCGATACTTTGGCATTTGCGATCTCCGCTCGACGTACGCGACGGGCTCAGTGCCGGCGGCGTTGCGGACGAGTGGGTCACGCAGTTGCTTCGACAAGGAGATGCGAAGGTGTTCAAGAGTGCAGCCAAACTGAGTGAAATGGGATACGAAGGTGATGGGGCAACAGCAAACGACTCTTTTGGAATCAGGAAATTTGTTGGTAGGCGCGGCTGGACTCGAACCAGCGACCACCTGCTTAGAAGTTGTCCAGGCATATTATTCCCGCATGATCTCCTTTGCTCATGATTGCTAGCAAGCCCCTGTGAATTCAGGGGCTTCGCTGGCCGTCGCGCGAATGGTTCGCAACGATGGGCAAGCATGAATAACGGTGCTTCGAGCACCAATCGGCGCAAATCTGAGAGGGGTTGCGTCACAAAGTACGTCACAAAATTTTCCCATCAGACGATTACCGCGCCGGTACTGTAGAAGAAGACGGAATCGCCGGGACCAACTTGGCTCATCGCGTCGGGGCCTTGGGTCATGGCGGCGGCCGGCAATCATACGAATTGGCGCTCCAACGGGATGACGAAGAGGTGGGAATACTTAACACTTACACCTTCGCAGGCGCTCTTTTTTTGGATTCCGTTAGAATCCTTCAGGCAGCAATTCTAAAGCCCCTGTCTCTGCCCGAGCGCAGCGTCGCGGATGTGAGCGTACATCGGCTTCAACATCATCAGTTGTGCATAGCAACATTGATGGCGTTCGTTTCCGCCGAAAAGCTCTCCGACTCAACAGCCGGCCGAACTGCCATTTCCGTGACCTTGGGCTTGCTGGTGCGCTACATCCTGTAGCGCAGTAATTGATTCGGACAACCGACCTGTCTGATCTTCCCATTGCGATTGATCGTTGCTCTCAAGCTACTGGAGAACACTCTTCAGAAGCACGAGGTTCGCTGTATACTGAGGTTCGCTGTGTAACATCAGACCTCACGCTACAGGCAGTCGAGAAGCCGAACCTACGACTCTCACTGTTGCCTTGGTCGATCTTTTAGTTGCTCTGCTGTCTCTTTTGCGTTTCTTTGGCACCTTTCGCCGCCGCCCATCGCTTGCGTTGCGCCGCCGCCATCCGTGCCCGTGCCTCAGCAGTGACAATCCGTTTCCTTCGGGGTTGATCAGTCTTGTCCGGTTCTTCTCGCGAGATTGGCGCCATCCATTTCGGCGGACGGCCCCGGCGTTTCTGTCCTGTCGCAAGGCGTTCCAATATGATGATGGCTTCTTCGATCTGTGCTCGTTCCGAGCGGAGTTCCGACAACATTTTGAGAATGTCCATGCCCGCTGTACCACTATTGCACAACCATGGTTCAGCGGTCCGTGTTCTTCAGCCTCGCTCCGGTGAGGCGACTGGCGGTTCTCTGAGCTTTCGGAGGATCGAATCGGCATATGACCATGGTCTCCGAGTACCATTCTTTCAGCTAGCCGGGCTGCCCTTCCGGGGAGCGAAGCCGGGAGACGATCCGCTCATCATCCGGTGATCGACGCTTCTCGACGGAAGAATCACCCCCGCCTTCGAAGCGCTTCTAGAAATTCGGAGAGGTGATTTCCCATGCTTCGCTCACGCTAGCAGCCCGTGGTAGTAGTGGTCCCACCGCCCCAAAACATGTGACCTTTAGAATGTTTCGTTCGTCTTATGCACATGGCGATGGGAACGCGAAAGGGACATGAGCGACAGCATGATTTCTGGATTGCAACGAGCGCGATTGTGGGGGCTCCCGGTAATGCGTTTTATGACCGGCTGAATCAGATCCTGAAAGAGCACAAGTTCGATGAGAAAGTCGAGGTCCTGTGCCGTAAGGTCTACAAGAAGAGCCCTTATGGGAGGCCGAGCCTGGCGCCGGGCGTATATTTTCGGGCGCTGTTGATCGGCTATTTCGAAGGCCTCGATTCGGAGCGCGGCATCGCCTGGCGGGTGGCCGATTCGTTGTCGTTGCGCGGCTTTCTGGGCTACGCGCTGGACGAACAGACGCCGGACCATTCGACCATTTCACGCACCCGGCGGCTGTACTGGGTGGAGATTCACAAGGCGATATTTCGGTGGGTGGTGCGGATTCTGACCCGAGAGGGACTGATCAGCGGTCAGACCATTTCTATCGATGCCACCACGCTGGAAGCCAATGCGGCCCTGAAGAATATTGTGCGGCGCGAGGATAACCAGACTTACCACGACTATCTGAAAGGGCTGGCGCAAGCGGCGGGCATCGAGAACCCCACACGGGAACAGTTGGCGCGGCTGGACCGGAAGCGGAAAAAGAAGGGCTCCAACGAGCAATGGATGAGCCCCGCCGATCCGGATGCGCGCATCACGAAAATGAAGGATGGGCGCACGCATCTGGCGCACAAAGCCGAGCATGCGGTGGATCTGTCGAGCGGCGCGCTGCTGGCCATCACGCTACAGCCGGCCAGTGACGTCGACACCGATACGATCCACAGGACGCTGGCCGAAGCGCAGTCGGCCGCACGCGAGATTAATGAACGCGCGGTTGAGGAAGTGGTAGCCGACAAGGGCTATCACAGTGGCGCGGTGCTGAAGGATCTGCACCAGCAAGCCGTGAGGACCTACATTCCGGAACCGGATCGTGGCCGGCGGAAGTGGGACGGCAAGGCGATTCGTGCAGGTGCTTATGCCGAAGGTGCTCGGCAGGGTGCTCCCGAGGCCATCCAGGTGGCCAATTCGGCTGCTGCTCGGGATGAAGGGCAGCATCAGCGAGTTCGAACTCTCCGTAATCCGTTCTCGGATGCTCGATGCTAAACACGGCAAGGCCAGCGCGGTGAGCTGCGTATTAGCGTGCCGATCGGCTATATCTGGCATCGGGAGATCGATCTGGGATTCGATCCGGACCTACGGGTGCAAGAAGCAGTTAGTTTGATCCTTGCGCGCTTCCGTCAACACGGTAGCGCACACCAAGTCTTGTTGTCGCTGGCCGCTGAACAGATGCACTTCCCGCGCCCGACCGATGGCAAAGAAGTTGGTGAGCGTTGAGTGGACGCCGATCCGCTATCGCAGCAGCATCTCGATCTTGAAGAACCCGTTCTACGTCGGTGCCATGCCTACGGCGAGAGCCAGAAGCGCACGACGCTGATCGAGGGGCGTGCACGTACGACGTATAAGCACCGCAAGCCGATTGATCCGGCCGCGTTTGTTGGTGGCCAACCAGGATATGTGCAGAACGTGGTTCTCGCTATAGACCCATCAGTTTCGGGAAGCGCGACACATTGACGTTGCCCCAACGATTTTTTTGCGCTAGTCCCGAAAGGTTAGACAACCAGTTAAGGCACTGGTTACGTTAATCTGAACATCTCTCTGTAATGCGACACACAAGCAGAACGCTGCGTCGACATTTGGGGCTACCTGTTATCGAATTTTGCCTTGCTTTCACCCCAATCTCGGCGCATAATCTTCCAGATTTGCTAAGGAGGTATTGCTAAACAAGCATGACACTACTTGCTAAGGCAGTTTATTGCTGCACGATCATGAGCGCAATTACGCTCGTGAGCGCTCAAACAGACGACGAGCACCAGCGCAAGCCGCCGGGAAACCCAACAATGCATAATCATGCGAGCACGGATAACTCTCACGCCCAAACATCTCAATCGGGATCGCCGATGCAGCTTAAGGTGGTTGTTGACGGGTCGAAGACGCCTGACCAGATTCCTGACAACTTGGCCTATCAGCATTTTTTTGCGGCAGTTTCTGCGCATCCATCTCCGTCCGCTCAGGGGCTGGGACGGCAGAGTGCTCAGCTTTTGCCACTTAATCTTTCCGTGGCCGACCAGCAGAGCCTTGTCCAGGCGCTCGCCGTTTTTCGGACCGGACTCGACCCAATCGAAGCCGCGCTTCTCGCGAAACCCACAACCGCCCAAGCCGAAGGCTTGATGCAGCAGAAGGATTTGCTGCTCGCTGACACAATGGCTGCTATCAGCTTTTCGTTGACGGCAGATGGATTTAGCAAGTTGGACCAATATGTAAAAACTCACGTCAAACAACACATCGTGATCTACGGCGGCACGATGTCACACTAAAGAACGGAGAGGAAGAGAAATAACCATATATGAGACACTTACAACCTCTGGAGTTCACGATCGCGGCGCTGTTGTTGAGCGCCGTCCCCCTTGCGGCACAGTGCCAGCCTCAGTTTAGTTTTAGTGTCTACAACGACGGATCCGTCAGTGAAGACGGGTCCACCGTATACGGCTACACTAGTACAGAGGATTCCAGCACGCTCTGCGGCTGTTCGCATTCCGGGTATATAGCAGCGGCTGCCCTTTATGATCCGGATGGGTCGTTTTTGGGAGACACACAGGAGTCGGGCTTCTCCTCGTCGGTGAGCGCGTTGACGGACGGGGTATCGGGGAACTACCAGTCCAGCGGAGCAGGGATAGCCTATTGTTCTTGCCTGCAAGGCGAATTCGGGGGCGGCGGCACAACGTACCCGGTCGCTGTTAGTTGCCCTACGACGATTACCATATCAGGTACCGCGCAGCTTCCGTTGCAGGCCGGCCTCAACAACAATTTTCCTACATACCTGACTGGCTTGGGAATTATGGCGACTATGCAAGTTGGACCGGGCAATACAAACGGGGCGGCAGTTACGGAAAATGTGTCCAACAGCCAAACTGCGTGTCCGGCTGGCGTTGCGTTTGGTTGCTCTGGGAATGCGACTTTTACTGTCGGCCCTTCACCGGGAGGAACTTACTTCGGGACCCAAGTGTCCGGCGCCGGTAACAACCAATTCCAGGATGAGCACGCTGTCGGCAGTAGTATTGACAGGCTCGGAAATACTGGAGTAAACTCCTGTACCGAAACATGCTCACAGACTTATTCAGCTTGTAACAAACAGATAGGAAGTTTTACGATCACCAGGACGTACACCCATTCTTCCATAAGTGGGACACCTGTTACCTTAGTAACGATAACAAAACAATGAGGCAACGATGAATATGAAATGGCTCTATTTTGTGACTGGGTGCGTTGGGCTGGCCGCCTATACGGGGCAGGCGACGGCTGGCCCGCCTGTGCCGGACTTGGACGAGCGGACTCTGCAGGAGCAGTACCATATTGCCCCGACCGAAGAAGGTCTGCTTGGCGCTCTGCAACATCAGCAATCGGTTGTGCGGAACTTCGCTGCGACCAAGCTTGCGGATGACGGCGATAAGGCCGCGATTCGTCCGATTCTGGACGCGCTGGCCGTAGAGATGGTTGATGGCGTCAAAATCAATATGGCTACTGCTGCGGCCCGGCTGGGAGCGCCGGAGGGATTTACCGCTTTGAAGAGTATGTGTGAAGACCTAAGCTGGTCACCGGCGTTGAGGATGGATGCGGCGCAAAGTATGGTTCTTGGTCTGCGCCGCCAGGAATGTCTCTCCGATATCCTGGACGTGCTTCAGTCAGCGCCGGACGATATTCAGGCTGTCTCTACCGCTCTGAACCTCCTTCCGAGGTTTAAGCAGATTTCGCCGAGCCAGCTTGACGAGCTCAGGGATCTCAGTGCCGGGTATTTGAAGAGCGGGCAGCCTGCACTTCGAATTACCGCGGGTCTCTGCATCCGGAACTTGGGAGGGCCCTGGGCAATCTCGCAATTACGGGGCGCCTTGGATGCGGAGCGAGACGAGGCTGTGCGAAGCTCTATTGCAAAAGACCTGTTCTCGATTAGGCAATAGTCGCTGTAATCACGAACTTTTCGGAGGCTTGAATGGGCACGAGGCTGCCAGGAAGAGGTGTATGGGCTTCTGTTGGGTGAGCGTTTTCATGGCTATGTGACACGTTCAATTGGAGTGCGCACCAATGGCGATTGTTAGCCGGTTAATTATTTTGACCTGTATGCCTCTGCTGCATTGCCAGGGGGCCCCCGTGTGCGCTCCGGTAACAGCAGAGACACGCGCCAGGGTAGAGAAGTATGTTAAGAAGCTCTTCAAAGTGCCAGACACCTCCGCCCTTGATCTGACCGCTTGGTCGACGGAGGCGGAGAGTTGCTTCCGGAGACTGGATTTCTCAGTGGACGGAGCAAGCAGGCTCGTTCTTCATCTGTCTCCTGATCAACGGTTCTTAACACCACAACTCCTGGACTCCATGGTCGACCCCGAGAAGGCTGAGGCCGAGGAGGCCGCGCGGATTAGCGGACGGATCAACTCCTATCTGGCGACTCACGACCCGCCGCTATTGGGCCGTAAGGGCGCACCAATCACAATCGCATGGTTCTCCGACTTTCAATGTCCGTTTTGCAGGAAGGCGGCCCAAATCCTCATCAAGGAGGTTTTATCGGCTTTCGGCGATCGCGTCCAGCTTGTGTATCTCCACTATCCGCTGTCCTCGCATCCGTGGGCTCGCCCTGCGGCCGAAGCTGCGGAATGTCTTAGCGAGTCACCGCTGTTTTGGAAGGTAGCGGAGTTCCTCTTCGAGCACCAGGCGGAAATCAGTCCCGGAAACCTCCGCCAGAGATTAATCGACTACGTTAGGACGTTGCCCGAAGGCGAGGTTGATACTGTGCAATTCGGTACCTGCATTGGGTCCAACGTGAACGCGACCAGAGTCGCTGATGATAGTGCGCTGGGGGATGCACTCAATGTTTCCGCCACCCCCACATTGTTTATTAATGGCGAACGTTTGGTCGGCGTGAGTAATGCCGGCGAGATTGAACGCGTCATTTCCCGTCAAATCAAGGCAAGCCAATGAACTCTTCTTTCGAGCGTGTCCAAGCCGATTCCGAATTCTTGACTGTCCCCTGTTGCCCAATCACGCAGCGGTTGCCGATCGTGGTTTCACCGTATGGGAGACAAACCTGTCGACATCGCAATGCCTTGCTGGAGATCGGCTACGCGTTGGGTGGGGAAGCCGGTTGTCGCCTAGCGGCTCAGTTGGGAATTCATTCCAGCGCAGACACAATCCTGCGGGTCCTCAGCCAAGCTGCGTGTGCTGAATATGCCGGTGATGTGAAAGTTCTCGGGGTGAATGATTGGGCTTGGCGCCGCGGCCATCGTTACGGAACAGTTCTGGTGGACTTGGAACGACATCGGCCCATCGATCTTCTTCCCGATCGCGAATCCGACACGTTAGCGAAATGGCTCCGGGCCCATCCCGCCGTCCAGGTGATCAGCCGCGATTCGTGTGTTGAATCGGGCGTGCGATGGACTATAACCAGGATAAAGTGGACGAGATGCTGCCTCCAGGCAGCACGCTTTTCAACCCCGTAATGAAGAGAGGCACGACTTGACCGGGCTCGATGCGAACCCCGGCAGGCTCATCATAGCCAGCTCCGATGAACATCTGGCTATAGCTGTGCTGCGGATCAGGATGAGTGCGATTCCGAGCGTCTTCATTCATTTCTAAGACCCTGCGGCTAGACTTTTCCCGACACCAGCAGATCACTTGATCGCGACTGTCGTCAGTACCTGGCTGAAGTATTTGCTGAATAGATAAGTGCCTGGATCGGGCTGGCGCAGCCCCAGTAACAAGGCGATCGCGTTCGGATTCGTGAAGCAGTCCGGAATTTGGCAGAGGACGTTGGGAACAAACATGTTGATTTGTAGCTCGCCCGCAACGATTCCGGGGGAAGGTCCCGCGTAGAGGATCTCAGGACTGGCGCCGTTGAAGCTCACAATGACAGGCAGGGCGGGTTTCGCATTCGCCGTGGTCACGATCTGTCCATCCGTAAGGGCAGGCTGAATCGATCCTGCGCCAGTCGCGTAAATTGTCAGAATCGACCCGACGGGCGCCGGATTTGCGGGCGAATTAATCGTGCCGTCCTGATTTAAGGCCGCCGGTGTAGCCAATCAGCCGTATGATCTCACTCACCCGCGTGGTCCAGCGGGCATGCGATCGCGCAACTTCCGGTATCGGTTCGGCGAAAATCTTCCTGGTACAAGCTCGGTTCCGGCATCGAAAACGCCGGGCTTTCAGCCGGAGTTCTACTTCACACCCTTGCCAAGGCAGGTCTCTCAAACGCCGGCGATAGGTACTGTGGCGGCTTCGAGAAGGCCTACCGCAGGCAGGGCAACGCGGGAATTGTTGGATGTGAACATTCAGCAGAAACCGGCCGTCCACACGCTCGATGCTATCGAGGACTAAAGCCGGACCTGGCAAGACTGCTTGCGAATGGCTCGGGGGAGGTGCCATTGCAAGTGAGCTTAAAACAATATATGGCAGAATTGTTTTGGATCATTTTAGCTTGGCCGATCTGCACCGAAAGTGCGGAAGATCCCAGGCCGGACGATCAAACTCAACCCGGGGTTGAAGTCCAGCGCCGCCAATTTTCCGTTCTCCTTTCCTTCCGATCACGGTTCTCCTTTTTCGATCACCCTCGGCCCAATCGCAACCGGAAGTGATCGACTTCACGGGAGAATACTGATCGCTTTCACAGGAGCACGCCGATCGCTTTGCCGGGAGAATGGGTGATCGGTTTCAGAGGAGAACGGGTGATCGATCCGGAGGAGAATCCGCAAATAAATACCAGAATCCGTCCAGCGGTTACGACCTCAACCGCGATGGTCCCAACGGCAACGACCTGCTGTTTGAATTTCGCGATACTTCGGGCAATTATCACAACGTGCTCAGCAGCCAGGGGGAAGGGCCGGCGTTTGAGGCGCTTCCCTTCAGTTTTCGGTGACCCCGGAGCGGCGATTTACCGCTCCGGTTCCTTGGGCGGATTCTTACGCATCGATTCGCCCCGCAGTTCGATGCGGTGCGCGCGATGAACGATGCGGTCGAGAATGCCCTCTGCCACGGTGGAATCGCCGATCTGGCTATGCCATTTGGCCACCGGCATCTGCGAGGTCAGCACCAGTGATCGCGTCTGGCAGCGGTCCTCGCAGATCTCCCAAAAGTCGCGCGCTTCGCTTTCGCTGAGCGGCATCATGGCCCAGTCATCGACCACCAGCACGTCGATCTTGCTCAGCCGCAGAAGCAAGTTGCGCAAGCTTCCGTCCGCTCGCGCCAAAGCCAGATCGCGAAACAACGCCGCGGCCCGCGTGCAGAATGCCGAGTGGCCGTCGCGACACGCCTTGTGCGCCAGCGCGCATGCCAGATAACTTTTTCCCACGCCGGTAGGACCGCAAACGAAAACGTTTTCGTGGCGGTCCACCCAGGCCGAGTCGGCGGTCAGCGCTCGCACCAGTGTCTTATCGAGCCCTCGCGCCGCGCGATAGTCAATGTCCTCGACGCAGGCATTAGCGCGCAGTTTGGCCCGCCGCAGGCGTGCTTGGAAAGCTTCGTTCTCGCGCCAAGTGAACTGGCGATCCACCAGCAAGGCAAAGCGTTCTTCGAAGCTGAGGTCGGCTGCCTGTTCGCTCTTGGCCAGCTCGCGCCAGGCCTGTGCCATGCCATGCAGCCGCATCGCATCGCAGCTGTCCTTGCAACGCAAGGACTAAGAAATGGTCAGGTGGGTCCAAGCCTTGGAAGTAAAGCCGGAACTGGCGTTCGGGTATTTCCGCCGAACTGAGGGCAATACGTAGCACTCTTCCGCCCCGTGCGATACCAGTCAATATCCTAAGGTGGCCCGGTTTGCCGACCACCAGTTTTCCCAAAAGGAGACGTACGGGGCCTCGTTGGCAGCGGTTGCCGGTTGACCAAGGGCGAAGTGGGCGACCGTATCTTGCGTCTTGTATGGGGCGCTCGCGGGAAGCCGGAGGTACGACAAAGTAACCTCTGACTGTCTTGTTCTTACGGGCAATCCGTTGGCGAAAGATCCCATGCCTCCGACTGCTTCTACCTGCAGCTTCAAGTCTGGATCGTCGAGTAGAGTTGCGAGGAACGGCAGCGCCGTGGCGGTGTGGATGGCCGCCAAAGCGTGCGCGGCGGCCTCCCGAAGCGCTGTGGGAAGCGCAGAGTCGGTCGCAACTTGGCCAATTGCAGTCACGGAGGCGGAATCAGTTGGTCGGAGATATTCTCGCACACTCAGCAGCAACACGCCTTCCGCCGGACCACCTGTTACGGCGGATGCGACCTGCGCGGCCGCGGTTAGCGCTAACGAATCGCCCGACCTGATGAGACCACTCAGTCCAAGAATCTGTTGCTCAGTCGAAGCTGAGCTTGCTAGCCGGTGATACAACAACTGCGGCACGGATGAGTTCAACTCATCAATCCCGCCACTAAGCAGTGCGTACATCTCAAGACTAATACCTCTAACACCAATGACACCCTCAATTGCGGAACAGATTTCCGAAGCAAGCTTATCGTCACCGGACGCTGTGGCGCTGTATGCATATGCGCTAATGATTGCACCAAGCTGTGCAGCGATGTAGATGTCGCTTAGCCGCGTTGTCCCTTGCACAACCGGAACCACTTGCCATGGGCCTGAGGTACGCTGAAAGAACCAAATTCCTGTACCACCAGCGTTGTTACTCCCCACAGTTGCTGCAGCAGCCTGGGTTCCGCTAAGCCAGTATGCACTAATAGAACTGCCCGTCAAAGTCCCATCACCTTTCAGCACGCGATTCACGTGCACGGAGAAATCGAGCCCTCCGCCGTTCTGGACAAAGCCTGTGGCGGTTCCGTCAACGACGAGATCAGCGGCATTCTCAAGCGCAACGATGGATTGTGGTGCTATCAATCCTCCTTGCAACAAGCTCGTGGCAGCCAAGAGCAACGCAAGGGTTAGGAGGAGGACGATCTTTTTTGCCTTCATAATATTCTCCATTTCCATTGTCCTGCAATCGTTAGTCAATAGTGCGCACCGTGATCTAGGTACCAAGCCTGGGTATCTACTTCTACCGGCGTGCCAGATCCGCTAGTTTGGGAACCTATACGGAGCGCCCACGGATAGTCGTAGCGAACCAACGAGCTCCCGGTGTCTGGTGTTGGCGTGCCGTAGACTTGTGCAATCTGGTCTCCTATAAGATAGGTTGTCATATAGACGGGATTCGGCGATGGGTGAACCCAATTGTTCGTTATGGGGTTCTGAAAAGTACCGAATTTTTCGTTCGCGTCAATACCACCCATGTACCCACCACATGAACTCACAAGGCCCCATACGTAGTCCGTGTAGAATCCTTGGTAAACAGTAGTGGTTTGGGGATAGCCAGTCTGCAGAATTGTATATTCTGGCGCGGCTACAGTCATGCCGAAGGGAGCCGAGGAGTAGCCCCCGTAGCTAACCGTAATCTGGATATCATAACTGCAGCCACTGCTTACCGATTGTGCCGTAGCAACAGGATTAGCGCAGGTATAGCAGCTTAGACTGATCCGGCCTTGGCCGTTCTGTACGACAGTCCAAGTCGGGCTACCCGGTGCTCCGTTTGGATTGGATGTCAGTTGGGATTCGGCATAGTAACACGGGGTACTTTGCCCGCTACACACGCCCCCATCCCCGACAATTCCTGCACCGAGCCACCAAACTGCGTTTAGCCCCGAAATTGTCGGCGTGTACTGGGCGAATGCATGCCCCACAACACCGCTAGCAATGACTAAGGCGGCAAGAATGTGAGCGGTTCGTTGGAGAAACTTCATGATTTTCTCCGACCAGAGTGACGGAACCTGATAATGATCACCAGTGATTTGCATAACTATTCCCCTCTCAAAGCTTCAGCATCAGTGATGGACCTGACATCTTCATGCGGTTTCAGATGCAGCCCGGCTACAAGTTTATTCGCTACTCTTCGCCGCCGCTTAGCATTTATGGCTCAAGCAGGATTGGAAATACCAAACGAGTATATACGTACCAGTCGTTCTAGTCAATGGAAGTGTTCGTGAATTGTCCGTTAAATAGCGCTGATTGTCGACCCAGCGCGCGCCCCACGTCGACGAGGCTAAGCTGGCAGAAACGAGTCGAGTCTAAAGAAAGGAGACTGTTATCTCGCGGCGCAGTTCCGGCGATTGGCGGCGCGCCGCGGAACCAAACGAGCGGTGATGGCCGTGGCACATACCATGCTCATCATCGCCTACACCATGCTGAAGACCGGTCGTAGCTACCACGAGCTCGGCGGGAATTATCTGGAGCAGATCAATAAAGATCAACTCCAGCGCTATCTCGTGAAACGACTACAAAAGCTTGGGCTTACGGTGACCGTGGTACCTGCGGCCTGAGCATATTTTCGACGGAGTTGCCTGCTGACGAAACCGGTGCGCGCCTGGGCGTTCCTGACGACGTTTAGGCCTAACGTTTCCAAGGGTACGCGGGACTGCGGTTGCTTCTGCCTTCGCTCACAAATCCGCACGAATCAGCGTGGCTGGGCGTTCTTTATAACCGTGATACCTGAATTATTCACGCGGCTCTGCTCTGACAACAGGCCGGCGGCGGCCCTGCCTTTGATTTCGTGCCGATGATGCCCCAGGGATTTCGTAACCGCCCTCAATTGTCCTGCTGGCGTGTTTTCCTATCTCATAGATTTGTTTTGGATGTGAGTGCATAAAGTTCTATGCACATCGAACTACTCCCTCAGCGCGGTTGCCAGCACCGGGCCGAATCGCTGCCCTTCACGCGTGATCGCTCGCAATCGGTCCATCAGTCGCCGGAAGACTCCTTGCTCGGCGTAATGATCGCTATAGCTGACGCCGACCCTGCCGGCGTGATGCCAGATCTTGGCTGCGAGAAACAGAAAGCGCAGACGGGCCGTCGCCAACGTGGTGTGCTTCAGCGTGGCCACCTGGGCCTGTTCCTCGCGGTTGAACAACATCAGCCAGCAATTCAAGTTGTAGGCCAGCATCACCAACTGCCGGAGAGTACCGGGCAGTAACGGGAAAGCCGCCTGAGGCGGCTGAAGTAGGTGTGACACGTCACCCCGGCGCGGGTGCTGCACGGGAACCTGCGGTTACCGCAGGGGAACTTATTGAAAATAGCGAAAAGCATCTTGCTGCTTTTTTTGCTGAGATTTCCTGGCGAAGAGCGGCGGCTCCGTTGTGGCGATCCTACCATCGTGCGTTGAATCGGGCGTCGAGATGGACTACGACCAGGATAAAGTGGACGAGATGGTGTTGGCGCTGTTGTGGCTGAAGCGTTCGATGTAGACGAGCTTGGACCACGGGCCTGGAAGTCGCACGACTGGGATAGGCTGGACCGGCTACACGTGGCAGGGTATATCTCGAACCCAAGGAGCAAAGCGAGGTCGGTAATGCTTAGCGCGGAGGGACTGAGGAGAGCGCGGGAGCTGTTCGAGCGGCACTTTGGGCAAAGAAAGTGAGCGTTGAAGAGAGGTAAACACCATGGCTAAGCCGGACGGCTTCGAATCGTTGGACCTGTTTACGACTGCGCGCACCGCCACATCCGACCGAAGAGCAACAACGGTTGCTATCATCGAACTGATGGCTACCGTAAGGATCACAGAAGCGGAGCTCGCGCGCGACGTGCACACCGTGCTGGAGCAGGTCCAACAAGGTGTCGAGGTTGTGGTCGAGCAGAATCACAGGCCTGTCGCAGTCATCAAATCATCGAAGCCCAAGGGCCGCATGATCTCAGAGATCGTTGCCGACCTTAAGGCCCGTGGGTCCAACGCGGTGATCGATGACGACTTTGCCCGCGATATCGAAGAAGGCATTCAGGCGCGCCGCGAGCCATGGAACCCGCCATCCTGGGAGTAGTGCTCGACTCCAGCGTGCTAATCACCGCTGAGCGCCGCAAGCTGACCGCCGCCGAAGCAGTCGAGAGCATCCAAAAGCGGATTGGTGACGTGCCGCTCGCGTTGTCTGTCGTGACCGTCGCTGAAGTCGGCCACGGGATCTATCGAGCCAACAAGACTGACATCCGTGAGCGCCGCCGGCTGTTCCTCGATGAACTGAAAGCCACTGTCCCCATCTATCCGGTGACGGACGCTACAGCGGAGATCATCGCCCGCGTTGGTGGCGAACAGGCTGCGAAAGGCATCACGGTTCCACTGGGCGACTTGATCATCGGAGCTTGCGCGCTGGAGCTTGGTTACTCTATAGGAACGAGCAACCCCCGCGACTTCAATCGCATTCCCGGCCTGAGCGTCATTCGAATTTAGCCGCCCTTTTCCTCTTTCTCGATCTTCCACAGCGGTCCTCGCCGTCAAGGAAAGCTGCGCCGCTCCATATGCCCAGCGGATGGGTGCATTTTACAAACACGTCGCGCCCTTGACCGCTCCGGGCCGCTGCGAAGCCAATCCACCTTATACGAGAAAAAGGGGCTGCTGAAAAGGCGCTTCTCAGCTCTGTGTGACTGGACGCCGCTCGTGGATGTAATAGCCCTCGTTCCGCGTCGTAACCCCGGAAACCACGAGAGCTATGGGGGCGCAATTCCTCTGAACGCCAGTACTATACACCATCCAGTCGGCATACGTACGTGCGGCTTGTCCTGCATGTTGTAGGTATGACATACCTATGGTATAGTGTCGTACATGACAGAATCACTGCAGCAGACCCAGACCCTGTCGCTACGGATCAGCGAAGTGCTGCGCCAACGGCTGGAGGACATCCGAAAGCTAGCGGCTCTGAGGAAGGGCGAAAGCGTATCCACGTCGGAAATCGCTAAGCAACTGTTGGAATCGGCGCGGGACGACCGCTTCGAAGTGACGGAACTGCTGGGAAAGCCGACCGAGACAATGCTAGAGATCCGGCGGAAGGGCGAAGCGGGCCAAACGCTAACGCGCGCCCAGTGGACGGTCGTAGCTTACTTTGTGCAGCAGGGCTCCGAGGCCTTCTCGAAGAATCCCATCTCGCGCGAATCGTATATTGGGATAATAAACGCGTTCGAAGCGGCCTACCAGCTGAGGGCGAGAGCATCCGGCGCCACTCAATCCGACAACGATGAGTATTACTTGGGAAACCTGCCGAGCGAATGCCGTCCGGAGCGCGCGAAGCCGTCGGGACCGGTTACGCCAGAGCTGGTGCGGAAGACGGTGGCCGAGACGGTGCGCCGGCTGGGAAACCCGGCGACTAAATGGACGCCGGCGCTCGCCGCGCGGAATCTCTATGGGTTACTCGACGACGAGAAGCTGGCCGGCGCGACGGCGCTGCATGAGTCGCTGGCGCCTTACTGGCCCGTGCTGTGGCGGGTGGCGGCGCGCGGGCATTACTTCGAAAGGCGTGAGCCGGTACGCGAGAACGGCCGGCGAGAGCCGGTGTACCAACCTGCGATTCCATCGCTCAAAGAGGGCACCTACACGCTGTCGTTTTCGCTTGGTGAATCGAATGAACTTTCGCTCCTACTGAGTTTTCCGGGCAAGCGCGGCCCGATGTACCCGTTGGGGCCGTACCCGATGATCGCCGAGTTCCGCGCCATGCTGGCCGCGTTTCTGCCCAAGGCTCAGCCGCCTCAGCGCTGGAATGGCGAACACTTTTTCGGATACGTTAGCGAGCGGGAAAAGGAAACCGAGTTCTGGTTCCGCGCCCACGCGAACGGAATCACGTTCGGTTTTTCGAGTGAGGAGTGGAAGGCGTTGCGGGAGCTTTTTCGCCGTGCCTGGGAGGTGCCGGAGGTCCGTGCCGCGTGGGATATCCTGAGTCTCGATTACGGAGAACTCTGATGGCAAAAGCGATCTTAAGAAACAAATCGATCGGCACCAAGGTCACCGAGGAAGAGTATGTGCGCATGGAGGAATTGGCCGCGACGGCAGGCCAGACTCGGGCCGAATGGGTACGGACGATCCTGCTGGACCAGGTTGCGAAAGCTGGCGGTGAAACGGTGCTCGCCGAGCTATTGGGGTTGCGCGCGATTCTGCTGAATCTGCTGTTCACTGTCGCAAAGGGTGAGACTATGACCGCCGAGCAGATGCAGGCGGTGATCGAGCGGGCCGACGCCGGTAAGCTGGAGAGGGCGCGGAAAGTGCTGGGCTTCCAAGCTGCGCCGGATCAAACCGCAAGAGAAAGAGTGCACTGATGAGCCACTGGGGACGGAAGGCTTATCAGAACTGGCCGAGCCGCCATCCGGTGTGGACGCTCGGGGCGGTGTTTGGCGCGGCGGCGTTCTTTCTGGTCACGCTCTCGGTCGAATACGCGCGGAGCTGGTCGTTCGTAGAACAGTTCTATCTGGCGGTGTACGCGAAGACCTGGGCACATGGATTCTTCCCGAAAGCGCAGACCCGCTACCGCCTGATCGACGCAGTGACCGCGAAAGGCCAGGAGCGCCTTGCTCTCGCGGGCGAAGTCGAAGCGGCGAGGAATGCGAAGGGCGAACACGTGTATGAGCTGACGGACGAGGGGCGGCGCCAGGGCCTCGCGCGCCTGGTGTGGAATGAGGGACTGTTCAACGACCGCCAATTGCATCAGTTTCTCGCCCACTGGATCTACCAGGATCAAACCATGTGGGAGTACATCGAGCGTCCGGCTTATGCCGCCTTGGGCGCATTCCTGCTACTGCTGTTGGTCGCGCTACCGAAGGACCGCGAGCGGGCGCTGATACGCAAACACGGGCGCCGGTTACGCGGGCCAGAGCTGGTAACGACGGCGGAGTTCAACTCGCGCCACGCGGCTGACGGCATGGCGTTTGTAAATCAAGAACGCGGCGTTCTGGACCAGCTCCGGGGAAAAAACGCCAACCGCTGGGTGCGTGTGCCGCGCGAGCGGGAGGCGATGCACTTTCTCATCATAGGCGATTCCGGGATGGGCAAAAGCGCAGCCATTCGGCAAAGCCTCCTGCAAATCCAGGAGCGGGGGGAGACGGCCATCGTTTACGACCCCGCCATGGAATTCCTGCCTCAGTTTTATTCGCCCGCCCGTGGCGATGTGATCCTCAACCCGGTGGACGCGCGATGTCCGTTCTGGACACCGGGCGACGAAGCACCGCACGAAGCCGAGGCGCTAACGCTCGCCGCATCGTTGTTTCCCGAGCAGGGCCGTGAGAACCGATTCTTTGTCGATGCGCCACGGCGCATCTTTGCGCATTTGGTCAACCAGGGGCCGACGCCAGAACAGCTGACGTACTGGATGTGCCACGCCGAGGAGATCGACCGGCTCGTGCAGGGAACGGAACTGGAAGCAATGATCGATCCGCGAGCGGCGGCTCAGCGTAGCGGTGTTCTCGGTTCGCTCAACATGGTCGCCGATGCTTTCAAGCTACTGCCTTCGGAGCGAGATGCGTCACAGCGCTGGAGTACGGTCAAATGGGCCAAGCATCGAAGAGGTTGGATCTTTCTTACGCACAAACCCACGATGCGCGAGCGCGTCCGGCCGCTGGTGAGTCTATGGCTTGATCTTCTGGTGTTGCGTCTGATGAACGAGGGGCACAGCGGGAAGAAGCCGGTATGGTTCGTGCTCGACGAGCTGGCGAGCCTGCAACGGCTGCCACAGTTGATTACCGCCATCACGGAGAACCGGAAATCGAATAACCCGATGGTGCTGGGATTCCAGGGCAAGGCGCAACTGGAGACACTCTACGGCCATATCGCCGAGGTGATGCTATCGCAGCCGGCGACCAAGATGTTTCTGAAGACCAGCGAGCCGAACGCGGCCGAGTGGATCTCGAAAGCGATCGGGGAAATAGAGATCGAGCGATTCCGGGAGACGCGAACGCACGGGGAGTTTCCGCGCAGCCGTAACTCGGAGAGCGAGCAACGCGAGATCCATAAGGAGGCGCTGGTGATGGCATCGGAGATCAGCGGTCTCGATGCGCTGCATGGATATCTGAAATACGGAAACCTTGTGGTGCGGATGCGGTTCCCCTATATCGAAGTACCGAACCGCGAGCCAGCGTTCGTCGAGCGGCGGAGCGCGTCGCCCTCACCGCCTCCCGCTGCGAGAAAAGAGCCAGAACCGAAGTCGGCGCCGGAATCGGCGGACGGGCCGAGGGAGCAGCACAAGGGACAAGAGTTGTTTTTCCAGTAGGAATCTGTCATGGTGACCCTCTCCAAGCCGATCAGTGCGAGCCAGGCGCGGGCGTATCATCGGGACGAGTTTCAAAACGCTCGCGAGAATTATTACACCGAAGGAGACAAAATTCGCGGCGACTGGCACGGACGGCTTGCCGCCAAGTGGGGCCTGGGAGGTGCGGTCAGCGAAAAGCATTTCGCCCGCCTCGCCGAGGGCCAGCATCCCCAGACGGGCGAGCAACTGGTGAGGTATCAGGCCGCGCGCGAATACACAAACGATACTGGTGAAACAGTGAAGGCGGTAGAACATCGAGCCGGATGGGACGCCACCTTCAGCGCTCCTAAAAGCGTGAGCCTTACGGCGCTGGTTGGTCACGATGACCGCGTGCGCGACGCGCACCGCCGGAGCGTCAATGTCGCGCTCGATGAGATGGAGAAATACGCTCAGGCGCGCATGGGAGGGAACGCGCCAGCAGTGACCACGGGCGAGTGGGCCGCCGCCAAGTTCGAGCACGACAGCTCCCGGCCCGTGGACGGATATGTCGCGCCCCAACTACACACACACGTCGTTTTCTTCAACATTACGGAATTAGAGAACGGAGAGACACGGGCGCTACAACCGCGAGAGCTCTATCGGACACAGCAGTACGCAACCGCGGTGTATCGCTCGGAGCTCGCGGTGCGTTTGCGGGATCTGGGTTATGAGATCGAGGCAGGGGCGAGCGGAGCGCCAGAGATTCGGGGTTACAGCGCCGAGTATCTGGAGGCATCGAGCCCACGCAGCCAGCAAATCAAAGAGTACCTGGCCGAGAACGGGTTCACGGGCGCGGGGCCCGCCGAGATCGCGGCGCATCAGACGCGGGATGCGAAACTAGCGCTTTCGAAGCAAGAGACGCTAGCGCAGCATCGCGAAATGGCCGAGGCCTTCGGCAACCAGGCGGATCGGATCGTCGAGGCGGCTAGAGCAAAAATGCATTCCCTGGATCGTTCCCTGGATCGGGACGACGGAAGATTCCGGCATGCGCAATCGGCAGTGACGTTCGCCCGCGACCGCAACCTGGAACGTGAGGCAGTGGTGGATGAACGCGCTTTGGTGCGGGACGCGCTGAAACGGTCGATGGGACATGCGAGTTTTGAGGAAGTGCGCCGGCACTTTGAGGAGCGCGTGGAACAGGGCGATCTGATCGAGGTCAAAAGGGGGGCGATGCGGTCACTCACCACTCCTGAAATGATCGATCTCGAACGAGACAACATTGAGCGGATGCGCGCAGGACAGGGGCGTTTTCGGCCACTGGTTCCCGAGCACAACACCTTCGAGAATCTCAGCAACTGCCAGCGCGAGGCAGTGGAAGAGGTCCTCGAAAGCCGCGACCAGATCACCGGATTGCAGGGAGCGGCAGGCGCCGGGAAAACCACTTCGCTAGCCGCGCTCCGCTACGCGGCGGAAAAAGAGGGCTATACGGTGGAAGGCTTCGCGCCCACCTCGCGCGCGGCTTATCAACTCGAAGAAGCTGGCATCCGAGCGACGACTTTGCAGCACCATCTCGCGCGGGGAGAGAGCATCCACGATCCCAGCGGCAAACACCTGTATTTTGTCGATGAATCGAGTCTAGCGAGCACGCGGCAGATCCATGAGTTTTTCAAGCGGCTCGAAGAAAATGAGCGCGTGGTCCTGGTCGGAGATGCGCGGCAACACCAGGCTGTGGACGCAGGCCGTCCGTTTGAGCAACTGCAAGACGCGGGCATGCGCACGGCGCGACTCGACGAAATCGTGCGGCAGAAGGACCCGGCGCTGAAAGAGACAGTGGAGCAACTGGCCCGTGGCGAAGTGCGGGAGGCCATCGCCAGGTTGGACGAACAGGGCCGGGTGCATCAGATCGGCGACCGCGACAACCGCGTGCGGGAGATCGCGCGAGAATATGTCCGGCAGCCGGAACGAACCCTTGTTATCTCGCCCGACAACAAATCCCGCATGGAGCTAAACCGCGTCATTCATGCCGAACTGCAGGAGCGCGGTGCGGTGAGCAGCAAAGGGCATACCTTCCAAGTGCTGACACCGCGCCAGGACATGACCGGCGCCGACCGTGCTTGGGCCGCGCAGTATGCCCCTGGCAACGTCGTGCGGTATTCCAAAGGCAGCCGGCGGACGATGGGGATCGATGCCGGTGAATACGTGAAGGTCGCGGTCGTCGACACGGAGCGGAACCAGATCACCGTCGAGCGCGAGAACGGCGAGCGATTGAGCTACGATCCGCGGCGCTTGCAAGGCGTGACGGTCTACCGTGAGAGTGAGCGCAGCTTCAGCGAAGGCGACCGTGTGCAGTTTACAGCGCCAGACAAAACACGGAAGGTCGCCAACCGTGAGCTAGGAACCATCGCGAGTATGGACGAGCGTGGCAACCTAGCGGTGAAGCTTGACTCTGGCCGTGAGGTTCGGATCAATCTCGAAGACAATCGCCATCTCGATTATGGCTACGCGGTGACGAGCCATAGCAGCCAGGGCGCAACGGCGGACCGCGTGTTGGTGAACGTGGATACTGAAGAAGCGCACGAAAAGCTTATCAATAGCCGTTTGGCGTATGTCGCCGTTTCCCGCGCCCGCTACGACGCACAGATCTACACCAATGATGCAGGGAACCTCGGCAAAGCCCTCAGCCGCGAGGTTTCGCACGCAGCGGCTCTGGATGACTGGAAAAACGATATTGCTGGATGGAACGGGAGCCGCGGCGGATCACCATCACACAGTGTCAGCGAACAGGGATGCTCACACCGTGGGCCAGGGCAGGACATCGCTATTGAGCGCTAGCTCGGGAACGGAAGTAATCGAGGAGTAACCAATGTCGAGTCTTATGACGGAAGAAGATGTTGCTAAACGCTTGAGCGTGAGTCTGGCTTCGCTTCGGCGCTGGCGGTTGCTACGGAAAGGGCCCGTGTTCGTCAAAATCGGGTCGCTCGTGCGATACCGGCCCGAAGATTTGGAGGCGTGGATGGCAGCGCTGCCCACCGGAGGGAGTCCGAACCGCGAGAGCGGTCCGCGCAAGCGGCTGGATGCGGCGAGTTGACTAACCATATTTGATGAAACCTATCGCGAGATCTATAATCCGCTCATGGAACTGCTGAACCCAGCCGCGCCTCTTCTTGGCGGCGCAGCGCTGAAGCCCGTGTGAAGAAGTGGGACAAGCGCGTGGTAGGCCGAAAGGGAGCCGCAAGCAAGCGACAGATACAAAGAAAGGAGCCAAATGATCTACAAACGACGTGGATACTGGCACCTCGACGTAACGATTCAAGGTGTTCGTTACCGCGAGGCGCTGGACACCACAGACAAACGGGAAGCGAAGGATTTGGAGAAGGATCGCATCGCAGCTATCAAGCAAGGCAAGGGAGCGTCGAAGAGCGGCCGCGAGTTCGCGCGCAAGCCATTCAAAGAAGCTGGAACAGCTTATCTCGATGAGCGCAAGCCGCACGTCTCAGAACGGACGCTTCAGTTTGAGAAGGAGCGCCTCGGGCCGCTGTCGAAACATTTCTGCGACAAGCTGCTCCTCCGGTTCAAGGCGGAGGATATCGCGGTGTATCAGACTGCGCGCCTTGCGGCTGGCGTCTCCGGAAGGACGGTGAACATGGAGACCGGAGTGCTCCGACGGATGCTTAAACGGGCAAAGGTTTGGAGCGCGATCGCGGAAGATGTGAAGGCGCTGCCGGAGCGTCAAGACGCGGTCGGGAGGGCTTTGCCTGCGGAGCTCAAGCGAAAGCTGTTTGAGACGGCGGCGAGCCGGCCTGAATGGCTCGTTGCCCATTGTGCGGCAGTGCTCGCGGTATCCACCACCTGCCGCGGAGTCGAGATCCGAAATCTCCGTTGGCAGGATGTGGACCTGTTTAGCCGCGTCGCCACGATCCGGCGCAGCAAGACTGCCGCCGGGCAGCGGACGATTCCACTAAACGGGGATGCCATGGCGGCGCTCGTGAGGCTTCTCGAACGCGCGAGCGCGATTGGGAGTAGCGAACCGGAACACTACGTTTTTCCAACCTGCGAGGGAAAGATAATCGATCCGTCGCGACCTCAGAAGGCCTGGTATACCTCTTGGCGTAAGCTGGTCAAGGAGACCGCTAGGCGCGTGGGCAGGGAAGCTGCTCGGGATACCTTGCGTTCTAGTGCCGGGCTTTGTGCTGCAATCTCTGCATGGAAACGGGCGGCTGCGCCTCTACGTGGGTTGCGGTTCCACGACCTCCGGCACCAGGCGATCACTGAGATGGCCGAGGCCGGCGCGTCCGATGCAACACTCATGGCCGTCGCAGGGCACATGTCGCGCCGGATGTTGGAGCACTATAGCCACGTCCGCATGGCTGCGAAGCGTACCGCGTTGGACAAACTAGAGAGCGGTTTGATGGGAACTGCGCGAGCCAATCAGAGCGGGGTCGGGAAAGCAAATTGAGCAGTTACGTCACAATCTGCGTCACAAAGGCGCTCGTCGCTGGTGGACTTTTGCTGGATGTGATTGAAAGAATTGGTAGGCGCGGCTGGACTCGAACCAGCGACCACCTGCTTAGAAGGCAGGTGCTCTATCCACCTGAGCTACGCGCCCATTCAATGAGTTACAGCGGATTTTGAAGCCTGCTTTTGGCTTACTTTGGGGGATTCTTTGGGGACCGTGAGCGAAAATGCAGAGCGTGCCTCCAACGCTTGCATAGCCTCGATCTTGGCCGCTTGCCGGATATGGGAGTAACGCCGAAGCATTGCCGTACTCATGTGCCCCATTATATCGAGCATGGTGGCCTCAGGAACCCCCGCTTCGGCCATTTTAGTGCAAACCGTATGGCGTAAGTCATGGATGCGGCACTCGATGCCCGCTTGCGCGCAAACAGTTCCCCAGGCCTTCCGCAACGTGGTTACCGGGCGTGCAGGGTCGATGGGTTTAGCACGCCGGCAGAATGGGAACACAAACCAGTCTGGTTCAAGCGCACCGAACTTTGCTTTGAACCAATCGGCGTGAAGCGACAAAACTGCTTCGAGCGTGGGGCCGATCGGTATGACTCTCCCTCTTCCTGCTGACGTCTTCGCCCGCCCGACCGTTATATGCTTCTTCTCGAAGGTAATTTGATTCCAGCGGAGGAGCCGGATCTCGTCGCGCCGCATTCCTGTGAAGAGGGCGATTCGCACAAACGGACCTATCAAGCGCGAACGGTTCTTTTGAACTGCTTCTATGAGGCGGCTCTCTTCGTCAGGGGAAAGCGCGCGACCAATATCGTGTCGCTCCTCCAGCTTCTTCACTCTTGGCCAGAGCACGCGAAAATGTTGCCCGACAGCTCGCGATAGCACTCCCAGTTCCATGTTTATGGTGCGGTTGCCCGCACCTTCTGCCTTCCTTTCCGACATGTACACCGTAATGCGCTGCTCGGTGAGATCAGGCATCAGGAGCGAGCCGAGATGCCTCTCCAGAGGTTTCGAGCGCTCGCTCACGACCGCAGTGGACTTCTCGCGATGATTGACCGCATAGGATTTCTGGTACGTCGCCAGCGCGCCTTTCACTGTGCGGATACGATCCTTCGGAGTCTCGTGATTTGGAACGCCGGCATAGGATTGCTCCAGCTCCTTGCGACGCCGCTTCTCGGCTTCAGTCGCTAGGGTTTTCTTGGTCTGTTTGCTGGATTCACGAATACGAGAACCCGCATAAATGAACTCATACCACCAGACTGCTGAGCGAACCAACTTGCCAGTCTTCGGGTGCTTATACTTCGGACGATAAACGGCCATCAGTTGCCGCCTTTCTTCGGTTGCTTCGTTTCGCTCCTTTTCGGCCGGCAGCGCTGCTTATCCCATTCCCGCATGCGCTTGACGAACTCGCGCATGCCCCACATCTTCTTGCGGGCTTCAGCTTCAGCGCTGCATTGGCCCAGCAGACTCGCGGCTTGGTTCAGTGGTTCCATAAGCGGATTATAGATCTCGCGATAAGTTTCATCAAATATGGTTAGTCAACTCGCCGCATCCAACCGCTTGCGCGGACCGCTCTCGCGGTTCGGACTCCCTCCGGTGGGCAGCGCTGCCATCCACGCCTCTAGATCTTCGGGCCGATATCGCACGAGCGACCCGATTTTGACGAAGACGGGCCCTTTCCGTAGCAATCGCCAGCGCCGAAGCGAAGCCAGACTCACGCTCAAGCGTTTAGCAACATCTTCTTCCGTCATAAGACTCGACATTGGTTACTCCTCGATTACTTCCGTTCCCGAGCTAGCGCTCCATCGCGATGTCCTGCGCTTGATTCTCTTGGACAATATGGCCGTTAGCTGGCGCGCTCTGTGTGCTTTCCTGTTCACTGATACTGTGAGGTTGTGATCCGCCGCGGCTCCCGTTCCATCCGGCCATATCGTTTTTCCAGTCATCCAGCGCCGCTGCGTGCGAAACCTCGCGGCTGAGGGCTTTGCCGAGGTTCCCTGCATCATTGGTGTAGATCTGTGCGTCGTAGCGGGCGCGGGAAACTGCCACGTACGCGAGGCGGCTATTGACGAGCTTTTCGTGTGCTTCTTCAGTATCGACATTCACCAACACGCGGTCCGCCGTCGCGCCCTGGCTGCTGTGGCTCGTCACGGCGTAGCCGTAATCGAGATGGCGATTGTCTTCGAGATTGATCCGAACCTCACGGCCAGAGTCGAGCTTCACCGCCAGGTTGCCACGCTCGTCCATACTCTCGATGGTTCCTAGCTCGCGATTGGCGACCCTCCGTGTTTTGTCCGGCGCCGTAAACTGCACACGGTCGCCTTCGCTGAAGCTGCGCTCACTCTCACGGTAGACCGTCACGCCTTGCAAGCGGCGGGGATCGTAGCTCAATCGCTCGCCGTTTTCTCGCTCGACGGTGATCTGGTTCCGCTCCGTGTCAACGCCCGCGACCTTCCCGTATTCACCGGCATCGATCCCCATCGTCCGGCTGCCCTTGGAATACCGCACGATGTCGCCAGGGGCATACTGCGCGGCCCAAGCACGGTCGGCGCCGGTCATGTCCTGGCGCGGTGTCAGCACTTGGAAGGTATGGCCTTTGCCGCTCACCGCACCGCGCTCCTGAAGTTCGGCATGAATGACGCGGTTTAGCTCCAAGCGCGATTTGTTGTCCGGCGAGATAACAAGGGTTCGTTCGGGCTGCCGGACATACTCTCGCGCAATCTCCCGCACGCGGTTGTCGCGGTCGCCGATCTGATGCACCCGGCCCTGTTCGTCCAACTTGGCGATGGCCTCCCGCACTTCGCCACGGGCCAGTTGCTCCACTGTCTCTTTCAGCGCCGGGTCCTTCTGCCGCACGATTTCGTCGAGTCGCGCCGTACGCATGCCCGCGTCTTGCAGTTGCTCGAACGGACGGCCCGCGTCCACAGCCTGGTGTTGCCGCGCATCTCCGACCAGGACCACGCGCTCATTTTCTTCGAGCTGCTTGAAAAACTCGTGGATCTGTCTCGTGCTCGCTAGACTCGATTCATCAACGAAATACAAATGCTTACCGCTAGGATCGTGGACGTTCTCTCCCCGCGCGAGATGGTGCTGCAAAGTCGTCGCTCGGATGCCAGCTTCTTCGAGTTGATAAGCCGCGCGCGAGGTGGGTGCGAAGCCTTCGACCGTATAGCCGTCCTTTTCCGCCGCGTAGCGGAGCGCGGCTAGCGAAGTGGTTTTCCCGGCGCCGGCGGCTCCCTGCAATCCGGTGATCTGGTCGCGGCTTTCGAGAACCGTTTCCACTGCCTCGCGCTGGCAATTACTGAGATTCTCGAAGGCATTGTGCTCGGGAACCAGCGGCGCGAAAGCGCCCCTGTCCTGCGCGCATCCGCTCAATGTTGTCCCGTTCGAGATCGATCATTTCAGAAGTGGTAAATGACCGCATCGCCCCCCTTTTGACCTCGATCAGATCGCCCTGTTCCACGCGCTCCTCAAAGTGTCGGCGCACTTCCTCAAAACTCGCATGTCCCATCGACCGTTTCAGCGCGTCCCGCATCAAAGCGCGTTCATCCACCACTGCCTCACGTTCCAGGTTGCGGTCGCGGGCGAACGTCACTGCCGATTGCGCATGCCGGAATCTTCCGTCGTCCCGATCCAGGGAATGCATTTTTGCTCTAGCCGCCTCGACGATCCGATCCGCCTGATTGCCGAAGGCCTCGGCCATTTCGCGATGCTGCGCGAGCGTCTCTTCCTTCGAGAGCGCTAGTTTCGCATCCCGCGTCTGATGCGCCGCGATCTGCGCGGGCCCCGCGCCCGTGAACCCGTTCTCGGCCAGGTACTCTTTGATTTGCTGGCTGCGCGGGCTCGATGCCTCCAGATACTCGGCGCTGTAACCCCGAATCTCTGGCGCTCCGCTCGCCCCTGCCTCGATCTCATAACCCAGATCCCGCAAGCGCACGGCCAGCTCCGAGCGATATACCGCTGTTGCGTACTGCTGTGTCCGATAGAGCTCTCGCGGCTGTAGCGCCCGTGTCTCTCCGTTCTCTAATTCCGTAATGTTGAAGAAAACGACGTGCGTGTGTAGTTGGGGCGCGACGTATCCATCCACTGGCCGCGAGCTGTCGTGCTCGAACTTGGCGGCGGCCCACTCGCCCGTGGTCACTGCCGGCGCGTTCCCTCCCATGCGCGCCTGAACGTATTTCTCCATCTCATCGAGCGCGACATTGACGCTCCGGCGGTGCGCCTCTCGCACGCGGTCATCGTGACCAACCAGCGCCGTAAGGCTCACGCTTTTAGGGGCGCTGAACGTGGCGTCCCATCCGGCTCGATGCTCGATCGCCTTCACTGTCTCACCGGCATCGTTTGTGTATTCGCGCGGGGCCTGATACCTCACCAGTTGCTCGCCCGTCTGGGGATGCTGGCCCTCGGCGAGGCGGGCGAAGTGCTCTTCGCTGACCGCACCTTCCAAGCCCCACTTGGCGGCAAGCCGTCCGTGCCACTCGCCGCGAATTTTGTCTCCTTCGGTGTAGTAATTCTCGCGAGCGTTTTGAAACTCGTCCCGATGATACGCCCGCGCCTGGCTCGCACTGATCGGCTTGGAGATGGTCACCATGACAGATTCCTACTGGAAAAACAACTCTTGTCCCTTGTGATGCTCCCTCGGCTCCGTCCGCCGATTCCGGCACCGACTTCGGTTCTGGCAGTGTTTTCGCAGCGGGAAGCGGTGAGGGCGACGCGCTCCGCCGCTCGACGAACGCTGGCTCGCGGTTCGGCACTTCGATATACGGGAACCGCATCCGCACCACAAGATTTCCGAATTTCAGATACCCATGCAGCGCATCGAGGCCGCTGATCTCCGACGCCATCACCAGCGCCTCCTTATGGATCTCGCGTTGCTCGCTCTCCGAGTTACGGCTGCGCGGAAACTCCCCGTGCGTTCGTGTCTCCCGGAATCGCTCGATCTCTATTTCCCCGATCGCTCTCGAGATCCACTCGGCCGCGTTCGGCTCGCTGGTCTTCAGAAACATCTTGGTCGCCGGCTGCGACAGCATCACCTCGGCGATGTGGCCGTAGAGTGTCTCCAGTTGCGCCTTGCCCTGGAAGCCCAGCACCATCGGGCTATTCGATTTGCGGTTCTCCGTGATGGCGGTAATCAACTGGGGCAGCCGTTGCAGGCTAGCCAGCTCGTCGAGCACGAACCATACCGGCTTCTTCCCGCTGTGCCCCTCGTTCATCAGACGCAACACCAGAAGATCAAGCCATAGACTCACCAGCGGCCGGACGCGCTCGCGCATCGTGGGTTTGTGCGTAAGAAAGATCCAACCTCTTCGATGCTTGGCCCATTTGACCGTACTCCAGCGCTGTGATGCATCTCGCTCCGAAGGCAGTAGCTTGAAAGCATCGGCGACCATGTTGAGCGAACCGAGAACACCGCTACGCTGAGCCGCCGCTCGCGGATCGATCATTGCTTCCAGTTCCGTTCCCTCGACGAGCCGGTCGATCTCCTCGGCGTGGCACATCCAGTACGTCAGCTGTTCTGGCGTCGGCCCCTGGTTGACCAAATGCGCAAAGATGCGCCGTGGCGCATCGACAAAGAATCGGTTCTCACGGCCCTGGTCGGGAAACAACGATGCGGCGAGCGTCAACGCCTCGGCTTCGTGCGGTGCTTCGTCGCCCGGTGTCCAGAACGGACATCGCGCGTCCACCGGGTTGAGGATCACATCGCCACGGGCGGGCGAATAAAACTGAGGCAGGAATTCCATGGCGGGGTCGTAGACGATGGCCGTCTCCCCCCGCTCCTGGATTTGCAGGAGGATTTGCCGAATGGCCGCGCTTTTGCCCATCCCGGAATCGCCCATGATGAGAAAGTGCATCGCCTCCCGCTCGCGCGGCACACGCACCCAGCGGTTGGCGTTTTTTCCCCGAAGCTGGTCCAGAACGCCGCGTTCTTGATTTACAAACGCCATGCCGTCAGCCGCGTGACGCGAGTTGAACTCCGCCGTCGTTACCAGCTCTGGCCCGCGCAACCGGTCGTGTTTGAACCCGCGTAGTTTAGGATTTCTTTCGTCTTGTTGATCCAGACGGCAGTAGGAGGCGGGGGAGCCGCTGACGGACGTTCGGTGAGCTTGAAAGCGGTGTCCAAGACGGCTTGGCGTTGGACCAGATCGGCGGCTTTCCAGATGACCACGGCTCATCAGCCAGGCCGGAGTGTGTTTCAAAGTTGTACAGCGAAGAGGTTGACATCACCTCTTCATGGACCGAAGCTCGAAGCAGACTATTTCAAGTGCACTTTTCGATAGTTTCTCACATCATTTTTTGTACGCGATCAGCAGCAGCAGCACAGTTTTTTCATGATGACCGCATCCTATTCAGCTCCGATGAGCTTTTGCCAGATGATCGATCAGCGCTTGCTAGTTCGCGCTTTCGCGATAGGCGATCATCCAGCCACAACGAAACGGCTGAAGATATCAAGATGACTACAGGTGAAGAGGTCATTCGCCGGCCAGTTTAGTGATGTCAACCAACTGTTGGAGCAGCTCCTATAGGCATACAGCTGATCGCGCCTCGCGCTCGCGCGCTTCAGCAACGATACATGTGCGATCGAGCATGAACTGGCTCATCGAGCAGGCTGCTAACTGGGCGCAAGACTGAAACGATCTCATGAAGGACGTCAACAGTTGCTGTCAGCTTCAAGCCGAGGCGAGACCGCGTCCGCCGCTGGCGGGAGAAGACGCGCTGCGCCGCCGTACCCGTGGTCGCGCCTGCAACGCTGACAGGTGTACACCACCAACGGCTGAGTGATCGACCGCAGCATCAGGACTCTCCGTCTGGAGCGGTACTGTCAGCTGGCCACGACGTCAAAGATGGGCCCCAGTCCCTGGAGACGAGGCCGGCGCACTCCGCGGCGGCTAGCGGACCTCTGCGGCTGCGGACCTCCTGAGAAGGCTGGACCGCGCGACGCGCTCGCGCCAGCGTGCAGAGCGACGAGTAGACGTCCAGAGGCGCCGACGCCCACCGCAGCGCACGGACTGCAGCGTAGACGCGGCGTGGCGGCTACGCGCGTGGGGCTGCATGCGCTCGTGGCGCGCTTGGGCGCGGGGGGGGTAACCGGCGCCCGTGTTTCCGTATCAGCGACCGCTCGCGGTCCTTCGGAAGCGCGACAAACAGCAGAAGCAGGAATGCGCCCAAGGCGCATAAGCCGGGCGCTCGATGTAGTCCCACATGGTTTGATCCCGGTAGATCCAGTGGGCGAGAAACTGATGCAATTGGCGGTCGTTGAACAGTCCCTCGTTCCACACCAGGCGCGCGATGCCCTGCCGCCGCCCCTCGTCCGTCAGCACATACACTCGCTCGCCCTTCGCGTTCCTCGCCGCTTCAACTTCGCCCGCGAGAGCAAGGCGCTCCTGTCCCTTCGCGGTCACTCCGTCGATCAGGCTGTAGCGGGTCTGCGCCTTTGGGAAGAATCCATGTACCCAGGTCTTCGCGTACACCGACAGATAGAACCGTTCGACGAACGACCAGCTTCGCGCGTATTCGACCGACAGCGTGACCAGAAAGAACGCCACCGCGCCAAACACCGCCCCGAGCGTCCACACCGGATGTCGGCTCGGCCAGTTCTGATAAGCCTTCCGTCCCCAGTGGCTCATCAGTGCACTCTTTCTCTTGCGGTTTGATCCGGCGCACCTTGGAAGCCCAGCACGTTTCCGCGCCCTCTCCAGCTTACCGGCGTCGGCCCGTTCGATTACCGCCTGCATCTGCTCGGCGGTCATAGTCTCACCCTTTGCGAGAGTGAACAGCAGGTTCAGCAGAATCGCGCGCAACCCCAGCAGCTCCGCGAGCACCGTTTCACCGGCAGCTTTCGCAACCTGGTCCAGTAGGATCGTCCGTACCCATTCGGCCCGAGTCTGGCCAGCCGCAGCCGCCAGTTCTTCCAGTCGCACATACTCTTCCTCGGTGACCTTGGTGCCGATCGATTTGGTTCTTAAGATTGCTTTCGCCATCACAGTTCTCCGTAATCGAGACTCAGGATGTCCCACGCTGCACGGATCTCCGGCACCTCCCAGGCACGGCGAAAAAGCTCCCGCAACGCCTTCCACTCCTCACTCGAAAAACCGAACGTGATTCCGTTCGCATGCGCGCGGAACCAGAACTCGGTTTCCTTTCCCCGCTCGGTGACGTATGCGAAAAAGTGTTCCCCATTCCAGCGCTGAGGCGGCTGAGCCTTGGGCGGAAACGCGGCCAGCATGGCGCGGAACTCGGCGATCATCGGGTACGGCCCCAACGGGTACATCGGGCCGCGCTCGCCCGGGAAACTCAGTAGGAGCGAAAGTTCATTTGCTTCTCCAAGCGAAAACGATAGCGTGTAGCTGCCCACTTTGAGCGATGGAATCGCGCTTTGGTACACCGGCTCTCGCCGGCCTTTCTCGCGTACCGGCTCGCGCCTTTCGAAGTAATGCCCGCGCGCCGCCACCCGCCACAGCACAGGCCAGTATGGCGCGAGCGACTCGTCGAGCGCCGTCGCTCCGGCCAGCTTCTCGTCGTCGAGTAACCCATAGAGATTCCGCGCGGCGAGCGCCGGCGTCCATTTAGTCGCCGGGTTTCCCAGCCGTCGCACCGTCTCGGCCACCGTCTTCCGCACCAGCTCTGGCTTAACCGGTCCCGACGGTTTCGCGCGCTCCGGACGGCATTCGCTCGGCAAGTTTCCCAAGTAATACTCATCGTTGTCGGATTGCGTGGCGCCGGATGTCCTGGCCCTCAGCTGGTGGGCCGCTTCGAACGCGTTTATTATCCCAATGTACGATTCGCGCGAGATGGGATTTTTCGAGAAGGCCTCCGAGCCCTGCTGCACAAAGTAAGCTACGACCGTCCACTGGGCGCGCGTTAGCGTTTGGCCCGCTTCGCCCTTGCGCCGGATCTCTAGCATTGTCTCGGTCGGCTTTCCCAGCAATTCTGATCACCTCGAAGCGGTCGTCCCGCGCCGATTCCAACAGTTGCTTGGCGATTTCCGACGTGGATACGCTTTCGCCCTTCCTCAGAGCCGCTAGCTTTCGGATGTCCTCCAGCCGTTGGCGCAGCACTTCGCTGATCCGTAGCGACAGGGTCTGGGTCTGCTGCAGTGATTCTGTCATGTACGACACTATATCATAGGTATGTCATACTCACAAGATGCGGGACAAGGCGCATGCAGGTATGCCGACCGTGGGGTGTATGGCCGTGGCGTTCAGAAGAATTGCGCCTCTCTTGTGTTTGCGGGGCGCGACGCGGAACGAGGGGCTATTACACCGACGAGCGGCGTCCGGCCACACAGAGCTGAGGAGCGCCTCTTCAGCAAGCCCCTTTTTCTCATGTAGGGTGGATTGGCTTCGCAGCGGCCCGGAGCGGTCAAGGGCGCGACGTGTTTGTAAAATGCGCACAACGCATCCGCTGTGCATAGGGAGCGGCGCAGCTTCCCTTGACGGCGAGGACGGCTGTGGAAGATCGAGAAAGAGGAAAAGGGCGGCTAAATTTGAATGACGCTCAGGCCGGGAATGCGATTAAAGTCGCGGGCGTTGCTCGTTCCTATAGAGTAACCAAGCTCCAGCGCGCAAGCTCCGATGATCAGATCGCCCAGTGGAACGGTGATGCCTTTCGCAGCCTGTTCGCCACCAACGCGGGCGATGATCTCCGCTGTAACTTCCGTCACCGGATAGATGGGGACTGTGGCTTTCAGTTCATCGAGGAACAGCCGGCGCCGCTCACGGATGTCAGTCTTGTTGGCTCGATAGATCCCGTGGCCGACCTCAGCGACGGTTATGACAGACAACGCGAGCGGCACGTCACCAATCCGCTTTTGGATGCTCTCGACTGCTTCGGCGGCGGTCAGCTTGCGGCGCTCAGCGGTGATTAGGACGCTGGAGTCGAGCACTACTCCCAGGATGGCGGGTTCCATGGCTCGCGGCGCGCCTGAATACCTTCCTCGATATCGCGGGCAAAGTCGTCATCGATCACCGCGTTGGACCCACGGGCCTTAAGGTCGGCAACGATCTCTGAGATCATGCGGCCCTTGGGCTTCGATGATTTGATGATGGCGACAGGCCTGTGATTCTGCTCGACCACGACCTCGACACCTTGTTGGACCTTCTCCAGCACGGTGTGCACGTCGCGCGCGAGCTCGGCTTCTGTGATCCTTACGGTAGCCATCAGTTCGATGATAGCAACCGTTGTTGCTCTTCGGTCGGATGTGGCTGTTCGCGCAGTCGTAAACAAGATGCTTTTTGCTATTTTCAACAAGTTCCCCTGCGGGAACCGCAGGTTCCCGTGCAGCACCCGCGCCGGGGTGACGTGTCACCCCTACTTCAGCCGCCTCAGGCGGCTTCCCCGCTTTCCTTCCGGTACTCTGCCGTAACCAACGAAACCAGCTCCGATTGGTTCCTGGCTCACGCAAAACCGCGTGACGGCTAGTTATAATTGTTTGTCACGATTTTCCGATTCCTCATGCACACCGGCTGCGAGCTACTCGAAACCTGCATTCCCGATGGCCGATTTATGATCCAGCGGCGGAAGCTGAAAACCCCGGAGGGCGGATCGGCAATCGCCGAGTGCCTGGCACCCCAAGTGGGCCGACGACGAACTGACGCGCGAGCTGCCCTGCACCCGGCAATCTTGCCTGCACCGGATCTTCGCTAAATGCCCGCCGGAACCGGAAGCGATTTTGACTCTGGCCAGCCGTTACGGTCTGTTTACAGCTTCCATTCCGCGCCTGCCGGCGCCGGGCCAAGTCGCCCGTGCCGACGTGCTAGCACCCGAGCTGGCCGAGATTTGGGAAAGGGAGATTTTTGCACTGCGTACGTGCTCCGAGATTTGGGACACGATCGCCGCCGGTAAAGAATCGGGAGCGCGGGAACGCCTCGGCCGGAAGCTCTCCGAGCACTAGGCCGCCTCCCGTTCCAGCTCTGGGCGTGTGGGGTGGAAAATGCGCTCGCGTTCCGGTACTGCCCGTTGACGCTCAGCGCCGCCCTGTGGCAACGATTCGCCGCCGAAGTCGCCGCCTTCTTTATGCCGCCCGCTGCCCGGCTCCCAAGTACGACCGCTGGTTCCGTCGCGGCAACACTGCCTCGAAGTGATGCTTCTGCTCCAACGCGTGTAAGCGTCGAGTGTTTCGCCGAAATCAAAACCCAATGGCACCTTCTAATTGACGGATGCGTCGAAGGCCCCGGTCACAAAGTCGTATTCCTCGGAATCCGACGACGTCAATCCATTCTGGGAGATCAAATCAAAGCCGATCGAACCGCCACTTCCGGCGGTATTCAGTGGCGGCCCCAAAGATCGCCGCGAGGTAAATATTACCATCTTGTTCGATGAGTGGTCGAAAGGTGTTGGTGAGGTCAGTCGCGTTCGGCAGACTGGTCTCCAGGTTTTTGTCCACGGGGGCATTGATGGTATGAATCGTGCCCTGAGTATGTTTCTCCTTCGGAAGGCCCGATGAGACTCGTCGATTGGCATTGCTGACGTGGGCACTAATGTCGCATACCCGCATCGCAATGAAGACCAAGCATACGCTGCATACCACCAACAGCATTGGCGGGCCGCCGCCGGCGAGTGATTCCCCCTATTCCACGGATGGCGATCAACCGATACTACGGTTGAGATATACCTCGTGTTCACCCTGCTACAGCGTCGTTCCAGCCAGCCTTCCAAACCCGACGCGGTTGTTATCGATGATCGGATGAGGGCCTTCCTGGCCGCGATTGTTGAGTCATCGGATGACAGCATTGTCGCCACCGACCTCAACGGTACGATTCTCACCTGGAATGCGGCCTCGGAGCGCCTGTGGGGCTACGCCACCGAGGAAGCCGCCGGTCAGCATATCAGCATGCTCTACCCGGCAGAGCGCCGGCACGAATACCAAGTAACGCTCGACAGTTTTCTGCGCCGGGAAAGCATCCAACGGTTCGAAGCGGTGCGTAGCAGAAAAGACGGTTCACTGATCAATGTCTCAGTGATCCTGTCCGGTGTGCACGACTCCGCCGGGCGCATGCAGGGCATTTCCGCGATCTACCGTGATATTACGACCAATAAGCAGGCAGAAGCTGAGTTGTTTCGGGCCAAAGACGCAGCTGAGGCGGCGAATCAGGCCAAAAGCCAGTTTTTGGCCAATATGAGCCACGAGATTCGCACTCCCATGAATGGCATTTTGGGCATGTTGGATCTGGCCTTAGAATTGGACCTCGGGGCGGAGCTGCGCGACTACCTGGAAACCGCCTATGCATCCGCTGGTGCACTGCTCGCAATCCTCAACGACATTCTGGATTTTTCCAAGATTGAGGCTGGCCGGATGGAGCTGGAGGAGACCGTATTTTCTGTGCCCGCACTGGTGGACGAGTCGCTCAAATCCCTCGCCGTCGTGGCGGCAAAGAAGGGCTTGACGGTACGGCAGGAGATCGGAGCCGACATGCCGCTCATCCTGCTCGGCGATCCCGCTCGGTTGCGCCAAGTCCTCCTCAACTTGCTAAACAACGCCATGAAGTTCACGGACAGTGGGTACATTGCCGTCCGCGCAGCCGTCGATAGTGCAGACGCCGAATCGACGGTCGTCCGATTTAGCGTGCAGGATACCGGCATTGGCATTTCGCCCGCACAACAGCAACTCATCTTCGACGCTTTTCGTCAGGCAGATGGTTCAATCACGCGACGGTACGGGGGGACTGGTCTCGGTCTCTCCATCAGTCACCGCATAGCCGGAATGATGGGCGGTAGACTCTGCGTGGACAGCGAACCCGGCCATGGCAGTACCTTCAGCTTTACCGCCAAGCTAAGGCGAGCACCGTAGGCCTATGCCGCCTACAACAGCGGCGCCAACGTCTCGAAATTCGCCATCGACTATCTTTACGTAGCGGTTATCACGAATACGAACAATGGCCGACAACCTTCGGGCACAACTCTACGCTCCAATGTCAGGAGCGCAGCGCCGTATTCACGAAGTCTCTACGGCATCCTGATACACTACAACCGGCGCGCAGGCGCGGAGGGAACTCGCCCCACGAGTGGGCACTGCCGCGCGCTCCGAACTGCTGCAGCATGGCAATGAGCGTGACTTTCTTGGCGGCAGTGGGGACCGTATGAGCATCTGGTGGCTAGCGGCAATTCCCAGTATTGCGGTGCTTGTAGGAATTCAATTCTTCCTTTACCATACGCTCGTGGATCGCGAAATTAAGCGATGCCATTATGGGCGAGCGGTGAAGATGATCGACGGCCTTTTGGGTTGGTCTTCGACCGGCGTTGTTAGGCTACAGAAACGGGAGCTCTATTCTACTGGGGCCGGGCTCAGGAAGCCGAAGTGATCTTGCGCGAGTTGGTACAGCTGTCGCGCAGTCGCGCCGATTCACGGTGGAGTTAGTGGTCAGCGCGCCATCGAATGCGCTCAGTTGAAGCACATAGGTTCCCGGCACATTGAACGTCGCCGCCGTCGCCGGCTGATTGGCATCGTCAAAGGTGACCGCGCCCGGCCCGGAGATCACGGTCCACGTCGTGGTCAGCGTGTTGTTCGGCAGCCCGTCGTCGGTGGCAGTCCCGCTCAGAATCGCCTGCGCGGG
The DNA here is from genome assembly GCA_963761265.1 of Bryobacterales bacterium. Lineage (GTDB taxonomy): Bacteria > Acidobacteriota > Terriglobia > Bryobacterales > Bryobacteraceae > Palsa-89. The sequence goes on from CAVXGM010000004.1 coordinate 125,788, forward strand.
CAGAATGATGGTTTGCGACGGTCCCCCGCTCACCACTGGCGCCTGATTGGTTCCGTTGTTCCATGGCACCGTGACCACGTTGGAGTTAATCTGCACGCCGTTGACGATCACGCTGGCTTGGATCTGATCGACGCCCACAATCGGATTGCCGGCGTAGGCGAATTGCACCTGGCCCGTGCCGTCGGTGGTTAGCGCCCGAGTTTGCGGGTTGACGCCTGCGACGGTCACCGTGACCGGCAAGTTGGCGATTGCGACGGCATCTGTAGCCAAAGCCGAAACGTTCAGGATCTCGATTTGCGCCACCTCAAGAGTCCAGGTTCTCGTATCAAAGTTTGAAGTCGATTCTGAAACGCTCGCTCGACCGCCAACTCGTGTTCGATGCAGAGGCCGTTTGCTCCCGGCCCTCGTCATGAAAACCTGCGCGGACCTCTGTACTACGATCCACCCACGAAGCTGGTGCAGTAGCGGCGTACACCGATCTCAAAAGGAGCCTCCATGTTAAACCAGCAAACCGTCGAGAAACTTCACAGCATGAAACTGCACGGATTCGCTGATGCCTTTCGTGCCCAACTGGAAACCACCGAAGCCAGCCAGCTCAGCTTCGAAGAACGCTTTGCGCTGCTGGTCGATCAGCAGTGTTTTGTGGAAAGAGAATCGCGCACTGGCCCGGCGGCTGCGCGCCGCCCATTTGAAAGAACGTGGCGTGATCGAAGATGTCGATTACCAACACCCCCGCGGCCTGGATCGGAAGTTAGTGCGCACCCTTTGTTCCAGCGATTGGGTGCGCCAGCATCAAAGCATCCTCCTGCTCGGACCCACCGGCATTGGCAAAAGTTGGTTGGCCTGCGCGCTGGCGCAGAAGGCCTGCCGCGATGGCTTCTCGGTGCTGCACAAACGGACCTCGGAACTGTTTCGCGAGCTGGCTGTGGCGCACGCCGACGGCAGCATCGGCCGATTCCTGGTCCGGCTTTCCCGCATCGACGTCCTTCTGCTGGACGACTTTGCCATGGCGCCCTTGAAAGATGCGGAACGTCGCGACTTCCTGGAGATCTGCGACGACCGCTACCAGCGCCGCTCCCTGATCCTGACTTCGCAAATGCCGGTGGCCCACTGGCACGAGCAGATCGGCGATCCCACCATCGCCGACAGTATCCTGGATCGTCTGATTCACAACGCGTATCGCATCGAGCTGAAGGGCGAATCCTTGCGGAAGAAACGGCGTAAACCCGGCGAGGAGGAACCGCAATGATTACCGGTGTACCACTACCGACCAGCCCCCTTTCCCTTCATCGCCATCTTTCAGAACGGTCCTCGCCGTCCAGGGTCCGCTCCGCCGCGCAAAACCCGCGCGCCCTGGACCGCTCCGGGCCGTTCCGAACACGCACCTTAGAGAAGGGAAAGGGGGCAACTGCAAAGGCAAAACCATTCTCCGCTTCCAGCCGCGTGCCGCCTCCCGCTGGTCGGCCCCGAACAGAAAATCGCGCTCCCCCTTGACCATGTGAATAACCTTCAGGCATGATTGCAAGTGCCAGCGTCGCTCGCTTCGACGGCTTATTCAGATCGTCGGAACGCTCTATTCACATCGCCGGAATACGCAGCGGGCCCGCTTGCGTCGTTCTGACCGATTATTTTGGGTCCTGCTGCGCCGAGTGTGGCCGCTGTGCGCCAATCCTCTTCTGATCGTGAAACCGGACACCGTCATTCGGTGGCACCGGAACGGCTTCCGCCTGTACTGGCGCTTTTGTTCCCGACGCAAACTGGTTGGCAGGCCGGCGACCCGGTGCGAGGTTCGGGCTTCTCTCCAGACCATGCGAGCGAGAACCCTGCCGGGGGAACTCCACGCATCCATGGCGAGTTGCTAAAACTCGGATTCGAGATTTCCGAGCGAACCGTCTCGCGATACCTCTCCCACTTGCATCGCCGCGACGGAACCGCTCAACTACGGCAAACGTTTCTGAAGAACCACCGCGAGCTGATTACCGGAATGGATTTCTTCGCCGTGATCACGGCAAACTTCCGGATTCTGCACTGCCTATTCTTGATTCGGCATGATCGCCGAGAGATCGTCCACTGGAATGTGACCGCGCACCCCACCGGCGAATGGGTGGTGCAACAACTGCGCGAAGCTTTTCCCGAAAGCACGGACGACCAATACCTGATCTTCGATCAAGACGCGAAGTTCAGTGCCGATGAATCGATTGGAGATTTCCATTCCCAAGCGCTGCCCACGCTGAGAGCAGGACGCAACCGGCGTGGTTGTGGCGTTCGTGTGATGCTTACGATCCTCCGGCGCTCACGTCGTTCAACCCCAGTGCTAATAGCGTTATTGCAGGCGTCTATCAACCTCTTCCTTGCCGCCATAACCTCTCCTGGAGAGCGCGATCTCCCAGCGCCCAGAAGGCCGCCGGAACGAACTGAATTGATCGGGTCGCCGGGAGGTGAACGGGTGACGCTACCTGACGGACGCGGGCGCACCGGCGGCAACCGAGGCTTCCTTCAGAGAGACTTCGATCACACGTTTAAAATCGGTAAAGCCAAGTGCCCCGCTCACTGCATGGCCGTTGATGAAGAAGAAGGGCGTGCCGTCCACGCCTAAGCGGCCCAACTAGCTCCTCAATAGCTCTCCGGAAGCGATTGCCCTCCTGGCGGTCAGACTCGATGACGGATTTGAAACGGTGGCTGTCAAGGTCTCTTGTGAAACGCTGTACATCCAACTTCAAACTTTCGGCTTTCGCGATCAACTCGTCTCGGGTAAGCTTGTCTTGACTGGCAAAAAGGGCGTCATGCATTTCCCAAAACTTACCTTGCTCGCTAGCGGCCATGGCGGCTTCGTGCGCCAGCGCGGCTTCCTTGTGCATGGGCAGGGGATAATGCTTGAATGCCAAGCGCACCTGCGAGGGATATGCTGCCAGCAATTGCTTGACGGTGGGCGCAACGGCCGCGCAGAAGGGACATTCAAAGTCAGTGAATTCTACCAGGCTGATGGGTGCTGTGGCGGGGCCCTTAGCCGGCGCGTGCTCCAAGTTGATGGCCTGGGCCGGTCCCGGAGCGACGATTTCGTCCTGAACGCGTTGGCTCTCAGGAATGCCGGCGAGAACCGACTCAATCACTGCCCCGAGCGAAGCATAACCTTGCGGTCCAGCCAGTCGTCGGCCGTTGACAAATAACGTCGGCGTTGTCGTAACTCCAAGGCCCTTGGCCTCCGCCAAATCGCGCTCGATGATAGGGCGAAAGGCATGCGTGTCCAGCGCATCCTGGAAAGCAGCCATATTAAGGCCAAGTCGTTTGGCATAAGCGATCAAATCACTAGGAGCCAGGCTGGCTTGATTTTCGAACAGAACGTCATGCATCTCCCAGAATTTTCCCTGGGCCCCGGCGGCGAGCGCGGCTTCATGTGCTAGCCTAGGAGTGCGTTGGGGTTCGACACCGCTGGAGCGTTCTTGAAGATCAGGCGGACATTTCTGCTTTGGCCAACGAGGCCTGTGATCACGGTGGCCGATCGGGCACATGGAAATGATTCGAAATCCGAAAAAACTACGACCGTAATCGGAGCTTTCTCGGATCCTCGCGATGTGGAGGGTATACCGAGCGGCGGGGTTGCTGGATAGCCGAATTGTCCCGTCTGCGCTTGTCCGCTTGGGATTGAGAGTATCAAGAGGGCCCCAATTGTCAGACTTCGAGTTTTGATTCCGCAAGTTCCGATTTTCATGCAGTAGCAGCCGATCATCGTCTCTCCGACTTCACGAGGAAAGCGCTCCAGTACCTATCAAGCATGTTCTGGATGCGAACCGAGTCCAACGCTTCCGTGGTTCTTCCTAAAATGTGCACCAAGAGCCGCGCTATGCACTGCTTCTGCGGATCGGTTAACAACGGCATCCGCTCGTCCCATCGCGCCTGCCGCCTAAGACGCCGCTGAGACTCGTCGAAGAAATCGTAACCGCTCAATTCCGTTACGTGAGCCAGTTTTGCCGCAGCGCTCACCCGCATTTGCGCTGCGGCCTTCCTCTCGTCATCCGAAAGGTAGGGCATTTCAGTCTCTAATTTGCGCAGCGTCTCATCGAGTCCCCTGCCAGGGTCGAAAAAATCTTGGACGAGATTGTCGCTAGAAGGCAGGCCGGTCTCGTACCAAAGCGAGTCCAGCACGGAATCCAGATAAAACTCATCAGCCGATCCATCGACAAGTGCAACCAGGTAGGCTGGGATGTAGTACTGATATGCTGTGGCGGAAAGCACCACGATTTCGGTTCCGTCGCCGATGTAACGATGCAGCGGGCGCATTTCCTGCCAAGTTTTCGCGCCGATTCCATCAAGGAATGACTTCTCGATTGAGGTGTCTTCGGCGGCTAGCTCCTCAAGCAGCGGGCGATCAAGCTCCCCGAACGCCTTGTCGATACACACTATTAAATCTTCGTCGATCATAAATGGAAGGTGCTCCTATGGCTTACATGTTGCTTGGAACGTGAGGCATTTTCCGATCTCCACAGCCAAATTGTCCACCCGCTCTAAGTGGCCTGAATCGCCTCCGCCGTAGCATAAGGTCATGACGTCAATTCGGGCGTTGATACAGGCTGTTTTGGCGACCAATTTTTGGCCGATTACTAGACAGCTGTCCTTTGATGTGCAGCTCCCTTTCGCGGCGCCGCAAGCTGCGTCCTTCAGAGCCTCCAGATTCTGCTGTTCCTGAGGAGTGCAGGTCAACGGTTGCTGTTTGGGCGCGGGACGGGGTATCGCTTGTACTCGGTCCCTCCAGCTGAAAGTCATGATTATCGGGCACGTACCGGTCGCCTGAACGTTATATATTTCGTAACCTGATGCCGCGAGTGCGGCCATGCCCAGGCCGGCCACTATCGGTTCTCCGTAGCAGGCTACGGCAACTCCCACGCCAAGCACGACTGCTTCGGTCCCGGGAGTCAGAGCGTTGCCGTTGGCGTCGAATGCATCGCCCGAGATTCGCTCATCAGGATCATACGCGAAAGTCTGCGGCGGCAGCGCCGCTAGCGTCGAGGCGAGCGAAAGCCGATTACCTACTGGATCGAGCGAGTAGGTTAGCGCTCCGTTGTTCGACGCCGTCGGATCGCCAGCGATGCTCTCGCTTGCCGGCCGGTAGATCGAGTCGTAGCCGTAGTTCGTGTCCCGACCGCTCTGCTCCGCCACGCTCAGTTTATGACTGCTCGGACCAAAGGTCTGAGTGTAATTCATTTGCGTTCCCAAAGGCCCGGTGACATTCAAGTTGATCGGCTCGATGAACTGCTGCCCCACCGCTGGGCTCACAGCCGGGCGTAGGCTGGCTCTTTCCTGCTCACCCGTTCGGCCCTGCTGCTGGGGTTCATGTGATGGATACGGATATGTCCCGATCGTGGTTTGGCAGCGTAGGTCAACCACTCGCGCCATTCTCCTCGGAATCTCCCCGAAGCGCTTCGAGAACATACTCAATGTCCTCGTCGTCGAGCCCCCGGAACGGGCCAGTGTCCTCCTTAGAAAAGCGACGTTTCATCTCCTCGACTTGATGAGCCACAAACTTGCGGGCTCCAGGCCGAAGGGCCAGAATAGAAAGCAATTCACCCCGGCTAGCCAGGCTCGCACAAATACCAATTGTCCCCTCGTTAATCAGTTTAAGTCGGGTACAGGTCCGCTCATCCTGAGCAGCGGCCCGCTCAATGAGCTCGGCTAAAGCATGGCGGTCGGCATCGTCGGGTATACCGTCCTCTTCGATCGCTCTTCGCAGAACACTTAGCATACCTTCGGGCGTCCAAGGTGAAATCTCCCATACCCGGAGGGTTCGCAGCAAACCAAAAAGCGCGGAATTACGAAAGCCACACCTTTCTGAATATCGACATCGACCCGATTAGCATCCTTTTCAAGCTGCCTTGGGCGCCTGTTCGAATCGTTAGCAAAGCCGTCGCTTGGCGGAAAACACCCTCCGCCAGCGGGGCACCTTACGGTAATGTACTTGGCGCCCGAAACCAGAGAGACCTGGGGAACGCATTTCAAAAGGCCGCCAGGTACATCACGCAAAAATGCCCAGGCATACGAGGTTGTTATCTCCCAGGGGACAAATTTGCCAATGACTCCAACAAGGATCCGTCCACTCAGGAAGCCATCGGCGACTGGCATTACTGGGTCGCGCAAGGCTATCTGCTCTGAAAGCCCCCAGTAACCCATCTTGGGACCCTGCCCCGCTCGGCGGTGTTCACCGGTCTTGGTCAGACGCTTACGCTTATCCAACTATCTCTCGCCCTCCGTGTCGGTAGGCTTCGTAGGCCGCTTGACTATTGGACCGTAACCAAAGCCTTTCTCCGTGACCTCCTCTTGTAAGTTGAATGCTGCAAGTTCCCGGTCTTTTGGCTCGCGAAGGGGAAAATTAATCATCTCGGTTTTCAGATCGCCGGGGGGCGCGAACTCAGCAGCTTCGGCAAAGGCTACTTTCGCATCCATGCCAAGCTTCAGCGCGGAGTGATGAAGCTGAGCGAGGGCAGTAAGGCTGTGGCTTGGATCGAGAGCGCCCCCTCCGAGTGCGACGTCTTGGAGGCCCTGTTCAACGAGCCGTGACGATTGCTTTCTAATGGCCATTACCGCCCGGTTTCCTCCCATTCGAATCAACGCTTGCTGTTGGTCCCGGTTCAATCTAGCAGAGATCTGTTGGGGCGTTTCCGCAGGCCCACCAGCCGTTTGTTGGGAGGCTCCCTGGGGTAATGACCAAGGAAGGACCTGTTTGTAACGGAAGCCCTCCTCCGTAGTTTCTTCAGTCTGATAGAAGGCCTTCAGGTCACGATCGTCCGGCTCTCGAAGAGGAAACCCTTGCATCTCACTTTTTATGATCCCCGGCTCCGCAAGGCTGGCGGCGTCCTGGAAGGCCTTCTGAGCATTAATGCTCAGCTTTACCGCCGAATGATAAAGCTTCGCAAGAGCAACAATGCTATCCCGCGAATCCCGGGAGGCTCCTTCAATGACGAGTGCGATCAAACCTTGTTCTACGAGAGCTGGCGCCTGAAGCCTGACGGCGAGCACCGCCATGGTAGCAGCATATCCTAGAAAGCCCCTCCGGGCGTCCGCATTCAGTTTTGACCTGATCGCGCGGCGACCGTTCTCGTCGGTCTCCCCAAACATCTTAACGATCGTAGTCATTGCCTCTTCAAGGGGGACGGAATAGGCCCGCATGGGAGGATTCTTGAAAAACTCTCGCAATTCCTCCGTGGTCCGCAATGGAACTTGGCCCTTGACGGAATCCGCGGCAAGATTGTTAAGATGCTGAATTGCGCTATCGAAACTCATTGTCACCTCAGGCGGCGTAGCAGTATTCACTGCCTGACCGCTCCTTTATCGCCCCAGCCCTCCCGGTTGGGTTTATCAGGGCGGAGGAAGCATGCGATCTCCCACAATCACATAGCCCGCTTGAAGCAGCCGACCGAGCTCAACCCCAAAGTATGTGAATCCTTCGTTGTACGGAGATTCAGGGTCGAGAAGATTCTTTTCAGTAAGGTCCGATACAAGCAACACAATCCGGCGGCCGTCGATGATCGTTTGAATCCACACCTCGTTCAAATTGGGCGACCATTTGATTCCTTCGAGCCACGATACTACAGTCTCGCATCCCCCCGCACAATCGTATGCTGAAACCTCAGCCTGCTCGCCTATAGCCGCGACTACTCCCGCTGCAGGGGCGAGCCCAATGATGTAATCAAAGATGCCGTGCCCAGTAGGATCGCTATGGTCGGTGGGATCTGCGGAAACATATTCGTACTTGTTAAGGCTCGGCGGCTTCTCTTCGTCTCCCTCGTAGGTGTCTTGCGTGAGGAACCGTCCGGTCAGAGGACTGTAGTATCTGGCACGCAGATAGTACATTCCAAGAGATGGGTCGAACCGCTCGCCGTGGTATCGATATTCATTTGTTGTCGAACCCGTTGTTGCTACTGTGTTGCCGAAGGCATCGTAGTTATACGTATCGGTGACGGTTCCGCTCGAATCGAAAAGTTGCCGCGTGCTTTGGCCTGGATCATATCCGTAGTACCTCACCACGCCCACCCGGTTCTGACTGATGCGGATTCGACCGTAGGCATATTGAGCAACTACCGCTCCGTTGACTATTTCCTCGGCAACCTGCGCGTAGCCGGTTGGTGTCAAATCATCGATTAGATACCGCGTTGTCAAGCCGCCTTGTGTCCGTAAAGTTCGATTACCGTCGCCGTCATAGGCCGCTTGGACTGATGTGTCGAACTGCGTCAAGCGATCTTCAAAATCGTAATAGAAATTGTGGCCTCCAGAGGTCAACGTATTCCCGTTTGCGTCAAAGGTATCGCCAGAGATTCGATCATCGGCGTCATAGCTGAAGTTTTCTGGTGACAACGCAGCTAACGTCGAAGCGAGCGTCAACCGATTTCCCACCGGGTCGACTGCATAAGCCAGGGCTCCGTTGTTAGCACTGGTCGGGTCGCCGACTATGGTTTCTGTGAGCAACCGATAAACTGGGTCGTATGAGTAGTTGCTGCTGCGCCCTGTGGCTTCTGCCGCGCTGAGTGTGTGACTGCTCGAGCTAAAGGTCAGAGTGTAATTGGCCAGGACGCCCGATATCCCGCTCACGTTTAACCCGATTGGCCGATCGCGGTCATCATAAGAGAACATGTGAGCGACCGTATTTGGATACTGCATCGTCGCTAACTGGCTGGTTTGGTCGTAGGTGTAATTCGTGACACCATTGGTTCGGTTATCCGTCAGGCTGGACAAGCGATTGTCCGCATCCCAAGCATAGGCCACGCTGGTCCCGTTAGCATTCGAGGAAATAACCGAGGCCACGTTGCCGGAAAGATCGTAGGTGTAGCCTAAGCTCCCCTGAGGCGTGGCCTTGCTTAACACTTGGTCCCGGTTTGTGTACGTATACGTCGTCGTCCCTGTGGGATCGGTCATCGATGCGCGCTTACCGGTAGATGTATAAGTGAAGGTGACGGGCGAGGCATTGAAGGACGCATCCGGCGTCCGGGAGAGGAGTCGATTCAAGGCATCGTAGGCAAGAGCACTGGTCTTACCGTTGAAGTCCACGTGCGTGGCTTTGTTGCCCACCGCATCATAGGTGAAGGACTCACTCTGGCCGGCGGGCAGTGTCCTAGAGGTCAGGCGATTCAGCGCGTCGTAGACGTACTGCGTGGTGTGGCCGTTCGCGTCGGTTTGGCTAGTCTTGTTGCCGGACAAGTCGTAGCTATAGTGAGTACTTCGGTTCAAGGCATCGGTAACCGAAGTCAACTGGCTCGCCGCATCCCAGGCGTATTGCGTCGTCAGGCTGTCCTCGTCGGTCTTTGTCAAAACATATCCCACACCGTCATACGTTTTGGAGACTGTTTTGCCATCGGGAGTCGTGGTTGTGAGTTGGCGCCCTCGTGCGTCATAAGTGTAGGTTGTGACCCGCTGCTTGGCGTCCGTCATCGAAATACGTTGGCCCTTCGCGTCATAGGCGTACGTGATCACATTACCAACAGCGTCCGTCACACTCGTCTGGCGACCAGCCGCGTCATAAGCGTAGGTGACGCTATTGCCGCGCGGATCGGTTTGGGTCAGTTTGCGGCCGTCGAGGTCGTACGTGAAGCTCGTCGTAGCGGCATCAGCGGTTCCGTAGGCGACCGTTGTGCTGGTGAGCTGACCGGCCAGGTCGTAAACGTTCTTTGTCAAGCGGCCGAGTTGATCAGTTATCATCAGTTTGCTCCCACGGAAATCGTAAGTGAAAGACTGTGTGGTGCCATCCGGATAAGTGATCTGCATCTGCCGGTTGGCGGCATCGTAGGTGTAGGTGGTGACGCGCTTCAGGGTATCGGTCTGGGTGATGAGGTTATTGTCGCCGTCGTACGCGTACTTCGTCACACTGCCTGCTGCGTCGGTCATTGAGATTTTGCGGTTGAACGCGTCATACGCGTACTGCGTCTTGTCGCCACGTGGATCAGTCTGGCTGGTCAGGTTGCCCTGCGTATCGTAGGCGGCCGCCGTTGTGCGGTTTAGCGGATCGCTGGAACTTGTTCGATGGCCATATCGGTCGAATGTAAAGGTGCTCGTGTTGCCACGAGCGTCGACGATCGTTAGCGGGAGCAGTTGCGCGTTATATGTAAAAGCGGCTATCTGGCCCAACGAATCCGTGATTGTGGCGACATTGAAGTTCGAGTCGTAGGTGAGGTTCTGTGTCTGGTTTAACGGATCAGTGACAGAAAGTGGCCCGCCGAGTGGATTATAGACTGCGGTCGACACATCGCCTAGGGCATCACCGAGTGAGTTACGGAATCCGTTGGAGTCGTAGGTATACATCGTGACCTTGCCCAGGGCATCCGCCATCGTCAACGGGTTGTGATTGGCGTCGTAGGTATACTGAGTAGTGCGTCCGAGAGGGTCCGTGATGGTGAGCGGGTCGCCGTACGCATCCGCCACAGTGACGACAGTTCCTCCGTCAGGGTTGGTGACGGTTGTCGTGTTCGTCGCCACATTGTACGAATACTGCGTCGTGTTCCCGACAGCGTCGGTAACCGACTGTAGCTTGCCGTCGGGGTAATAGGCGCTCGATCCGGCGATGTTGCCGCGCTGGTCGGTCTCCTGCGTCAGCAGATGCGTTGAGTCGTATTCATATCGGGCTGGGGTCGCAATGCTGGGGTAAGTGACGCTGGCGAGGTTGCCATTCGCGTCGTAGGAATAGCTGTAATTGTTGCCCAAAGTATCGGTGATCTGCCTAATGCGGCCCTGGGAATCACGCGCGAAAGTCACGTTCAAGCCGTTCGAACTGGCGATGCCGTTCGGCGTGATCGTGAGCGTGTTGTTGTTCAGGTCCTGGATCGATTGCAGCGTACCGTCCGACGCCAACGTGTAGATGCGGCCGTAGGGATCGGTGTATTGGTAGCCGGTCGCCTGATAGATCTGGCCGGAATTGTTGATTGCGCACTCCCAAACGTTGCCGACATGCAACAGCACGCCATCGCAGTTGTCGCCGGTGTTCACCAGCGATCCGTACAGGCCTGGTTCGGGCGTGTACTGCGGCGCGTACAAATAGCTAACGATGGCGTTGGCCGGCGGTGTGAAGTAGAACGTCCTACTCTTACCGTTCAGCGTTAAGGTGACATCCCCGGTTGGACTGATCTGTGTTTGGATGTTGACACCGAGCCGCCAGCCAAAGCCGAAGTCGCTCGATGTGCCGCGCACCAAGCTGTCGTAAGTCCGCTGGATCTGAATCGGCAGGCCAGGTGCAGGTACTGTCAGATCAGTGATTGTCGCGGTCACCCGGCCGGGCTTATAGTCGCCGACTGCGGTGACATAAACCTGGCTCGTCTGCGTCACGTTCTGCGAGTTGGTTCCGTTTAGGATAAGGAAATATCCGCCGTTGTTGAGCAGCGTGGCATCCAGCGTCGCGATCTGGCCGGAGCCGGTGGTGTTCGCACTCACAGTGACCACGGCTTGGGGATTGCTCGCCGGGAAGTAAGTCAGTGTTCCACTTACCAAGGTGATCCCGGAGATGAGGGTGATCGGAACTTGGCCACTGACGGCGGCATTATTCACCGGACCCTGTATCCAACCGGAAGTCAGATTGTTGTTGGCGTTCACCGTGATGGTGACGGTTGCATTGGTCGTCAGCGCGCCATCGAATGCGCTCAGTTGAAGCACATAGGTTCCAGGCACGTTGAATCTGGCCGCCGTCGCCGGCTGATTGGCGTCTTCGAAGGTGACCGCTCCCGGCCCCGAAACGACGGTCCACGTCGTGGTCAGTGTATTGTTCGGCAGACCGTCGTCGGTTGCAGTGCCGCTTAGAATGGCCTGCGCGGGCAGAATGATGGTTTGCGACGGTCCCGCGCTCGCCACTGGCGCCTGATTGGCCCCGTTGTTCCAGGGTACCGTCACCACGTTCGAGTTAATCTGCACGCCGTTGACGATCGCGCTGGCTTGAATCTGATCGACGCCCACAATCGGATTGCCGGCATAAGCGAACTGCACCTGTCCCGTGCCATCGGTAGTTAGCGCACGAGTTTGCGGATTAACGCCTACGACGGTGACGGTCACTGGCAGGCTGGCGATCGCAACTGCATCGGTAGCCAGAGCCGAAACGTTCAGGATCTCGATTTGCGCCACCTGAAGCGGAGAGCCCTGGGGTGGACTCAAGGTCAGCAAAGCGGACGGTGGAATCGGCGCGCCGCCGGCCAGCATGGTCAAGGTCAGATTCTTGTCGCCACCTTTGGCGTAATCCACTTCGTAGGGATACACTCCGGGCGCCGGGAAGTTGACCGTTACGGCGCTCGACGCTGGAGCCGAGCGCTGATTGACGCCGCCCATGATGGGAAGCCCGAGGAACGTGGTGCTGACGGGCGTGTTGGTCTGAGGACCGCTGGTTGCTGTCGTGCCATTGCCGATGCCGAACACGAAGGCGTCGTCGCTGGTGAAGGTGAAAGTGACCGGGCCGGCCGCGGGAACATTGAACGATCCCGTGAATACGGCACTGAAGGAGTACAGAGTGCCGACACCGGCTTGATAATTGTTGCCTTGCGCCGGGAGTACGCCTGCGAAGTTGCCGCTCAAATCGGTGACCACGTCGGTGAACGGCCGCGTGAGATTGGTGACGGAGGACGTGTTATTCGGCACGGCGCCGGGCGCGGGATTGAAATCGATATTCGGGAACGTTTGCGTGAACAGCGGCTGCGCGGTAATGGGCGTGTTGAAGACGCCCGAGCCGTCGGCGGTGAAGAACTGGCCGGTGACAGGCGAGCTGGTCATCTTCGGAGGCGGCGAAACCCAGGTCACCGGGACGGTATTCGACGTAAAGGTGGAGAAGGCGCAAGTGGTCGCCGTGGCGGTGACCTGATCGGCGCCCACGTTCAGGCCGGTGTAGGTAAAGGTCGCGTTGCCATTGGAATCCGTGACCACGGTGGTGTTGAGCGGGTTGGCGCCGGTGACCGCAATCTGAACCGCATCGTTGCCGCAGCTATAGACGCCGTAGAAGAATCCGACAAATTTCACCGCGAATGTGACGCTGGTGTTGATCGGATTCGGTCCGCTGGCCGCCGGGTTCAGGTAGAGACTCGCGCCGCCGCTGCTGGGCGGGCTGACGATGACGTAGGCTAGGGCGCTTCCCGTCGCCACGCCGTCGTTGACGGTTAACTGTAGCGCGTACGTGCCGGCCACGGTGAAGGTGACGTTCGTGGATGTAGCCGCGGGGGTGGAGAAGGTTACGGGCGCGGGACCATCGTAAAGGTTCCAGCCATAAGTGAGCGAAGCGCCAGGCGCAAGCGTGTAGCTGACTGCGGCGCCCGCTACATTGGCGGTGGCGGAGCACGAGGTCGGGCCGTTGGGGCACGAAAGGCCGATGTATTGCGGCTGGCCGGCTGTGCTGAACGATGGAACAGTGGTAATGTCGACCACGGGTACCGGGTGCGGGCGGCGGCATAATGCGGTAGCCACCAGGCTCAAAACATTTCCGATGGTCGTCGAGGCGACGGCGGCGCCTTGGCCGGGCGCGAGGTTGATCGTCGCCGAAACCGATTTTGTCGGATCAGCCTGGCTGGTGGCGGTGAGGGTGATGCTCTGCTGATCGCTGATGGTGGCTGGCGCGGTGTACAAACCGGCGGCGCTGATGCTGCCCGCTCCGGCGGGATTCAATGTCCATGTCACGCCCGTATTCACTGCGTTGCCGACCGACGCCAGGAACGGTTGCGGATCGCCGGGATACACGGTGGTAACGGAGGGAGTCAGAGTAATGGTCACTGGCGGGAAGAGCGTCACGACAGCCGATGCCGACTTAGTTGGATCGGATTGGCTGGTTGCCGTAACGGTCACGGTTTGCGGCGCTGCAATGGTGGTGGGTGCGGTGAAGTTACCAGAGGAAGACAGCGTCCCGATGCCTGCCGGAACACTCAACCAAGTAACTGCGGAACTACAGCTTCCCGGCGCGCCGGCCGTAAACTGCTGCGATTGCGAGGCGTACATCGCGGCTTGGATCGGAGAGACGGTTAGTGTTTGGGAACTCTCAGCACCGACCGTGTAGAAAGTGGCCGGGGAGCTTTGGTTGTTGTATTCGCTGGCGATCCAATCGGCGGAGCGAGCCGTAGCTGAAATCCGAGCCTCATCGAGATGACCGGTATACGGCTGGTTTTCAACCGCGCTTCCACCCAAGGTTAGGGGCACCGTGTTGCTCTGGATCGTTGCAGAGGCCGCGATAGAGTTACTCGGCTGGCCATCCAGGTACACGACGAGTGTGCTGCCGTCGTATGTGGCTACTGCATAGTGCCAGTTGCCATCGGTCAAACCGCCCTGGCTGCTGAGCACGTTGTGATAATTGCCCGAAGTATCTCGAAATTCAAACAGCAGGTCGCTGCCGTTGGGACCATCGAGGTTTAGGTCATAACCGCTGGACGGGTTCTGGTATTTATTGATGAGGCGCGCATAATCGTTCTGCCCCGTGGACGCGTTGAACCAGGCGGAAAGCGTCAGCGTTGAACTGAGATTAAACTCCGCCGGATTCCCTAGATTAATGAGTGCTGATCCGTTGAAGCCCGCTCCGCCGCCGATGATTCCAGGGACCGCCACAGCGCCGTTATTCACGCCATTGTTCCGGTTTGCTGTTGAGTCGTTCGTGGACAGTACAGCGGCGCCGAAGTGATACACACCCACGTAGTTGCTATCCCAGGTACCGTGCGCGTTGCTTTGATTGGTTGAGATGGACCCGTTGCCGTAGCAAGCATAGATCACGGTATCCGAGCTGTGCGAGAGCGTAGACACCTGCACCCATGCAACGATCTGGCCAGTTTGTGCATTCCACTGCTCGATCTCAAAATTCAGATTTGTTTGACAAGTGGGATCGGAGGTGAAGACAATGTCGTATCCGTTGGGGTCCATCACGTGGCCGCCGTTGACGGTGGTCGCAAGCGATGAATAAGTCCCGCTGATCACCACGGGGAAATTGGCCTGATCGGTGTTGGGGACCTTAGTATGGTTGATGGTGATCGCGCGCTGATAACTATAGCCGTTGGCGTTCGACAAGACGACGGTGGACGTGGCGCTTTGGCTGGGATTGGCCACGCTGGTCGCCGTAATGGTGATCGTTTGCTGATCGCAGTTAGTGGCGGGCGCCGTGTAAAGGCCAGTCGAGTCAATCGTGCCGAGCCCCGCGGGACTGATGGTCCAGGTAACGGCCGTGTTGCTGCTCGCGACTTCGGCCAAGAACTGCTGCGTTTGTGACGCAGCTAGTGTGACCGTCTGCGGGAAGACCAGCACGGTACCCTGCGGGGCGAGATTCAAAGTGACGCTGGCGAATTTCGTCGGATCGGTGACGCTGGCAGCGATCACGCTAATTTGTTGAACCGCGGTAACTGAAGCCGGCGCGGTGTACAGTCCGCTCGGCGCGATGCTTCCAACTCCTGCGGGACTGATGGACCAAGTAACCGCTGGGTTGATAGTGTCTGTAACCGCAGCGGTGAACTGCTCCGTTTGGCCGCCATACAGAATCGATGTGGTTGGACTTGCGCTCACTCCCACCGGCGGATACAGAGTGATGGTGGCAGCCCCATTTACTGCCGTGTTTTGCTGGCTGGTGGCCGTGACCGTGAGAATCTGCTGGGATGTAACAATGGCGGGTGCGGTGTAGAGACCCGTCGCACTGATGCCCCCAACTCCAGTGGGACTAAGGGACCAGGTGACGGCCGTATTCAGGGCGTTGGAGAAGCTGGTTGTGAACTGCTGCGTCTCTCCGCCATAAACCGGAACAGTGGCGGGAGCGACGGTAACGGTTTCGGGTGGATAGAGAGTTACTGTCGAAGACGCCGAGTTGCTGGGATTCGCTTGACTCGTCGCGGTAACGGTGACCGCTTGCTGCGTCGCCACGCTGGATGGCGCTGTGTATAAACCGCTCGCTGATATCGTACCGGCGTTGGTTGGATTGATGGTCCAAGTTAGCCCTTGATTGCAGTTGGCTAGCACCGCGGCTGCGAATTGCCGAGTTTGGGAAGCGTAGAGCGTGATCGCCGCTGGGGCGAGGCTAACGGCGGCGCCTTCCGGCGACAGAGCGTAGAACGTGGACGGTGAGCTTTGATTGTTAAATTCGGTGGCAATCCAATCCGGAGTGCGAACGGAATTCGAAAACCGAAACTCCTGGATGCTGCCTTGAACAAAGAAGGCCGCACCGCCATTGGTGTAATGTTGCGCGCCCAGGTACCAGCCATAGCTGTCTAAGGGCAAGCCGGACGTGAGCGTCTGCCCGGTATCCTGGCCGTCCAGGTACAAATGGATGATGGAGCCATTGTTGACGGCGGAAATGTAATGCCAGTGGTTGTCGTTGATCAGCGTGCTGGAGTCAAATGAATTGTCGCTGGCGCTGTTCAAGCCCGACCACATGCCGAGGTCGCCGTTATTGCTGACGATTCCGAAGTCGCCGCTGCTGCTGCCGGGCGTTGAATCGCCCAGAAATGCCGGCTGATTCCAATACGTGCCGTTGCTGTTGGCGTCTGTGGTCTGAGCCCAGAAGCTCGTGCTGAAGACGGTGAATCCGCTCGTTACCGCTGGCGGCAATGTAATGAAATCGGAGGAGCCGTTGAAGCTCTGAGCGCCGCCGATCTGGCCCAAAGGTGTTGCGGTTGGGCTGGTAGCCGAGATCTTCGTGCCGTTGTTGGCGTTCGCGGTGGAGTCGAAGACGGTAGCGCCGGTGGTCTCATCCAAATGGAGGACTTCCTGGAAGCCGCTATCCCAAACTGCGGTTTTGTTCGCCTGTGAAGTCGTGATCGCGGAATTTCCGTAGAACACATACAAGACGGTGTCGGAGGTGTGCGATAAAGTCGGGATGCGAACCCAGGCGATTACTTGTCCAGTGACGGGATTGTATTGCTGTAACTCGAAACTAAGGGTAGTGAGTCCATTCGGATCGGTGCTGAAGGTAATGTCGTAACCGTTCGGGCTCGTTACGTGGCCGCCGTTGGCAACGGTCGCGAACGCGGGGTCCGTGGTGTTAAAGAGGAACGGGAAGTTAGCCTGATCGGTGTTCGGGATCTTGGTGTGATCGATGACGACGAACCGTTGGTAAGTGTAGCCACTGCCCGCGAGTAGCGTAATCGTGGCAGATGCGGCCTGGCCTCCGCTGGTCGTAGCGGTTACGGTCACCGTCTGCTGCGTCGTTACGCACGGCGCCGTATACAAGCCGGTGCTCGAGATGGAACCGGTGCTGGAGGGGCTGATCGACCAAGTCACCGAACCATTGGCGACCGCTGTGAACTGCTGAGTCTGCCCTCCCGAAAGCGTCGAGGCCGTCGGAGTTAGGGTAATCGGCGGCAAAAGCGTTACCGCTGCGGTGGCTGTCTCGGCCGGAGCGCCAGTGGTTGTCGCGGTCACCGTCACGGTTTGTTGCGTCGCGATCGTGACAGGTGCCGTGTATAGGCCCGTCGCGTCGATGGTCCCGATTCCCGCGGGCGTCAACGACCACGTGACGCCGGACCCGCACGCGCTCGGCTGGCCGCTGGTGAACTGCTGTGTCTGGCTCGCGAACAAGCTGGCTGTCGCGGGCGAGACGCTGATGGTCACTGGCATCTCCGCGGCCAGTGTGTAGAACGCAGACGGAGCGCTCTGGTTGTTATATTCGGTCGCGATCCAATCTGGGGATCGTGCGATTCCAGTCGAGATACGGATTTCGTCCGTTCCTCCAAACTGCTGCCCGCCGCCCTGGTAATTGCCAAGGAAACTGATCTGGGACACCGACTGGAAAGGAATCGATCCAACCGGGGAGCCGTCGACATAGAAGGTCGTGGTGCCTTGCTGGGCGTCGGCCACAATATGGTGCCACCCATTCGCGAGCGCACTCATGTTGAATCCGGAATTCCAGAAGCCGCCATTTTGATTTCCGTAAGCGCCAAGGTTTCCGTTTATAAAGAGTAATTGGTGATCGCTGTTTACGCCTCGTGTCAATGTGTTGTCTGAGCTGCTGGTAGAGGGTAGAGGGATGCTGAACCAAGCGCTGATCGTGTAGTCGACACCGGCCAGGGGAATGCTCTGGATCGCAAGGTCGTCGTTGTTGCCGACAAAGTCCGCAGCCCAGCCAATTTGTCCGGGGATGACCGTCGGAGACCCGTTGATCGTGCCGTTGTTGGCGTTCGCGGTGGAGTCAAGAGCAGATAGCGTAGTTGGTGTCGAAAAATGCCAAACACCCTTGAAGTTGCTGTCCCACACCGTGGTTGGGTGGGCCTGCGAAGTCGTGATGCTTTCGTTGCCGTAGAACACGTATAGAACGGTGTCCGCGGTGTGCGACAGGGTCGGGATTCGGACCCACGCGATCACTTGCCCGGTGGCCGGATTGTATTGCTCCAGCTCGTAATTCAGCGTGTTGAATCCGTTCGGATCGGTGCTGAAGATGATGTCGTATCCGTTTGGATTCGTGACATGACCGCCGTTCGCAATCGTGGCAAAGGCCGGATCGGTGGTGCTGAACAGGAACGGAAAATTCACTTGATCCGTGTTGGGAACCTTGGTGTGATCGATAGTGATCGCGCGAGCGAAGCTGTATCCATTGGCATTGAGGAGCGTCACGCTGGCCGACGTGCTCACGCTCGGACTGGCGACGCTGGTCGCAGTTACGGTCACCGTTTGCGTTCCGAAGATGCACTGAGGAGCGGCATAGAATCCGGTGTTATCGATGGTGCCCAGACCTGCCGGGCTGATGGACCAAGTCACGGCTGTGTTGCTAAATGCGGCGCCGGCTGAAAATTGTTGCGTCTGCGAAGCCGCAAGCGTGACAGCCTGTGGACTGATCCAGACTGTGCCGGGCGGCGTCACGCCGATAACAGCGCTGGCAGATTTCGTGGCGTCGGCCGCGCTGGTCGCGGTAACGGTCAGGACCTGTGTCGAACTGACCGAGGTGGGCGCTGTGTATAGCCCAGTTGCATCGATGCTGCCCACACCGGCCGGAGTTGCCGACCACGTCACTGATGTGTTGCTGCTAAACGTGACCGTGGCCGTGAATTGCTGCGTCTGACTGCCGGAAACGGTTGCTGTACTGGGCGTAACGATCACAGGGGCCGATGGTGCCAGCGTCACCGTGGCCGAGGCGGACTGAGTTGAATCCGCCTGGCTGGTGGCCGTTACCGTCACCGTTTGAACCAACGTAACCGTCGCGGGCGCCGTGTATAAACCCGTGCTGCTGTTGATGCTTCCTGCTCCCGAGGTCGGACTGATGGTCCAAGTCACCGTCTGGTTGCTCGTGTTCGCGACCGTAGCAGTGAACGTTTGCGACTGACCGCCATTGAGCGTCACGGTAGTCGGCGTCACGCTAACTGACACCGGTGGCGACAACGTAACTGTAGCCGTTCCTGTCGCAGAGCTGTTCGCTTGACTTGTCGCGGTGACCGTCACGGTTTGCGATGAAGTGATGGTCGCTGGCGCCGTGTAGACGCCTGTGCTGCTGTTGATGGTTCCGGCCCCAGATGACGGGCTGATGCTCCAGGTCACGGTCTGGTTGCTCGTGTTTGCGACCGTAGCAGTGAACGTCTGCGACTGGCCACCATAGAG
Source organism: Bryobacterales bacterium (assembly GCA_963761265.1). Classification (GTDB taxonomy): domain Bacteria; phylum Acidobacteriota; class Terriglobia; order Bryobacterales; family Bryobacteraceae; genus Palsa-89. The sequence goes on from CAVXGM010000004.1 coordinate 145,276, forward strand.
TGTCGCTATAGTTGGCGTCACGCTAACCGAGATGGGCGGTGACAGCGTAATTGTGGCCGTTCCGGTGGCAGCGGTGTTCGCTTGACTTGTCGCCATCACCGTCACGCTCTGAGATGAAGTGATCGTCGCTGGCGCCGTGTAGACACCAGTGCTACTGTTGATGGTTCCTGCTCCCGAGGCGGGACTGATCGACCAAGTCACGGTCTGGTTGCTCGTATTGGCAATCGTCGCTGTGAAGGTCTGCGACTGACTGGCATACAGCGTCACTGTGGTGGGAACAACGCTGACAGATATTGGCGGCAATAAAGTAACCGTCGCCGCCGCGTACTTTGTGGCGTCCACTACGCTCGTGGCTGTAACTGTCACGGCCTGCTGCGCTGCAATTGTCGATGGGGCCGTGTAAAGACCGGTCGAGCTTACGGTACCAACTCCCAATGGATTCACCGACCATGTGACCGCAGTGTTGCTAGCGTTCTCAACGCTGGCCGTGAATTGCTGCGTATTACTTGCGTACAGCGTTCCGCTGGCAGGGCTGATACCCACGGTAACGGGTGGGAAAAGAGTCACCGTCGCCGAACCAGTCTTGGTGTTATCCGCCTGGCTCGTAGCTGTGATCGTGACCGTTTGTTGCGCCGTTATACTCGCCGGGGCCGTGTACAAGCCGCCACTGCTGATGCTGCCGGCTCCTGAAGCTGGACTGATCGACCATGCGACTGCCTGGTTGCCTGAGTTCGCTACCGTCGCGGCGAATTGCGCTGTTTGGTTCGCGTAGAGGGTCGCAGCAGTTGGAGTGACACTCACCGTGATGTCATCGAAAGGATTGCCATTATTGCCAAACGACGCATTTCCGTTGATATAAATCTTGTCGGCCACCAGCATCATGAAACCGCTGGTATTGCTGCCACTGAATGTCAGTTGATCCGTTTTGAAGTACAGCGCTCCGTTGAGCGTGGTCGTCGATTCGCCGTTAATCTGGTCCTGGCAGCTCCCCAGCGTGCTGCAACCCGCCCGATCGCCGAACAACAGAATTCCCGCCAATGAACCGCTCGTCGGCGCGGATAAGGTCACGGTCGCCTGGCCAGAGATGGTGATCGGTGTGTAGCTGGAACTCCCGCTGCACCCCCAGCCGGTGCTGGACGTGTTGTAGACGGTCACACTCGTGCCCGTAACCTTCGCCTGCGAATTGATGACCAATCCGCCCCCGGCCATAATGTAAGTGCCGGCACTCATCGTGAACCAGGCGCCGTTGGTATTGCCAATCGTCAGACCGCCGCAATAGACACCCGGCGACAGGGTGTCGTTGGGCGGCTTGTTGTTCATGTCAAAGTTGGCGTGGCTTGTACTGACGATGGTGCCGCTCGTCGGAGCCGCGATACTTGCCAGCGGATCACCGGGACTGGTCACTTGAATCGGCTGGACCTGCTGATTGCTGATGGTGTCCCAGAGCTTCTGATTGTTGAGTAGCCACCCGCCCACCACCCCGACTTCTGAATGGTTCTCAAGATAGAATGTTTCCGAACCCTCCATCTCAAACGCGCTGCTGCTCGTGGATTCGACGATTGCGCTGCAGCCCGAGTAGATTGTGCTTCCAGCGATCGAGAACGCGTTGCCGGCAGTCGGGTCTAAAGCATAGAGGCAGCCAATTGGCGCCGGATTCGCAGCTTTGGCGGCGGTCGCGCCAAGGAAAAAGGCGAGTAGGATCGCACCCGCAAATTTGGAAATCGAGGAATTCGTCACGCCAGAGCTCCTTGGGAATGGCACCTTTGGAAACAGCGTTTCGCGATCAAGGACCGACGAGGTAGAAGTTCGCGCTCGAACTAGCGATGGATTGCATCAATGTGCCGGCTGAGGAACCGTATTGCACGCTGATGATTTCGATGCCGGCGGCTTTGGCCGCACTGGCCGCAGCGAGCGTCGCGCCGGAACTCGGGGCACCCGCGTCGGCTCCGTCGGAAATCACGATCATTACTGGAGTAGCCGAGGGATTGTGGCGTGGGCCCAAGAGCTCCCGTTGGGCGGTCTCAATGCCAGAGCCGATATAGGATGACGGACCGGCGGGGAGCATTGCATTCAGGACGGTCGTGATTTGTGATTCGTTGGTGGTCAGCGTCCGATCGAGCACTGCGGTATTGGTGAATGTCACCACTCCCGCCTGGTCGGGCGGCATCTGCAGCGAGTTTAGAAACGAATCCAGTGCACTTTGTGAAGCCTGAAAGGATTGTGACGTGATGTTTGCTCCGCGATCGATCACCAGTACCGTATCGAGCGAGACCGGGCAGACGGCCGCTGGACCGCTGCTGATTCCGGGAATCGAGTAGATCCCGAAGCCGCCACTTCCCAAAGTGGCATACAATGTGGTTCCCACTGCTTGCATGCTTGTAAATGGGCTGGGGATCGGGTAGCTCGTCAATACCGGCGCTGTCGGATTGGTCGCATCCACGACGAGCATTACTTGATCGCCACCGGAGTCCTGTACTCCCGCGAACGCAAACAGCGACGGTCCAATTTGAGCTGCTCCGCCGCCATAACCGACTGTGTACGAGGTCGTGTTGAGTGAAACGATGGCGGGCGATCGCCGGTCGGTCACGTCAAAAACCGTAACGACGATATTACCTTGTGCGCCCGGATTCGCGTTATAGTTTCCGACAAAGCCGCCGGTATTCCCGATGCCAACCGCAACCGTGCCCTGAATCACCGGCGCATAAAAGAGCAGTGATCCGGGAATCGCCAGTTGGGTCACCACCTGCATCGCCGTGGGATTACTCACGTCCACGACTTGCAGGCGCCCAACTCCGTTATTCGCACCGCCGGTTGACGTGGCCCCTCCTAGATAGATCAAGGAAGTGTCCGCCAGCGTGGCCCCGGTCACTGGGGTCGGTCCGCCATACACCGGATCAATTTGCGGCCGTTCCAAAGTGCCTAACAAGGTGGGGGCGCTGAAATTGGTCAGATCGACCGCAAGTAAATCGCCCAGTGAGCCATCCCAGCTGCCAACGATGAATGTATTAGCCTCCGTTGGGACGAAGGCAAGATTGCCCATGTACACGGGCCCGCCAAAAAAACGTTTGTTTATTTCCGTTGCCGCAATCAGGGTCGGCTGCAAAGGGTTGCTAAGATCGAAGGCGCTGTAGCCGGGAGTGTCACCGGTGCCCGTGTTCGCCTGATCGGAGAACACCGAAAGCTTGCCGCGGAGGATGCCGCAGTAGGTGAGCGCGGAATTCTGGAAGAGCCCCGACGCCGCTGTTGCGACGATCTGAGGACTTTGCGAGTTTGAAATGTCGACGACTGATATTTCGCTATTGTCGCAAACGTAGGCGAGATTTCCGTTGAGGGCGAAGGATTCGGCTGGTGATGCGGTAACGACGGAGCCTAACAGAGTCACCGCAGGACCGCCATGCGGACGGGGCCCACTGATGTGCGCTGTGGTGGTCTTTGAATTTCTTATTGAAAAGCCACTAGGGAGCGGACCACCATAGCCGGATGCGGCCACTTTCTTGCCCGAAGTCGTCTGAGCACTGACTGGTCCAGCCTGAAGCAACAGTATTGCGGCTGCTGCCGCTAGAAGAGCTCGTCCGTGAGTCGTCATTCGCACAAGTTCCCTTCAAACTTGAATGCAATTCTCGCCAGGTCACGCGGCAACACACGCGCGCAGTTGGACACAATCAATCCAAGCCGGGCACACACATCGACCCGTTGCAGAAAATGTCCGCACGAAAATTGCGCTGCCCCTAAAGTGGTTCTCGCGATAATTGCGCACGCCGCAGGAAATGTCAAGTGTAATTTTGTATTCACGCAAGAGCCGTTTAAGCGCCGCGTATAAGGCAAGCCGTTGTTCGGAAAACCGAACGGAACAGAAGTTTTTCACCAGTTCGCGCAGGATGCTAACTCATTGAATAAGCGAGCTCGTGTTCGGAAATGCGAACAAAACCGCTACCAAGGCCGACAGATCCGATCTCCGATACCTACATCTTCCTCTGAAACCGGTTTGAGTTTGTCCTCAAAACCAGCTGTACCAGAAGTACTAATTGCGAAGCCAGAGCCAGGAAGACCCGTGCAAGAACTGCTGAACTGCGGCTGAATCGAGCGCTGTGGGACCGAAGGGTGCCGGCCGCAATATCGAGGAGCCGGCGCAGTCATTGGTCAAGTGCCTTAGCGCTAGCGTGAGCGAAGCATGGGAAGTCACCTTTCCGAATTTCCAGCAGGCTTTCGAAGACGGGGTCATTCTCCCGTCGAGAAGGGTCGATCACCGGATGATGCGGATTGTTCCCGGTTTCGCTCCCCGGAAGGGCAGCTCGGCAAGCTGAAAACGATGGTACTCGGAGACCATCGTCATATGCCGATTCGATCCTCCGAAAATTCAGAGATCCGCAAGTTGAGAGATCCGCCGGTCACCTCACCGGAGCGGAGCTGAAGAAACACGGGACCCCCGAACCATGGTTGTGCAATAGTGGTACAGCGGGTTCTCAAAATGTTGTCGGAACTCCGCTCGGAGCGAGCACAGATCGAAGAAGCCATCACTATATTGGAACGCCTTGCGAGGGGAGGACAGAAACGCCGGGCCGGCCGCCGAAGTGGATGACGCCAGTCTCGCGGGAATCGGCGGACAACACGGATCAACCCCGAAGGAAACGGATTGTCAATGCTGAGGCACGGGCACGGATGGCGGCGGCGCAACGCAAGCGATGGGCGGCGGCGAAAGGTGCCAAGACAGCAGAGCAAGTAAAAGATCGACCAAGGCAAGAATGAGAGTCGTCGGGTTCGGCTCCTCCACTGCTGTAGCGTGACGTCTGATGCCCTGGCAAGGCGTAAGTGTAAGTATTCCCGCTTCTTCGTAATCCCGTTTGAGCGCCAATTCGTATGATTGCCTGCCGCCGCCAGGACCCAAGGCCGACGCGATGAGCCAAGTTGGTGCCCGGCGATCACGTCTTCTTCTACAGCACCGGCGCGGTAATCGTCTGGTGAGAAAATTTTGTGACGTACTTTGTGACGCAACCCCTCTCAGATTTGCGCCGATTGGTGCTCGAAGCACCGTTATTCATGCTTGCCCATCGTTGCGAGCCATTCGCGCGCCGGCCAGCCAAGCCCCTGAATTCACAGGGGCTGGCTAGCAATCGCGAGCAACGGAGATTACGCGAGGACAGTTGAGCGGGACAACTTCTAAGCGGGGGGCCTGGTTTCTAATCCAGTCGCGCTTTAAGTTCTTCCAGCTACATACGAGACAGGTTCGTAAGCGACACAGGGCTTCGTGTCGCGGATGGGTGTCTTCCGTTCGGCGCGACAAGGAGCCTAGCGGATCTGCCGTTTCCCCGGCTAAGGTTTGTGGCGTGAGCTGCCCAATCCGAACCTGCCGCGATGTCGAGCTCGAAGCGCAGCTCACCTGAGGTCCACATTGGTCTCTTTACCGGTCCGCACTTTACTTTGGGGATTTCTTTGGGGAGCACTGCTAAAAAGCGCTCACAACAGTGAGTACTACCGAGTATTGTTTCCGTCTGCTATGTCTCAGAAAGGACGGGCGTTTTAGTAACGGTGATCAATCGAGCGCAAAGCTGAAAATCGACTTGCTCCTGCTTAGAAGGCAGGTGCTCTATCCACCTGAGCTACGCGCCCGCGAGTGCCTCTTCATTGATCCTAAACCACTTCCTAACTCGCCGCACTCTGCGACGAGGTACAAAACGAAAGAAAACGAACACAACCGTGGCAGAACCGTGACAAAATCCATTGGTTGCTTTTGTCCGTGTTAAAGTTTTCGTTCGCCATCCGGTTCAGCTTCTGCAGTACCTCCCTCTTCATCCGCAGTTTCATCTGTGAATACTTTTTGAACACCTTGGCATCCCCCTGCCGAAGAAGTCGAGTTACCCGCTCATCTGCCACGCCGCCGGAACTGAGCCGCGTAGCGTCCGTTGATCGCAAGACCGAAACCGGCAAGCGGGGGGCTGCTTCGTGGAGCTTGGAACTTGATCGCTCAAGGCGACAGCCGGCGCGTAATAAGATGATAAGGCCCGGTGCGAGGGGCACTGCCAGTGAAAACTTGTGAGACTCCAGTTGTCATGATGCGGCGTTTCATCTGTCCGCGAATGCTGCTTTCAGCGTGCTCACTCATCGTGGCTATCGGACTCGCATGGAGTGCGCCTCCTCCGTCAGAGCAACGCGTCGTGCCGGCAGTCTCTCCGTACATCGATGCTCATACGCATTTTGACGAGCACGATCCAGAGGGCTCAGTCCGCGAGATTCTTCAGGAAGCCCCGCGAGAGAACATGGTCCAAACATTTCTGCTGATCCCACCCGACACAGTGGACCCTTCCGGAGGATCAAACGCAACACGCATTCTTGCAGCCGTGAAACGCTATCCCGGCAAACTGGCGGTGCTGGCGGGAGGCGAGACTCTAAATTCATTGATCCAGCAGTCGGTGCGCTCCGGCGATAGCGGCCCGGCGATCCAGAGAAAATTCCGCGAGCGCGCTGAGGATCTGTTGCGCATGGGAGCAGCGGGATTCGGGGAAATGGCCGCGGAGCATTTTGCGGGCGGTACTCCTTATCAATTCGCGCCGCCCGATCATCCTCTCTTTCTATTGCTCGCCGAAATTGCCGCGCAACACGATGTGCCGATCGACCTGCATATGGAAGCTGTTCCGCGAGCGATGCCGCTCCCGCCAAATTTAAAGCCTCCCAATCCGCCGCAACTTCATGCGAACATCCCGGCCTTGGAACGGCTGTTGGAGCATAGTCCGCGCGCCAAGATTATTTGGGCACACTTGGGATCGGACGGGACGGGCTATCGCACGCCCGAACTATGCCGCCGGCTGCTCCAGAAACATTCCAATCTCTACATGGAGATCAAGGAGGACCCCAAGGCCTTGGGCCAGAATTTCCTGATGACAGGCGGCAAGATCAAACCGGAGTGGCTGAAGCTTTTTGAGGATTTTCCAGACCGGTTCATCATCGGCAGCGACCAGCATTACCCGGAGCCGGCTGGACCTCAACGCTGGCAAGAGGCTGTTGTTCTTTTCAATCAGCTCCCAGCAAACTTAAGGAAGAGCATCGGAACAGAAAATGTCGCTCACATTTATGACGCCAGGCCCCGCGCGGGTGCGAACTATTGACCGGCTCGGCAGATGTGATGTAAACCGCCTTTGGAATCCGGCCTGGCTCGTCCGCAAGGTATAATTCCCGAGATAAGGCTGCCATGCGAAAGCCAATCCTGACCGCGGCGGCGCTGGGTGTGCTGCTGTGGTCCGCCGCGCCCTCGACGGCGCAGTGGTTGAACCGCAAGACTCCCGGGATTCCGCGCACTGCCGACGGCAAGGTGAATATGACGGCTCCGGCGCCGCGCACCGCCGACGGCAAGCCAGACCTGACTGGCATCTGGGACCCGGATCCAAAGTTCGTGCGCGACCTGGCGGTGGATCTGAAGCCCGGCGAAGTCCGGATGCAGCCGTGGGCCGAGAAGCTGTACAACGAACGCAAGACCGGAGCACTGTCCGGTGAAGATCCCGACGCCAACTGCTTGCCTCAAGGCGTGCCCAAGATCGACGCCGCGCCGGCCCCGTGGAAGGTGATGGAGTTTCCGGGAGTGATCGTGATCCTGTACGAAGCGTTCAGCGGGTACCGGCAGATCTTTACCGACGGGCGCCCGCTTCCTCAGGACCCCAACCCGACCTGGTTCGGATACTCGGTGGGCAAGTGGGACGGCGATACTTTGGTGGTGGACTCGATCGGCTTCAATGGCAGGCTGTGGCTGGACCAGTTGGGGCACCCTTCCACCGACGCCTTGCACGTGATCGAGCGCTACCGCCGCAAGGATTTCGGGCACATGAATATTGAAGTGACCATTGACGATCCCAAGGCCTACACCAAGCCGTGGACCGTCATCGAGGACCCGCACTATCTGGCCGATACAGAGTTGCTGGAGTTCGACTGCAATGAGAATAACCGCGACGTTCCCCATCTGCCCGATGCGAAGTAGCGGCCCTGCGCGCGGCGCGCGTCTGGCGGCGGCGACGGCCCTGGTGTGCGCGATGGCGGGTCCGGCGGCGGCGCAATGGCTGCATTACCCGACCGCGGGAATTCCGCGCACGCCCGACGGAAAGCCCGATCTGACGGCGCCGGCTCCGCGCACCAGCTACGGCAAGCCGGACCTGTCGGGCATCTGGAAGCAGCCCAACGGCGTCAAGTACACACTCAATCTCGCCGCGGATCACCCGCCGGACTTCGTGCCCATGCGGCCCGCTACGGCCGCCCTCTACAAGTATCATCAGGACACCCATGTCTAAGGACGATCCGGTCGGCCGCTGCAACATGGCGGGCGTGCCGCAGGAGGACGCCGTTCCTTATCCGTACAAGATTTTTCAAAGCCCCACCGAAGTGGTGATCCTCTACGAGGCGGTGCGCGGCTTCCGCGAGATCTTCCTGGACGGCCGCAAGCTTCCCGTGGATCCCAACCCGACCTGGATGGGCTATTCGATCGGGCATTGGGACGGCGACACGCTGGTCGTGGAAACGTCGGGCTTCAACGACAAGAGCTGGCTCGATTCCGGCGGGCACCCGCACAGCGACGCTCTGAAAGTGACCGAGCGCTTCCACCGGCTCGATTTCGGACACATGGATCTGCAGATCACAATCGACGATCCGAAGGACTACACCAAACCGTGGACGGTATCCTACCCGATCACGTTGATGCCCGACACTTCATTGCTCGAGTACATTTGCGGGGAAAACAACCGCGATCTGCAACACATCGTGGGAAAGTAGGCTGAAGGTGCTGGAAAGAGGTAACTGGATGCGCCTTCACATCGCGGGTCTGGCAGCAATGATCCTCCCACTGTTATTTTGCCCTCTGAGCGGGCAGTGGCTGAATTATCCCACGGCGGGTGTTCCCCGGACACCAGATGGGAAACCGGATCTGGCGGCGGCCTGCCCGCGCACTCCCGACGGCAAGCCGGACCTTTCGGGTTTATGGATCATACCAACGTCGCGCGAACCCAACGCGAATTTTCCCGGTTGTGCGGCGGTTTCAGACGAATTTATCAATATCGCCGCGCACCTGAAAGGCGGCTTGCCATATCAACCCTGGGCCGCGGAATTGGTAAAAACGCGACGGGGCGAGCAGCGTGTAAACGATCCGATGTCACGCTGCAGCCCCATCGGGCCCATTCGCCTGCACACCTGGAACGGACCGCAAAAGTTGGTGCAAACCCCCGGGCTGCTCATCATCATGAACGAACTCGACACCACCTTCCGCCAGATCTACACTGATGGGCGTCCCCTGCCGGCGGACCCGAATCCGTCCTGGAACGGCTATTCCAGCGGCAAATGGGAAGGCGACACGCTGGTGGTTCATAGCAACGGTTTTCGCGACCACATGTGGCTGGATGCCACCGGCAACCCGATGACGGACGCGGCCGAGATCACGGAACGTTTCCATCGCATCAATTATGGAAACCTGGAGATTGAGATCACGGTCGACGATCCGAAGGCCTACACCAGGCCGTGGACGGTGAAAATAGCCCAGGTGATCCAGCTCAATACCGATTTGCTGGATTTTGTTTGCGCCGACAATGAGAAGGACATTCCCCACCTGTCGAGTAAGTAGAATTCTTGATATCTCTTATTCTTGATAACTCGTATCGCACTTACTTAAGATCATGTCTGCGATATAATCCCGCCATGGTGCGCAACGCGTGTGTCCTTGCGATGATTGCCCTGGCGGCGCTGGCGCAGGGCGCTGAGAGCGACCCGGAGAAATTCTACTCCGCGATCCGCGACAACAACCTTACCGAATTAAAGGCCCTCCTGGATCAGAAGGCGAGCGACCAAAAGGCGAGTGCGGACACGCCCGACAATCACGGAATTACCCCATTGATGTACGCCGCCGAGATCGGCTCGGTGGCCGCCATGCGCTTATTGCTGGATCGCGGAGCGGATGTCAACGCACAGAACGCATTCGGCTCCACGGCCCTGATGTGGTCGGTTTCCGATCCCGCCAAAGTTCGCCTGCTGCTGGATCGTGGCGCGCAAGTGAACACGGCAGCCAACAGCGGACGGACCGCGCTGATCATTGCCGCATTTACGAATCCGTCCGCGGAGGTGGTGCGGCTGCTGCTCGCCAAGGGCGCGAAAGTTGACGTGATGGATAAGCGGCACGTCACACCGATGAACGCGGCGACGTTTGGGAACGATACGGCGACAGTCCGGCTGCTGCTGGAAGCGGGCGCCGATATCGACACTCCCGACACCTTCATCGGATTGACTCCGCTGATGAACGCGGCAGGAAACCGGAACGTGGAGGCGGTCAAGCTGCTCTTAGCCAAAGGCGCAAAAGTGAACGCCGTATCGAAAACGCAGGGGCTGCCGAAGATTCAGACCGGCACGGTTGAATTTGGCGGCTGGACTCCTCTGCTGATGGCCTCGGCATTCGGGCCGCCGGAAGCGGTGAAGCTGCTGCTGGATGACGGCGCGCGAATCGATGCGCAGGATTACCGCGGTTTCACGCCGTTGATGCTGGCGGTAGGTACAGACCGATATGACCGCGGGATCGTGGACATATTGCTGGCTCATGGCGCCGATCTCCGCCCGACCAATCACGATGGCGAGACCGCGCTGGACTGGGCGAACAAATTCAGGGACCCGAAAGTGATCCGTGCCTTAGGCGGGAGCCCCGCGGATCTGGCCCAACCTGTGCATTTGCCGGACCAGACGGCGGATACCCGCACGGCCATCACGCGCAGCATTCAATTGCTGGAACGCACCAGCGATCAGTTCTTCCATAAGAGCGGATGTTTCGCCTGCCATGAGCAGCCTGCGGCCGAATTCGCCGCGGCTGCGGCACGCGCGAAGGGCATTGCGGTGGATGAGAAAACTTCCTACGAACGAATTCGCCAGATCACGTCCACCATCAATCCCGTCGCATTGGAAGGAGCCGCCGCGCTAGGCGGAGCCGATAACAATTTGTATGCCGTGGAAGCACTGGTGCGCGCCGGTTATCCCGCTGGCCGCATCACGGATTTTCTTGCGGCCAATCTAGCGGCGTCCCAGGGCGGCGACGGCGGATGGCATCTTCCGGGATATTCGCGGTCGCCGATGCAGGACAGCGACTTTTCGCGGACGGCGATGGCCATGCGAGCATTGAAGACCTACGCGACTCCCGGACGCGCGGACGAAATGAAGCAGCGCATCGAGCGGGGCAAACAGTGGCTGCTGCAAGCTGAGCCCGTGATTCTGGAGGATATGGATATGCGTCTGGCGGGAGTTGCGGCGGCGGGCGCGAGTCCGGCTGAACTTCGCAAATTAGCCCAGCCGATCCTGGCGCTGCAGCGCTCCGACGGTGGTTGGGCGCAGCGCCAAGGATTTCCGAGCGATGCCTACGCCACTGGTATGACACTTTGGGCTTTGAATGAAGCCGGCGTGATGCGGCCGGATGCCAAAGGCATAAAGTTCCTGCTTTGCACGCAAAACGCCGACGGTTCCTGGCACGTCGCCAGCCGCGCTACGAAATTTCAGGAATATTTCGAGAGCGGCTTTCCGTACGGGCACGATCAGTGGATCTCGACCATGGCCACAGGCTGGGCAGCCAATGCCCTGGCGTTGTCCATCGATCGCTAACGGCACACAGCATGCAGCGGTGTGGCAGGAGGAGCCTGTTTGACATCGCTAAACCGGGACTGGGCGGGCCAAACAGTGGCGCGGGCTCCATCAATCAATTCGGCCAGGTAGTGATCGGGGGCGAATTGGCAACGAAAGATCCCAATAGTGTAAACTTCTGCGGCTTTGGCGACGGCCTTATATAAATCTTGCCACCGCCTATCAACTGCTGGATCGCCTCCCCGAGGCGGAAGCTACTTATCCAGCAAGCAGTTCGACGCAAAGTGGACATCCCCGATTTCTTAGCTCAGCGTTACGATCTCGCCTTTTTGATGGGAGACAACGCCGGCAATGGAGCGGCTGATGGCGCAGAGCCGGAAGTTCGGGATCGAAGACGCGTTGTCCAATCACCAAGCGATTGCGCTTGGCATATTTTGGCCATCTGCGGCAGGCCAGGATGATGTCCCAGCGGGCTGTTGATCTGGCGCAGCACGCATCCGGGAAGGAACCCGCCGCTTTGTTCCAGGCTGTAGCGGCGATTCGAGAAGCATTTTTCGGGAATGCGGCCGAGGCGAAGCGCAACGCGACACTGGCGCTGGAACTCTCGAAGAGCCGCGATGCGGAGTATGGCGCGGCGCTGGCGATGGCTCTGGCGGGAGATTCCACGCGTGCCCAAGCGCTTGCGGACGATCTGGATCAGCGCTTTCCGGAGGACACATCGGTTCGAAGCAGCTACCTGCCGGAGCTGCGCGCGCTTTTCGCTTTGAACCGGGGCGAACCGGCGAAAGCGCTGGAAGCTCTGCAAGCGGCGGTTCCTTACGAGTTGGGGGTGCCGCTCAGTTGGAATAACGGAACGTTTGGCGTCCTCTATCCAGTTTATGCGCGGGGCGAAGCGTATATCGCGGCGCACCAGGGAGCCGCGGCCGCGGCCGAATTTCAGAAAATTATCGATCATCGCGGTCTCGTTGCGAGCGATTCCATCGGGGCCCTCGCGCACTTGCAACTGGGCCGCGCCTTGGTCTTGTCGGGAGATAGGATCAAAGCCAAAGCAGCCTACCAGGATTTCCTAAAACTCTGGAAGGACGCCGACCCGGATATCCCAATCCTTAAGAAAGCCAAAACTGAATACGCCGGCCTCGATTAATCTGCTGAGGAACTCGCGCACAACGCAGCATATCGCGGGTTTCGACCGGTGAATAGTTTGGCGATGAAGGTATTGACCTATTTCGTAAACTGCGTTTACTATCATGGCATGGTAAACGACGCTTACTAACGAGACCCACATGACACAACAAACCGTCGACCTCCATGTCAATCCTTCCGAGGAGACCATCCGAATCGGGCCGCTCACCGTACGCTTTCTGCTCACCGGGCACAACTCGACCGGCAGCATCGCGGCCTTCGAGCTCACTGCCCCTGGCGCGCAGCGCTTACCGGGGCCGGCGCACAGCCACGACCACTACGAAGAGACCATCTACGGTGTCGACGGCGTACTGACCTGGACTGTCGACGGAAAACAAATCAACGTCGGACCGGGGCAGGCGATATGCATTCCGCGAGGCGCCATTCACCGGTTCGATAACAACGGAATCCAGGACTCGAAGGCACTCTGCGTGATCACGCCAGCCGCGATAGGTCCGCAGTATTTCCGGGAGGCTGCCCAGGTGATTAACGAAGCGGCCGGTGGTCCGCCGGACCCAGCAAAGATGGCGGAGGTCATGCGCCGCCATGGCCTCACGCCGGCTCCAGCATAACCCGCGCGATCACACCGCCGATAGCGGAAGGACTTTTCGGCAAAATCGCATTGCAAACGGTTGGCCGGATTGTGGGTGTATGGTCGTCTACGGAAAATGGGCCAGGACATGTGCGGGATTTCCTGGTTGAGCTGCTTGCATCAGACAAGAACTTCCGGAGCGAAGACCATTTACGGATCGCGTTTACGCCGCGCCGGCCGGCGCCGCGCGCAAACTGGCCATTACTTGTTGTACACGGGTTCCTTAATATGCCCCTGAGTAAAATCGCGGTTGTTTTCCTCGCAAGAGTATTCCATGAGCTCCTGGCCAGGCTTCATCAGTTGGAAGACGCGCGTGTTCGACCACGGCTTGGTGAACGTCTTAGGATCGATGATGGTCATCTTCACGTACAGACGTTCGGCGTCCAGTCGCCGTAGCTCCTGAATCACATGCAAGGCATCGGAGTGCGGGTGCCCCAGTGTATCCAGCCGCGTCTTCCCATTGAAACCGATGGTGTCGATCACCAGCGTATCTCCATCCCACTTGCCCACCGAATCTCCAAACCAGGTCGGATTGAGATCGGCCGGATGCTCCTGGTTCATCCTCACTACGTGGAACCATGTGTTTTGTTCAAACAAGAAGGTCACATACTTCGGTGTCTGCATGATCTGAATGGGGTAGGGAGCGTTGAATGAGCGGAGATAACCAAAGGGAAGGCAGCTACCTGTATAATCGCCGTCCACGGCGGGGTTGTATTTCTGGAACGCTGCCAGCGCCTCAGGCGTGAAAGGAAGCTCTCCAGGACCTTGCTGGGACATCCCGCCCCGCTCGGATGACTTGGCCATATCAGGCACGTAGGGATGGTTCCACACGCCATTCAGGTCCGGCTTACCGTCTGGAAGCCGCGGGATAGCCGTAGACTGCGATGTGGCAGCTGGCGCGGTCGCACCGCCTTGCGCGAACAGTGAAACCGTTAGGAAGAACGCAGACAGAAGTGACCATCTCTTGAGGCCGAGCATATGTTGACACCATCCTACACCCGGGAGGCCGGCGGCCAAGCGCTTAGGCGAAATCTAAGTGAGATGACTGTGGAGTTGAATACGGCAATCACAATATTGGCGCGGTTCCCTTAAGACAACGTCTTCCACACCGCAGTCTCTCGGTTTTTGTAACGATCCCGCTTGAGCTGCTTGTTCTCGCGCCTGGTGGCGGGGAAGAAGTGGCGAAAGAGTTCGATAGATCCGCGAATGCCTCAGCTTGCTCCAGACGGCTGATTCGGTTCGTTGGAAACGCGCCTCAGACCCTTTGCTTTAGCCAGCCAGCAACGCGTTAGTTCCATTAGCTTTGTTTTATTCGCGGGTAGCCCGTCGTCCTATTGTCAACGAGGGCGCAAAGAATGTCTCAACTTCGAACCTTTCGCAGCGATAGGTATGTGTGGACTTTGATTCATCATGTCGTTTTTCAGCTTTTTCCTCCCACCTGATCTCCAACCCGTTGCCGCGGCAGTGGAGGTATGCGCAGGGCATGCCGCGGGATTTCAACCAATTCACAGGCGTTCTGGTGGTGCTGGCGGAATAGCGATCACGCGGGGGACGGGCATTTCCCGAGCATCGTCCGTTGGTTCCACTCCAAGGCGCCAGCAGCAAACACAAAAACGCATAGAAAAAAGCTGGAGCAAAAGCAAAAACCTTCTGACAGCCGTGTTTGCAGTGTCGCTTGGTTGCGTTTCGCAGGTAGCGGCTCGTGCGCAGGAAACACCGCAGTCGAACGGGACCAGTGCCGACGCGCCCTGTGCCAGGTACGATGTCTCGGGAAACCGTGTTCTCGGGAATATCGGCGACTCGATCCAGCCCTGTGCGGAGCGCTTTCGACGCCGTTTCTCGAATACCATTACCTTACCAATTGAGGTGGTTGGCCCGGCCGGCACTGTTTCCATGGCTTCGTTCGCGGTCCCCCAAGGGGCAAACCTGAGCGGGGCACTGCAGCTTTACTTGCAGATTCATAACCTGAAATATGACACCGAGGCAAGTGTTGAGGTGAACAGCTCCGGTTGGTTGCCGATCAGCACCGGCCAGGTGACCCTGCTGGGAAATGCAACCGCCTACGGCGGTATCGGCGGCGGCTTTCACACGCTTCAAATGACCATGAATCTGTCGGCCGGCGCCGTTCGGACCGGCAGCAACACCATCGCGTTCCGTTTCAACCAGACTGACGGGCGAGTGAGTGGGTTCCGAGTACTGGCGTTCAATATCCAAACCGCCGATGGAAGCCCGCTCATCCCTGCCTCGACGTTTGTGGCGGATGATCCGAATACGTGGCAGCCGCCTTCGGCGCTCGCGTCCGATATCAGCGCGGGTCAGACGCTGTGGCGCACGGCCGCTCTTACCGTGCCCAGCTCATCTGCGGACGTCCATATCCAAGCGCACTGCATGGATTGCCACGCACAGGATGGACGCGATCTGAAGTATTTCAATTACTCCAACAATTCGATCGTCAAGCGCAGCGTATTCCACGGACTCACCGCTACCCAGGGCCGTCAGATTGCCAGCTATATCCGTTCCCTCAATCTGCCCAATCCCGGCCGGCCCTGGAACCCGCCCTATCAGCCCGGCCCCGGCCTGGATTCGCAGCCCGCGGATCAATGGTCGGCGGGAGCCGGACTGAGCGCGGTGCTCGGCAGCGATCAGGACCTGGTCAACCAGCTTTTCCCTGCGGGAGCCCAAGCCAACGAGTTTTCCCCCGCGGGTGTGCTGAACGTGCGCGAGACTCCCATCCCGCTGCAGTTTCCGGACTGGAACAGTTGGTTACCCACCATCCATCCAATGGATGCATGGCCCGATTTTCTAACGTCCAAAGCGAACACGCGGTACAGCCAAATTCGCTCCATCTTAGTCCCTGGAAGCGCCGCATCGTATGCTGCCGCAGAAGAGGATATCAAGGTGTGGGGCGGTGACTACAACACCTTCATGGTGGCCAAAGAACTTGCCCCGGCGAGCGCCTGGACGCCTGCTTACGTCAATCAGGTCTACTCCGTGCCTCTGTGGCTGATGGTCAAGAATTGGGAACTGAATCAGGAGTTCCAATTGGAAGGCATGGCCCAAACCATCTTCACCAATCCCAAGGCGGAACCCCGTGCCTGGCTCTCCGAGTTCCCGTTTCTCACTTCGCCCAATATGCTGCATATTCCACCCGCTTCCCCAGGGCTAGACAACGGCACTCTCCAAACCTGGCACTATCTGTCCTCGATCTGGTATCAAGTGCAATTGGTTCTCAACAGCTCCGAATACCAGCAGAGTGGCAACAGCCCGATCGATTGGGGTTACGTGTATGCGATGCTGGATGCGCTCAGCTACACCGACAGCCCGGCGCAGGCCGGTCTGCTGAATCTGTGGATGATCAAAGGACTGCAAATCTCAAACAATGGGATTGGCCCGGATCAGCTTGAAATCGGTTGGAACTGGCTGGTGGCCGACCTCAGCCGCCAGGTGAGTCCTTCCGAGAGAAGCGCTTGGGCCGGAACCCCCAGTTCCACACGAACGGCGATCAGCAACGGAATCGTCCAGGCCTGGCTGGCCGAAGTGCGGCAATTTACGCCGCGGCAATTCTACGCTGGGGGCTACGATCCAACGCGTCTGCCGGTGCCTGCGAGGCCCGATTCATCCAATTTTGAGGATCGGGTTTGGTACATGATTCCACAGTTCCGCTATTTTGGCGTGAATCAAACGCTGATCGATCAGCTCACTGCCTGGGCGCAAAGTATCTGGCCGTTAGGCAACTGGGCGGCCACTACCACCGCGACGTGCGCACCTTCCTCGGGCGACCCGACGGTGATCGGCTGCAGCACCGATCGGTGACTATGCCGGTGCCCATATCATTTCTGGGTTGACGTGATCGCCTATCTTGCGGCGTTTGCGTTTCTCCGCCCCCATCCCGACGCCTGCCTCCCTTGCAAATAATCCGGCCATCCTGTCAAGGCCATGCGCTGGGCGATCGAAATGTTTAGTTAAAATGGATCTTGAGTCTGAACCGGTTGTCTCAGCTTCCACCCTCAAGCGATCTCGCGAAACCGTACTAAATGAACACCGAGCTCTTTATCCGCCGCCCAGTGATGACGAGCGTTCTGATGCTGGCCATTCTGGTGGCAGGCATCCTTGGCTATAATCTCCTGGCAGTCAGCGATCTGCCCAACGTCGACTTCCCCACCATTCAGGTCTCGGCCGGCCTGCCCGGCGCCAGCCCGGAAACCATGGCGTCGACGGTCGCTACGCCGCTCGAAAAGCAATTCACTACCATCGCCGGCCTGGATGAATTAACCTCCACCAGTTCGCTCGGCGCCACCAATATCACGCTCCAGTTCTCGCTGAGCCGCGACATTAATTCCGCGGCTCTCGACGTGCAATCGGCCATGACCGCCGCCGTTTCCCAATTGCCCGCCAACCTGCCCACCCCGCCCACGCTCCGGAAAGTGAATCCAAGCGAATCGCCGATTCTCTTTCTGGGACTCACTTCTCGAACCCTGCCCCTCTACACGGTCGACCAGTACGCCGAGGTGCAGCTGGGCGAGCAGATTTCCAGGGTCGCGGGTGTGGCGGAGGTCGACGTCAACGGTTCGGTCCCTTACGCGGTGCGCGTCCGGGTGAATCCCGAGGAGTTGGCCAGCCGCCAGCTTGGCATCGACCAGGTCGCCAGCGCCATTCAGAACGCCAATGTCACTATGGCCATGGGAACGCTCTACGGTCCCAATACGGCGTATAATCTCCAATCCAACGGGCAATTGAACAACGCGGCAGCGTATCGCCCTTTGATTGTCGCCTATCGCAATGGGGCCCCGGTTCGCCTCGATCAGGTCGCCAATGTCTTCGATGGCGTTCAGGACGCGGATGTCGCCGGCTGGGTCAACGGAGTTCCGGGCGTGGTTCTCTCGATTCAACGCCAACCCGGCGCCAACACAATCCAGGTGGTCAAGGCAGTCCGCGCGCTCTTCCCGAGGTTCCGCGCCATTATGCCGCCATCGCTGATCATGACGGTGGAGCATGACCGGTCGATTTCTATTCTCCAGTCGGTGAACGACGTCAAGTTCACGCTCCTCCTGGCCGTTTTTCTGGTCATTCTGGTCATCTTCCTGTTTTTGCGGAATCTCTCCGCCACGATGATTCCCAGCTTCGCAGTGCCCTTGGCCATCCTGGGGACCTTCGCCGTGATGTACGAGCTCGACTACACCATCGACAACCTCTCGCTGCTGGCGCTGACTCTGTCGGTCGGCTTCGTCGTCGATGACGCCATCGTGATGCTTGAAAACATCGTGCGCCACATGGAAATGGGCAAAGGCGCGCTCGAAGCCGCGCTCGAGGGCTCGAAAGAGATCGGCTTCACTATCCTTTCGATGACAATCTCGCTAAGCGCCGTATTCATTCCGGTGTTTTTCATGAGCGGCATGTTGGGCCGCCTTCTGCACGAATTCTCCGTCGTCATCATTTCCGCCGTTCTGGTTTCCGGCATCGTTTCACTCACCCTCACGCCGATGCTCTGCAGCCGCTACCTGCGTCCCGAGCATGAAAAGGAGCACGGCTGGCTGTACAACAAACTCGAGGGCATCCTCAACTCCAGCCTGAATGCCTATGGCGTGAGCCTGCGCTGGGCGATGCGCCACCGCGTGCTGGTGATGTTGTTCGGGCGTTTTGGTCCTGGCCGGCACCGCCTGGGAATTCTGGATCATCCCCAAGGGCTTTCTTCCCGTAGAAGACCAGTCCCAACTCAATGTCAAAACGGAGGCCAAGCAGGGGATCTCCTTCGACTCGATGAAGGCGGATCAGGAGGCTTTGAACCGGATCATGGTCCAGGATCCGAACACGCTGCAATTCCATTCGTCGATCAGCGATTCGGGTGGCACCGGCCTGAACAACGGCAACGTCGCCTTACACCTGAAGGACCTCGATGAGCGCGAATGGACCAACAGCCCGGCGTATGACACTCTGGAAGCGAAATACGGGTCCGGCGGTTTCTTGGGAACGATCGTTCACGCGGCGCGCCCGCTCTTCGAACATCACATGAGCATCGAGGATCTCGTGCGCCACTACCAGCCCAAGCTGAACAACATTCCTGGGATGCGCGCGTACATCCAGATCCCGCCATCCATCCAGATCGGCGGCCGGTCCACCAAGAGCCAGTATCAATACACGCTGGAAAGCCCGGATACCACAACGCTCTATCGATACGCGGCGATCATGGAGTCCAGGATGGCGAAACTGCCCGACCTGACCGACGTCACCACGGATCTGCAAAATCAGAATCCGCAGGCGAATGTGGTCGTCGATCGCGACAAGGCTTCCGCGCTGGGGATCACCCCGCAGCAGGTGGAAACCGCCCTTTACGCCGCCTATGGCCAGAACCAGGTGTCGAACATCTACACGCCCACCAACCTCTACAAGGTTGTTCTCGATGTAGCGCCCAAGTACCAAAGCGATCCCGCCATGCTCTCCGAGCTCTACATCCACTCTTCTACGGGGAAATTGATCCCGCTCAGCGCCGTCTCCAAGTTCGTCGACAACTTCGGCCCGCTGACCGTCAACCACACGGGCCAGCTCTCGTCGGTCACGTTGTCCTTCGATCTGGGGCCCGGCGTCGCCATCGGACAGGCGGTCAGCGAAGTGCAGGCCCTGGCGTCATCGCTGCTGCCGGAATCGATCACCGGCAATTTCCAGGGCACCGCCAAGGCATTCCAGCAGTCGCTGACGGGCCTGGGCATTTTGCTGGTGATGGCCGTGCTGGTGATCTACATGATTCTGGCTATTCTCTACGAGAGTTGGATCCATCCCATCACCATTCTCACCGGTCTGCCGTCGGCCGCGTTCGGCGGTCTGGTCACGCTCTCGCTCTTTCACCTGCAGCTCGATCTGTTCGGCTTCGTCGGCTTGATCATGCTGATCGGCATCGTCAAAAAGAACGCCATCATGATGGTCGATTTCGCCGTCGAGATGCAAAAGTCCGGCTACAGCGCCAGCGAATCGTCCTATCAAGGCTGCCTGATCCGCTTCCGGCCCATCATGATGACCACCGCGGCAGCCATCATGGGCACGCTGCCCATCGCCCTGGGATGGGGAGCGGGAGCCGACGAACGCCGTCCGCTCGGGCTTTGCGTGGTCGGCGGATTGATTTTCGCTCAGTTCGTCACGCTGTATTTGACGCCGGTATTCTACACGTACATGGATGGTTTGCAACGACGGCTGAGTCGCCGAAAGGTGAAGCAGGCGAAAGCCGAGGCGCAACCGATTGCCACACATCCGGACCCGCTGCTCGCGCCGCAGACCAAGAGCCTTGCTTCTGACTAACCGTGAGGCGATTCCGGCTCTGCTAGCTGGTTCCCGGTGGATACCCTTTCAGCGACGGATCATTGCTGAACCGGCAGCTTGGCAGTGTTACTCGCTACGCCGTTCGACGTCACGACGACACTGGCGCTTCCGGAAGGTATACCCGCCGGAACCGTGAAATTGATCTGGTACAACCCCACCAACGCCGGAGCCAGCCCGCTAAACGAAATCGCCGCGGTGGTGCCCCCCACCGACACGATAGGCGTGATATTGCTCGTCGAAAGCGTGGTGCTGGAGGCGACTGCTCCCGTCGTCCCAGCCGGCGTAACTGCCCCCAGGCCCGTACAGTAGAGCAGCACTACTTCGCCCGGTTTGGCCGGATTGGCCGTCGTAACCAGCGAGTCGTCCGCATGCAGAAACGCGCCATCGACGCCGTCCGGAAGAAATATTCCGGGCTGCGTTGCCGAAATCGTCACCTGCACCGATGCGCTTTGAGCGCGGCCGTTATTGATCACAAGATCCACTGCTCTGCTCTCCCGCGATTTCAAAAGGCGCCTGAGCGCTGATCTGTTCGGTACCGTTAATATTGATAACGTCAAATAGCGGGATGGGCGTGCCGTTAATCAATACTTGCGAGCCTCCCAATGCCGCAGGCAGCGGAACTTCACTGAACGCCGCGATGCCGTGAACGTTATTGGATAGGTTCGCACCGAAAATCGTAATCAGCGCTCCGGCTGAGATTCCCGATTGGAAGCTTGCCCCATTGGTTACGCCGGCTGCCGTGAACTGCGGCATCACTGCCGCCGTCGCGCCGGATACTTCGCGAATCCTGTTGTTGGTTATATCGGCGATATAGAGATTGCCCGTCGATACCGATGGCTATCCCGAAAGGCTGACTAAACTCGGCGGCGGTGGCTGACCCGTCGGCGAACCCTGCCGCGCCATTGCCGGCCACGGTGCTGATGGTGCCGTTGCTGATCTTGCGTACGCGGTTATTGTTGGGGTCGCCGAAGTAAAGGTCGCCATTCTGGTCCACCACCAAGCCGCCAGGATAATTCAGTTCTGCCGACGTGGCCGGCCCGCCATCCCCGGAAAAGCCGGCGGTGCCGTTGCCAGCGACCGTGGTAATGATGCCCTTCTTATCTATTTTCCGAATGCGCTGATTGTACTGATCTGAAAAATAGATGTTCCCAGCGGGGTCCACGGTGATCGCGGTGGGGTTATTCAGGTCCGCCGCCGTCGCCGGCCCTCCGTCGCCCGAATAGGAACCGATGCTGCGAGGGCCCGCATTGGCGCCGGTCCCGGCGAAGGTCGAAATAATTCCGGAAGGATTGATCATCCGAATCTTTTGTCCGCTCTGATCCGCCACGTAAAGATTGCCATTGGAATCCACCACACAACGAATGGGAATGTACATGGAAGCTTGCGTAGCCGGTCCGCCATCGCCGGTGCCCGCCTCGATACCGTTGCCGGCGACCGTGGTGATATTGCCGGAAGTGTCCACTTTGCGGATGCGATAATTGCCAACGTCGGCGATGAACAGGTCGCCCGCGGGGTCCGTACAAACCCCGGTCGGCGAATTGAGTGAAGCCTGCGTGGCCGGCCCGCCGTCGCCCGAAAAGGCGGCGTTGCCGTTGCCGGCGACCGTAGTGATAATTCCCTTGGAATCCACTCGCCGGACGCGATTGTTGTTCTGGTCGGCGATGTACAGATTCCCGAACAAGTCCGTCGCGACGTATACAGCCTGGTTGAGGGTGGCCTGCGCGGCCGGTCCTCCATCACCGGAATAGCCGGACGCGCCGGTGCCCGCCACGGTCGTAACCGTCTGCGCCCAGGCCAGACCGCCGGTTGAGAGAACAGCGGCGGCCAGAAAAGATCTCCAAAGCTTCATAGCGCCGATTATAGCGGCTCCCCGCACTCGATCGCGACTAGGATCGCGCGGCTCTCCCGCCCTCGCCACTACCCGGGCCGGCGCACGCTGCCTTGACGAAAACGGCCTAGCCCAGGTAGATCCTCGGCCACTCGGCGAAAGGTGCTGAGATTAAGAACGCCAAGTCTAGTGCTGTATCAAAAAGCTCCGGCACTCGGCATTCGCGCACCCGGATCATTTGTTCTGGCGAAGCGGCGCAGGTCAACTCCGGTGCGAACGCCCAACCGAGGCATCCGACAGCGTTGCACTCGCGGACAAGCCCGGCCAGAAAACTTCCGTCGCCGTCAAGAAGCGTCGGTGCCAACGATTTCATCGGCGCTGAGTATGGCTAGCCATTAAAGAGCCGAAGCAACAGCCGGTCGCCTCACCTCCGCATCTTTCTTCCTTCGCCCGCCAATCACATACACCGCCGTTTCCACCCAGCCCATCCTCACCGCGATATCCTGAAACCTAAGTGCTTCACGAAACCATCTTCAGCGCATCCACGCCCTGTGCCGCAAGCTGCCCTGCTTGCGAGAAAAAGCGTCACCGCGCACAAAAAATAGCCTGATGCGTCTACTCCTTCCGAATCTTTTACTTACGCCCCAGGAATCGCACTCCCGTGCCTAAATCCGTCCTCTGGGATCTCGACGGCACCCTGGTCGATTCGGAAGAATACCACTGGCTCGCCTGGCGCGACACCATGGCGGCCGAAGGCGTCGCGCTCACGCACCCGGAATTTCTGAAAACCTTCGGGCTGCGCAACGACGCCATCATCCCGCAGTGGATTCCCAACGCGACGCCCGAACAGATCAACCAAATCGCCGATGCCAAGGAACAGCTCTACCGGGGCCTGGTTCGCGAGCGCGGTCTGGAGCCCCTGCCCGGCGCGCGCCACTGGACCGAACGGCTCGCCCTCGACGGTTGGCTCCAGGCCATCGCATCGTCGGCTCCGCGCGAAAACGTCGACGTGGTGCTCACCGTCATCGGACTCGCGCCCTGCTTCCAGGCCATCGTTTCCGCCGAGGACGTCACGCGAGGCAAGCCCGATCCGCAAGTTTTTATCGCCGCCGCCGCGCGACTCGGCTCCGCCCCCGCCCAATCCGTGGTCGTCGAAGATGCGCCCGCCGGCATCCAGGCCGCCCGCCGCGCCGGAATGCCCAGCATCGGGGTGCGCCGCAATCCACCGCCCCTGCTCGCCGACCTGGCCGTTACCTCGCTCGCCGATCTCCCTCCCGACGCCTTCGATCGCCTGCTGAAAACCAAGCCATGACCCGAATCCCGAATTCCATTTCGCCGCCTCCCGTATACAATTGATGGTAAGGAGCCGATAAGTCCCTAGTGCACCGAATAACCTTGCACGTTTGGGTTGTTCTAACGTCAGCCTGTTATAGGTATGGCGTCGGCGCTCGGCACACTCCCGGTATCTCTATCAGATGAGGCATTCATGAGCGACCGCGGAGCCCCGCCTGCCATCGACGCTTCTCAACTGGCCGCGCAAGAGCTGCAAAACCGCTTTATTTCCGAGAACTTACGCCGGGTTTTCCTGCTCATCTACCGGATCGTCCGCAACGTCGATGACGCCCAGGATCTCACCCAGGAAGCCTTCATCAAGGCCCTCCAGCGCCAGGACCAACTAAAGGAACTGGACAAGGCGGCGCACTGGCTTTCGCGGATCGCAAGCAACACCGCCATCGATTTTCTAAGGCGCAATGGGAAAGTCAACTTTTGCGAGATCGACAGCCTGATCGAACCTCTCAGTGAGCCATCGGCTACCCCGGAACAAGCCGTGCTTCGGTCCGAGCATCGCGCTTATCTCGAAGAGGGTTTGACGGCGCTCACCGGCCGCGAGCGAACCGCGCTGCTGCTTCGCGATGTCGAGGGATTGCCCGCCGAAGTGGTCGCTGAGCAAATGTGCTGCTCCAAGGCCACCGTGCGATCGCACATCGCCAACGCGCGCATCAAGATGAAGCGCTACATGGAGCGCAGCCGCCGCGCCCAGCAGAGGAAGCCGTCATGAAGCATCCCGCGCCGGCACAAATCGCGCTGTTTTCGGGCGGCGATCTTGGACGATGGGAACGCTGGCGCATCGCGCGTCACGTCTCTCATTGCGCTGAATGCCGGCTCGAAGTCCAAACGCTGCGGGATGGGAACGCCGAACTGCGCGAGTTTGCCGGCCAGATGCCGGAACTGCCCAACGCTTTGAACTGGAGCCGCCTGTCAGAAGAAATGACCGGAAACATCCGCGTCGGTCTGGCGGCGGGCGAAGCGATTGCCTTGTTCGACAAGCCGCTGCGGGCCAGGCGCCGGCACGGTTGGCCCGGCTTTGGTTGGTCGCTCTTCAGTTGGCCGCTCCTGAGTTGGAATGCCGCGCTGGTCGTCCTGGGCGCCATGTTGATTTTCGGCATCGCGTTCTGGACCAGTCTTCCGCCCCAGCAGGCCGGGCACCTGTTGACGTTCCTTGCAGCGTATCCGCGCAGAGCGCATCGGAACTCTGGTGCACTCCGCCCCCGCACCGGGAACAACGGCCAATCCGGAAGACGTGGTCCTGGAAGCGTCGTCCTCCGGCAGTCAGGTCAGAGAAAACGGCCGCTCCTTGTCCCTGATCTCGCATTCGGATGGAGCCACGGTTTCGGTCGACATGCCGGGGTCGGCCAGCGTCCATTTTGTGGATGCTGATACCGGCCAGGTGACCACCAACAAGGTATATTATGCGGAGCAGTAGCGCATTCCTTGTATCCGCGTTTTTTCTGATCCCGCTGCCTGGCGTCCTGTTTGCCGCGGCGCTGCCCCGGATCGATTTCCCCTCCGATTCGCCGGTGGTTTTGCTCTCGGCCGATTACGGCGAGTCCAACGAAATGCCGCGCGGCGGCGCGATGCTGCTGGACGTTCACGCCGCGCTTTCGCTGCGCAACACCAGCCAGCGCAAAATCCGCGGCATCACGTTGCTCGTCTCCGCGCAGGCCGTTACGCCCGGTGGCAAAGGTTCGGTCACCCTCACCAGCCTGGACGTCGGCCCCCAGGAAACGTTTCCGGTTCGAATTGATTTGCGCTTGCTGCGGCCCCTGCAGGCCTCCTCGGGCGTGCCGGTTCAGATTTCGCTCGATGGCGTGTTGTTTGACGACCTGAGTTTTTACGGCCCCGACAAGCTGAGTTCCCGCCGCACCTTGACGCTGTCGGAATGGGAAGCGCGGCGCGACCGGCGCTATTTCAAAGCGGTGCTGGCATCGGGCGGCCCCGACAAGTTGCGCCAGGAAATGCTGGAAAGCTTGACCCACCAGGCCGATCGTCCCAGCCTGGACGTGGAAGTGGTTCGCGGCGCGCGCGCCACCAATTTCGAGCCCGAGAAGCAAGTGCAGTTCGCTTTTCTCGAGCCTGCCGGATTCACCCGTCGAACCGATGGGCGGCATGGCCCGCATCGCCGGCGACGAAGCGCGGGCGCCCCGCCTGGAAGTGAAGAACCGGTCCGAGCGCGCCATTCGTTATCTCGAGGTCGGCTGGATCTTGCACGATCATTCCGGACGCGAGTTTCTGGCCGGTTCCGTGCCCGCCGAGCTGAATCTGGCGCCCGGCCAGAAGAGCCAGATCCTGGGCGATGCTACTCTGAAGTTTCCGCAGCTGGGTGGTCAGCCGCTGGGCATTGAAGGTATGACTGGATTTGTGAGCAGCGTCGAGTTTGCCGATGGCAGCATGTGGATCCCTACTCGCGCCGATTTGGACGCTCCTCAACTGCAGCGCGTGGTTGCGCCGTCCGATGAAGAGCAGCGCCTGGCGCAGATCTACCGCAAGAAGGGCATGCAGGCCCTGATCGCCGAGCTCAACAAATTCTGAGCCATGCGTCTCATCAAGATTTTACTGCCATCGTTTTTCCTGCTGGCCGCTTTCGTCTCCGCGCAGGACGGCCCGCAACAGAAGCCCAACGTTATTTTGCAGAACGACCGGTACAAGCCTGGGAAGGACTCCAATACCCGGACCATCGACGGCACAGTGAAGGACGCCGCCGACAATCCGCAGGCCGATGCCATCGTGCAGTTGAAGAACACTAAGACGTCGGACGTCGTTGATTTTGCCACCAAGGAAGATGGCAAATATATCTTCCGCGATCTGCCCATGGACATCAACTTCGAGCTGCTGGCCAAACACGGCAGCGTGACCACGCCGGTGAAGAAGGTTAGCCTCTACGACACGCGCAAACACGTGATTGTGAACTTCCAGCTCGCGGCCTCCAAACCGTAAATGCTACACTAGGTTTGCAGTTGTTCACCTTTCGGGGCGTGGCTCAGCCTGGCTAGAGCGCCTGGTTCGGGACCAGGAGGTCGGTGGTTCGAATCCACTCGCCCCGACCAATTCCCTCAATAAGTTACAGACTTCAAATCTCCTCACAAAGAGATTTTGTTACGTGCATTGTGACGTAACCCATTTTCAGGATCGCCCCGGTTTCTTGGCTGTGGCATCCTCGGCCATCGGAATCTCCATCAGTCCGCTTTCCAGCTTTTGTAACACATGCCGCTTAGCTGCCATCCGAACGTGGCTGTAGTGTTCCATCATCGCGCGATCAATCGTGGCCCATGAAAGCGGAAACCTGGGAATCCTGCGGTTCTCGTCAATCGACGCCATGCTGACCGCCAAGTCTTCTGCGGAGTGCAAGGGTCAACGCGTTTGTTTTCGCACGCTGGAAACACGCAGTGCTCAGGCGCGGTTGACCCGAAAATTCCGCTCGCTCCCGCAGTTTCGCGAGCGCCAGAGTGGCGTCGCGGTTGATTGGGATCGTTCGGTGGCCGGCTTCGGTCTTGCTCCGTCGAACTCTAATTGTTTGGCCGAAGATGTCAACGTCGGTCCATCGTAGACTCTTAAGTTCGACGCTCCGACAGGTTGTAGATACTGCGAGCACGGCGGCGCAATAGGCAACCATCCAGTCAGGCCGGCTACTTGCAATGCGGAAGAGGTGCGCCTTTTGTTCTTTCGTTAGCACCTTCGCGACGATGCGGGGTTGCTTCGGAAACAGCTTCACGTCGTCAGCGCGCGCGCATAACGCTGGCTCATGCGCGAGCTGGGCAAGTAGCGTCCGCCCTCTTGGCAAGGTGGAACGCTTTCCTGCGCGGACCAACTCGGGCGGCACTTTGAAACGCAGTTTGAACGATTCTACTCCAAACCAAGACTTAAGGAGCCCTGCAACTTGACCGGAAACGGCCTATGTTGATCTTTACAAGGGATTCGGTAAGACATCTGGAGCGATCGCCTGTGCTCGCGTGGCCGCCGGAGCGTGAAATCCATGCGGCTGAAACCTCAAATTGGGCCTAAGAAAGCTGCTGCTACATTGAAGCCGGCATATAACTCTATTTAATAGGAGTGGCTGGAGGAATTTTCCTCCGATACTCCGGATAAAGCGTCTCCGGCTTTCCGATCGCGGCGTCGCGCGGGACGCCGTATTTGGTGGTCATCTCATCGACGAAGGGATTCTTCTCGGGCAAATAGTGCGGAGCGGTCGGCCCAACACTGCCTTCATAGGCCGTGATGCACGGCGGCCCGATTGGAGGCTGAGGCGTCGCGCTCAGTTGAAAACTTCTAGACAGGATCCAGGGTTCGGCCAGGTAGATTGGATCCTCAATGATCTCGAGAATCGTCAGGATATCGCCGTGGCGGTAAAAGCGCATTGTCGTCGTCGCTTCATCGCTCGAGGGCGCGCCGGTCTTCCGCAGGAACCCAGCCTTCATGTGGGTCGTGTAGGTGACCAGTGTGTTGCCTTCCCATGCACCGGTGGTGAATCCGGAGCGTGTGTGCAGGGCATATTGGGATGGGTGCGGCCGTCCGTCCATCCAAATCCTCATCGGCGCCCGGTCCTCCCATCCGCCGATGGTGTAGGAGATCACGTTTCCTTTAAGAGGATCGGTTTCGCTCCAGATCCTTAATCCAAATGGTCCTTGGACCAGATAAAACGCCGGCCACCCTTGGCATTGGTGTTCCACCATCTCGAGTTGGGACTCGGAATAACTCAGTGCTCGAATCCGCCCTTCCTCGCTGAGCGGGATTCCCGTGAAGTCCACCGGCAACCCGTCACCGGTAAGAACCTCATGGTTTCTCGGCGTCCAGGAGCCTGTAAGCTCCACCTGTGCCAGCGCGCTCTGGCAGAGCGCGACGAACAGGGGTATGGCGGCGATGAGCGTGGCGGTTTGCCGGCTCATTTTGCGGTGCAAGGCGTTGGGTCCCATTTCGAGCCGCCGGCTTCCTTCTTGAATTGCGAACTCACGGTAAAGGGCTGACGGAGGTACTGGGGATCATCGACGATGGTGGTCACCAGCAGCACTTGGCCGCCAGCGGGAATCGGTGCGATATCGAAGTATTCCGTAACGGCGGCATTCTGGCTGTAAGGAACGCCATTCTTTCGCAGATATCCGGAGCGCAGGTTGGTGGTTGCAACCTTCAGCGAAGACGGTAGTTCCCACTCTGCGGTTGAATAACCTTGCCACGTCCGCTCACGCAACGCCTCTGTTTCAACCAGCGGCTTGAAATGAAAGAGCCGCGTCTGCATGCCGTAATCGCTGTCCACGCGCAGCGTGTTATCGTCCTGCCAGGTAATGTGAAACCGCGCCGCCAGTCGCATAATCGCAGCGGCGCCATACGCCTTGCATTGATTGCCGGCGGTTTCGTCGGCCATTGGGTCCCACGCATCCGCGATCTTTCGCGCCTCTTCCGTCATGGGCACGGGTTGGTAATCTCCCCTGCGCGGCGTGATCATTCGGAAACGCCAGTCTTCCGTCACAAAAGCGACCCAATAGCCCGTGATATCGATAGGCGCGGATGCTTTTGCCGTACGAGCTTTGCCCGTCGAGCTGGCAGTAGTGGGAGGCTGCGCGGCGCCAAGGGTCCAGGTGACCAGTGTCGCGATGAAGAAGAGTCTCATTGCACTTTCCCATTCATGCTGCGATATACGGCTTCGACGAAATCGTTTGTGGTCCAGGCACCAGTGTCCGATCCGTACCTGCGTGTGTAGCCGCGAGCCGGCGAGGCAGCTTTGACCTGTTCCAACGTAAGACCCTGTTTCATCAAGTCGCGCACGCGGTCGCGAATGATGGTCACCATATCGCGGTAATCAACCACATCGAGTTGATCGCAGATGCGGCCGTGGCCTGGAACAACCAGCGTGCCCTCCTCCCGGGATACGATCGGCACGGACGGAATGGCCGTATCCACCAGTTTCTGCAGGGCTGCGATTTCGCCATTGATGCCGCCGCCCTTAGCAACGTCGATAACGGGGAATCGCCTCGTGTCAAAGACATCGCCGGCCACGATGACATCGGAACGCCTGAAGAAGACAATGGCATCGCCGTCGGTGTGCGCGGCGGGCTGATGGAAGACTTCGATGCCCTCGCCATTGAGGTACATGTATTTCCGCGGCTGGTTGAACGATTCGGTGGGCCACGCGTCAACCGGATAAGGCGAAGGCTTCCCGCTCGGCCCGCTCATTCTCGTCAACACCTGTTCCACCGCAAGTATCGACGCTCCGCCTCCTAGGAAATTGGTGGCGAGGCCCGCTCCGCCGTTCCCCGTGAATAGCGTTTGCCCGGCTTTTGCGACCTTGGCGTTGCCGCCCACGTGGTCCGGATCGGCGCTGGTGTTGATCACGTAACGGATGGGTTGCGCGGTGACCTTCTTTATGGCAGCGACTACGGCATCGGCGTTCGACTCCGAACCTGAGTCGACAACCACGACGCCATCCACTCCGACTTGAAAGCCGACGTTCCCTCCTGCGCCCGCAATCATATAGAAGTTCGGTCGCAATTGAAGCACCTCAACATTTGTGCCGGGTGCCGGCTGTGCCACCAACCCACTGACGGTGACGAAGACGCCGGCTGCGATCGCGATTGCGCCCGGGATACGACCCATCGCGCGCATTCCGCTAGAAAGGGGCATAAGTCTCGAACGATTCTACTCCAGCGGCAGCTGGCGCGGTTCCTGGTCGCGGGCGAAGGCTGTGTGAGGCTCTCCAATGCGTAATTCCAATTGCGCGCTTCCGTCATGGTTTGAAGAAGAGCCAGCTTAACCAACGGAACGCCGTATACAGATCGGTACAGACGGTTGCTTGGCAGGGCGGCGGATGGGTTAATCCTCTGTTTCACGGCACTCAGAAACGGTCCCTTGCAGTCGGGTTCCGATGGCAGAGCAACACTCCCTTCGCTCATTCGGAGGTATACTTTTGGCTAATCGCAGGGGGCCAGAAGGGCGGCCAGTCAAGTCCCGGAGGAAGCGATGTGGAAGGTGTTCCTTCAGTGGGAATACACCGCCGGTGGATGCCTTTCGACACTGGCAGCCTTGGAAATGACGGATCTCTTTCATCGCAGGAGTTTATAGTGCCAAACCTCAATCCAACCGACGC
>CAVXGM010000005.1:0-311675 GCA_963761265.1 Bryobacterales bacterium
ATCTGCTTGTGTTGAATTCCCACCCAGAAGCCACCTTGATCGGCGAGCTTTAATGCTGTGTTGTCGCGATTGCGATTGGGATCGATGCCGCTCGAAGCGTCGCCCGGCGCATTCTTAGTGACTGAGGCATCCATCCAACGCAAGATCGGCTCCAGCGCCTCGCGATTGTTCTTCTCCATCATCACCATCGGGCCGTTGCCGTGCACGTTCTGATCGGCCAATCGAATATGCTGTACCGTACACCCGGCTTCGCGCAGCGATGTGGCAATCGCCGGGTCGGTGCCATTCGAATCCGATGCCTCGGCGGTCACAATCGCGATCGGGATATGCGCCAGCTTCGTGAGTTCCGTCTGCCCTCGCAGCGATGTGGCCGGCTGCTCGATGACCACGATGCCCTTCACCAGATCCGGCCGCTCTTCGGCCGTCACCCACGCGAATGCCGCACCGTCGCCATGCGCTACGAGAATCGCCGGACCGATCTCGTCCAGAAGCTTCGCCCCGCGCGTTCGCCACACGTCTTGGGTGAGCGGATTGTTGCCCATCGGTTGACCCATCGCGGCCACCACTTGGGTGATGGCCGGATCGTTGGCATCGGCGATGCCGGGCCATTGCGTGTGGACGCTCGCATCTCCTCGAATGCTTCGCGCCACGCCTTCAAACGTCGGCGCTTCTTTGTCAAAGTACCCATGCACCCACGGATGATAGGGACCGCGTCCTTGCCCGGGCCGGTCGAGCACATACACCTTGTAACCTTGCTCCAGAAGCAGCGTCGCCCAGCCGCGGCGTCCGTCCGGCGTGCTGATCCAATTCGAACCTTGCCCGTAGCCGCCGTGAATCAAGACCACCGGATAAGGATGCCGGACTTCCTGCGGAATCCAATGCTCTACGTACATCTGCATCCCGTTGCACATCGTGCCGCGAGCCAGCAGCGCGTGTTCCACTCCGATCCAGTGGTAACTCCAGTCCGCGATGTCGAGCACCGGCCCAATATCTTTCGCCCGCGTCGTTTGTCCCGCCATCTTCGGAGCGATTGCGAGCGCGGCGGCCGCCAGCGTTCCCAGGTCGCGTCTGGTAATTCCGTCTGATCTGTCGTCTTGCATCGTTTTCTGTTCCTTTGGCGCGGCTTGACGTTAGCGCGCCTTTTGATCTTCCCGGAAGAAACCGTTCAGCTCGGCGTGCGGAGGCAAACTGTCGAATCCGGCGAAGCTTCCCGCGCTTGCGATCTCTTGGGCCGCCCGGATGAACCCGCCCCACGCCGCCCGCGCCAGCGAACTCCCCACGCTGATCCTTCGCACGCCCATCTCCGCGAGATCGGCGACTTTCAGCCCGGTGTTCGCGCTCATCAGCACATTCACAGGCTTCGGACTTACCGCCGAGACGATGGCGCGAATGTCCGCGCGTTCTCGCACTCCCGGCGCGTACAACACATCGGCGCCCGCTTCCGCATAGGCCTGCAGACGCCGGATGGCTTCTTTGAGCGGCTCCGTGTGCCCCGTCAGGAAGCACTCCGATCGTCCGATGAGCATAACGCCGGATGCGCCGATCGCCGCGCGAGCAGCCTGCATCCGTTCCACCGCTATCGGCAGATCGAACAACGGCTTCAATCGATCGCCAGTGGAGTCTTCAATCGAAAGTCCCGCCACGCCAGTCGCCACGCAAAGACGTACACTCTCGGCAATGCCCTCCGGCTCCTGGGCATAGCCCGATTCGAAATCGGCGTTCACCGGCAAATCAACGGAAGAAACAATCTCGGCAATGTGGCTGAGCACCAGGTCGCGCGGCACGCCCGCGTCGGGCAATCCGCGTGAGAATGCGAAACCGGCGCTAGTGGTGGCCAGAGCCTGGAATCCGAGATGCCGCAGATACCGCGCGGTCCCGACATCCCAAGGATTCGGGATCACAAAACACCCGCTCTCGTGCAGCTTGCGGAACGCGGCGCGGCGCTCCGTGAAATCGGTGGTGGCCATAAGGATCTTGAGGTTAGCATAATGGATATGGCCTAAAAGGAGAATCCCGTGCCCATATACGACTTCAAATGCCTGGACTGCGGTGAGCAGTTCGAAGCGCTCGTTTTGAAATCCGAGCCCGCCTGCCCGGCTTGCGAAGGGCACAAGCTGGAGCAGCTCATCTCGATGTTTAGCGTCGATTCGGCCAGCATCCGGCAGAACAATATCAATTCCGCTCGCAAGGCGAACTCCAAAATGGCGCGCGACAAAGCCATTGCCGATCAGGAAGCGATTATGCATCACGACGACTGAGGACACGCCGCAACGGAATCCTTATGACCTGCCATAGCTGTGCGAAAGACGTCCCGGAATCCAGCCGGTTCTGCCTTTCGTGTGGCGCGGCGCTCAATGGGAGCGTGCCCCTGCCGACGCAGACCGTGGCCGCGCCTCCCAGCACTCCTACGCCCGCGCGGACGCCCTCCCACAGTCCCCTTTCTTCTTCGTCCGGTTCGCTCAACGAAGGCCGCTTCCTGCCCGGTGCGCTGCTGGCCAATCGCTATCGGATCGTCGCGCTGCTCGGCCGCGGCGGGATGGGCGAAGTGTATCGCGCGCACGACCTGACGCTGGGCCAGGAGGTCGCGCTCAAGTTTCTGCCCGAGGTGGCGGCGCGCAATCCAGCCGCGCTGGCTCGCTTCTACAACGAAGTTCGCATTGCGCGGCAAGTCTCGCATCCCAACGTATGCCGGGTTTACGACCTGGGCGAAGTGGACGGGCAGCCTTATCTGTCCATGGAGTACGTGGATGGCGAAGATCTCGGCTCTCTGCTGCGCCGCATTGGCCGCCTGCCTTCCGACAAGGCGGTAGAGATCGCACGGCAGTTGTGCGCCGGCCTGGCCGCCGCTCACGCCAAGGGCGTTCTGCATCGCGACTTGAAGCCCGCCAATGTCATGCTGAACGGACGTGGCACCGCCGTCGTCACCGATTTCGGCCTGGCTGCGCTCGCCGATGAAATTCCCGGCGAAGAAATTCGCAACGGCACTCCCGCGTACATGGCGCCGGAGCAACTGGCCGGAAAAGAAGTCACCGCGCAAAGCGACATTTATTCGCTGGGCCTGGTGCTGTACGAGGTCTTCACCGGCAAGCGCGCCTTTGAAGCATCCACGCTGGCGGAACTGGTGCGCCTGCACAGCGAGACCACTCCTGTCAGCCCGTCGTCGCTGGTGAAAGAACTTGATCCGGCGGTGGAAAGCACCATTCTCCGCTGCCTTGATCCGGAGCCTCGGAATCGTCCGTCGTCTGCTCTGGCGGTGGCAGCGCGGCTCCCCGGCGGCGATCCGTTAGCCGCCGCCCTGGCCGCCGGGGAGACTCCTTCACCTCAAATGGTGGCCGCCGCGGGAAGCACCGAGGCACTCCCCTGGAAGATCGCGGTTCCAACGCTCGCCGCCGCATTTGCCGGCCTGGTGGCTTTTGTCATTCTGATCGCGACGTTCAGCATGATTGAAAAGGCGCAACTCACCAAGCCGCCCGAAGTGCTGGTCGACAAGGCTCGAGACTTGATTCAGAGCCTCGGATACACAGAGCCGCCCGCCGATTCCGCTTACGCCTTCGATGACAATTCGGAGTTTCTGAACGCTGCAGCGAAGTCCGACGGGCCTTTCCCGCAATGGGACGAAATTGCCCGCAGCCGTCCCTCGCCTCTGAAGTTCTGGTATCGCCAAAGCCCGGAACCGATGTTCGCCATGGGCTTGCACAATGAAGAGCTTATTCCGGGTGAGATCCAGGAGACCGATCCCCAGCCCACCACATCCGGCATGATCAACGTCCGGCTGGATCCCGAGGGCCGCCTCACTTACTTTGAAGCGATCCCGCCGGAGAAAGAAGATCCGCCCAAGCAGACGCCCGCGCCGGATTGGAATGCTCTGTTCACCGCCGCCGGCCTCGACATATCCAAATTCAAGCCTGCGACTCCGGTGTGGGCATCGCTGGCGGCTTCCGACGCGCGCCAGGCTTGGACCGGCCAGTGGCCTGGCTATAAGAATCGTCCGCTGCACGTCGAAGCCGCTGCCTGGCACGGCCGCCCCGTCTTCTTCTATTTAACCGGACCATGGAGCCGGCCAGAGCGCATGCCGTCGAGCAACCCGGGGGGCACCGGCGATTTCATCGCCCGAATATTATTGGATGGCATCCTGTTCCTGCCGGTTCCGGCAGCGGCCTTCCTGGCGCGTCGGAACGTCATTCGCGGCAAAGGCGATCGACGGAGCGCCCTGCGTCTGGCCGTACTCATCTTTGTTCTTCATCTGGCTCTGTGGGCATTCCGGGCCCATTTCGGTTCCATCGGAAATTTCGTCTTTTTATTGATCCTGGCCGTCAGTACCTCGCTCCTTTGGGGTGGCGCCGTGTGGGTGCTCTATCTGGCGCTCGAACCCTATGTTCGCCGTTACTGGCCGCAAGCCATCATTTCATGGACACGGGTGCTAGGCGGCCGCTGGCGGGACCCGTTGGTTGGCCGCGATGTGCTCTACGGCGTCGCGCTGGGCGTGTTCCTCTGTGAACTGTATGCCCTGCGGTTTCACCTGGCAGCCCTGTTTGGCGCGCCTCCGCCGAGTGCCGATGAGACCTTCCTAGGCGGCGTCCGCAGCGCCATCGGAGCGTGGCTGCTGAATCTCCCCGCCTCCATTATCAACACGCTGATCTCGTTCCTCATCCTTTTTCTCTTCCGCGCGCTGCTGCGAAAATCGTGGCTGGGCGCCATCGCTTTTGTTCTGCTGTTCACGGCCCTCAGGTCCGTGTCTTCGCCGTATCCGGCCCTGGATTGGCCCATTCAAGCGATCCTGTACGCCGCGCTCGCCGCCGGAGCGTTGCGCTTCGGCTTGGTCACGCTCGCCACGGCGCTTTACACCGCCGACCTGGCGCTCAACCTTCCGCTCACACTGAACTCGGCGGCCTGGTATTTTACGCCCGCCACCTTGGCGCTCGCGACCATCGCCGCGCTCGCCATCTGGGGTTTCTACACCGCTCTGGCCGGCCAGGCGCCCTGGAAGGCCGAATCATAATCGGTCGAAAATGTTGGTGTGAGATTTCAGCGGCCGGTTCAAACAAATTGCTGAAACAAAGACTGCCCAGCGGAGTCTTGTTATGGA
Source organism: Bryobacterales bacterium (assembly GCA_963761265.1). Classification (GTDB taxonomy): domain Bacteria; phylum Acidobacteriota; class Terriglobia; order Bryobacterales; family Bryobacteraceae; genus Palsa-89. Next base: position 5,087 of record CAVXGM010000005.1, read on the forward strand.
TACGTAATCCAACTGATGAACTGCGCCCAGGGTCCTGAAAGTACTAGTACGCCCCGAGGTAGCCGGTGACCCGACGAGAGGAAAGACTAGAATTCGCATGCAGCGGAACCTTCGGATCGTTCTATGGCTGGTGCTTGCCGCGTTCGCCCACACCGCCCGAGCGGATAGTCCGCAGTCTGGTCAGCCCGGCGCGAACGGTCCGTCAGCGCTCAAGAACCTGACTCTCGAACAGCTCTCTCAAATCGAAGTCACCACACCCTCCAAGGAACCGACCAAGGTTTCACAGACGCCGGCGGCGGTCTATGTCATCACTGGCGAGGACATTCGGCGCTCCGGGGCAACCTGCATTCCAGAGGCATTGCGCCTGGCGCCGGGCGTGGAGGTGGCGCGTATTGACAGCAACAAATGGTCTATCGGAATTCGCGGATTTGGCAGCCGCCTTACGCGCTCGGTGCTGGTCCTGATCGACGGCCGGACTGTTTACACTCCGTTGTTCGATGGCACCTATTGGGAAGTTCAGGACACCATGATGGAAGATATCGACCGGATCGAGGTGATCCGCGGCCCGGGCGGCACTATCTGGGGGCCAAACGCGGTGAATGGCGTCATCAACGTCATCACCAAATCGGCGCAGGATACGCGTGGAATGCTGGCTACCGTGGGCGGCGGCGATTTCGAGCAAGGCTTCGCTGATTTCCGCTACGGCGGCGGCAATGCAAGTGGCTTCAACTATCGCATCTACGGCAAAGGTTTTACGCGGGGCCCGGAGGACCACTCCGATGGCCGGAACTTCGACGATTGGCGAGCCACCCAAACCGGATTTCGCATGGATTGGACGGCGGGCAGCCGCGATGCCTTCACCGTGCAAGGCGATGCGTACGACGAGATTGCCGGCGAGAGCGTGCAGGCCACCAGCTATACGCAGCCGTACTCGCAAATCGTGGATGGTAACGCTTATCTCTCCGGCTGGAACATTCTGGGGCACTGGAAACGCACGCTGAGCGAAGGCGACGACATCCAGGTGCAGGCCTACTATGACCGAACCAACCGCCACGAGCCCAATTTTGGCGAGAATCGGGACACACTGGATATCGATTTTCAGGAGCGCCTTCGGCTGCCGGCGCGCAATGAGATTACCTGGGGCCTGGGGGCGCGCGGCGGCCCGGTCCACGATATCGAGGTTGTCTCCGGCCTCACGTTTATTCCTTTTAACCGCACCGACGATCTTTTTACCGGGTTCTTTCAGGATGAGATCGGGCTGGTGAACAACCGCCTGTCGCTGACTGTCGGGACTAAGCTGCTGCGCACCAATTTCACCAATTTTGGCGCCGAGCCGAGCGCCAGGCTTTTATGGACGCCCACTAAAAACCAGACGGTTTGGGCAGCCTATACGCATGCCTTGCGAACGCCCTCTGACGCCGAAGAGAATTTCTTCCTCTTGGGGTACGTCGGCACAACGCCTAACGGCACGCCTTATTTCGCCCGTTTCAACGCGAATTACAACTTCGCGCCGGAGCAACTCAATGGATACGAACTTGGGTATCGCGATCTTCTGCGACCGAATCTCTATCTCGATATCGCAGCCTTTTACAACCACTACCATAACCTGTTTAGCGAAGACATCACGGGAGCGACTTATCTGGAGACCAGCCCGGAGCCCGCGCACTTCCTGTTGCCGGCCCAATTCGGCAACGGACTGCTCGGTTACACCAAGGGAATGGAAATCGCTCCCGAATGGAGGCCCAGGGATTTTCTGCGGCTCCGGGGTTCCTATTCGTTTCTGCATATGAATATTGGCAGAGCGCCGAATTCCCATGACGTCGGCACCGCGCCGGGGATCGTGGGCTCCAGTCCTCAACACGAAGTATCGGTTCAATTGGCGGTTGATTTCTCCAAGCGCTTTCAAGCGGATGTCGACTACCGGTATGTCAGCGCCCTGCCCGGCCAGATGGTCCCCGCCTATTCCACCGCCGACGCGCGGTTCGGCTGGCGCATCAGCCGCCAGTTCGATTTGTCCCTCGTCGGCCAGAATCTTCTTCAGCCTTCTCATCCGGAAGATGGAGGCGATCCGGGACCGCTGGTGCTCATCAGGCGAAGCGCCTACGCCCGGCTGACGTGGAGCAAATAGAGCTGGATCGGCCGGCACTAATATGGCGTTCATGAACGCACACTCGCCAGTCCATCCCGTCCGCGCCGTGCTGGGACGCCTCCGCAGCGGACTGGCGTTGGCCACCGCGAGCGTGTTGCTGGCATGCCTGTCCATCACCAGCTGTCCGGCCCGCGCCGCCGAAGCGGAACCGCTGGAATACCAGGTGAAAGCGGCGTTCCTGCTCAACTTCACCAAATTCGTGCAATGGCCGGCGTCAGCCTTTGCGGATGAGAATTCGCCGGTCGCCATCTGCATCCTGGGAGAAGATCCATTTGGAAATACCCTTGACGAAATGGTGAAGGGTGAAGCGCTCAACGGACGACAACTCGTTGTTCAGAGAATACGACGCCAGGTGGAACCGAAAGCGTGCCAGGTTTTATTTGTCTCGAAGTCGGAAAAAGATGTTGCCCGGACTTTGGCTGATTTAGGCACTGGAGTTTTGACCGTGGGCGAGGGCGAGAAGTTCCTGCGGGACGGCGGCATCATCGCTTTTGTCATCCAGGATCGCCGCGTCCGGTTCGACATCGATCAAGCAGCGGCGGCGAAGGCCAGGATCACGCTGAGTTCGAGACTGATGAACGTGGCCAGGTCCGTGGAGAAATAGCGGAGCCGGTATGCATCCATTCCGCGACATGCCGATCAAGCAAAAACTGATGGTGATCATCATGTCCGTCACCGCTGCCGCGCTCCTGCTGGCCGGGCTGGGCATCGTGATCGCGGATTCGCTTCTGTTCCGCGCCACCACCCAGCGGGATATTTCGGCGTTAGCCGCGATTGTCGCCGACAACAGCACCGCCGCGCTCGCTTTTGACGATCCCCAAACAGCAACGCAAACGTTGGCGTCGTTGAAAGCGCGGCCCCACCTGCTGGCGGCGTGCATTTACCGGCGGGATGGAGACCTTTTTGCCCAATACATGCGCACCGGCTCAACAGTGCAATGCCCGCTGGGGCAAACGGGAGGTCAAGCACAAGACGAGCTGCGATTCACAGGTGCCGGACTCATCATTCGGCGCCCCATCGCGCTAAACCAGCGGCGCATCGGAACGCTCCTGCTGCTGAACGATCTCGGCGCAATCTCAGAGCGCGTCCGGCTGTACGGCCTCACGGTACTGCTGATCCTTATCGTCTCGAGCTTCGTCGCTTTCCTGCTTTCATCGAAACTGCGGTCCATCATCGCGGAGCCGATTTCGCAGCTTGCCAACGCGACCCGTCGCGTCTCGGAAACCAGGGACTATAGCATCCGCGCGCGAAAGTTCTCCGGGGACGAACTGGGCGCGCTCGCCGATGGCTTCAACGAGATGCTCAGTCGAATTCAAGTCCAGGACGGCAACCTCAGAAATGCCCTCCTGGCGCAAGAGGCGGCTCTCAAAGAAAGTCAGGAAGTGCGGGACTCTCTTCGCACCACGCTTGCCAGTATTGGTGACGCGGTCATCTCCACGGATACCGAGGGCCGTGTGGTCTTTGTCAACCCCATCGCCCAATCCATGCTCGGACTGGGGGAAGCCGAAACCATCGGCCGGCACCTGGATGAGGTTTTCCGAATCGTCAATGAGTTCAGCCACGAGAAAGTGGAGAGCCCGGTGGCGCGGGTGTTGCGGGAAGGCGGGATTGTCGGCATGGCGAACCACACCATCCTGATCGCGAATAACGGAACGGAGATTCCCATCGACGATAGCGGTGCGCCAATCCGCAGCGAGAGCGGCGCGATTCAAGGCACGGTACTGGTATTCCGGGACGTCACGGCCCGCCGGCGCGCCGACGAAACCAGCCGTCTTCTGGTTTCCATCGTCCAGTCCGCGGACGACGCCATCTTCAGCAAGGATCTCAACGCCATTGTCACCAGCTGGAATAGAGGCGCGGAGCGCATATTCGGATACACCGCGGCAGAGATGATCGGGCGATCGATTTCAACTATCTTTCCGCCAGATCGGCGCGGCGAGCTGTCCGGCATCATGAAACGTATCGGACAAGGCGAACGGATCGATCACTTCCAGACGGTCCGTCAGACCAAAACCGGCGAACTGCTGAACGTATCGCTCACCATCTCACCCATGCAGGACCCATCCGGACGGATTACCGGCGCCTCAGTGATTTCGCGCGACATCACCGAGCAGGTTCGCGCGGCGGACCGTCTGGCCCAGCTCAATGCGGATCTGCAACGTTCGAACCAGGTTTTAGCGCTCACCAATCAGGACCTGGAGCGCTTCGCTTTTATTGCCAGTCACGACCTGCAAGAGCCGCTGCGTATGATCACCGCCTACTCGCAACTGCTCATTAAGTCCTACCCCGGCCAGTTTGACAGCCAGGCCGCCACGTTCGTCGAAAACATCGTCGACGGCACCACGCGCATGCGTGAATTGCTCTCCGATCTGCTGGCCTACACGGAAATCCGAGGCCGCGACGAGGAACCTCCCGAAGTGGTTGATCTCAACGCCGTCATCGACGACGTGCGGCAGAATCTCAAGGCGTCCATCGACGAGAGCGGAGCCGAAGTGACCAGCGACCATTTGCCGTTTTTACGCGTCCATCAGGCGCATTTTCAGTCCTTATTTCAAAATCTGATCGGGAACGCCATAAAATATCGCAGCGCTCAGCCGCCGCGCATTCACGTGTCCGTGCAGGAGGTGGATGGCGGCCTGCGGTTCTCAGTTTCCGACAATGGCATCGGCATCGATCCCGAATATCACCAGCAGATCTTTGAGGTGTTCCGCCGCCTGCACAGCAGGAAGATTCCCGGCACTGGGGTAGGCTTGGCGATTTGCCAGCGCGTAGTGGAACGCTACGGCGGGCGCATCTGGGTTGAGTCGCGTGCCGGCCAAGGCGCGGCCTTTCTTTTCACATTGCCCAATGTCGCGGTCCATTCCGCGCAGGAGAGTTAATGGATATCGCGCCCCAGGGAAGACGACACCGTCTTCTGATCATTGAAGACAATCCCGCCGATGTCGCTCTGCTGCGGCGCGCTCTGGCCGGCGCCGGGCTGGATTATCAATTGACGGTCATCGAGGATGGCGCCGAAGCTCTGGCGCTTTTTCGTCCGGGCAGCGCCATGCTGGCGGCGGATCTCGCGATTGTCGATGTGAACTTGCCCAAACACAGCGGCCTGGAGGTTATCGAGCAGCTGCGTGCCAATCCGGCATTTGCCGAAATGCCGGTGGTGATTCTCAGCTCCTCATCCGCTCCGCGCGACCGCGCCATGATGGACCGGTTCCGGATTAAACGATACATTGTGAAACCGGCCGATTTGGATGAGTTTATGAGAATCGGCTGGCAGATTAAGGAACTGCTGCCGGAAGGCCAGCCAGTCTGACTCGCCCGTTCGACGCTAGCCATCCCGAGCCCTTTTTCTGAAGCAGGATGCTAACATCAGGAAGTTGCTGGACACTTCCGCTGCAACGTTATGCGAGAATCCCCGCTCGTTAGCGTAGTCACTCCCAGCTTGAATTCGGCCCAATTTCTGGAAGCCACCATTCAGAGTGTTCTCGCGCAGGATTATCCCCGCATTGAATACCTCGTCATGGACGGGGGCTCCACGGACGGAACGCTGGATATATTGCGCTCCCACACGGATCGTTTGACTTACATCTCAGAGCGGGATGAAGGAGCCGCGGATGCGATCAACAAAGGTTTCGCCAAGGCGCAAGGCGAGATTCTGGCCTGGCTGGGAGCTGACGATACTTATCTCCCTGGGGCGGTGAGCAAAGTCGCGCAGGCCTTCGCCGCTCATCCTGACGCCGCGGTAGTTTATGGCGAGGGCTACTGGACCGGCCCACGCGGAGAGGTGCTGGGGCGCTATCCGACCGCGCCCTTCCATCCCAAAATGTTCACCCGCGAGTGCTCCGTCTGCCAGCCGGCGTGTTTCATCCGGCGGGAAGCCATCGAAGCCGTGGGGATGCTGAATCCTGTGCTCCGCGCCTCTTTTGATTACGATCTGTGGATCCGGCTGGCCAAGCAATATCAATTCGTGCATCTTCCCGAATATCTAGCTAACTCCCGCATGCATCCCGGAAACAAGACGCTCGGACAACGGCGAACCGTCTTTCGGGAATCCATCGGGCTGCTGTCCGAACACTACGGTTATGTGCCCGTGGGATGGATTTACGGATATCTTTCGTTCCTGCGCGACCATCGCGATCAGTTCTTCGAGCCTCTGCGCCAATCAGTTTTCACCTATCTTCTGGCGCTCCCCGTTGGCATGCGATACAACTATGCGAAACCTTTCCGTTACGGAGGGGAGTGGCTGTCTCCCCTCAAGTGGTCCAACCTGGCGCGGCTGTGGCGGCAGGCGGGGATTGGATCGTAACCCGCCTCCAGGGCCCCTTGCCCTTTTCGAACGAGGCCCGTTTCAGCCACCGGAACTAGCGCATAAAATCAGCGCCGTTGCGGCCATGACATCATGCGCGGCGAGCGATCTCGTTGGACAGGGTTTCAATCAGCTCCAGCCTCTCGCGGCAGATGTCCCGAAGCAGGCTGTTCTCTTTCTCCTGTGCTTCGATAACTTCCAGCCTTTCGCGGCAAGCTTCCTCAAGCATCGCGAGGGTCTTAAACTGTGCTTGGTTGAGGAGGGTGAGCTCCCGCTCTTTTTGCCGCTTGATTCCACGCTGGCGCTGGAGAAATCTGAGCGCCGCGGAGTGGTTGTCTTCAAAACGCGCCAGGAAGCCGCCCTCGAAATATAAGAAATCAATTCCCGCGCTGAGAAATCCGTCGATGGCGTCATCGGGCGAGCAAACAATGGGCTCCTCGTGGACGTTAAACGAGGTGTTGATCAATGCGTCGTTACCGGTCTCCTTACGGTACTCCGTGAGCACTCGATGGATAAAAGGATGCGTGTCAGCGCTAACGATCTGCGGACGCGCCGTGCCATCGATGTGAACCACGGCCGGGCAGCGCTCCCGGATGGACACCGAGCAATCGCTGGTGATGGTCATGAACTGCGCCGTGTGCTCGGCCCCTGCAAGGCCGGGGAAAGCGGCGCCGGCTTCTTCTTCCCGCGTCATCGGCGCGAACGGCATAAACTCGGTGCGGCATAATTGCGCATTGAGCGTCTGGTTGATGGCCGCATCCCCGGCGGGCGCCAGGATGGAGCGGTTCCCGAGTGCCCGCGGCCCAAATTCCATGGCGCCTTGAAATACCGCCACGGTTTTGCCGCAGGCCAGCTCCCAAGCCACAGCACTGGCTGGATCGGTAACACGCCCGTACCGCACCCGCCTGTCCGCGAGTGTCTGCTCGATCTCGCCCTCGGTGAAGCGAGGGCCCCAGAACATGTGCCGCACCGGTTTTGAGCGGAACCCGCTGCCGCGCGCAGCCAGAGCAAGCGCGGCCCCTAGGGCTGTTCCGTCATCGGTCATGGGCGGAGCAACGAACACCTTGGGGAAGCCCGCTTCTCGAGAGCGCTGATTAATTTTGACGTTGGCAAATAATCCACCGGCCAGGCACAAGAGCGGAGCTTGAGCCCCAGCCGCCACCGCCCGGTTCAGAATGGTGAGCACATGCTCTTCGGCAATCGCCTGGACGGTGGCCGCCATTTCTTCCCGCGGGATATCTCCCAACTCGGCGTTGATCTCCTCGCGCACCGCGTCGTTGACGTAGAACAGAGGCGGCTGGTCCTCGGAGTAGAGCCCCACCGATCCCATAAGCCGCTCCATCTTGGCGTTGCGCTCCTCGAATAGGTACATCAGGGCTTCCCGGCAGCGCTCGGTGGGCTGGCCATATGCAGCTAAACCCGTAATTTTGCCCTCGTGCTTATTGGGACTAAATCCGGCGAGCGCCGTGACGGCGCTGTACAGGCGAGTGATCTTGGCGTAATGGGAAGAAGCGAACAAATCGCAAGGTTCAATACCTGACCCGGGGCGCGCTGTATAGATCCCGCCAAACCACGGCGAGTTGGCCATGCCGCCGTCGTAGCAGAAGCACACGGCATCTCCGCCTCCGGCCAGATACCATGCCGACGCCGCATGACAGAACTGATGATCAAAATAAACCTTGGGGGCCGGCAGGCCCCGGGGTCGAACAATGTATGGACCTGCCCTCCGCTTCTATCCGACGCTGGCTGGGCCCATACTGGAGCCGACCCTGGGGGACCGCGGCATGGCCCTTCTCTTTTGCCTTTGCACCTTGTGCATGAGGCCGCTTCAATTGCGCAGTGGGTGGAGATCCGTCCTGCCCGATGCAGTCTTAATCGCGGTGGTTGTGGCCGCCGGTTGCATCTATTATCCCGAGGTGTTGCCGTTCGGCGCGATCGCGCTCGTCGCGTATCACGGCTATCTTCTGATCCGGCGAAAGGAAAAGCTCTCGGCCGTTGCCGGCATCGGGATTCCTGCTTTCATTCTCCTAGCAGTCATAGCGCGTCAAGCTATTTTTACCGCGGTAGGCACAATTGTTTTCACTTTGTCCGCCACAACTTCGACTCAGCTCCTTACCAAGGATTTTGACAGGCTTCTGGACCCGAGCATCTTCTCTTCTTTGCCTGGGCTGGAAGCTTACTATGGCAGCCATCTCGACCCCTGGAACTCGATCGCCATCAGCGTAGGTGTGGTCCTGCTGCTTCTCGCATTGTGGATCGGCCTCCGATACGCTTGGAAAGGTCAGCCTGCGGCCTTCGTGCTTTTGGTGATGCTGGCTCTCGGCGTGCAACTTTTCCACAGCCATGCTGCCTTCGGAATCTTTAAGCTCGCTATGTACGTACAGCCAGTCTTCCTGTTCTCGATTGCGGTCGTCACGGTGGTTTATTTGCGAAAAAGATGGTACCTGGTTCCGGCCCTGTACTTGTTGGCGACTATGACCACGGCTTATGTCTACGTTTCGGCTTCCACAGGCAGCCTGAATCCGAGCACGCTGCCGGGAATCGAAAACGCCAGACTCCGCACCCTGCCGCTGGCCCCAGGTAAGCAAGTGCTGGTAAGTGCCGAAAATCAGGTGGGTGCCCTTATCTATGGCGCCCAAAGCATCGGAACAGAGGTGCGATGGGCGGATTTGAACTATTTCCTCGGTGCCACCAAGACGGACTTTATGCCCGCTATGCTCCTCCGCTTGCCGTCGCGGTTGGGCTTAACCAAGGACTATTTGACGCCCGCTGCCAACCTCCGCAAGATTCTGATCTCGGACAACACCGGTCAGGAGATTATTCTTGGTCATTCAATCTCTTGCTGCGAAGAGCCTGTGAGTGCCCCACAAACGTCCTATCTGGGACACTTGGCACCAGATCCGTGGCACAGCAGTAACAATACTGATCTCAGCGAAAAGAAGGACGACAGCTATTTCAGCTTTGATCGTATGGATCGTGTGAGCAACTACATAGTCTTGTTGACGTCGGATAAGGGCGGGCCGCTTGGCAACAAGCTTACCGGCGTGTCTCGCTGGCCGCCAGAAAGGGATTTGTATAATCGCCGCGGCACATTTTATGGAGTGGGCAGGCATCTTCTGTTTGAGGTAGTTCGTCCTACGCGCAACGCGCGCCTTCGCATCAGCCTCACCAGAACGCTGAGTGGTGGAGGGAACACGGCGCTTCCTGAGAATGCTGAGGTGCACGCCGCAACCGACCAAAGATTGGGATTCGTCGGCAGTGGCGCCGCCAACTTCACTACCTTGCCAGTACAGTTTTATGAGCGAAATGGACGCTTTTATTTCGCGCTCGACTTCGGCACCGACGGCAACTATTTTCCCAGCCACAAAACCGGTTTGCTGCGAATGTTCCATACAGACATACCCGTGGACGACCGGCAGATGGTGGGTTTTGCGCGCGACATCGCGCTGATCACTGAGTCCCAATATCTCGGCATGGAAAGGCCAACCAGCATTACCTCCTGGCCTGCCGGCCTGCTCTCCAACCCGAGCCTGGAATTCTCAGGGATCTACGAGGATGGCTGGGTTTCGAATCGGGCCTTTGTGGTTTTAGGAAAAGCAAAAGCCGGCGACCAACTGCACATCACAGGGCAGATCCCATCGCTTCCCGGATTTGTAGCTTCCGGGGTGGACGTCAGCGTTTTGCTGAACGGCAACCTGATCTACAAAAGCCATCGCAAACCCGGAGCTTTCGAAGTTGCAAGCACCATCGTATCCGACGGCACGGAAAACCGCGTGGATTTGATCTTTGACAAAATGGAACACCTTCCCGCCGGCGACGACCGCCCGGTTTCAGGGCAGCTCTTCCAGATTGTGATTCAAGGCCCTGGTGACGCTACCGCTCACCGGCCAGAGCGTGAAAGGCAAGCCAAGCTGCCGGTGCCGGCTCTCTTGCCACCGCCTGGACAGTGACCATGCAATCCATTCTTTGCTTCGGACTGGGATTGCTGCTCACCTCAATGGCGCTTCACATTGTTATCTGGCGCTCCTTCCCCGTTAGGAACCAGCCATCTCGACTGGTACTCATTTTCGTCGCCCTGCCCGCGCTGATCGTTGCAGCGTGCCTGACCGTGTTCTCGTCCTGGAGCGTGATTCCTAAATGGTCCTGGGCTATCTGGTGCCTGGTCTATCTGCTGGACTTTTCCCTTTCGGTCACCTACATATTTCTTTTTACCGCCATAACGGGGTTCAGCCCGTCCATTGCCATCCTGGAACACGTCGAGAAAAGTATGCCCCATGGATTGCGCCGGGACGAGTTGGTACCGCATTGGTTCAATCATGAAAATCTGGCTGGGGCCCGACACGACAATCTGGTAACCCGCGGCTTGATTTCCGACACTGCTGGCATTCTTCGGCTTCAACCCCGCGGGCGCTTCGTCGCCCGATGTTTCCTGATTTTCCGCCGTTTCCTGGGACTTCCAGACATGGCCGGGGGCTGAGAAAGTGAGTGGCTCCCCGGCAGCCAGATTACTTTTGCTATTGTTGGCCTCTCCTCTGGCCGTGTGCCTGATCCAGGCCTTCCTGACGCGCCTCATCCGGCTGTTCGGCCTGTCTCTCGCGCCGCAACTCGTGGTCCTCGGAACCGTCCTGTTTGGCAACTTGCCGATGGTATGGCTGGCGTGGAAACTTGCCTTAATTCAACTCGCTGGGAATTGGCCGGGGGTTGCGTGCGGAGTGGTCTTTGTCCTGTTGACGTACAACGCACTGGGCTTCTGTTACTTTAATCTGCTGAATCTGAGCGAAACCTCGTTGCACGTGCACATTTTGACCGATCTCCTGCTCTCGGGATCGATACCGGCCAGGGAACTCGCCGCACGCTATGGCGTCGAGGGCATGATTGAAACACGCATCGAGCGAATGATCCAACTGGGACAGTTGCGCGCCCAGGGTGCATCCTTTGTGGTGCACAACCGGGGCCTGCTGCGAGTTGGGCGTGTCATCCACATTTTGCGAAAATTGTTGAAATTGCCGCTGACCCCAACTTAAGCGTGACCGCCTTCCGCTTCGTAACCGGCCAACTCGCCTCTGGACCGGGCACGCCCGCTAGACGCCGTTTTTCTCAACCTGGCGGCTCGGTTTGGACCTGCATAACACCAAAGAAAGGATGCCTCAACTTCTGCCCGGCCTGAGCCTGCCGCTGGCGGGCGCGGAGGTGCTCTGAGCCGGTTGCTATGTGTGAAACTGATGTTCATGATCATTTGGCTGGCTTCCTACCCAAGATCGGGCAATACCTTCTTCCGCGCCTTGTTGCACCGTCTTTTCGGGTTTCAGACACACTCTGTGTATCCAGAAGCGAAATCCACGGAGGCCACGCCGGCCGACATCCGAGCCATGCAGCGCCTGGTTGGCGGAGAGGAATTGGAACGTGATCTGGGCGAGCTGGAATCCGAATCACGCAAGTATTTTATAAAGACGCATGATCTGCCTAAAGACGATACCGCTCCAGCGGTTGTACTGGTGCGAGACGGCCGGGATGCACTGGTTTCATATACTCACTTCGTTCTCAGGACAGCGCGCGGGATAGAACACGCCACCAGCGACGTATTCGAAGCTACTTTGGAGGAAATTATTGTCGCCAGTCATTTTGGGGGATGGAGCGCGAATGTGAATGCCTGGATCGAGCGCGCTGGCTGGGACAGCGTCGTTCGCTATGAGGAACTCATCCAAGATCCCGTAAACATCGTGGTTGGCGCGCTCCGGCGATTGGGTCTGAACAATCAGGTGAATGGCGCCTCCGTCCCTTCTTTCCAGGAGTTACACGCGATTATGCCGTGGTTTTTCAGGAGCGGCAAGCCTGGATCCTGGCCTCGGGAGATGCCGCCGCGCCTCCAGCAGCTCTTTCTGGAAAAACACGGCGATACATTACTCCGTCTCGGTTATCCGGAAGGTGTGACATCCTGACCCGGCACGAGCGCGAACCCGGCCACGCAAGTGCGCGGCTCGCGAGGCCGCGCGCTCCTATTGGTGTGCCGAGCATGTTCGACAGCTCGGAGGTGAAAGTCCCCTTGACAACCCGATGGAGGTGAAGTCATAGCGAAGCGCAAGGGCGTTCCGGCGACGGAAGGTCTGAAAGAAGCGTGGAGCAAAACGCACGAGCCGATGTACAAGAACCGGATACGAGGCATACGGTGCCGGGCGAGCGGGCCAATGATCGCGAAGCCCATATCCATCAAGGGCGCTGGTTGTAGATCCGGCGGTTGCGTGCGGAAGGCGGTCGAACTTACCTCGGGAGATCTAGGTGGTAAGACGCGCGTCCAAAGCCACGCCCTATCGGTAAAACCAGCTTCGCGCCAAGGGCTCCCTCTGATCAGGCACAGCGAAAGCTTCGCTGCATCCCTGGGGGTGAACAAAAACACAGTTGGGTTACGCGATATGACCTTCAGCGAGGCCGTATCCTGAACGAACGCAAAGCGCTGCCGAAACATTGCAAGAAGGCCGCCATCCACGGTCTGATGGGTCTCTGCTGGAGTCGGCGTGCCGTTGCCGGGTCGCGCCATTAACCGTTACTTATCCCGATAGCGGTCAAAGAAATCGAACACTGCGGGTAGCACTAACGGCACCATGCCGGGGTGATCGGCTTTCACCTCGTAGTATTCGAACTGAAAATCCTGCTGGAACATCCAGTCTCGCATCAATCGGCTACCTTGCACCGATGGCAGGGCAAGCGTACCCTCGCTCATCATGACGGGCATGGAACGAATCCGGTCCCAGGGATAATTCGCCTGGTCGACGAACGGTCCCGACATGGGAGCGATGGCGCGCCAAAGCTGTGAGTACTTCGCACCCAGATACCATGTTCCACCTGCGCCCATGGAATGGCCCATAAGAAATACCGAAGACCGGTTGATGGGATATTCGTTCAGCACGATCTCCAGGACGTTGATCACATCCTTTTCGCTGAGTTCGAGAGTGTGTTCCGCTTCGGGCGTTACTGCTGCTCTCTGCTTCGCCGCGATCTCCGGTTGCCCAAAAACCGCGGGCAGCCGGAGCGGCGTGCCATAAGCGCCCAGACGGCTGTAGCCGAGCGGCGAGACTACAACGTAGCCGTGCTGCTCGGCGAGGTGAAGCATCTGCTGATTGTTCATGTCCATGTAGCGGTTCTCATCGGAGCCAGCGCCGTGGAGCATCACGATTAGAGGCAACTTGGACCGGCCATCCCAGGTCGTCGGAACGTACAACCGATACGGCATGTCCGTTTTCGCCGCCGGGAAGTAATACGTTCGGTGCTGATCTCCTTTGGCCCGTAGCTGGGGTGGCGTGGTCTCTTTTGCAAGCTGCTGCGATTCGGCGATCTGCCGATCGGCATCCAGAGCCGAACCGAACGGGATGGGTCCAGCCTGCTGGGCTGCCAGCGCATTAGCGACGATAACCAGCAGAACGGCGGGCTTCATGGCGGACTTCCTCACCTCGCCGCTGCGAGATTCTCGGAAAAGAAAGGCAGCACCTTCGCAGCGAAACGGGCTGTGATGCGGTTTCCGTGCGTGCCTTCGTAGGTCTCGAACTTGTGATTGACTCCCAGGCGTGTGAGCGCCTGATCCAGTTGCGTGTTTGTCGTAAGGAACGGATCCTGCGTTCCAACGTCGATGGCGATTGCGCGATAGCTCTTGAGGTCGGGCACATACTGGTCGACCATCACTAACGGCGAGTTTGTGACCCATTTGTCCGCTATCAGAGGTTGGATCTCCCCGTCCTTAGTCGGAAAATCGAAGAACTGGGGCGGGTTCATCGGATCCGGCGCCCATGCTGCAGCTTGTGCGGAGAGCGCTTTCGCCAGAGCTCCACCCGCAGGTTGCCTGGTTGGCGCGGCCCCGGGGAGCAGCCGTTGCGGATCGTTCATCAGGCAGCACGAACTCATCGCATAGAGCACGGAGAAAGCCTCCGGATGTTTCATGCCGATCCGCACCGTTCCATATCCGCCCATGGAATGTCCGGCGAGCCCTCTGGCACTGCGATCCGCGATGGTGCGATAGTGGCCGTCGACATAGGCGATCAAGTCGTCCGCGACGAATGCCTCCCAATCGCCTGTGGTGGGCGAGTTGGAGAACATACTGCCGCTATAGATGGTAAAGGCGTCCGGGAGCACGATGATCATTTCACGCGACGATCCGTTCGCGATGTCCGCGTCAGCGGCGGAGGGAACCGAGAGCGAGTTCCAGTAGGTCTCGGCATGCGCGGCGTAGCCGTGAAGGAAATAAACGACGGGGTAGCGCCGGTTCGGATTCGTCTTGTAACTCGGAGGCAGATAAACGAACACGTCGCGATCTGGAGAGTCGCCTTCGAGATTCCCTTCGAGGGACTTGCCGTGAACTTTGATCTTCTCCCACGAGCCTTGATTGGCCTGACTCCCGTTTTGCGCCCGGCTTGGCGCAGGCGATGCGGCCGCGCGAAGCTTGTCGGCAGCCGCGCAGTCCTCGACTACGGTGAAATAGCGGGCCACTGCGCCGGCGCCGACCTCGAAAGGATTCGCTTCGCCGTTCTTGCGGTCATCGGCAGCATGCGCCTTGAAGAAGGCGCCGTCGAACTCCGTATGATTGCTGAGCAGTACGGTAGCCCCGTAATCGGCAGCGGCCTTCGACATCTTTTTCGCGGAAGCGATGTAGCGGTCATAGTATTGTGCGTCGGCATTAAAAGGGACCGCCGTGCCGCCCACATAAGCGACTCGCAGCGGCTTGCCGTGGTCACGAATTTCAAACAAGTACGAGAGCGTGCCCGGCGTGTGCCCCGGCGTGGTGACAATGCGCAGGGAAGCATCGCCCACCGAGACTACCATGCCATCGTCGCCGGTGATGTCGCGCTTGGGTTTCCCGCCCATGTGCGTGGGCGCCTTCTCGATCGCATCCCAATCTTCCGCGCCGTAGATGAGGTGAACACCCGGGATCGTCTCCTGCAACATTCGGGCGCCGCCGTCATGATCGCCGTGCGCATGCGACAGGATCACGTACTTCACTCGATTCTGGTCCAACCCGAGCTTCTTGAGTCCACCCAGGATCTCGTCGGGTGCGGCGTAGTCGAACAAAGCTTCAATGATGATGATGCCCTGGCTTCCAACCAGTGCCCACGCGCTATGGATCTTAGTGCCCACAAAATAGAAGTTATCAGCGACCTTCGCCGGTTCCGCGTACCATGTTTCGCGCGCGGGGATGGTTCGGCTGGAAGGCGGAGGTCCGCCGGTGCCGGGTGGCGGCGGAATGCACATGCGCAGAAATGTTCCCGCCCAATCGGTTCCGGCGGCGACCTTCGCGGCCGTGATGTAACCGTCTACCGTGGGGGGAGCCGTCTGAGCCCGGCGCGATTCCGCGAGCCGCCAGGAAAATGTATGCGGACAGTACCGCTGATATGAGCGATTTCATTCCTTCCTCCTTCGCTGCCAGCTTATCTCTCGTGGGCGAACCGGGCCATGTGATGCCGCCGGCCATTTTCGCCTTCCTCGCATTCATCCTCTAAAATCTGAATTCCCTTCTGCAGGCGCAGGGGCATCCGGATCTTCCACGGCCGCGTGAACACTTTCGGATCTTCGATGGTGGCCTCGTACATCAGCGTGTCGGGATTCTCGCGCGTGTAGCGCTCCACCACATGCAATTCGTCGCTATGATGATTTCCCGCGGCGTCCAGCCAGGTTGTGTCGCTGAAGCTCGTGACGTCGGCCACCAGCGTGTTGCCTTCCCAGTGGCCGCGCGAATCGCCCATGGCATAGGGAAGCCCCTCATTATGCGGGCTGCCGTTGAGATAGATGATGCGGTAGGCATGTGCGTCCTGATAAACGATGTACACGGCGCGGCCATTCTGGAAAATCTGAAACGGCGATCGCAGATAGGCGGCGCGCGGCACTCCGGGTTGAAAGCATTTTGTTTCCGGATCGGCCGTCGCCCGATTTGCGAAATTCTGCTTCTGTTGGGCGGCCGCTTCGGGCCGGTACGGGATCTTGCCGTCCGGTGGATCGACAATCACGTGTGCGCGTTCGAGGTTCGCGTCTGCATTGTTCTCAGCCATCCAGATGCCGCGGAGGTCCGTTCCCGCGCTTTGCGGCCAGGCGCGATCGCTTGCCGCGATGAAGATCACGGCCAAGACCAAACCGTACTCTAAGGTTTCTTCTGCGAGCCCGGAAAATGAATCTCATCCCGCTCTCCTTCGATGCAGTCGTATTCGATCAGCTCGGTGCCCCTGGGTTGACGCCGCAGGGGAACACGCAGGGTCCAAGGCCGCGAATACACGGTGGGATCATCGATACGCGCCTCATAGACGATCGTGTCGGGCGCTCGTCATCGTGAACCGCTCCACGACGTGTTCGTTTTCATCGACGAAATTTCCCCACTGATCCAGCCAGGTTCTGCCGTTGAGATCCGTCACATCCACCACCAGCGTGTCGCCTTCCCAATGGCCGCGCGAGTCCCCGTCCCAGGCGCGATAGTTCTTCAGGTGCGGACGTCCATCGAGCGGAATGATGCGCAAGCTGTGCTCGGTTTCAAACAGCAGAACCATGTAGTCTGCTGTCCTGCACGATCTCAATCGGAAACGGAGGCACCAGCGTGCGCGGCACTCCGTGGATATGGCAGTGCGCGGTGGGATCCGCGTTCGCGATGCATGTGATTTTCGTTGGCCTGGCTGGAGGGCCGCCGGAAAATACGGCAGTTTCCCATCGGGCGGGTCGACGATCACGGACGCTCCTCCCGGCTCGTTATAGTATGCCTTCTGTCCTTCGACGTTGAATGCGGCGACGATGGCGGAGTTGCGCCAAACGCCCTGCAAGTCGGGGCGCCCGCCGGCCTGCCGGGGCGGCTCGAACTTCGTGGACTGTCCAAACGCTGCGATCGAAATTAGAAGCAGGAAGAATCTCATGTCAAAATCTCGGCGCAGGCTCATGCAGCTCGGCCTATTTTAGATTCTTGGTCCGGACGACCCACTTCGGATTCGACGCACAGGCCGCAATCCGAGCCTACGAAACATCCGCGCCGCACGCGGATCGCCCTTGAGCTGCCAGTTCAGCCAGGCCACCGCGACGCCGCTGAATTCCCCGCCATTCGGCTCGCGATACGTGCCACCGTGTCCCACTCCTCGTTCGTAGGCGCGAAACGCCGGGATCTTTGTCAGGTAGTCGAAATCCGCATTCGCGTTGTTGAACGCGATATCCTGCGCATCGCCGCTGATATAAGCCATGGGCACGTGAATCGAATCGAGGTCGCTCTTGCTGAGAGTTTTTCCGCCTCCCATATTGGTGGGTTTGGCGAACAGGCCGCTGTTCCAAATCACGGCGGTCGTCACGCGCCGATCGGCGGCAACTTCAATGGCCTGAACCCCGCCGCAGGATTGCCCCATCACCGCGATTTTGCGGCTATCGAGCTGCTTGTAGTATTTGCTGCCGGCACGATCGTTCTCCGCCATGGCCCAATGGATCGCATCGATCATCTGGGATGGATGGGTTGCGGCCGGCGGCAGATTGCGAGGAAGTTCCGTCGTGTCAGCCGGCGTCCTTGGCGGCGCCACGGGAGTTTGGGGAGCAGGAAGTCGCATTCGGGTTGCGCTGAACAATCGGCCCCAACGCGATCACAAGATACCCGTACGACGATATATCCGTCAGGAAGTTCTGAAACGCGTTTCCGGCGTTTACGCAGGCGCCATTGCCCCAAACGACAATTGGCAATTTCGCGCCGTTCAATGCCGACAAATTCTCCGGGCGGTAGACTGGTGTGATCCGGCAAGCCCGCGTCCATTTCCATGACGGCCTTATAAGGCCCGGATCCTTGGGTGGGCGCGGGTGGCCGAGAGCCTGCCGGGATTTTGAGCCGTGCTTTGCCAGCTCAAGAGTCAGCAACGCGACCGGAATAACCAGGGACTTTCGTTGATACCGCCAATCGGTGAGTATCATTTGATGATCAATCCTTTCTGCCCACGTCTTAACGTGCAGCGCGTGTCGGGGGAGCCTTCTGAGCTCCGAACAGATAAATGTCGCAGAAGTAGCCGGCCAGCTCGGCGGGTCCCAGGCCGCCGCCTTTCTGGTACCACTCGACCGCCCGGTCGAGCAGGCCCTGAAGCATGGAAGCGAGATAGCGCGGCTGGGCATCGGCGCGAATGGAGCCGCTTTTCTGGGCCGCCTCGATGATCTGCCGGATTTTTTGCTGGTATGCCTTGCGCATGGCTGACAATCTCAGCAAGGCGTCCGGGTGACAACGCCCGCACCTCGGCCAGAGCGGTGGCGTGCTGCGTCTGATCGCGCAGCAGGCTCATGCAGTGCGCTTGAATGAGCGCGGCAAGTTGCTCAAACGGACAAGTGATTCCCTCGAGAGCCTTTTGCACATCCTCTTGCAGAGCTTCGACTGAGGACTTCGTGATCAGGTACAGAAGGTCTTCTTTGCTCTTGACGTGGTAGTAGAGTGTGGCCTTCTCCATGCCGATCAATGTCGAGATGGATCGTGTGCTGGTGGACGCGTAACCCTGTTTCGAAAACAATTCAGCCGCGGTGCGAACGAACTTGCCGAGAGTTCCGCTGTGTGCCGGGCCGGTTCGTGTGCGCCGCGGATTCTGCGGTTGGGGCACGGAAGGTCTTGGTTGGCCCCGAGCGGCAATCCCCTCGAAAAACACGCGGTCGTAGATTCCGGCGAGCTCGTCGAGCGGCAATGGACCGGAGAGGTGAAACCAGCGTGGCGTCCAGTTGAGATAGTTCAGCAGGGCGAGCCGAAGGACTGAGACGGGAATGTCCTTGCGCACGATGCCGGCTTTCACGGCCGATGCGAGTTCTTTGTCGAGCAGGTCGGAATAGTTTCCGCGCAGCCCGGTGAGTTCCCTGTGGTGTGACGCGCGACAAGGACCGGTATTCGCTGATTGCAGCAAGCGCGCGATGCGGATTTTCAAACAGCCCCTGAAGATGCGCATGGATCAACGCACTCAGGCGATCGCGCGCGTTGTGGTGGTTCTCGATCGCCCGGCGGACATGCTGTTCCACGGTCTCGAGCGTAAGCCTGTTGATGCGATACAGCAGGTCCTCTTTGGTCGAGATGTGGTAGTAGAGCGATGCCTGATGAATATTCAATCGGGCGGCGATCGCGCGTGTGGTGGTTTCGCTGAATCCTTTTTCGCCGAACAGGGCCGCAGCCGCATCGAGCACCAGTTCCGACGTCGGGCCGGCCAATTCGGCCTGATGCGGAAGTGCTTCTTTGGCGATGCGTCGCCGCGATCCGCGAGTCGGTTTTCGGCTTCCGCGCCAAACGGCCGGGCCGGTCGAGGGCGTTCTTCACGCCACGCAGCGCGAAACGCGCGTGCTCACGAACCAGTTTCTCCGCGCGCATAGCATCGCCCGCCTGAATGGCGCGCAGAATCTCTTCATGCTCGCGAATCGCCCTCGAATAACCGCCTGGTTCCGCTGGAGTGACAACCGCGGCGGGAGAGGCGAAAGCGATGGACTGAACACGATCGAGCGCGAGCTGAAGCATCGGGCTTTTCGCGAGTGCAACCAGAGCCTGGTGAAAAGCCAGATTCAATTCACCGAAGCGTGCCATCTGCTCGACAGTCGGCGATTCCGTGGCGCCGAACGAAGCCGTCGCGGCTATGAGTTCAGCTTGGATACGGCGGGCCCGGTCGAGCTCCGCGGGATCGGTGACTCGCCGTGCTGCCAGACCGGCGGCCACGCTCTCCAGCGCGCCGCGCGCCTCGATCGCGTCGGCAATATCCTGCCTGGTGAAGACACGAGGCGCGTATCCACCCTTGGGCAGTTCTTCGAGCAACCCCTCCTGATGGAGCTTTTCCAGGGTTGCGCGAACGATCGGCCGCGAGGCGCCGAGCTTTTTTGAAAGCTCAATCTCTTCGATCGTTTTGCGCGCGGCCAGCTCGCCCCGCAGAATCATTTCGCGAACGGCGATCAGCGTTTGCGCGCGGCGTGAATTCACGCTTGGACGATTAGGCATTCGAGCGCAGTCATTACTGCTTTGGCTCCGGAAAATAGGTCTTGATGCGGTCGTTCAGGGTGAACTCCATTCCCAGGCCGGGATACTGAGCCAGAACTTTGGCCTTCATTTCCGCCGCATCCTTTGAGGCGGCTACGTTTGCATCCCAGTCCGCGATGTATTTCTTCATGAATTGAATCGAGCGCATGTCCCGCGTTGCTCCCGGCCCTTGGTGTCCGGGCACGATGATGGCGGGATCGAGAGCCGTGATCTGATCGATCGTCTTGCTCCACTCCTCACGCGCTTCGCCGCGCGGCACTCCGAAGTAAACGTGGTCGAACACAATGTCGCCCGTGACTACGGCTTTCAGCGAAGGAATATACACGAAGCTGTTACCGGGTCCATCGCTCCCCCGCACCGGCCCAGTAATGGGAAACTGTTCGCCTTCCAACGTCAGCACCGGCGTCGTCAACGCCTCCGGCACAACCGGATCGGGGCCCGGGAATATTGTTCCCGTAGGTGGCTAAACCAGAACTTCTGGCGCGCCGGCCAGGCCGTCTTGATCGCATTGGCGGTGGCGGGCAATGCGACGGCCCTCGCGTTTGGAAATGCCTGTTTCAGAACCGCCAATCCGAAGAAGTGGTCCGGATGCGGGTGCGTGACGTAGATCGTGGTCAGGTTCTTTTTCGATTCCAGAATTTCCGCCGCCAGGCGATGGGCCTCGCTCAGGCTGAATTGCGAATCGATCACGATCATGTCTTTCTCGCCGGAAATCATGGTCGAGTTCACGTCATACCCGTTGACGCCATGCCCGGTATGGACCTTGATCTCAAGGTGCGACTGCGCCGGGGCGCTGGCCGCGAACAGGGCTGCGGCGACTGTAGTTGCCAAAAAGGTGCGATGTATTCTCACAGAAGTTCCTCCTCTATCCGGACGGCCGATTCTATCCTCTTCGAGCGGCTTCTGTCAAAATCGGTGGGGCTTGCGTCCATACCTGTCGGCTGGTATGATTCCCAAGCGTTTGAGGCTGCTCGAGCTGTTGGGAAAACGATCGATGAAACGGAAATTCGCTGGATTCCTGCTTGCCTGTTTCGTTTCGCCTGTCTGGATGCCTGCCGCTCGCCTCGGAGGCGAAGATCGCCGCTGCCGCCCGTGACGGCGAGCGGACTGACGTCATCGCGCTGGTCCGTGCAGGATCCGAAGACCCGAACGCCAAGCTGCCGGATGGCACGTCGGCGCTGCACTGGGCGGTTCGATCCGACGATCTCGAAATCGTTTCGCTTCTGATCCAGGCCAAAGCCGACGTGAACGCCGCCGATCCCCACGGCATCACTCCCCTCGCCCTGGCGTGCGCGAACGCCAATGTGGAGATCGTTCGCAAGCTGATCGCCGCCGGCGCGAATCCCAATCTCGCCGACAACTGCCGGCATCGACACCACTGATGATCGCCGCTGGCCGGCCGCAACCGGAGAACGTTCGGATTCTGCTCGATGCCGGCGCGCAAGCCAGACGCGCGCGATCAACGGACCTCAGCAAACCGCTCTCATGATCGCCGTCCGAGAGAATAACGCCGCTGCCGTGCGCGGCTTCTCCTGGACGCATGGCGCGGACGTGAATGCTGCCACGCGAGTTGGCAAAACGCCCGCTCGACGTCCACCGGGAGCAGGCGGCGGATCGCACGGCCTCGGCATTGTGCGCAGCGGCTGGCCCGAGCGCGGATACCAGGAAGCAACGCCGGGAGGCATGACGCCGCTGCTTTACGCCGCCAGAGATGGCCGCACCGAGATTGCCCGGATGCTGATCGCCGCGGGTGCAAAGGTGAATACGCCCGACGCCAACAAAATCACTCCGCTGCTGATGGCGATCACGAATAACCAGCCGGATATGGCGGATCTTCTGATCCAGAACGGCGCCGAGATCAACGCTGCGGATTTCTGGGGCAGAACGCCTCTGTGGGCCGCGGTTGAGATGCGCGACATCGAATACAGCCGCAGCGGCGAGCACAACGTGGATCGCGAACGGCTGCTGCAACTGATTCGTACGCTGCTCGATCGCGGAGCGAATCCAAACGCGCGCACCGCCGAAGTTCCGCCGACGAGAAGATTCCTGATGGGACTCGGAGATCTCTCCTGGGTGGACTTCACCGGACAGACGCCATTTCTGCGCGCCGCGCTCTCGGGCGATCTCACTGTCATGAAGCTGCTGCTGGAAAAGGGCGCTGATCCCAACATTCCCACGGCTTCGGACACCACGGCGCTGATGGCTGCTGCCGGCGTCAACTGGGCGGTGGCGCAAACTTTCACAGAGGATATGGCAACGCAACTCGAAGCAGTGAAGCTGTGTCTTGAGAAGGGCGCCGACGTCAACGCCGCGAACTCCATGGGTCTGACGGCGGTGTTCGGTGCAGCGAATCGCGGCGCGGACGAAATCCTGGCGTTCCTGGTAGAACGCGGCGCGCGCCTCGACGTCAAAGACAAGCAGGGACGAACGCCGATGGTCTGGGCCGAAGGCGTCTTCCTGGCGACCAATGCGCCGGAGCGCAAGCCCTCCACCATCGCGCTCATTGAAAAGCTCACGAAGAAGGATGCTGCCGCGGCAGCGCCGGTGGCGAGCGTCCAATGAACATGCCGCGTTGCATGCCCGCCGCGGCGTTTTGTTCAGCGCGTTTTTTCCGGCAGCCGCGCAAACGCCCTCCGCGTCCGATCAGCAGTTCGTGACGCAGTACTGTCAGGTCTGCCATAACGATAAGCTCAAAACCGGCGGCCTGTCCCTGCAACCAATGGATCCTTCGCAGGTCTCGCGAAGTCCCGAAACCTGGGAAAAAGTGGTGCGGAAGCTTCGCGCCGGTATGATGCCGCCCGCCGGCATGCCTCGCCCCCAGCGTGCGGTGATCGACGCATTCGTGAGCCATCTCGAAACCTCGCTGGACAAATACGCCGCCCTGCATCCCAATCCAGGCACAGTAGGATTGCATCGTCTGAACCGCGCCGAGTACGCCGATGCAATTCGCGATCTGCTCGCGCTTAACGTCGACGTGTCCACGCTCCTGCCTTCCGATGATTCCAGCGAAGGATTCGATAACATCGCCGACGCCCTCGAAGTCTCGCCCGCGCTGCTCGAAAGCTACGTCGGCGCAGCCACTAAGATCAGCCGCCTGGCTGTCGGCGATCCCTCGATCGCACCTTCAACCAACACCTGGCGCGCCCCTGGCGATCTTTCGCAGACCACCCACATCGAAGGCCTGCCGATCGGTACGCGTGGCGGCATCCTGATCGACTACACGTTTCCCCTCGATGCGGAGTATGCGTTCAAGATTCGAACACGCAGCTCAGGTTTCGGCGTGGGCTCCGGCGCTCTGCCGATACCGATCGAGATCACGCTCGATGGAGCGCGCTGTCGATCCGGGCAAGAGCGCTACCAATTTTCATCTCAAAGTGAGCGCCGGACCGCATACGATCGGCGTCGCCATGCCCGCCTACGATTCGGCCGGTGTCGACGACGTTTATGCCGTGTATCCCGACAACGCCGCAGTTAGTAGCGTCGCGATCACGGGACCGACCAATGCCACGGCTCCCGGCGATACGCCGAGCCGCCGGAAAATTTTCATTTGCCACCCAACTTCCGATGACGAAACCTCCTGCGCCAAACGAATCCTGACGTCGCTCGCAACGAAGGCGTTCCGGCGTCCGGTCCGCGATGCCGATCTTGAGACATTGCTCAGCTTCTACCAGCAAGGCAGGAACTCCGGCGGGTTTGAGCGTGGAATAGAAGCTGCGCTGGCGCGCATTCTGGTGGACCCCTGGTTCGTCTTCCGGTTTGAGAAGGAACCGGCCGGTACGCCGCCGGGCGGCATCTACGCCATCAGCGATCTTGAACTCGCCTCCCGGCTGTCCTTCTTCCTCTGGAGCAGCATACCCGATGAGGAACTACTGCGGCTGGCGGAGCAGAACAAGCTGCACGACCCGCGGGTTCTGGCACACCAGACTCGCCGGATGCTGGCCGATCCAAAATCGTCCGCACTGGCCGAGAATTTTGGCGGTCAGTGGCTTTATCTTCGAGAGTTGAAGAATTCGCGGCCGGAGGCGCCCGGCTTCAGCGACAATCTTCGGGAATCCTTCCGGCGCGAAACCGAGCTGTTCTTCGACAGCGTTGTCCGGGAAGACCGCAACGTCGCCGATCTGCTGACCGCCGACTATACCTTCGCCGATGAACGTCTCGCACAGCACTACGGCATCCCCGGCGTCTACGGGAGCCGCTTCCGCCGCGTGAAATTGCAGGATGATTCGCGCCGCGGATTGCTGGGCCAGGGCAGCATTCTGCTGGTCACGTCGGTGGCGACCAGAACTTCTCCGGTGGCGCGAGGCAAGTGGGTTCTTGAAAACATCCTGGGCTCTTCGCCGCCGCTTCCTCCGCCGAATGTTCCCGCGCTGCCGGAAAATGCGTCTACCGCGAAACTTGTGTCGGTGCGAGAAAAGATGGAGGCGCATCGAAACAATCCCGTGTGCGCGGCCTGTCACAAGATCATGGACCCGATCGGATTCTCGCTGGAGAATTTCGACCTCACGGGCAAATGGCGGACTACCGACGGCGGAGTGCCGATTGACGCGTCGGGACAGATGGTGGATGGCACGAAGCTGTCGGGGCCTGCCAGTCTGCGCGCGGCGCTGCTCAGCCGCTCCGACGTTTTCGTCTCCACACTCACCGAGAAGCTGATGACCTATGCGCTCGGCCGGGGATTGAAATATTACGACATGCCAGCGGTGCGCGCGATTACGCGCCAGGCCGGCCGCAATGACGATCGTTTCTCGTCCATCGTGCTCGGGATCGTAAAGAGCGCGCCGTTTCAGATGAAAATGAAGCCGGTGGGCACCAGCCGAACCGAAGCGGAGACGGCCGTGTTGCACTGACCGCGGCGCGGCGAACAGGCCAGAGAACAGGAGAGAAGAGCAGCCATGAACTTCATCACCAAAAAACATCTTCCACGCCGGACTTTCCTGCGCGGTGCCGGCGTTGCGGTCGCGCTGCCGCTGCTGGATTCCATGGTCCCGGCCCAAACGCTTTTGGCCAATACCGCCGCTAGCCCGCGCAGCCGGCTGGGATGCATCTACGTTCCGCATGGCGCAACCATGGACAAATGGACTCCGGCCAAGGAAGGCAGCGGCTTTGAGTTCACCGAAATTCTGCAGCCGCTGGAGAAATATCGGGATCGCCTGGTCGTGGTGAGCAACCTGGCACATAAGCAGGCTGCCGGTATCGGAAGCGATGCGGGCGCCGACCACGCGCGCTCCGCCGCTGTCTTCTTAAGCGGATCTCATCCTGAGAAAGCCACCATCCACGTAGGCGTCACGATCGATCAATTGGTGGCGGAAAAGCTCGGGCAAGACACGCCCCTGCCGTCGCTGGAAGTGGCCATCGAAGAGAATGGGCTCAACTGCGGCTCGGGTTATGGATGCGCGTACACGAACACCATTGCGTGGAAAACGCCGACCCTGCCGCTGCCCATGGAACATAACCCGCAGGTCCTGTTCGAAAGATTGTTTGGAGAAGGCAGCACGCCGGAGGAAAGGCTCGCACGCAAGCAACAATCGCGCAGCCTGCTGGATTCCGTGAAGAATGAGATCGCGTCCCTGAACCTGGAACTGCCGGCGTCCGACCGGGCGCGCATGGCCGATTACCTCGACGACGTTCGCGAGATCGAGCGCCGCATCCAGAAGGCCGAGGAACAAACGCCCAAAGATTTGAAAGTCCCCCCCGCTCCGGTTGGAATTCCAGAAGCCTTCGATGAGCACTTCAAGATCATGTTCGACCTGCAGACCCTTGCATTCCAGGCCAACATCACGCGCGTCACAACCATGATGTATGCACGGGATACCAGCGGAGCCCTGTATCCGCAGAGCGGCGTCCGGGAAGGCTTTCATGTGGCTTCTCATCACTCCAACGTTCGCGCCAACATGGACCGCTTCGCGCTGATCAACCGCTATCACACGAATTTGCTGGCCTATTTCCTCGAGAAGCTTCGTTCGACGCCGGACGGCGACGGCACTCTGCTGGATCATTCGCTCATTCTTTATGGCAGCAGCATGAGCAACGGTAATCAGCACGATCACGATCCGCTGCCGGTGGTGGTCGCGGGCGGCGCTTCCGGCAAGCTGAAAGGCGACCGTCATATCGTGACGCCGCCGCATACGCCCATGTCCAATCTGCTGCTCGCGGTTCTCGACAAGCTGGGCGTGGAGCAAGATTCGTTCGGCGACAGCACCGGCAAACTCGAGATCTGATGATGACGATTCCAACAAATAAATGGAGCCGGCGCGAGGCATTGGCCGCGGCAGCGACGCTGGCGGGCATGTGGGCTGTCACCGGCCAGGCCGAAGAAACAGGTTCAGGACCTTTGCCGCTGCAAACTACCGGATTGGAACATGTCGGCATGACCGTGCCGGATCAGAAAGCCGCTGCGGACTGGTACGGACAAATCTTCGATCCGCAACTATTTCAGGAACGCGACCCTCCACCGCGCTACTACGTCCGCATGGGAAGCGCCTACATCGCCTTTGGCGGTACGCCGGCTGCCAACCCGGCGCCAAGAATCGATCACTTCTGCGCGCTCGTGAAGGATTACAAGCCCGACGAAATGCGCGCCGCCCTCGAAAAGGCCGGAATCAAGATGGGTGCCGGCCGGTTCGGCATGCCGACCGATGATGATGGAATCCGTCTTCAGTTGTTAGGTGTGCCTGGCGGCCTGGCGAAAACGATTGTTCCCTCCACGCGCATCACCACCGCCCCGGCAGCCATTGAAGCGGTCGGTCTGGATCATATCGTTCTCACCGTATCCGATCTGGATCGCGCGTCAGCCCACTACGCGCAGTTTTTCGGATCTCCGATCCGCAAGAAATCCGCCCAGGTCTGGTTCCAGGTTGCGAATACGCGCCTCGCACTCGAGTCGGTTGCAGCGGGCGCGAAGCCTGCGATCGAGCGTCTATGCTTCCGCATCGCAGGTTTCGACAAGAAGGCGACTGCCTCGAAACTGGAGAAGCTCCAAGTGGAAACAACCTCAACCCCCGATCACACACTCCGCTTCCGCGACCCCAATGGCTTCACGATCGAATTGGCCGGCGAGCAGCGAAGAGCGTAAATCGCAAGCCTCCGGCCGCGCCAGTCAAATTGAGAATCGAGAAAGGGAATCGAAATGAATCGCCGGTTTACTCTTTTAGCGCTCTCCGTAACACTCGGATTCGGCATGTTGCGGTTGGAAGGGCAGCAGGCCGGAGGCCAGACTCCTGGAACGCCGCCGCCCGCGGCCGATCCCTATGCCAACAATGCCGCTGCAGGCACGCTGAAGTTCCCGCTGGCAGCCCCCGCCGGCAAGGATTCCGGCGCAATCACAACCGCGCTTCCTAACGCAATCAATCAAGGCGCCATTGACGAGAAATCCTGGAAGTACGGCCACGCTTTCGATGCGCCCCCTAACGGCAAGATCTGGAATCCGGTAAAGCTCAAGATGATGCGAGGCGAGAAAGTAACGGGCGGAACATTCTTCGCCTCATCCGATCCCTCCACTTACTGCGCCTTCGCCAACGCAGGTTATGACTTCATCTGGACGGAGATGCAGCATAACACGCGCGACTGGGACAAAGTAGCCAAAATGTGGCAGGCTTGTCCGCACGCCAAAGCAGTTCCCGGAGTGCGGGTGGCCTACGCGGATGAACGCGAGATTCAGCATGCGTTGGATGCGGGCGCATTGGTAATCATCGTACCCACCGTGAGGACCGTTGAGGAAGGGAAGGCGGGAAGAGACTGGACATATTTCCCACCCCTGGGGAAACGCAGCCTGGGCGGTGGGCAGGCATTCTCGCCTGAGTTCTGGGGCACAGTTCCGGGCGGTTACCGGGCCACCATCAACGACAACGTGGTTTTGATTGAGATGATCGAAACCGTGGGCGGCGCCGCGCAAGCCCGCGAGATCGCAGCGATTCCGGGCGTGGACGCAGTCTTTGCGGCGAGCGGAGATCTCGGCAATTTCTCGGGCTACAAACAGGGCGATCCCGATTACGAGCGCCTGATCAACGTTGTACATGATGCTGCTCTCGCAGCGGGGAAACGGCTCTGCGGACCATTGGCATGGCGCGATCGCCCGGACTTCACGTGTTTCCAAGCCGGAAGTGAAACGGCAGCCATCGCCCGAGGAGTGGCGGCGGAACTTGGCCCGCTGAAGGACACGCAGGCCAAACCGGAAGTCGGCCCATACGCTCCGAAAAAATAGGAGAATGCAGGATGCTCCGCGGGCGGGATGTTAACGGCAGATGTCGGTTGCCTGATTTGAAAAGCAGAATCTGCCCAGGCCCGGAGCAGTGGGCATCTTTTGCGCGGGGGCAGGTTCGCCCTCAGGCGCGGGCTTCGTTGGCGACGCAACATACACCGCCGGCCCACTGGGCGAGGCGCGGACGCTCGTGGCCCCGATCAACTCGCCGCAAGTTCTGGCGAAATTTCCGCCAACATTGGTGAAGCTGAATTTCGCCGCCGAGCTGCACGTGTGGGAAGCACTCTTTCACGGATTCTTTTATAATCCCGATGTGCCGGAATCGCGCGACTGCTACGACGTGATCGTCGAAGTTTTCAATCACCACCTGGGCAGCGGAGTTAAGGAGAACCCATGAGCCTCCGGCTGATCTGCGCATTTTGTGCTGCTTCCGAACTATTGTGCGCGCAGACGGGCGCTACGAAACTCGCCGAAAACGATTGCACAGCGAAAACACTGGGCACTTCAATTCCGGTTGAACTCATCGGCGAGCCGGTTGCGTCCGTAACCCTGAGCGCCCCAGTCTGGAAACCCGCGGCGGCGTCCCTGCCTGCCTATTGCAGCATCGACGGCTCGATGGCGCCTATAGATACCAGCGGCAAAGCGAAACCAATTCTCTTCCGAGTAATGTTGCCCTCGGAGTGGAGCGAGAGGTCCGCTCAACTCGGCGGCGGTGGTATGAATGGCATGATTCCGAACCTCACAATGACCTTTGGTGTCACCACCGGACCCGGATTGCTCGAGCGCGGGTTTGCCACTTATGGAAGCGACTCCGGGCATACCATCGCCGGCACCGACTGGGCTCTCAGCGATGAATCCATCCAAAACCTCGGGTACATGCAAATGAAAAA
This sequence comes from Bryobacterales bacterium, assembly GCA_963761265.1. Classification (GTDB taxonomy): domain Bacteria; phylum Acidobacteriota; class Terriglobia; order Bryobacterales; family Bryobacteraceae; genus Palsa-89. The sequence goes on from CAVXGM010000005.1 coordinate 34,595, forward strand.
AACGCATGATGCCGCTATGGTGCTGATTCAGCGCGCATACGGACAGAAGCCTCGGTTCAATTATTTCTTCGGCACCTCGCAAGGAGGCCGGGAGGCCCTTACCGTAGCTCAGCGCTATCCCGCCGACTACGGCGGCATCATCGCGAACGTGCCGATCGTGAGCTTCTCTTCGCTGATGCTGGCGCCGGAGCTGATTCGAATTCAGGAAAAACCGCTGGCCAACTGGGTTACTCCCGCCAAAGTGAACGCCATCCGCGGGGAATTCATGCGGCAGTGCGACAAACTGGATGGACTCGCAGACGGCATTATCAATAACTATCCAGCCTGCCGCGCGATTTTCGATGTTAAACAAGGCAAGAAAGGACGCCACCCTTGGGCCGCAAAGCGCTGCCCTGGGAACCGTGATCCTGATCCCGCGGATACGAGTGCAAAGGCATGTTTGACTGACGGCCAGATCTCGACCCTGGAGATGGTTTACAGTCCTTATCATTTTGCCGCGCCCCTGGCCAACGGCGTGAAACAGTTTGGCATGTGGGTGCCGAATACCGATCCCAGCGGATCGGGACTCATCTTGCCGGTGCGTTTTCGCGGACAGGAAGGAGCCGCGGCCGATGCGCCGATGCACCGTCATCTGGGAGTGATCGGCGTCACTGGTTTTCTTATGCAGGATCTTGCCGCCAATCCGCTCGACTACGTCGAGGGCGGCCGCTGGAACTCGCGCCGGATCGAATTGTCGGAATGGCTGGATGCGACCAACCCAGACCTCAGCAAATTCGCTGCAAGAGGCGGCAAGATGATTCTGACCATCGGAACGAATGACACTTTAGCGTCTCCAGGAGCGCAGCTGGGCTATTTTCAATCGGTCATCGATCGTATGGGGCGGAAAAAGGTAGACCAGTTCGCCCGCTTCTTCGTGATCCCCCAGACCAACCACGGATTAAGCGGCATGAACTACACGACGGACGGCGACGGAAAAACGATCGGCGCTTCTCCTATTCCAAATACATATGATCGGCTACCGATACTGATGGATTGGGTAGAAAAGAATGTGCCGCCGCCGAAGCAATTGACGGTAACAGGGGGCGGGCGAAGCCTGCCACTGTGTAACTATCCGCTGTATCCAAAATACGTAGGAGGTCCACCTAGCGATGCCGGAGCATACCTCTGTGCACAGTAGATGCCGCCATCTCTCGAGGTGCATGATGGGAGCGCTCATGCTGCTGTTCTCGGCCCTGCTTTGCCAGGCGCAGACTGTTTCGCCCAAACGCCCCTGCGCACAGTTGCTCGGGTTCAGCGCTCCGGGCGTCGAGTTTTCGAAAGCCGAGACCATCGCGGCCACCGGCGCGCTACCGGCGTATTGTTTGGTGCAGGGCATGATTAACAAACGAATCGGGGCCGGAGGGAAACAGTTCGGTATTGGCTTTGAACTGCGGCTGCCGGATATGTGGACGGAGCGCTTCCTATTTCAGGGAGGCGGTGGGATGGATGGTGTTGTCCGGCCCGCGAGCGGCGCAATTCCGATCTCGGGCTCTACCGCCGTGCCAGCTTTGGCACGCGGGTTTGCGGTGGCCACCACGGACTCAGGGCATCAAGGTCAGGGCGGACCGATGGGCGCCGCAGCCGATTCCTCCTTCGGCATTGACCAGCAAGCTCGAATCGATCAAGCCTACGGCGGCTTTATGGCGGTGACAGAACTGGCACGCCAGATCATCGTCCACTACTACGGCCAGCCGTGGAAGAAGTCCTATTTCATGGGCTGTTCCAATGGTGGCCGGCAAGCTCTGCTTGCGGCGCAGCGTTTTCCGCTCGCGTTTGATGGCGTGATGTCGGTAGCGCCGGCCGCCCGCGTGGGCACTGCCACGATTAGCTCCGTGTGGGAAACGATCGCGTTCTCTGAAATCGCGCCGAAGGACGCCGCGGGACGCCCGATTCTTTCCAAGGCATTCTCGAATGCGGATCTAACATTGGTGGCCAGCGCGGTGGCCCAAGTTTGCGATTCGAAGGACGGCGTCAAGGACGGCCTCATCTTCGACACGAGGGATTGCCACTTCGATCCCGCCAACCTGGTCTGCAACGGGCGCAAGACGGACACCTGTCTTTCCGCGAACCAGGTGGCCGCGCTGAAGAAAGTATTCGCGGGTCCCAAGAACTCGCGCGGCGAAGCGCTCTATTCGGATTGGCCTTATGACACCGGTATTGCAGCTCCCGGATGGCGTGCGCTAAAGCTGGGGACATCGGAAACCGCAACGCCCAATTCCGCCGACGTAATTTTGATGTTCAGCGGACTCAAGGGCTTTTTCTTCACGCCGCCTGACCCGCAGTTCGATCCGATGAAATTCAACTTCGATACGGACCCGGCGCGTCTCAACGACACCAGCGTTCTGCAGGACTCGTTGCTGACGTTTCTTTCGACGTTTTCCAGTCGCGGCAGCAAGCTCATGCTCATTCACGGGATGAGTGATCCCTTCTTTTCCGCTTACGATACGGCCCGCTATTACGAGCGTGTGGTGCGCGACAACGGCGGGTTGGATAAAACCATGCCGTGGGTGCGTTTCTTCGAGGTGCCCGGGATGAACCACTGCGGCGGCGGTCCGGCGCTGGAGGATTTCGATCCGCTGACCGCGCTGGTTCAGTGGACGGAGAAAGATCAAGCGCCAGAGCACATGGTGGCGAAGGGTAAATCATTTCCAGGTGTGAGCCGGCCGGTGTGCGCATATCCTGCCTATCCGCATTATCGCGGAACGGGTTCGCGGGACGACGCTGCCAATTTCGATTGCAAATAGCCGTACCGGACTCTACAAATAAGGTTGAGCACCGCGCAATTATCCGATTGAAAAGATGTCAAGCTGTGAGTTGTCGATGCTTGCTATCGCTGCCCCGTGGGGAGAGTGGTGCGTCATGTCTCGCAACTTTCCAGAGAGAAGAGGAAGCGGCGGCATGCTTCGAGCGATCGTTTCGGTGCTTTCTACCGGCAGGATTCGCCGGCGTTCTCGGTGTGTGCGGTAGCGTGATCGATGCGAACGGATGCCCTGTCGCCCATGCCTCCACTGAGACCCGATCGAAATGGAACTTCGTGGCCGCTTCTTCAGCGACCAGGCAGGGCGATCACAGGCGGCAACGTTTTGGGAAACCTGAATTTGATCCGCGGGGCAAGTCCCGCTCCCGCTGCAGCCTGGTGATCGCCCGTCGCCGAGGAAAGCGCCACCTGGAGATCCTGACTTTCAAGAAACCGCTGCGGGAGCGTTTTCCCGCGTAATATAGAGCCTGTGCATAATTCCGGCCGGAGTTGGATCCCGTCGTTCGCCGCCACCATCGTCGCGATGATGGCGATTCAAATGTCGAGCCTGGGCTTTTCCCCGCTGCTTCCATCCATTCAGAAAGAGTTCGGGCTCAGTTATTCACAGATCGGTTTGTTCACCGGCCTCTACGGTCTGGTGGCGATCGCGGTGAGTGTGCCCTCCGGCATTCTGGCCAAGCAAGCAGGGGAGAAGCTCGCGCTTTTCGCGGGACTTTTGGGCGTCGCGCTCGGGCTCTTGCTGCTCAGCCGGGCATCGTCCTACCAAGGCGCGCTAGGGGCCCGCGTGGTTTGGCTGATCGGATATCGAGTAGCGTTCGTTTGCGTAATGACGTCCATCGCTTTGGTTGCGCCGGCCGCGTTTCGCAGCACGGCCATGGGGATCCTCGGCGCGATGGCGTCACTAGCGTCGGTAATCGGCGCGCCATTCGGCACCATCATCGCGGAACCTTACGGATGGCGCGGGGGAATCATCGGATTCGCCGTCATGGCGTTGCTGGGCGCCGCGGTTTTCTGGTTCGGCTACCAAGGTGGAGCGGGCAGCGGCAAAGGCTCAGTCCACGCGCACGGGCCGTCGATGCCAACCAGGAGTGCATTCCGCACGCCGGTGGTCTGGAGCATGGTTCTGCTCGGGCTGATCAACATGGGCGGCTTCAGCGCGACGTTCTTTGTGCCGTCGGCGGTACGGTCGACCTTTCACCTGGGCGCGTTGCAGAGCGCCTATCTGATCAGCGCCAGCTATGTTGTCGCGATCTTCGCCAACCTTTTGTTTGGCTACCTCTGCGATCGGTTCGACCGCTGGAACATGATGATCGTGCTCGCCGCGGTCTTGATTCCCGCGTGCTTCGCGATGATGATCCCGAATCTTCTGGCGTTCCGCGTGGCCACTGCGCTCGTGATCTCACTGGGCCTCTGCGCGACGAATCAGATCTTCGCGCTCGCCGGGGATGTCGTGGGGCGTAGCGAACTCGGGCCGGTAATGGGCGTGGTGGGCCTGGGCGGAGGCGTCTTCGGATACGTGGGGCCGCAGGTCCTGGGCTTGTTGCGCGATCGCACAGGCGGGTTCACCGCGGGCTGGTATTTTGTTGCGGCCGGGGTGATCGTGTCTTTAATCGAAATTGTGTTTCTGAGGCACTATAGCCGTTCCAAGAAGCGGGCCACGGTTTGACGCATGGCAGGGCCGTCCCATCCGCGTGCGTCTACCATGTCGGCGGCAATCGGGAGAACAGGGACGCCGCTGCTTTCGAGCGCCCGCTCGATGAAGCGATTGCCTGTGGCTGAGGGCCGGGTGCCCAGCGGCTCCAGCACCAGCGCCGCATCAATGCGGTGTCTCTTGGCCTGATCGACGATCCACTCGTTGGCCCAGGGCGGATTGTGCAGTTGCTCATTGAAGCTGACGGTGCGGCTGGCGAGCGCCCGCAGCGGATCGTCGAGACCATAGCGAATGTAGCCGTCCGGCCCAAACGCCAGATACATCGACCAAACGAAGACGGCGCCGTACTGTTCTTCGAATGCTGTGTAGAAATCGGTATCGTGCCAAAGTCCGGCGCCCACCCACATCAGGCGCAGGCGTTCGGCGGGGCACGCCGCGATACCTGTTTCCACGCGCTGCCGCACTTCATCGCGAAAGGCGCGCGCGTGCGCGATGGCCCATTCGCTGCCGCGCAACCACTGCGCCGCCATCACGTTGCTTACCTGCTCGTGCATGCGGACTGGCGTCTTCGGCGCATTGCAAATCATGTCGCGCACTTCTTCGAAATATTCTTCTTGACGGTTGACGCCTTCCATCAGAGCGCGCAGGCGTTCGAGATCGAAGCCGCTGCCCGTAATTGTTTCCAGAGTCGCAATGAGCGAATGGAATTGCGCCACCATGAAGTCCAGCCGGTGATCTTCGAACAGCTCGTTCCAGCGGTAACGGCTCAGTTCCCACCAGCGTGGCGGAAGCTCGGACGCGCCGGGAGCATCCAGGGGGACGAACGGAGCGCCGAGCTTAGCGGCCCAGGTTTCGAAGACGCGCTGGATGCAATCGCAGGTCAGCCTGGCCGAGAGCAGCGCGGGCTTGGGAAGACCGCCCCACGGGGCTTGCGAGGGATCTCCGGCGATAGTGGATGCCAGTGAAAGGCTGCAATAGCGGCACAGGCCATCGTGATAGCCCATGGCATTGAGGCCGTCCAGATAGTGGGGCGCGAGTCGCTTGGCGGCCACCATCGCGGCCCACCACTGATTGCTGACTACTGGAATGTCCATCGCGTGGAACAGTTCGAGCGGCATGTCGGCCTGCACGATGGCGTAAGGCTTGCGTTTTTCGCGCACGTCTTCGCGCAGTTGAGCGAACCACTCCTTCTGATACGCGGCGGCGCGAACCGTGCACTGCAATTGTTTCTCAGCCATGGCGCAGCCCCTCAACGAATGCTCCGATTTCATCCGAAGATTCGTCGCGCAGCATCAAATGCGGAATGGCGCGATCATCCAGAAATTCGCACAGGCGTGGACAATCCCAACCGAAGACGTCGTCCTCGTGCGGCAGATAAAAGATGACGCCGTCCACTTCGGCAGCCTTGCGAAGAAACCAGGCATCGGCCGTTTCGGAGGGAAAAACGCGCGGGCTGGGCGCGTCGAAATAGTATTTCTCGAAAATCGCGCGCACGGGATCAATCGTAGTATCGATGTCGCGGCCGGCGGCACGCGAGCCCCACCAATCGTCTTCGGCCACGACGATCGCGCCATGGGATTCGATGGCCGCGCAAAAATCAGGACTGTCGAGCGGCGTTCCTTTGATAAGAATCCGCGGACCCGCTGAGCGGCGGCCGCGTTTGGATTTCACAGATCGCCTCTTGCGCGAGTCGTGCGTATTCGGTGCGATCCATGAAGTACCAGGCTCCGATCAGCGCCAGCGCTTCGGAACCGGGGAGCCGTGGAGCGTCGCCTTCACGTTCCTGCAATAAACCGCGGATGGCATGGCGCGCGGCATTTCCTTCAGCGATGGCGGCCGAGAGTGCTTCGGGTTCGATACGCTGTCCGGCAAGCCGCTCCAAAGTAATCTTCAATGCGCGGGTTCGCTCCAGTCCATACGCTTCAGCTTCCGGCGACCTGGCATGCAGCAAGTTGTAGAGAATCGGCTGGGGCGAGCGTTCCAGTTGTTGGCGCATCAACTCGCGCAAATAAAGATAGAGCTTGTGCTCTTGTTCGGAGGTTCGCGGTATGACCACGGCACTCAACCCAGCGCTGTCGTCGGAGATCAGAAAATCGAATATGCCTTTCATGCGCGCGCCGAAAACATCTTCCATGTAGCGATCGGCGAGTGGGGTCCGCGGCCGGTGAGGGCTCAAAAGCATGGGCTGGAACCCGGCGGCTCGGAGCAGCTCCCAAGGCACAGTGTTGGACGTCACGCCGATGACCGGCATTGGGCCACGCGATGGGACTGCTCGTTCGCTTATAGATTTTGGCGAGAGTCGAGATCAAATCACCTGCCTCATTTTCAGCTCTTCCAGGCGTTCCGCCGAATAGCCAAGCCAATCGCAATATACTTCTCGATTGTGTTCTCCCAGCTCCGGCGGAGGAGCGTCAAAGCCGGCTTGCGCGCGCGAAAACTTGATGGGCATGCCCATTCCGTAGACATCCTCCACCGCGCCGTATTTCGGATGGGCCAGCGGCACCGTCTCGCCGCGCGAAACGACACGCGGGTCACGCACCGCATCCTGAGGGTCGCGTACTTCAGCGGCGGGCACGCCAAATTTGTCCAGCGCCGCGATAACTTCCGCGCTGTTTCTGGAACGGGTGAAGCCTTCTACAATTGCGTCCAATTCCGACGACGTTCACCACGCGGTCATCCCGCTTGCCGAACCGGATGTCGGTGATCAGGTCCGGGCGGCCGATCGCTTGAAACAGCGAATGCGCGAAGGGTTCCGTCGGTGCGCAGATGGAAACGTATCCGTCTTTGGTCCGATACATTCCGAACGGAGCCAGCCGCGGCACTGTCAGGCCGGTTCGTTGCGGGACACCGCACCGATCGAGAAGATCGAACGGTTCGCCGGAAACCAGCATGGTCATGACGCCGAGCATAGAGACATCCACTTGCTGGCCGAGGCCGGTGCGTTGCGCCTGATGGACCGCCGCAAGCACACCGATCACGCCAAATAACGGCGCGGTGAGATCCGCGAACGGCACGCCGATGCGGACCGGGGGATCGCCTGGGCCGCCGGAAGTCATCATCACTCCACTGAGCGCTTGAATGATGGCGTCCATGGCTTTGCCGGTTCCCGGATCGCCCTCGCTTCCAAAGCCGGTGATGGAGCAATAGACGATCCGCGGATTCACTTCTTGGGCAAATGTGCAGCCTGCCCCCAGGCGCTCCAGCGTCCCTCTGCTGAAGTTTTCGACGATGACGTCGGCGCGTTTTATCAAATCGGCATACACGCTGCGCGCCTCGGGATGCTTCAGGTTCAGAGTGACGCCCATCTTATTGCGAAGCCGGTTCAGGGCGGAGACGGAAACATCGTCCGGATGTTGGCGCGCGAGCGTTCCGCCGTCGGAGCCGAGATAGGGCGCATTCGATCGGCAGCTATCGCCCCCGCCGATCGGGTTTTCGATCTTGATGACCTTGGCCCCTAGTCCCGCGAGAAGCAGCGTAGCGAATGGCCCAGCCAAAGCCGTGGTCAAATCGAGGACCGTCACGTCTTCCAGCGGAGTATTCTTCATGTTGAAATCATCCGGATGATACCATTCGACGATCAAAGCCATGACAGGGCCGCTGCAACCCGATCGCGACAAAACTTAATGAGGCCCCGTCCTCGGCTCTCTCGGTTGGCCTGGAGTATTTATTGTGACAATTCAGCCTCGATTGCACTCGGAGTAATGGACGTGCGCTCCGTTAAGCGAGCGGGATGGGACGTGGCGAAGGGCCGGCGTTTGGGCCCTTGCCCACACCAGCATTGAACTGGCCCGAAGGCTTGTGAAACTCATGCGGCAAAGCCTCCGGACTGAAAACCTGCCTGCCTGCGCGCTGGGGTTGGATGTCTGCGCACTCAAATCACTTAGATCGATTATGGCCGCGCCCCTAAAACTTAGACCGTCATGTTTCCTCCGCCTGGTTTTGCCCGAGCGACGGTGCGGATTCAGACCGCTGAGTTGATGGGCGCGAACAGGCGCCTGGTTGGAGCCGCTGCGATGGCTGGCGCGGAGAGGCTCTTCACATCGCTCTGGAACGAGCCGGACTCCGGGTGATCCTTTGAAATGGCATGCTACAATCCGCGCATGTGGCGGTGGATCGCGCTGTCTTTCGTCTTCTGGACGCTTGCTCCGCGGACTGCTTTCGCCGTGATGCCGCCCGACGCCGACCGGCAACTGGCGCGGGAAATTTACAAGGAAATGATCGAGGTCCGATCCGGTTATACCACCGGGTCCACCACCCCGATCGCCGAAATGGTGGCCAGGCGGTTGCGCGCGGCCGGGTTTCCGGAGTCCGACATTTTCGTGGGTGGCGGGAGCCCGAGAAAGGCCAACCTGGTGGTGCGTTATCGCGGCAGCGGCGCATTGAAGCCGATCCTGCTGCTGGCGCATACCGACGTGGTTGAGGCGAATCGGGAGGACTGGAGCACCGATCCGTTCCAGTTTGTCGAGAAGGACGGCTACTACTATGGCCGCGGCACCTCGGACGATAAGGCGCAAGCCGCGGTCTGGATCGCGAACCTGATTCGCTTGAAACGCGAAGGATTCAAGCCGGAGCGCGATATCATCGTGGCCCTCACGGCGGACGAAGAAGGCGGCGGGCCTTACAACGGCGTCATCTGGCTGCTGAAGAACAAGCGTGAGTTGATTGACGCCGAGCTCGCGCTGAACGAGGGCGGCGGGGGCGTGATGGTGGGCGGCAAGAAGATCGCGAACAACATCCAGGTGAGCGAAAAATCGTACGCCGATTTCAAGTTTGAAGTCCACAATAAGGGCGGCCACAGCTCGGTGCCGGTCGCCGACAACGCCATCTATCACCTGGCCACCGCGCTCGAAAGGCTTTCCAGCTATGGCTTCCCGCTGAAGACGGACGAAGTGACGCGCGCCTATTTTCGGGAAATGGCGAAGGTGGAGGATGGATCGATCAAACACTATCTGATCAAAATTGCCGACGGGCCGCCCGAAGCGGCCACGGGGGCGATGGAGCTGGTGGCGTCGGTTTCACCGCGTTGGAATTCAATGCTGCGCACCACTTGCGTTCCTACGGAGCTGGCCGGCGGCCACGCACTGAATGCGCTTCCACAGCTTGCCACCGCGAACGTCAACTGCCGGATTTTTCCCGGAGATTCCGTGGAATCGGTGCAAAAGGCGCTGCGGCTGGCGATTGGGGATGACCAGGTTGGTATCCATGTGCAAGGTGATGTGGATATTGGTCCCGCGTCGCCGCTGCGCAAGGACGTGTTCCAAGCCGTCGCTCGCATCAGCGATAGCATGTGGCCCGGCGTGATTACGATTCCCGTGATGAGCACGGGCGCCACGGATGGCCGCTACTTACGCGTCGCGGGTATTCCTACATATGGCGTGTCGGGCTTCTTCGGCGATCGCAGTGACGTTCGCGCGCACGGACGCGACGAGCGCATGAACATCAATTCGTTCTACGAGGGGCAAGCTTTTTTGTATGAACTGGTGAAGGAGCTGGCGAAGCCGAACTGAGTGCGGCTATTTGAGTAAGTTGTGGAGGCGCTCGTCGAAGGGGCTTCCCAGCATCGGCTGAAGCTTCTCGCGAAACTGCTTGCTGTGATTCGCCTCCAGGTGCGCGTCGAAGGCTTTTTGATTCGTCCAGACTTCCACGATGGCGAGATGGTTCGCGCGCCCGAGTTGCTGGAGCAGCTCGAAGCGCACGTTGCCGGGGTCCTTGCGGCTATCGGCGGCGAACATTTCGAGCAGTTTGGTGCCGTCGGCGGTGTAATTGGGCGTGAGATCCACGTGCGTGACGACGTACAGCCGGGTATCTTGACCAAAGCCTCCAAAAGCAGCCGCCAGGAATAAAACGATCAGCGTCGTGAGGATGTTTCGCATGGCTTCTGATAGTCTACTCCCGATGAGATCCTACTCTGCTGTGGCTCGGTTGTTGGACCGCTTGGAAGCCTCGAAGCGAGCATTTGGTGGCGATGAACAGGCGGCGCTTCCTCGCTTGCTTCGACAATTGGGCCGCGCCCGTTTTCCGGATGCGGGCTCGCTGATTCGGTTTCATGAAGCACTGCTGTTTTTTCGGGCGTATCCGCCGAATGCGGAGGTGGTGCGGCTGCTGACGAGCTGCTCGCTGCGATCCCGAAGAAAATTGCGCAACTGCGCCGCGCGGGCGTAGATCTGGTGCCGTTCGAGGAACCGGACGTTTCGGGCATCGCGGGAACCGCGTTTTCAGCGCTCTTTACGTATGACATTACGCGCTGGCTGGCCGAGCATCATCCAGGAGCCGTTGAGATCGATTGGGATGGGTATGATGCGGCGCTGCTTGGGCCGCTACTGCGGCGATTGCATCCATTCGCGAACGAAGACCTTCTGGTGGAGGCGACCATTCCTTATATGGATTGGTTTCGGGCTGCCAAGCCAGCCGGGGGATCGGATCTGTGCTGGCTGATTTCGCGTCTTGAGGCTCTGCCGATCCCCGCTGAAGACCGCGCCGAGTTGTTCGCGCAGGCCAAGATCGCGGTGCGCTGGGAGCTGGGCGATTCGCGCGCTACCCGCACGAATGGGCGATTTCCGGGACGGCGCAAGTTTTTCTATCACGATGATCCGCTGATTCGCCGCTCCGATGTATCGCTGGCCGGCGAGCTCCAATCGCCCGCGTTTGCGATCGAAACACTCAGCCGGGCGGACGGCGGGCGAGTCCTCGACTTTGCGCGCGAAACTTCGGCGATGCGCTATCGCGAGCTGCACGGTTTCACCTACGGCGATCCGGATCACGTGATTCGTGTTGATTTTGGGCGCGGCGTAGAGGTGTTTATTTCAGGCGTACCGCCCGAGCATCGCTTGCCGCTACGCGCTTATCACGCGGGCATGTTCTTCAAGAACGGCGTGCCTATCGGCTATATCGAATGCCTGACGCTGTTTGAGCACATGGAGGTGGGCTTTAACCTTTACTACACGTTTCGCGAAGGCGAGACGGCGTGGCTTTATGCGCGCTTGCTGCGGTTGTTCCACCAATTGCTCTCGGTGACTTGTTTCGCCGTCGATCCGTATCAGCTTGGGGCGCACAACGAAGAAGCCATCGAGTCCGGGGCGTTCTGGTTTTATCGCAAGCTCGGATTCCGGCCCGCGAATGCTGACGTCGCCAAGCTTTTGGAGCGCGAGGAAGCGAAGCTGCGCGCGGATCCGGCGCATCGCACCCCGGCTGGCAGCTTGCGGCGGCTGGCCGCGGGCTGGATGATTTACGAGCTGCCGGGTTCGCGCGCGGGCGACTGGGACCATTTCGAAACGCGGCGCGCCGCGATGGCGCTGCGGGCATCGCCGTTCCCGTCCGGGATTCAGCGCGCAAAGAATGCACCTGAGGAATCGGCCTACGTTCGAGCCTTGCAGCAGGACCCGGTGTTGCGGCGGCGCCTTCTGAAGTTGGGGTCTGCGCTAGGATGAAAGCCGTGGAGCGACCCGATCCGCCGCCTGACGCAGCAGAAAATTCGGCCCTTGTACCCACGCCCGCACCCGCTATCCCATGGACGGCGCTGAAGGACGACGAGCTGCTTCAAAAGCGCATCTGCGATCTGGGCGTGCACATCGCCGGCGGCGAACTGGAAGGCCGCATCGCGCAGCTTTATGACGAACTCGCGGCGCATGGCCTCTCGTTTCGTCCAGCCTGCTATCTGGGCGATGAATGGTTCTCGCCCGCCGGATCGCCGGCCATCGCGATTCCGTTTTATCTGGCGCATCCGAGGCTGAAGACGCTCGAGATGCATCAGATGCTGCAGGTGGAAGGCGGCACGCCCGAGTGGTGCCAGCAACTGTTGCGGCACGAGAGCGGGCACGCCATCGATCATGCGTATTGCTTCTCGTCGCGCGACGATTGGCGCGCCGTGTTCGGCAGCCCGGAAACCGAATACTCGCCCGAAACCTACCAGCCGCGTCCGTACAGCAAAGGCTTCGTGCGCAATCTTCCGAACTGGTACGCGCAGGCGCATCCCGATGAAGATTTCGCGGAGACGTTCGCGGTGTGGCTTTCCATGACGCCCGAGCAATGGCGCGAGCAGTATCGCGGCTGGAAGGCGCTGGACAAACTGGAATTCGTGCAATGCCTGATGGAAGAGGCCAAGAACACACCGCCCAAAGTGAAGCGCGCACGGCGCATTTATGAAGCCAGCCGGCTCCGGAAAACGCTGGCGCGCTACTATACCGAGCGCCGCAAACTCTACGCCGAAGACTTCCCCGACTTTTATGATGCCGATCTGCGCGTTATATTCGGAAGTGGTGAGCCGAACGGAGAGTCCGCTGCAAAAGTCATGCGACGCAATCGGCCGGCGCTGGTGGCATCCATTGTTCATTGGACCGGACAGCACAAATACACGGTGGACATGCTGGTGCGGAAATTGATTGAGCGCTGCCAAAAGCTGAAACTGACGTTTCCGCCGCCATCGGAGCGCGCGCGCGTTTCGTTTGAGCTGGCGGCGTATCTGTCGGCCATGGTGACCAATCATCTGCACACCGGCCGCTTCAAGAGGTCTGTGTAGATCGTGAAGGTCCTGGTTTTATTCGACGTGGCTTACCGCGCCCCGGCCGAAAGCTTCTCTCCGCAAGAGCTGAAGGAAGAAGAAGGCAAGCCCACCGAAGCCGACGTGCTGGCCTGCCTGCAGCGCCTGGGACACGAAGTGGATATGCTCGCGGTCTTCGATGACGTCGCGTGCATCGTGGAAAAGGTGAAGAGCTTCGCGCCGGAGGTAGTGTTCAATCTCACCGAGTCCTTCCACTGCAATCGCGCGAACGAGCCCAACATCCCCGCCTTGCTGGAGCTGATGCGGGTGAAATATACGGGCGCGCGTCCGGACGGCCTGATGCTTTGCAAGGACAAGGCACTGGCCAAGAAGGTGCTGGCGTATCATCGCGTGCGCGTGCCGCATTTCGTGATTTCCACCGAGCAACGCCCGCTCAAGCATTTGCGGCGCTTTATCTATCCGGCCTTTGTGAAGCCGGTGGGCGAAGAATCGTCGGATGGAATCGCCAAGGCTTCGTTCGCCAAGAGCGAGGAGGAGGCGCTGGAGCGTGCGCGCTTCATCCACGAGAAATTTCATTGCGACGCGTTGATCGAAGAATATATCGACGGCCGCGAGCTTTACTTAAGCGTTATGGGAAATCGGAAACTCACGGTTTTGCCGCCGCGCGAGATTTTCTTTCACGAAGTTCCCGAGGACACGCCGAAGTTCGCCACGTTCAAAGCCAAGTGGGACGACAGCTATCGCAAGAAATGGGGCATCCAAAATGGGCCGGCGACGGAGCTTCCCGGGGGCGTGGAGGAAAAGCTGGCCCGGCTGGCGCGCAAGGTGTATCGCGTGCTGAAGATTCGCGGCTACGGCCGAGTGGACGTGCGTCTGACGCCGGCCGGCGAAGTGGTGGTGATCGAGGCCAATCCCAATCCATCGCTGGCGTGCGAGGACGACTTCGCTCAATCGGCCGCCACCGCCGGAATGCCTTACGACGTTGTGATCCAAAAGATTTTGGATGCGGCCTGCGCATAAACAGCCGGCGGGCGCATAAATAAGGCGAAATTCGGCCCTACTTAGTACCAAGTTCTCACTATTCCGTTCAGCCGACACGTCGATCTTTATTGGCTAGAGGAGCAGACGCTGACGTGACGCGGCTATGTGGTAGTCGAGTCCACTGCGGTCGGCGGCGGCTCAACAGCGTCTTGTGTCCATGATCCGAGGGGGACGGTCCCTTGTACGTTCCCCTCGCTTTTTTTTCTTCTCAGAATTCCAGCCGGGCTTGAAACGCGATCATGCGGGGCGAACTGTCGCCGCCTAATCCAACTCCCAACAGTCCCGTCGGCGGTGAAGTGGCGTAGCTGAACGCGCCGAATCCGGTTTGGGTGGAAGGCTTGCCGGGAATCCCGGCGTAAACCAGGTTAGGAAGGCCGAAATTCGGATGATTGAAGAGATTGAAGAATTGACCTTCGATGCGCAGCTTTACGTGTTCGGACAACTGGAACCACTTGGTGAGATACAAATCGCTCCAGACGAAATCGGGACCACGCAACGCGTTTCGGCCGAGGTTGCCGAACTGGCAGTTGGCCGGCGTATCGCCGCCGGCACATGCGCCGGTGCTTGGATCGACAGTGGAAACGAAGGCATCAGGATTGAGCCACTGGATGGTTCCCGGTTGCGTGACGCCAGGAATGGGCGAGTGTTCATACAGCGGCACGCCCGAAACCACGCTGGCGTATTGCGGGCCGCTGCCTTGCACGATGCCGTTTCCGTTGGCCGAATACGGCGCGCTCAAGACTGAAAACGGCAGGCCGCTGTGCCAGAAGACGGTGCCTGAAACCTGCCATCCGTTCAGCGCCCGAGCCAGCGGGGGATTGCGTGCTTTGATCGGCAACTGATAAACGTACTGGGCGGTGAAATTGTCTCGCACGTCGTAATCGCACGGACCGTATTGTCGGCCAAGCTCGCCGGGCAGCGGCGAAAGAAGCGCGCCGGCGGCGAAGGGAAGGAATCCGCCGTTGGACACCGTGTCCATGCAGCGGCTCCAGGTGTAATTGACCAGCACTTGAATGCCGTGAGATAGCCGCTTGTCGGCGGTCAACTGGAGGCCGTTGTAGTGGCTGTTTGCGCCGGTGTTCAATTGCGTTACCGCACCGAAGCGCGGGTCGAGAGGCTGGCCGTAGGGGAACGGCGCGAAGCATCCGTGGCAAGCGGTTTGATAGCCATTCACCTGGGTCTCGTACGGTTGGTTCACCGCGCGCGTGCCTACATACTGAGCTCGCAGATTGAGTGCGTTGCCGATTTGATGTTCGAGAACAAAGCTCCACTGCATGAAGTAAGGTGCGTGCAGCTTGCCGTCGGGAACGGCGGTCATCGAAATCGGCGGAAGGCAGGAGTTTCGATTGGCCAGGGGCGAGGCACAGGAAAGCTCGCCGTTCGCGAAGCCAGTATTGAATAACTGATTGGCTGCGGCTGTCGCATCGATGGCGCTGTTTGAAACTCCGGGAGCGATTTCCACCCCGCCCACCGAGCCCAGCAGCCCGCCCTGAAACGTTTTCGAGTAGGGCGGATTGATTCCCACCAGATCGACAACGCTGCCCGGCAACAGATCGCTGAACAGGCCAAATCCGCTGCGCAGTACGGTATGCGGCGTGATCTGCCATGCGATGGCCGTTCTCGGCTGCAGGATTGCCAATGGAGTGGAAGCGAAGATGTTTGCAAGATGCGTGTCGATCACTGCATGGAGCGGTTGATTCACATCGTGCGCGATGGAATCGAACGAGCCGGAAAGGCGCGCGACGGCGTCGTGCGGATTCAGCGGATTGGAATTGTAGGTATCGCGGATACCGAAGGTCCAGGTGAATGTGCGCGTCAACTTCCAGGTGTCTTGCGCATAAAAATCCAGATTGAGGAAATTGTAGGGCTGCGAATTGGCGAGCGGAAAGGTTTCCGTGGCCGTGGATGCAACGCCGTAAATGAACTGCGGCAGGCTGGTGTAAGTAACCAGCGGGACCGCGCCTTCGCCGAAGTCATAATCGTTCAGCCGAAAGATGCGGCTGTTGGTTCCGAAGCGGAATTCGTGAGCGCCCACGGTCCAGGCGAGGTTATCGTTGATGAAAAAACGCGTGGCGCGGCGGCCTTGCACCCAGGTATTGTCGAGGCCCCCGAGCGGGGTAAACGGCGCGTTCGCGCCGCTGCCTTCGAGCACGATCGGAAACGCCGCCAATGTTTGCTCAAAGTCCGACGGTCCGAACAGGCTTTGATACCAGGAAAACGCGGGATTGAAATAATTCACCAAATGCCCGGAGAACACGTGCGTGTAGCCGGATGCGAACGAGTAAAGCGGCTGCGGAGAGATGGCGTTGAACATCGGATTGATGGGATCGGTGTAGGCGGATTGCAGTCCGGTGTCGGATTGAAAGCGAAACCAGGCCATGTTCGTGGTGTCGATGTTGTAATCGATTCGCGCCGTCTGCACCTGCTCGCGATCGTCGCTCGAATGGGAAATGCTCTGGCGGTTGGCGCATCCATTTCCATTGGGCGGATTGCCGGCGGCTGCGGCCCCGCTGCTATTGAACGGGCAGCCGAGAACCGCGAGCGGAGTGCCGGCGGTGTTGCGGTAAAGCGCGAAAAGCTTCCGATAGAACGGCACCAGTTGCGGCGCCGGCTGATAGGCGGAACCGGTGACGGCGTCCATGCCGCCCCGCGGCAATTGAGCGAGAACGTAGCTCTGAAACGCGGGCGTCGGCACCGTGGTGGCGGTCACGATGGGAAGCGCGATTCGAACCCATTCGGAGTCGAAGAAGAAGAACAGCTTGTTGCGGACGATGGGGCCGCCCAGGCTGCCGCCGAAGTGATTTACCGTGGAGCGCGGCTTGTGATTTCCGGGCGTGGCGTTGGTAAAGAAATCCGCCGCGTTCAGCTTCGATCCGTTCCACAGCTCATACAGATTTCCGTGAAACTGATTGGTTCCCGATTTGGTGACATAGTTCACCTGAGACGCGCCATATCGGCCTTGATCGACCGCGTAGGAAACCGTGTTGACGGTTACCTCCGAGATGGAGTTCAATCCAAGCACCAGATTGGTGGAAAGACCGCTGTTCAGGTTGGTCAGCGGATCGTTGGTTTCCAGGCCGTCGACAATGTAGCCGTTCGAAAGCGATGGCAAGCCGTTGAACTGCACGTTGCCGTAGCCATTGGTGCCACCGACGAAGTCGTTCCCGCTTCCGGCGGTATTGATGAGCGCGCCCGCGGCGAATTGCAGCGGATAGGTCAGATCGCCGCCCGGGATTGGGAAGATCTTCGAGGGATCGTGCGCTCAGCGTGGTCGAAGTATTGGGATTATCGGGGTTGACCAGCGGCGCCTGCTCTTGCACGACGACTGTTGTGTTAGCCGACGCGATGTTGAGCTTGAAGTCGACGGTTTGGTTTTGTCCAAGCTGCGCGGACACGGAACTATTTTGTTGCGGCTCAAAGTGGTCCGCTTCGGCGCTGACCGCGTACGTGCCGGGCTTGAGCTGCGGAAAGCTGAAGCGCCCGGCGTCGTCTGTTTTCACGGATCGTTTCAGGCCGTTCTCGACGTTGGTGACGGTAACAGTGGCGCCCGAAATCGCCGCGCCGGTTGGATCGGT
Organism: Bryobacterales bacterium; assembly: GCA_963761265.1. GTDB lineage: Bacteria > Acidobacteriota > Terriglobia > Bryobacterales > Bryobacteraceae > Palsa-89. The sequence goes on from CAVXGM010000005.1 coordinate 52,156, forward strand.
AACCGATCCGACAATCGCGCTGGTGGTCTCGCCTTGCCCCATCGCCAAGGCTCGCAGCAGGAGGATGGAGGCGACGAGGACGGCGAATTTAGCCATGCCTAAAATTAGAGGTTGAAGCATTCGCGAGTCAAGTGGAGTGTTTCCCGGTGATGTTACTCTGACATTTAGTGCCAGCTAGAATCACTCGAATCACTGTCCGTACAACGCGGGTTCGTACACACGGGCCCGTACAGCACGGAATCAGTAGACGATTATCTGAAGGCGATCCTGGAGCTGGGCGGCGCCGGAGAGGAGCGCGTCACCAGCAACGCGCTCGCGCAGCACCTCGGGATTCGTGCCGCGTCCGTTACCGGAATGCTGCAAAAGCTGGCAGCCCAGCAGCCGCCATTCGTCAAATACGAGAAGCACCATGGCGTGCGTTTGACCGCAACCGGCAAGATGCGCGCTCTGGAGGTGATCCGTCATCACCGTTTGCTGGAGCGTTTCCTGCACGATTTTCTGGATTACTCCTGGGACGAGGTTCACGACGAGGCGGAGCGGCTGGAGCACTTCATTTCGGAGCGGCTGGAAGATCGCATTGCGGCGAAATTAGGCGATCCCCAGACCGATCCGCATGGGCACCTGATTCCCGAGCGGGACGGCGCTCTTCCGGCGCGCGAAGAGGTGCTGTTGTCGAAATGGGCCTGCGGCGTTCCGGCCGTGATCAGCAGCGTGTCCGATCGCGATGCCGCGGCCTTGCGCGAGATGACCCGTCTGGGATTGAAGCCCGGCATGGCGATCACGGTGGAAGCGGGCACACGCAACGCGTCGCTGCGGATTCGAATCGGGGATCGGCCGAATGCAGTTCGATTAAGCCAAGGCCTTGCCGCCGGAATCCGGGTAATCGCGCGCCCGCCCCACGCGCCGCCGCTCTAAAACCGGCCGCCAGCCAGGGTTAGTGGACCTTTTTAATTTGATTCTTTTTGATCATGCCCAAAATTTTTGCGATTCTGTCGTCGGTGACCGCTTGCACCGCGTCAATGGGTGTCATGCTGCCTTGGGCCCAAGCGTCTCCCACCACCGGCATGATGTTAACGAACGTGGCATCCAGCTGAATAGTAAAGGTCCCCTGGACGTGCATGCCATTGGGTTCTTTGGCGAGCTTGGTGAGTTTACCCGAAATGGTGAAGCCGCTCGGCGCGGGCTTTCCATTCACTGCCTTCTGGGGTGTGAACCCGGCTGTGCCTTTCACGGTGTCAAAAGCTTCAGCGCCCATGGCGTCGGCGATAGGCTGGCCCTTGGTCTTGTCGATGCTCAAATCTACAGTCCAGGGTCCCAAGGTTATGTCCATAATTGTCTCCTCCGTTTTGTCTCCGATTGCGGCCCGATAGCCGCAGCTATCGCGCTGGAATGTAGGATACCGCCTCCTGAGCAGCTTCTACAATGGTCTCTTGCGGCCTTTCGTCCCCTTTTTTCGCAATCCTCACCTGGCTCACCATCGCCGGCAATTACTGGCGCCGCGACTTGGACGAGCGGCGCTTTCCCGTGGAGACCAAGTTTTACGAAACCGAGCCGGGCGTCCAGGTGCTGGTGCATTCGCAGGCGCCGGAAGCCGAGCCCGTCGCGCAATTGATCCTGGTCCATGGCCTGGAAGGATCCAGCGCCGCCGGATATGCGCGCAGCCTGGCGCAAGCCGGGCTCTCGAAGCCGGCTGCGCCGTCCATCGCTTCAACATGCGAAGCTGCGGCGGCACCGAACACCTGAGCGGGCGGACGCTCTATCATTCCGGCCAGACTTCGGACCTGCTGGCCGTCATCCGCCAGCTCCCGCCCGGCGCGCCGATTTTCCTGGCCGGATTCTCGCTCGGCGGCAATGTGGTGTTGAAGCTGGCCGGCGAACTGGGCGCGTCGGCGCCGCAGATCTGATCGCCGGCGTCATGGCCGTCTCCACGCCCATCGATCTCGGCCGCCTGCGTCCGGCAGCTCGATCAACCGTCCAACATCCTCTATGCCCGCCGATTTGTCGCGCGCCTGAAGGAGCGCGTTCGCGCCAAGGAGCGGCTCACTCCTGGACTGTTCGATCTGACCGGCCTCGATCAGGTGCGCAACATCTATGAATTTGACGACCGCTTCACCGCCCAGGCGTTCGGCTTCGGCAGCGCCGACAATTATTACGCCACGCAATCCTCCAATCAGTTCCTGGACCGCATTCGCGTTCCCACGCTTCTGGTGCAGGCCAAGGACGATCCGCTGATCCCGTTCGCGGTCTACGATCACCCGGCGTTTTCGACGAATCCTCACCTGCGCCTGCTGGCCGTCGAGCACGGCGGCCACCTCGGTTTCATCTCGAAAATCAAGCCGCGCTTCTGGCTGGACCAGGTTCTCGTACACTGGATATTGGAAGTACGGAACAAGGTCCCAGCCGGTTTCGTCCTTTAAGATAGTGGCACGCATTCCGGCACAAACTGCCTCATTTCGCGAAGCCGCAGCCGTCGCGGCGGATTCGCTGCGCTCCAGCAAGCTGCGCAGCTTCCTGACGCTGCTGGGCATCATCCTGGCCACCACCACGCTGATCGCCGTGATGTCCATGATCCACGGCATGGACGTGTACATCGCGAACACCGTGTCCAACATGGGCTCCGACGGGTTTCGGGTCGTGAGAATCGCCTTCGTTGGCAATTTCGATCCCAAGAAATACGTGCTGATGCAGAAGCGGAATCCGGAGCTGAGCCCCGACGAGTTCCAATACCTGAAGGATCACGCCACGCTGGTCAGCGATTTCGGCATGAGCGCCAGCCGCATCGGTCACCGTGTCGCTCGGGTCGCAAACCTTGACCAGCATCACCTCTGAACGGCGGCACCTCCAACTGGGGCGACCTGAGCAACACCCAGATCGCCAATCGGCCGCTATTTCACCGACATCGAAGACCGGCATCGCTCCGCCGGTCGCGGTGATCGGCGCCGACATGAAGAACGAATCTTTTCGGGGATGCCGATCCCATCGGCAAGGAAATCAAAATCGAAGGGCGGCCGTTCACGGTGATCGGCGTGGCGGAGGCCAAGGGCAGCGTGTTCGGCCAGTCCCAGGACGCCTTCGTCGATATCCCGATCCATACCTATTTCCAGATTTACGGATCGCGCACCGGCATCCGCTACGCCGCGCGCGCGGCGGATCAAAACGTGCTGGAGCAGGCCAAGGATCGAAATGCGCATGCTGATTCGGGCGCGGCGGCATGAGCGGCCCGGCCAGGACGACACCTTCTCGATCCTGTCCTCGGACTCGCTGGTCAGCGCCTGGGACAGCTCACCGGCGCGATCGCCGCCACCGCGGTCGCCATCGTCTCCATCTTCATGGTGGTGGGCGGCGTGGTGATCATGAACATCATGCTGGCGGTGGTGAGCGAACGCACGCACGAAATCGGCATCCGCAAGTCGGTGGGCGCGCGCCGCCAGGATATCCTCAATCAGTTTCTGGTGGAATCGTCGATGCTGGCGGGCATGGGCGGCTTCATCGGCGTGGTATCTGGCCTGGATCGATTGCCGTCGCTGGTGCGGAGTTTCACGCCGGTTCCCATGGCGGTCCCGTTTCAGCGGTGCTGCTCGGGCTGGCACGCTGTCCGCCGCGGTCGGCCTGTTCTTCGGAATTTATCCCGCGCAGCAGGCCTCCAAGCTGGATCCGATCGAAGCCCTGAGGGTGGAAAGATAAACCATGACTTGGGTCGAGCTGCTTCGCCGCGATCGGCTTGGCGCTGGCCACCGTGCGCGAGCACAAAATGCGCTCGTTCCTGACCATGCTGGGCGTGATCATCGGCACCGGCACCATCATCGGCGTGGGCTCCATCATCGCCGGACTGGACGGCGCGGTCACCGGCGTCATCCGCAGCTTCGGAACCAACACCGCGATCATTTTCAAATTTCCGATCGGCTTCCAAACCCGTCACCGCCGAAGAGGCTGCGGCGCAAGCCGATCACCTACGAAGACGCCCTGGCGATCGCGGCGCGCTGCCCGGCGGTGGCCAATCCGTCAGCCCGTACCTGATCCCCAACACTTTCGGCAGCGGCCCGCAGATCAATATCGCGCGCTACAAGGGCAACGAGCTTTACAACGCCAGCCTCTCGGGAACCGAGGAGGCCTACGCCGAAGCGGCCAGGTCGAAATCGCGGAAGGGCGCTTCTTCACCGACGTCGAAAATCAGCACCGCATGCCGGTGGCCGTGATCGGCGCCGACGTCCCGCGAGCCCTGTTCAATGGCGAAGACCCCATCGGCAAATGGATCGATGTCGACGGCCACAAATTCGAGGTGGTAGGCGTCACGAAACGCCCGGCGAATTCGTTTCCCGGCCAGGACGACGTCAACATCTATCTGCCGTACTTCAGCATGCACAAGCTGTTCCCGGCCGTCCAAGGAAAATCTGCTGTTCGTCACCGCCAAGCCGGGCCAGTTGGCCGCCGCCATCGATCAGGCCACCGCCGTGCTGCGCATCCAGCGTCACGTTCCCGCCGACAAGCCGGACGATTTCTCCATCTCCACCGCCGATGAAATGGTGCAGCAGTTCCACAGCGTCACCGCGATCGTGGCGCTGGTGATGGTGGTGATGAGCTCCATCGGGCTGCTGGTGGGCGGCATCGGCGTGATGAACATCATGCTGGTCTCGGTCACCGAGCGGACGCGCGAAATCGGCATTCGCAAAGCCATCGGCGCCCGCCGCTCCGACATCGTCCTTCAGTTCCTGACCGAAGCTGTGGTGCTGACCGGTTTGGGCGGCCTGATCGGGATGACCTTCGGATGGTCGGTTTCGCTCGCTGTGCCGCCTGGTCTATCCAGCGCTTCCGACCGCGGTGCCGCTGTGGGCGGCGGCGTTGGGCGTGGTGGTGTCGGTGGCGATCGGGCTGTTCTTCGGAATTTGGCCGGCGAACAAGGCCGCGCGGCTGGATCCGGTGGTGGCTTTGCGCTACGAGTGAAGAACGCCACGCCGTCCGCTGCAATTAATCCGTTGCATTAGAATCAAGCTTTCATGGCAAGATCGGCCGACGTGGTTATCATCGGTGCCGGCATCGTCGGATCCAGCATCGCGTTTCATCTCACTGAAGCGGGCTGCAAGAACGTACTGATTATCGAGCGCGAGACTCGTCAGGGTCTCGGTTCCACCGGCAAGAGTATGGGCGGAGTCCGGGCGCAATTCGCCACCGACGTGAACATCCGCATGTCCCTTTACTCGATACCGTTCTTCGCGCGATTCGAAGAGGTCACCGGCCATCCTTCCGGATACAAGCCGCACGGCTACCTGTTCATGGCTACTAACGACTGGCACATGAACTACCTGCGCAAGAACAGCGCGCGGCAAAAGGCCCTGGGCTTGAAGAAAGTCGAGCTGCTTTCTTGCGATGACATTCGCAAAGTTTTGCCGCAGCTTCGCACGGACGATATCGTGGGAGGGAGCTTCTGCTCCACCGATGGCTTTGTGGACCCGGACAGCGTCATGACCGGGTTCATGGCGCGCGCTAGCGATGGTGGCGCGGAGCTCTGGCGCGGCACCGAAGTCACTGGCATTTACACCGACCATGCCACCGTGTCGGGAGTGCTCACGTCCAAAGGCGGCGTTTCCGCGCCCGTTGTGGTGAACGCCGCGGGCCCATGGGCGGCCGGCGTCGCGCGCATGGCAGGCGTGGATTTGCCGGTGCAACCGCTGCGCCGCATGCTGATTCCCACCGAGCCTTTTCCAGGGCTCCCCGAACGCCTGCCGATGATGATCGATATGACTACCGGCTGGCACTTTCGCCAGGAGGGTTTGGGATTACTGATGGCCTGGGCGCATCCCGATGAACAGCCCGGATTCCGCACCGATTTCGATCCCGCGTATATCGAAAAAAGTCTCACGCACGCCGCCGCCCGCGTGCCGGACTTCGCCAACCTGGCGGTGAACCCGCGCCGCTGCTGGGCGGGGCTTTACGAAATGTCGCCGGATCATCATGCTATTCTGGGCCCTTCGCCCGAGGTCCGCGGATTGTATTTCGCCAACGGCTTCAGTGGCCACGGCGTGATGCATTCTCCCGCCACCGGCCGTATTCTTGCCGATCTGATTTTGAAAGGCGAAACCAGCATCATCGACGCGCAGGATCTGAATGTGCAGCGTTTCGCCGAGGGCCGGGCTATCGAGGAAACCGCTATTCTGTAGCCAGTAAAAATCTTCGGAACAAATCTCGGTTTCCTTCGTCTATTACCGCATGAAACTTGTGTTCCTCGGCGTGGTTGCATTGGTAATGCTCGCCGTCGCGAGCAGCTCGGCTTGTTTCTGGGATCCATACGCTTACCGAGAGTGGCGGGATCAGGTTCGGGAAAGCACATTGGAGGCTCGGGAAAGTGCCCGGCAGGCCCGGGACATGGCGCGTGAACAAGCTCGCGAATTGCGGGATGCTCAACGGGAAGCCGGGCGCGCCCAGCGCGATGCAGCGCGGGAACGCCGCGATCAAATTCGTGAACAGATGCGTGATCTCCGGCGCAACTGGCGCTACACTTACTAACGGCCCAATCCAGGAACTTTCGGGTCGAACACGCATACCCGGTCCAGCGCCTGGTCGAAAATCGAAGCCTCATCGGCCGTCAGATCTTCATAGCCAACCGACTCGAAGAACCTGCTCAAATACCGCCAGTAATGCCCGTCATTGGTCTTGCCGCGTGAGTCGATCACATCAAAATGCCCGACGAGCGCGCGCACCTCAGTGAACTGGTCCGACGCCCAAACATCTTCGATCGGCGCTTGGTGAATCCAGAACTGGCCTGACCCGTTTAGCATTACTTTCCTTCCCTGGGGCGTTTCAATCACGTAACGGCGCAAGGCGTAATCGATATCCTGGTTCGTTTGCCTGCCTCAATACCCTTGACGTTCGGAATGCAGAACATGCTGAGCCCAAACCCCAAACTGGTGCAGCTCCGAATAGGTCCGCATTTCCGGTACTTTACTGTTTGTTTTCTTAAAACCACAGTTGTATGGAGACGATCCGCCGACGAGCGCAGAAACCCGGTTTGGAACCCTCCTTGCGGAATACAAGTGCTGGTGCTCGAGGCACATCCCCGACCGGGTTGTTACGGTCATCAACCACCCTACCCGAGATCGATATTGGCACTGAAGAAGGAGCGCCTGGTCTTTCGACGAAAGATTCTGAGGAAAGCAGCTCGATGTACTCATCGCGGCGATGGCGAGCAGCACGCTACGCCTCACGGCCTGTTCCTTTCGTACATCACTTTCCCGCCCACAATCGTGTATTCCACCTTCGCCGATTGGATCTCACTCTCCGGCAGCGTCAGAATATCTCCCGATAAAACCGTAACGTCCGCCAGCTTCCCCACTTTCAGCGATCCCTTGATCCCTTCCTGAAACGCCGCGTACGCATTGTTGATCGTGTAGGACCGCAGCGCCTCCATCCGGCTCATCCTCTGGTCCGGAAAAAACACCGTTCCATCCTTCAGCCGCCGGCTCACCGACGCGTAGTAACACTGGATCGGATCCACGTCTTCCACCGGCGTGTCCGTTCCGTTGCCCACCATCGCGCCCGACTTCATCAGCTTCTGCCAGACATACGCGCCGGCCTCCGCGCGCTGGCGCCCCAATCGCGCGATCACAAACGGCCCGTCCGAGGTGCAATGAATCCCCTGCATCGCGGCAATCACGCCCAGTTCGCCGAAGCGCGGGATATCGGCCGGGTCCAGATGCTGGGCATGTTCGATCCGCCAGCGCAGGTTCTTCTTATCGGGATGCTCGCGAAAAACCGCTTCGTACAGATTCAGCACCTCGCGATTGGCCCGGTCCCCGATGGCGTGAGTGCAAAGCTGAAAGCCGTTGTCGATGGCCAGTTCGGCGGTTTTCTGGATGTACCGCGGCTTCCTCCACGTTGATCCCGCTCGGATGCGGCGCATCCGCCGGCAGATCGGAATACGGCGCCAGCAGCCACGCGCCGCGCGAGCCGAGCGCGCCATCCATGTATTCCTTGATCGCGCGCACGGTCAAATGATCGTTTCCCACGCCGATCATGTAATATCGCCGCAGATTCGCCGCCAGCTCGCTCTCGGGCGCTCGCAGCATCACCCACATCCGCAATCCGAGCTCGCCGTGCTCCGCCATCTTTCGAAACAGATCCACGGTGGCGAGCGGCGAACCCGCATCTTCGAAGGTTGTGATGCCTTTGGACAAACATTCGCGCTCGGCCAGCTGAATCTGCTGCCGAAGCTCTGCCTCCGCCTCAGCCGGAGTGCGCCTGGCGCGATACGAATCCAGGACGTGCTGGATCAAATCCTGCGCGCGCTCGTTCATCAATCCGGTCGGATCGCCGTGGGAATCGCGCAGGATCTCGCCGCCCTCCGGATCGGGCGTATTCTTATCGATCCGGGCCAGCCGCATCGCCTCCGCGTTCGCAAAACCCGCGTGGCCGCTCGCATGCGTCAGCCAAACCGGATTGCGCGGCGAAACGCGGCTCAAGCTGTCGTGCACCGGAAAGCCGCGCACGTTCGGCTGCGGCGGACGATCCCATTTGGCTTGATGGAATCCGCTCCCTAGAATCCACGTGCCGGGTTTGGCTTCCCGCGCCGCCGCGGCTACCATCGCGACAATTTCGTCCCAGTTTCTCGCGCCGCGCAGATCCAGCATCATTTTCGAAGCGCCCAGCGCCGTGAAATGTCCGTGCCCCTCGATCAATCCGGGAATCGCCAGGCGCCCTTTTAGGTCGATCACCCGCGTGGACGGGCCGATCAGCGCGTCCACGGTCTTGTTCGACCCGGCCGCAACAATCTTGCCGCCGCGCGCGGCCAAACCCTGCGCTTCCGGCGCGCTTTTCTCCAGCGTGACGATCTTGCCATTCCGCAATACCAGATCGGCCGGCTGCCCGAACGCCATCGCCGCGCTTAGAGCGGCCGCCAGGGAGATCATGATTTTCATCTCAAATGTCACTACAATCATTAAGAACGGCCTTCCCTCGAGATCGCCAATCATGGCGCGTGTTCCCAGTGTCGCTCAAACGGAGCCGCCGCTCCGTTCGTTCGCTGCCGCTGTGCGCAAGCTAGCGGTGACAGCGCAGTGCTGCGCTCATTGCGGGTCGCCGGAGATACGTCCTTCCAACCGCCGGAACGCACTGGATGTTCTGCTGGCGTGCGTGTTTCTCTCGCCCTTTCGATGCAAGGTGTGCCGCATGCGCTTCTATCGTGTGTGGCGTCCCAGTTTGATTCGGCCTCCCGATCCACCGGTGGCGCCCCTGTTGGTGATTCCGGCGCGGCGGAAAGTTCTGGAGCTGGATATCATTTCGCCCAGTGTTATAGAGCCGGAACCGGTCCATCCACGGCACAACGAGCCGCGGCTGATTCCACTGGAAAGCCACATCGATGTCATTGCGCCGCGGCTCGTCGAAAGTCCCGCGGCGGCATCGGCTCCGAACCCTCCTCAGCCGCTTCCCGCCGCCCAGGCGGGTTCCATTTTGATTCTGGAAGACGACCTGTCCATTCGCAAACTGCTGCGCCGCTTGCTGGATCGCCGCGGTTACTTCACCGTTGAGATCTCCGATGCCGCCGAGCTCGCGGCGGAGTTGCTGAAGCGCCGCGCCGGCATGTTGATTGTGGACATCTCGGCAACGGCGGGCAGCGGCGCGAGCGACGTGGCCGAGCTCGCGCGCGCTCATCCTGCTCTGAAGATTCTTGCGCTTTCGGCGGAGAAATCCCAGGACATCGAAATACCAGGCCGCTTGCTGGTGCTTCCCAAGCCGTTCCCCTTGGACAGCTTCGTCGATTGCGTGGAGCGCCTGCTGGAGCGATCCCGCTGACGTTTCATGCCTGCCCGTGCTTGATCCGATTGGCGCGCTGCACCCGGCAGTTCAGGCACAGGTCTATAGTCACGGTTCCATCGGGGTTCTCCACTCCCGGCGCGCCCAGCGCTTCCGCTTCCGCTTTCGACATCACCTGCAGCGATAGCCGCGATCCCGGCGGCAGCTTCTGCCCGCAGCCGTCACAATATCTTCCGTTGCTCTTGAGCACCGCCTACTAAAATAGAACTTGATCTCACCCGCGCGCCAGACCGCCTTCGATGTTCTCCGCAAAGTTCACCTCGGCGGCTATGCTTCCGACCTGCTGCTCCAGCGCTCCGCCCAACTCGATTCGCGCGATGCCGGCCTCGCTTCGGAAATCGTCTTCGGATGTCTGCGCTTCCAGGCCCAGCTTGATTATCTGATCGCTCGCCGCGTCCCGCGTCCGCCCGAGCCCGAAGTTCAAATCGCTTTGCGCATGGGCATTTATCAGCTGCGCTATCTGGATCGTATTCCGCCGCATGCCGCCGTCGGCGAGAGCGTGGAGTTGGTGAAACGCGCGCACAAAGCCTCCGCCGCTGGATTAGTCAATGCGATCTTGCGAAAAACCGACCGGCAGCCGGTGCCCTGGCCGGATCGCGCCACCGATCTCTCCATGCCCCCTTGGCTGCTGGAACGCTGGGATCGCCAATTCGGCCGCAAAACGGCGAACCAGATCGCAGCCGCATTCCTCGAACCGGCCGAGACCCACATCGCGAGCACCGGCCGCATCCAGGACATCGGAGCGCAGTCCATTGTGCCGTTCCTCGATCTGCACCCCGGCCAGACTTTTCTCGATCTGTGCGCCGCGCCAGGGAACAAGACCGCGCAAGCCATCGAGTGCGGCGCGCGCGCGGTGGCATGCGATATCCACTGGCATCGTTTGAAACAAATGCACGATCTGAAATGCCCGCTGGTGGTGCTGGATGGAACGCAGCCGCTTCCGTTCCGCGCCAAATTCGATCGCATTCTCATCGATGCGCCGTGCTCCGGCACCGGCACACTCGGGCGCAATCCCGAAATTAAGTGGCGCCTCCAGCCGTCCGATTTAGCCGACCTGCACGCCAAGCAAGTGGCGCTGGTTCGGCAGGCGCTCGAGCATCTTTGCCCCGGCGGCCGCCTGGTTTATTCCACCTGTTCGCTCGAACCGGAGGAGAACCAACAAGTGATCCAGGAGATTCCCGGCCCGTGGCAGACTACGCGAGCGGCTCCCCGGGCTCAATCCAGGCGATGGTTTTTTTGTCGCGGTGTGTTCGCGCTAGGTGAGGCGGACATCAAACACCGCCAGCCAATATTGCAGCGATTGCAGCGCGAAGCCGCAAAACATCAGCGCGACACCGAGCACGCCCATGCGCCGTTGCGGCAGATTGTCGGCATAGTATTCGACGTGCGGACTGAACGCCATTCCAAAGCCGGTGACCAGGCCCGTCACCACTCCCAATCGGGTCGCGAAGAGCCAGGGATGGGCCACGTGGCGCACAACCGCGCTACACAGGAGCGCTGCCGCGATGTAACCGCAAGTCCGCAGCATCGTGGTCAGAATCAATGTGCGCGTCAAACGCGGCCCGCGGGAGATTGTCAATCGCATCGACGGGCGGACTCCAAAGGTATACGCGGCCACTTGCCCGACCGTCAGCAGAACGCCGTACAGAAGCGCGAAACGAAGGCCCACTTGAGGGTAGAGCGCTCCGCTGAAGGCCGAGGCGCGGATCAAGGAGAACAATGCTTCGAGAGCCAGCGGGTAATGGTCCTGCCGCTTCGCTGTCCGGTTCAGTTCAATGGCGAGCGTCACTCCCAGCGCCAGGCCGGATGCCACGCCGAAGGTCAATCCCAATCCGAGACCGTAACCAATACCGAAGAAGATCGAATAGGTCACAGCCCGGGTCAGCAGCCGCAACGGCCCATGCGTGCCGCCTAATAAGTCGTACGCGAGATACAGGCTGCCGAGCACGTCCAGACAACTGCCGGCAATGGCGATGGCGGCAACCGTGTGGTGGTCCATCCCACGATTGTAAGTGGCGGCGATTTACTTTACCGCGATGGTAACCGGCGGGCTGGCCTGGCCGGCGACGCTCACCACCACCGGTACCTGACTCCCCGGCGCGATTCCGCCCGGCACGACGGCATCAATCTGATATAGTCCGACGAATCCCGGCGCGAGCCCCGAAAACGTTACGGTGGCCGATTGCGCGCCGATCGTCACCGCGGGCGTCGCCAATGTGTTCGCCAAGGGCGCGCTCGGCGCCGCCGCGCCGTCGGGTATGGTTTGATCCACCGCGCCCAGCCCAGTGCAAAAAATTGCGATCACGTCGCCGGCGGTTACTGGCGTCGCCGGATCGGCCACCGCATAGGTCACCGCGTTCACGATTGCGCCCTGCTGCGGCGGCTCGCCCTGCGCCGGATATCCGAAGACGCCCGGCTCGGCCGGCGCCACATCCACCGAAATTGGGATGGAGAGCGTGTTATCGCGCTGCACCAGGATCTGCTGACTGGTGTTCGCGGCGATCCCCGCTGAGACCAACGCGTTGATTTGTCCGTTCGAACCATAAAAAAGCGGCAATGAATTCCCGGCCATTACGACCGTGGAACCCGCGAGGCTGGTGCCGAGTGGAACCGAGCCCGCCGCTGCTGAACCGTTCGAAAGGTTCTGCCCGAACAGAGAAACGATGGATCCCGGCGCAAGCGGCGAGTCGATGGCAAAGCTCGCACCGCTCACGGCCGCGCTCAGCCGCGGAGGCATCGCCGAACTTCCCAAGCCGCCCGTAACCTGGCGTGTGCCGGTGAGAGTACGCGTCGGATCGGTTGCCGTAATGGTCAGCGTCAACTGGCCCCGCGCTGTTTCCCGATAGCCAGGTGCTCTGCCACGTGCCGTTTTGGATGGCAAGCAGGCTCAGCGGCGGATCGCCATTCGAGAATGACGCCGTAACGTCGCCCGCATTCAGCGCGTTGCCGCAATCATCGGTCACTTGCGCCTCCAGCACCACCGGCCACGCCGCGGGAACGCCGAAGGATTGCCCGAGCGTTGTGATCGCGGGCACCAGTTGCGTGGGAGTGCAACTCGCCGTGTCCAGTGCGCGATCGCGAAGTGCCGTTGTCGAAGCTGCCGACGCCGGCGTCACAATGGTTCGCACGCCCACTCGCCGCACATAGCCGTCCGAAAATTGCAGCGTCAGCGATCCATCGTAGACTCCCGGGCTCAGCCCGCTGGTCATCGGCTGCACCACCACGCGCGTGGAATGCGCCAGCGCGAGCGTCGCATTTCCAGGCGTGAAGCTCAGCGCGTCGTTCGCATCGGATGCCGTAAAACTCGACATGTAGCTTTGCGGCGTCGCGGAAACGTTATAGACGAAAAGATTCTTCGAGCCCGGCGGCGGATCGCCCGCCACTGCCGTGAACACCAGCTCGCTGGGCTGGATGGCGGGGCCTGGGTCCTGGCCCGCGGCGAGCACTTGCATCACGATGGTCGCGATTTGCGGCGTGTTGGCCGCCGCGGCCGAATCCACGCGCACCAGCCCGAAATAAAAACCAGGCGCCAGGCCGGTTTGATCCACGGTCACCGTGATGCTCTGGGGCGGCTGGCCGCTGGTGATCGCGCCCGACGTTGGTGTGGCCGTGAGCCATTGTTGGCCGCCCGAAAGCGTTCGAGTGGACACGCTGAAATCCATCGTTCCGCGCCCGATGTTGTTTACCGCGAAATTGCCTGGCGGAGCCACTGCGCCGCCCGCCACAGCGCGGAACGCCAGCGCCGGCCGCGACAACCGGATGGCTTGATCCAGCGTGCTTACGGTTAGGTGAACCGGAATCACGATGCTGGTTCCCGTGGTCGAGCTTGCGATGGTCACCGATCCGGTGTAGGTTCCCGCGCCCAGCCCGCTTGGGTTCGCGACCACGGCCACCGTCGCGGGCGTCTGCGGCGTCACCTTTCCCGAAGCTCTGCCCACGCTCAGCCAGTTGCCGCCAATCGCCGTTTGCGCGCTCGCGGAGAACGCCAGCGATCCGGCTGCCGGCGTTCGAAACTCGCACGATCTGCGTCCCGATGGTGGTCGGTTGATCCGGAAACGTAAATGACAACGCGGTCCGATCGGCCGCTAAAGCAGGATTGGTTCCCGGTCCCACTTCAAACGTCACTTGCACCGTGCTCGTCCCAGGCGTCGCCAGCGGCGCGGTAATGGTTAGCGTCGCCTGATAAGTTCCCTGAGTAAGATTTGATGGATCGGCTTGCACGCTGATCAAGCGTGGAGTGTTTCCGCCCGTGCCCACCACCAGCCAACTCGCGCCGCCGCTCACAGTGATCGAAAACGCAACGCCGCTCACGGGACCATCGATGGTGAGCTGTTGCGGCGGCGTCTGCGCTCCGCCTGCTTGCGCCTGAAAGCTCATCTGATTGGGCGCCACACTGATGGCGGGCGGCGAAACCAATACCTCGCGAATGCGATTCGCGGCTACGTCTGAGATCAGCAGATCGCCATGCGCGTCGAACAGCAGCCCGCGCGGAATAGAGAACCCGGCATTTTGCGCCGGCCCTCCATCGCCAGCTGTCGTTGCGGTGCCATTGCCCGCGAAAGTACTGATGATTCCGCTCGGCGCAATCACGCGCACGCGATGATTGAAGCCGTCGGCGACGTATAGATTGCCGTTCGCATCGAAAGCCAGGCCCGTTCGGTTCTGCATTCCGGTTGCAGCTTGCGCAGCCTGCCCGCCATCGCCCGAGAATCCACCTTTCAGGTTTCCCGCGATCGTTTTCAAATGCCCGTCCGGTGTGATGTAGCGCAGCACCACGCCGCCCGGGAGCAGATTTTGCTGCTCTACGAAATACAGCCCGCCCTGGCTATCCGGCAGCAGCGACGTTGGTCCGGCAATTGGCGACGTAGATGGCCATCGATCCATCCGGTGACACGCCCGAGACGCCCGTTCCCGCGATGGTGTGAATGATTCCATCCGCATTAATCACGCGAATTCGGTTGCCGCCCGGGTCGGAGAGAAACAAGTTGCCCGAGGCATCCCGAGCCAATCCCCCGCCGCTTTGCGTCGATGCCAGCGGTCGCCGGGCCGCCATCCCCGCTCGTGTTCTGCGCGCCCGCGACGTTGAGGATGATTTGAATCGTGCCCGCCCGCGTCAATTCAATCACGCGATGCGCCAGCTGAACATAAACATTGCCGCTCCCATCCGACGAGATCCCGTTGAGGAGTTCCGCCGCGCCCAGCGACGGGAAATTGGCGGTGCTGATCACCGTGCTGACGACGCCGCTCGGCGAAATGGCGCGCACCCGCGCGTTCAGCGTGTCCAGAAAATACAGCGTGCCGTCCGGCGTCTGCGTCATTGCCGCCGGGCCTTGGATGATCGCGCCCAGCGCTGAGCCGCCGTCGCCTCCGTAGCCATACGCGCCGTTCCCCGCCACGGCGGTTAAGATTCCGTGCGTGTCGATCTTGCAGAGGCGGCCGTCGCGGCTGTCGGCGACGTACAAATTGCCCGCCGGATCGAAAGCGATTCCGCTGTTATCGTAGACCCGCTGTCCCACGACGTAGGCGTTGATGGCCGGCACGTTGCTCGCGAAAGCCGCGGCCGCCGTCCTGGTAACCAGCGTTGTTACACCGCTCGCGATCTTGACCAGATAACCGTTCTTGGGCGCAAAGATATAGAGCGCGTTCGTCGCGTCTACCGCCAGTCCGCTCGCATAGGCCAAATTCAAACTGAGCGGCGCCGCTCCGTTGGCTGGAGCATTGCTTCCACCGCCAGCGATGGTGGAGATGTTCCCGTTCACGTTGATCTCGCGAACCCTGGATGGAAAATTCGCGACATCGCCATCGGCGACATATAGATTCCCTTGGGTATCGAAGGCGAGCCCCAACGGTTGCGACAGCAGCGCCGCCGTCGCCGGCCCTCCATCTCCCGCGAATCCATTGGCCGCTGAGCCGGCGAAGGTAGTCAGCGTACCGCCGGGCGTCATTTTGCGAATGCGATTGCTCTCGCAGAAATACAAATTTCCAGCTGCATCGAATGCCATCCCGTTGACAATGCCCAGCGATGCTTGCGTCGCTAATCCGCCATCGCCGGGCGACGCGGTTCCGCCTCCAGCCACTGTCGTGATGGTCCCTTCGCTCGCGATGCGCCGCACATAGTGGCCGTCACCGAAGTAAATGTTCCCCTGCTTGTCGGCGGCGATGCCTCCCAGGCTGTCTTCAAACGGCGCGCCCACGTATTGATCGGGATTGTCGGTCGCGGCGATGGCCGCCGATGTCGCCGGTCCTCCGTCGCCCGAGTAACCAGCGATGCCGTTCCCCGCCACCACAGTCAGCGTGCCGTCCGGCGCCACGCGCAGCACCAGATGCTCCAGCGGATCGGTGAAATAAAGGTTGCCCGCTCCGTCGGCCGCCACGCCATTCACGTAGCCGATCGGCACGTTCAGCGCGGGCTGGCCGTTGCCGGTGAAACTGGGGTCTTCGCCCGCGATGGTGGTGATCACGTTTTGCGCCGCCAGCGCGCCCGTGAAAGCAATAAACAGAAACGCGCAGCATAGTGTCCGCGTGGCCGGCGTGCGGCGCGAGAATCGAACCATGGCCCTTAGTCTACTAAAGCCTCCCTCGGACTCACCTGCTTTACCGGCCCGCGCGTGTTTTCGGAAACGGTCGCCCAAAATGCCCATGAATCACTTCAACATCGGCGTCTCGAACTATTTGCATTAACGGCTGCATGCGCCGATGGCGCCCCACCTGCTGCTGCCCGGCCACAACGAAACGTGTGCCCCGAAAGAAAACATAACCTTCCGTTATCCGAAATTAACTTGAAACTGCTCGTGGGAGGATGTGGTCTACCCACGGAGGTACAACCATGCCAAGTAAAGTTCAACCGATACCGAAAGGTTACCACTCGGTCACTCCCTATCTGGTGGTGGACGACGCCACGAAAGCCATAGACTTTTACAAGCGTGCGTTTGGCGCCAGAGAGATTATGCGGATGGCCACTCCAAACGGCAAAATCTCTCATGCCGAGATGCAAATCGGCGACTCCATGATCATGCTTTCCGAGGAGATGCCGGGCAGCGGGAACAAGTCGCCCCGTTCGCTCGGTGGTTCACCGGTAGGCATCTTTCTCTATGTCGACGACGTGGATTCGGTCTTCAAGCAAGCCAAGTCCGCCGGAGCGAAGGTGGAAATGCCTCTGGCTGACCAGTTTTGGGGGGACCGTTACGGAAAGCTGGTGGATCCGTTCGGCCACTCCTGGTCGCTGGCGACACATAAAGAAGACGTTTCGCCTGAGGAAATGAAGAAGCGCGCCGAAGAAGCCATGGCCAAGCAGCCACAGATGGCTTGATCGCTCCCGCGTATATTTTCGCATAAGGCGCGGACCCTAATTCCGCGCCTTTCTTGACCCCAAACCTCGCCTCCTCCCGTGCTAACATCGTTCTAAGTCGCAGCATGATCGAAGTCCTCCCCTCCATCCTCTCGGCTGATTTTGCGCACCTGGGCGAGGAAATTGCCAAGGTGGAACGCGCCGGAGCCTCGTTTCTGCACGTGGATGTCATGGATGGCCACTTCGTCCCCAACATCAGCATCGGAATCCCGGTAGTCGAGTCCATCCGCAAGGCTACGCGCCTCAAGCTGGATGTTCACCTGATGATTTCAGACGCCGATAAGTACGCCCCCGATTTCATCCGCGCGGGCGCCGACTACCTGCTGGTGCATCAGGAAGCCTGCACGCATCTGGACCGCACGCTTCGCAACATCCGAGCCGAAGGCGGACGTCCCGGTGTAGTGCTGAATCCGGCCACGCCGATCGGCATGCTGAGCGAAGTGCTGGATCTGGTGGATCACGTGCTGATCATGAGCGTTAATCCTGGTTTTGGGGGCCAGGCTTTCATTCCCAACGCTCTGAAGAAAATCCAGGCGCTGGCGTGGCGCCGCAAAGAGTTAGGCTTGAATTTCGCCATCGAAATCGATGGCGGCGTATCGGTGGAGAACGCCGCTGAGATCACTCGCGCCGGGTGTGACTGGCTGGTAGCAGGGTCGTCGATTTTTCACACCCCCGATCCGGGCCAGGCGTTCCGCGAGTTGCAGCGCGCGGCCCGCGAGGCTGTGCTACTAAAGGTTTAATCTATTATGACGGGGTTGATATGGCTAAGAAACTTCCTGGTTGCAATGATGATGGCGGGTCTTTTGACTTCGTGCGGTTTCCGCGCGAAGAAGTATGACGACCCGATCACCAAGGATACCAAACAGCCGGATAAGGTTTTGTTCGATCGCGCCATCAACGACATCGAGCACGGCCGCTACGAAATCGCGCGCATCACGCTCAATACCCTGATCAATACCTACGATCAGAGCGAGTTCCTCGCCAAGGCCAAGCTCGCCATCGCCGACAGCTGGTATCGGGAAGGCGGCGCCGCCGGTCTGGCTCAGGCCGAAGCCGAATACAAGGACTTCATCCTGTTCTATCCCACCATGGAAGAAGCCGCCGAATCCCAGCAGAAGATCTGCATGATCCACTACAAGCAGATGGACAAGTCGGATCGCGATCAAACCCAGGCCCTCCGCGCGGAAGACGAATGCCGCCAGCTCATCGTGCAGTTCCCCAACAGCAAGTACGTCGAGGAAACCAGGCAGCTTCTGCGCAATATTCAGGAGTCGCTGGCCGAAGGCGAATATCTGGTGGGCAGCTTCTATTTTAAGCACGGCGACAATTCCGCCGCCGCCAATCGGATGAGCCATCTGGTGGATCAGTATCCTCTGTATAGCAAGGCTGATCTCGCGCTCTGGGACATGGGCCAAGCCTACGGGCGACTGGGCACCCGCTTCCGCAGGCAGGAAGGCGAAGCCTACGCGAAAATCGTCCGCGACTATCCGCTGAGTGATTACGCCGATGATGCCACCCGCAAGCTGAAGGATCTCGAACTGCCGGTGCCGGCGGCCGATAAAGAGGCGGTTGCTCACATGGAGTACGAGAAGGATCACCACGTAAGGCCTGGTTTTATCTCGCGTGAGACCCTATGGCTCAGGCGCGGTCCGGACATGAGCTCGGCGGCGCATTCGGGCGAACCGGCCATGACCAACATGCGGCCCTCGGTTCCGCCTCTGGTTCCGCAACCCGCGGGCGCCAATGCTGGATTCAGTGGTGATGTGACCGCTACCACGGTCGGAAATTCAACGGCGCTCGACACCAAACCCGATGCGCGGGCAAATCCGCCCGCGGCCACGCCAGCCGCTTCGTCCACCGATCCGCCGCAGACGGCGTCGCAACCAACCGCCGATCCGAAAGCCAAGAAGAAAAAGAAAAACAAGAAGCAGCAGCAAGAGCAGCCGGCTCCCGAACAGCAGGCGGCGCCCACGCCAGCCGCCGCGGCCCCAGCGTCCCCTCCATCGAATTGAGTTCGATGAGCCGAATCCTGCTGGCTGACGACAGCCCTCACGCCCAGCGCATGGGCGAACGAATTCTGCGCGAAGAGGGTTTTGAAGTAGTCAGCCTTACCGATGGCAATGCCGCCATGCTTCGGCTGGCCGACGTCGATCCCGATGTCATCATTGCCGATGTCTTTCTGCCCGGCAAATCCGGCTTCGAGCTGTGCCGCCACGTCAAAGGCGATCCGCGCTTTAGGCATGTTCGCGTGGTGCTCACAGCCGGCCTGCTGGAACCGTTCGATGAAGATGAAGCCAAGCGCGCCGGTTGCGATGCGATTCTCAAAAAGCCCTTCGAAGCGTCCAAAGTAGTCGGCACCATCGATCCGCTGGTAAAGGAAGCGCAACTCGCGCGCAACCAGGCCGCCGACGAGATCCCCTTAGCTTCGCAGCCTGTTGTCGCCACTGCTCAACCCGCCGAACCCGAACTGCCGAAGCTCGCCGAAGCGCCGCAGCAATCCGCGGAACCACTGAAGCCTGCCGACGTGCTGAAACCCGCCGAGCCTCCGCCGCCCACGGCTCCGGAAATCGATCCCGAGCGCGTTCGCGCCGCCGTCACGCTGGCCCTCGACGCCTCCTTGCCCGCCATGATCCAGGAAATCACCGAGCGAGTCCTGATAGCATTGGGTCATTAGCACATGCCTGAAAATACCTTCGATATCGTGTCCAAAATCGATTTGGCGGAAGTGAGCAACGCCGTCCAGCAAGCGCTCAAGGAGATCCACCAGCGCTTCGATCTGAAGGATTCCAAATCCGACATCCAGCTCAACGAAAAAGACAATAAACTCGTGCTCGCTAGCCTGGACGATTACAAGTTGAAGGCCGTCAGCGACGTATTGCAGCAGAAACTGGTGAAGCGCAAGCGTATCGCTGAAAGGCCTGACGTTCGGCCCGATTACGCCAGCCGCTGGGTCCACCGTTCGCCAGGAAATTACGCTCCAGCAAGGCATCGCGATTGAAAAAGCGCGCGAGATCGTGAAAGCCGTCAAAGACAGCAAGAAGAAAGTGCAGGCTTCCATTCAAGGCGATTTCGTGCGCATCTCCGGCAAAGATCGCGATTCATTGCAGGAGGTGATCGCGATGCTGCGCGGCCACGACTTCGGCATCGACATGCAGTTCACCAACTATCGTACGAATTAAGCCGGTCCCAAACAATGCCGCGCCGGATCGAGAGCCTCTTCATCGACGGGCCTGCCGGAAGACTGGAAGCGCTGCTGGAAGAGCCTGAAGACCGGGACCCGCGCCACGCCGTTCTGGTCTGCCATCCGCATCCGCAACATGGCGGGACCATGCATAACAAAGTGGTCTACCGCATCGCCCGCGCGCTGCGCCGCGCCGGAGCGGTGGTGCTGCGATTCAACTATCGCGGCGTCAACTTGAGCGAAGGCGAATACGATAAAGGCGTCGGCGAAGTGGAAGACGCCCGCGCCGCACTGGGCATGCTTGCGATCCCGCTATCCCGATCTTCCGTTTTCCCTGGCTGGTTTTTCGTTCGGCTCGCGAATCATTCTGAAACTGGGCTGCCAGACCCCGGAGGTCTCTCGGCTAATCGCCGTGGGCTTTCCGGCGAATTTACCGGACAGCCAGTCGCTCGGGCAATGCCCGATTCCAAAGGTCTTTATCGTGAGCAGAAACGATCAATTCTGTGCCGTATCGTCCATGGAGGCGTACTTCGACGCGCTGGCCGAACCCAAAGAATTGATCTGGGTGGACGCAGCAGACCACTTCTTCGGTGGTTCACTGGATCAATTTGAGGAAACGGTATACCGCGTGGCGGCTAGCTTGTAGCGTGGCGCATTTCGCGCTGGACTTTGCGGGCGGCCCGTTCGCTAATCAGGTTGGCCACTTTAGCCAGGAGCCCGGGAACATCCTCTGGTTTGATGAGCATCCGTACCTGCTTTTGCGGAGTGGAATGCTGGGGCTTGGCGTTTTGGTAAGTGGTTACAATCGCAGTAGCAGGTTTGTAATCCATCATACGGGCATGCGCCAGGACCTTAAGGCCGGCTTCGGGCGATTCCATCTGCAGGTCGCTCAGTACCAACTGATATTCCTGCTCATCCAGTTTGCCAACCGCTTCGGCTGCGGAAGCTGCTGAATCTACATGATATCCGCTTGCTTCCAGAACGGTTTGTAACGTTAAGCGGGAGGTAGGATCATCGTCTACCAATAATACTCGAGCGAGTTCGAAATCCAAGCACCGATCCGTCTCGGTCATTATCTTCATTCGGTGTCCCGCGCAGTGCGCTCCTAGGTATTAGTTTAATGCATCCCTGCGAAAATGAAAGCACAGATTTAGGGTACAGGCGCGTTTCGTTTTGGATGTTACTTGGGGAAGACCCGTTGAAAGATCTGGTCGATGTGCCGTAACTGCCTGGAAACAGAGAAGGTATCCTCCAAGGCTTCGGGCTTCAGGTGTTGTGTTATCACCGGATCGGATTCTACCGCGGCGCGGAAATCCCCGTCGCTCTCCCAAGCTGCCATGGCATAGCCCTGGACCAGTTTGTAAGCCTGCTCACGTAACATCCCGGCCGCCGAGAGGTCTAACAGGAGTTGCCCGGAGAAGACTAAGCCTCGGGTTAGGTTTAGGTTACGCTTCATTCGTTCGGTGGAAACCCGAAGCCCGGAGATGAGCCAGAGGGTTCGGGCGAGCATGTAATCCACCAGCGTAGTGCTGTCCGGCAAAATGACTCGTTCCACCGAGGAATGGGAAATATCGCGCTCGTGCCAAAGCGCGATGTTCTCGAAAGCCGGCTGTACGTTGCCGCGCACCACGCGAGCCAGTCCGCAGATCTGCTCGCAGGTAACCGGGTTCCGTTTATGCGGCATCGCGGATGAGCCCTTCTGGCCCTCGGAGAAGGGCTCCTCCGCTTCGCGAACCTCGGTGCGCTGCAAATGCCGGATTTCGAGCGCGATTTTTTCTAGCGTTGCGGCAATCAGAGCCAGCGCCGCGACGTAATTGGCGTGGCGATCGCGCGAGATGACCTGGGATGCGATCGGCGCCGGCCGCAATCCCAGCCGCTGGCAGATGCGCTCTTCGGCTTGCGGGCCGATGTGCCCGAAGGTTCCCACCGCGCCCGAAATCTTGCCTACGCGCATGCCCTCCGCCGCGCCGGAGAAGCGCGAGAGATCGCGCTGCAGTTCGTCATACCAGAGCGCCAGTTTTAAGCCGAAAGTGATCGGCTCGGCGTGGATGCCATGCGTTCTTCCGATCTGCACCGCATCCTTGAACTCGAAGGCGCGCGTCTTCAACACGCGCGGCCAGCTTGGTGAGGCCCTCGAGAATCTGGTCCGAGGCGCCGCGCACGATCAACGCCTGCGCGGTATCCACCACGTCGTTCGACGTCAGGCCGTAATGCAGCCAGCGCGAAGCATCCGCCGCACCCGCCGCGGCCAGGCTCTCTGAAACCGCGGTGGTGAACGCGATTACGTCGTGCTTGACCTCGCGCTCAATTTCCTGGATGCGGTTCAGGTCGAAACTGGCATGCTTGCGCAGCAGGCGGGCGGCCTCCGGCGGCACATCGTTGGTTTGCGCCAGCGCCTCGGCCGCCGCCAGTTCCACTTCCAGCCATTGGCGGTACTTGTTCTCCTCGCTCCAGATGCGGGCCATCTCCGGGCGGGTGTAGCGTTCGATCATTTAATACGTAAAAACCTCGGATTGTTGTTTCGGCTCGGCGACCACCAGCCGCGTGAACAGGGCGCGGCCCGCGCGATCCAGCGCGCGATTGGCCTGATTGCGCACGATCTCGGGATGATTGTTGTGTTCGCTCAGATGGCCCAGGACCAGAGTGTCGATGGACGAATCGAGATCGGCCCGGATGAAATCGCAGACCACGTCGTTCGAGAGATGCCCTTTGCGTCCCATCACGCGCTGCTTGACGGACCACGGGTAGGGCCCCACCTTCAGCATTTCGAGATCGTGATTGGATTCGAGCACCAGCAGGTGCGAGGCGCGCAGGTGAAACTTGATGGAATCGGTAACATAGCCCAGGTCGGTCACCAAGCCTACTTTAATGCCTTGGGAGCGAAAACAAAAGCCGACCGGATCGATGGCGTCGTGCGGAATGGTGAAGCTGTCGATTTCGATATCGCCGACCGAAAACGTGGTGCCGGCCTGGAAACAATCCAGGCGCGGGGTGTATTCGCCCCACGCGATGGCGGGCGCGGTCAGGCGAGTTATGAAGATCGGTACGTTGAGAGCCCGCGCGAGAGCCACCAGGCCGCTGACATGATCGGAATGCTCGTGCGTGATCAGGATGGCGTCCAGCTTTTCGGCGTCTTCCTGGATGGCCGCGAGGCGCGCGAGAATGTCGCGCTTGCTGAGGCCCGCGTCGACGAGAATGCGCGTTTTTTCGGTGCGGATGAAAGTGGAATTTCCCGAACTACTGCTGGCGAGCACGCAGACTTGAACTATGATCGACCTCCGTAGTTACTCAAGGGTCTCGGGCTCACGCTGGATGTTGTGCTCACCGGCGGTCTTCTTCTCCCAATACTTTCGCAGCCACGCTTCCCAACTTTTGCCGGCGGCGGTGTCGCGGCCGGTAAAGGCCAGCGCCTGGATTTCCGAATAGGGAATGGAGAGCTTGGAATCGAAATTCTTCGGAAACACGCGGACGTAGGAATCGGCCAGCGTGGGGGCGTTTTGACGGTCGAAAATGTAGCCCTCCACCACGGTGCCGTTCTTCAGCGTGATGGTGACGTCGCCGCGATAGTCGAATGCCTTTTCGAGCGCGCCGCGAATCTCTTCTTCGGTGGCCAGCGGCGGAATCCAGCCTTCCAGCTGGTCGTGCGAGAAGCCGGGAACTACTTCCAGGATTTCAGGGTTCTCAATTTCGCTCATGCCTGCTCAAGTTCGCTCGCCGGAGTCTCAATCTTGATATTCACAAATGGATTGTGAGCGTGAACCGGCTTCACCGGCTCCTGGAGCAGGCGCTGGGCATCCTGATCGGGATAGGCGGTGAACAGATAGGAACGCGCCATGGCTGCGAAGCCGCGCACCGATGAGAAACCGTCGTGAACGGCCGAGGGCTCAAAGCCGCAATGCACCATGCAATTGGCGCATTTCGGATTTCCCGATTCAGTGCCATATTGCTCCCACGCGGTGCTTTCCATCAGTTCGGCGAAGGTGTCGGCGTAGCCATCCTGCAGCAGATAGCAGGGCTTCTGCCAGCCGAAGAGGTTGTAAGTCGGCATGCCCCAGGGCGTGCAGTTGTAATGGCGCTTGCCCATCAGGAATTCCAGATACAGGGGCGATTGATTGAATTGCCAGTTGCGCTTGCGATTCGAAAGGATCGCCTTGAAGGTGCGGCGCGTGCGGGCGCGTCCCAGGAAATGCTGCTGGTCGGGCGCTTTGTCGTAGGAGTAGCCGGGCGCCACCATGATGCCTTCGACGCCCAGATCCATCATTTCGTCGAAGAAGGCGCGGACGCTTTGCGGATCCACGCCATCGAACAGCGTGCTGTTGGTGGTGACGCGGAAGCCGGCCTGGACGGCCTCGCGAACCGCTTCGACGGCGATCTCATAACCGCCCTCGCGGCAGACCGAAAAATCGTGATGCTCGCGCTGGCCGTCCAGATGGACCGAGAACGTGAGGTACTTGCTCGGCTTGAACAGCGAAAGCTTTTCCTTGAGCAGCAGCGCGTTGGTGCACAGGTAGATGTATTTCTTGCGCGCGACCAGGCCTTCGACGATTTTGTCGATTTCCGGATGCATCAGCGGTTCGCCTCCGGGGATGGAGACCATGGGCGCGCCGCATTCGTCCACTGCTTTAAAACATTCTTCGGGCGAAAGGTTTTTCTTGAGAATGTGCGCCGGGTACTGGATCTTGCCGCAGCCCGCGCAGGCCAGGTTGCAGCGGAACAGCGGCTCCAGCATCAGGACAAGCGGGTAGCGAGGGCGACGCTTGAGGCGCTGCTTGAGGACGTAAGTTGCTACGGTCCACATTTGCGAGATCGGGACGGGCATAAGTGGGCAGACCTAAACCACATTGTAACGGGGCGGGCGTCGAAAGCGGTAGGGGTGGGGTGGTCTATGCGTCAGGTGGCGTCGAAATTCTAAATTTTGGGCCAGGAAGCCGGGTTTCTGGACGCAAGAAGGGTAGTTTTGTGTTTGGCTGTGCATTTTCCTTTCATCTTGGGGACGGAGTCGGGAGGGGGCGCGGTTCGGGCGGGCGCTGAGATTTGCTTTGGTCCTAAGATATCAGAAGGTGTATTGGCACAGAGGGCGAGATCCGGCAGCTGTTGGATTTTTGGGAGGAAGAGTATCCGGAAGAATGGTTACCATGGGGTTTTGCCCACTTATTGAGAGGTTCTACCGCTATAGCTGGGCCAATGGTACTTTACCTCATGCGATAATGTAAAGTGATGTCCCAGGCAACGCTTTCTTCGAAGAACCAGATTGTCATCCCGCGAGAGGCTCGCGAGGCCTTGCGGGTGAAGGCTGGTGATCGACTGCTGGTGGTAGTGCGAGGCGAGCGGGTAATTGTCCTCGAGAAGCCGAAGGCACATCACGCGGCGATTCGCGGACTCGGCGCGGGTGTTTACCCGGCGGGCCATCTTTCCAAGGAACGGAAAAGTTGGGATTGACTGCTCTGCGAGCGTTCCTGCGAAGGCATGGCAGGATCGCCCTCGACACCAGCGTCTTCATTTATCAACTGGAAGCCAACGCGCGCTATGTGGGCCTGACCGATCCCGTCTTCGCGTGGCTGGAACGGAAGGAACACTCGGCTGTTACGTCTACGATCACGATGACGGAGTTGCTGGTGCCAGCCTACCGGGGCGGCGCCGAACAGAAGGTGGACGAGTTCTATGCGCTTCTCAGAACGTACCCCAATCTGGATTGGATCGCGCCCAGTCTCGAAATTGCAGACATAGCGGCTAGGATTCGAGCCACACACCGGCTGCGGACTCCGGATGCCCTGCAAGCCGCCACGGCGGTGCATGCACGAGCGACCGGCTTGATCACGAACGATCAGGTGTTCGAGCGCGTAGAGGGCTTCGAGGCTCTGGTGCTGGAGGGTCTGGTGTGAGCAGGTGAGCGCCTTCCCGTTACAATGGGAATTCATATGAAAGCGCGCGTGTACGTCTCGATGAAACCGACAGTTCTCGATCCACAAGGCCAGACCATCCGGTCGGCGCTGGCGGGCTTGGGACACACCTCCATCGCGGCGGTGCGCCAGGGCAAGTTTTTCGAGATTACCCTAGAGCCGGGCACCGATCGCGCCAAGGCCGGCGCGGAGATCGATCAGATTGCGCGCGATGTGCTGGCAAATCCGGTGATCGAAGAGTATCAGGTGGAGTTCGTCGAATAGCGGTCAAGGCGACCCGTGGGCTGGCGTAGTTTTTTCGGGGAGCTCTGCTTCGATATGCAGTTCGCGCGCGATGTCTTCGAGAGTTTTCTCGGCGCGGGTTCCTTCCAGTTCCTTCTCAAAGTGCTGAAGGGCGAGTCCGACGACATCACGGTGGTGCAGGTGGCTGCCGAATCGTTCGCTCAGCTTTAGCCACAGCCGATGGACCAGTTCCACATCTTCGGGCCATAAGCGCGGCGGATGCGGTCCCAGGTTTACGAAGGTGCTGGGGCGGCCGGGGCTGATGATTTCGAGCGAAAAGGAATGGCGGGGCTCCGGCAGCTTCTCCCAGGCCAGCCCGATGCGGCGCGCCAATTCGTCGGAACCCATTTTGGCCGAGACGCCGGTGACCAATCGCGAGGCGTTTACCTTTTCGGCGGTGCGAACCATGGCGTCGAACGGATCCAGGCCCGGAACCACCAGCAGTTCGACGGGCTTGCCTTCCTTCTCGGCCACGGCCACCACGCGAGTGAACAGCTCTTTCTCATAGTCGGCGAATATCTGTTCGTCCTTGAGATCGTATTCGCCCGCGCCGGTGCTCATGGTGCGAACCGTCATGACGACGATGTCGTGGCGGCGCAGGTTGGTCTTGGTCAGAACGGTTTGCAAGTGCGCCATCTGGCTGTAGTCGCGGACCGCCACCAAAATGGAGCCGGGGCGCGCGTGAACGCTCCCCTGGCTGATGTCGGATTGATGGTCGAGATTGAACTCCTCCAGGGCCTTTTGTCGCCCGACCATCTTGGGCCGGTTGATGCGGTCGGAGATGGTGAACAGGATAAACAGCCCGAGCGTGAAAAGAATGCCGTAGATGGTGGCGATCTCCTTGGTGAAGAGATTGGCGATAGCCACCAGGAAGAGGATGGACGTTGTGATGATGAGCCCGGCCGGAATTTCGTGGCCGCCGATTTTGAAATTGCCGGGATGTTTGTATTCCTGATCGTGGCGTTTGAAGCGCAGAACCAGCACGCCCAGGGATTTGAAGGCGAAGCTCCAGACGACTCCGAAGGCGTAGGCTTCGCCCAACAGATAGGTGTCGCCGCGGCTGGCCAGGATGGTGAAAATCTGAAGGATTGCTACTGAGTTCACCAGGCGGGATGTGGTGCCAAAGCGCGGGTGCGGTTTGCGGAACCAATCCACCAGGACGCGGTCTTCGGCTACGCGGTTCAAGATCCCGTTGGCGCCGATGAGAGACGTATTAACGGCGCCGGCGAGAATCAGCACGCCCACCACCACCACGAACGCGTGGAAAATGAGGCGCAGCGCTTGCGGGCCCGCCAGATACATGGCCAATCCGCCCAGCAAGTTGTCGGAGTAGCCGCCGCGCACTTTATCGGGAATAATAAAGCCGGCGAACAGCGTGACCACTCCGGTGCACAGCACGGCGTAGACGCACACGATGTTCGCGGTGATGCGCAGGTTCTTCAGCTTGGGATAGGCGATCTCGCGATAGACCTGCGCCAGCGTTTCGAATCCGCTCATGGACAACAGGGAGTGGCCGAAGGCGATGATAATCGCGACCATCGGAATGGTGGGCCAGATGGTGCCCTTGAGCCAGCCGATTCCAGAGTCGCTGAAATGCAGATTGCGAATGGTGGGCGCGGGCGGTGTTTGCGCGGCGCCGTGAATCAGGATGGTGAGCGGGCACCAGATGAGGAAGATCACCACCATCACGGTGGTGATTTGCATGATGCGCAGAGCTTTGCCGCTGGATTCGTGAATGCCCTTGATGTTGTTCCACCAGAAATACAGCGTGACAATCAATCCGAATCCGGCGGCGAACAGATTGGGCGGAACGCGCGAGGAAATGTGCGCGGTTTCGGCGGCTTCATTGATCAGGCGGCCCAGGTATTGGCCGGCGCTGACGCCGCTGATGGGACCGGTGAGGATGTAATCGAAAATCAGGGCGGAGACCGACAGGCGGGCCATAAAGGGGCCCATGGCATCGCGCACCACGACATACACGCCGCCGCGCACGAACATGCTGCAGCCTTCCATGTAGACGGAGCGCACGGCGAAGCTGAACAGCATCACGCCCAGGATGAACCAGGGCGCGCTGGCGCCGATGGCCTGCTCGGCGATTCCGCCCGCGTAGAAGGCGGAAGATGCCAGGTCGCTCAAGACGATGGCCGCGCCGCGCCAGAAAGAGATGAACGAGAGCGCGACAGCGGTGGCGACGACTACTTTGGCTTTGCCATCACGACTCGGTGTTGGCAGCATAAAATCTCCAATTCCGGCAGCGAGCTATCTCGACAATGCCCGGCTCGTCTCAAGCGCATCCACGTCCGGCTCCACGGCGAAAAAAAGAGAGACCGCGCGCCTCAAACACGCGGTCTCCGATCGTTGGCCGAAAACCAAACGACATAAACTTAAGGCGCCAAATCCCCGCGCTCCCCACGGCGAATGCGGATCGCTTGCTCCACCGGGGTGACGAAGATTTTCCAGTCGCCGATTCTTCCGGAGCGCGCGGCGGCGCAAAGAGCATCCAAAATTTCATCCACGCGGTCATCGAAGATCACGATATCCAGCGTCGTCTTCGCCAAAAAGTCGGCCACGTATTCCTGGCCCTGATAAACTTCGGTGTGCACCGGCCGGCGGCCTTGCCCGCGTGGAGCTTCCGTCACGTCTTCCAACTTGCAGGGTTGTATGATCGCGCCGATTTTCTTCATCGGTTCAATCCGCGTGCGCCGCCATGGCCACTTTGTTTCGATCGAAGACTACTTTTAGAGCGGACGGCGTAATAAAGGTGGTGAGCATGATCATCAGGACCAGGGCGGAAAACGTCGCTGGTGACAAAACAGGCTGGCCATTCAGGATCAGTGTGCTGCCCATGCCGGCGAAAATCAGCCCAACTTCGCCGCGCGGAATCATCCCCACGCCGATTACCAAGCGGTCCACGCCGCGTTCCAAGACGCCCAGGCCGCAGACTTGTTTCCCTAGGATGGCGGCCACGGTAATAAGAGCTGCAAAGCCGAGCACGGTGGGAGAAGCGAAACTGCGCAAATCCACACGCAGTCCCATCAGGACGAAGAAGACCGGCACAATGAGCGTATTGATTGGATAGAGCAGTTCTTGCACGCGCCGCTCACCGCGCATGGTGAAAGGACGATAGTGAACCTCTTCGAGCACCACACCGGCGGCAAACGCGCCCACGATGGGTGCCAGACCCACCAGTTGCGAGATGGTGGCCACCGCGAAGCAAAAGCAGATGCAGAGGCTGAGCAAAGCGCCGGAAACCTTGAGGCGAGCCGCGTAATGAAACACGCGCGACGACCAGTATCGGCCAACGACGACCGCAAGAGACAGGAAAAGGCTGGCCTTCACGACGATCCAGAGGATTTCGGTCATGTTGATTCCAGTAGCGCCGGAGCCGGACATGGCTGCGGTTACCAGCCCGCTGACCACTGCCAGAACGATCAGGCCCATCACGTCGTCGGCAACAGCCGCGCCCAGGATGATGCGCGCTTCCTTGGTAGCCGATTTGTCCAGATCCTTCAGAACGCGTGCCGTAATGCCGACGCTGGTAGCGGTGAGTGTTCCACCGACGAACAGATGGCTGAGCCAACTGGCGCCCGGCAGCAGTTGGGTGGAGACGATGTAGCCCAGAATCATGGGCGCAATTACGCCCAGAGTAGCGACCACGAGCGAAGACCATCCCACCGCGAGCAGTTGAACCAGGTCGGATTCGACTCCGACCTCGAACAATAGTAGAATCGCCCCGATTTCCCCCACCAGCCGGACCGTGGAATTGGTCTTCAACGGATCGAGCAGCGTGAAGCCAACCAGGTTCAGATTTCCGAGTACGACGCCCATCACCAGCTCGCCGAGCACGGGCGGCTGGCCCATGCGTCCCAACAGTTCTCCTCCGAGCTTGGCGGCGATGATGATCAGCGCCAGGACCATCATCGACTCACGGACTAATGCCGTAATGTCCGTCGGTTGCATGATTGGTAGAGCTAACGGAGCGGATGCGAATCCGCTTTCATGGATTCGCCACTCTAGCTACCGGAGCCGGAGTCGGCGGGGTCATTGGAGTCCGGCTTTTTTTTGGCCGCTGCAGTTTCAACCCCCCTTGCTGCTTGAGGTTGAGCAACGCGGCTAGCGCGACGCCCGCCACCACCGCCATCAGAGGCGCGCCGACGGCGAGCATCGCGTATCCCACCACGAGTATGGCAACCAGAAAATATCGCCACTTCATTTCCACACCTTCATGATCAGGCTGAGAAAGACCAGCGCCGCCAGCAGGATCATCGCCGGCCTTTTCAAGGCCTTGTTCCACTCCGGCTTTTGCGTGCCCTCCCGAATCAGCCGGCGAATTTCCTGCAATTGATTGCGGGCGAGCGACAGCTCCCAACCATTTCCGGCCAGTTTCAGGGCCTTCAAGGTTTCTTGCTCGGCGCGCGGAAGGGCGCGCAGCCGGTAGAGAAGTTCGGAGTACTTCAATTGCGCGAAGAAATGCTTTTTGTCCAGGCGGACGGCTGCTTCCAGCACGTCCATGGATTTGTAGGCTTCATAATTCATCGCGTATGCCATCCCGAGACAGGTGCGCAAGTCGGCGGACTTGGGATTCGCCGCGCAGGCCTGCTCGAGAGTAGCAATGTGCTCCTGGAGTTCCGAGGGCGAGACCGTGTGAGGGTCTCGCCATGGAATCGGGAGGATACGAATGGGACGGTCGACAACCGGAACCAGGCTGGAGTTGAGGGTCTGGAGAGCAGTAGACATCTTAGTCTCCCACCGCTCCCATGGCCGCGGCCTTGAGCTCGAACTCCGGATAGCATAGAGCGCCCATTTCCGGGAGATCCAAACCTTCCAGTTCGGTCTTGGCGCCGACACGCTGGCCGATGACGGCGTCGAGGATCCAGTTGACGACGAAGCTGAAGGTGAATATAAAGCCAACCAGCGTGGCGACTCCGATCAACTGTGCGACCAACTGGCCGGCGTCGCCGTAGAACAGGCCGGTGACATTGCCGTTGACGCCGTTCCAAGTTCCGCCGTAGTTACTCTTACCGTCGGCGAATAACCCGACCGAGATGACGCCCCACAATCCGCATGTTCCGTGGACCGAAATGGCGCCCACCGGATCGTCTACTTTCATCTTGCGTTCGATGAATTCCACCGAGAGGCAGACCAGACCGCCGGCAATCAAGCCGAGGATGACTGCGCCGACGGTATTGACGAAGCCGCTGGGTGCCGTGATGGCCACCAAGCCGGCCAATAACCCGTTACCCGACATGGATGCGTCCGGCTTGCCGTAACGGAGCCACATGTACAAGAGGGCGCCGAAGGAGCCGGCCATACCGGCCAGCATGGTGTTGACCGCGATGGAGCCGATGCGCAGGTTGCCGTTGCTCGAAGCGCCCAGCGTCGATCCAGGATTGAATCCGAACCAGCCGAAGGCCAGGATGAAGCAGCCAGTGAGCACGATGACGAGATCGTGACCCGGCATGGCCAAGGGCTTACCCTGCCGCGTGAACTTGCCGATACGAGGGCCGATAATCATCGACACCGCGAGTGCGGTAATGCCTCCCACAGCATGGACCACGCCCGAACCGGCGAAGTCGGCGTAACCTTTGCCAAGGTTAAAGTTCGTTCCGAGCTGCGCCAGCCAACCGCCGCCCCAGGCCCAGTTGCCGAAAATGGGATAGGTGAATGCGCCCATGATAAAGGACGAGACCAGGAACGCCGCGAACTTCCAGCGCTCCGCGGCGGCGCCGGTAACGATGGTCAGCGCCGTATCCATGAACACCATCTGGAACAGGAACAGCACCATCACCATGACGTCATAGGAGTGGTTGTTGGTGAGGAAGAATCCGCCCTGGCCGAACAGCCCGAGCGTCTTGCCGAACACAGTGATGGAGAATTCCTTGTTGAGCACTGGAGTGCCGCCCAGGTTCGCGTTGGCGCCGTAGCCGCCAAACTGCACCGCGAATCCGATCAGCCAGTAGGCCAGCATTCCAACGCCATAAACCATGAAATTCATCATCATGGTGTGGTTGGCGTTCTTGGCGCGGCACAGGCCGGTTTCGACGATGGCAAACCCCGCTTGCATGAACATGACGAGGAATCCCGTGATGAGCGTCCAAACGAAGTTGACGGCGATCTTATTCTGGCCGATTTGATTAGCGATGTCGCCGATGGTGAGACCTTTTTTGGAATCGGCCACAGTGATATCGGAGACGGTGCCCGTAAGGCCCCCATCCGGATCGCCCTTGGCGCGGGCATCCGCGGCGGGGGCAGGAATGTTCTTGATGTCCGTGTCGGTGATGGGCATGGGGGCGGGCGCGGGCGGCTGGGCGGCGGCCGGCGCGGCCGAAGGCGCCGGTGGCGCCGCTGCCGGAGTCTGCGAGGCCGCAAAGGGCGCCAGACTCAAGACGAATGCGAATATTGTTATGGCTTTTTTCATTTTGATCATTTCCTCCAGATGGCGTTGCTCAGGCAGGCGCGGTTCAGCACGCCAATGATGCCGCCGAGCGAAACGGCGATGCCGACCAGCACGATAATGAGGCGCATCGTATTATCCGCCGTCATTCCCACGCTAAAAAACGCGATCAAGAAACCCACGAATGTTATTACCACTCCCGCGATCATCATTAGCTTGTCTCCTTGAATCGATTCATATGCTGCGTCATGGGCGCTGCTCCTCCCACGGCTTGCACTTCAGGAAAAAGAAGCACGACACGCCGATGAGCACCACGCCAACCAGGTCCAGAATGACGCCGCCTCCGGCAAATCCTCCCGCCAGGACCGTGAAGCCGATTAAGAACATCACGATCGCCACTGCTTGAGTAGCATTCGCTCCCATAAATACCTCCCAATAGGTTTATTTTTCGCCAGCAACGCGGCTGCTGGCCGCTTACGGTCCGGATTTATTCCGGGCTTTCAAGTTACGTACGGAAAAGTTCTAAAAAACACACGTCTGGCATCGGCCAGATTGGCACTGTGCGGGCCTCGGTTGCATAGCCCAGGGCGGCGTAAAACGGCTCCCAAAAGAGCCAGCACCGCCGCAGGCAGAATGGAAGTTCTGCCATCGGGTCCGCTCCATATTTTCACCGGAACGAGGCAGCGAATGTAGGCTCGGCCGATAGGACTGCGTCGCAGCCATCGCTGTTCTCGTGATATCGGAATTTGAGCTTACTTGCGGCCAGCGGGCAACGGGGCTGGCTGCGGGACGGGACTTCCGAATTGGTAAAGTGTAGTCTATCGGCTAAAAGAAGAAAGCGTCCAATTAATATTTTCAATTTAGTGTGAAAGGTTTTTGGATTTTGTGACAAAAGAAAGCTAGACGGATCGAAAGAAAGGATGCCGCGATTGTTCAAATCAGCCTTTAAAACCGGGGTGACCGTGAATGCCAGCCGGAAGGCGCCGCGCATGGAGGCCCTCGCCGG
Source organism: Bryobacterales bacterium (assembly GCA_963761265.1). GTDB lineage: Bacteria > Acidobacteriota > Terriglobia > Bryobacterales > Bryobacteraceae > Palsa-89. The sequence goes on from CAVXGM010000005.1 coordinate 86,071, forward strand.
ACGGCCACAACAACTTTCTTTCGGTCAAGCTATGCTGTCTTTTGGATGCGAGTCTTCACGTCCAGAGGGGTCCCCATTACTCACCCGGCCGGCCCGCGCAGCCGGCAGCGCGCGCTGGAAGCGATGATTGCGCTCAGTTCACGCGCGGGCCGCATGAAGATGTTCGCGGCCATCGCCATCACGGTGCTGCTGGTGGCGTTTGCGGACTGGGCCGTGGGAAACACGGTTTCTTTGAGCGTGCTTTACATCCTTCCAATGATGCTGGGCGCGCTGGTCCTGGGACCTTTCGAAATCGCCGGGCTGGCGCTGGTGTGCGCTTCCCTCCGGGCCCGCTTCGACGTGCCGAGTTCGCAGGCGGAGGCGATCCTGCGCTTTGCTTTTGCGTCCCTGGCTTACTGCGTTACAGGATTGTTCGTTGCGGCTCTGGTCCGGAACCGGGAACTGGCCGTAGAGCATCTAGCGAGGATTCAGCGCGAACAGGAACTGCGGCGGGAAGCCGAGCAGCAACTGAGCGTGCTGGTGGAGAGCAGTCCGGCGGCGATTCTGACGCTGGATCAAAACGGAGTGATCCTGGCGGCCAATCGCGCGGCCGAAAGCCTTTTCCTGGTTCCGGAGGCGCAGAGGCTGGAAGGCCGGCCGATTGCGCCGTATCTGCCTTTGCTCGCCGACGCGCTGCACCTGGAGAACGGCCTGGAGGCTTTCCGAACGGCCGCGCAGTGCCAGGGCCGGCGCGAGAATGGCGAGATCTTTCTGGCGGACACCTGGTTTTCGTCGTATCTGACGTTGGATGGCGTACGGCTCTCGGCCATCGTGGTGGACTCGTCCGAAGAGATGCGCGACCGCGAGGAGCAGAATCTCAAACACCTCATGAATTACAACCGCATCGCCGCGTCGGGCGTCTCCCATGAGGTGCGTAATTTGTGCGGAGCCATCGCGCTGCTGTCGTCCAACCTGCGCGAAAAACACAATCTGGCGGCCGACGAGGATTACGCCGGCCTGGTAACGCTGGTGCGGGGGCTGGAAAGAATCGCTTCCTTCGATTTGCACTCGCGCGTCCAGGACACGCTGGAAGCGGCCGAGCTGAAGAAGGTACTGGATCATCTGCGCATCATGATCGAGCCGAGCTGGCAGGAGATGGACGCAATGGTGCGGTGGGAACTGCCCGATACGATTCCGGAGGTGGTAGCCGATCCGCACGGATTGATGCAGGTGTTCCTCAATCTGGCGCAGAACAGCTTGCGCGCGGTGGCCGGGGGGCCGGTCCGCGAACTGGAAATCATGGTGCACGCGGGCGAACAGCGGGTGCTGGTGTTCTTTCAGGATTCCGGGCCGGGCGTCGAGGGGCCGGAGCGGCTCTTCCAGCCTTTTCAAGCCGGAGCCGACGGAAGCGGATTGGGCCTGTATATTTCGCGCGCAATTGTGAGAAGCTACGGGGGAGATTTGCGTTTCGATCCGAGCGCCCGGGGCGGCCGCTTTGTCGTGGAGCTGCCTATGGCCTAGCGGCCTGCGGTAAAGGGATCAGGTATTGGAGAAGGCAGTGGACAATCTGGCGGTGGCCACCATCAACGTGCTGCTGGTGGACGATCACGGCATGTTTCGCGAGGGCTTGGCGCGCGTGCTGGAGAAAGAGCCCGGGATCAAGGTGGTGGGACAATGCGCCACCTGCGCCGACGCGCTGGCGCTGCTGGCGAAGTCAGGCGCGACGATGGTGCTGCTGGATGTGGATCTGGGCGGTGAGCGCGCGCTCGATTTTGTGATCGAAGCCAAGAAGCGCGCGTTTGACGGACACATCCTGGTGGTCACGGCTGGCGTCAGCGGGCCTGAAGCGGTGCAACTGGTGCAGGCGGGCGTGGCGGGCATCCTGCACAAGCACCACTCGACCGAAGCGCTGTCGAAGACCATCCGGCAAGTGGCGGCGGGTGAAGTGTGCCTGGAGCAGGAGTATCTCACGGCTTTGTTTCGATCGGTGGACCGGACCAAGGAGCCGAACCGGGCGCGCCTGACCGAGCGCGACAAGAAAGTGCTGCGCTGCATTTTCCAGGGATTGACCAATAAAGAGATTGGCAACCGGATCGAGATTTCCGAGGGCGCCGTCAAGTTTTCGCTGCGGCAGTTGTGCGAGAAGCTGGGCGTGCGGACGCGCTCGCAGCTGGTGAAAGTGGCGCTGGAACAGTATCGCGACCAGCTTTAATTAGTAAATCGTTAGCCCCGCGCCCGCGGGTATGCCTCACATTTCCATCAAGTATTTCCCTCTCCGCCGATATGAAATCCTAGTCGGTGGTGGGCGCGCAGAACAACTAAATGGGAAGAAGTTTCCGGCAGCGCCACGGTTGCTGGCGCGCATCCTATCGGCTCCTGTTGCATCCTAATGCGTATGGACTTGCAACTGGATGGGAAACGCGCGCTGGTGAGCGGATCGACGGGCGGAATTGGCTATGCCATCGCGCAAGCGCTGGCGCAGGAAGGCGCGCATGTCATTGTCAACGGGCGGACCCAGGTGCGCGTGGATGCCGCGCTTGAAAAGTTGAGCGGTCTCAAAGGGAAAGTCGAAGGCTTCGCGGCTAATCTGGGAACCAGCGAGGGCGTGAGCCAGATTGTCGCCCAATACCCGGACGTGGAGATTCTGGTCAACAATCTCGGGATCTTCGAGCCGAAACCTTTCGAGGAAATTCCTGACGCCGATTGGGTTCGATTCTTCGAGGTCAACGTCTTGAGCGGCGTGCGTCTGAGCCGCCACTACCTGCCCAGGATGAAAGAGCGCGGATGGGGACGGATCGTCTTCATCTCCAGTGAGTCCGCGCTGCAAATCCCCGCTGAAATGATCCACTACGGAATGACGAAAACCGCGCAACTCGCCATCTCGCGGGGATTGGCCGAGACCACCGCCGGCACCAATGTCACGGTAAACACTATCCTGCCCGGACCGACGGCGTCGGAAGGCGTCGAAACATTTGTGGAGCAGATGGCCGCCTCCGGAAAGATCAGCCCCGCGGAAGTGGAGAAGGAATTTTTCCGCGCCGTGCGCCCTTCTTCGCTGCTGAAGCGCTTTGCGCGCGTGGAAGAAGTGGCCGCGCTGGTGGCCTTCGTTTGCAGTCCCCTATCGTCGGCCACCAACGGCGCCGCGCTGCGGGCGGATGGCGGCGTGGTTCGGGCGATTGTGTAAACCTTCAAGGAACGCGCGCAAAACGGAGCGCGGCGCGAGACAGTTCCTGGCCTGTTTTGTGGTGCGCGTCGCACCTTTGCGCTCTCAGGACGGCTGGAAAATCGCAATGCCTTTGCCCGCGAGCGCCACGCCAAACCAGAGCGCGAGCGAAACGCCGGCAACCACTCGTGCGCTGGCAAGCGGCTCGGGCGGTTCCGCCAGTGCGACTTTTCGGTGAACCGTGAAATGAAAAGCCAGCGCGATCGCCAGCAGCGCCATCTTTATCCAAAAGGCGGGGGTGCGGTAACACTTCACGGCCTCCGAAAAGAGAATCAAGGGACCGCTGGCGAGCATGATGGCGAGCCCGGCCACGGTCCAGTTGGTCAATTCCCGAGCGATGCGACAAACCGGAATCCGGCCGATGCCGTGGCCGAGCAGGCTGAGATCCACCATCAAGATCGTTCCGAGCAGAAGTGCCAGCCCGATGAGATGAATGATTTCCAGAAGCGCGATCAGCGCGGCCGAGTGGCGAATGGTCTGGCCCACCGGTGTGTGCTGCATCCACTGAAATAGCGGGAGCAAGAAGCTCGCGGCCAGCGACCTTGCGATCATCCGAGATCGTAGCCGGGCGCGTAAGCGATGGCGCGCCCCGCCGCGATGACGCCGATCCAAAAGAGCAGGGACAGCAGACCAGCCATCCGCGCGCGAGCCGGCGCCGGCGTGGCCGGATCCCAATGGGCGACATCGCGATAAATGGTTCGATGAAAGATCAGAGCATTGAGACCAGCCAGAGCCAGCAGCAGCATTTTGATGCGAAACGCCGGGCTATGATACATCTTCACGGCTTCTGACGAGAACAGCAGACCGCCGGTAACGAACATCAATCCGAAGCCGGCCAGCGTAGCCGGTACGATGCGAGCCACCAACTGGACCACGGGAACACTTCGCAGACCCAGGCCCAGCAGGCGAAGATCCACCAGCACGATGGTCCCTGCCACCAGGACGATGCCCAGCGTGTGGATGGTGTCGAGAGTGGGGAACGCCCAATTCGACTGCCGCAAGGCCGCATTGAATCGCGTGCTATCGAGCCACTGGCAGAGATCGAGCAAAGACATGATTGGCGCAATCTCCACGGGGGCGCCGGTAACCGAACGTTAGCATGCGATGCCGGGAAAGTCCATTGGGGCCGAACCAACACTAGTCAGCCGGCGTGTACGCTAGGGCGTCCGCGCCACATCCAAGTGGAAGGCCGGCGGCAATCTGTGGGACGCCACATCGAATTGGGGAGACCGAGCGGGAAACAGGCCGGCGAGCAAGATCGCGAGAATGGCTTTTCGCATAATTCCCGTCTAATCCATATGCTGAAATCCTGTATTGGCAAACTCCAGCGCGGTTAGATTGAGGGAAATTGGACACAATCTGGCACTTGGGCAACAACCGGCCTGCCGCACCAACGTTTCTACGGCAACGCAAACACCCAAACGGCGCCGCCTTCGGGCACCTCAGGATATTGTCCCGGGAATTCACGATCCAGAGTCGCTTCCATGCCGCGCGAATCGCCGCCCCAACCCGACAGAACGGCGATATACTGCTTGCCATCCAGGGTGAACGTAGTGGGCGGCGCCAGAATGCCTGAGTTCGTAGGAAACTCCCAGAGCAGCTTGCCGGTGGCTGCGTCGAACGCGTGCATTTTGCGATCGTTGGTTCCGCCGCTGAACACCAGGCCCCCGGCGGTTACCAGCATGGCGCCCCAGTTCGGACTCTTCGCGTAGGAGTGCTTCCACGCCAGCTTGCCGGTGTCCACGTTCCAAGCCTGGACCTCGCCGAAGTGATCGGCGCCTGGAACGACACCGCCGGTCCCCATCCTCACTCCTGTAAATCCCTCGCCCGCCGAATACTCCACGTGGGTTCCCATCGATGAGCCGCAGAGATTGTTATTAGCGGGGATGTAAATCATGCGCGTCTTCGGACTGAACGCGATGGGAGGCCAGTTCTTTCCGCCGTGCAAGTCCGGGCAAAAGTCGGCCTGCTTCCCGGTCCCTGGTTTGTGCGCGGGATCCACGTCGGGACGGCCGGTTTCCGGGTCCAGGCTCCGGAACACGTTCTGATAAACGTAAGGTTTGCCTTCGATAAATTTGATCCGTCCGCCGGTTGTCGCGTCGCCGCGGTCGAGGAACCACAAGTAGCCATCGCGTGCGACGTCGATCAATCCTTTAAACGTGCGGCCATTGCGCTGAAAGTCCACCAGGATGGGCGGTGACACTTCATCCCAATCCCAGGAATCGTTCGGATTGTACTGGAAATGTCCCTTGATCGCGCCAGTGGCTACGTCCAGAGCGATGGTCGAAGAGACATAGAGATTGTCGCCAGGCCGCTGATCGCCCATCCAAGGCCCGCCATTGCCCACTCCCCAGTAAGCGAGATTGGTGGCCGGATCGTAGTTGCCCGTCACCCACACCGACCCGCCGCCAGTCTTCCATTGATCGCCACCTTTGGGCCATGTCTCGCTGCCCGGTTCTCCGGGCGCGGGGATGGTGTAAGTCCGCCATTGCTCTTTGCCAGTGTCAGGATCATAAGCGGCCACGAAGCCGCGGATGCCGAACTCGCCGCCCGATGCGCCCACCATCACCTTGCCGCCGGCGATGAGCGGAGCGAGTGTGATGTAGTAGGCCGATTTGCTGTCCGCTACCTGAGTGGTCCAGACCTCCTTGCCGGTTCGGGCATCCAGGGCCACCAGCACAGCGTCGCCCGACGCGTAGTAGACTTTGTCGCCGTAGAGAGCGACCCCGCGGCTGGTATCGTGCGCGACCACGGCTCCGGCTGAGCGCGGCTTTCGGTACCGCCAGAGAAGGTTGCCGCTGTGAACATCGATCGCAATCACCTGGTTGTTCGGAGTGGATATGAACAGGGCTCCGTTGTTGACCAGGGGCGCGGCTTCGTGGACTTTTGGTTCACCGGTGGAGAAAATCCAGACCGGCCGCAAGTTTTTAACATTGTCCACCGTGATCTGATCGAGCGGGCTGTAGCCCCAGCCATCATAGGTGCGGCGGATGGAGAGCCAGTTGCCGTCTTCGGGGTGCAGCAGGCGTTCGGCGGTTACAGGCGGGTAATCGCGCAACACCGCAGGCATCGGCGCGGGCTCGGCTGCAGGCTGCGATTGCGATTGCGATTGAGCCCAGTGGGCTGTCACGATAAGTAAGCCGGCCAGCGTGCCGGCCGCGGCGCAAAAACTTCTGACGCGGAGCATGAAACGTGCCCTCCCCGAGGTTCAGGATTTGAACGAAGGCTGTCGGACAGTCATCATACATGATGCGGGTGCACGATGCGGTGGCTGACAGCACGGGCGGCTAATGGGGCGTGCTCGCGCTAGATTTGTTTCGGCTCGCAGAAATTTCGCTCTCGCGGTGGTGGAATAGAGGGTCTAATGTCACGTGGCCCGAGGGCGAGATCATCGACCAGCAAAGCCTCGGGACCTGTGGCGATGGTTGGTCCGCTGAAGCCAGATTTCGAGAAACAGATTCCTCATTGCATGCAAGTCGGCATACAATAGTCGAACGGCCCACAGCACCGCAGTATGGAGTCTGGGCCGAGGAGAAACTAATGTTGCGTTTTCTCACCGCGGCGGTGGCTGCGAAGTGACCGGCAAGTTCATTCTAGGAATCTGCTGTGTCGTGCCAGCGCTTCTCGCCCAAAGCGGCGATTGGCCTATGTTCGCGCACGATCCGGCTGCTACGCGCTATTCGCCGCTCGCGCAGATCAAAGCGTCGAACGTCGCTAATCTCAAACTGGCCTGGAGATTTCGCTTCCGATCTGAAAGTGAAATGACCCAGCCGCCGGTCGGCTTCGCTTTTTCGCAAGTGACTCCGATCGTGGTAAACGGCGTGATGTATCTTCCGGCCGGCCGGCGTGTCGTGGCGCTGGAGCCTGACACCGGCAAGGAAGTCTGGAGCTATGAAGTGACAGCGGGCAAGGTGTCGGCTCGCGGTGTTTCCTACTGGCCCGGCGATCGCACCAACCCGCCGCGCGTGATCGTCACCGCCGGAAAGAAAATGCTGGCGCTCGACGCGCGCACCGGGAAGATGGATCCCGGCTTTGGCAATGAGGGCGTAGTGGATTTGGTGGTGCCCTATGACTCGCCGGCCACCGTCTTCAAGAACCTGATCTTCGTTGGAGCAAATGTCCCAGAGCAGCCGGCTACGGGCCAGCCGGGCGACACGCGTGCTTACGATGCGCGCACGGGCGCCCAAGTGTGGGATTTTCATTCGGTGCCCCGGCCGGGCGAATCCGGTCACAACACCTGGCCCGAGGATGGTTGGAAGGATCGAACGGGCGTCAACAATTGGGGATTTTACATGACTGTTGATGCCCAGCGCGGCTTGCTCTACACCACTTTCGGAAGTCCGGCCAGCGATTATTATGGTTTCGATCGCAAGGGTAACGATCTGTACGGCAATTCGGTGGTCGCGCTGGATGCAAACACCGGCAAGGTGAAATGGTTTTTCCAGGCTGTGCATCATGACCTCTGGGATTTCGATCTGCCGCCCGCGCCAGTGCTCATGGATCTGACGGTGAACGGCAAGAGAATTCCGGCGCTGGTGCAGACCGGCAAGGTGGGATACGTATACATTTTGAATCGCGAGACAGGCAAGCCGGTCTTTGGTGTCAAAGAAACGCCAATGGCGCAAAGCACCGTGCCGGGCGAATTTACGTCGCCGACGCAGCCCATCCCGCTAAAGCCGCCGGCTATTGGACGTCACAGTTTCGATGCGTCCGACTTAGTAACTGCCGAAGACACGAACGAAGAGCATGCCCAAGCTTGCCGCGAACTGGTGGAGAAAAGTGGAGGCAAGCTATACAACGCGGGGCCGTTCACGCCTTGGGTGTATCGAGCGCCGGGTGCGCCGCCTGTCTCGAGCGTCATGTTCCCTGGCCCGATCGGCGGCACTGATTGGGGCGGACTATCCAGCGATCCCAAGCTGGGCTACGTGTTCTTGAACTCGTCCGATTACGGCGCCATCGGATGGATCGAGAAGATGCCTCCGGGCGGCAAGGTTCCGTACGATCAGCGCAGTGTGTATGGCAGCCCGATCAATTCGAAGTTCTGGGATCGCAAGGTGGACAAAGACGGGCACTTGATGGGCGAATCCAGCTGGCCCTGCCAGAAACCGCCGTGGGGATTGCTGACGGCCGTGAATGCGAATACCGGCGATATTGCCTGGCAAGTGCGGCTCGGCATCACCGACACGCTGCCGAAGGATAAACAAAACACCGGCCGCATTAATCTGGGCGGCTCCATCGCAACGGCGGGCGGCCTGATCTTCATCGGCGCTTCCAACGATCGCCGCTTTCGCGCCTTCAACTCCAAGGACGGGAAGGAGCTGTGGGTGACGAAGCTCGACTACAGCGCGCTCTCGGTGCCCATCACTTACCAAGGCAAAGACGGCAAGCAGTTTGTCGCGGTAAGTGCGTCGGGCGGCGGAGCGATCACCGATCCCAATCCCAGTAACTCAGAGTCTCTGTACGTGTTCGCATTACCCTAACTCATGTCTGAAACGAAAGAGCTGGCTGCGTGGGTGGTGAAGAGCCGCCCGGAAGATATTCCTGATGATGTGCGCAGTGAAGCGCTGCGGGCTATTGTCAATTACACCGGATGCGCGCTCGGCGGGAGCCCCGACCCGGCCGTCAACATCGCGATGTGCGCGTTCGCCCCTTTTTTCGGTCCTCCGACCGCAAGGATTCTCGGGCGCGTCGAGCGCGTTGATCCCTTGCACGCTGCGCTGATGAACGGGATCAGCTCGCACGTCTACGATTACGACGACACTACGCCGAAGAACTATATTCATCCCAGTTCGCCGGTTGCCTCCGCTCTCTTCGCGTTTGCCAGCGCCAATCCGGTAAGTGGGCGCGATTTTGTCCACGCCTTCATCTTGGGATTTGAAGCTGAGTCGCGGATCGGGAACTCGGTTTATCCCGCGCACTACGACGTGGGCTGGCACATCACCGGTACGGCAGGTGTGTTTGGCGCCGCTGTTGCCATCGGAAAAGTGATCGGCCTCAATGAACAGCAGATGATTTGGGCCATCGGGCTTGCGGCCACGCAGGCGGCGGGGTTGCGCGAGATGTTCGGATCCATGGCAAAGTCGTTGCATCCGGGCCGTGCCGCGCAGAATGGCTACGCTTCGGCACTGCTGGCGCAAGCTGGCTTCACATCCGGTGTGCATGGTCTGGAAGGCCCGCGGGGCTTTGCGGCGGTGCAAGCCGCGAAGTACGATTTATCCAGGATCACCGCTAAGCTGGGAGTCGACTTCGATCTGCGCGCCAATACCTATAAACCATTTCCGTGTGGAATTGTGAATCACCCCGCGATCGATGGAGCGATTCAGATTCATAACGAAAATAAGCTGGCGCCGGAATCCATCCGCGCGGTTCGTCTGCGTGTCGCGCCTCTGGTCCTCGATCTCTGCAACCAGCAAAATATTACGCGCGGCCTGCAAGGCAAGTTTTCTGTCTATCACGGCGCCGCCATCGGATTGGTGCGCGGCAAAGCCGGCATACGGGAGTATACCGACGAAGCGGTCAACGATCGGGCGATCAAGCGCGTGCGTGAAAGCGCCACGGCAGCCGGTGATCCGTCGCTTACAGAGGATCAGGCGAACATCGAAGTAGAATTGGTGACAGGCGAAAAGATCAGCCGGTTCGTGGAAAAATCCCTCGGCAATGTGAATCGGCCTTTGAGCAACCAGCAGCTCAACGACAAATTTCGCGATCAAGCCGTCTCGGCGTTGCCGTCGGATCAAGTGGAACGGGTCATCGAGTTGTGCTGGCGCATCGACGAACTCGCGGACGTCAACGAATTGGTTCAACAGGCATGCGGAAGCTGACGCTCATCACTTGCCTTGCGGCCGTGCTTTCGGCGACCGCTCATGCCGAGGTCAGCGAAGTGCGATTCCCCATCGGCGCGGGCGGCGTCGGATTCCTTCCGTTGCTCGTCATGCAAAAGTATGACTTGATCGAGAAATACGCCCAGGAAGCAGGCATCCATAATCTGCATGTGCGCTGGATCAATATCGGCGGCCCATCCGTCATGAATGATGCCTTGCTCTCAGGCTCAGCGGATTTTATCGCTGCCGGACCGCCCGCATTTCTCACGTTATGGGATCGCACAATAACGTCGGCCAAGGTCAAGGGCGTCGCGGCCATGACCTCGCTGCCGATGTATCTCAACACGCGGTCACCCAGCATGAAGAAGCTTGATGACATCACCGATCGCGATCGCATCGCGGTAACTGCCATCAAAGTTTCCATACCGTCGTTAATTATGCAGATGTACGCCAGGCAGAAGTACGGCACGCGCGATATTTACCACTTCGATAAGTACACAGTGACGATGACGCATCCCGACGGCGTAATCGCGCTGCTCTCGGGATCCGGCGCGGTGGATGCCCATTTCACCTCGCCGCCGTTTGCGCAGCGCGAGCGCAAGGACCCGCGCATCCACACCGTCTTGACGACGGACGACATTATGGGTGGATCCACAACATTCACCATGGTCTCTACCACGTCAAGGTTTCGCGAGCAGAATCCGAAGGTCTACGGAGCCGTGCTCAAAGCTTTAGAAGAGGCGAATCGCAGGATTGTCGCCGACAAGAAAACCGCGGCCCAGATTCTGCTGGCATCCACGGGCGGAGAAAAAGGCTTTTCGGTGAACGAAATCGTGGAAGTGCTTGACGATCCACATGTCAAATTCACCACCACGCCCGAGAACGTCATGAAATACGCAACGTTCATGCATGACGTTGGATCGATCAGGAATCGGCCTGCTTCCTGGAAAGATCTGTTCTTTCCCGAAATTCAGGGAGCGCCGGGAAGCTGATGCTCGATGTTCGGGGCGTAACGCTTCAATACCGAAGCAAGGATCACTTAGTAACTGCTACTCACCGCATAAGTTTTAAAGTTCTGGAGTCTGACCGATTCGTGGTTCTCGGGCCCTCCGGTTGCGGTAAGTCGACGCTGCTTAAGGCCGTCGGCGGCTACATTCGCCCGGTGGAAGGCGAAATCCTTCTGGATGGCAAAATGGTGAAGGCTCCCGCCCCCGATCGTGTCTTCGTATTTCAGGAGTTCGATCAGCTTCTTCCCTGGAAAACAGTGAAGGAGAATATTGTTTTTGCCTTGACTGCCAGCGGCAAGGCCCCCAGGCGCCAGGCCGAAGAACGCGCGATGCACAATATTCGAAAAGTGAAGCTGACCGAGTTTGCCGACAGCTATCCGCATACACTGTCCGGCGGCATGAAGCAGCGGGTTGCGATTGCGCGGGCGCTGGCTATGGAGCCTCGCATTCTCTTGATGGACGAGCCCTTCGCCGCCTTGGATGCACTCACGCGCGCCCAGATGCAAGAGGAACTGCTGCAACTCTGGCAGGAGACTAAGTTCACCGTGCTCTTTGTCACGCACTCCATTTCCGAGGCGATTCGGATTGGCACGCGCATTTTGGTTCTCAGTGCGCATCCTGGACAGGTGAAAGCGGAATTGAATAGCGAGCTGCGGCGAGGCCGAGCTTCAGGAGTTACTCTTCGATGCCTGACCGGATCAGCGCGTGGACCCGGTTTTGGGATATTGGCGCGGTGCGGAAGATGTTCCTCCTGATTCTTCTCGCGCTGATCTGGGAAGGCTACGCGCGCTGGCTGAATAATCCGCTGCTTTTTCCCACATTCGTGGACACGATAAAAGCGTTCATCGCCGCCATGGTCTCGGGCGAATTGCCGAAAGCCGCCTCGTACACAATTCAATTGCTGCTGAAGGGCTATGTGGCGGGACTCGCTATCGCCGCGCTGCTCACTGCCTTCGCCAGCATGACGCGCATCGGAGCGGATTTGCTCGAAATGCTGACGTCCATGTTCAATCCACTGCCCTCCATTGCACTGCTGCCTCTGGCGCTGATCTGGTTCGGCCTGGGCAACGGAAGCATCATTTTCGTGCTGATCCAAGCCGTGCTATGGACCGTGGCTCTGAACACTTTCTCTGGATTTCGCGCGGTGAGCCCAACGCTTCGAATGGTCGGGCAGAACTATGGCCTGTCGAAGATGGGATATGTCGCGCGCATCTTGATTCCCGGCGCGTTCCCCAGCATCCTCACCGGTCTGAAAGTCGGTTGGGCATTCGCGTGGCGCACATTGATCGCGGCCGAACTGGTGTTCGGCGTTAGCTCCGGCTCCGGCGGCCTGGGCTGGTATATTTTCGAGCAGAAGAACCAGCTTCTGATTCCGAACGTATTTGCGGGACTCCTCACGGTGATCCTGTTTGGACTCATTGTCGAAAATCTCATTTTCCGGACCATCGAGAATCGTACCGTGCGGCGTTGGGGCATGCAGGTGTGAGATAGACTATTAGCCAATGAAAACCACCCTGTTTGCAGTTTCCTTCGCGGTGCTGGCCACCACCGTTTTTGCGCAGGCTCCGCAACCCGATTTCAGCAAAGTGGTCATCAAGACCACCAAGATCAGCGACAATTTCTACACGCTGGAGGGCCAGGGCGGCACCATCGGCGTGCTGGCCGGGCCGGACGGTGTCTTCATGGTGGACTCCCAGTTCGCGCCACTGTCGGAGAAGATCGCCGCCGCCATCCACCAAATCTCCGACAAACCGATTCGCTTTCTGGTGAACACCCACGTTCATGGCGACCACACGGGCGGCAACGCGAACTTCGCGAAAATGGGCGCCACCATCTTCGCGCGCGATGAATTGCGCTGGCGCCTGGAGCATCCGTCGCCCGCGGCCAACGGCGCAGCGGGAGTGCCCGCGCCCGCCGAAGCGCTGCCGGTGGTGACTTACGAAGGGCCGGTGACCATCCACATGGATGGCGAAGCGGTGCAATTGATCCCGATCCGCCGCGCGCACACCGACGGCGACACGCTGGTACATTTCACTTCCAACGACGTGCTCATGACCGGCGATTACTTCCGCTCGCTCGGTTTTCCGAACATCGACCGCACCAACGGTGGATCGCTCAACGGAATGCTGGAGGGGCTCGGCATTACCATCGGCATGGCTGGTCCCAACACGAAGATTATTCCCGGCCACGGCGTGATGGTGGATCGCGCCGCACTGATCGCGCACCGCGATATGATTCTCGCCATTCGCGACAAGGTAGCGGGGATGGTGCAGGAAGGCAAGACTGTGGACGAAGTTCTCGCGGCTAAGCCCACGTCCGACTACGATGCGAGAATTCCGAGCGCGTCCACCACTTCCGAGCGCTTTGTCCGCCAATTGTACGCGGAGCTGAAAACCAACTAAACTGAAGGAATCATGCTCCGAGTTGTGCTGGCCGGTGTGATAATCTGCGCTGCGGCCTTGGCTGCCCAGCGGCCCCAGTTCGCATTACGCGATACGCGCAACGCGATCCACTCTCCGGAAGAATGGAACGGAAAGAAGGCGGTGGTCGTATTCTTTACGACGACGGATTGCCCACTGAGCAACAACGAGGTTCCAGAAATGAACCGGACGCGGCGGGACTACGAGAGCCGGGGCGTGGCCTTTTACGCGGTGCAAGCCGACACTACCATTGCCGGCGCCGATGTAGTTCAGCACGCCAAGGACTACCAGTTTTCTTTTCCTGTGCTGTTCGATCAGTATCAGGTTCTGGTGAGAATGACCGGGGCCACCACCATTCCTTCTGCGGCCGTGCTCACGCCGGATGGGACGCTGCTTTACCTGGGACGCATCGACAACCTGGTAGAGGATTTCAACATACGGCGGCAGGTGCCGACCAAGTTCGATCTGCGGGAAGCGCTGGATGCCGTGCTGGCCGGCAAACCGGTTCCGCACGCCCGCACCTCTGCTTTCGGCTGCGCGATCACACCGCTCAAGGTCAGCCAAACGAACTAAAGGCAAAACAACATGAAACAATTCGCGGCCATCCTGTTGTTGACGCTGCCGATTGCCGCCGGCGCGGCAACCGTGCCCACGTTTAACCAAGACATCGCGCCGATCCTGTACGCCAACTGCGCCAACTGCCACCGGCCGGGCGAAGTGGCGCCGTTCCCCCTGCTCACCTATCAGGACGCCGCGAAACGAGCCGCTTTGATCGCCGGCGCGCTGGCCGCGCGTTTCATGCCTCCCTGGAAGGCGGAGCCGGGGTACGGCGATTTCGCTGGTGAACGCCGCCTCACCGCTGCGCAGATCGCCCTGATTCAAGAGTGGGTCAAAGCCGGCACGCCCGAAGGCGATCCGAATTTGAAGCCCGTGCCGCCCAAATTCGTCGACGGATGGCAGGGCGCCCAGCCGGATCAAGTGCTGACCATGCCGGTGAAGTATTCGCTGCCCGCCGATGGACCCGATCAGTATCGCTGCTTCGTGTTGCCCACCGGTTTGGATCACGACGTATATGTGGATGGAACCGAGTTTCGCCCCGGTAACCGCCGCATCGTGCATCATGCGCTGGTGTTCCTGGACGCAAGCGGCAAAGCCAGGGAACTGGCTGCGGCGAGTCCCGATGGAAGCTATCCCTGTTTCGGAGGGCCTGGATTTCCCCCCGCCGGACTAATTGGCGGGTGGGCGCCCGGCCTTACGCCGCAGGCGCACGATCCCGCGCTTTCCCTCCCGCTTCGCAAAGGGATGGATGTGGTAATTCAGATTCACTACCATCTTTCCGGAAAGCCGGAGCAGGATCAATCGTCTTTCGGGCTGAGCTTTTCGGGACCGCCCACCAAGGGCCGCGCGTCGATTCTGTTGTTCGATCATCACCTCGACATTCCGGCCGGCGATTCGCATTACGTCGCGAAGTCTTCGCTCACATTGCCGCGCGACGTGCAGCTTGCAGGCGTAACCCCGCACGCGCATTATCTCTGCAGGGACATGAAAATAACGGCGACGCTGCCGGATGGGTCCACCAAGCCGCTGATCTGGATCAAAGATTGGGATTTCAACTGGCAGAACGCTTATCGATACAAAACTCCGATCGATCTGCCGAAGGGAACGCGGATCGATCTGGAATATACCTACGATAATTCGGAAAACAATCCGCACAACCCGGCGCATCCTCCGGTGCGCGTTCATTGGGGCGAACAGACCACCGACGAAATGGCGTTGGTGTTCCTGACCGTGATTCTGCCGACGCGCGACGACATCCGCGAATTGCAGCGCGACGTCACCCAGCAGTACGTGGATCAATTCCTGAGCCAGGTTTATACCTTGCAGGATTTGCCCTATGAGATGCTCTCGGCCAATGCCGTGCAGAGGCTGACGCAGGTGTTCAAGCTGTTCGACAAGAACGGCGACGGAAAGCTGGATGACGACGAGCGCGCGGCGATGCTCGCGTTCGTGAAAAACTTCGAGGAACGCCGGGGACAGAAACAATAAGAATTGTTCTTAGTGGCTGGGAAGCGCGCAGGCGAGGCAGGCTGCCCGGCTGGAAGTGAATGCTGGAGCGGCGAAGGCCGCAACGCCACCGGCGCTAATTCTCGGAGGGCTTCTCGGCGTGGTCGATCACCACTATTTCGATCGGCGCTTTTTGCGGCTCCAACTTGAGACCGAGTTGCTCTTGAAGCGCGGTGAAGATGTCTATGCCACTGGAATTGGGCGGCGGTGGGCCGCCGAAATCGGGAGTCCAGTCCAGCGTGAAGTCGTAGAAGCCCGGCAGGCCCGTTTTGTCGAACACCGGCCGTCCCGCGCTGTAGTACAGATTGCTTGCCAATTGTTGCATGGTGGCTTTGCGGAACGTCATGTGAGCAGTGCTGGCGCCGCTCGCGGTTTGCGAATACTCGCCGGCGGTGCTCTTCTTTAATTTCGGCCCGTTCTTGCCGGCCACCAGCGCGTATACGGGGCGCTCTTTGGTTTCCAGATGCACCTTTAACTGAAAACGATCCGCGAGCAAGGCCTGCAGCATTTGCCTGAGATTCTCCTGGCTCGGGGCGCTTTCACCGGGGGCGTTGGCTGACAGGTCATAGCGTTCGGACTCCATCCAGCCTTGCGCTCCGGTGATCTGGTAGCGCTCGCGATGGTAGGCGTCGCCGACGAGGTCCAGCAGGGTCAAGGCCACCAGCCTGATTCGCGGACCCGAAAATTGCCCACCCATCATCGAGGACGTCTCCCTGGTGTGGTCTGATGGAAGCCACGTCGAACGCGATCGATGTTGGAGGTTGGGGCTGGCCGAGAAGCGGAGACGCCGCTCCCAGAACCGCGGCAATGAGCAAGACGGATGATCGTTTCATATCGTCTCCCAATCTTGCTATAATACCCTTTCATGCTTTTCGCCCATCACCACCATCATCATCGACACGCCTGGCGATCGGCGGCAATTTAACGAATTTTTGAAGTGAACAATCGCCCGCCGACAACCTGGCGGGCTTTTTTATTGGTATGGACTTTTCTGGTATTGAAAAATGACTCTCGACTTCAGTAAACTCAACGGCCTGATTACCGCCGTCATTCAGGATCACCTGACGGGCCGCGTTCTCATGGTCGGCTTCATGAACGAAGAGGCCTTTCGCAAGACCGTGGAATCCGGGCTACGCCACGTTTTTCAGCCGCTCGCGGAATAAGCTTTGGCTCAAGGGCGAATCATCCGGGCACAAGCTTGTGGTCAAGAATATTTCGACCGACTGCGATCTCGACGCGCTGCTCATCCAGGTGGAAGCGCTCGGGCCCGGCGTTTGCCACGAAGGCTATCAGAGCTGTTTTTTCCGCAGGCTGGAAGACGGCGAATGGAAGGAATCGGAGCCGCGCGCTTACGATCCGGACGCAGTGTACGGGAGCAAATCGTGAAACTCAAACTCGGCATTCCCAAGGGCAGCCTGGAGAACGCGACCATCGATCTTTTCCGCCGCGCGGGTTTCAATATCACCACCAGCTCGCGTTCGTATTTTCCGGCCATTGATGACCCGGAAATCGAATGCATGATGATCCGCGCGCAGGAGATGGCGCGCTACGTCGAAGATGGCGTTCTGGACGCGGGCCTTACCGGACGCGATTGGATTGAAGAGAGCGAAGCGAACGTCCACGCGGTGGCCGATTTGATTTATGCCAAGCAGAGCTTCGGCAAAGTGCGCTGGGTGCTGGCGGTGCCCGAAGCTTCGCCGTTCCAGAGCGTAAAAGATCTGGAGGGGAAGATTATTGCCACTGAGTTGGTGGCCACCACGCGGCGCTACCTGGCGAAGAACGGCGTGACGGCCAAAGTGGAATTCAGTTGGGGCGCGACGGAAGTGAAGCCGCCGGTGCTGGCCGATGCCATCGTGGAAGTGACCGAAACGGGATCGTCACTGCGCGCCAACAAGCTGCGCATCGTGGAGACGGTGCTGGAATCGAATACGCAGCTCATCGCGAACGTCGACGCATGGAAAGACGCCGGGAAACGGCGCAAAGTGGAAGACATTCACCTATTGCTGGATGGCGCCATCAATGCGCTGGGCAGGGTTGGATTGATGCTGAATGTTCGCAAGGAATGCCTCCCGGCGGTGCTGGGCATTTTGCCGGCGCTGAAGAAGCCGACCATTTCGAACCTCAGTGATGACGAGTGGGTCGCGGTGCACACGATTCTCGAAGAAATCACCGTGCGCAATATCATTCCGCGATTGAAGGAAGCGGGCGGGCAGGGAATCGTGGAGTATCCGTTGAACAAGATCGTGATGTAAGACTGTTCTGATATAAGGCCATGTTGCGAATCCTTCCACTCAGCGAGGCGCAAAGCTTCATCACGCGCAAGACCGTTCGGCTGGCCGAGGCCGAGCAGGTGGTGGCGCCGATTTTAGACGCCGTGCGCAAACGCGGCGATGAAGCGGTGCTCGAATATGCGCGTAAATTCGACGGCCTGGATGGCGCGAGCTTGACGGTCCCGCAGTCGGACTGGCATGCGGCGGAGTCGCGCGTGACGCCTGATTTTTATGCCGCGATCGAGACTGCGGCGAAGAACATCCGCGAGTATGCGGCGCTGCAGCTTCCGCGCGAGACGTGGAAGGACTTTCCCGATGGCCGGCGCTTAGGCTACCTGGTGCGGCCACTCGAATCGATGGGAGCGTACATTCCCGCGGGACGTTATCCGCTGCCCGTCAACATTGTTAATGACCGTGATTCCGGCGCAGGTGGCGGGGGTACGGACCATTTGCGTAACCTCGCCGCATCCGAGCGCGGAGATTCTGGCCGCGGCGAAGTTCCTGGGCGTGGAGAACATTTTCCGAATCGGTGGCGCGCAGGCTATCGCGGCGCTGGCGTTTGGCACGGAAACCGTTCCCAAGGTGGATCGCATCGTCGGTCCCGGCAATATTTATGTCGCGGCCGCGAAGAAATTGCTGGCGGGCGAGGTGGGGATCGATTTTGTCGCCGGGCCTACCGAAATCGTGATCATCGCCGACGATGCCGACGCCCGCTCCATTGCCGCGGACATGCTGGCGCAGGCTGAGCACGATGTCGAAGCGTCTTCGATTCTGCTAACCACTTCCCGATCTTTGGCCGAGCTCGTGGTGTTGGAGGTCTCACGACAGCTGGAAACGCTCCCTACCGCGCCAGTTGCCTGCGAAGCCATCCGTCATAACAGCGCCGTGATTCTGTGCCCATCCATGGACAGCGGCCGTGGAGGCATCGAACCAGCTTGCGCCCGAGCATCTTGCGATTTATGACCCCAGTCTGCTGCCGAAGATCCAGCACGCGGGCAGCGTGTTCGTGGGGCCGAGCAGCCCGGAGGCGGCGGGCGATTATGCCACCGGTCCCAATCATGTGCTTCCCACGTCGGGCGCGGCGCGCATTCGCGGTGGATTATCGTCGGCGGATTTCGTGAAGGTGATCTCGGTTCAGGAGCTCACGCCCGATGGCTTTGCGGCAGCTTGCGCCCGGCCATCACGACACTGGCTCGCGCGGAAGGCTTGGAAGGGCATGCCCGGTCTGTCGAGGTGCGTCTTGGCAAGTAAGCGAATCGATTTGCCGCCGGGCGTTTTGCAGCCGCGCGACGCGGTGCTGAACATGGCGCCGTATTCACCGCCCACCGGCGGGCGCGCCGGCAAGCTGCGCCTGGATTTCAACGAGAATACGGTGGGCGCTTCGCCCAAGGTGATCGAATATCTGCGCGAGCACTCTGAGCGAGGCGGGGCTCGCGATTTATCCCGAATACAGCGAGATCAAGCAGGAGCTGGCGGAGTTTTTTGGCGTCGAGCCTGACGATTTCATTCTCACCAATGGAACCGACGAAGCGATCCAGGTGCTGGTGAATACCTATATTGACGATGGCGGCGAGGTGCTGCTGCTGCGGCCATCTTACGCCATGTATCGCTTTTACTGCGGAAGTGGCCGGCGCGAGCATCCGCGAGATCCCCTATCGCGCGCAGAAGCTGGCCTTCCCGCTGGAAGAGCTGCTGGATGCGATCCGCCCGTCCACGCGCGCCATTTTGATCGCGAATCCGAATAATCCTACCGGCACCGGGACGTCGCGCGCCGGAATCGAACGAATCCTGGAGAAGGCTGCCAATGCGGCCGTTCTGATTGACGAAGCGTACTACGAATTCTCGCGGCGTGACGGCGCTGCCGCTGCTCAATGACTATCCGAATCTGTTCGTCAGCCGGACGTTTTCGAAAGTTTACGGCATGGCGGCGATGCGGCTGGGCTGCCTGTTTTCGCAATCGGGCAACGTCGATTTTCTGCACAAGGCGCAGTCGCCGTATAGCGTGAATACGCTGGCGACGCTGGCCGCGCACGCCGCGATCCAGGACAAGACTTACATCGAGAAATACGTCACGGAAGTTCTGGCCGCGCGCGAGTTGCTTTATGTCGGCCTGGAGAAGCTCGGCATTCCGTATTACGAGAGCAAAGCGAATTTCGTGTTGTTTGAGGCGGGCAAACGCGCCATTCCGGTGCGGGATGAACTGCGCCGGCGCGGCGTGCTGATTCGCGACCGGAGTTATGAGATCCCCGGCTGCGTTCGCGTCACCGTCGGCACGCGCGATCAGATCCGGCGATTCCTGGCCGAATTGGAGCAAATCTGGTGAGTGGTTTAGGACAGATGTTGGTGTTCGATATGGACGGCGTGCTGGTGGACGTCACCGAATCCTACCGCGAAACGATCGTCAAGACCGTGGAACATTTCACGGGTAAAACGATTTCGCGCGATTCCATTCAGGACTACAAAAATCAGGGCGGCTGGAATAACGACTGGCTGCTGTCGCAGAAGATCTGCCAGGATCTGGGCGTGGAGATTCCCTACGCGACGATCGTCGAATATTTCAACTATCTGTTTCTCGATCAGGGCATGATTCATCGCGAGCGCTGGCTGCCGCGCGACGGGCTGCTCGATCGCCTGGGCGAGCGATTCGATTTCGCGATTTTCACCGGACGCACCACGGAAGAGGCCGAGATCACTCTGAAGCGCGAGGGCGTGCGGGACCGTTTTCTGCTGGTTTCCGCCAACGATGTGGAGAGCGAAAAACCGGCGCCGGACGGCCTGCTGAAGATCGCCGCGCATGCATCCATCGAAGAAGCTGCTTTACATCGGCGATACGGTGGACGATGCGCGCTGCGCCAAGGCGGCGTATGTGCCATTTATCGGTATCGCGGCGCGCCACAGTCCACGGCGTGAAGAACTGGTGGACTTGCTGCGGCTGGAAGGCGCGATTCAGGTGATCGAGGATATTAATGAGATCGGCTAGCATTCGAGCGGGACACCAAGGAGACGCAGATCTCTGGGACATTCAAGATCGAAGGCCGCGGCCGCTACGAAATTTCCACCGGCATTCGATTTTTCGATCACATGCTGGAGCTGTTCACGAAGCACGGTGGCTTCGATCTGAAGTTGCAGGCGGCGGGCGATCTGGATGTGGATCAGCATCACACGGTGGAGGATGTCGGCATCGTGCTCGGGCAGCTTGTCTCCAAGGCGCTTGGCGATCGCAAGGGAATCAATCGCGCGGGTTATTTCGTGATGACCATGGATGAGACGCTGGCCGTGGTGGCGCTCGATCTCGGCGGGCGCCCGGCGCTCGTTTACAAAGACAAAGTGAAAGTGCGTCTGGTTGGCGATTTGCAAACCGAACTCGTCGAGGATTTCTTCGGCGGTTTCGTCAACCATGCGGGCGCCAATCTGCACGCGAAGGTGCTTTACGGCCGATCGAATCATCACAAGATCGAAGCCATCTTCAAATGTTTCGCGCGCGCGCTGCGCTATGCGTGTTCCAAAGACGCGCGGTTAAAGGAGCAACTTCCGTCCACCAAGGGATTATTGTGATCACGATTCTCGATTACGGCGCCGGAAATCTGCGGTCGGTTCAAAATACGCTCGGGGAAATCGGCGCGGAGTACGAGCTGGTTCACGACGCCGCGGAACTCAGCCGCGCGACGAAAATCATTCTGCCGGGCGTAGGCCATTTCGGCCAAATGATGCGGGCGCTGGATCAGATGCAGGTGCGCAATGCGTTGCTCGAACGGATTCGCGCGGGCGTGCCGTTCCTGGGCATCTGCCTCGGGCTGCAGGCGCTGTTCGAATCGAGCGAAGAAGCGCCCGAGGAGCGCGGCCTGGGACTGTTTCCCGGGCGAGATCCGCCGCTTTCCTGCGACGGCGCGCGTGCCGCATATGGGTTGGAACGAGATCGAGCCGCGCAATGGCGCGAAACTTCTTGCTAACCTTGCGCCGCATCCGTATCTCTATTTCGCGCACAGTTACTACGCGCCTCTGAACGATGCGACGGCCGCCATTTGCCAATACACCGTTCCCTATACCGCCGTGCTGGAAACCAAAAACATCTTCGGCGTTCAATTCCATCCGGAGAAGTCCGGGCCGATTGGATTGAAGGTCGTGCGCAATTTCGTCGAGCTCTAGCGATGCTGGCCAAGCGAATTATTCCGTGTCTCGATGTCACCGGCGGCCGCGTGGTGAAAGGCGTGAACTTTGTCGGCCTGCGCGACGCGGGTGATCCCGGTGGAATTGGCCGAGCGCTACAACAGCCAGGGCGCCGACGAACTGGTTTTCCTGGATATCACCGCGTCCAGCGACGCGCGCGAGATCATGGCCGACGTGGTGGCACGCACCGCGCGCAAGGTTTTCATTCCGCTGACCGTGGGCGGCGGCATTCGTTCCATCGCCGATGCGCGCAAAATTCTGCTGTCGGGAGCCGATAAGGTCAGCGTGAATACCGCGGCCGTGCGCCGTCCCAAGCTGATCACCGAGCTGAGCGAGGAGTTCGGCGCGCAGGCGGTGGTGCTGGCGATCGATGCCCGCCGAAATGCCAACAAGCCCAACACGAAAGATAGCTGGAACGTGTTTACGCGCGGAGGCCGCGACGACGAAGGCATGGACGCGGTCGAATGGGCGCTGGAAGGCGAGATGCTGGGCGCGGGCGAGATCCTGCTCACTTCCATGGATACCGACGGCGTGCAGACCGGTTTCGATTGCAAGCTTACGCACGCGGTGTCGCAGACCACGCACATTCCCGTGATCGCCTCCGGTGGGGCGGGGAAGCCGGAAGATTTCGAGCGAGTGCTCACCGAAGGCTGCGCCGATGCGGCGCTGGCGGCCTCCATCTTTCATTACGGGACATATACAGTGAAGGACCTCAAAGATTATCTGCATCTGCACAACGTTCCCGTCAGGCCGGCGCCGTGATCATTCCGTGCATCGATCTGATGGGCGGCAAGGTGGTCCAGTTGGTGCAGGGGCGCGAGAAGGCGCTGGAAGCCGAGGGTCCGCTCGACGATGCTGGAGAAGTTCCGCGCGTTCCCGCAGATTCAGGTGATCGATTTGGACGCGGCCATGAGCAAAGGCTCCAACGATGCTCTGGTGGAGTTGATTGCCTCACGGGCCATCGCGCGCGTCGGCGGCGGTGTTCGTTCGCCGGAGCGCGCCCGCGCGCTGGTTGAACAAGGCGCGTATCGCGTCATCGTCGGCACAGCGGCTTTCGATCGCGAGAAACTGACCGAGATCGCCGATGCCGTGGGGCCGGACCGGCTGATGATCGCGCTCGATTCCAAGGGCGGCAAGGTGGTGACGCACGGCTGGCAGGAGGCCACGAACGTTACCGCCGAAGAGATGGTGCGCGCACCTGGAGCCCTATTGTTCGGGCTTCCTGTGCACCTATGTCGACAAAGAAGGCATGCTGCAAGGCACCGACCTCGATTGGTTCCGGCGGCTGCGCGCGGCAACGAAGCACGAATTGACCGCGGCCGGCGGCATCACTACCATCGAGGAAATTCAGGAGCTGCACAAGCTCGGGATTCACTCGGCGCTTGGCATGGCGATTTACACCGGCCGCCTGAACCTGGACGAACTGGCGGCCCTAAACGCGTAGCTCGCTCGGGTGCTCCGCCCAATAATCGGGCTCCCAGCGCGCCATATCCTCGCGATGCCCGTAGCCCCACAGCACAGCGCAGGTCTTCACGCCGGCCCGGCGTCCCGCTTCCATGTCGGTAGGCGAATCGCCGATGAAGAGGCAATCCTCCGGCTTCACGCCGAAGATCTGCAGCGAA
The DNA here is from genome assembly GCA_963761265.1 of Bryobacterales bacterium. Taxonomy (GTDB): domain Bacteria; phylum Acidobacteriota; class Terriglobia; order Bryobacterales; family Bryobacteraceae; genus Palsa-89. Next base: position 109,644 of record CAVXGM010000005.1, read on the forward strand.
GCGAGGATCACATTCGGCTCAGGCTTCGCTGGAAAACCATCGGTCCCCTGGACGTGGTGGAAGTAGGGGAGCAGCCCAAACATTTCCAGCACCGCGCGCGTGGTGGGGGTGCCCTTCGTGGTGGCCGTGGATTTCCTGCCGGGCAGCGCGGCGAGCGCTTCCGAGATGCCGGGATAGGGCTTTGTGGACGCGTGACAGCGCGCCAGGTAGAGCGTCCGATAGTCCGCGATCATCTGATCCATCTGCTCGCGTGTTCGCCCCGGAAACAGATCCTGGAACAGATCGTATAGATGGCGGCCGATATAGGTTCGCAGGAATTCCTGGGTGACGTCGCTTTGCGGGGTGCCAGCCAGGACACTCTGGATTGCGCCGCAAATGTCGGCTGCGGAATCAAGCAAAGTCCCGTCCACATCGAAGAGGTAGACGGGAAATTCGGGAATCACTCGGGTGTAAAGCGGCCTTTAAGCAGGTTGCGGCCGTTCGCCGCCCAGCAGTCCGGTAACCGGTGGCTTGCCACCCTCCGGCCGGATCACCTGCTGCTTTTCACCGTCGCTGGGAGGCATGGTCCTGGGCGGTATCGGCGTCGTGAGCACGCCGCCCTCGATCAGCAGCCGGACTTCGGCGCCATCCAGCACTTCGCGCTCGAGCAGCGCTTCGGCGACGCGAGCCAAACCATCGGCGCGTTCCTCGATGATCTTGCGGGCGCGATCGTAGCCTTGATCCACCAGCTTGCGAACCTGCTCGTCGATCAGGATCGCCGTGGCTTCGCTGTAATCGCGATGCTGAGCGATCTCGCGGCCCAGGAAAATCTGCTCTTCCTTCTTGCCGAAGCTCATCGGGACCCAGCTCGCTCATGCCCCACTCGCAAACCATCTTGCGAGCCATGTCGGTGGCGCGTTCGATGTCGTTGCCCGCGCCAGTGGTGATGTGGTGCATGAAGATCTCTTCGGCGATGCGGCCGGCCATCAAAATGGCGAGCTGCGCTTCCAGATACCCCTTGTCGTAGGAGTGCTTGTCGTCGATCGGCAACTGCATGGTGAGACCCAGCGCCATCCCGCGCGGGATGATGGTGACCTTGTGCAGCGGGTCGGCCTCGGGAATCATAGCCGCCACCAGCGCGTGCCCGGCTTCATGATACGCGGTGTTGCGCTTTTCCTCATCGCTGATGATGAGCGACTTGCGCTCCACGCCCATCATGACCTTGTCTTTGGCCAGTTCAAAATCGAACTGTGTTACCACCTTGCGATTCTGCCGTGCCGCAACCAGCGCCGCTTCATTGACCAGATTGGCCAGATCGGCGCCCGCGAATCCCGGCGTGCCGCGCGCCACCACGGTGAGATCCACGTCGTCGCCGAGCGGAGTCTTCTTGGTATGGACGCGCAGAATCATCTCGCGGCCCTTGACGTCGGGACGGCCCACCACCACTCGCCGGTCAAAACGGCCAGGACGCAGCAGGGCGGGATCCAGCACATCGGGGCGGTTGGTGGCCGCCACCAGGATCACGCCTTCATTCGATTCGAAGCCATCCATTTCCACCAGCAACTGGTTGAGGGTCTGTTCGCGTTCATCGTGACCACCGCCCAGTCCAGCGCCGCGATGGCGGCCCACGGCGTCGATTTCATCGATGAAGATGATGCAGGGCGCATTCTTCTTGCCTTGCTCGAACAGATCGCGCACGCGGCTGGCGCCGACGCCCACGAACATCTCGACGAAGTCCGAACCCGAAATCGAGAAGAACGGAACGTTTGCTTCGCCCGCGATGGCGCGCGCCAGTAAAGTCTTGCCGGTTCCGGGAGGGCCAATCAACAGCACGCCCTTGGGAATGCGTCCGCCCAGCTTCTGGAACTTCTGGGGTTCGCGCAGGAATTCGATAATCTCCTGCAGTTCTTCCTTGGCCTCTTCCACGCCGGCCACGTCCTTGAACGTCACTTTCTTTTGCTGCGATGAATGCAGGCGCGCCCGGCTCTTGCCGAAACTCAGCGCCTTGTTGCCGCCGCTCTGCATCTGCCGCATCATGAAGATCCAGAACGCCAGCAACAGGACAAACGGAATCGCGTTGATCAGAATGGAGACCCAGCCGCTGCCCGCTTCCTTGGTGTAGTGGATGTCCACGCCCTTGGCAAGCATGGCATCGTCCAGATTTTGATGGACGTTGGGGATGATGGCGTGCAGCTCCTGATTGTCGTCTTTATATGTGCCGTGCAGATCGTTCCCGCTGATGGTCACGGTCTTGATCTTGCCCGCGTTCACATCGTTCATCAGCTGCGTGTACGAGAGTTGGGCGTCGGGGCGCGACTTGGTGTTATGGACGACGGTCCAAAACAGCACCACAACCACAATGATGACCACCCAGAATATGGCGGTCTTAAAATTTGAATTATTCATGCCTTCTCCCTACACGTGAGGCAACATTGCCCACGAAACCACACCATGCCTAGTAACTTGGACGCTACAGCCGGGCGGATTGATTCGAAAGTTCGTATCCTGTTTCCTTAACCTGCAGAACTGAGCTGGTCTCGGGCCCCGTGGCAAATTCGGCAGCGGCCCCGAAGCGCCGGGCCCAAACAATGGTCTCATTATATGTGATAATCGGCCAGTTCCCACGTTCCCACAAGGGTATCCGGGCTTCCTGGAAGAAAAACTTGATCTTTTCGGGTTTGGATTGCCCCACTCTTCGGTACTGGTCACCTGGTCTCCAGTTACGCAGTTCCAGGCTGGGCGCGCCTCTACCCTCGCGGAAACGCTGCCAGTCCAGTTCATTCACCACTGTAGCACAGGGCCGCGGAGCCCCTTCTTTCTCTAGCACCTGCAACGTAATACGAGTGCCGGTGCTGGGGAGTTCCACCGATCCAGGGACCGGCAAGGAGATGGAAAAGCCGCAAGATTGGTCCGATGTGCCCGGCGCCGACAGACGGATCCAGTCGAAGGATCGGCAAATATCCAGACCGGGTACCTGAAAGCGATCATGGCCGCCTAGTGACGTGTGCCATTTCGAGGACACGCTCCACATGGTCAAAATCGATGCCGCGGAGGTCGCCTTTGACGAGTTCCATGGCCCCGCGGACGGTCCGGCGAGCAAGGGCGCGGGATGCACCGGCGATTTCGGAAATAGGCAAGATTAGGGCGCCGGGGTGGGGAGGCAGGGGTTGTGGTAATTCGGATCGCCAGTAGGCTTCCTCGTCGCGGGCGACGGCTGCCAGATTCGATAGCGCGGCGTCCAATTGCGGGTTGAAACTTTCACGTAACAGCGGCAGGATCGTCGTGACGCAGGCGATTGCGGGCGTAGGTTCGATCCTGGTTGGTTTCGTCTTCCTTCCAGGCGATCTTCCGTTGACGCAGCCAAGCCTCGATTTCGGAGCGATCGATTTCGAGCAGCGGGCGAACGACGCGTTCACTTGTCACTGGCAAAATGCCCGAAAGTCCGGTGAGACCGGAGCCGCGCAAAATCCGATAGAGAACGGTTTCAGCCTGGTCGGATCGGGTGTGGCCGGTGGCTACGCGATCCACTGCGCCGGATGCGATCAGTTCGGCATAGAACGCTTGGCGGATGTTCCGCGCGGCTTCTTCCAGGTTGCCATCCATCGCCGGAACGTCGGCCCGCTGAAGATGGAACGGAAGGCCGAACGTGGCGGCCAGTTGCTCTACGAATTCGGCATCGGCGATGGAAGCTGGCCCGCGAATTCCATGCTCGATGTGGATCACGCTCAGCTCCAGATTCCAGCGAGGAGCAAGCTCGCGCAGCGCGTGCAACAGGAATACCGAATCCGCGCCGCCAGACACCGCCACGCCGACGCGCTGCCCGGGTTCGAACATGCGATGGCGAGCGATGAACACGGCGATACGGTCCAGCATTCTGCCCGAATCATACGATGGGGCGGGAGAGGACGCAAGAGAGCCGGGCAAACGAGTTCCCGCCGAATCCTGTATTTCGTGGCACCCGGGTGCGCGCCGCATACTATTCAACCCAATCGGTACGTGAAATTTGAAAACCCGAGCCGATGCCCAGGGAGCCCGGAGCGGACTCCAGGTCTTCACGCGCCCGGAACGCGTTACTTCCAGTCGGCGGTAAAGATATTGAACTCGTACTGCGACTTCGCGCCCTTGTCGGACGCGAATACGATGGTCTTTCCATCCGGCGCAAATTCGGGGAACGCGGTGAAACCGCCGAAATCCGTCACTTGTTCCAGATCCGTGCCGTCGGTGTTGACAGGTACAGCTCGAACTTGCGCCCGTCGCAGTCGTGCTTGTTGGATGCGAACAGAATCTTCTTGCCGTCCGGCGTGAACGTCGGCGCGAAACTGGCGCAGCCGAAATTGGTGATCTGCCGCGATATTCTTGCCGTCGCCGTCTGCCACAAACAGCTCCATTTTCATCGGCGAGGTCAGATTGTCCTTCAGCAAATCGTGATAACGTCTTCTCCGTTTCGGGCGTGTGGGGATGATTGGCGCGCCACACCAGCTTGCTTGCCGTCGCGCGAAAACACGGGGCCGCCATCGTAGCCATCGGTCTTGGTGATCTGCTTCTTATCGGAGCCATCCGGCTTCATGGTCCACAAATCCAGATCGCCCGACTCCATCGAGGTGTACACGATCGCGGCCAGCTCTTGAAATTGACCGTGCCTTCGGCGTTGTAGCCCGGCGCCCCGGCCAGCGTCTTTAGAATCTTGCCGTCATCAGTGGCCAGGTAGATTTTGTACGTGGGATACACCGCCCAAACGTAGCCCTTGCTGCGATCGGCGGCAGGCGGGCACGCGTCCCCGGATTCGTGCGTCGACGCGTAGAGAATGTGCTTGTTGTCGGGCAGAAAATAGCCGCAGGTGGTGCGGCCTTTGCCGGTCGAAACCATGTGCTGGTTCGAGCCGTCGCGATTCATGATGAAAATCTGATCGCACCCGAGCTTGTCGCGCGTGGATTGAAAAATGATGCGCTGCCCGTCCGGCGACCAGTACGCTTCGGCGTTCTCGCCGCCGTTGGTGAGCTGCCGGATTTCGCCCAAATGGGCCGGAGTTTGCGCCGGAAAACTTGCCCTAGCCCGCCGGCAGCAAGGAGAATGTATAGTAAATGTCTATGCAAGCCACTATCCTACCCTATGTTTTGGCCCGGGGCATGGAGGCGATGCAGAACCTGCGATGGGACGAGAACCTCGGTCCGGCCAAATCCACCCAGCGGTGACCGTGGTTATTCCTACCCTGGCGGCGGACGAAACGCTGCGATGAATGCCTGGCCGTCGCTTGGAGCGCCAGACATTCTCGCGATTTCGAAGTGATCGTCGTGGACAACAGCGGGCGGCGGCGGTGCAGGCGCAAGCCGCGCGGCTGCGTCGCGCGTGATCGCGAACGATCGCAACGTTGGCTTCGGAGCGGCGGTCAATCAGGCGTTTCCGCGAATCCGCGCGCGCCTTACCTCGCGGTTCTGAACGATGACGCGATCGCGCATCCGGGCTGGCTGGAGGCCTTGGTTGCGGCGATCGAGCCGCGGCCCGAAGTCGGCATGTGCGCATCGCAAGTGCGACTCGCGGGCGACTGGTCGCCTGGATTCGGCGGGCATGCTGCTCTGTCTGGATGGAAGCAGCAAACAGCGCGGGCATCTGGAATCGCCCGCGGCCTACGCGCGCGCAGCAAGAAGTCGCTGCTGCCGAGCGGTTCGGCCGCCCTATACCGCCGCGCGATGCTGGATGAGATCGGCGTCTTCGACGAAAGCTTCTTCTTGTACTGCGAGGACACCGATCTGGGCTTGCGCGCGCGCTGGGCCGGCTGGGAGTGCTTGTACGTCCCCGATGCGATCGTGGAGCATCGCTATTCGCATTCCGCGGGCAAGGCATCCGCGCTCAAGGCTTATTATGTCGAGCGCAACCGGCTGTTCGTGATCTTCAAGAACTTTCCGCTGCGCGATCTGCTGCTGGTGCCGTTCTACGCTACTGCGCGCTACTTCTGGCATTTCGTGTACGCGCTCGCGGGACGCGGCAAAGCCGCCGAGTTCCAGCGCGAGGGCGGGAGCGTCTGCTTCGTCTTGCCCTGGTATGTCATTCGCGCGCCATCTGGAATTGCTCGCGCGGTTCCCGACGATCTGGCGCCAGCGCCGCAGGATGAAGCGCCGGCTGGCAGCCAAGCAATTCCACCGCCTGATCCGGCAGCCACTCCATCAGCCCGCGCCAGGTGGCCGCACTGTGAAGCCGGCCGCGTGCACCACAACAGTTATGATTCTGATTCCGGCCTTCAATGAAGCGGGGGCGGTCGCCGGCGTGATTCACGAAGTGCGGCAGGTGATGCCGGAAGCGCCGATTCTGGTGGTGGATGACGCATCCACCGACGGCACGGACCGAAGCGCGCGCGATCCGCCGGCGCCGACGTGCTGCGCGCTGCCCTATCACCTGGGCCTGGGCGGCGGCGTTCAGGCCGGTTACAAGCTGGCCTATGAACTCGGCTACGATTACGTGATTCGCGTGGATGGCGACGGCCAGCACGATCCCAAGTACATCCCGGATCTGCTCAAGACGCTGCGCGAAACCGGCTGCCACATGGTGATCGGCTCGCGCTTTCAGAACGGCAACGGCGGCTACACCAGCTCCGTTCGCGCCATGGGCATTTGGTTTTTTCGCCTGGTGCTGCGGCCGATCCTGGGCAAACCGGTGCGCGATCCAACCTCCGGCTTCGTCGGCGTGAACCGCCAGGCGCTGCAGGTTTTCACCGGCAGTTTTCCGCTGGAGTATCCGGAAATCGAGGCGCTGGTGGTTTTGCAACGCAAGCGATTCCAGTTCCAGGAAGTGCCCTGCCGCATGCGCCCCCGCAAAACTGGCCGCAGCACCATCACCGCGGTAAAATCGCTGTATTACATCTTTCACGTTCTGCTGGGCGTGTTCGTGAACGTCTTGAAGTTTGAAGGCCGCCGAAGGAAGGAATAAGCCGGATCGAGGAATGGAACGTCTGCTCAATGTCACCACCGTTCTTGAGCGTTCTGCTGGTGGCGATGGTGCTGTTCTCCGTGCGGCGGTCGCACATCCGCGTGGAATATTCGGTGAGCTGGCTGGCCGCGGCGGTGATTCTGCTGGTGCTCTCGCGGTCCTCCTTCGCGCTCACCTGGATCTCGCGCCAGCTGGGTCTGGCCGATCCGCCGCTCGCCCTCATGCTGCTGATCTTTTGCGTGTTCGTGATCGTGATCTACCGCCTTTCGGTGGTCATTTCGGATTTGAAGGACGCCAATATCGCCATGGCGCAGCGGCTGGCGATCGTCGAGTTTCAATTGCAGAACGACCGCCAGGATGAATGAATAGCACAGAGACCAGGAAATCGAAGCGACACAGCTACGCACCGCGTCCGCCGCTGGCGGCCGCCGGAGCCGCGCACGCAATCCGCTGGCTCTGGATTTACGCCGCTCGGCTTGCTCATCGCGCTTGTTCGCCGCGCTTTGAGGTTTATTGGCCGGCGCTCCACGGACCGTTTCTGCTGGACGACACGCACCTGCACTTATATGCTGCCGTGGGCTGCCCTATCGCCGCTGAAGCGACTGGCTGCATCAGATGCGGCCGCTGCTGATGTTCAGCTTCTGGCTGAACTTCCAGCAGTCCGGCGCACAGAGCACCTTCGGCTATCACATGGTGAATGTGTTTCTGCATTTCTGTAATGCGATCTTCATCTTCCTCGCCGTCCGCAAGGTGCTGAGCTGGGCCAAGCGTGGAGGAGATGCAGGCGCGCGTCCTGGCGCTTTTCGCCGCGGGCCTGTTCCTGCTGCACCCGGTGCAGACCGAATCGGTCAGTTACATCGCCAGCCGATCGGAAACATTGAGCGTGTTTTTTGTTCTTGCGGCCTTCGTGGTGTTCCTGTATCGCAACACTGGCGACGCTTTCGATCCCGCGAATCCTCGCGATTCTGGTGCTGTTTGCCGCGGCCGCGCTTGTCCAAGGAGCACACCGCCGTCCTTCCCGCTCTGTTCCTGCTCACCGATTACTATTGGAATTTTGAATTCTCCCTTCGGTGATCTGGCGAAACTGGAAGCTATACGTTCCCATCGCGGTCGGGATCGCGTTTGCGTTGCTCAGCATCCTGCGCATTCTGCGCGGCAACCAGACGCGCGGGCTTCCAGATGCGGGGCCTCAACTGGTATCAATATTTTTTCACCGAATGCCGCGTCATCTGGGACTACATCCGTTTGTTCGTTTTTCCCGTCGGCCAAAATCTGGATCCGGATATCGCCATATCTCGCGGAACATCATGGCGCATGGCGCGATCATTCGGCCTGGCTGGATTGCTCGCCGTCAGCGTGCTGGCGTGGATTTACCGGCGCCGCTTTCCCCATCGCCTCCTACGGCTGGTTCGTCGTTTCTGATTCTGCTGGCGCCCACTTCGTCTTTCGTGCCGATTCGCGATCCCATGGCCGAACGCCGCATGTATCTGCCGTTCATCGGGCTGCTGTTCGATCACGCGTGGAGTTTCTGCGGCGCTGGAAAACGTCGCAGGAACGGCTTGATTGGCATCGCTGGCCGTGGTGTTGGCCGCCGAAGGCGACACTCACTTATCAACGGAATCTGCTGTGGGGCAACGCCGATCGACATCTGGAAAGACACCGTTGCAAAGTCTCCCCGAAAACTACCGGCCGCGCTTCCAATTGGCGTTCGCCGAATACCAGGCCGGCAGCTGCACCGATGCCGTGGACAGTATCCAGAAGAGCGGCCGCGCTGAACGCCCCACGCTACGATCTGCTGCTGGACTGGGCGCTCGCCTACGATTGCGCGGGGAACTCGCAGCAGGCCGTCGCGAAGCTCGAAGAAGCGGCGCGAGCTCCGGCCGAACGCGCACGTTTATTCGCAGATCGGCATGGAATACGGCAAAATCGGCAAATATCCAGAGGCGTTGGACGCGCTGCAGACAGGCCCAGCGAATGGAACCCGAGTTTGCCATGACCTATTACTATCTCGGCAACATTCACGCCATCCAAGGCAATCCGGCGCAAGCGCGCGAAGACTACCAGCACGTGCTGGCGCTCGACCCGGACAACGCAGCCCGCGCGCGAGGCCTTGGCCCGTATGGGTCGACATACAATGATCTCGCATCGGCGTGAACGCGCTGTACCTGATTCCGGGCGGCGTCGGCGGCACCGAGATCTATCTCCGCAATCTGCTGCGGCGCTGGCCGAAATCGATGCGGAGAACCAATACGTCGTCTTCACCAATCGCGAGACCGGCGCCGATCTGGTGCCGGAGCAGTCCCAATTTCACGCACGCGCCACAGCCCGTCCGCGCCAGGTTCCGCCCGGCGCGAATCCTGTGGGAACAGCTCGTGTTGCCGTTCGCGGCGCGCAAACATCGGATTGAATGTTTTGTTCAATCCCGGATTCACCGCGCCGCTTCTGTGCGCTTGTCCGATGGTCACCGTGTTTCACGATCTGCAGCACAAGCGCCATCCGGAATATTTTCGCTGGTTCGATCTGCCGTTCTGGGATTTCTTGCTGTGGGCCTCGGCGCGCCGCTCGCGCGGGCTGATCGCGGTTTCCCAGGCCACCGCGCGACGACTTGCAGCGCTACTACGGCCGGCGATGCGCAGGTGATCCATCATGGCGTGGAGCGCGAGTTCTTCGAAATCGCACAGCGGCGCGATCCGCAAGGATTACTGCTGTGCGTTTCCACCCCGCATCCGCACAAGAATCTGGAGCGGCTGCTGCGCGTGCATGCGCAAATCGAAGGACGCGCCGAAGCTTGATGCTGACCGGCGTGCGCGGATTCGCCGCGCGAGAGATCGAGAGCTTTGCGAGCGGCTCGGTGCGAGATCACTGGCTGGATTCCGCGCGAACAACTGTACGAGCTTTACCGCGGAGCGCTGCGGGTTCATTTATCCATCCACTTTTGAAGGCTTCGGCATGCCGGTGCTGGAAGCGATGGCCGCCGGCGTTCCCGTGGCCTGTTCCGATATCCCGCCGCTGCGGGAAATCGCGCGATCGACGGTGCACTTCTTCGATCCGGCGAACGATCGCGAGATTCGCGATGCGCTGTTGCTGCTTGCTTCGGGCAAGATTTCGACCGAGGCCGCGCAACAGCGCGCCGCCGCAGTTCACATGGGAGAAAACGGCTGCGCGCGACGCTCGATTATCTGAGCAAGTCTTCGAGCTGAATCTTGGTGTCGGTCTTCGAGTCGCGATATTTGACGATCACCGGCGTGTAGAGCGAGAGGCCCCAGTCGTGCCCCGGCCCGGACGTGATGGCGCGCGAGCCGGCCACCACGACGGCGTCTTCGGGAATCACCAGCGGATCTTCGTCGGTGGCGCGATAGATCTCGCCGCGCACCACATCGTAGACCGGCGTGGAACGGTTCAGGATGACGCCCGATCCAAGCACCGCGCGGCGCTTCACGACGGTGCCTTCGTAGACGCCGGAGTTGCCGCCCATCAGCACTTCGTCTTCAATGATCACCGGCAGCGCGCCCACCGGCTCCAGCACTCCGCCGATCTGCGCCGCCGCCGAGATGTGGCAATTCGCGCCCACCTGCGCGCAGCTTCCCACCAGCGCGTGCGAATCGATCATGGTGCCGTCGCCCACCCAGCTTCCGGTGTTGATGTACATCGGCGGCATGCACGTCACGCCTTTGCCGATGTAGCAGCCGTCGCGAATGCTGGAGCCGCCGGGCACGATGCGGATGCCGCGATCGGCGGTGATGCGCTGCACGGGAAACGTGGCCTTGTCGAACCAGGGCTGGCGCGCCGGGTTGATCGACATGTCGACCACCGCGCCCATGCGAAACCCGAGCAGAATGCCTTTCTTCACCCACGCGTTGACGCGCCATCCGGTTTTGCGTGGAGGGGTCGGGCTCGGCCGCGCGAATCTCGCCCGCGTTCAGCGCCTGCTTGAAGCGCTGGAAGAGGTCGAAATGATCGTCGGTGTAGGTCTGCAGGTTTTTCGTCGAACAGCTTCTCGATCTCAGCCTGCATGCACGCTCCGGCCGGCCAGCAGGCCCAGGGCTTCGAGCACCTTTTCGATCTTGGCTAGATTCGCGGCGTTCGGCGGGCACAGCGGCAGCCGCCACACCGGTTCGAGCAATCCCATCAGCGCCATGGCCGGCCTTCACCGGAATCGGATTCGATTCGACGAAGTTCACTTCCATCAGCGGCAGATACTTGCGCTGGAACTCGCGAGCGCCCGCGAAATCGTTGCGCGAGCGCGCGCTGGATCGAGCTCGGTGAATTCGCGCGGGATTTCGTTGGAGACTACGGAAATCACGCCGTGGCCGCCCAGAGCGATCAGCGGAATGGTGATGGAGTCGTCGCCGCAAAGCACGGCGAAGCTCGGAGGAACCTGCTGCACCACCTGCGCCATCTGGCCGATGTTGCCCGAAGCTTCCTTCACGCCGACGATGTTGTCGATTTCCGCGAGGCGCTTCGAGCGTGGCGGGCTCGACGTTCACGCCGGTGCGGCCCTGCACGCTATAGACGATGATGGGCAGCTTGACCGCCGACGCGATGGCCTTGTAGTGCTGATACAGGCCTTCCTGCGTCGGCTTGTTGTAGTAAGGCGTGACGGAGAGAATGCCATCGGCGCCCATGGCCTTGATCTCTTTGCGCAAGCTCGATCACTTCGGCGGTGTTGTAGCCGCCCGCGCCCGCCAGCACCGGCACGCGGCCCTTGGCTTCTTCGAGCGTGATCTCCACCACGCGCAGATGTTCCTCGTGCGTGAGCGTGGGGCTTTCGCCCGAGGTCCCGCACGGCACCAGGAAATTGATGCCCTCCTCGATCTGCCGCTTCACCAGCGACCGGAGGGTATGTTCGTCGAGAGAGCCGTCCTTGCGGAACGGGGTGACCATGGCGGTGCCGCAGCCTTGAAATAACATGCCTCCAAGCCTTCTCAAAGAGAACGTCGCTGAATTCGTAGAATCCTTTGCGCCCGATAATCCATTGTGCCGCTTTCAGAGCGCCGCGGGCGAAGCCTTCCCGGCTGCGCGCGGTGTGGCGCAGGGTGATGGTGTCGGCGGCGGAATCGAAGCCAATTTCGTGCGTGCCGGGATGCGCGCCGGCGCGGCTGGAACTGACGTCGATGTTGCGCGTCGTAGCCGGCGGCTTTCATGCGATCCACCAGTTGAATCAGCGTGCCGGAAGGCGCGTCTTTCTTGGTGATGTGATGGATCTCCCAGGCCCAGGCGCCGTATTCTTTTTCGTTCGCGAGCAGGCGCGCGGCTTCGCGAGACCAGGCGCGTGAAGACGTTGACGCCGACCGAGAAATTGGGGCTCCAGACCAGAGCGCCGTTGTTGGCTTCGATCAGCGCTTTGGCTTCGGCCAGATGTTCGAGCCAGGCCGTGGTGCCGACGACGATCGGGAATGCGGAGCGCCGAGACCTTTTCGATATTGCCGAGCACGGCCGAGGGCACCGAGAACTCGACCGCGACGTCGGCGCCCGCGAGCGATTCATCGCGATCCGACATCCACGCGCGCGGTGACGGTGAAGCCGTATTCGGGCGCAAGCTGATCGATCAAGCGCCCCATCTTGCCGTAGCCGACGATCGCGAGATTAGGCATCTGAATTCAAGACCGCCGGATCGAGATCGGTGAAAAATTCGGTGTGCAGCGCCTGAACGGCGGCGCGACAGATCGGCGCCCGCGACCACAAAGCCCAAGATTCAATGCCGACGCGCCCTGCGACACCATGCGGACATTGATGCCGCCGAGCGCGTTGAACACGCGCGCCGCAATGCCGGGAGTGTGCCGGATGTTTTCACCCACAATGCAGATGATAGCTTGATTCTCGTCGACGGAGACTTCGGCGAACTCGCGCAGTTCGGCGCAGGATCGCTTCCACGCGTTCGGGCTGATCGATGGTGAGGGAGACGCTGACCTCCGACGTCGCGACCATGTCCACCGAAGTCTGATTGCGGTCGAAGACTTCGAAGATGCGCCGCATGAAACCGTGCGCCATGAACATGCGCGTGGAGCGGATGTTCAGCACCATCACTTTGCGCTTTGCAGGCGATCGACTTCACAACATTCTTGCTCGGAACCGTCGCGGATTGGATGCGCGTGCCTTCCACTTGCGGCCGGCGCGAATTCAGAATCATGACCGGGATGTTGCGGTCGATGGCCGGCATCACGGTGGCCGGATGCAGGACCTTGGCGCCGAAATAGGCCAGCTCGGCGGCTTCGGTGAAGGAGATCACCTTGACGCGGTGCGCATTCGGAATGACGTTCGGGTCGGCGGTGAGCATGCCGTCCACGTCGGTCCAGATTTGGATCTCTTCGGCGCCGATCCCCGCGCCGACGATGGAAGCCGTGAAATCGGAACCGCCGCGGCCGAGCGTGGTGGTGACGCCGTTTTCGGTGCGAGGCGATGAAGCCGCCCATCACCACCACGTGCTGCTTCGCAAGCGGCGGAATGGCGGCCGCGAGCTTGGCGTAGGTTTCGTCCAGGAGCGGAATGGCCTGCGTGTGGCGATGATCGGTAACGATCACTTTGCGCGAATCCACGTGCACGGCGTTGAGGCCGTGGTGCTGGAAATAATTCGTGACGATCAGGCTGGACAAGCGCTCGCCGAAACTGGAGATGGCGTCGATGGAGCGCGGCGTCAGTTCGCCCAGCACCGCCAGGCCTTTCACCAGTTCCGAGAGTTCCTGAAAATGTTCGTCGACGGTGCGCTCCATGCCGGATTCGCGGAGATGAAAATCGCGCAGCGACATCAATTCGCGCAGCGCTTCGTCGCGTTGGCCGGAGACGGCGAGGTCGGCGATTTTCAGCAGCCGGTTGGTGGTCTTGCCCATCGCCGAGACAACGACGATCGGGTCTGCGGTCCAGCCGCGATTTAACGATGCCGGTGACGCGCTCGATGGCTTCGGCGGATTCGACGGAGGTCCCGCCGAATTTCATGACGATCATTTCCCAGCGTTCACACGAGTGTGAACCGGCACGCAGAGTGCGTCCGCACGACGTACATCCAGCAATCGGCGCACTTCAAGAGGCTCGGCATTCACCGCCGCGCCCGCGGCCCGCGAATGGTGTTGTGCCCCAGGGCGACGAACTTGTAGTCGCAGCACCGGGCATTCGCGCAGCCGGCCGACGAAGACGGCCATTCCGCGCTCGCGCTCCACGTCGCGCCGGGGCTGCGGCCGGTCGTTTTCTTCCATATAAATCACCGGCTGCGGCGGCGCGCTCGGCAGCTTGCGCTCCTGCGGGACGCTGCGGTAATTCACCAGAGCACGGATGATGTCGTCTTTGCGACGGCTTGCGCTCGAACTCCACGCTGACCGTGACGGTGTGCCCATCCACCACCGGCACGCGGTTACAATGCGCGCTCACTTTGGCGTCCAGCGGCCGGAGGCCGTCGCCGGTGAAATCGCCCAGGATCTTCTGCGTCTCCTGCTGCATCTTCTCTTCTTCGCCGCCGATGAACGGAATCACGTTGGCGTTGATGTCCATGGAAGCGACGCCCGGATAGCCCGCGCCCGAAATCGCTTGCATGGTGGTGGCGATCACGCGCGTGATGCCGAACTGCTTCAGCGGCGCGAGCGCCATGGCCAGCACGATGGTGGAGCAGTTCGGATTGGTCGCGATCTGTCCCTTCCAGCCACGCTGGCGCTGCTGCTGCGGAATGATTTTCAGATGATCGGGATTCACCTCCGGAATCAGCAGCGGAACATCCGGCTCCATGCGATGATTGCGCGAATTGGAGACCACCACGTGCCCGGCTTGCGCGAACGCGCGCTCGATTTCGGTGGCGACCGAGGCGTCCATCGCCGAGAACACCAGCCGCGGGCGCGTTGACAGGCTTGCACTCCTGCACTTCTAGATGCTGCACGGTGGCGGGCATGGCGCCATCCAGCCGCCAACTGGTTGCCTCGCGATAGGGCTTGCCGGCCGAGCGGTCGCTCGCGCCCATCCACGCGATCTCAAACCACGGATGGTTCTGGAGAAACTTGACGAAGTGCTGGCCCACCATGCCGGTGGCGCCCAGGATTCCGACGGGGATTCTGCTTGTCGTTCATAAAAGTTGCTGGACCATTCGCTTGTAGATTTGTACTGCTTCCAGAATCTGCGTCTTCGGGATGCGCTCTTCAGCTGGTGTGGGCCACGTGAATGGAGCCAGGGCCGATCAAATACGGCTTGCCCCAGGCACTCTCCGAACGCCGGGATGTCGGTGGTGAAGGAGACGACGGTGGTTTCAAAACCCGGCAAGCGATCCGAGCAGCACGGCGGGGATGGTGAGGACTTCGCGAATCTCCGCCTTGCCCTGCACGGCCTGCTTCATGGCCGCGAGCGTGGCGTCGCCGCTGTCCACCAGGCGGATGAAAAGCTCGGCTTGCGCGTGATCGGGAATCACGTTGGGCGCGCGGCCGCCCGAGATGGTGCCGATGTTGAGCGTGCTTGCACCCAGGATCGCATCCACGGGAAGCGGCACGCGGCGGACTTCCTGAAGCGCGTCGAGCAGTTTCTCAATAGCCGATTCGCCGAGCTCGGGATACGCCGAATGCGCCATGCGGCCGCTGGCCACCACCTCCAGACGCAGCGCGCCTTTGGATCCGAGCGCCAGTTTGTTTTCCGTGGGCTCGCCGTTGATCAGGAATTTCGAGCCGCGCGGTGATTTCGCGGCGGCCAACGCGCCCGCGCTGTTGCGCTCTTCGCCCACCACGAACAGCAGCGCGAGATTTCGTGTGGCCGGCTTCCAGCAACTCGCGGACGGCGAAGATCATGGCCGCGATGATGCCCTTTGGTATCGCAAGCGCCGCGCCCCCAGATGTGTTCATCGTCTTCGCGCGAAGGGAAGAACGGCGGCACGGTGTCCATGTGCGTGGAGAGCGTGACCATTGGTTCGCCCCACCAGGCGAGAACATTGTTGCGCCGGGGCTCGACGGGCATCAGTTCGGCACGCCCGCCGATATTGCGCTGCAAGCTCGGACAGATGGGCGAAGAGCACGCTGCCCATCCGCTCTTCGTTTTCGGTGATGGATTCGATATCCACCAGCGCGCGCGTGAGTTCGAATACGTTCATTCCATTCCAATCAGCTAAAACAGAGGGATGGAGGAAGGAAGGACACGCGGACGGCTTGCGTGCTTCCCGGTAGCGCTCCATCCGATCTCGAGTCCTAAAAGATCCGGATGACAGTGGGCAGGTATTAGCCTGGCCCCCCAACCGTGCCGGGCGGGAACTGCCGCGGCCGATTTCGGCGGATGATGTTGCCGACCCCTTTCGCCAGCGCTCCGAAGATCCCGGAACCGCGCGGCTGGCTACTGATGGTCTCCGCGCCTCTACGAGGACAAACTCAAGAATAGCAGGTTTCCGAGATCGGCGGCTCATGCTTCAATGAGAAAATGCCGGGCCGGAACCGAGGGCACGAGCTAAGCGATTGAAACCACCGCGCCCGCCAATCTTTTGCGGAGATTAACCCTATTATTAACCGCATATCGTGCGGCGAATACCGCTTGCGGTATGCGGCGAATCGGCGCTATAATCACCGCAGAGGATGCGGAGAATATTCATCCACGATCTGCGAGATTGGCCCCGCTTCAAGTGGGATCGGGACCGGCTGGCGGAGCCTTTGGCGGCTGTGCGTCTGCGCCAAGGCCGGCTGATCGGACACATGGAAGCGCTCGGATTTCCTCTTCGGACAGAAGCGGTGCTCCAGACTCTTACTTCCGACGTGCTGAAGAGCAGCGAGATCGAAGGAGAACGCCTGGATGCCGAGCAGGTCCGCTCGTCGATCGCGCGCAAGCTGGGAGTAGACATCGGCGCGCTCAAACCGGCTGACCGCAGCGTGGAGGGCGTGGTGGAAATGATGCTGGACGCAACGCGTCAATATGATCATCCGCTCACCGCGAGCCGGGTGTTCGGCTGGCAGGCATCGCTGTTCCCGACCGGCCACAGCGGATTGCGCAAGATCAAGACAGGCCGTTGGCGCGACGACGGCACCGGCCCGATGCAAGTGGTCTCGGGTCCATTGCACCGCGAGAAGGTCCACTTCGAAGCACCGGCGGCCGGGCGGCTCCATGAAGAAACCAGAGCGTTTCTCAGGTGGTTTAACGCCAACACGCACGGGGACGCGGTGATGAAAGCGGCGCTCGCGCACTTGTGGTTTGTGACTCTTCATCCCTTTGATGACGGCAATGGACGCATCGCGCGTGCAATCGCCGATATGGCACTGGCGCGATCGGAAGGCAGCCCCAGCGTTTCTACAGCATGTCGGCACAGATCCGCCAGGAACGCAGCGCTTACTACGACATACTCGAGAGAACCCAACGCGGAACCATGGATGTCACGCCGTGGATGGATTGGTTTCTGGGATGCCTGGGCCGCGCCATCGACGGCGCGCAGACGGCTCTGCAGGGCGTGCTCGCCAAGGCCCGGTTCTGGGAGACGTTCGCTACTACTCCGTTAAACGATCGCCAGCGCAAGGTAGTGAATCGCCTGCTCGACGGATTCGAGGGGAAGCTGACGACATCGAAGTACGCCAAGCTTACGAACTGTTCACAAGACACCGCGCTGCGCGACATTCTCAGCTTTGGTGGAGCGGGGAATGCTCATCCGTGGCGAGAGTGGAGGCCGTAGTACGAGCTACACCTTGGACAAGTTGGGGAGCGAGTCCGGTGGAGCTTGATCTACGCTCGTTCCTGATAGGTGCCTTCCGCTGTGCTCACGCGGACCTTTTCGCCTTCATTAATGAACGGCGGCACCTGAACTACGAGCCCGGTTTCGAGCTTCGCCGCCTTGGTGACGTTCGACACCGAAGCTCCTTTCAGTCCGGGTTCGGTTTCCACCACGGTTAGATCCACGGTGGGCGGCAACTCCACGCTCATGGCCTTGCCTTCATAGAACTCAACGTTCACCTTGAGCTGCGGCACCAGATAGTCGACGGCGTCACCCAGGATGTCGCGCGTCAGGTGCATCTGCTCGAAGTTCTCGGTGTTCATGAAGTAGTAATATTCGCCGTCGTCGTACAAATACTCCATCTCGATCTCTTCGAGCGCCGCGCGGTCCACGCGATCTTCCGACGAGAAGCGGTGCTCGGTCATGGTGCCACTGCGCAAGCTGCGCATCTTGACTTGGACAAAGCCGCGAAGATTGCCCGGCGTACGATGCTCCATTTTGAAGATGGAGTACAGCTCGTTGTTGAACTTGATGACCATACCCGGGCGTAGCTGTGTTGCGGAAATCATGTTGAGTCGCTTTCCTTCCGTTTGGCTCAGACGAGCCCAGAGCGGGGTCGCGAGCGAAACTTCAGTTTAACAGGCTGGAAGGAAAGGCTGCGGGCTGAGTATAATGGTTCCAGTTCGCGATGGCGCTATCGTCTAACGGTTAGGACGGAGCCCTCTCAAGGCTTAAATACGGGTTCGATTCCCGTTAGCGCTACCAATTCCTTCAATAGCTTACAAGACGTCGGGTCACACTTTTTAGGGTTTTTACAAACCCAGCTGACGAAACGGCTACCGTGGACGCGACTACTTGGAGGCCGTCCATGCGATAGTTGATCTCGATTCGATTCTCCCGCAGAGCCACCGGGATTCTCGGATCGGGTGAAACAGAGCTTCAACCGTCGAGAATATGAGCGTCTCCTTCTGGCGGCCAGCCTGCATTTCCATGGGCGTCACATAACCGATGCGCTATGCAGGCGCACATTGTTGATCGACATACCGCTGAATCAGCTGTTCGGCGTCCTGTTGCGCCCTGCCGGATGGCCGACACGTGGTGGTTCGGGAGTCGTGCCCGGATCGACACCGGATTGTCTTCGCGAGGCCGAGGGGCGGATGCATTCGCTCTTCAGCGATCTATGCCAGCGCTCCAGTTTTCT
Source organism: Bryobacterales bacterium (assembly GCA_963761265.1). Taxonomy (GTDB): domain Bacteria; phylum Acidobacteriota; class Terriglobia; order Bryobacterales; family Bryobacteraceae; genus Palsa-89. Next base: position 128,390 of record CAVXGM010000005.1, read on the forward strand.
GTTCGAGTGCGGGTGGCAAGGCGAAGTTTTCGCGTGCGTCATGCCGCGATCCGGATGAACGCCTTGAGTCCCGTCCCGAGGCCAAACGGACGATGCGACCGGTACGTGCCACCACCCGGACAAAGCCGGTGGATGGATTATTTCAGTTTCGAAACGGAATGCCCGGCTGGGGGAACTACCCACTCTCACGCAGCCGGCCGGGAAACAGGAACCTTCTACTTTGCTTGTTTTGGGAACTTTCTATTTTGCGTTGACAGCAGGGAAAGGCTCAAAGCGAGGCATCAACAAATCGTGATAAAATCGTCAGCCGATCGGCAATCGAGGAACGTTACATCGAAATGATCAAGCGAACTTTCATGGCTCTACTACGAAAAATCTTTGGGACAAGTATCGCGATCGCACTCGCCCTGACGGTCAGCGGGCCGTCCTCGGCCTTTGCACAAGCAAGAGGCGCTGGCCCTGCAGCGCCGGCTCAGGGTGGCCGGGGTGCGGGCGCCGGAGGTGGTGGACAAGCTGGCGGCCGCCGAGGTCCACGCGGGCCGCCGCTGTACACCCCGGCACCCGGTGCGAAGGACCTGAAAGCAGTCCTTTTCAACTGGGCCTGGTATATGGGCATGCTCCGAAGCAGCGAGGAACGAGACCTGATCATGTCGCTCGAATACCAGGGCAAGGGCACCATTCAAGTGGACGGACAGCCCTGCAATGTAACCAAGTATCGAACCAGCATCAGCTACCAGACGTCAGGCGAGCGGATTCAGTACACGGGCACTCGGCCCAATGGCCAGTCGTGCTCCAATGTCGAAGTCCTCAGTGGAGCGTATGCCTGGGACGAAGACATTCCCGGCGCCGAACTCGTCCCCGGTAAAGGCAAGGCGACGCCGATGCCCGCAACTGTAGAGGAACGGATGATTCGCCTGTGGGCAAGTCCGCAGGGTGCGTTCAAGGGCGCGATGGCGGGGATCAGCGATCCACCGGAAATGGCGCCCAGGCCGCAACGGGTACCTGCCGGCGTCTCGATGGCCGGGAAAACCTCCGTCGCGTGGGAAGGCAATACGCCCGTCGTGACGTTCCCGATTCCGGGCGTCCCCAATGCAATCGCGAGCGCCACACTCGACGCGAAGTTCATGCCCGAGCGTGTCGTGGTGAAACAGGGAAACAAGACTACCGAATTTACCTATAGCAACTATAAGGACTGGAACAATCCGCTCAATCCGGCCGAAGCGTTTTACGCGGGCAGGATGACGGAACGCAAAAACGGCGCCGTCGTCCGCGACATTACAACGACGCTGACGGAAACGGGACAGATGTATGTCGTGATGCCGGTTCCGGCCAGCGTCAAGGCGGCGATCACGCCAACGAATCAGCCTCCCAACTGGACTCTGAATGTCGGCGCACCGCGCACCGGCGACGCAGACTGCAGCCGTCGAAACCCCGCGGCTGGCTAATGGGAAGCCGGATATGACAGGAATTTGGGGTTTTGTCCCTCTTGCAATTACGGGTAGTGGGAACCGCCGATGTGGTCCAACGCAGGTGAAGGGTGGGGGAATCAGCCCCGACACCGGCTGCACAAACCCCACAAGACAACTTCTGGGTGGATTATGAGTGGATCTCGCCCTCGCGGTTTGGGCCGAGCCGTCCCATTTACAAACCCCAGTATTGGGACAAGATTCAGGAACTCGATCAGTGGACGAACAGGGACGATCCAGTCATGACCTGTCAGCCGCTGGGACTCCCGCGGCAGGGCACGCCCCGGCGGATTATCCAAACCGACAAAGACATCATCTTCTTCTATGGGCAGTATTCCGATTACGGCGGTGGAAACACGGAATTCCGCGACATCCCCACCGACGGACGCGCGCGCAAGGCGGAGAAGGAGCTGGAAGCAACGTATTATGGGTACAGCATCGGTAAATGGGAAGGCGATACGCTGGTCATTGACGATACTTCATTCACCGATACGACGTGGTTGGGACGAGGCGGCCTGTTCCATTCCGCCGACATGCACATCATTGAGAAACTCACGCGTGTTGGAAATGAAATCCACTACGACATGACCATCGAAGATCCGGATTCGTTCATTGAGCCCTGGGTGATGCCGACGCGAATCCTGCGGCTCAACGCCAACGCCGATCCTGTTATTTCGGAACGCGCCAATTGCGAAGTGTACGAAACAGGCAAAATCAGCACTCAGCTTCGACACTGACCGTTCTTTAGTTACCAGACTCGCAGCCCGTTTCGGAGTCCACTCCGGGACGGGCTGTTTCTTATCCGGCGAGCTGCAAGACATGACAGGATCGGTCCCACAAAAACACGCATCGGCAGGGGCTAGGCGGTTTTGAGCCAGACGAACACTGTGGACGATCTTCGAACAGCCTGGTGGCGACAATGGCTGTGGCGGCCAAAAAACACGTGGATACGAAAGCTTGTATTCCAGATTCACCTCTGGTCGGGGTTGCTATTGGGCCTCTATGTGGCCGTAGTCTGCGCGAGCGGCAGCGCGATTGTCTTTCGAAACGATATCTACGATTGGCTGGAGTCCGGTGGCAAAACCGTTTCGTACAAGGGAGAGCTTTACCATTGGCTATCCTGGCTCGGCAAGCTCCACGGCAGCCTGCTCCTCGATAGTGCGGGCATGACAGGGAATGCCATCGGTGGTTTTCTGACCGCCGCTCTTTGCCTTACCGGAATCATAGTCTGGTGGCCGGGTTTCGGGAACTGGCGGCGCGCCCTGACGATACACGCGAACGTGGGCTGGAAACGTTTCGTGTTTGATCTGCATGGCGCTGTGGGCGTGTGGACTTTCGCCATATTGCTGATGTGGGGACTGACAGGCGGATATTTCGTGTTTCCGCAACCTTTCCGTGCCGCGATTAATTTTTTTACTCCAATCAACGCGCCTGCGGTGTTTCAGCCCTCCAATCCGATCCCGCTTGGTGCCGCGCCCCGACCGTTCCGGCGGTCCTTCACGTTAGGCGCTCGAATCCTGCGTGGATTTTCGTTCGCTCATTACGGCAACTTCGGCGGTTGGGGAGTCAAGTTATTGTGGGTAATTCTGGGACTGGCGCCGGCGGTACTGTTCGGCACCGCGCTGCTGATGTGGTGCAACCGAGTCCTCGTCCCCGCGGTCCGGCGGATGCGGCGGCGTTTTGTAGATCTGGCTCCGGAATAAAGGGCAGTTATTCCGGCCCGAACGCCAGCAGCACGTTTCCGAAGGGTCCGCCGCCGACGCCGTAGCCGGAGCCGATGTACATCATCCCTCCGACGATCACCGGACCCACCGATGAAATTGCGCCGCCGTGCGCCTCCGCTACCTTGTTGACGGTATCAAAACTTCTGTCGGTGTCGAATTCCCACAGTGCGCTGCCATCGCTAGCCGACAAAGCGTGCAGCTTGCCGTCGGTGCCCCCGACGAACACCACTCCAGGGATCATGGTGGCGGCGGCGTTATTGCCGGCCTTCACGCCCGCGGCGTTAATCGGCTGGAACCACACGCGCTGGCCTGTCTCCATTTTCAGTGCAACCATGCCGCCGCTACCCATGCCGTAATAGACGTTTTCGTGGTCGGCCGCGCCGCCCCAAACAATACCGCCGCGGGTGCCGGCTGCATTGGCGGCCACGCGCCAAATCAGCGCGCCGTGATTATCCGGATCGAGCGCAAATACGTCGCCGCTCTTGGTGCCGGCAATCAGCACGCGCCGGCCGTCGGGTAGCGTCCTCAGGATGGGCGAATTGCCGATATCGGCGTCCGGTCCCATGGTCTGCGGACAAGCCTTGCTCTTGTTTTCGCCGTAACAGCCTCCCATGAAAGCATCGTTCGGCTGAGCCTGATAGGACCACAGAACCTTGCCGGAATCCATATCCACGGCGACGATCGCGTCTCCCAGGGGCTGCGCGGGTTCGGTTTCCGTATCGCCCGTGCCGAAGTACACGGCATGGCGCACGGGATCCACCGTTGGCGAGTTCCACACCGAGCCGCCCGCCGGACCGTACAACTGCACGCCGTTCGCGTTCTTCTGCGTGGGCTTGGGATCGGCCATGACGTAGGTTTTCCACAACTCCTCGCCGCTGTTGGCGTTGAGCGCGACCACGCTGCCGCGCGAGGTGCAGCACTCATAGTCCTGATTGCCGCTTTGCCATTCTTCGGACGACGACACGGGCACGTACAAGCGTCCGTTATAAAGCTTCGGGGCCGCGGTGATGCGCGCCAGAAAAAATTCATCCACTTTGCGCTTCCAGAGCAGCTTGCCGTTCTGCGCATCCAGCGCATAGACGTTAGCCTTGGCGTCGCCGAAGAAGACCGCGTATTTGGTATTGCCTTGTCCGGTTACCGGACCGATGCTGATGGCCGGGCGGACGGTCACGCCGGTTTCGTAGCCCCAGTAGTAGCAACCCGTCTTGGCGTCGAGCGAATAGACCCATCCGATATCGGTGCCGACAAATACACGTCCGGAAGCGATCGCGGGTGGACTATAGGCACTGATGCCCAGTGGATATCCAAACGCCCATTTGAGCTTGAGCTTGGGCACATCGGTCTTGGTGATTCCAGCCGCTTCCGTCCTTTGATAGCGCGTATTCTCGATGTCGGCGCCCCAGCCGCTCCAAAATGCGCCCGCATAGGGATCGCTCATCGGCGGGTTCGACGGGCAGGCGTTGGGAAAATTCTTCGGATTGCCGGCTTCCACGCTTCCAATTTGCCGGTAACCGCCCATGAATTCGGACATGCGGCGCTTTTGCTGGTCGGTCAGCCCCTGATCGTGTTCCGGACGGCTGGGCTTGGACACCACCGCATAAATCTGCTCCGGCGTCATTTGGCGGATGCGCCGGGCGCTCGGCGCTTTTGAGGAATCGTTCTCACGATGGCAGCTCATGCAGCGCGTTTGGAAATACGTCAGTCCGTTTTCCATGCCCATCAGCCTCGGGGCTGCGCTCCGCGGCGCCTCGCGTCTGGACGGCCGGCGCCTGCGCTTGCAGTCGCGCTGACCCAAGCCAGGCTGGCAGCAGCGCACACCGCCATAACACAAGTGACGAACGTTGACGTTCCGATTCATAACGATCCCCAATCTCTCATACGCCAATGCGCAATGCAAGAAGCGCTTGGGCTTCGAAAAGGCCGGGTTCGAGGCGCCGCGCAGCTTCGCCGCCGGCCAGGCAGGACCCGCAAAGGAATCGCGTGTGAAGGCGGATGAAGCACATAGCCGCCAGTTCGGCCATTCTCCGCGACGAGCAAAGTGAGAAAATGATTCATGCCCCTAACCACCGACGAGAAAATCTTAACTCTGGCTCAGGATCTGATTCATGAGTTCGACACTATCTTCGGTTTGCACCCCGGCTTTCGGCCCGTGCACGCCAAGGGTATCCTGCTCAACGGAACATTCACTCCCTCGTCCGCGGCGGCGTCCCTCACGCGCGCGCCCCACATGAATCGCGAGACTCCGGTAACGGTTCGATTCTCGGACAGCCCGGGCATTCCGCTGGTGCCCGATAACTCTCCCAACGCCGATCCGCGCGGCATTGCAATCCGTTTCCACCTTGCCGAACGCGTTCACACCGACATCATCGCTCACTCCACCGACGCATTCCCCGCCCGAACCGGTCAGGAATTTCTGGAGTTCTTGCGCGCTCTCGCTTCCAGCGATCCGGCCCATTTGCCGGGATCGCCACTCGAGGCGTTCCTCGGCAGCCATCCCGCCGCGCTCGAGTTCGTGCAGAAACCGAAGCCCGCGCCCTCCAGCTTCGCCCGGGAGTCGTATTTCGGCATCCTGGCTGTCCACTTCACCAATCAGGACGGCAAGAGCCGTTATGGGCGCTATCGGATCATCCCGGACGCCGGCAACGACCACCTGACTGCCGACGCTGCGGCCGCTAAAAGCGCGAATTATCTGTTCGACGAAATTACTGAGCGGCTGGGCAAGGGCCCGGTCAAGTTTCGCGTTGTCGCTCAATTAGCCGGCGATGGCGACGATGTGGACAACGCTACCGTGCATTGGCCGGACGGCCGTACCCAATTGGATCTCGGGACCATTGCTCTGACCGCACCAGTGGAAGACAACGCGCGAGAACAACAGCAGATTATTTTCGATCCCATCCCGCGGGTGGATGGAATCGAACCGTCTAACGATCCACTCTTCGAGCTGCGTGCGGCGCTGTATCTACTCAGCGGACGCCGCCGCCGGGCAGCGCCTGCAACTTAAGAAAACCGCGATGCCGGCCGCCGTTTGGCTTGTTCTAAAGCTTCCTGCAGCAGAGTATGCTGAACGCTCGGGAATCCGGGCGGCCCAGATTCGAGCTGCTTTTCAACGCCATGTTAAAATTTCTTTGCGGGCGTTTAGCTCAGTTGGTTAGAGCGCTACCCTTACAAGGTAGAAGTCCGGGGTTCGAGTCCCTGAACGCCCACCATCGCCGTGCTGCCCCATCCGCATTGATCCGGAACTACCGGCCCTTCATCGGCTTCAAATGTCTCACTTCGCATCCAGTTCCCCCGACGCGGCCGCTATGTGTGACGTCGTTTGGGCCGCGCTTGGCCAAGGCCGGAATTCACCGTGACGATCCGGCAACTTGGAAGACGGCGCGCCCGGAACACTTGCAGCACGTAAAGGCTGATCCGGCTTTTCGCGTTATTGGGAGCGCGTGTACCATCCAGGCGATCGATGAGGCACTGGAATGCCAAGCTTGGCGGAAACCGCGTGATTGGGGCGCCTTCTTCTTGCAATTTCCGATCGGGCGTGAATGGGACGTGCCGGCCACCGGCTGGCACATTGACGGCGATTGTACGGGCACGCTGTCGCCCCCCTGCGGCGTGAAAGTACGTGCGATGCTAACCGATGTCGAACCACGTTGTGGTGGCGTGAACATTTTAAGCGGATCGCACCGTCTTGTTCACGCCAATTGCACCCGTACATCCGGGATCTGTGCACCCCCGGAAATCGTGAAGCGCGCATTGCGCGGTTTCACGAACGCATCGAAGACGTTGATGGTATACCGCTCCAAGTCATCGAGAATACGGCCTCGGCGGGTGACGTGATCCTGATGCACTCGTTACTCCTGCACGCCGCGGCGCCTGCCGCACATCTCGGTACGCAGCCGCGCTTCTTGCTGAACCAGGATATCCACCAGCCCTACTGGTGAGCCGCGCTTCCCAATGATGGTTATGTGGCCCGGTCCGCTATCCGATTGCCCGGAAACGGATGAAACGCCCCTGCTCTCAGTTTCACTATACGGACAGAAGTCGAGATTAAGCCTCCGGCTAATTCTCGGCGCGCAACGAAACCGTCGAAAGGGAGCACAACAATATGGCCTCGAAAGCATTCGAAGAAAAACAAATCGAGAAGCAAATCGTGAAGGAAGTCGACAAGGAGAAGGAACTCCTGAAGCACGAGAAACAGGAGAAAACCGAAAAAAACGAAAAGCTTGAAAAAGAGCACAAAGATCAGAAAGATAATCCGGACACCAAGCAACACAAGGACGCGAAAGATCAAAAAGACGGTCCGGACACCAAGCACAAGCACGAGAAAGAAAAGCAAGAGAAGGAGCACAAGCCCGAGAAGGAACACAAGGTCGAGAATAAGGAGGCCCTGCTCGAAAAGGTCCACAAGGACTTCGAGACTCAGTACACCCAGGGTCCATCGCCCGAGGCTGCGACTGTCGCCGGGATCCAGAAGTTTACCGACAAGTCTGTGATTGCCGACAAACTCCCGCATCCGGAGACCAAGCTGCACAAAGAGATCAAGCTCGAGATCAAGGAACACAAGCTCGAAAAGTTCGAAAAAATCGAGATCAAAGAGCACAAGTTCGAGATCAAAGAGATCAAGTGGGAATACGAAGGATATGGCGGCATCAACGATCCGGGAGGGCCCGTAGAGCAGCGCCTCGCCGCCCTGGAAGCGGCAATGACCAAATTGCTGCACTTCATCCCGGAGAATCTGCGCCCCGACCTTACTCAAGGGGCGCTCAAGCAGGAAGCCGATGCGCCGAAGGAGGCTGCCAAGCCGGAAGAGCATAAGGCCGAGCCTCACCAGAAAGGCAAGAGCTAGCAACCAACACCGGGGCGGGCCTCAGGCCCGTCTCGCCGAACAGTTTGCTGGGAAAGTGAGAAGGCGTTGCGCTCCCTTTGGCCGCGGGTCTGTAAGTCCAAGACGCAGCCACAGCCGGCGGTGTCTATCGCTTTTCCAGCAACTTGTTGGGAGCTAAGCCAAGGAGCTTATACACATGTGGCTGGTATTTTGTTCGTCCTCCGATCCCTCGGGGCTCTGGGTTTATCAGGGCCTCAAGCAGCTGGGCGTCGCTCCTTTGGAGCTGGTTCTGGCGGAGTGGCTGGCCTACGGCGCCCAATGGGAGCACCGGCTGGATGCCACCGGCACACACCTGAAAATCGGCTTGCCCGACGGCCGCGCGTTGTGCAGTTCGCGCATTCGTGGGGCGATCAATCGTCTGGTGGCGCCGTCGCCGGCGCAGACGCAGCGCGCCGCCGAGTCGGACAAGGATTACGCGCAGGCGGAATTACAAGCGTTCTATCTTAGCTGGCTGAACGGACTGCCCGGCGTCGTCATCAACCGGCCTACCACTGTTGGACTTTGTGGGTCCTGGTTTCATCCGTCGGAGTGGGCATGCCGGGCAAGCCGGGCTGGTTTGCCGGTTCCCATCTATCGCCAAAGCAGTCACGATGCCCCGGAGTTAGGCTATAAGTCGCTCGCGGCCGCGGGCGCACAGACGCTTAACGTGATCGCATTCCGAGGCGAAGTGTTCGGCGGAACGCTTCCCGAAAGTATCGTCCAAAGTTGCGCCAGGCTGGCCGAGGACGTCCAGGCCGAGATGCTGGGAATTGAATTTTATGCCGCGGAAAATGGGCAATGGACCTTCGCCAGCGCGACTCCCTGTCCTGAACTTTCCGTGGGCGGCATGCCGCTGGTTCAGAGCTTGGCCGAAGCTCTAACGGAAGGAGGGCGGGAATGATCCTGCTTTGTGGTATTCCATCGGAAACACCGTTGCGGATGGTGACGTCGCGGCTGGAAGAGCTGGGCATTCCGTTCGTCCTGTTCAATCAACGTGAATTCGCGAACTGCGAGATCTGGTTCGAAGTCCAGGACGCCCAGGTTGCCGGAGAATTGCGGATTGGCGATCAAACTTACAAATTGCAGGATTTCACCGGAGTTTACCCCAGGATGATGGACGACCGCTTCCTGCCGGAGTTGTCCTCTGAGCCTTCGGAATCGAGCCTCCGGAACTACTGTCGCTCCCTGCACGACACGCTCATGCGCTGGATGGAGATTGCACCCGCGCTGGTGATCAATCGCTGCGCGCCCATGGCGAGCAATTCGTCCAAGCCGTACCAGGCTCAATTGATCCGCAAGCAGGGCTTCCTGGTTCCCGAATCACTGATTACCACCGATCCGGAACTGGTACGCGATTTTCGCGCCAGGCATGGCCGCGTCATTTATAAGTCGATCAGCGCCGTGCGGTCCATTGTTCAGGAGCTCAGCGATGAAGACGAAGAGCGTTTGGAACGCATTCGTTGGTGCCCCACTCAGTTCCAGGCCTTCGTCGACGGTACCAACCTGCGCGTGCACACCATCGGGGACGAAGCATTCGCTACCGCGGTGCGGAGCGAGGCTACCGACTACAGATACGCCGCGCGCCAAATGGGTGAGTCGGCCGAGTTGCGGGAGGTAGTGCTTTCCCGCGAGCTGACCGAACGATGCCTGGGGCTCTCACACTCGCTTGGACTCGAGTTTGCGGGTATCGATCTGAAAGTGACGCCGGAAGACGAAATCTATTGTTTCGAAGTGAACCCTTGTCCGGCCTTCAGCTACTATGAAGCCAACACCGGACAACCGATCTCGGCCGCGGTGGCCCGCCATTTGGCATCGGTTCGGGCTGCCTGACCGGCATGGTCCTATTTTGTTGAAACGCTCGCGATCCGTTCCTCACTACTGATTGGACGGCCTATTGAGGCGAAGCACGCCGGTCAGACAGTTTTCATGAAATCGAAACATTCGACCCTCGAGATCTGCGCCAGATCATATGCCCTCGCCGGCGAAATACGCCCGGTCGTATTGAGGCCGAAGACGTTTTCTAGTACTCTAGCGTTAACTGGAGCCACGTTGGATTATCCGGCCTTCGATGCCGACTATTTGACGCGTCTGAAAGATGGGGATCACGAGACGGAACGTCATTTCACCTCCTATTTCAGCAACGCGATTTGGTTGAAGCTGAGGAATCGTGTGCGCGTCCGGCACTTGATCGACGAGATTCGGCAGGAGACGTTCGCTCGCGTCCTGACCTATTTGCGATCCGGTAAACCCATTCAACATCCCGAACGCTTCGGCGGATTCGTTCTCGCGGTCTGCAATAACGTAATGCTGGAAGTGCTCCGCGCGGAATTCTCACATCGGCAAACCAACGAGGATGTGGTTGACGCACCGGATCTTCGTGTAAGGTTTGCATCCGACATGGTCACCGAGGAGCGGAAAAAGGCGGTGCGCGAGGTCCTCTCCGATATGCCCGAGAAGGATCGGGCGCTCTTGAGCATGGTGTTCCTCGAAGAGGACGAGCGCACTGAAATCTGCAAGCGTTTTGCGGTGGACGGCAACTATCTGCGGGTGTTGTTACATCGCGCCAAAGAGAGGTTCCGGGAAACCGTTCGAAGGAGAGGGCTGGACACGATCCTGCAATGAGGGAAGAATTCTGGGAGGAAACATCGAGCCTGGGAGGCGATGACCAATGAATCACACGGAGGCAGTGAGTGCTGGCGCTGTTGAGCGATATCTACTCGGCCAGCTATCGGCCTCGGAATCGGACGCGTTCGAGCAGCATTTCTTCGACTGTACGGAATGCAGCCGCGATCTTCGCACTGGCGCGCTATTTCAAGACAACGCCCGATCCGTTTTTCTGGAGGAGCGGCCGGCTGCCAGGCCAGTGCCCGCGAGACCGTCCATTTGGGAACGGTTCGGATGGCGTCCTTGGAACTGGGCGCCCGCGCTGGCCAGCCTGGTCTTGGCCGCTATTGCCGGATATCAGGCCTGGGTCGTAATTCCGGGGCTGCGCGGGCAGTTACACGCGGTTCTGATCCCGCAAGCGGTGTCGAGCCATGCACTGCCTCCCCTCTCGCGCGGCGACGGCCGCGTGCTGGAGGTTCCATCAGGCAGCCGTTTCTTCACCATTTACATGGATCCGGCTTGGCAGGGCTCCTTTGCCAATTACTTGTGCTCGATAGAGGATGCATCCGGATCCGTCAAATTCAGCGTGAAGATCCCGGCGCCCGCGCCCGGTGAGCCCATCCAGATCTTGATGACCCGGTCGCTTCTCCCTTCGGGCCGATACACTGTAGTAATTCACGACGCCCCGGAAAATGGTAAACCGGAAGCTGAACTTGCTCGTTATTCACTGATTCTGACATTGGACTAGACAGGAGCATTCGTGGCCAAGCAGACCAACTCGAAGCGGTATCTCTTTCAGGCGGACTCTACCGGCGTCGCGGCCCAATTCGCATCCCCTTACGATGATGTGATTCCCATCCAGTCCGCGTCAACGCTGCCTTCCATCGGAGGCCGCGGGTCATCTCACGCTGGCGGATTTCAATACAAGGATATTTTGTCTTTTGGTTCGGCGTACACCGAGGTGGTGGGCATTGAAGCGGAGGATGATGTTTTTGAGACGGTGGCGCTGTCAGTGGTGGAGAATTTCAATCTCCTTGGCGTCGTGAAGTGCGACCGGATCGTGGCGAAATTGACCGGGAGGCATCCTGTCGGAATCAATGTTCCCGCCGAGAACTTCATCGTGCCGGCAGGCAGCGTATTCGAAGGGCTTCGCATACGCGATGTATTCTCCGCGAAGAAACTAGTTGTTGCGCCGGACTTCTTTTGCACGCCGCAGCACTCCACCTGGAGCGGCCTGCTCGGGGCCCTGGAGAACGAGCGCGAACGGGCGCTACTGGAACCCCTCTCACTGCCGGCGCCGAATGGCGATCCAGTCCCGTTGCCGACATCTGGGCGAAGAAACGATCTGCTCGGCTTCTGTATCGCTCTGGGTAAACCGACGCCCGAATCCGAGTTGGGCGCTCCACTGATTATCCCGGTGCCGGATTTTGGTACTGTGCATCTGGGAGAGTTTTTCTGCGAGCCGACCTCACGCCGTTTGATTATGCTCCGGGTCGAATTGGACGGCGACGTGCGAGGTCAGGTGGTGGTGGGCGACCCCATTGTCGATGGTGGCCCTTACCCGCCATAAAGATTTGGGCCGCGCTCCTCCTGGTGATCGCGATTGGCTGCGATCGCAAGCCAGTTCAATCGAACGATGCATTCTATAAAGACGCCGAAACGTCGTTCCAGAAGGGCGACACGGCGATAGCACTCGATCGTGCGGAGGCCGGGTTCCGGCGATGCGGGTCTTCCCCGGAATGGTGCTGGAAGTTCAGGCTCCTGAAGGCTGAAAGCCTGATGGCCCTGGGCCAGAGCAAAACGGCGTTTCAATTATTGGAGGAAGCGAATAACCCTCCAGGCCGCGAGCTGCAAGCACGCCGCCTGATGGATGAAGGCTGGGCGTCCTACTCCATCTCCAACCTTTCGCGTGCATCCCAGCTATTGGCCGAAGCACACACGCTCGCCGAAGGCAGCGGCTCCGGTCTCCTTGTGGCGGAAGTAGAACTGCGCCAAGCCCCTCTGCTGCAAGCCGCGGGGAAGGTGGATGAAGCGGATGGGACTCTACGGCACGCTTTGGCATTGGCCACCCGAGCGGGTGATTCCTACGTCCAAGCCCTGGTTGCCGGCAACCTGGGCTTTCTGTTCCTCACCAGCCGCTTTAGCTGCGATGAAGCGATCTATTGGTTGGAACGATCGCTCGCTTTGTCCGAGCGTATCGGCGCTCCCGCTCTCAGTGCCCAGACGGTGGGAAACCTCGGGTCGTGTTACTACCAACTCGGCGACTTCGAAAAAGCGCTAGCCAGTTTCGCGGATGCGGAAGCACGCTTCGCCCGAATCGGCAATATTCGGTCCCAGGAGCTTTGGCTCGGCAACAGCGGGAGCATTTTACTGGAGCAGGGGGATTTCAACCAGGCCATCGATCGATCCCGGCAGGCGCTGTTGTTGGCCAGACAAGTCAACGATAAATTGCGCAGTATCGAATGGCTGACGAACCTGGCTGAGGCGAACCTCGGGATCGGCCAATTGGACGCAGCCGAGAAGTACAACAAAGAAGGCGAGGCCTTGACGGAAGCGAACCTTGCGCCACGGCAACAGCTTTACATCCGCCTGAACTCCGCGAAAATCGCCGAACAGCGGAAACAGTATGAACAGGCTGAGGAGCAGTATAAATCTTTGGTCATCTCCAAGTCCGAGGATCCCGCCCCTGCGCTGGAGGCCCAGGAGGAACTTGCCAACCTCTACATCGAAACACGCGAGCCGCGGAAAGCTGACGTCGCAATTCCAATCCGCCATCGCCGCCATCGAAAATCGCCAGGCAGGACTGACGAAGGCGGACTACAAGATCTCTTATCTTGCTAGTCTGGTCCGGTTTTACAGGAGCTATGTCGATTTTCTGGTGCAGAGCGGAGAGACCGGCCGCGCGCTGGCCGTAGTGGAGTCCAGCCGCGCGCGAATCCTGACGGAACGCTTGAGGGGTGGTGGCGAGGCGCGCGCCACCGGGGACGCGACGCAATTTCAAGCGCTGGCGCGGACCTCGCAGCGGATTTTCCTCTCCTATTGGCTGGCGCCCCAAGCAGTCCTATCTCTGGGCGATCACGCCAGATAAGATCCAGATGTTCCAACTGCCGCCGGAAAAGGACATTCGGGCTTTGGTGGAAAGCTATCGGACGGCAATCGAGGATTTGAGAGACCCCTTGGAATCGAGCAATCCGGCCGGCATCCAACTGTCGAAAATCCTGCTCGGGCCTATCCGCGAAATCGCCAGGCCGGGGGCGCGCGTGGTGATTATTCCGGATGGCGCACTGCACTCGCTGAATTTTGGCACGCTGCCTTCGCCTGAGGATGCGGCCAAATATTGGATTGAGGACGTGACATTGTCCGTGGCGCCATCGCTCGGCCTGGTCTTAAACTCTCGCCCCGCGAACCAGCCGGAAAGAGCGAACGTTTTGGAGATCGGCGATCCGGAATCGCCAGGCCAGGAGTTTCCCCGGTTGCCCAATGCCCGAAAAGAAGTGGATACAATCGCCGCGCTGTTTTCAAATTCCGACCGGGTGGTGTATGAAGGCGCGGCCTCGCAGCCGTCGGTGTACCGCGGCTCCAATCCGGCGCGTTTCGAATTCATTCATTTCGCCGTTCATGCCACGGCGAATTCAGCCAGCCCGCTCGACTCGGCACTCATTCTTTCGCGCGAGGGAAACGCCTACACGCTCACGGCTCGTCAAATCATGCAGGTTCCGCTGCACGCCCGTGTAGTAACGCTTTCCTCCTGCCGCAGCGCGGGCGCGCGAGCCTACTCGGGCGAGGGCCTGGTCGGGCTTACGTGGGCTTTCCTGCAGGCCGGCGCGCGCAATGTGGTGGCCGGACTCTGGGACGTGGACGACGAATCCACTGCGCGATTGATGTCGAAACTGTATAGGGATTTAGTGCGGGGGGTGCCGCCGGCCGACGCGTTGCGAACCGCGCAACTCAGCCTGCTGCACTCTGATTATCCTTACAAGAAGCCGTATTATTGGGGGCCTTTCCAACTTTACTCCGGTGTCGAAAAGCGCTGAGTGGCGTCCTTCGGTGATGCCGTACAGCAGGATAAAAAGAGATGGTCAGCCTTCGCATGAGGACCAATCCCCAAGAAAGCTGACCATACAGTTGCTCCCTCCTCCTGATTCGCTCCTCTATCGGAAGCGTTTGCGAACAAATGGCGGCAGGCAACTTCCTGCGGATCAAGACGCGGCGAATAAAGATGCGGAACAACAGCTCGTTCCCCACAATGCATCCGTCTCCCGCGATGTTGAAGCGCGCTTTCCCTGATCTACATTTAGCGTGTCTGCACCAGTAGTGACATCTTTGGGCAAACCGTTTCGTGCTTTTCGAGATAAAAGTTGAAACGCCGCGCTCCTCCCCCATCACATAACCGGTGTACATCCGGTCGGCGGCGTACCAACCGTGGGAACGCGGGCTTGGTCCCCTTCGAGGAACGGTTGCCGGATCCGGATGTACTCCCACCCGTAACATCCACCCAGGCCAGAAATGAAACCGTCCCGCTGTTGAAACGTTCCGATCCAGTGCTGCACGTAACGGTTGCAGACGCGATTCAAGCGCGTTGAGCCGAGGAGGTTCCATTGTGAGCAACTCAAATAATCCCAGTCCCGCGTCGAACCAGGATTTGCAATTCGTCCTGGACGCACTGCTGAAAGCCTATAAGCCAATTCTCGAGGGCGAATTGAAGCAGGCGGCGTCCGCGCAGGCCTTAATTCAGGAAATCGAAAAGAATCCGCCCACCTGCGATGACGAGATCGCGCAGGCGACCAAACTCTTCGAAACATTCTTTACCACCGATGTTGCTATACGTCTGCTCCCTGAGGAAAGCCGGCCCATCTTCGGAAAACCGGATCAGTGGTCCTGGTGCTATCGCCACATCCTGTGCTGTCTGATGTTCGGGTGGCTGGTGTGCCGCGGGCCTCGCACATACCGGGGGTTTGTGTACTACCTGAACCGTTATTGGCGCTGTGTGCGCCAGGCGATTGGGCAGCCGGTGTCCGATCCGCCCACCATTCAAGAGACGCAGGACTTCGCGACGCTGAATCAAATTCTGGCCAAAGCCTATGCGCCGTTCATCCAGATCCAGGTCCGGGATATGGAGTATCCCACCAGCGTCCCAAGCCAAATCGCGTCCGGACAAATTGATTGCCACAGCGACGACAACGCAGTCAATTCTATTTTCGAAAGGCTGCTCGCGCCGGACGCGGCCGCCGCTCTGTTTGGAAGTACGGCCTTTGCGCAATACGGCAAAGAGGCGATCTACCGAAGCTGCCGCTGTTACTGCATCTGCGCGCTGGAGTTCGGCTGCTGCCTCGGCAGGGCACGTACCCTCGCGGAAGCGTTGCGCTGTCTGGAAGGTTTCTTCCTTTGCCTCCGGAGATGTTTCCAGCCATTGATCGCCGAGATTGACGCTCCGCCCGCGTGCTCGTCGCTCACCGTTGTGCCTGCCTGCGGCAATCTGTCTGGAATTGAAATCACTGGAACGGCCGCCGGCGCGGCTTTCACCAGCTATGCCCTGAGTTACAGCTTGGGCGGTCCACCAATCAATACTGCCGTCGTTTACCCGGATTGCTCCAGGCCTCCGCTGAATCCTTCCTCCACGACACAGGTTACCGCCGGAGTTCTCGGGTACTTGGATATGACTTTGCTGCCCCCGGCCACCACTCAGGCGACAGTCTATCTGGATGTGTATGGCAGTGGCGGATTGCATCTTCAGGTCAGCGCCGTCTTCCAGTTCAGCATCAATGCGATTGCCATCACCGCGGTGGCAACGGTTCCGGCCATCACGGGTCAGGATCCTTTCAATACCAGCGCGTCCACCATCAAGATGGTCCAAAACCTTTTGAAACCGGGCTTTGAGCGATCCGTCGGCGGAAGCGTCACCATCACCGGAAGCGCCTACACGTTCGGGTGCGGAGATCAGATAACGCAGTATCAACTCGCGCAGTTCGGGCCGGCGCTGGGAGGTGTGCCCTTGCCATCTCCAACGCCGAGTCCCACGGCATTGGGCGGAACGCCGCTGATCGCGCCCGTGGTTTACGACGACACGGCCGCTCATCCCTGGTCTTCCGGGTGCCCGTTCAGTTTCCCAACTCCCAACATCATTCTGAATGGCGACCTGGTGGCTGCCTGGTCCACTCAGACGTGCCCCTTCCCATTCGGCAGCGTGCCGAAGATCAGTGTGGACAACAAATGGCCCAGCAATCCCAACGGCCGCTTCGTCGTTTTCCTGGAAGTGGACGAGGGCCCAATTGTGTCGCCGCACACTCCGGTGGTTCCGGCGGGCACCGATCAAATTGTGGTGTGGATCGACAACTCGCCCGTGGTCGGGCTGATCACGCAAGTGGGCAGTGTAATCGGTTGCGGCGACCTGCATCTCAAGGATTACGTTGGAACTACGGCTCCGATCATGGGTATCGCGTGGGACTACCCGATCGATATCGCAGCCGCGCAAAAGACGCCGAACGACAACTTCGGTTCCTATTCGCTCGCCTATCAGAAGAACGGGGGCGGAGGACAAAGCTTCCTGTCGACGGATTACAACCCAAATGGAGCGGGGAGGGGAACCAGCCCCACCGTGCGCGTACCCAACTTGTGGCAGACGGCTCCGCCGCTTCCTGGCCAAGCCGCGCTGCTGGCTTCCTGGGACATCGTCACGGCGCTCGACGGTGGTCCGCCTCCGGACCCCAACAATCCTTGCGTTCCGGCGAATCCCTGGCAGTTGCCACGCGGGTGCCGCTGCGCTTACGTAATCGAGCTATCGGTTCAGGACACCACGTGGGTGGGCGACGGCGGGGATGCCCACTCGTTCTTGGCGTTGTTCGCGATCAACATCATCAACGACATCGGCACGTAGCGGGGACACTTGCGTGAACGATCCGCACCAATGGTTCCGGTTTGCCATCTCCGCGCTAGCGGTTTGGAGGGTAACCCATCTTCTGGCCGCCGAAGACGGCCCGTGGGAGATCATCGTGCGGATCCGGCTTTGGTTGGGAACCACCATTTGGGGACATTTGATGGATTGTTTCAACTGTCTCAGTTTGTGGATCAGCATCCCGCTGGCCTTCTTCGTGGCTGACGGGATGCTGACCAGGCTTGTGGCATGGCTCGCGCTATCGGGTGCCGCGTGCCTGGCGGAGCAGCTAAGCACAGGCCAATTCGCTAAACCGCCCGTTTTCTTTGAGAGTGTGGCGAAACAGGATAACTGAAAGGAGATGCCATGGGATGTTGCGGCCAGCAACGCACCGCGTTAGTTCACGGCAATGCTGCCGAAAGCCGGGAAGCGGCGGAGGCAGTGTCAGATCGGATCGGTCAGGACGTTTTACTCGAATTCACACGGCGAACCAACATCGTCGTCCGGGGGCCGCTTACCAGAAGAGGGTATCGGTTCCAGGAAGGTGCGTACATACAATCGGTGGATCACCGCGACGCCGCGGCTCTGATCGCGACGGGTTACTTCCGGCGACCTTAGCGCGGTTTCGCCATCGCTCGATCGTATTGCTAATTGCCAACCTGGGCCGGCGCCTGAAGTGAATGTTCCAACACCAGCGCGCGCGGGAACAAGATGTTGTTTTCCAGGTGCACGTGACGATGAAGATCGCGCTCAAA
Source organism: Bryobacterales bacterium (assembly GCA_963761265.1). Lineage (GTDB taxonomy): Bacteria > Acidobacteriota > Terriglobia > Bryobacterales > Bryobacteraceae > Palsa-89. Next base: position 146,668 of record CAVXGM010000005.1, read on the forward strand.
TTCTTCCAGCGCATGGTAAAGTCCGCGATAGCTCGGACAGGCTCCATCCGGCGGCTGATAATCGCCAGACAATTCGCGGATTCTTGCGGTCAATGCGCCCGCGTCGTCGTGCTCGGCCAGCATCCGGGCAATCGGGAACTCGACCGTGGGAAAACATCCCACGGGCGCCGGTCCGCCAGTGTGAGCCGCAGCTTCCATCTGTTGGAGTAACGGGAACAGAACCCGTTCTTCTTTCAGCATGTGCGCCATCAAGTCCGCTGCCAGCGCCGCAAATGTTTCCTGGATGGCGCTTAGTTCCGGATGCGCCTTTCCATGGCGGCTCACAACTTTTTGGAGCAGCGTCTCCAGCCGGGGAGCCTCCTCGCGCACGTAACGATGGTGAAGATTGACAATGTGCGAAGTTAAATCGGTAAGGGTCGCTTCAGTCCAGCGACCTTTCTCTGGGGAAGCGCTGGCGCCGTCCGATTCGCACAACAATTCCATCGCCCTGGCGATCGGCACCTTCGCTTTTTCACACGCTTCCCCAAGCGGGCGCTTTCCACCGCAGCAATAGTCGATGCCCAGTTCTTCGAATACGCGCACGCTCGCAGGATGGTTGAGCGCGATCTCGCGGACGGTCTGGCTTTGGTCGAATGTCATTGGTTCGCCTCTGAGATGAGACTAAACCAGAGAAAGCGAACTGTCTGTGACTTACGTCATCACTGAGCGAGAGCAACTCCCAGATTGTTGAAAACCCAAAGATATACGGCGCGAACTTGCGTCGATTTGCGTTTATCGCTCCGCGATCTTCGCCATCGCGGGCGAGTAGCGCTCGCCAACCGCGATGGACGCCAAGCGGCCCAGCTCGTCCATATCTTCGGGCGTCAGGTGAACATTTACCGCGCCCAGGTTATCGTCCAGATACGTCCGCCGTTTTGTGCCCGGAATCGGTACCGCATCGGGCGCCACTGCCAGCACCCATGCCAGCGCAACCTGCGCCGGAGTTGCTCCGCGGCGTCCCGCAACCGCCTTCACGATGTCCACCAGCTTTTGGTTCGCCGCCAGGTGTTCATCATTGAAACGTGGCAGACTGAGCCGGAAATCACCGGGCCGGAATCCGGAACTGGTCTGAAACGCCCCCGTCAAATATCCGCGTCCCAAAGGACTGAACGGGACGAGCCCAACTCCAAGCTCCCGCATGGCCGGCAGGATGGATTCCTCGATCCCGCGCTCCCACAGCGAATACTCACTCTGCACGGCGCTGATAGGATGCACCTTGTGAGCGCGCCGGATGGTCTCCGCGTTTACTTCCGAAAGACCGAGGAAGCGAACTTTTCCCGCCTCCACCAATTCCTTCATCGCGCCCACCGTCTCTTCGATAGGCACCGCGGGATCCTTGCGATGCAGGTAGTAAAGATCGATGACATCCACGCCTAGCCGGCGCAGGGAACCCTCTATCGCCCGTGTGGCATTGGCAGGCGACCCATCCAGTTGCAAGATTCCCGATCCCGGCACGATACCGAATTTGGTCGCGACCACCACCTGCTCGCGCCTCCCGCGGATCGCCTTGCCCGACTAGCTCCTCGTTGGTGTACGGGCCGTAGATCTCCGCTGTATCGAGCAGCGTGACTCCCAAATCCAGGGCCCGGTGAATGGTCGCAATGGACTCCGCCTCATCGCCCGATCCGTACGCGTGGGACATTCCCATGCAACCCAGCCCGATCTCGCCCGCGGCCAGACCCTGGCTTCCGATTTTTCGCGTTTCCATTCTCAATACCTTTCTGCGTCGTTCGCCGGCGAAATAGGATTCACGGGAGCCTCCTGGCCGTCGATGGTGGCGCCGTTGTAACCAAACTGCTTCACGGTTTCCAGAAAATCGTGCGGGAAATTCAGTTTGGGTTTTGAAACCTCGTCCAATTTCTTGATCTGCTCCACCGTAAGATGGACCTCGAGCGCACCCAGATTGTCCTCCAGTTGTTCCATGGTGCGCGCGCCGATAATTGTGGAAGTGATAGCCGGCCGCTGCAATACCCAAGCCAGCGCCGCTCGCGCAATGGTCGTCCCGGCTTCGCGTGCCACGGGCGTGAGCACGTCCAGAACCTGGAATGCCTGCTCGGTGAAAGCGCGCGAAACGAACCATCCGCGCCCGGGAGTGGCAGTCTTTACGGACTCTCGCGTGTACTTGCCGGTCAGCATCCCGCCCTTGAGCGGCGACCACGGCGTTACGCCCAGCCCGAACTCCAGCGCCGCTGGAATCAGTTCGCCTTCGATGGTTCGCTCCAGAAGCGAGTATTCCAGTTGCAGCGCGATGAGCGGCGTCCAGCCTTTTAGCAGGGCGTTGGTTTGCGCCTGCGCTACTTTCCACGCGGGGGTATCGGAGAAGCCGATATAGCGAACTTTGCCCGCCGCTACCAGATCGTCCAGCGCCCGCATGGTTTCTTCGATGGGAGTAAAGCGATCCCAGAAGTGCATCCAGTAGAGATCGATGTAATCGGTTTGGAGACGCCGCAGCGAGTTCTCGCAGGCTGAGACGATGGACTTGCGCCCAGCTCCGCCGCCGTTGGGATCGCCGCGGTACATGTTGGTCAGAAACTTGGTTGCGATCACCAGCCGGTCGCGCCGCGAGGGATGACGCCCAACATGCTCGCCGATAATCGCCTCGGAGTGGCCTTTCGTATATCCGTTCGCGGTGTCGATAAAGTTGCCGCCCAGATCGATATATCGATCCAGGATCTGCTTTGACTCGTCGACTTCCGAGCCCCAGCCCCAGTCTTTCCCAAAGGTCATCGCGCCCAGGCAGAGTGGACTCACGCGCACACCAGAACGGCCGAGAGAAACGTAGTTTCGCAATGTCATAGTCATTGGTTACTCTCAGCTTAACCAACCGGGGTGCGGGCGGTGAAGGCGAGAGTCGCTTTGAGGGAAATCAGTCAGTTGTTGAACTGAAGAGCACTGAAAACAACCCGGGTCTTGCAGTTGTTCTGGGGAGAGCTTTAGAAGCACTTCATTTAACCCGGCCATCAAACGCCCCATGCTCCAAGTTATCGGCAAACTCCACCACATTGAACGCGTGGTTCACATTGCTATTGGAAGCATGACAGCGAGCAGCGGTACCCTGTTGTACATCAATCGGTTGGGCGGCAGGTTGCGGATTCTGGCTCAGGATGCTGAGTCAGAAAACGCTTTTATCCCGTAACGTCTGACTCGGGGAAGCATCTTATGACTGTCGAAACTACGCAGACGATGATGGTTGAACGCTACCGATTGCACGCTCCAACACTGGCCATCATGACCACAGCAGGCAAGCGTGTCCCCGTGGCGGTCCCCAAGAACGCCATCGTCACAGTAAAAACCGGGCCGCTCAATGGCACCCGCCTTCTGGACGTCGAGTGGGGCGGCGAACTAGTCATGATGTTCCCGGTGGATCTTCGAGAGCGTGGCGCCCGGATAGACGGCGATGAAAACTAAGCCTGCGCCGGAAAATTCCAGCGAGCGCAGATTTCAGACACTACCCGTTGCGCCGCGTTGCCCAAATTCTGGTACGATCAGTACAATGATAAGTATTCGTTTCAACTTCGGCGGAATGTTTTCCCATACCGCCCCCGCCTTTCAATGATTCCATCCAGAAACTACCCGCCCCGCCGTCCCAGGGTCCGGGAAAATGTGAACGAGGCCATTCGAGTGCGTGAAGTGCGCGCCGTATTTCCGGACGGATCCGTCGAGATCATGCCAACGCTGGCCGCGGTTCGTAAAGCGCAGGAGATGGGGCTGGACCTGATCCTGATTGCGCCCACCGCCGAACCCCCAGTTGCCAAGGCCATGGACTATGGCCAGTGGCAATACGAGAACAAGAAGAAGCAGCACGAGGCCAAGAAGAAACAGCACGTGATCCAGGTGAAGGAGCTGAAGTTTCGCCCCAACACCGACGATCACGATTACGAGTTCAAGAAGAACCACGCCATCCGGTTCCTGGGCGAAGGCAACCGCGTGAAGGCGGTGGTGCAGTTCCGCGGCCGCGAGATCGCGCACGTCGATCTGGGCAAGAAGCTGCTGCTGCGCTTTGCGCAAGACCTTTCCGGGCACGGACAGGTAGAAGGCCAGCCGCGGCTGGAAGGCCGCAACGCGCACGTGATCATCAGCCCGGTGAAGGCCACCACGCCGGCTAAAGACAAGCCCAAAGAACCAGGGCAAGCCCCCGCCGCGCACTGACGATTCTTAGCGTCCGGGAAAATATGGCGCACGCTGCATCGCGCCTGGCGCCTTCGCAGTGATAGGGATGGTCTAGTAAAACAGATACTTCCGCCACTGATCGTCGCTTTTGGCGAGCAGGCGCATCAGGTGACGGCTGGTGTGCAGACTGAACGGGCGCGGCGCGCGCGCCAGTTTCATTCCCGCTTCTTCGGGCGTGCGGCTGCCTTTGCGATTGTTGCAAGGATGGCAGCACGCCACCAGATTCTCCCAGGTGGTTTCGCCGGCGCGCGAGCGCGGAACCACGTGATCCAGCGTCAGCTCGCCCGACGGCATGGTGCGATGGCAATATTGGCAGGTATAGCGGTCCCGCATCAAAATGTTTTTGCGCGACAGCGCCCGGGTCTGATGCGGGATGCGGCGGTATTCGAGCAGCCGGATCACGGACGGAACACGAATGGAATGGCGCGGCGAATGGACGTGCGCCTGCGACTCTTCCTCGGCCGACGCCACGCCCTTGAGCACCAGCACCAGCGCCCGGCGCGCGGCGCAGATGTTGATGGGCTCGTAGCTGGCGTTCAGCACCAGGACCGGTCTGTGCAAACGATCGAGACTGGGCATCTTCGGATCTCCCGGAGAAATTCGAGTCAAGCAGTAGCGGGTCGGCCATCGAATCGGCGGTCCGCCCGCGCCAGGGTCAATAAGGTCACTTGCCGCGCGCCGGCTCGCTTCAAGGCGCGCGCGCAGGACGCCGCGGTGGCGCCGGTGGTCATCACGTCGTCGATCAGCAGCACGCGCCGGCCATCCAGCGCATCGCGATTCTTTGTCCGGCGCGAAGCTTGAAACGCGCCGGAAACATTCTCGCGGCGCTTGGCGCTGGTCAATCCGGCTTGCGACGCGGTATTTCGCACGCGGCGCAGCGCGTTCACGCACCGGCATGTGGGTGCGCCGTCCGATCTCGCGCGCCAGCAGTTCCGCCTGGTTAAATCCGCGCTGCCAGCGTTTGCGCCAATGCAGCGGCATCGGAACGATCACGTCGAAGGTCTGCTCGCGCGGCAGCGCGCGAGCCAGCAGACGTGCCCAGCGGCGCCGCCAACGTCTGGACGCGGCCGTACTTGAACAGATGAATCAGCTTGCGCAGCTCGTCTTCGTAGAATCCGAAGGAATAGGCCGCGTCGAATCCGCGCACACCGCGCCGGCACAGCGCGCACCGGCCCTGTTCGTCCAGCGGGAAGCGGCTCAGGAACGGCGCGCGGCATTGGACGCAAAAATATTCGGCCGCCAGCGGCTCCGGCTTGGCCAGGCACGCCCGGCATACTGGCATGCGCGAGAATTCCTGCAGTGGCTGATCGCAGACGCGGCACTCGTCGGGGAAGAGGAAGGAAAAAAGGACAGCGGGGATCTTTGTTACCGAAGGGCGAGCAGAACGGTACGCTAGCTCACGAGAGGTACTTCGTGGGAGCCAACTACTGCTGAAGACGCACCCCCTTAAAACAACTAGTTTACACGAAGTAGTGCCTCGCTTGTAGTTGTATTCTCCTGCAACCGGAGGGATTCTCCCAAAACCCGCAGCCTGCCTCAACGTGAGTACAATGGAATCGAAAGCCTAAGCATGCAGACTTTCTACATCGAGACCTTCGGGTGCCAGATGAACGCGCACGATTCCGAAAAGGTCATCGGCACGTTGTTGTCACAAGGATACACGCCAGGTAGCCAAGCCGGAGCAAGCCGACCTGGTTCTGTACAACACCTGCAGCATCCGCGACAAGGCCGAACAGAAGGTGTTTCATCGCTTACAGGAATTCAAGCGGTCACGGCCAGGGTAAGGTGTTTGGCGTGCTCGGTTGCGTCGCGCAGCAGGAAGGCGAGCGGATCTTCGAGCGCGCGCCGCACGTCAGCCTGGTGGCCGGATCGGCCAGCTACGCGAAGCTGCCGGAGATGCTGGTGCAACTGGAAACCGGAAATCGCCGCGTGACCGGCCTGAGCCTGGACAACGATCAGGCGTTCGAAACGCCGTTCACGCGGCGCGACAATCCGCACCGCGCCTACATCACGATCATCGAAGGCTGCGATAAATCGTGCGCCTATTGCGTGGTGCCGTTCACGCGCGGCCCCGAGCGCAGCCGCACCAGCGAAAGCGTGCTGCAGCGAAGCGCGCGAGCTGGCGCGCATGGGCTACATCGAAATCCAGTTGCTGGGCCAGAACGTGAACAGCTATCGCGATCCGTCGCCCGCCGGCTGGGACTTTGCGCGACTGTTGCGCGCGGTGGGCGAAGTGGACGGCATCCGGCGCGTGCGCTTCACCACGTCGCATCCGCGCGATTTCGTCAAGGAAATCATCGACGCCATCGACGACAATCCGGTGCTCTGCAATCACGTTCATCTTCCGGTGCAGTCCGGATCCTCGAACGTGCTGGCGCGCATGCAGCGCCTCTACACGCGCGACGAATACATGCGCCGCATCGATTGGATGAAGCAGGCGCGCCGCAACATCTCCATCACCACCGACATCATCGTGGGCTTTCCTGGCGAGACCGAAGCAGATTTCGAGCAGACGCTGGCGCTGCTGGACGAAGTGGAATACGATTCGCTGTTCGGCTTCAAGTACTCGCGCCGCCCGAATACCGCCGCGCTGGATCTGGCCGATCACATTCAGCGAAGAGGAAAAGAGCCGCCGCCTGGCGATCGTGCAGGAAAAGCAGCGCGCCATTCAGATCCGCCGCAACTCGGATTTAGTGGGCACCGTCGAAGAGACCTTCGTGGAAGGTTATAATCAGGCAACAGGTCAATGGATTGGACGCACCTCGCAAAACCGCACGCTCAATTTCGTTCATCCCCACGTTGCGGGGCCGCGGGATGGCGACCTCTCTGGTGCAAATCTGGCGGGTGCAAATCTGGCCGGCACGTCGTGGAGCGTTCGAGTCACTCGCGCGGGTCCGAATTCGTTAGCGGGTGAGGCAGTGATTTGAGTATGGCGCGCGCAGGCGCGAAACTTGCTATGAAAGGGGGAGCCGTATGGAAGTCGAAATGAAAATCCGCGGATTGATGATGGATCCCGTCACCAACATGCCCATCGTGGTGCTGAAGGATCTGAATGGGAATACCATTCTGCCAATCTGGGTCGGCATATACGAGGCCAATGCAATTGCCCTCGAGATCGAAAAAGTTTCGACGCCGCGCCCCATGACGCACGATCTGATCAAGACGCTGCTGCTCGGCCTGGGAACCGGCATCCGCAAAGTGGTGGTGAGCGAGCTGAAGGACGACACCTTCTATGCCGTGATCTGGCTGGACAAGGACGGCGAGCTTGATCAGCGTGGACTCGCGGCCCAGCGACGCACTGGCGCTGGCGCTGCGCCTGGATTGCCCCATCTACGTCGATGAGTCCGTGCTCAAAAGCTCCAAGCGTTCCAACGCCGCCGCCGACAAGGTCAGCGACGAGGAACAGCGGCGCTGGCTGGAGAGCCTGGACGACGAGGATCTCGGCCGCTACAAGATGTGAATCCGGAACTGATCGAAATCCTCGAAAAGCTCGCGGCCGCGGGGATTCAGATCGTCCCCGTCCGAGATCACTTCGCATTTCATCCTGGAGCGCGACGGCTTTGTCGCGTTCGTAGAGCGCCGCGCAACGAGGCGTTCGGGAACATCGGCGCTCCCGGCCTGATGACGGAACGTGGCTTTGCGGCGCTCATCTGGCGCGGCGATCAGTCGTTCTTCGTCGGGAAGGGATTCGAGCAGCCGGCCTCGCCCGAGCAAGTGCAAAAGATCCGGGCGTTCGCTGCGGATTTAACGAACGCCCTGCATTGATCGTTTCTGAGATGATCGGATACTGCGATCATTTACTCGCGGACGTCTTCTTGTGGGCGCCGCGTGATGCGCGGGGCGCCGCGTTCTTGCCGGTCCAGCCATGCAATTTCTCCGGGTCCACGTTGAAGACCACCATGTATGGGCTGGCGGTGTAGCTGGCCGGCACTCCTTCAAACGATAATTCGGTCCCCGCTTCCACTTTCCCGGCCAGCGGCATTTCAAATTTCAACGTTGCGTCCGGTGTGCTGCCGTCTTCGAGCGCCATCACCACCATCTTGGGCTTCACTTCAGGTTCCAGCTTAACCACTTTTCCTTTCAGCGTCGGCAGTTGCGCGTCCTTCATGCTGGAACTGAAGTAGGTGGCCCCGTCCGGTCCGGTGAGCTGCGTCTTGATGTTCTTCCACAGCACCAGTTCGGGATGGTTGGCCAGTTCGTCCGCCTCCTTCTTCTGCTGTTCCTGTTGTTGCGCCAGCGCGATTTCGCCCGCCGTCTTGATGTGATAATCCGCGGCCGGCGCGGCCTGACCTTTGGCCGCCGTCACCAGATCGTTGAAGCCGTCGTCGCTGCCGTGATAACCCTTGTAAGCGCGCTTCACGTAATCCATCACCTGCTGGCGTCCGGCCGGCGCCAGGCCGCCCGTTCCGTCTAGGTGGCGGCTCGCGCAAAGTAGAACAGCGCCGCCGACATTTTCTGCGGATTCTTCTCCGAAGCAATTACGGTGCCCATGAAGTAGTCCACTTCACCGTTATTGGGATTGAGTTGCAGAGTTTTTTGGAATTCGCCTTCGGCCGCGTCCCAGCTCTTGCGCTGCATCGCGATCCATCCCAGCGTCGAATGTCCCAGCACCTCCACGGGCGTCCGCGCGCCCTGCCACTTGTCCGCGGCCACTCCCGGCGGCGGTGTATCGATGTTGGATAAAAGCGTGTTGGTGGCTTTCTCGCCCTGATCGAGCACGTCCGGCGTGGGATTATTGCCGGCCAGCGCGCGAGTCAAAGACATGGTATAGTACAGCGACCAGAAATCCTTCGGATCGTCAGCCAGGATCTGCTTCGCCTCGTCCACCGCTTCTTTGGGCTGGTTCAGCTTCACGTAGGTATCCAGAAAGATTTGCTTGCGCGGCATGGCGAACTCGGTGGTGGGGTATTTGGTTTGCCATTCCTGCAGCTTGTCGAGCCTGGTTTTAGGATTCGTATCCGCCAGGATCGAAGAGTAGAGTGTGTACTCCCCCTGATCCTTATATTGGGGTTGCTTCGCCGCCGCCGCGGGCTTATCTTGGCCGGTCACCCAGGCCGGCGCGAGCAGCCCCAGGACCGCAGTGAGCAGCAACAGATGCTTTGAGGGTTGATTGAACATTCGGGCCTCCAGTTCTCTATCTTGGTAGAGCCTATTCCGATTTCCGTCTTCCAAGCGGAAATGTCGTTAGCTGGAATAGTATCAGAGTCCGAAAATGAACGCAGCCTGCTATGCCGGGTTGGTCACAGACTGAGTGCCGCTTGACGGCTGCCAGTTACTTCTTCACCACGTGATGGTGATGCACCGGCGCGGCCTCGTTCTTGCCGGTCCAGCCATGCAGTTTGTCTTTGTCCACGGTGAAAACCACCATGAAGGGGTTGGCGGTGTAGCTCTCCGGCACGCCTTCGAATGTCAGTTCCGTTCCTTCGTCTACTTTGCCCGGAAGCGGCATCTCGAACTTCAACGTCGCATCGGCCGTGGTTGTATTGTTGGTCTTATCTTCCATCGCCAGGAGGATCGTTTTGGGATGCATGGCCGGCTCCAACTTGATCACTCTGCCCTTCAACGTCGGCACCTCGGTGCCCTTCATGCTCATATTGAAGTAATTGTCGCCGTTCGGACCGGTCAGCGCCATCTTGAGGTTCGCCCACAGCGCTTCGGAGGGATGTGTCTTGTCGTACTCTTCTTCGTTGGCTAATTGGGCCTGAGCGATCTCGTTGGCGTTCTTGATGGTGAAGCCCGCCGGCGGCGTGGCATTGGCCTTGGCCGCCGCCAGCAGATCGTTGAATCCGTCGTCGCTGCCATGGAAATTCTTGTATTGCTTCTGCACATAAGTCAGCGCGGTCTGCTGGGCGGCGGCGGGCAACGCGCCTTGGCCGGTGTAAGTGGCGGCGCGGGCAAAATAGAACATCGCAACCGGCAGCTGATCCAGCTTCTTTTGCGAAGCGATCACGGTGCCCATCCAGTAGTCCACCTCGGCGTCGTTCGGATTCATCATCAAAGTCTTCTGGAACTCGGCTTGGGCGGCATCCCAGTTCATGCGCTGCATCGCGATAAAGCCGAGATTCTCGATGCGCCAGCAGCTCCACTTGCGGCCGCAGCTTGGCCCAATCCGTCTTCTTTGACATTCGGAGGAGGCGTGTCGATATGCGTCCAGAATCGCTTTGGCAGCCTTCTCGCCTTCATCCAACATGTCCGCGGACTTGGTTCTGCGCGTACAACGCCTGCGTGAAGACATCGTGTAATACAGCGCCGTGAAATCCTTGGGATCTGTCCGCCAGGATCTGTCTTGGCTGCTTCCACGGCGTCCTTGGGATCGTTCAGCGCGGCATAGGTGGTCAGGAAGATGGTCCGGCGCTCTTCGTCCCAGTCGGTCTTGGGATACTTCATCTCCCACTCCTGGAGCTTCTCCAGCCGCGTCTTGGGATTCGTGTCCTGGCCGATCGAGACGTACAGATCGTACTCGGCACGATCCTTCCAGTTCTTTTGCGGCGTGGCGGACGATGGCGCCGCCGCCTGTCCGAACATTCGCCCGGGCGCCGGTCCCAGCAATCCAGTCAATGCAAGCGCAAGCAAGAAATTTAGATGATTGAACCGACACTCCCCGCCTCCCAGCTATCCGAATTTCATGGGCGATGGCTCAGCAGATACTGGCCTTCCACCCTGGCACAACTCCTAATTACCAGAGTCCGTGCAATTGCGGAGTATATCCGAATCAACGACCGTGGTCGCAACTCTTCGCGGGTAACAGCCCCGCGTAGTCCGTCTACCAAGTTAGATGCGCTTTCGCACCATCCTGTTCCGTTTTTGGTATTTTTTGAAGGTAGAGCGAACATCCGAGAGATGAGTACCAAGAGAACCATGCCAGGCGGTTGGGCGGACCGGCAAGCACTTCCCAAGGGCCCGAATGGCCGAAATCTGTGCCGCTGGTGCAACCTGGAAGTTCCCAAAGGCCGCATGACGTTTCTGCTCGGACTGGTGCGTGGAGGAATGGCGTTTGCGCACCGATCCGGGCTATCTTCGCGAAAAGGTCTGGAGCGCGACCGCGGCATCTGCGCCGGTTGCGGCATCGATTGCCTGGCATGCCGAGCGGCAACTGAAGCGCCTGCGCGGCGCTGCCCGGCTGAAAGCCTTGCTCGATTGGGGACTGCGCGCCGCGCACTCGCGGAAAAGTCTTTGGGATGCCGATCACATCGTTCCCGTGGTGGAAGGCGGCGGCGAGTGCGATCTGGCAAACATCCGCACGCTTTGCCTGAAGTGCCATCGCGCGGCTACGGCTGCGAATTGCGGACGCAGAGCGCCGGCTAACGAATTCGCCAACGAATAGCAGCAGCGGCTTCAGATAGCGCAGAACCGTCTTCGCCACGATCTCGTTGCCTTCCGCGGTCGGATGGATGCCGTCCTGCTGCATCAGTCCCGGGCGAAGCACGACGTCGGAAAGCAGAAACGGAATTCGTCGGCACCTTGTATTTCTTGGCCAGATCGACGTAGATCTGCTCGAACATTTGATGTACTCGCCGCCGTAGTTGGGCGGCAGCGTCATTCCCGGCAGATCAGCACTTTCGATCCGGCGGCTTCCAGCATCTGGACATCTCGTCCAGGTTGGCGCGCGTGGTCTCGATCGGAAGCCCGCGCAGGCCGTCGTTGCCGCCGAACTCCAGGATCGTCACGCGTGGCTTGTACGCCAGCACCTCGCTCAGCCGAGTGAGGCCGTCGGTGGTCGTGTTGCCGCTCACGCCGGCATTCACCACGCGCCAATGGAGACCGGCGGCGTCCAGGTCCTTTTGCAGAAAATCGGGAAAGCTCTTGCCGGGCGTCGGCGCCATATCCGGCGCTGAGACTATCGCCGAACGCTACGATCACCGGCCGCGTATCTCGCGTGTGTGGAGGCCGCGGCGTGGCCACGCGCCAAGTGGCGTTAAACCAATCGCCGCTGCGCAGACATCCAAAGAAAAGAAGCCGATCGAACGTAATGAACGCCACCCAATGCCATAATAAAAAATTGGAAGCAGATCCGATTCAACCGCCCGACCCGCGCCGCCGCCATCCAGGTCTCCGCTCTCACCAAAAGCATCCCTACCGCCACGCATCGCGTCGACATCCTGCGCGGCATCGATCTGGAAATTGCGGCGCGGCGAATTCGTCGCCATCATGGGGCCTTCGGGCAGCGGCAAAAGCACGCTGCTGGGCCTGCTGGCCGGCCTGGATACGCCCACTTCGGGCCGGATCGTTCTGGACGGCGAGGACATCACCGGTCTCGAATGAAGACCGCATGGCGCTGCTGCGCGGCCGCAAGATCGGGCTTCGTGTTTCAGTCCTATCATCTGCTGCCCACACTCACCGCCGAAGAGAACGTCCTGCTGCCTTATGAGCTGACGGGCGGCAATGGCATCGACGGTCCCAAGCGCGCGCGGCGAGTTGCTCGAAAGCGTCGGCCTGCTGGACCGCCGCGATCATTACCCGATCCAGCTTTCCGGCGGCGAGCAGCAGCGCGTGGCCCTGGCCCGCGCGTTCATGGTGCGTCCGCCGATCCTGCTGGCCGACGAGCCGACCGGCAATCTCGACACGCAGAACGGCCAGCACGTTCTGGAGCTGTTGATCTCGCTCAACCAGCGCGAAGGAACCACGCTGGTGCTGGTGACGCACGACGCGGCGCTGTCCGCGCGTGCATCGCGGCGGATCACGCTGCGCGACGGCCGCATCGTTGAGCGACGAGCGGGCGGCGTAACGACATGCGATTCTCCTGGACAACGGCCGCGAAGATCGCCTGGCGCGAATCGCGCTCGTCGGCGTTCAAGTTTCTGTTCGTGATTCTCGCGGTCGCGGTGGGCGTCGGCTCGCTCACCGGCGTGCGAGGATTCAGCCGCGCGTTTCATGACATGCTGCTTGAGCCAGGCCCGCACGCTGATGGCCGCCGACCTCTCCCTGCGCGTCTTCGAGCTGCCCACACCGCGAGCAGACCGCCGAGATGGACGCGCTCGCCAAAGCGCGGCGTCGACCGGACCTGGATCACCGAAACCGTGACCATGGCGTCCACCGGCGGCGATCAAGCCGCCCATGCTGGTCTCGGTGAAAGCCGTGGATCCGAAAAAATATCCGTTCTACGGCGAGATTCGCTTGTCGCCGCCCGCGCCGCTTTCCACAAGCCTTGACCGCCGATACCGTCGCCGTCTCCGACGACGTGCTGTTGCGCTTGAACCTGAAAGTCGGCGACACCATTCGCCTGGGCGGCCAGCCGTTCCGCATCATCGGCCAGGTGACCTATGAGCCGGACCGCATGCTGGGCAGCCTGAACGTCGGCCCGCGCGTGATGATCACGCGCGAAGGCCTGGATCGCACGGGCCTGATGCTGCCGGGCAGCCGCGCGTCCGAGCGCTTTCTGTTCCGGCTCTCGCCCGGTTCGCCCGATATCGAGCAAACGCGCGCGCTGTTGAAGGCGGCGTTTCCCGACGCTCTGATCGCCGACTTTCGCGAATCGCATCCCATCGTGACGCAAGGGCTGAACCGCGCCACCACGTTTCTGAGCCTGGTGAGCCTGATCACGCTGATCATCGGCGCGATCGGCGTCGGCACCGCGATGCGCGCCCACATCCAGCAGCGCATGGATTCCATCGCGATCATGAAATGCATCGGCGCGCGCTCCAGCCACATCATGCGGATCTATCTGCTCCAGACCATCGCGCTCGGCCTGGCCGGCGGCTTGCTTGGCGTAGCGTTCGGGCTGGTGGTCCAGCGCGTCTTCCCAGCGTTTCTCGCGCGCTATTTCCAGCTGGAGCCGAACCGCGCATTGGGATTTCCTGACCGCCGCGCAGGGCATCGGAATCGCGATTCTGGCGTCGCTGCTGTTCACTTTGCCGCCGCTGATCGGCATCCGGCGACATCCGGCCGAGCCTGATTCTGCGCCGCGAAATGGAGGAAACCAGGCCCAACTGGCGGACGCGTCTGCTGCAGGCGCGCGGGCTTCCATCGCGGCGGGCGCTTTGATTCTGATCGGATTCGCCGGCATCGCGATGTCCTTTGCCACCGGCACGCCGCAGCGATATTTGGAGAACCGGCGAATATTTCGCCGGCGCGCTGGTGATCAGCTTCGCGGCGCTGTCCGCCGTGGCGTGGCTGATGCTGCGCGTGTTGAAGACTCGCGAGCCGCGGCAAGCTGCCCGCCAGCGTCCGCCACGGCATCGCCAATCTCTATCGTCCCGGCGCCCACGCGCAATCGGTACTGGTCGCGCTCGGCGTCGGCGTGATGTTCACGCTGACGGTCTATCTGGTCCAGCACGGCTTGATCGCCGAAATGAATCGCACCTCGCCGCCCGGCATGCCCAACGTGTTCCTGATCGACATCGCGCCCAAGGATCGCGACGCGGTTCTCGATCTGGTCAAGCAGCAGCGCGGCGTGGAGGGCACGCCGGAGTTGATCGGCACCGTGGCCGCGAAAATCGTCAGCATGGACGGCCAGGATCGCTCGCCAGATGGACCTGAAAGGGCTTCGGCCGCCGCTATCGCTCGCCCGCGCTCGGTCACATCCGCGGGCGCGATGCCGGACTACGTGAATCTGGAGCGCGGCGCATTGGTGGTCTTCGCCCGACGGCAGTCCGCAAGTCTGCGTGGATGAGGACGCCGCGAGAATTCTGCACATCGAGCCGGGCTCCGAAATGCGTCTGGAGCATTTCGGGCAAGGACGTTGCCAACGCGCGTGGCCTGTATCCAAAGCATCGATTCCGTGCATCTTTCCAGCCGCGTCGAATTTATCTTCAACACCGGCGCGCTCGCGGGTTTCCCGATCATCTACTACAGCAGCCTGCGCGCCCAGCCGTCAGCCGTTCCCGCGCTGCAAGAGGCGCTCTACGAGCACTTCCCCACCGTAACGGTGGTCAACGTGGCCGACGTGCTTCAGATCGTGCAAGGCGTGGTGGATCGGATCTCGCAAGTGATCCGCTTCATCTCGATGTTCGCGATTCTGGCCGGGGCGGTGATTCTTTCCTCCAGCGTGGCGGGCACGCGTTTCCGCCGCATGCGCGAAGTGGTGATTCTCAAAACGCTCGGCGCCACGCGCTGGCGCGTCAGCCGGATTTTTTCGGTGGAGTTTCTGGTGCTGGGCGCGGTGGCCGGGCTGATGGGCGGTTTGCTCGCCGGCGGCTTCGCAAATCTGCTGTTGAAGCGCATGCTGGACGCGCAAACGTCGATTCCAGTGATCCCGATCCTGCTGTCGGTGGTCGCCACCGCTCTGATCGCCAACGCCGCCGGCTGGATGGCCAGCTTCCCGATCCTGGGCCAAAAGCCGCTCGAGATTCTGCGCGAAGAATAGCCTACTGGCTGTTCTGCACCGTAATGAACGCATTGGCGGGAGACGCTACTCCGCCCACCGTGATCACTAGCGGCTGATTCCCATCCGGCACCCGGCCGGCACCTGAATGTCCACCTGATAGAGTCCCGCGAATTGCGAAAGGCCAACATACAAGATGTCCGACGGATTCAGTGTCACGCCGCCAAATGTAATCGAGACCGGCGCCGTCACTTTTGGCGTGCCGGTTGGCAGCACTCCCGGAGCGAACATCGGATTCGTCGCGCCAAACCCGGTGGCGAATAGCGTCAGATAATCGCCAGGCTTGGCTGGAGCGAATGTCGCGCCGCTGATTAGACCTGGAGCGCCAACGTAGCCGCCGGTGACCGCGTTCACCGCGGCAATCGGATTCGCGCCACTGGGCCCGGTGGTGAAATAGAAGAACTCAGGCGCCGTGGTTTGCGCGGAAACGCTAACGGGCGGGGTTGCAACAGCCTGCGGTGTATCGCAATCTGTGATCACTTGTACCGGGACATTTCCCGGCGCGACTGCGGGAACCTGCACGTTGACTTGACCCGGATAGAGCGCAAAAATCGGCGCGCGAACGGTTGCGAATTCCACGCAGACACCGGACAAGTTCGTCGGAAGCTGCCCATTCACCAGACCGGCCTGCTCCGCCGTTCCCGCCGGCGCGAAATTGGTGCCGAAGATGGTCACGATCGCGCCTGGCGACAGCACCTTCACCTGCGGATTGCTCAGCCCCGCGCTGGTAATCCCGCCAGCCGCGATCGCGGGCGAGTTCGACGCCACCGCAGTCAGCGAAAACACAACATTCGCGACGCCATACGACTGGGCCGTAATCGTCACCGCGCCCGGGCTGCTGCCGAGCGTCACCATGGCGGTCACCGTGCCGTCGTTCAATGTAATCGCCGGCGACGGCGCGATGGTCGCGGCGCCCTCCGGGCTCACCGTGAAGTTGACCACCACTCCGGGGACTCCCGCGCCCGTGCTGTCGGCAATCTTGAGCACCAAAGGCTGAGCCAAACCCGTCTCCACCGTCGCGCTCTGGCCGTTGCCGCTCACGATACTCATACTCGCCGCCTTCACAGTCAGCGGCGTCAGGAGGCGAACGTGGTCGTTGAACGAGTCCGTGACGTAAACCTTCCCGGCGGCGTCCACCGCGATGCTGAACGGATTCAGTTGTGCCGCTGTTGCCGGCGCGCCGTCGCCGGTACTCGGTGTCAATGTGCCGCTGCCCGCAATTGTAGTGATCAAGCCGCCCTGTGTTACGCGCCGCACCACCGAATTGCCGGCGTCCGCGATGTAGATGTTTCCGGCGCCATCCAGCGCGATGCCGGTTGGAGCATTCAGTTGAGCTTCCGTGGCCGGCCCGCCGTCGCCGGAGTAACCCGCCAGACCTGTCCCCACAACGGTGGTGATGGTACCAGCCGGCGTAATCTTGCGGACGCGGTTGTTGAACTGATCGACAACCAGGATGTCTCCCGCGCTATCCAGCGCCAGATCGTAGGGATCGATTCCGGCGGCCATCGCCGGTCCATTGTCGCCGGAAAACGGAAACTTGCCGTTCCCGGCGATGGTTTCGATGGTCCCGGTGGTATCGATCTTGCGAATCCGATTATTGCCGTAATCGGCGACGAAGATGTTCCCGGCCGCGTCCACCGCGACGCCCTGTGGCGTGTTCAGCGCAGCCAGGGTTGCCGGGCCGCCGTCCCCCGAGAACCCGTCCGCACCGCTGCCGGCCACGATCGACGTGGTGCCATCCGGCTCCAGTTTCAGAACGTGCGGTATCTCGCTCGTCGAGCCCGGCTCCTCGTCGGTGGTATAGAAGTTTCCCGCCTTATCTATGGCAGCACCGGCCGGCACGCCCCCTTGTAATTGCCCCAGGCTGCTGATATTGCCGCCTGCCCGGAAGCGCCGCGCCTCGGCGTTCCCCGTGTCGGCAACCAGGATATCCCCGCTGCCGTCGATGGCGAGGCCCTCAGGGAAGTTGAGGAAAGCGCTAACAGCCGGCCCGTTGTCGCGAATGCCTGTTCCAGCCACTGTCGTAATCACGCCGTTCGCTACCTTGCGAACACGCTGGTTCGACGCGTCTGCGAAATAGACCGCGCCGCCGCTGATTGCCAGCCCCGCTGGACCGTTGAGTTGCGCGGACGCGGCTCCGCCCCCATCGCCAGCAAAGCCCACGTCGCCGGTGCCGGCCACGGTATAGATCAGTCCCGAGGATATGTCTACCCGCCGTAACACAGTGTGATTCAAGTTGTCGTCGGAAATGTACAAATTGCCGGCGCCGTCGAACGCCACGCCATCCGGATCCATCACGGCCGTAGTTGCCAATATGCCATCCGCAATGCTGCCGTATTGCACGCCGCCGGCGAAGCTCGTCATCATGCCCGAGGCGGTTATTTTCCTGACCTCGTAATTGTAATAGTCAGCCAGATAAACATTTCCAGAATTGTCAACGGCTAAATCGGTGACGAGATCAATCGCCGCATTGACGGCCGGTCCATTGTCGCCCGAGTTCCCCTCTGATCCGATGCCTGCGATGGTAGTGATGATCCCACTGGTATCAATCTTGCGAATGCGATAGTTGTAGCCATCCGCCACGTACAGGTTGCCATGGCTGTCCACCGCCACAGCCACGGGATCGATTTGTGCGGAGATCGCCGGACCATTGTCCCCCGCGAACCTCGGGTTTCCGTTCCCAGCCACCGTGTTGATAGTGCCATCCACTGCTATACGGCGAATTACGAAATTGCCCGCGTCGGCGACATACAGATTTCCCTTGGCGTCCAGCGCTATGCCGGTGGGGAGGTTGAGTGTGGCGCTTGCCGCCGGCCCGCGGTCGCCGCTGTATCCGGGAACCCCCGTGCCCGCATACGTGCTGATAATCCCGGAAGGGTCAACCTTTCGAATCCGGTTGTCGAGCCCATCAGCGATGTAAAGATTTCCGTTCGGATCGACCGCCACCGCGATCGGCTCTCGCAATGGCGCCGAAGTAGCCGGCCCTCCATTTTGCAGCCGGGGAGCTCCCGCGAGGGTGCTGATCACGTAAGGTTGGGACCAGGCGTTTGCGGAAAAGACGGAATACGCCAGCAGGACCAGTGCAGTTGTTCGCATGGAAATAGAGGAGATTCTATCACAAGGAAAAACCCATATGGATAATTCGAGCGATTTATACGGTGGCTATGCCTTCCACGTTCCTAACAATCGCCGTAACAGCACCAGTTGCCCCAAATGATACGAGTTATGGTCGGCGACCAGCAGGGCTTCGCGCAGAATGGTCTGGCCAGTGCCATGCGGAATTTTCGCGAACAGGTCGGTTTTCTTGTCCGCCACCAGCTTGGCCATGGCTTTTAAATCCGCGCGAAAGCTGCGCAGGCTGTTGTTCCAGGACGCCGCGTTGGGAGGCGCTTCCGTTTTGGGCCAATATCCCTCCGGCCACGGCGGCGACTTATGTTTCCCGTCGCGGCTGAACTCCAAAATATCCGATTGTGCGATGCGCATATGTTCCAGCAATTGCCACGCGGTGTAAGGCACGCCGGGCGGTTTCAGTCCGCGGAGCCGGGACGGGAGATCGGCCACCGCGGCGTCAAAGTCAGCGTGCGCGTTGCGTCCACGCAGGAGGTCCAGGAGATGTTGGCGCAAAGGGTCGGATTCAGCCATGACATAGAAAATAGCATGCCCGCTGAACTTGCCGTAGGCGTTAATTCCTCGTATTCAGGATTACCGAACAAGGCATCCCAAGTCCACGCCGAAAATCCAGCCGCGGATCACCGGATTGCCCACGGGAGGAGTCGGGGGATCACGGAAGAATGCGAAATCGCTGGAGGGTGGTCAATTAGCGCCGGGAGCCGATGGGGGATGGCCATCCGCTGATTGGAGCGCCTGCAACCTCATCATCTATGCGCTTTTGCGAACGCGTTTCCTGGGTGGGTTCGTGGTCGCCAGGAGCGGGGACGCGACGCGCACCAGTGGGCGCACCATGGCCTTGGTTTTGCGGACCGGGGCAGTCGCGAGCGGACGGTTGCAGTGCAAACAGCGCAGCACGTCCGAGCGAGTGGACAAGTGGCATGACCGGCAGTAGATCTGCGGCAGCGACACGGTAGTGAGCCCCTGTAACATTCTTTACTTAACATGTTTATCGGACGGTTGCCGGCTTTCTTTAGGGTAAGTTTTCCCCTCCCCCGGTTTGCCAAACGGGTGTGCTAGAATCTGGCCTATGATGTGCCAGGAACGTATTCGTCTGGTTTCCGATTACCGGGAGACAACGCGCACTTACGCCGATTTTGTGCGCAAGATGACAGATCTCGTCGGTTTAGGCATTGAGTCAGAAGTCGAACTGCTGCAACGTTCGTGCCGGCTGTCTTGGGAAGCAGCCGAAAAGGCTCGTCTGGCGCTGTTCCGGCATGAAGCCAATCACAGTTGCAACCGATCCGACTTTCACGCGGCCGGCGTTCCCGCGGGCCCGCCCCACGGCTAGCGTCATCTAGCTTACCGGTCTATCCCAGTGACTTCCTGCAATGCTCTATACTGGTTTTTCGGAGCTTAGTCTTTTGGAACCAGCCATGAAGTCACTGGGCACACCTGACTCTTTCAGCCGCGCGGAGTTGGCTGCGCGTTTAGCTAGTGTAATGCGGGCTTCACAGGCCATCCGCTCCGAACTTGCCCTCACCATTTGCGAGAGCAGCGAGAGCAGGCTGGCTTCACAGCAACTGCGGATGGAAAGCGCCCGCGCAACCCAGCACAGTTCCACCTGGAGGCGAGGCCAGCGCTCGCGCAAGGCGCAACAGCACCAGTGGATTGCCCATGCCATCGTTCAAGTTCTATCCAACCGCGGCTATGCGGCGTTCCTGGCGGAGCCGCCGCAAGATACTGCCTCAATTCAGTAAATAATCTCGCAATATTCTTCCCGCGTGCGTGGAATTCTGGTACTGTAACCTAAGCAAACTTACTCCTGCTAAGTAGATGGCGAAGAAGATTCCGCCGGGTAAAACGGCGCACAGCGCGGCGAAGACTCCAGCAGCAAAGAAAGCGGCAACGTCGCTTCCTTCCCCGCCGGCCGCGGTTCCCGTGGTTGGCATTGGGGCTTCAGCCGGAGGCCTGGAAGCATTTCGCGAGCTGTTGGAAGCGCTCCCGAACGACACGGGCATGGCATTCGTGCTGGTATCGCATCTCAGCAAGACCTACAAAAGCATGCTGAGCGAGCTGCTCTCCAAAGCGACGCGCATGCCCGTGGCGGAAGCGCGCGGCCAAACGCCGTTGCTGCCCAATCACATCTACGTGATCCCGCCTAACACCACTCTCGCGATGGAGGATGGCAGCCTGGTGACGCAGCCGATTCGGTATGAGAACCGGCACGGCCTGGTGATCGACGCTTTCTTCCGCTCCCTGGCCGAGCACAGAAAAAGCCAGGCCATCGGAGTGGTGCTTTCCGGCACCGGCACCGACGGGACGCTGGGTCTTGCGGCCATCAAAGCCGAAGGCGGCATCGCTTTCGCGCAGGATCAGCAAAGCGCCAAGTTCCCGGACATGCCGCGCAGCGCCAGTATTCAGTTCGGCGCGGCGGACTTTGTTCTGCCGCCCGCTCAAATCGCCGCGGAACTGGCGCGCATCGCTGGCCACCCTTACCTTCGGCGGGCGCAAGGGGAGGAAGGCGAAGCAGCCGCCCAGGAAACTCAGTTGGCCAACATTTTTCGTTGGGTAAAGCGCTCCACCGGGGTGGACTTCTCACAGTACAAGCCCAGCACACTCCGCAGGCGGATCTTGCGCCGCATGGTTCTCAACAAAACGGAGACCATCGGATCCTATCTGAAGCGCCTGGAAGCCGACCCCTCCGAAGTGGAGGCGCTGTATCGCGATCTACTGATCAACGTGACGTCTTTTTTCCGGGATCCGGAAACTTTCGAGTACCTCAAGAGCGACGTGCTTCCCGATATCCTGAAGCATCGCCACAGTGATTTGCCGGTTCGCGTCTGGGTCCCGGGGTGCGCCACGGGTGAAGAAGCGTACACCATCGCGATGCTATTCCTTGAGTGTCTGCCATCGTCCGGAGTGTCAGCGTTTCAGATTTTCGCATCCGACATTAGCAAGGAGGCCATTCAGATCGCGCGCGACGCGGATTATCCGGAGAATATAGCCGCGGATGTTTCCCCGGAGCGGCTTCACAAATTTTTCACCAAATCCAACCGCGGCTATCGAATCGGCAAGCAGGTGCGGGATGTTTGTATCTTCGCGGTGCAGGACGTGACCAGGGATCCGCCTTTCTCCCGGATGGATCTGATTAGCTGCCGCAATCTGCTCATCTATCTGGGTGTCCCGATTCAAAAGAAAGTGCTGGCCGCGTTTCATTACGCTCTGAACCCGAATGGGTATCTTCTGCTCGGAACTTCGGAAAGCGTGGAAGCTGGATCGGAGGCCTTCCAGCAGATCGACAAGAAGCATAAAATCTTTTCCCGCCTGCCGACCTCGACGCGCCCACTCCTGGAGTTTCATCCGGCCGAAGTGGTGGAGGATCCGGTTCGTGTCCGCCGGCCCAGCTTGCTCTCCCAGCCGGATGTCGATTTGGGCCGGGAAGCTGACCGAATCGTTTTGTCGCGCTTTTCTCCGCCGGGCGTGCTGACGAATTCATCGTTCGAGATTCTTCAATTCCGCGGCCGGACCGCTCCCTTTCTGGAGCAGCCACCAGGCCAGGCAACGCTCAATCTACTCAAGATGGCGAAAGAGGGATTGGCCATCGATCTTCGCGCCCTGCTGCATCAGGCCAAGAAATCGGGCGAGCCGGTTCGCAAAACCGGCGCGCGGGTGAGAGGCGACTCCGGAATGGCGGAAGTGAACCTGGAAGTGATCCCCGTCATCGATAAATCCGGCCCCAACAGCGCCAAGAATCCCTGCTACCTGGTTTTGTTCGACACCGCGCCGCGGGAGCAAGCGGCGGCAGGGAGGCGCGACGCGAAGGGCCCGGCCAAGGGCAAGGGAAAGTCTGCTTCGGCTTCGGAGCGGGAAATGGCCGCTCTGCGTGGAGAATTGGCTGGGACGCAGAACGATCTGCGGTCCATCATTGAAGAACAGGAAGCCACCAACGAGGAGTTGCAGTCGGCCAACGAGGAGATCCTTTCGAGCAACGAGGAGCTGCAAAGCACCAACGAAGAACTGGAGACCGCGAAAGAGGAGCTGCAGGCCACCAACGAAGAACTGATCACCGTTAATGAGGAAGTGCAAAACCGCAACGCCGAGCTGGCCAAGGCAAACAGCGATCTTACTAACCTGATCGAATCCGTAGAGGTAGTGTTTGTGATGCTCGATCGCGACCTGAAGATCCGGCGCTTCACTTCCGCCGCGCAGAAGGTGCTGAACCTGATCCCCACCGACGTGGGCCGCCCCATTGGAGACATCAAGCCGAACATCCAGGTGGCGGATCTTCCGGGATTAATCCGGGACGCCATTGCCAGCACCCAGAATCGCGAGCAAAACGTTCGGGATCTGGCTGGGCGCTCGTATGCCCTGAGGATCCGGCCCTCCAAAACGGCGGACGGAAAAATCGAGGGCGCCATTCTCGCTCTCGCCGATATCGATGCGCTGCTGCGCAGCCAGGAGAACCGCCAAGGCTTGGAAACCAGCTTGCGCTCCCTGCTGCTGCGGCCGCCCGATTTGCTCCTGGCGGTCTCGCCGGAAGGCCAGCTTCTTTTCATGAATCGATCCCTGCTGGCCGCTGTGCCCGGCGCCGATCGGCCCATCTTCGAATATCTTGCGCCGCAGGATCGCGAGCCGGTGCGGCGCGGTTTGCGTCAGGCGCTGGAGCAGCGTGCGCCGGCGGAAGTGGAAGTTCGAAAATTCACGTTAGCGCCAGGGAAGGGCCCCGTAATTCTGACCATTGAACCGATTCTCGCCGCCGAAGGTGTTCTCGCTTTCGCGGTAAAGGCGAAGGACCGCGGGGCGGCCCGAAGTCCTGCGTCGCGTTCAGCGGGTACTTCGCAGTGAGATGATGGTTCAGTCAAACATATGGATGTAAATGCACCGGTGGATGTAAATGCACCGGCCTCGCTCTGGCTTGAGGCTGCTCAAAAGGCCATGCGGATTGAAGCCGGCGCGGTGGCGCGCGCGAGCCGGCGTTTGGATGGGAATTTCTCGTGCGCGATCGAATTGATTCTTAGCCACCCCGGAAAGCTGGTGGTCACCGGCCTGGGCAAGTCGGGCCATGTGGCGCGCAAGATCGCCGCCACGCTGTGCAGCACGGGAACTCCGGCCGTGTTCCTGCACGCCGCCGAAGCTTCGCACGGCGACCTGGGTTTGTACTCGCCGGGCGATCCTACGTTGATGGTCTCCAAAAGCGGCAACACTTTCGAACTTCTGCAGCTCATTCCGTTCCTGCGCGAACTGCCGTCGCGGCGCATCGGCATTCTCGGTAATCCGTCGGCGCCGCTGGCGTCCCAGATGGATGTGGTGCTGGATGCGTCGGTGGAGCGCGAGGCCGATCCGGACAATCTGGCGCCCACCGCCAGCGCCACCGTGGCTCTCTCGCTGGGCCACGCGCTGGCCGTGGCGTTGATGCGCGCGCGCAATTTCGGCGTGGAAGATTTCGAGCGCTTTCATCCCGGCGGGCATCTGGGGCGTAGCTTGCGGCTCACCGTCCGCGAGGTGATGCACGGCCGCGCTGAAATCGCCGTCGCTCATCCGGATGACTCGCTGAAGCAGGTAGTGATCGCGATGACGCACTATCCCCTCGGCGCCGCGTGCGTGGTGGACGCCTCCGGCCGCCTGCTGGGGCTGGTTACCGACGGCGACGTGCGCCGCGCGCTGCAGGCTCACGACGATATTCGCGGCCTGCAAGCATCCCAAGTGATGACGCAAAATCCCTCCTCCATCGCGCCGGACGCTCGCTTGCAGGAGGCGTTGCGGTTGATGGAAGACCGGCCGTCGCAAATCTCGGTGCTTCCGGTGCTGGACCAGGCGAGCGGCGTTTGCCTGGGCCTGCTGCGTTTGCATGATATTTACCGATCGCGCATGGACGCCGGAGCGTAAGCAAATTGACCCCGTTCGCCGCCGTTCCGTACAATGGTTTCGGTAGCCGTTCGATTTCAAGCGCGGGGTTGGCCTAGCGGTTGGGCGTCAGCCTTCCAAGCTGATTTACACGGGTTCGATTCCCGTACCCCGCTCCAATGTTCGCAATGTCAATTGGCTGGCGTAGCTCAGTTGGTAGAGCATCTGATTTGTAATCAGAGGGTCGGGGGTTCAAGCCCCTCCGCCAGCTCCATTCGAGCGCGGGATCGGATGGATTAGTCGCCAATCGCTTGTTCCAGCGTACGCTACAAAGATCGGTGAAACGTTTCGCCGCGTGCCGCCCTCTCACTTTGTGCTCCGGTTGGAATCTTCACGCTGATGTTGCACCTCCTTCTGGTCGAGGATAATCCTGCCGACGTTCTCATGGTCCGCGAAGCGGTTCGGACCTCGCCCGTCATGTCGGATGTGCTGATCGCTTACGACGGGAAACAAGCTCGCCTATTTCTCAATGACTTCCATTTCGAACCGGACCTCGTCTTCTTGGACCTCAAGGTTCCGCTGCTCAACAGTTTTGAATTTCTAGAGGCCCTCCGCAAACGTCAGGGACCGCCCGTGATCGTTTTAACGGCTTCGCTCAATCCGGAAGACACCCAACGCGCCATCGACGCGGGCGCTAAAGAATTTATCGTCAAGCCGACAGACATGGATGAGTTCTTAAATGTGGTCAGGGACGCTCTGGCGCGCTGGGGCGAAGAGGCTGAACGCGAAGGCCATGGCGTCGTGCGGACTTCCCGCGGGTATGACAAAAGCGCAGTCGCGAATGCGGAGAAGCAATATACCGTCACCCTGAACAAGCACGAATTAGGGGAGCTGATGATGGCGGTGGAATCTAAACGGAAAAACTATTGCGATGACGCAGTACACCTCGGCCGAAAAATCGAGCGCCTGGAGCAAGTGTACAGAATACTGAAGCGGGCTTTAGAACAAGACCCTGCCGATACGGGGAAGCCGAACTAACGTTCTCGTAACGCCCTTGGGCTTTCCCCCGGTCGCGCGGGCCGGCAACCGCCGCGCCAGCCTGGTTTTGGCGAATACCAAAATCAACCTGGGCCGGCTGCTCGACTTCGACAGCAATTCCGGCCACAAAAGACACACCGGAGGATTTTTGCCGCGGTATCGCGATCCAGAATCGTCACCAGATCAGTCCGGTGCCACGGGCCGGTGGTCCCGGTAGCGCCAGGCTCTCACGCAGTCGTGGGCCTGCGGCGCCTCGAGGCAACTCCACAACCGAGCTTTGCGGGGAATCGCGCGAATCTTTGTTTCTGTAACGATTAGAAAGCGCCCAGAACCGCCGAGGACGTGGTGAGGCGCCCGCCGGCCGACTGGAATTCGGAAAACATTGCGCGGGCCTTTTGTTCGTCCAGCGCCCGGACGGCGTCGGTCACGATTTCCACTGGCTTCCCCGTCTCTAGCAGGCCGAATGCAGCGAAGCGGACGCAGATTTCGGTGACCACGCCGTACACCACGTAACGGTCGGCCTGGAGCTGCGCGAGCAGCAGATCAAGATGCGGACTGCTGAAGCAATCCAGCTTCTGTTTTTCGAGAATCCACTGGCGAACGCCAGACTGAGCGTCCGGCACTATCGCGCGGGCGTCGAGCAAGGTGATGGCGGGCTTGTGCTGGCCCGTGGTTCCGGCCACGCAGTGGTGGGGATAAATCTGAAATTCGGGATCGTCTTCCGAATGAGCATCCATAGTGGAGACCACCGCTGGCGCGCGGCGGTTCAGCTCTCCAATTACGGGCAGAATATGTTCGGCGCCCGGCACGTAAAGCGCGCCGGCGGGATAAACGAAATCAATCTGCGTGTCGATGTCGAAGAAGACCGTTTTCATCCTGGACCTTTTCGTACAGCTTCAGCAGCTCATGGCTCTGGTCCACCCGATATTCCTGCCCGATGTCGAAGAGGCTGCGAACGGCGGTGGGCAATCGCTTAATACATTCGGCGGCATGCTGGCGCGCCGCGCCGGCGGTGGGCAGCGGTTCGATCAATTGGCCCCCCAGCATCACTGGACGAAGCAACGCCTTGGCCTCCGGTTCGCCGCTCCCACCGCAGCCCAGGCATTCCCAGGAGCATGCGATCACATCGTGCGCGGCAAATCGAAATACCTGCTTGGCTCCCGGCAGCGTGTGTTTGTCTTCGCTGAACTTCGCGGTGAAGCGTCCGTTCAATTCCACCAGTTTGTAGACGACGCCCAGGTGCGGCGAATCCGCGGAGGTTGCCAGATCGGTGCCGACTCCGAAAGCATCGATCGGCGCGCCGGCGGCCGCAAACTCTAGAATCTTGTATTCGTTCAGATCGCTGGTGGCCATGATTTTCGCGTTCTTCAAGCCGGCGTCGTCCAGGATTTTGCGCACTTCACGCGACAGTTCCACCAGGTTTCCGCTGTCCAGGCGCACGCCCCACAACGGTTGGCCAAGCGCGGCGGCCGATCGCGCGCCCTCAATGGTGTCGTAGGTGTCGATCAAATAGGCCGTAGCGTCTCCGAGCAACTTCTGAAGCGCTCGGAAGGCCTCTATTTCCGAGGCGAAGGACTGCACCCAGGAATGCGCAGCCGTTCCGAAGACAGGAATGCCGTAGCGGAATCCGGTTTCGGTATTGCTGGTGCCGATGCACCCGCCAATGTAGGACGCCCGTCCGGCGAGAACTCCCGCCTCCGCTGAGTGTGCGCGGCGGGCGCCGAAATCGACTACTGCGCGGCCGCCGGCCACTTCCACGATACGGGATGCCTTGGTCGCCACCAGCGACTGAAAGCCGATCGTGGCGAGCAGATACGTTTCGACGATTTGCGCCTCCATCAGTGGCGCGCGCACGGTGAGGAATGGCTCATTGGCGAAGATGGGCGTTCCTTCGGGCATGGCGAACAGGTCGCCCGTGAAGCGGAGCTGGCGCAAAGCCTGGAAAAAATCGCCGGAGACTCGCCGGAATTGAGGCAGGCCGCGCAGGTAATCGATCTCTTCGTCGGTGAACTTCAGATTGAGAAGATAGTCGACGGCTTGCGCCAGGCCGGCGGCGACAACGTAATTGCGATAACGGGGCAGATGGCGGAAAAACAGCTCGAACGTGGCGCTTTCGCCGGTCTTGCCTGCCTCGAAGTAACCGGCCGCCATGGTGAGCTGGTAGAGGTCGGTGAGGAGGCCTGTCACTAACTATTATTCTATCAATCGCTTACAAACCGCGCGGCTTGGTCCCACGCACCTGGTCGCGCGCGGCCTTGAGCGCCAGCCCCATGGCCACGGATGTGAACTCGTGCCCGGTCCGGATTCGCTCGGGGCCGAATCGCATATCAAAGATTCTCCGGACGGCCGGTACGAACGACGAGCCTCCAGTGAGGAAGACCATGTCGACATCGCGCGCGTCCACACCGCACGTCTTTAATAGCGACTCCACGCAGGTCTCCATTTGCGTCAACTCTTCGGCAATCCACAACTCGAAATCGCGGCGGTGAACGACGGAGTTCAGATCGATGGCTCCATCGGCGAAGGTGAATCGCGCCGTCTCCTGGTTCGAAAGATCGTACTTGGTCTTCTGGATGGCCCGGTGTAACTGGTAGCCCAGGTCTTCTTGGATCAGGTCGATGAGCGCGCCGATCTTCTCAGGCTCGAGTGCCTGAGTCTTGACGCTGCGCAGCATGTTCATCACATCCTTGGTGCGCAGGAAGGACAAGTGATGCCATCGTTCCAGCTTGAAATAAACCCAATTGGGAACCGGGAGAATCTTGTTCATCGAACTGATCTGCGATCCGGCTCCGAGCGCGGGTGAGACGATGTGGCGAATCAGCTTGGCGTCGAACGAATCACCGGCCAGGCCGATTCCCGCATTGCCCAGCAAGTCCTGCTGCGTTCTGCCGCGGCGCCGTACGCCCGGACCAACTCGCACCAGTGAAAAATCGCTCGTGCCGCCCCCGAAGTCGCCAATCAGGATCAATTCATCGTGATCGAGCGTGGATTCGTAGTAGTGCGCAGCCGCCACCGGCTCCATTTCAAAACTCACCGCCTCGAATCCCGCTAAGTGGAACGCTTGCTCCAGCCGCTCCTGGGCGTAATTGTCGTCTTCCTCGGTCTGGGAGCCGACGAAATGGACGGGCCGGCCAACTACGGCGCTCCGTACAGTGGTTCGAAACTGGCGTTCAGCCTCCTTGCGGAGGTCGCCAAGAATCGCCGCGATCAGTTCCTCCAAAGTCCGGCGGCGGCCAAATACGTCCGTGGTCTGAAGACTGCGGCTGGTAAGAAAAGACTTCATCGACTGGATCAGCCGGCCTTTGTGCTCGGCTTCCAGGTAACGCTCGATGCCTTGTGGCCCACTCCACGATTTGATGAAGACCTTGTTTTGCTGCTTGATCTGCTCCAGATACAGAAGGGAGCGGTATGCGTCGGTCATGCCTCCGGCAAATGGGAAACTCGCCAGAGCAACGCCCGAAACCGGGTCAGCACACGCGATGGAGCTGTTGGTTGTCCCGAAATCAATGCCGATCGCGACGTCCGTCATTCAGAGGCGTGACCGGCGCGATTGGCTACTTCTTGGCCGGCGGCGGTGCCGGTTTTACGTCGGAGGCTGCCTGCGAAAGGTCGTCGACAGTTTTCGCGTCCAGCCCGTACAGCGCCGGTTCGTTCTCGCGTTGCGCGACGTAATCCGAGCCTTGTTTCGCGATCAGCACTTTTTCGGTCAGCTTGCCGTTGTTGGAGACCACGGTGATGTCGATGGCGGGCGTGCCGAGAGATCCGGTATCGATGAACTTACTCGCGGAAAAATCGCGCAATTTGTCCAGGAAAGACTGCACACTGGTGCTGTCCATCTTCTTGCCGTTAGAGAACCAGTCGTCGCCGCCCTTCTGGAAGTCGTACGATTTTCCGTTCACGTGCATCTGGATCTTGTTCGGATCGTTGAAACCGAAATCGAACAGCTTCTTGGTGCGGAAATCGTCGAGCGATTTGTCGACGCCGGTGCCCAGCTCGGCCGCAACTTTGTAAACTCCAGGCACGAGGCTGGATTTCGCGTAGTAGTCGTCTTTATTTTTGCGAACCTCGATCTGCTGGGTGCCGGAAGGGTCAGTCAGCTTTACCGTTGCCACGGGCATGCCGGAGGCAAACGCGGCGGCGGCTTTCTTCGCGTCGTCATCCGACAGCGACAGGTCCATCTTGGCGTCCTTCACCTTGCGCAGCATTTCATCCACTTGCAGGCCGTCCGCGCGCAGCGGCTTGGGTTTGACGATCTGCCACTGATCCTTGTCGCGGCCGAACTCGATGTCCTGCTTCTTAGCAATTAAGTTCCACGCGGCTAAGCTTGTCCTGATCGAAGGTCAGTAAGCGCTTATCGCGCAGATCGTTAGTCGATTTATCGATGCCCGCTCTTAACGTAACTCGCGACGGTGAATAAACGCGGGTCGCCCTGCAGCATGGCGTACGAGCCGCTGTTGGTCGGCGTGTCGTCGCCGATCTTAGAAGTCGCTGACCTTGCCGCCTTTGCCGGTAATATCTACTTCCAGGGCGGGCGAATTCAATCCGTACGCCGACAGATTGGAAGCTTTATCTTCCACCACT
Organism: Bryobacterales bacterium; assembly: GCA_963761265.1. Taxonomy (GTDB): domain Bacteria; phylum Acidobacteriota; class Terriglobia; order Bryobacterales; family Bryobacteraceae; genus Palsa-89. The sequence goes on from CAVXGM010000005.1 coordinate 176,771, forward strand.
CGATCGGAACTGACATTCGCGACCGAGGCGACTAACTGACTTACTGCATCTTGATCGGCAGGGTACGGCTTAGGCGCCGTGATCTGCCATTTTCCGTTGGCCTTCTCGAGAACCGTCTCGTCGCCGCCCTTCTTCTTCAGAGCTACTTTTGTGATGTCGCCTTCGGTGAGCGCCAGGATTTTCGGAGGCGTGTCGGCGGGAGGTTTGGCCGCCTCGGCCGCCTTCTCTTTATTCGAAAAATACAGGCCGACACCGAGCCCGGCCAGCAAAACAACGGCGACCAGCAGACCACGAATTCGCATCGCCCTTATCTCCGTCTTCAGCCAGACCATCACGCCGCCAAAAATCACGATCATCGGCAGGAAGAACTGGCTGGTGAGCTGGCACCGTGCGGAACTGCACGCGAGTTAAGTTGATGCGGCGATCTTCGGGCGGTTTGGGACGAATGGAGATCAGATCTTCATCCGACGACAGCCAGTTGACCATGTTCAACAGCAGATTGCGATTGCCGCTAAATCCGAGCGCCTGATTGGAGGCCCAGCCGGAGTTTCCGACCACGACAAAGCGACCCGAATCGCTGGGTTTGCTGCCGTGCTGTAGGTGCCCGCCACCGCCAGGGTAAACGGTCCATGTTTGTCCTTGGCGGGGTCGATGCGAATCTCCGACGAAGCCAGATTGTTGGTGGCGTAGCTGTCCGCGGAAGTGGAGAACAACTTGGTGATGGTGGTTTTATCGGTGTTCTTGGTCTCGAGCGACCGCGACAGCGGGAAGGCCGTGGAGATATTCGTGAGATCGTTCACGATGGGGTGCGAATCGTATTGCAGAACCACCGGCGCTTCGCGGCACCGCCGCCCAGCAATTGCGATGCGGCGCTCTCATCCAGCAGCAGGTCCTTGTCGGGCGTGACGCCCCAGCTTTCAAGAAGACTGGCCAGCGCGTCGTTATCGCCGATCTGCTTCGCGCCCCAGCTTCAGCGGCGGATCCAGCATGAAGAGCGCGCGGCCGCCGCCTTCGACGTATTTCTTGATGGCATCCACTTCGGGCTGGATGTAATCGCCGGTAGGTCCGGCGACCACCAGCACGGTGCAATCGGCGGGCACCTCCGCCTTTTCGCTGCAAATTGATGCTCTGGACTTTGTAGTTGTCTTTCTCAACGACGGACTGAAAGCCGGAGAACCCGTCGCCCTGCGAAGAATCGTCCAGGCGATGCTCGCCGTGGCCGGAGACGACGCAGACCTGCGCTCGCCGCCCTTCAGGGCGCGGATCAGAGCGCCGGTGACGCCTTCTTCATCGAATGTTTTGGCGTCTTCGCGCCGGGCGCTCCAATGGTCGACCACCGCTTCGCCCTCGCGAGTTACGTTTTCGGCGCGCGCCAGCGTCGGATCCTTCAGCAGATCGACATACTGGACGTGCACCTTCGACGAGAGATTCTGATAGCGGTCCAGCAAATCCTTGGCGGCTCTGCATGCCGTTGGCGCGATCGAAATAGCTGATGGTCACGTCCTGCTTCAGCTCGCCGACCACTTTCTTGGTTTGGTCCGACAGCGTGTAACGTTTATTCGCCGTCGCGTCGTACGACTTGTTGTAGCGATTGGCGAAAAAATTCGCCAGCACCAGTACGGCCAAAATCACGAGGATGTAAACCGTCGCATACGCGGCGTACTTGGTTTGTCTTGCCTGCATCCATCCGGTACTCACTTACGACCTCCACCGCAGGGATTCCATGGAACGCGAGGTCAGAAACAGCCCCAGGAAAATCACAGAAACATAAAATATCGCGTCCTTAGTATCGAGCACGCCTTTGGAAAACGAATCGAAATGCGTGATCACGGAGATAGTACGCCAGCACTTTGGCCCACGTCGCCGTTTCGTATCCCGAGACCCATTCCAGAACCCACAGCAAGCAGGCAGACGCCGAACGTGGCGGCGCCGGCGATAATCTGATTTTTGGTCAGCGTGGAAATAAACGTTCCGATTGCGAGCAGCCCGCCGGCCTGCAACAGCAGCCCGAGATATCCGATCGCCAGCGGCTTCCAATCCGGATTGCCGTAGCGGAACAGGAACGCGAAATTGATGGCGCTGAACAGCAGCAGCACGCCGTACAGAATCAGGGCCGACAGCCATTTGCCGATGATCACTTCGGTGTCGCGAACGGGCGAGGTAGCCAGCAGTTCGATGGTGCCCATGCGTTTCTCTTCGGCAAACAGCCGCATGGTGATCATGGGAATGAAGAACAGCCCGACCACGCTGATGTTCGATCAGCAGCGGACGGATGACGTATTCGTTCACGCTCATGGGCATGGCCTGGCCGCTCATCTGCGATTGCAGGCTGGCGGCGTTGAAATATCCCACCGAGTTCCAGAAGAAGAACCCGAAAATGATGGCGAACATCGTCAGCAGCAGATAAGCGACGGGCGAAACGAAATAACTGTTCAGCTCTTTTTGGCAAATAACCCAGATATTTCTCATTTGCTCTCTCCTTGCGCAACCGCTTCCGGCTGGCAGCGTCGCGGTTTTTCCTCGGCCACTTCCGCGCCGGTGAGCTGCAGGAAGATTTCTTCCAGGCTCATCGCGGACGGCCGCAGCTCGTTCAGATTCCAACCGGATTCCACGATGGCCCGCGCCAGGTCGCCGCGAATGAAGCGGTCCTTCAGGCTCTCCACTTCAAAAACCGATCGGTTGTCGCGGGATTCCTTCAACAGCACGCGGCTGACGCCGTTGACGGTTTCCAGGCGATGCTGGATGGTCTGCGAATCCAGCGCGCCGTGCGTCCCTCCACTTCCACCAGCACCGACTCGGCGCCGCGCGCGCGATTTTGCAGGTTGTGCACCGAATCCGTCGCCACCAGCTTGCCTTTGTTGATGATCAGCACCTGCTCGCAGGTCTGCTCCACTTCCGGCAGAATGTGGGTGCTCAGGATGATGGTGTGGTCGCCGGCCAGGCTGCGGATCAGATCGCGCGTTTCATTGATCTGCTTGGGATCGAGCCCGGCGGTGGGTTCGTCGAGAATCAGAACGTCGGGGTTGTGGATGATGGCCTGCGCCAGTCCCACGCGCTGCCGGTAGCCTTTGGACAGCTTGCCGATCAGTTTGGTGCGCACGTCGGCGACGGCGCAGCGCTCGGCCACTTCGGTGACGCGGTTTGCCAGGCTCGGGCCCCGCATGCCCTTCAGCTTTCCGACAAATGTGAGGTATTCTTGCACCTCCATTTCCGTGATACACAGGCGGAGTTTCCGGCAGATAGCCGATCCGTTTTTTCACTTCCAGCGGCTGCTCCAGCACGTCGAAGCCGGCCACGTTCGCCGTGCCTTCCGAAGGCGGAAGAAAACACGTCAGAATGCGCATGGTTGTGGTTTTCCCGGCGCCATTCGGGCCCAGAAAGCCCACAATCTGCCCTTTCTTCACTTCAAACGAAATATGATCCACCGCAAGCGTGCGGGCGTATCTCTTCGTGAGGCCTTGAACTGTAATCATAGTTGGACTCGGAGGAACTGCGATGACTGGCCGGGAGCGCCTGCTGAGGAGGCCTGCTGCGATCAGGCTGCTGCTTTCACATGATAAAAATCGCTGGAGGCGAATGTCAATTTGGTTAGCGTGAATCAGGATCGTCTCGATATGTTGGACGTGGCTACTGGCATTTTGTCACTGGCTGTCAGGGCGCAGCAAAGCCCATAATTTGCATGCCCGCATCGACATAAATTATATTGCCGGTGACGCCCCGGCCCAGATCGCTGGCCAGAAAAACGGCGGTGTCAGCCACTTCCGCGGGATCGGTAGTGCGGCGGAGCGGAGCCATTTTCGCGCCACCCTCCAGCATCTTAGAAAAGTCACGAATGCCGCGGGCCGATGTAGTTTTGACGGCTCCCGCCGAGATTGCGTTTACGCGAATATTCGACGGGCCAAGATCGGCTGCCAGGTAGCGCACAGAGGCCTCCAGCGCCGCCTTGGCTACGCCCATAACATTATAATTTTCCACCACCCGCGTGGAGCCAAGGTAAGTCAAGCGTCATGATGGATCCGCCGCCATGATTGTTGCCTGGGTCGGCGCAGCCATGAGCGGGGCGGTCGCGCGCGCCACCGCCACCAGCGAATACGCGCTGACATCCTGCGCCAGCGCGAAGCCGGCCCGCGACGTTTCGACAAACGGGCGGCTCAGATCCTCTCGGTTGGCGAAAGCGATGCTGTGAACCACGGCGTTGAGCACGGTTCCTTGGTCCTTCAGCTCTTTCGCTAAGGCGTCCAATTGGGCGTCCTGGGTTACATCGCAGGGCAGCACCTGGCGCGCTTTGAGCTCGGCGGCCAGTTCCTCGACGGTCTGTTTCTGGCGATCGCCCTGGTAGGTCAGAATCACTTCGGCGCCTTCGCGAATAAAGGCTTTGGCGATCGCGTAGGCGATGCTCCATCGGTTCGCGACGCCGAGGACAAGGGCAGTCTTGCCCTCCAGCAATTGGGGCATGAACGTTTTTATTGTAACTCGCGAGTGTAACGGGCGGGGTTATTTGTCAAGAATCTTCAAGATCTGAAACAAATTGCTGTAGTCGTCGGTCCAGGGGCGCAGGTTCGGCCGGTAGCGCGCGGGTTGAACGCTGGACGATTTGAAAGCGGCGATCGCGAAAGATGGCGCGCATCGCTCGTCACCAGCACCCAGTCGCTACTGATGAAGTAGTCTTGCTCTTCGTCCTCGTCGTCGACATCGACGGCAGTTTTGCCGAAGTCGTGAGCGTTGCGCGAGCCACTACCGGCACCAGATCGAGATAGCGATTCGATACGTGCACCGCGAGAATGCCCGCGGGCTTCAAGTGCCGGAAGTACAGCGCGAAGGCCTCGCGCGTGAGCAGGTGGACGGGAATGGCGTCGCTGGTAAAAGCGTCGATCGCCATCAGATCGAATTGCTGGCTGGGTTGCGCTTCCAGCGTAAGGCGCGCGTCGCCGAGCAGCACCTGATGGTCGGCCTTGCAATCGTGCAGAAACGTGAACCAGGTGCTGGCGATGGAAAGCGCCAGCGGATTGATTTCGTAAAAGCGAAACACAGTCGCCCGGGACGGCAGAAACTCGCGGTCACGCCCGCGCCCAGTCCGATCACGGCCACGCGGACTGGGCCGCGCTTCTGCAGGTAGCCCATCGCCCGGCCCATGCCGGAGTAGGGGCCGTAGTAACTGGTGGGTTCGTCGCGAAGCGCGGCGTCAAGCAGCTGCGTCGCCGTGATTGATGGTGCCGTGGATCAAGCGGCGCACGGCGCTGTCCTGTTCGTCCTCGCGGGATGTCGCGCACCCGCAGAACGCCGTAGAAGTTGCGCACCGAAAGGCGGAAACGTTGATCGCTCAAATGCTTTTCATATCCCAGATGGATGGCGAGACCAACCGTAAAGGCGAGCATGGCGATGCGAACCGGCGCGACGCCGAATCTTGCCCTTCCAGCTTGTGCGGCGAGATCCACAGAACGATGGCGGCCAGCGCCGCGCACGCCACCATCGATAGCGGAAGCTCGAAGTAGGTGTGAAACACATGCGGCGCGATGATGGCGACAAACACGCCGCCCAAGGTCCCGCCGAGCGAGATCATCAGGTAAAAGCTGGTGAGATGCCGCGGGTCCGGCTTCAGGCGCGCCAGTTCGCCGTGGCACACCATGCAGCCGATGAACAGCGTGGCCACAAACAGCGGGATAGCCCAGGCGATGTTCGGATTGCCTTCGTTGGCGTAAATCGCGTACGCCGAGCCGTCCAGCGCGACCACCAGCAACGGCAGGAAGACGGCGCGGTGGTAAACTTTGTCGCGTTCGAAGCACAGGATGAAGCTGAGCAGATAAGCGGCGAGCGGGAGCACCCAGAGGAACGGAATCGGCGCGACGTTCTGGCTCAAATGATTGCTGATCGCGAGCAGCAGCGTGGAAGCGCAGGCGGCCAGTGCGGTCCACAGGATGCGGATAGTCCAACTGGGGGGCGGGGCCGAGGTTGCTTCGGTTGGCTCCTGGCACGAGTAGCGGGGCTGCCCGCATGGCTCGCCACGCGACAGCCGCGCAGATCACGACGAAGAGCAACGTAGATGCCCGACCATCCAAAAGCCTGCTCATGAGTGGTGAGCGCCGGTTCCACGAACACCGGATAGCTCAGCAGCGCGAGCAGCGAACCAAAATTCGATAGCGCGAACAGCCGATACGGAATCGCGCCGGGTTTCGCCGCAACGTACCAGGCCTGGAGTAACGGGCTGGTGGTCGAGAGCAATAAGTAAGGCAACCCGATGGTTGCAGTGAGCAGCAGCAAAATGCGCAACGAAGGATCGCCGGCGTGCGACGGCTTCCAAGTCGGCGAAGGGAGCACGGGAAGCAGCGCCAGGCTGCAAGCCATCAGAACGATGTGCAGCGTAGCCTGCCGCTTGGGCTTCAGCAGGCGCGTGGAACGGTCGCGCGTAAAAGTAACCTGCGAGTAACGCCGCTTGGAAAAACAGCAGGCAGGTGCTCCACACCGCGGCCGATCCGCCGAACCACGGCAGAATGATTTTGCCGATCATCGGCTGCACGGCGAACAGCAGAAATGCGCTGAGGAAAATTGTACAGGCGTAGGCGAACATCGCGAGGTAACCAGCAATGATCGCACACGCCGCCCGAATGCGCATCGTGCGATTTCGCGGCATTCCTATGCTAGACTTTAGGCGGTTTGAGGCTCGCCCCTGTCGACTACCTGATCCTGGCGCTGTACTTCGTTTTCGTTCTGTGTATCGGCTGGATCGTCAAGCGCAAGGTGCGCAACCAGCGACGATTTTCTCACCTCCGGCCGCTCGGTCCCGGTTTGGATCACCAGCCTGGCGTTCATCGCGGCGAATCTGGGCGCGCAGGAAGTGATCGGCATGTGCGCTTCGGGCGCGAAGTACGGCATCATGACCGCGCATTTCTATTGGATCGGCGCGGTGCCGGCGATGCTGTTCGTCGGCGTGTTCATGATGCCGTTCTACTACGGCAGCCGCGCGCGCAGCGTGCCGGAATATCTGAAGCTGCGGTTCGACGAGAAGACTCGCGCGCTGAACGCCGTCACCTTCGCCGTGATGACGCTGTTTTCGTCCGGCATTTCGATGTACGCGCTGGGGCTGCTGTTTGAATTGGTGCTGCACTGGAGCTTCACCGCGTCGGTGCTGCTTTCGGCCGCCATCGTTTTGGTCTACACGTTTCTGGGCGGACTTACCAGCGCGATTTACAACGAGGTCCTGCAATTTTTCCTGATCGTGCTGGGCTTCGCGCCGCTGTCGATTTTCGCCGTCATGAAGGCCGGCGGCTGGAGCGGCATGGCGGCGCGCTTGCCCATGGTGATGACCCACACCTGGCGCTATGCCGGCAAAGGCGTCCGAAAATCCGATGGGCGTGGAAGTGTTCGGATTGGTGGCGGGGCTCGGGTTCGTGCTCTCATTCGGCTACTGGTGCACCGATTTTCTGGTGGTGCAGCGCGCCATGGCGGCGGATTCCATGTCGGCCGCGCGGCGCACGCCCTTGATCGCCGCGTTCCCGAAAATGGTGATGCCGTTCATCGTGATCATGCCCGGCATGGCGGCGCTGGCGCTATCGCACATGGCGCTGGGCTATTCGATTCCGCTCAAGCCCGGCGGCGGGCCCGATTACGATCAGACGCTTGACCACGCTCATGGCGCAGTTTTATCCATCGGGCATGCTGGGCCTGGGGCTGACGGCCCTGATGGCGTCGTTCATGTCCGGCATGGCCGGCAACGTGACGGCCTTCAACACCGTCTGGACCTACGATCTGTATCAAGGCCACATTCGCAAGGACGCTCCCGACTCGCATTACCTGTGGGTAGGGCGCGTGACCACGGTGGTGGGCGTCGCGCTCTCCATCGGAACGGCCTATCTGGCGCAGCCACTTCAACAACATCATGGACTTTCTGCAACTGGTCTTCGGCTTCGTCAACGCGCCGCTCTTCGCAACATTTCTGTTGGGAATGTTCTGGAAGCGCGCCACGGGCCACGGCGCATTCAGCGGATTGCTGGCCGGTACAGCAGCCGCGGCCGTGACGCACGGATTGACATTGGCCGAAGGGAAGGGAGGATGGCTCGGGACCGTGCTGCACACCTTTCCTTCCACCATGGCGCAAAACTTCTGGATCGCGATTTTCGCGTGGTCCACATGCTTTCTGGTCACGCTGATAGTGAGCCTGATGTCGGCGCCGAAGGCCGAAGGCGAGCTTCACAATCTGGTCTACGGCCTTACCAGCATCCCGCACGAGGAAGTCCCGTGGTACAAACGGCCGGCGTATCTCGCGGTGATCGTCATCGTGGCTTTGGTGTTTCTGAATCTGCTGTTCTGGTGATATGAGCGATTTACGCATACCGATCGGGAGCTTTTTTGCACTGGTGGGACTGATCTTGTGCGTTCTCGGTTTCGCCGCGCATTATCAGGCGCCCCTCGAATCGGCGAACGTGAATCTTTATTGCGGCGCCTCAATGCTGGTCTTTGGAGCGGTTATGCTTTGGCTGGCTAGTCGTCGCGGTGAACGGTAGCGGGATTGAACGCGGCCAGGCAGACAGCGATGTACTCGGCGCCGTCCGGTCCCGGAGTGCTGTAACGCACCCATTCTCCGCGTGCGGCGATCACGGCTTGGCCGGCCTTCACTTCCAGGACGCCGCTTTTCGATTCCACCCGCAGCGAACCCTTCAAAACTACGGTGTATTCGTCGAACTCGGGCTGCTGGCCAGGCTCGCTCCAACCCGAAGGGCTGTGCATGTGTGCGATGCTGACCGCCGTATCCTTGGTGTTCACGCGGCCGATGTATTCGTCGATCTGCTTGTCGCCCGGGACAGGAATGCGCGTGGGGTTGGAAACAAGTCGGGGCATAGGCAGGCTCGACTAATGATCGCGATCCGTGACCAACTCGGTCAACGCAAACATCGCGCGCTGGTTGGGCGAATCGGGAAATTCGCCCAGGATGGCCCTCGCGCGCTCGGTGAAGGATTGTGCGCGCTCGCGTACGCGATCGAATCCACCGCGGGCCTGAATCATGCGAAGGATTTGCTGAAATGGCACCTGGTCATAATTGCCGTCCTTGAGGACGGTGCAGACCAGTTGCCGCTCTTCCGGCGTGGCTGTTTCGAGCGCATAAATCAACGGCAGCGTGACCTTGCCCTCGCGCAGATCGCTGCCCACCGGTTTGCCCAGCACCTTCTCGTGCGAGGTGAAGTCCAGCATGTCATCCACCAGTTGGAACGCGATGCCGAGATTCCAGGCAAACTCCCCGAGCCGCGCTTCGGTGGCTTCGTTCGCGCCGCCCGGCGTTTGTGCGGTGATAGCGCCCAGGCGCGCGCAAGCCGAAAACAGACTGGCGGTTTTTCGATCCACCAGTTCCATATAGTCGGCTTCGGAAATGTCGATTTTGCCGATGCGCTCCAGCTGGAGCAGCTCCCCTTCTACCATCATCTGCGTCAGCGCGATCAGCAGATCCAGCACGTGGAAATTACGCTCGCGCAGCGCCACTTGGAAGGCCTGCATATACAGCCAGTCGCCGGCCAGCACGCAAGTGTGATTGCCCCAGATGGTGTTCGACGACGGACGGCCGCGGCGCGTTTGGGCGACGTCGATAACGTCGTCGTGCACCAGCGTTGCCGCGTGGATCATTTCCACCACAGCCGCCATGCGCACGGCCCCATCGCTCACTCCGCCTACCAGCTGCGAGGCTAAGAGCACCAGGATGGGGCGCAGCCGCTTGCCCCCGCCGTCCTGCAAATAACGGGAAATGGTGGTGACTGCGTCGACGCTGGCCACCGACTCCAGGCTGATCTCGCGCTCCACCCGCTCGAGATCCTTCTTCACCAGTTCGAAGATCTCCCGTGCGGTTAAGGTTTGTCCTAGCCTGCCGAGTCCCATGGGATTTTTTAGTTTAGCAGGTTGGTTGAAACAGCCGTCTTTCCTGGAGGAGCGCGCCTTGACGTTCGGGTTCTGTGGTAAATCTGTGAGTGAAGCGCCACGATGGGCGAGCAACTTCAACTCCTGCTCACGCTGTACCGTAATCCGATGCGCGCGGCCAGCCGGATCATCGATCGCGGCCGATTTTGGTTCGCCTTGTGCTCCGCGCTGCTGGTGTTGCTGTTGATCCCCGGCGGGGTCTTCGTTCCGTTCAGCCCGCGGCCTGGCCTGTTCGTGACGATCATTTTAGCCATTGCGCCTACGGGCGTGGTCAAGACGATTGCCGCGATTGCGCTGGCATTTGTACCAGCGGTGATTCTGGTTATGACCGTGTCACGGTGGCGCGAAAGCTTTGCAGTCATGCTGCGGCGAGACTATCTCTCGCTGCTGAACTGTGTCTTGCTGTCGATGGCGGCGGCGTTCCTGCCGCTGGCCGTATTGATTCGATTCTTTCCGTTCGCCGGATATGGATTGGCATTTTCACTGCTCGGTATCGCAGAAATCTATTTCCTGATTCTTGTGACCTGCTGTGTGCGAACGCTGTGGGGCAGCGGATTGGCGGCGGCCGGTGGCGCGGCCATGATAGGTTTGGCGGCCATGTTGGGCGGGCTCATTGCATTCGTGCTGTTGGGTTCGTTTATGTACTATTTGTGGTCGCCGTTCGTTCTGGTTTACGCGTATATTCTGCTCGGCTCCGACATGCGGTCCTTGGGCGACGGCTTGCGCGCGCGCCAGCGTCTGCGGCGCCAGTTGGATATCGCCGCGACGAATCCGCGGGATGCCGATGCGCATTACCAGATCGGGCTGATCTACCAGGAGCGCCATCAATACGACGAAGCCAAGCGAAGGTTTACGCGCGCAATGGAGATCGATGGTACGGAGGCGGACCCGGTGTATCAGCTCGGGCGCATTGCACTGGAGGAAGAACGCTTGGATGACGCGATCGCGCTGTTGAGCCGCGCCGCGGCACTGGACGACAAGTGCTGTTCTCACGAAGTGTGGCGGGATTTGGGTGTCGCCTATTTTCGATCCGGGCGTCTGCCGGAAGCGCGATCTGCGTTGAACAAGTACGTAGAGCGCAGAGCGTACGATCCGGAAGGACTCTATTGGTACGGCAAATGTCTGCTCGCGTTAGGCCAATTAGATGCCGCGAGGCAGCAGTTTCAACAGTGCCGGGAAGCCGTGGAAACCATGCAACCAAACCGCCGCAGGCAACTAGGGAAATGGAAGCGGATGGCGAATGCGGAGCTGAAAAGCATCGAGAAGATGGCCGCGGTTTAGCCGAGCAGCAGACGGCGGAAGTTTTCCGTAGTCGCGCTGCAAATGTCTTCGTAGGATTCGCCGCGCAGTTCCGCCAGCTTGCGCGCGGTGTGGACCATCAGCGCCGGCTCGTTGCGCTTGCCGCGCTTCGGTACAGGCGCGAGATAGGGCGCGTCGGTTTCAATCAAGATGCGATCGCGCGGCGTCATCTTCGCCGCTTCTTGCACCGTCGAGCGCTTTGGGAAACGTGACGATGCCGCCAAAGCTCAGATAGAAACCCGAGATCGAGCGCGCGGCGCGCTTCCTCCGGTCCGCCCGAAAAACAATGCATGATCCCGCCGATGCCGTGCGGCGTCCAATGCTGCTCGATCAGCGCGAGCGTGTCGTCCCAGGCTTCGCGCGTATGGATGACGATCGGCTTCTTGCGATTGCGCCGCGATCTCCATCTGTTCGATGAACGCCGATTTCTGCGACCTCGCGCGGCGAAAAATCGTAGTGATAATCCAGGCCGATTTCGCCGACGGCGAGCACCTTGGGATGCGCGAGCAGATCGGCGAGGCGTTTGAAATCGTCGGAGCCGGCCTTCGCGGCGTCATGCGGATGGATGCCGACGGTCGCGTAGAAGGCCGGGTACTTATCGGCCAGGCGAACGCCGGCTTCGAGATCGGGCGGCCCGTTCGCCTGTGCCAATGGCCATCATGTGTTCGACGCCGGCCGCGAGCGCGCGGTCGATCACCGCTTCGCGATCGTCATTGAACTCGGCACTGTCCAGATGGCAGTGGGAGTCAACGAGACTCACTTGAGCGCGCGCTCCAACAGGAACATCTTCCAGGAAGCCCGCCAGCACGGGTTTGCCGCCTTCGAGCGACGCCGCGACGATCATGCCGTTCGATTCGATGCCGCGCAGTTTTCGCGGCTGCAGATTCGCGACGATCACCACCTTGCGGCCCACCATCTCCTCGGGCGGGTACGATTCGGCGATGCCGGCCACGATGGTGCGCGGCTGCTCCTCGCCGATGTCCACTTTCAAGTGCAGAAGCTTGTCGGCGCCCTTCACGCGCTCGGCGGAAACCACCTGGCCGACGCGCAAATCCACTTTCACGAAATCGTCGATGCTGATCTTCGCGGCATCAGCCGGCGGCGCCGTGCCCGCGGCGGCGCTTGGCCGACACCGAACAGCTCGGCCTGCCGCGCCTTTTCCTGCACTTCCAGCTCCTCCATCTTGGCGATGGCGCTCGCGTCCAAGCGCGGGAACACGGCGGCCACCGAGCCGATCTTTTGTCCGGCTGGCAACTTGCCCCAGTGCAGATCCGCGAACGTTACCGACTCGATGGGCTGCATTCATGCCGAGCTGGATCCAGATATTGCGCGCCGAGTTCGGCATCACCGGATAGGTCCAGGCGCAGAGGATCCGCAGCGCCTCGGCGGCGCTGTACAGCGTCTCATCCAACAGCTTCTGCGAGAAGCCGAGCTGTCTTTGGCCAGCTTCCAGGGCGCGCGCTCGACGATGAATTTGTCGATCACCGAAATGAAGCCCCACAATGTTTCCAGGCCTCGCGAGAAATTGAACTCGCGAAACGCATCCATCGCCATTTCCGTGGTCCGGCGCGCGGCTTCCGCGATGTCTGGCGACTCCAGGCGAATCGGGAATCCTGCCGTGGCGATACTGATGGATCATGGTCAGCGTGCGGCTGGCCAGATTGCCCAGCCCATTGGCAAGGTCGGCGTTGTAGCGCTGGATCAGCGCGTCGTAGCTGAAGCTGCCGTCCTGGCCGAAGGTGATCTCGCGCAGCAGGAAATAGCGCAGCGCGTCGGCGCCCACCACGTCGACGATGGGGCCGGGCCGCACCACATTCCCGCGCGACTTGCTCATCTTGTTTTCTTCGTGCAGAATCCAGCCGTGCGCGAAGATCTGCTTGGGCAGCGGCAGATCGGCGGCCATCAGGAACGCCGGCCAATAGATGGCGTGGAAGCGCAAAATATCTTTGCCGATCAGGTGCAGATCGGCCGGCCACAGATCGTCATCCTTCACCGCGCTCATGTAGGAGATCAGCGCGTCGAACCAGACATAGAAAACGTGATGGCCTTCCACTGGCGCGGGAATGCCCCATTGAATATTGGTTCGCGTGATGGAAAGGTCGTTCAGCCCCTGTTGCACGAAGGCGATCATTTCGTTGCGCCGGTGATCGGGCTTCACGAACTCCGGATTCCGTTCGTACAAATCGAGCAGCGGCTTCTGAAACGCCGAGAGCTTGAAGAAATAATTCTCTTCGGTGACGGTCTGCGTGGGCGCGCCGCAAGTCGGGCAAGGCTCGCCGGGCTGGACATCGTTTACATAAGCTTCTTCGCTGACGCAATACGCGCCGGTGTACGAGCCTTTGTAGATGTAGCCGTTCCTTTGGCAGCGCTCGAACAAGCCAGCGCACGGTTTCGTGATGCTTCGGGATCGGAAGTGCGAATGAAATGGTCGTAATCGATGCCGAGCTTGGCCCACTGGCCGATGAACTCGGCCGCCATCTTGGTGGTGTACGCCAGCGGGTTGACGCCCGCGGCCTGCGCGGCGCGCTCCACTTTGAGGCTGTGCTCGTCGGAGCCGGTGGTCAGAACCACGGGATCGTAGCCTTCCATTTTCTTGAAGCGCTTGATCAGGTCGGCGGCGAACGTGGAGTAAGCGGTGCCCAGGTGCGGCGCGGCGTTGACGTAGTAGATGGGAGTGGTCAGGTAATATTTCATCGAGTGGTTTTCAGATACGCGAGGTTCGCGTCCGCCAGGATCTGCTTGAGCGGCACGCCGGCTTCGCCGCGCCAGCTTGCGGCAATCTTCGTATTCGGGCGCGAACGATCCATTTTCCGCGATTTTCATTCGCACAGTGCCGTGCGGCGTGTCGCAATCTCCACCGAATGCCGGGCCTTCACGCGGCGCTCGGCCGAATAGATGCGCAGGCCGAGCGTGGAGGTCTCGTCGAAGATCAGGCGCGCCAGCGTTTCGCGATCTTCGGGCCGCGCGATCACGCTCAGCAGCGTGCCGGGCCGGCTCTTCTTCATCAGAACCGAGGTCGAGCGTGACGTCGAGCGCGCCGGCTTCGAGCAAGCGCTCCATGGCGTAGCCGAGAACCTGCGGGCTGGAGTCGTCGATGTTGGCTTCGAGCACCGCCACCGTGGTGGATTCCTCCGCGCCGCTCGTTTTCGCCAATCAGGACGCGCAGCACGTTGGCATGTTCGGGAAAATCGTAATCGCCCGCGCCGTATCCGCTCGCGATCACGCGCATGGGCGGCAGCGCGCCGAATTCGACGGCGAGCGTCGCCGCGATGGCGGCGCCCGTCGGCGTGGTCAACTCCAGGCTCGGGCCGCGCGCATAAATCGGTTTGCCAGAGAGCAAGCTCGGACGTTGCGGGCGCGGGAACGGGCAGAACGCCATGTTCGGTCTTCACCGTCCCGCTGCCGACGTTCACCGGCGAACTGTACACCGCCCCAATGTCAAGCAGGTCCAAGCCGATGCAGGCGCCGACGATATCGCAGATGGAATCCACCGCGCCTACTTCGTGGAAATGCACCTTTTCAATCGGAATATCGTGCACTTTGGCTTCGGCTTCGCCCAGCCGCTGAAACACGGCGGACGCATTTTGTTTGGCGCGATCCGGAGATGCCCGATTTCGCGATGATTTCCAGAATATGCTTCAGATGGCGGTGATGCCGTCGCCTTCTTTGTCTGAAACGACGCGGAACTTCGAAGCCGCGATTCCCCGCCGCTTGGTTTTCTCCACTTCGAACCTGCGCGCCCGTTCCGAGCGCTTCCAGCGATTGCACCAGCGTTGTACGCGTCGGCGCCGGCGTCGATCAGCGCGCCAACCGTCATGTCTCCGCTGATTCCGGAGAACGCGTCTAGGTAACAGATCTTCATGCGATCAATTGGGGTAAAAGTTCGCCCGATGGCCCTTGCAGGAATTCGTCGATCCCATCGGACACGCCGGTTTCCGCGATATTGATTTCGACCACTCGCGCGCCCGAGGACTTTGCGATAGACGCCAGGCCGGCGGCCGGATAAACCACCGCGGAAGTTCCGATCAGCAGAAACAGGTCGGCCTGGCGGGCAGCAGACTCGGCATCCTGCCAAATTCTGTGCGGCAAGCGCCTCGCCGAACCACACCACGCCGGGGCGCAGCATGCCGCCGCATTCGCAATAGCGGAGGGATTTCGGGAAGCGGCACGCGTCGATCCTCGCGCTCGCGCTGGCATTCCACGCAGCGCAACGTCCAGATGCTGCCATGCAGGCGAAGAACATTGCGGCTGCCGGCCAGCTCGTGCAGGCCGTCCACGTTTTGCGTGATCAGCGTGAACTTGCGCGCGCGCGTTTCCGCCGCGGCAAGGGCATAATGGCCCGGATTGGGCTTGGCTTGCGCGATCAGCGACCGCCGCCAGTCATACCATTCCCAAACCAATTTCGGATCGCGCGCGAATGCACCGGGCGTTGCGAGATCCTCGGCGCGATGCTGCCTCCACAATCCGTGATTGCCGCGAAAAGTGGGCACACCGCTCTCCGCCGATACCCCCGCGCCCGTGAGCACGGCGATGGAAGAAGCGTCGCGCAACCATTCGCGTACAGCGTGCATTAATTTCAGAGTAACCCACTAGCGCGCCATCTCACTTAGCAGGCAGGCCACTAAGTCGGCGGCGGGTAGCGCTCGCACGCGTGCAACGCCCTGTCCAGCCCAGAGAGACAGGTAGTCGGCGGCTCCGCGCTGCGCGGCGGCGGTGCGCATGGGGCGAGTCAGCGCGTTCTGCAGCGGATAAGGCAGGACCAGATTTTGACGACCGTCCACTTGGTCGATGAAAGCGTTGCGGAGACCGCGCGCGGGCCGTCCGGAGAAGGCTCGCGTGACAACGGTGGTGTCTTGTTTTGCCGCCAGGAGCGCGCGCTTGTAGACATCGGATGCGCCCGATTCGGGGCAGGGAAGAAAGGCCGTGCCCAGTTGCGCTGCGGATGCGCCGGCGTTGAGTGCGGCCATAATGTCGCGGCCATCCATCAGGCCACCAGTGGCGATCACAGGAATGCGGACGGCTGCGACGGTTTCGCGCACCAGATCCAGAGTCGGGACCATTGAAGATTCAAACGAGTCCAGAAATGTTCCGCGATGCGCGCCGGCTTCCGAGCCCTGTGCGACGATCGCATCCACGCCTGCTCGTTCTAGCTGACGGGCTTCTTCTACCGTGGTGGCGGTGCCGACAATGACAATCCCGCGCGATTTCAGGCGCGACATCGCATCGCGATCCGGAATGCCAAAAGTGAAGCTGAAGATGGGCGGACGGGTATCGAGCACGGCTTCCAGTTGCGAGGGGAACGGATCGGGCGCTGGCGTTGGCGCGATGGGCGGCGGAATCCCGAGCTTTTTGTGTGCTTCTGCAAGCAGCTCGATCATCGGTCTGGCGTCGAAGTCCGGGTTCGTGCTCCAGCCGCCCGCGAACAGATTCACGTTGAATGGCCGCGAGGTAAGCGTGCGAATGCGCCGGATGGTTTCGGCGATTTGATCGGGTGTCAGATAGGCCGCGCCGAGCGATCCAAGACCACCTGCGCCCGAAACCGCCGCGACCAGCTCCGGCGTGGATGGCCCGCCGCCCAGCGGGCCCTTGGATGACTGGATGCTCGATGTCGAGAAGTTTCAGGAGGAGACTTTGGCTCACTACTTTTATTTTGGGAATTATATACTTGAGTACAAGGCGGAGACAACACGATGATCGTAATCGCTGAATCAGGGCCTTTGAAAGTAGGCAAGCTCTACACAGACCAATACGTCCGTGACAAAGACAGAAAGCTTCACGAAAATGTGCCCTATGTGGTGTTGCGAGTCGCGACGATGGACGAATGGGCGGCTCAATGCGCGGATTATGGCGTAGAACCGGTACTATCGCCCGGTCCGAAGTTGTTCTACGAGATTTCCACGGATTAACAATGGAGCGCTTGAACGCCGGATTTGGCAAAAAGCCGTCACGACACCCTCCAACCGAGCAACTCTCAACCTAGCGCGTCAAATCAGTTCGCGTAAGTGATTCTCGCGCGGCCAGTACCGTTCGGTAAGCCTCTTCCGGATCGTGATTCAGGGCAGTCAAATGCCCCATCTTACGGCCCGGGCGCGGCTCCAGCTTCCCGTACAAATGCAGCTTGACACCGGGAAATTCGCAGGCCGCTGGCCAATCCGGTTCGCCATTGACCCACAGATCGCCGAGCGTTGGAAAGCGCGGCAACCAGCTCCGGCGTGGACGGCCCGCCACCCATCGGGCCTTGGATGATAGGATGCTCAATGTCCAGGAGCTTCAACAAGACGTTGTTATTCATCAGTCTTATTTTCGCGCTCGTCGGTGCCACGCTCTTATCGGCGCAGGATACTAGCGCGAGTGTCAGCGGCGAAATCCACGACGCCAGCGGCACCGCGATTTCGTTTGGCGAGGCCGAGTTGCGGCTTCAGCAGTCTCCGCACACAATATTCACCGAGCGGATGAATCAAGACGGGCGATTCAAGTTCAGCGTTCTGCCCGAGGGGTTGTACACGCTCACGGTTCCACTCACGGGCTTCAAAACTTTGGAATGTGAAATCGATCATAGTGGCGAGAGGAGAGCAGAAGGCCCTGCCTCCGCTGGAAATGGAAGTGACGCCGACCGACGTGCCCTGGCTGCCAATTGCAGAATTTGCGCTGAGAGTGACGGACCGTAAGTCGGGCAATCTCAGGCGGCCATGTGATGCGCGATGAGAGCCGCGGACTGTACGGCGCAAGCGTCAGACTCTTTTGTGAAGATCAATTGTGCGGCGAAAGGAAAACCGACACCAAAGGCGAATTCATCTTCTTCAACCTCCAACCGGGTGACGACTACGCGATTCGGGTGACTTATCCCGGATATTATCCGTGGCAAGGGACCGGCTACAGGGTCGAAGCTGGCTACGATGCCGAGTACCTATAGGCCTATTGTGCTTCAGCGCCGCGCCAAACTATCTCGCGCGGCCAGCACCGTCCGGTAAGCTTCCTCCGGATCGTGATTCAGCGCCGTCAAATGCCCCATCTTGCGCCCCGGGCGCGGCTCCAGCTTCCCGTACAAATGCAGCTTCACATCGGGAAACGCGCAGGCCGCCCGCCAATCCGGCTCGCCATCGGCCCACAGATCGCCGAGCAGATTCGCCATCGCGGCCGGACGATGCATCTCCGTTGATCCAAGCGGCAGTCCGCACACCGCGCGCAATTGCTGCTCGAACTGGCTGGTGACGCAGGCGTCCACGGTCAGGTGCCCGGAGTTGTGCGGACGCGGCGCCAGCTCGTTGATCAGCAGCGACTCGTTGTGCGTCACGAAAAACTCGACGCACAGCACGCCCACCACTTCCAGCTCTTCCAGAACGCAGCGCGCCAGCTCCACCGCCTCTTCGCGCTACTCGCGGCGGCAACGCGCGCGGGCGCAATCGACACATCCAAAATGTGCCGGCTGTGCTGATTCTCGATCGCGCCGTAATGGACGAACTCGCCATCCTGCGCCGCGCGCCGCCACCACGGAAATCTCGCAATCGAAATCGATGAACGCCTCGAGCACGGCTTGCTGTTTGCCGATCGCCTCCCAGGCTTCGGCCGCCTGCTCCGGCGCATCGATCGCGAAATTGCCCCTTGCCGTCGTAGCCGAACGCCGCCGTCTTCAGCACCGCCGGGCAGCCCAGATCCGCGAGCGCGCGTTTCAGATCCCTCGAGCGAATGCACTTCGCGATACGGCGTCACCGGCAGCCCGGCGTTTCGTAAGAACGATTTTTCGCGGATGCGCTGCTGCGTGGTGTGCAGGACGGATCCGCTGGGCCGAACCGGCGCGCAACGGGCCGCAGCCTCGGCCGTTGGCGCCGGAACATTTTCGAACTCGAATGTTACGACGCTGACGTGCCGCGCGAAGTCGGAAACCGCGTCCAGATCGTCGTAGGACGCCTTCACCTCGAGGTCCGCCACTTGGCCGGTGGGAGTATCTTCATCCGGCGAGAGCGTGTGGACGCGATAGCCCATGCGCCGCGCCGCGATGGCGAACATCCGCCCCAACTGGCCGCTTCCCAGCACGCCGATGGTCGGCGCCGGGCAGGATCGGTTGGTCACGCCAGCTTTCCATCATGCCAGTTCTTCCGAGCGGACCTTGGCCGGCCTGTTCCTCGCGAAAGGCGCGGAGCTTCTCGCGCAGCGCTGGATCGTGAGTCGCCAGGATCGCCACCGCCAGCAGCGCCGCATTCGTCGCGCCCGCTTTGCCGATGGCCAATGTCCCCACCGGAATTCCGCCCGGGCATCTGAACGATGGACAGCAGCGAATCCATGCCCTTGAGCGCGTGGCTTTCCACCGGCACGCCCAGCACCGGCAGCAGAGTATTAGCCGCCACCATTCCCGGAAGATGCGCCGCGCCGCCGGCTCCGGCGATGATCACTTGCAGCCCGCGCGCCTCGGCGCCGGAGGCGTACTCCACCATCCAGTCTGGCGTGCGATGCGCCGAGACCACCTTGGCTTCATGCGCCACGCCGAACTGTGTCAAGGTTTCCCCGGCCGCGCGCATGGTTTCCCAGTCGGACTTGCTGCCCATGATGATGCCGACCAGTGGCTGCGTCTCATTACCGCTCTGCATGCGGCTACCGGTGGACATAATTGGGAATCACCAAAATACCACGTGGGGCCGATCGGCGCGCGTCCAAATTTGCCAGTTTTAGGCCGCGCCGCGGCTTAGGACAGTCGTTGCGCGCGAGCTATTTCACCTGAGCCAGCAGGTTCCGAAGCTCGGTTGCGGTTTCGGCTGGGGGCTTCTTGGATAAGGCCGTCTCGGCCTGAAGCTTGGCCGCGGACGGATTGCCGCTATCGACCAGCGCCACCGCATAGTGGTAGCGGAAGGTCACGTCTTCGGGATGCTCCGACGTCAGAGTCTGCAGAATCAGCAGCGCCTCTGACTCATTATGCCGTTTGATCTGTATCCACGCCAAAGTGTCCTGTAATTGCGGAAGGTTGGGCGCTTTGGCGATCGCCGCGTTCACCAACCGGAAAGCTTCCTGGGTATCTCCGCCGGTGTCCGCCAGCAGAAATGCCAGGTTGTTCATGATAATCGGGTCCGCCGGCGATTTCGCCAGAGCCTTCCGGTAATCGGCGATGGCTTCCGGCTTCTTGCCGATGCGCTCTTCCAGGCTCGCGATCATTTGGTCCAGTCCCTTGCGGTCCGGTGCAAGCTGACGAGCGCGCGCGAAGGCCTGCAGCGCCTCAGGCAGCTTCCCGCCGGCCTGCTGCAGCGCGCCAATTCGTATCTGCACATCGGGCGAGGATGGATTTTGCGCGGCCATCTTCTGCAATTCCGAAAGGGCCATATCACGTTTCCCAGCGGCCTCCGCGGTAGCCACCAGCAGCGCCTGTTTTCCTTTGGAGTCCGGTGCACGCTGTGTTTCTTCCTGCATCAACGCCAAGGCCCGATCCGGCTGGTGCTCGGCCTCATAGGCGTTCACCAGCCCGGCCAGCGGCTGCAGGTCAGGCGATCCTTCCTTGTAAAGCTTGCGGAACAACTCCTCGGCTTCTTTGTAGCGCCCCTGCCCCAGCGCGATAACTCCCAGTTGCATCTCTACCTGGGGCGCGTCCTTGGTAGCCTGAGCCAGTTGTTCGGCTTCAGCTTTAGCAGACCCATAGGCGTGCGTTCCGGTGAGACCGATCACGCGAAGCATCCGGGCGTTCGGATCGCCCGGGCGGATGGCCAGCGCCGCATCGGCGTGCTGCAGCACGGCGGCGTAGTTCTTCTGGCCCAGTTCCAGGCGCGCCAACACCAATTGAGGGGCCTCCAACCGCGGATCCGCCTGAGCGGAGCTTTGCAGATGGCCCAAGGCTTCATCCCGCTTGCCATCCAGCAAGAGCGCCTGTCCGGCCAGCAGTTGCAGTCTGGCATTGGCTGGAGTCTCCGTCGCCAGAGCGGTTGCCAGGGAGGCCGCGGTACTCAGGTTTTGCGGCGCCGCCCATCCGCTCCAGCACTTCTACTTTCAGCGCGCGCGCGAATTGGTTCTTCGGGTCCTTCGCCAGGATCGCTGTCGGCGGCCTTAACAGCCTCCTCGCGCCGGCCCAGAGTAGCCAGCATGCTGGCGATGCGCTCCTGATAAACCTGCTGGCGCTCGTGATCCCGGGATTCACCCCGTTGGAAGTCCGCCAGCGCCTTTTCCGGTTGGCGAATCAGGGCATGAAAATCGCCCACCAGCAAATCCGCCTGCGGAAACTGAGCGCGCCGGTCCAGCAGGGAATTCAGCGTTTTTTCAGCATCGTCCGGCTGCCTTCGGGCATAGTAGAACGCCGCCAAACGGAGAACCGGGTTGGATTCAGCCGGATTATTCGCGCCCCACAACTTCAACAGCGCTTCCGCCTGGTCCCAGTTCTTTTGCGATCCATAGATGGCGTACAACACCTGGTAGGCCTGGTTATATTGAGGATGCCGCTGCACCGTTTGCCGTGCAATCTTCTCGGCTTCGTCCGGCTGATTGTCGCGCAGCAACGCCTGCGCCAACTCGCCCTGTACGTCCGCATTATTCGGCGCGATCCCCGCAGCCTCGCGCAGAACTTGCACCGCATCACCCGGCTTGTTATCGACCAATGCCAGGGCGGCCCTGATTCGCAGCCCTTGCACGCGATCGCCGCCCGGCGCCATCAGCTGATCGGTCATGGACTGCGCCTGCTTGTACAGAACCGGGGGATGCTTCGGATCGCGGGCGTAGATGATCAGCGACAGGTTCGCCAGTTGGATCTTGGCGTCCATGTTCTTCGGACTGAGCGTGACCGCGTGTTGCAAGGACTGATAGGCTTCGCCCCCCTGGCCCTGCTTCAGCAGCGCTAATCCAAGACGATAGTAGGCTTCGCCGGAATTCGGGCTCTTCTTAAGCGCGTTGCGATAGTTGAGCGTGGCGTCGGCGTATTTTCCGGCGGTAAAGAGCTTGTTTCCGCGGGCGAGATACTGATCCGCCGTCTTGCCGCACGCTATCAGGCACAGACAGGCCAGGAGGCACAAAACAGCGCCCAAAGCCGCGAGAGAGCTAGTCCGCGCCAAGACGGTCCGACGCTTACAAAGTAGGGGAGGTGCCAAATTCCTACGGTAGCATAGCCAAAACTTCATATACTCAACCGTACAATCGGCGGAATAGCTCATTCGCGTTATCGGCGAGTAACATTTGCACTCCCAATCGCGGCCGCAACGTAGGATCTTCAAAAACGAAGCCATCGCACGCGGGCTCAGGAATCCTGGGTCCGCGCGCTAAGTTTATTAGATTTGGTGGTTTATGACCATCGGTCGAATTTTTCATTGGCTTTCCCGGCGTTGGAAGGAAAACTGCCTTCTGGGTCAGGCAGGTGGTTCAGAGGGAAAGGATGGAAAACTCTTTATGTTGATTTTGTTAATCATTTTGATCGTTTTGCTGATCGGCGCCACGCCGGCTTGGCCTTACAGCCGCGGCTGGGGATATTATCCGACCGGCGTTCTGGGAACGATTCTGATCATCTTTCTGGTGCTCCTTCTTTTGGGGCAAGTGAACTTGTGACGCGAGTAACGGGGAACTGCATGAAATACGCCGCTGGTTTGGCACTGTGGTCGGCGCTTATATCGCCGATGTTCGCGGTAGCACCGCCGGCCGGAGTTCAAAAGCGTATTGCCGCTTCGGCTGAAGTGTTGGGCGAGATTCTCCACGCCAAGGACCGGGGAATTCCCGAGGATCTTTTGGCGAAAGCGCAGTGTGTCGGGATTGTCCCGGGCCTGAAGCGCGCCGGCTTTATCGTGGGCGCCAAGTACGGAAAGGGCGTAGTGGTCTGCCGTACTGGCCGCGGTTGGAGTGCGCCGGACACCATTCGTATTGAAGGCGGCAGCTTCGGCTTCCAGATCGGGGCCGGTGAGACCGACCTGGTTTTCATCGTAATGAACCAGCACGGCGTGCGGGATCTGATGAAAGATAAGTTCACGCTGGGCGGCGATGCCAGTGTGATGGCGGGGCCGGTTGGCCGTTCGGGAGCGGCTCAAACCGACGCCTTGATGCGCGCGGAAATACTGTCGTATTCCCGGTCGCACGGTATCTTCGCCGGAGTATCGCTGGAGGGCTCGACGCTGCGCCCGGACAATGACGATAACCACGAGTTGTACGGGGCTGGTGTCACTCAGCGCGAGATCCTCACCGGCCGGGTTCGGCGGCCTGCGGTGGCCGGGCAAATCTATGCCGAGCTCAATCGTTACGCGCGCGTGAGACGCGCTTCCAGGTAAGACCTTTGTTTCTTTTGAGACGGTTACCTGGAAACACATGACGTTGCCAACCGGTCTAACAAACGGAGTTAAACCGATGACTCGAGAAAGGACAGAATCATGACTAAAGATCCAGTTTGTGGAAAGCAAGTAGACGAAAATAAAGCTCCGGCCACCAGTTCATACCAAGGCAAAAAATATTCATTCTGCGGCCAGGAGTGCAAGAACAAATTCGATCAGCAGCCTCAAAACTACATTCAATCCAGTCAGCAGCAGAACAAGCAACAACCTCAGCAGGAGCACGCCCACCGATAGTTGTCGAACGGCTCCCGGGGCGTATCGTATCATTGGCTCCGGGAGCCGAGCCTCCAATGCCCTATCAGCCGATCGAAGACTACGGCGTCGTTGGAAACCTGCGCACCACGGCGTTGGTAGGTAAGAACGGGTCCATCGATTGGCTCTGCTTTCCTCATTTCGATTCGCCTAGCGTATTCGGCGCCATCCTCGACGAGCGCAAAGGCGGCTATTTCCAGATTGCTCCCACGGGTTCCGAAATCGCTCGCAAGCAGGTTTATTGGCCCGACACCAACGTACTGGTGACGCGGTTCCTCTCGACGGACGGCGTGGGCGAAGTGATCGATTACATGCCGATCGGGGAATCGCGAGAGGAGGCGCCTTATCACGGCCTGATCCGCCGGGTGAAAGTGGGGCGCGGGTCCATGCGATTTCGCTTGGAATGCGTTCCGGCTTTCAATTACGGACGCGATAAACACAGGGTAGAGATCATCCCGGAAGGCGCGCGGTTTTGCTCTTCCAATTTGCGCCTGGCGCTCGCATCGTCCGTTCCGCTGCAAAAACTTCTCGGACAACGGCGTAGCGCGCGGAGTTCTCATTGGACGAAGGCCAGACCCAGAGCTTCGAGTTGCACGGCCTGACGACGGGCGTTCGTGAACAAATTGGCTTGCCGGAAGACGAGAGCGAACGGCTGTTTCATGACACCATTCGCTACTGGGCCCGATGGATCGCGAAATGCACCTACCGCGGACGCTGGCGCGAAATGGTTCATCGCTCGGCGCTGCTGTTGAAGCTGCTTACCTTCGAGCCCACCGGCGCGATCGTGGCCGCACCCACGTGCAGCTTGCCCGAAAGCCTGGGCGGCGCACGCAACTGGGACTATCGTTACACCTGGATTCGCGACGCCGCATTCACGGTCTACAGTCTCATGCGCATTGGGTTCACTGAGGAGGCCGGTCAGTTTGTGGCTTTTCTCGATGCGCGCTGCCATGAGATGGATCCGGAAGGGTCGCTGCAGACCGTGTATGGAATCGACGGCCGGCATGTGCTGACGGAAGAGACGCTCGATCACTGGGAGGGTTACCGAGGGTCCAGCCCGGTCCGCATCGGCAACGGCGCCTACCAGCAGCTTCAACTCGACATCTACGGCGAACTGATGGATTCGCTTTACCTCTACAACAAGTACGGAACCCCGATTTCTTACGATCTCTGGAGTTATCTTCGCCGCCTCACCGATTGGGTTTGCCGGCATTGGCAGGAGAAAGACGATTGCATTTGGGAAGTGCGGGGCGGTCCGCGAGACTTCGTATACTCCAAGATGATGAGCTGGGTGGCTGTGGATCGCGCGCTGCGCCTGGCCAGCAAACGCTCCTTCCCCGCCGATTGGAACGGCTGGACGGCGGTCCGCGACCAGATGTACGAGACCATCATGAAGCGGGGCTGGAACGCGGAGCGGGGAGCTTTCGTGCAGCAGTTCGACGGCGACGCGTTGGACGCCTCCACGCTGCTCATGCCGCTGGTGTTCTTCGTCTCGCCCACCGATCCGCGCATGCTCCGAACCATCGACGCCATCAACCAGCCGCCCAAGGCCGGCGGCCTGGTGGCGGATGGGCTGGTGTTTCGCTACGACGTGGAGAAGACGCCGGACGGCTTGAAAGGCACCGAGGGAACCTTCAACCTATGCACGTTTTGGCTGGTGGAGGCGCTGACGCGCGCCAGCGCTTCCGATCCGGAACGGCTGGGGCAAGCCCGGCGGTTGTTCGAGCAAATGCTCGGCTACGCGAATCATCTGGGCTTGTACGCCGAGCAGATAGGCCACCAGGGCCAGGCGCTCGGCAATTTCCCGCAAGCGCTCACTCACCTGGCGCTGATCAGCGCGGCATTTAATTTGGACCGCTATCTGGACGGGCGGGAAAAGACGGCGCCGGTAAAATAGGGTTCCTTTTTATCGATTGCGGAGTAAGTCTGTCGTTTTTGACTGGCCCATTTCTTGGCGCAAGCCGTAGCCGCCTGCAAATCCAAGTTGACGTGCCGTTGGGTTTCAGGATGACCTTCGGCGCGAGGCAGGGAAAATGCGGTCCCGAGTGCGCCTGAGGTGTTGCCTGGCCCTTAAGTGTCACGAAGGTGCCTTCCGCGCTTTTGATTCGGGCGAAGAGCGGATGCCCGCTACCTTGCTTTGATGGCACATCTGAATTTCTGTAGCCGATATGGGTCCGCGCGCGTGGAACTTCGGCTGCGGTGTGTCGAGTTCGACGAGCATCGAGAGGAGAGGCCGTCCCAGCCAATGCTAAAATACTAGCCTTAGCGCGATGGCCGACGATTCACTAGCCGTACCGGACTCCATGGTGACGACCGCCTTTACCCTGGACGGCTTCACCACCGATCGGACCATCGGCATCGTCCGAGGCATCATCGTACGGTCCCGTTCGATTTTTGGAACCCTGGGCGCCAGCCTGCAGACCATGGTGGGCGGCGACATCACGCTGTTCACCAATCTGTGCGAAGAGACCCGCGCCCACGCCTATCAGCGCATGGCGGAGCACGCCGCGCAACTGGGCGCCAACGCCGTGGTAGGCGTTCGCTATGACGCAACTGAGATCATGCAAGGAGTGACCGAGGTGCTCTGTTACGGCACCGCTGTGGTGGTGAAGCCGGCAGCTCGCACGTGAACGAAAACCGATATCTTTGCATCCACGGCCACTTCTATCAGCCGCCGCGCGAGAATCCGTGGCTGGAAGCGATCGAACTCCAGGACTCCGCCGCTCCCTATCACGACTGGAACGAGCGCATCACCGCGGAATGCTATGCGCCCAACACCGCCGCGCGCATTCTGGATGCCGAAGGCCGCATCGCGAAAATCGTCAACAACTACTCGAGCATCAGCTTCAACTTCGGCCCCACGCTGCTGTCCTGGATGAAGGACAAGGCGCCCGAAGCGTATCAGGCGATCCTGGAGGCGGACCGCGTGAGCGCGCAGCGATTTTCCGGGCACGGTTCGGCGCTGGCGCAGTGCTACAACCACATGATCATGCCGCTGGCCAACGCGCGCGACAAGCTGACGCAGGTGATCTGGGGCATCGAAGATTTCCGTTTCCGCTTCGGCCGCGATCCGGAAGGCATGTGGCTTCCGGAAACCGCGGTGGATCTGGAAACGCTGGACTACATGGCGCGGGAGGGCATTCAGTTCACGATCCTGGCGCCTTCGCAAGCCAAGTCCATGGATGGCATGGACGTCACGCGGCCAGCGGATCGACCCGGCGCGCGTCTACCGGCAGAAACTGCCGTCCGGGCCGCTCCATCAACCTGTTCTTCTACGACGGGCCGGTGTCGCGGGCGGTGGCCTTTGAGCGGCTGCTGAACGACGGCGAGCGCTTCGCGCGGCGTCTGCTGGACGCATTTTCGGACCAGCGCGAGGGGCCGCAACTGGCCCACATCGCTACGGACGGCGAAACCTACGGCCATCACCATGCGTTCGGCGACATGGCGCTGGCCTATGCGCTGGATCACATCGAATCCAGCGGCCTGGCGAAGGTCACCAACTACGGCGAATTCCTGGAGAAGTATCCCGCCGCGCACGATGTTGAGATTCTGGAGAACACCGCCTGGAGCTGCGTCCACGGGGTGGGCCGCTGGAATAGCAATTGCGGCTGCAACTCGGGCGGCCACGGCGAGTGGAATCAGGCATGGCGCGCGCCTTTGCGCGCGGCGCTCGATTGGCTGCGGGATGAGATGGCGCCGCGCTACGAAAAGATGGCCGGGCGTTTCTTCAAAGATCCCTGGGCGGCGCGGAACAACTACATTCACGTGATTCTGGATCGCTCGCCCGAGAGCCGCGAGCGCTTCGCGGCGGCCAATTTCAGGCGCAAGTCAGATCAACAGCGCCGATCGCGTGACGATCTGGAAGCTGCTCGAAATGCAGCGGCACGCCATGCTGATGTACACCAGTTGCGGCTGGTTCTTCGACGAGCTTATCCGGCATCGAAACGGTGCAAGTGATCCAGTATGCCGGGCGCGTGGTGCAACTGGCCGAAGAGCTTTTCGGCGACGATGCGACGCGTTTCGAGAGCGGTTCCTTAGAGCGCGGTTTCTTGGAGAAGCTGGCGCTGGCCAAGAGCAATATTCCCGAGCACGGCGATGGCGCCGCAATTTACGCAGAAATTCGTCAAGCCGGCCAGCGTGGATCTGCTCAAGCTGGGCGCGCACTACGCCATGAGTTCCCTGTTTGAAAGCTATCCGGACAACACGCGCATTTACGCCTACTCGGTGGACAACAAGGATTACCGGCTTGAAGCGTTCGGGCAAAATGCGGCTGGCTTTCGGCAAGGCGCGATTCATCTCGGAAATCACGCAGGACTCCGACGATGCTGATGTTCGGCGTGCTCCATTTCGGAGATCACAATCTGCACGGCGGCGTGGCGCTGTACCGCTCCGAGGAGGCTTATCGCGAGCTCAGCAAGGCCGCCCGCGATGCCTTGAGCCGTTCGGATCTGCCGGCGGCCATTCATGCGCTCGACCAGGGTTTCCCCGGCCACACCTATTCGCTCAAGAATCTGTTCCGCGACGAGCAGCGCAAGGTTTTAACCGAGGTGCTGGAATCCACGGTGGATCATTCTTTCTCCGTTGCGCGGGCGATCTACGAAGAGCAGGCCCAGTTGCTGCGCTTCATGAGCGACTGCGGCATTCCGATCCCCAAGGAGCTCAAGGCCGCGGCGGAAGTGGCTCTGAACGGCCTGCTGCGTCAGGCGCTGGGCGCTCCCGAACTCGATCAGACTGCGATCCAGAATCTGCTGGAGGAGATGCGAGTGGCCGCAATTCCCTTGGATGAGGGCGGCCTGGAAATCGTGCTGCGCCGCAATCTGGAGCGGGGCGCCGATCAGTTTTTTGAAGATCCCAGGGATCTGGCGCGGCTGGAAAAGTTCCGCGACAATCTGGTGGTGGCCGAATCCTTGCCGTTTGCTATTGGTGCTGTGGTCGGTACAGAACCGCTGTTACGAAGTGCTGCAAAAACTGCGCGAAAAAGAAATGCCGGAAACCGATGCGGAATGGGTGGCGCAGTTCCAGGAATTGGCTGGATTGCTTTCGTTGCGTGTTGCGGATCCGGGTCCGTAATGGAGGTCTGACTGATTGCTGCCGTGTTAGGCGCGCTGGTCGGAAGGGGCGGGCAAAGTCCGAGATGCCGACTTATACGGCCGGATGGTGGGGCACTGTTGATCGCCGGGGCAGCTGAGCCTTCTCTCGGCAAGCGGTTCAAGATCCAGAACAAAAACCAGCGAGGTTTGAGTTGCCCTGTTATTCCGCTTAACCTAACGGCTTGATCTTCAACTCCATCGTCTACCGCTCCGGCGGTTCGGAGCCATGATCGGCCTGGCGCGGGGCGGGCGTAATCCCCAGGAAGTCCCTCAAGATCGGGCGTTAACATAAGTGTGGGAGGCGAGTAGCAAGGCACATGCAGAGAGTGCGAGTTGCGGGCTTTGGTGTTTCGCTGGATGGTTTCAGCGCGGGGACGGAGCAAAGTCTGAACGATCCGCTGGGCAAGCGCGGTTCGGAAATCTTTCAGTGGTTCTTCCACACGAAGACATTTTGCGCGATGCATGGGCGGGACGGTGGATCTATCGATGTGGACGATGACTTCGCCCGGCGATCGATGGAGAACTTTGGGGCCTTCATACTTGGTCGCAACATGTTCGGTCCGGTGCGCGGACCGTGGCCCGACGAAAATTGGAAGGGCTGGTGGGGCAACAACCCACCGTACCATGCGGAAACGTTCGTCCTGACACATTACGAGCGGGAGCCGCTCGTAATGGAGGGCGGGACGACGTTTCACTTTGTCACCGGCGGAATCCAAGAGGCGTTGAGGCTCGCCAAGCAGGCGGCCGGTGACAAGGACGTCAAAATCGGCGGTGGTGTTTCCACGGTGCGCCAATATCTGCAAGCCGGGCTGATCGATTCATTGCACTTTGCACTAGCGCCTGTGGTACTCGGGCAGGGAGAAGCATTGTTTGCCGGCCTCGACTTGCCCGCTCTTGGGTTTTCCGTAACGGAGCATAGGCTACTGACAGGGCGACGCACTTTGTCCTGGAGAAAACGTAGACGGAAAGCCAGGGCTCTGGGCCGGCGTCATGTCAAATTGACGGAAAACGGGCTATGCACTAACATGCACAACCGATTCTCCATCCGCCTGTGCCGACAATACGTCCGTGAAGTCTTCCGGGCTAGCAAGCATCCATACCGCGATGGGCTGTTCTATCCAAACCCGTGCCGCGCGCCCGGCCAAGCGGCATGGGTCCGAATGGGCAACTCGTCGTTGTTGTTCATGTGGATCGTTTCCGGGTTGCCCTTCGTGGCAATATTCGCCTTCGCCGCGCTTACGCCGGCTGCAAATCCTTTTTGGGAACTTGCGTTGTAGCCTGACGGAGCCAGTCTTCGAAGCGTGTCTGGCCGAGTCGCGCGCCGTCGTTCGGGACCAGTGTCCTTTCGCCCACCTCGATACCGTAGTAACGCGCGTGGGGATCAGAGACTACCTCGCGTGGATCCTTGCGCGCAGCCAGATCCCGCCGGACAGCTTCATCCAGACGAAACTGTTCGGGACCCCCGATTTCCACGTTGCCATTCACAGGTGAGCTCATTGCGATTTTGCCGAGTGCACTGGCCACATCCTCGGCTGCCATGGGCTGGAAGAGCACGGGAGGCAGCCGCACCTTGTTGCCCTCAGTGGAAATATCGGCGATACTTTTCACGAATTCAAAGAACTGCGTCGCCCGGACGATTGAATACGGAATCGAGGAAGCCTTGATCAAATTTTCCTGAGCCATCTTGGCGCGGAAGAAGCCGCTGGCGAGCAGACGTTCCGTTCCTACCACTGACAGCGCAACGTGATGTCCCACGCCCGCGGCCCTTTCATAATCCAGGAGGTTACGGGTGGACGTCTCGAAGAACTTCAGCACCGCCGCATCCTCCCAGGAAGGAGAGTTCGTTACATCGACCACCACGGAGGCGCCCTTCAGCGCATCCGCGAGTCCCTGGCCGGTGATGCTGTTGACGCCGGAAGACGGCGCCGCGGCTACTGCTTCCTGCCCCTGCTCGCGAAGCTTCTTGACAAGCCTCGATCCAATGAGTCCGGTGCCACCAATTACTACGATTTTCATGATTGTCCTTTCGTGTCTAACTGCGGCAATTCTCAATTGCCGGTTATTCGCCAGGACCGAACAGCTCACCGTTTGGTAACGCCATGCTGGGCTGTCACAAATGGTGATCCCGCTCTGTCATAGCTGCTACGGGACTTCAGGCAGCGTGCTCGTTCGCGCAAATTCGAACCGACAGAATGAAGATGTGCAAGAGCTTCGACGGGGGATTTGCCGGTATGGAGGGCTGTGGCGAACTTCTGTCATTGGCGATCGCGCCTCTGAGTGTCTGCCCGACTTACAATTTGATTATAAACCTCGCCGTCTGAATGGGCCGAGGTAAATGTGCGCGTCTGAAATTTAATTCTCGGACGGCCGTTCCACGTGATCAACAACCAGCACCGCCACTGGTCCTTTGGCCGATTCCAGTCGAAGCCCCAATTGCTCCTGAAGTGCGGTGAAGATCGAAGGGCGCGCGGTGTCAGCGGTATCTTCCATCGGTGCGAATTGAAGATCGAGGTCGAACGTGCCGTTGAAGCCGGTCTTATTGATGACGGCACGGTTCAGAATAGCCGCTAGAGTATTGGCTAGTCGCGTCATGTCTACGCCGATGGCTTCAACCCGGCCTCGTGTATGGCGCAGGTTGTTGCAGAGACGAGGGGGCGTCTCTCCCGGCCTCACCGGTGGCGGCTGCTGCGGATCCGCGACCATGCAGGCCCCTTCTTTCAGCGGCGCGATTTTGATCCCGCTCTTCGCCGCAACCAATTCGTAGACCGGCGATTCCTTCGTCTCGCGGTGGAGTACGAGCCTGAAGCGATCCGCCAACAAGGACTGCAACATGGGCCGCCACCATTCAAAGGAAGCCGTGCGGACATTGGGCGCGGCTTCGGCGACGATATCCCACCGCTCCGTTTCGCTCCAACGCGGGCCTCCTGAAACCTGAAAACTCTCGTCGATGTTATAGGCCGCCCCGATGAGGGTGCGGAGGGTCATGGCATGAATCGTCACACGCCCGCCGTGACGAACCTGCATTCCAGGTCTCTCGCCGATGTTGTTGTTCGGTTTGATGGAAGCCACTTCAAATTCGGGACGCGAAGTTGGCGCGCTGGTCTGTGCGTACGCCGCGGCGATTGTCACTGCCAACGCGAATCCCATCAACTTTCGTTTCAAGCGTTCGTCCTTGCAAGGCATCCTAGCATCAAAATGGGCCGCGCCAAGGCTTCCCGGTGATCGGCCCAGCTCGCGGAGGTCTGCCTGGGTCGTGGTCTGTATACTACGGGAGAAGGTATCTGCGTGACTGGCGATGGATCGACGGACTTTACGTTAGTAGCTGAAGGCGAAACACTAGGCGTTATCGGTGCGGGCGTTATGGGACGCACGCTGCTGCACGGTCTCTTCGACAGTGGCGCAATTTCGCGCCAGCAGGCCTGGGCCAGTGCAAAATCGCAGGTAAGCTGCGACGCCGCATCGGAAGAATTGGGCATTCCGGTGAGCACCGATTACGCGCGGCGAGTGCCGGATTCCGGTTTGATTCTGATCTGCGTAAAACCCAAGCAGGCCGCCAAGGTAATCGCGGCATTGCAGGAGGCCAAGCTTCGCCCGGAAACTTTGCTGATTTCCATCATGGCGGGCGAAACCATCGCGCAACTGGAATCGGCTTTAGGGACACAAAATCCGTGGGTGCGCGCCATGCCGAATACGCCCTGCGTGGTGCGGGAAGGTATTACGGTCATCTGTCCCGGCAGCCACGCTACGCCGGATCATATGGCTCGCGCGCAGCGCATTTTTGAAGCGGTTGGCCAGTGCCTGCCGGCCGATGAGAGTTACTTCAACGCCGTGACCGCGCTCAGCGCCAGCGGACCGGCTTACCAGTATTTGATCATGGAGGCTTTTGCCGATGCCGGCGTTCGCGTGGGACTGCCTCGCCACCTGGCGCTGAAGCTGGTAGCCCAGACCGCGGTTGGCGCGGCGAAGATGGTGCAGGCAACAGGCCGGCATCCGGCCGCGCTGCGGGACGATGTAACCACGCCGGCCGGCTGCACGATCGCGGGATTGCTTATGCTCGAGGACGGCAAGATCCGTTCGGTGCTGGCGCGCGCTATCGAAGAAGCCACCAGGACCGCCGGAGAGTTGGGCTCCGGGACAATGCCTGGCAGCGGCAAGCGTTGACGACAAATTGCGAGAGCGATTACTCGATCAATTTGCGGTCTAGCCAGCGGCGGGCGTACATGTCGAGCCATTCTCGCCGGGCTCACCGGAACGGCCATCGGAGCCTCAGCAGCCGGAGTGCAACTGATCCCCTTTGACACAGGACAGTCACCTGGAACCCGAGCGCATGGACGCAGTAATCGCGGCTGGCAACCACGTCAGGCACGCGAAGCACGGGAGTAACGCCGCCGAAAGGCAGCGCGGCAGACGCTGTGATGTTGGCCATCGTGCAGGTCGATTTAGCAACCGCCAAGTTGCCGTGAGCAGTCTGCTACTGGCTGGCGCAGTGCTGGCCGAGAAAACGGAAAACATCATTGGCCCAGACGCCGGCCCCAAAATAGCCCAATGTGTGGCCATCCTGCGGAGACTTGCCGTATGCGGGGTAAATCTTGACCTCGTACGTCTTATTCACTTGTTTCATTGCCGCGGAGAGAGACTGGGTCGGCGAGAGGTCATAGTCGTTCGCGGCCTGAAAGAATTCGCGGCCTGAAAGAAGAAGATGGGCGCATTCGCATTTCGAACCGAGCGAATCATGAGTGTCCGCAGTTCGGGTGCCAGTTTCCAGCTTTCGGCGCCGGCCGCGGAAGCAACCGCCGCACAGTAATCCCCTTTTTCGGCGCCGAGCACCGTCTCAATACCGCCGAAAGAGTTTCCGGCTACCGCGATACGATGCGCTTGCACGAAGGGCTGCTTTCGTAACCACGCGAGGGCTGACAACTGGTCGCTCAAGTGATCCGTCTCGAGCTCGATGAGATGCACCCCCGACAAAGCGGTGAGCGGTTTTTCAAGTGCAGGAAAGGATCTCCTCATAACCCTCATCAAACTGTCGGCATCGGGCGGTTGATGTATGCAGTAAACCAGGAGACGCGCCTGCTATTTTGATACTGACATTTATCCACTGGCGCGCCGAAAGGTTAATACGGTTGGCAAACTCAACGCCAGCATGCCACCGCCCCCCAGACTTTTCCGCTCTTTACCCTAGGCGAAATCCGCGGCCTGCCGATGAAATGAAGTAGGCAGCGGAGGAACCGGTCGCATCGTTTGAAGAGAATTTAATGGAGCTTATGTAACTGATTATGCAGTCAACCCAGGCGGCAGCCACGTCCAAAGTATGGGCACGTCCGTGCCCGGTGATATATTTGAGAGTCACGCGTTAGTCCATGCCCTTTCAGATTCAACCGGTTAAGGAATTCCTTGTCCGGCCCGCACTGCCGTCGGCGATCGCTCGGATGAGCGATCTCGCCTACAACGTGCTGTGGAGCTGGGATCATACGGTGCGTTCGCTGTTCCGGCGGCTGGATGCCGCGCTGTGGAAGAACTGCGGCCACAATCCGGTACTCATGCTGGGGCGGGTACCGCAGGCCACTTTGGAACGAGCGGCCGCGGATCCGCGATTTCTTGCGGCCTACCGCCGAGCTTGCGACCGGTATTCCAACTACATAGAACGTCCGGAAGTGACGGACGATCGGCTGATCGCATATTTCTCCATGGAGTACGGCCTGGTGGAGTGCATGCCGATCTATGGCGGCGGCCTGGGCGTCCTTTCCGGCGATCACTTGAAGGCTGCCAGCGATGGGGGTGTTCCACTGGTCGGCGTGGGGCTGCTGTACCAGAAGGGCTATCTTACAGCAGACGCTCAATCCGGATGGCTGGCAGCAGGAGCGCAACCCGGTCAACGATTTCTATACGCTTCCGGTGCGCCCGGTTCGCAGACGAACAGGGCAAAGATGTGATGGTTACGGTGAAGCTGCCGACCGGCGATGTGACCATCAAGGTCTGGAGCATCGACGTGGGACGCGTGAAGCTCTATCTTCTCGACACCAACATTCCGGAAAACGAGCGTCCTGAACATCGCGAAATCACCGCCCAGCTTTATGGCGGCGATAATCTGACGCGCATCCGTCAGGAAATTGTGCTGGGGATCGGCGGCCTGCGCGCGCTGGACCGGCTGAACCTGAAGCCCACCGTGTGGCACATGAACGAAGGGCACTCGGCGTTTCTTGCCATCGAGCGCATGCGCCGGTCTGATGAAGGAGTACAAGCTCACTTTCGAAGAGGCGTTCGAAGCTTGCCGCTCCAATAGCGTCTTCACCACGCACACGTCGGTGCCGGCCGGCATCGATCTGTTCGATCCCGGACTGCTGTACGAATATTTCGGCGAGTATTGCTCGCGACGGCGGCATTCCGTTCGAGAAGTTTCTGGCGCTCGGCCGCTTCCGTCCCGACAACCACGCACGAGCCGTTTTCCATGGCCATCTGCGGCCATTCAGACCTCGGCATTCCGCAACGCCGTGAGCAGCCTGCATCGGCAGGTCTCGCAGGAAATGTGGCAGGAGCTGTGGCCGAAGCTGCCGGTGTGGGAAGTGCCGATCACCTCGGTCACCAACGGCGTGCATCTGCTGACGTGGCTGAACGGCGATCTGGCGCAGCTCTACGATCAGTACCTGCAGCCGGACTGGCGCGAGCGAAATGCGGACCCGCGCATCTGGGATCTGGTGGAGGACATTCCGCCGCAGGAACTGTGGGAAGCGCATCGCCGCCGCAAGCGTTATCTGGTGTCCTTCGTGCGCGAGCGCGTGGTCAGCCGCCGCGGTGGCGCGCAAAGCTCCGGCGGCCGAGCAGCGGCGTCTGGCCGAAGTGCTGGATCCGGAAACTTTCACCATCGGATTCGCGCGCCGCTTTGCCACCTACAAGCGCGCCACGCTGCTGTTCCGGGACGTCGAGCGGCTGAAGCGGCTGCTGACCAATCCCGAACGGCCGGTGCAGATCGTGATCGCCGGCAAGGCGCACCCGCGCGACCTTCCCGGCAAGACGCTGATTCGCGAAATCGTGCAGCTTTCCCGCGCGCCGGAAATCGCCAAGCACATCGTTTTCGTCGAGGACTACAGCATCGAGGTGGCGCGCGAGCTGGTGCAGGGCGTCGACTTGTGGCTGAACACCCCGCGGCGCGGCGAAGAAGCCTGCGGCACCAGCGGCATGAAAGCCGGCATCAACGGCGTCCTGAACCTCAGCATTCTGGATGGCTGGTTCGACGAAGGCTACGAGATTTCCGGCGGCTGGGCCATCGGCGACCGGGAGCCTTACTCCGAAGACCAGGACGAAATTCACGCGCGCGCCATCTACTCCATACTCGAAAACGAAATTGTGCCGATGTACTATCAGGACCGCGAGGGCGGCGTCCCCGTGGAGTGGATGCGGCGCGTGAAGCAGTCCCTGATGCACCTCAGCCACCAGTTCAACTCCGGGCGGATGGTGGGTGAGTACCTGTCGCAGCTCTACGAGCCTGCGCATCAGGCTTACCTGGAGGTCTCGCACGATTGCTTCCAGCCGGCCCGCGATCGGGCGCGTTGGAACCAGCGTGTTCATGAGGTGTGGGACAAAGTCGGGTTTCGTCGAAATCGGACCCGGCCCGGATGTCTCGGTGCTCACCGGGCTTCCGATTCCGGTGCGCGCGGTGGTGGATCTGGCCGGGTCTGTCGCCGAAAGACGTGCGCGTGGAGGCGGTGGTAGGCCGCATCGGCGTGAACGGGAATCTCGAGGAAACCCAGGTCATGACGCTTCCGGCGGTGGAACAGAATGGGCAACGAATATGTGTTCTTAAAAGAGTTCGTGCCGCATCAAACAGGCAGGCTTGGGTATTCGTTGCGAATCAGTCCGAATCACTACGACGATCCCCTCACCCGGCCCTGCAACTCGTTACTGAAATGGAGCGCCGATTGAGCCTGATACCGAGAACTATTAGTACTGACACCGAAACGTCATCCGATCACCGGTGAGATTTCAGTAGCTTCTGGCATGGATTCGTGGTACATAGTTATTTAGGCGCAAGCGGGACAACGTCTTTTCCAGCTTTAGCCGGTTCCCGCAGCTATCCTCCGCATTGATCCTCAAGCTAACAAGCAGTGGACCTGTGCCGAACACCTTTCACAGGTAACGTTGCGAGAGCGCGAGATCCAGGAGTCGATTTTTGAACATGGACGACGACCGTAAATACCGACAACGGGGCTATATGGACACCAACGGCGGATCCCGGGACCGCCAGTTTCACCGACCGGCCTAAGCCCTCCGGCCCGCGGCCGCCCATCGATGTCACCGGCCCCCGCCTGCCCCGCCTGCTCCAGAACGTCGTGGCCGCCCGTTGTTTCAACTGCTCCACCGCTCTTTCGCCCGACATCGACTGGAAAGGCAAGTGTCCAAAGTGCGGAACGGCGTTACATTGCTGTAAACAGTGCGCGCATTTTGAGCCCTCCACACGTTTCCAATGTTTGAAGCCGGTTCCGGTGCGCATCGCGGTGAAGGATCAGGCCAACGAATGCGAGCTATTCAAGCCTCGGGTCACTGTGGCCCGCGACGCGGCTCCGGCGAACAACCATGTCGCCGCCGCTCCCCAGCAGGCTCCGCGCACGCCCAACGACGCCCGCGCCGCGTTCGACAATCTATTCAAAAAGCCGGAATAGGCGCTTCACCTCGCGCCGGTTATCGCCACCAGAAAGATCCAGGGATTGCTGATATAGTCCTTCAACTCCGCCCGCTTCACGACAGCGTCCAGGAAGCCGTGCTGCAGCAGGAACTCGCTGGTTTGGAATCCGGCCGGAAGTTTTTGCCGGATGGTCTGCTCGATCACGCGCGGTCCCGCGAAGCCGATCTGCGCTCCCGGTTCGGCGATGTTCAGATCGCCGAGCATCGCGAAACTTGCCGTGACGCCGCCGGTGGTGGGGTCCGTCAGAACACTGATGTAAGGAATGCCCGCCTCATCCAGCCGCATCAGTGCGGCCGGAGATCTTGGCCATTTGCATCAGGCTGACGGCGCCTTCCTGCATGCGCGCGCCTCCCGACGCGGAAATGATAATGAGCGGAACTTTCTGCTCCAGGGATCGTTCGATGGCGCGCGTAATCACCTCGCCGACCACCGTCCCCATGCTGCCGCCCACGAACTTCAGCTCCATCGCGCAGATGTGGACGCGCCGTCCGTTCAGGTTGCCGCCGGCCGAAATGATGGCGTCGCGCAGATGCGTGGCTTCCTGGGATGCGGCCAGGCGGTCCTGGTATTTTTTCGAATCGACGAACTCCAGCGGATCGGTGGATGACCAGGCGCTGATCGAATTCTTCGAACTTTCCATCGTCGAACAGCATGCCCAGACGCGTGCGCGCGTCCAGGCGCTCGTGATGCCCGCACTTGGGGCAAACCTGGTGATTGTCCTGCAGCGCTTTGCGCCAAACAATCTGGCCGCAGTGCCCGCATTTCAGCCACAGCCCTTCGGTGCGAACGCGCTTCTCGCCTTCCTCGGGCTTCACCGAAGGTTTCGTCTCGAGTGAACCAGGCCATTCAGACTTCAGTATAGGAGCGGAGTCCGCGTTTGACATTTGGCGCGCTACTTCGGGTAGGGATGCCCGCGCAGCATGGTGAACGCGCGATAGATCTGCTCGGCCAGCACTACGCGCGCCAGCTCATGCGGCAGGGTCATGGCGGAAAGGGAAAGCAGCAGGCCGCCGTTCTTGCGCCACTCCGGCGGGCAGGCCGGCTCGCGCCGCCGATGAGGAACACCAGATCGCGCGCTTCCTGCTCGGCCTGGGACACCAGCTTCGCGAAACGCGGCCGAATCCATCGTTTTGCCCGCCGGATCGAGCAGAATTTTGGTCGCGGCGGGATGCCTGGCCCAAGGGTCGAAGCGCGCCGGGAACAATCTCGCGCATTTCGCACCGGCCGTAGCGCGTGGAGCGCTGGATGAATTCTTCGGCCAGGCGATTGGCATTCGGATCGCGGGGCTTGCCGACATAGTAGAGCAGGATCTTCATCGAACGGCTTAAGAGCGCGACTACATACAATAGCAGGCGGGCCTGGCCGCCGTTCGATCGCGTTTACTGGACGGCGATATTCAAGGTTTGCGTTCCGCTGTGGCCGCCCAGCGTAAATGTGACCGGTACGGAGTTTCCGGCCGAAACCTGCGGAACAACTACATCGAACTGATACAGCCCGACGTATTGCGGCGCCAGTCCCGCATACACTACGGTAGCGGGCATCCCGCCGATCGAAATGCTGAAGTTGCTCGCCAGGCTGGTGAGCCCTTGCGCGATCTGTCCGGCTGGAATGTTCTCGGCCACCGCGCCAAATCCGACGCCGTAGAGAGTGATGGTGTCGCCGGGCTTGGCCGGCCGGGAGTTGACGCCCGGGATCGCGCCCGTGGGCAGCACGTACGTAACGCCGTCGTTGAACAAGGCGACCACGTACTGGGTTCCGTTGATGTTGAAGGACGGAGGCGCATCGAATCCCGGCTCGATCTGATTTACCACGATCTGGTAAGTGGGACTTGTACCACCAGGGCTGGTTACGGTCAGAAGCTGGATGCCGGTCCCAACGTTGGACGGCACCTGCACGTCCACTTGGCTCGGACTAATATATTCCACGAATGCCGGGTGCCCGTTGATACTGACCTTCGTCCCCTCCAATGAAGTCGGAGCATTGTTGCCGTTGAAGTCGGCGGAGCCCCATTCCCGGGTGGCGGTGGCCAGGTTCGCGCCATAAATTTCGATCCAGGATCCGGGTGCGAGCGATGTGAATTTTCCAAACTGGCTGGCGCTCACCACGCCGCCGTTGTCGACGGTAGGAGTATTGACGGGAACGGACTGCGTCAGCATCCGCACCCGGTTGTTGCCGAAGTCGCCAATGTAGACGTTTCCATTGGGAGCCACCGATACGCTGCGAGGCACATTGATGGCAGCGTCCAGCGCCGGCCCGCCGTCGCCGCCATAGCCCTCGATGCCGTTGCCGGCCACGCTCTGAATGGTTCCGTTGGTGAACAGCACGCGAATCCGGTTGTTATTTACATCGGGGATGTAAAGGTTGCCTGCCGCATCCAAACCTACACTGGCCGGATAGGCGAACTGGGCATGAATGGCCTGTCCTCCATCGCCCGCGAAGCCGAACGCGCCAGTGCCGGCCACGGTAGTGATCATGCCGTTCGTAACCTTGCGAATCACATTGTTGATTTGGTCGGAGATGTACACGTTCCCCGATGCGTCCACCTGGACACCGACGGGGCCGTCCAGCGTGGCGCTGGCGGCCGGCCCACCGTCGCCGGTATAGCCCGCGACCCCCGTGCCCACCGCCGTGCTGATGATTCCGCTGGTGGACACCTTGCGAACCACGTTGGCGGCCTCGTCGGCGATGTAGTAGTTGCCGGCGGGATCAAAGGCTACCGCCTCCGGATAATTCAACTGCGCGTTGGTGGCTAGCTGGCCGTCACCGCCGCGGCCTACGGCGCCGTTGCCCGCTATCGTGGTGATGGTCCCGTCGGGGGAAACCTTGCGCACGCGGCTATTGCCGGAATCGGGAATGTAGACATTGCCCGCCAGATCCACCGTGACCCGATAGGGTCCGCTCAACCTGGCGCTGGTGGCCGGTCCGCCATCGCCCGAAAAGCCCGCGACGCCGGTGCCGGCCAAGGTGGTGATGGTGCCGTTGGGAGTCACCTTGCGGACGCGCTGGCCATAATATTCCGCGATGTATAAGTTCCCGAATATATCTTCTGTAACGCCGCGCGGGCCGTTCAGCTCGGCGCTAGCAGCCGGACCGCCATCGCCGGTATCGCCGGCGCCTCCAGTGCCCGCTACCGTCGAAATTGTGAATGTGGGGACCTGGCTCCAGCCCAGTACGCCAGCTCCGATCACCAATAGAAACCCGGCAATTCGTGACTTCAACTCAGAATCTCCTTTGCTAGCAGGTTGGCGCAAAATCTGCTCAAATACCCTCGGCAACCGAAATCATCACGCCCGCATCCAAATGGTTGGGAAGACTGAGGTGTGGTATGGGTTTGGCCAATTGGATGCTTGCCGCGACGCTATTAGCTGCGAGCCCTGGTTTCGCGGCTTCGATCCCAGGCGCCGCGGGCGTTCCCACTGAGGTTGTGATTACCGCGCGGGGGGCCTCAGGCGGCAGTCCGCAAGAGACCTTGAAAGCCGGCGACGTGAAAGCTCTGCAGGGTAAAACTTCCGTGCCGGTCGTTGGCTTCGAGCGGCTGGCAGGCAATCTGGCGGACATGCAGCTGGTGGTTTTGCTGGATGATTCGACGCGGTCCTCCAGCCTCGGCATCCAATTGCCTCAGTTGAAATGATTTCATCCAGGGATTGCCCGCTACCGCGCAAGTAGCAGTTGGCTATATGCGGAACGGGACATTTTTCTCGACCCAGTCCTTCACCACCGATCACGAAAAAGCGGCCGATGCCCTGCGTCTGCCACAAGCGATTCCGGGCGGGAACGGCAGCCCTTATTTTGCGCTGTCCGATCTGGTGAAGCATTGGCCTTCGAAACAAGCCACCGGCCGCCGGGCGGTCCTGATGTTAACGGACGGCGTGGACCGCTACTACGGCTCGGCCATCATAGACGATCCGTATGTCGACACTGCCATGCGTGACGCGCTGAAGAAGGGCGTGCTGGTATATTCCATTTATCTTAGAGGCGCCGGTCTGTACGGGCGGGGCGGATGGGTGACCAATGTCGCGCAGTCGCGTTTGCTCGAAGTCAGCCAGGAAACCGGCGGCCATGCCTACTTCCAGGACTTCACGGATCCAGTCTCGATCTCGCCGTTCCTGAATAATTTTCAAGACCGTCTGAACAGCCAATACAAAGTAACCATCGAAGCATTAAACCGGAAGGGCGTCCAGCCGGTGAAGCTGCGGACTGAAGTGCCCGGAGTGAAGATCGAGGGTCCGACGCACATTTTTGTTCGCTAGCGAACCGGTCGCAATCGCGCCGCAAAGTAGGAACCCAGAACCAGCAACCCTGCCGCTGCTTGCGCGGCGAGCGTTTCAACCGTCGGGAAAATGGAAAACCAAAGCCCCATCCATGCGGGAATCACGTTCGCGAGCTGTGGAAGGTTCGTGGTGGGCAGCCAGTGCGCCAACTGCATCTCTTGCGCCTGTTCTCCAACCATCACCAGCAGAACGCCGCCCAGCAGGATGCCGGTAAGGACCAGCATTCTTCGATAAGGCAAACGGCGGTGGGCAACGAACGTCAGGACGGCGACCACGCCGGCAAAGAAAACTCCTAGCAAAACGCCATAGCGGATGGGCTGGTCGCCCAGCTTCAACCGATAGCTTTGCAGGAACAGCACCACCTCAAAGCCTTCCCGATACAGAGACGTGAATCCGAGCAGCGCGAAACCCCACCAGAGATTCATTTTCGATTGCGCCGCTCTAACCTCGCCTAAGAGTTCTTGTTTCTTTTTGGTGTGCAGTGAAATCCAGCCGGTCCAGTAAAGCTTGTGAAAGAACCAGTTCATAACCACCAGCAGAACAATGATCGCAAGCAGGCCTGTAGCGGCCTGGATGGCGAGCGCTGAGATCTTCGTGCCCAGATCGTCGATGACGCCGATAGCAATGCGCCATGTGATCAGCGTGGCAATCGCCGCAACGCCGGTGCCGGCGGCCACCGGGCGCCGATAGACGGCACTCGACCCGGCCATGCCGGCGGTAACGGCCGCCAGGACCAGAATGCACTCCAAGCCCTCCCGAAAGACCAGCACCGCAATATCGAGAACGGCGGCCGTCGTATCTGTATGTGGCGCCAGAGGATTGGGGTTGCCTCCGGTGGTGAACCCCTCCCAAATCAGCACGGCGGCGAGGGCCAAACCGGCGATCCAGAGAGCCGCGAAGACGAACGTCCGCCAAGCGTGGCGCGGAAGTATGCCACCCGACAGATCATTGTGTTTCCGCGCCGCTGGGTTTGGAAGCAAGCCAAAACCATTACAACTCCAGATGCAACTCGATGTCAAATAGCGGCCCGCGTGCCGTGTTATCGACTTCATCGACAGCTACTAAGTGAGAATGGTTTGCAACTAAAATCTGATCTGCCAGCGCTTGACTACCATACGCGGCTCACGTAGCATCGATACCGGATTATGCGGAATATTCTTCATATCATGATTGCCGCCAGTATCGGGGCGGCTTTGCTCTCGCTGGCTGCGGCGCCAGCCGTCGGCGCAGACCTATCGTGCCCCTCGGACGCCGGATGGCCACGCCGATTTGAGCGGCATCTATGAGGCCGTCAACACCGCCAATTGGGATCTGGAGGATCATTCCGCCCAACCTGGAACGATGTGGGAAACCGGCTCGATCAACGCGGAGCCGGCGGGCCAAAGCGTGGTGGAGGGCGGCGTGATCCCGTACAAACCGGCGGCTCTCGAAAAAAAGAAGGCGAATTGGGCCAACCGCCGCACCAACGATCCCGAAGCCAAATGTTACATGCCGGGCATTCCGCGCGCCAACTATATGCCGTATCCATTTCAAATCGTGCAGACGCCGCGCGGCATTATGTTTGTCTACGAGTTCGCCAGCGCGAATCGTTTAGTGAATATGGGCAAGCCGGAAGAGGCCGGATCGGATACCTGGATGGGAACCAACAACGGGCATTGGGAAGGCGACACATTGGTGGTGGATGTCACGGGTTTAAACGGGCTGGCCTGGTTCGACCGCGCCGGCGATTTCGCCAGCAACCAATTGCACGTCGTGGAACGCTACACCCGCACCGATCCGTATCATCTGAATTACGAAGCCACCATTGAGGACCCCTCCGTGTTCACGCGGCCCTGGAAGATCAGTATGCCGCTGTATCGCAAGGTGGAAAAAAACGCCCAGCTCCTGGAATTCAAGTGCGTGGAGTTCTCGGAAGAATTGCTCTACGGGAAATTCAAGAAGGAACCGAGCAAATAAGGAGCAGATCTGCATGCGCACCCGGCTTGTTCTCCCCATAATTGCAATCGCCGGCATATTGTTGCCCGCGGTCTCGGGCCAGACCGCGAAACCGGCGAAACACTGGACACAGCCGAAGACGCCGTGGGGCGATCCCGATCTGGAGGGGATGTGGCCCGGCAACATGGGCGTGCCCATGCAAAGGCCCGTGAAACTCGGAACCAGGACCACGCTGACCGACGAGGAATTCGCGCAGAAGGAAGCACAAGCGCGGAAACAAGCGCAGGCCGATAGCGAATCCACCGCGGCCAGCGATAGCAGCGTGGGAATCGGCCCGCCGTCGTATTGGGTGGAGCGCGGCACGCCGACGCGTCAAACTTCGCTGATCATCGATCCGCCGGATGGAAGATTGCCGCCCTTGACGCCGGAGGAGCAGGAGCTTCGCAAAACAGCGCGCGGCGGGAAGGGATTTCCGGGAGCATGGCGCGGCGAGGCCAATTCCTACG
The DNA here is from genome assembly GCA_963761265.1 of Bryobacterales bacterium. GTDB lineage: Bacteria > Acidobacteriota > Terriglobia > Bryobacterales > Bryobacteraceae > Palsa-89. The sequence continues at coordinate 220,976 of CAVXGM010000005.1, forward strand.
CCGATCTGAATCTCTATTACCGCTGCATCACGCGCGGCGTGTTAGGGTCGATCATTCCGGTGATTTACAACAATGGAAATGAAATTCTGCAGGCGCCGGGGCTGGTGATCATCCGCAATGAAATGATTCACGAGACCCGCGTCATTCCGCTGGATGGGCGGCCGCATCTGAACTCCGCGATCCGCGAGTACATGGGCGATCCGCGCGGCCACTGGGAAGGCAACACGCTGGTGATCGAGACTACCAACTTTACCGATAAAGACGCGATCGGTTCCAATGGCGCGGGCTATCCGGGCGATCCCGGCCATCACAGCGCTGATTTGAAGCTGACCGAACGCCTCACCCGAGTGGACGCCAACACGCTCAACTATCAAGCCACCATCGACGATCCCAAAACATGGACCAAGCCCTGGACCATTCTGATCGTGTTGAAGCGCGATGATAGCTATCAGCTTTTGGAGTACGCCTGTCATGAGGGCAACATCGCAATGGGCGACATTCTGAGCGGAGCCCGCGCGGAAGAGCAGAAGAAAACGAAATAGTTCGAACTGATATAAAATTCAGAACAGGAAGGAACCCGAATGCGAAGAAGATTAGCGATGGTGGCTGCGGTGGCGGGTCTGATTCTTGCGGTGGCGCCGGCGTGGGCGCATCACGCCTTTGAAGCGGAATTCGACAAAGGCAAGCCGGTCCATTTGGTTGGAACGGTCACTGAGATGGAATGGATCAATCCGCACGCCTGGATTCACATCGATGTGAAGAATCCGGACGGCACCGTCACCAATTGGATGGTCGAATGCGGCAGCCCCAATATTATGCTGCGCAGAGGGTTCACCAAGCGGTCGCTCGAAGTGGGCACGGAGACTGGCGATTCAGGGATATCAGGCCAAGAACGGCACCAACCGGGCCAACGGCAGCAGCGTGACTTTTAAGGATGGGAAGAAATTGTTTGTCGGTGGATCGAACCCCGACCTTCCCGACAATCAAAAGTAATAGGCCAGGGTTTCTGGATGCGCTGCCCTTGGGCGCTTTGGAGCAGTGAGGGAAAGGAGATCTCGCATGAAATACCGCGTTTTCGCTTCGCTTTTGGTTGCGGCGCTTTCGTCCTTACCAGTGGCGGCTCAAGCACCCGCCGCCAAGATCGCCACCACGTCGGCTAAGAAAAACTGGACGCCTCCCAAAACGGCTTGGGGCGATCCAGACCTTCAGGGAGAATGGCCGGCTACCGCGCGCATTCCCATGCAGCGGCCTGTCAGCATGGGCACCCGATCCGAGCTCACGGATGCGGAGCTGGCGCAGCGGGAGAGCCAGTCCCAAAAGCAGGCATCCGAAGATAGCGAAGAAATCGCAACCGACACGAACACCAAGGTCACCATCAACCCTCCTTCGTATTGGGTGGAACGCGGCAAGCCAGACCGTCAAGCATCGCTCGTGATCGATCCTCCCGACGGCCGAATTCCCCCGTTGACTCCCGCGGGAGAGGCGGCGGTGCACGGGTTGCGCGGCGGACTGGGGCCCGGCAGCCACTTCCCCACCAAGGTGGACTCTTGGGAGGATTTCGATATTTACAGCCGCTGCATCACGCGCGGCCTGGTGAGCAGCATGCTCCCGACGCTTTACAACTTTGGCAACGAGATTCTCCAGGCCCCCGGTTACGTGATCATCCGCAACGAAATGATCCACGAAACTCGCGTGATTCCCTTGGACCGGCGTCCGCACGTGGGCAAGGATATCCGCATGTACATGGGCGATTCGCGCGGGCACTGGGAAGGTAACACGCTAGTGGTGGAAACCACCAACCTGAAGGCACAGCCCGGCGCCGGCGGCGGACTTTTTTCCGATGACGCCGTCTTGACCGAGCGCTTCAAGCGCATCTCGCCGACCGAGCTGAGCTACGATCTCACCGTGAACGATCCCAAAACGTGGACCAAACCCTGGACCCTCCACATGCCGTACAAGCTGGATCCCAGCTACAAGATTTACGAGTACGCCTGCCACGAAGGCAATTACATGATGCTGGATGCGCTGAGCGGCGCTCGCGACTTGGAGAAGAAGGGCCTGTCGACGAAGGTGGATCGCTAGCGCGGTGAGAGCACCGCTTCTGGTTAGTCCAGTCTGGCTGGTTTTCGCCGGCGTGGCCTTGCTGGCGCCTGCTTCCGGCTTTGCTCAACAGCCTGCGCAACAGAACGCGCCGGTCGCCAAAGAGCATCTTGCCAAAGAGCATCTTGCAAGAGACCCAGGGCCGTTCCTCCCGGGCTTCGGCGTCGAACGGGAGCAGGGGCCTAAACCGGTAGCTGGACCGGCACCGCACTTGCCCGATGGCCGTCCGGACTTTGGCGGCAACGGCGCATGGTTCCCGGGCTTCAATGGCAACGTTGCTGAGACTAAGTGGAAGGGCGTGAAAAGCGCCGACAAACACGTGGACGTCCCGTTTCTTCCCTGGAGCCTCAACACCTTCAATGAACGCGTGGAAAATCTGTCGAAGGACGATCCGGAAGCCCGGTGTTTGCCGGTGGGCGTGCCGCGCTTCATGTTCGATCCTTATGCGTTTCAGATGATTCAGACGCGCGATCAAGTGGTTTTCGTCTTCGAAGGCGACAATTACCTGTGGCGTATCGTCACCATCGATCCGAAAGGAACTCATCCCAAGAATCTCAAGCCAACCTGGCTGGGCGACTCGGTGGGTCACTATGAGGGCGACACGCTGGTGGTGGATGTCACCGGTTTCAACGGACTCGCGTGGCTGGATCAAGCCGGCCATGCAACTTCGGACAAGTTGCACCTGATTGAACGCTATACCCGCACCGACTCTTTGACGCTGAAATATGAAGTGACCATCGACGATCCAGGCGCGTATTCGAAGCCATGGACGGCCTATAACACCGTGCGCTGGCGCCCGGGCCTGGAACTGATGGAGAACATCTGCCAGGAAGACGAAAAAAGCTCGATGCACATGATCGGAAACGCGAAGAAGAAATGAAGTACTGTTTCTTTCTCGCCGCGCTCATGGTCGCACAAGTCCAGGGACAAGTGGCGCGCCTGGCGGATGGGCATCCGGATTTGAGCGGCGACGGCGTGTGGCTGCCTGGGCACGTGGCGGACCTGGCTTCGAATCTCTCTTCCGGCTCGCAGATTTCGTTCCAACCTGAGGTCAAGCTGAAATTTCAGAAGAACCATGCGATGCCCGAAAATGATCTCGATCGGCGCTGCCTGCCTCCCGGCGTTCCGCGGATCATGCTGCTGGCGCGTCCTTTCGAGATCGTACAAACACCCAGCCGGATTCTGTTCCTGTATGAAGGCGGCGCGCACGTCTGGCGGCAGGTGTGGATGGATGGGCGCGCTCATCCTGAAGACCCGAATCCGGATTGGTTGGGCCACTCCATCGGCCATTGGGAGGCAGACACGCTGGTGGTGGATTCCGTCGGATTCAATGACAGGACATGGTTGGACGACGCCGGGCATCCCCATACCGAGCAGTTGCACGTGATCGAAAAACTTACGCGGACCAATCCTCAGACGATGACGTACGATGTCACGATCGACGATCCCGGCGCGTACAGTCACGCCTGGACATCCCGCGGCAGTTTCTCGTTCCATCCAGGCCAGAGGCTGGAAGAAGATATCTGTCTGGACAAGACTTCGAACTGACGCCCGCATCCCGGACGGGTTACAATTGCAATCGCGAGTAAAACAGAAATTTCAGTTCCATTTCCAAGGAGAAAGTTCATGAAATACATGGTTGTCGCGATTCTGGCCCTCTCGGGAGCTTGCGCCCTTCAGGCGCAGAATGCCGAGGCGCTGGTGAAGGATCTCCAGCAGTCCTACATGGGCGTGAAGATGAATCTGCTGGCCGCCGCTGAGGCCATGCCGGATTCGGATTACGATTTCAAACTGAGCGCGTCGCAGCGTACTTTCGGCGGCTGGGTGGCTCACGTGGCCGAAGCCCAAATGAGTAGTTGCTCGGGCATCAACGGCGCGAGCAAAAAAAGCGATGCCGGGTCCAAGACCAGCAAAGCCGATCTGGTGGCCGCGCTGAAAGCGTCGTTCGACGAGTGCGATACGGCCTACAACGGAACCACGCCGGAGAATTACCTGTCCGCGGTCCGGAGCTTTCGCGGCGAGACGCCGCGCCTGGCGTCGCTCTACGGCAATTTCGGGCACGACCAGGAATGCTATGGAAATATGGTCGGTTATCTGCGAAGCAAGAACATTGTGCCGCCCTCTACCAAGCGCATGGAGGAGATGATGAAGCATCGCGCGGGGAAAGAAAAGTAAGCAGCGCTGCCTCGCGAAAGGCCCGGCTGCAATATTCCGGTGCGCCCGGAGTGATTCGAACACCCTGGCTCTCTGGTTCGTAGCCGGGTTTATTCCGGGCTTCTGAGGATCGAACTTGCGGAAACTTCCAACTTGCGATGCGGGCCTTCGTTCCTAATCCGACGCGTCGTTCTCAAACGACGCTGGGCTTAACTGGCTCTCTTCTCATGCAGCAGCATATCGAGCGCATGTTCCATGGAGCCGGCCAGAGCGATGGCTCCGGAGTTCACGAAGAAAATCTGGTCCACCTTGTCGATGGTGTTCAGGCGGTGCGCGATGATTACCTTGGTGGTTTCCGCTGGCAGCTTGGCCAGAATGTCTTCCAGAAGCTGCTCGGTCACGGTGTCGATGTTGGCGGTGGCTTCGTCCAGGATCAGCAAGCTCCGGACTTCGCAGCGTGGCGCGCATGAAGGCAATCAGCTGCTTCTGGCCCAGGCTGATGCTGTTGCCGCTGCTGGCGACTTTCGTCTCCAGACCTTCCGGGAAGCGCGAGAGCAGGCTCGAAAGATTGGACTTCTCCAAAACGGCGGCAAGCTGCTCGGTGGAGCAATTCGCGTAATCTTCGTTTCCGTACACGATGTTGTCGCGAACCGTTCCGCTGAAGAGGAACGGCTCCTGCGGAATCACGCCGATCTTGCGCGCGCGCTCGGCCGGAGGAACCGACCGGATGTCGCGGCCGTCGAGCAAGATCGATCCCGCCGTGGGATCGTAAAGGCGGGCCATGAGCGACGCCGTGGTCGTCTTGCCGCCTCCGGTCGGGCCGACCAGCGCATATACGTTTGCCTTTCTCCAGCTCAAGCGTGACGTCGTGCAGAACTTCCTTGCCGCCGGGATATTGGAAGTGAACATTGCGGAATTCGAGAACGGAAGCGGACTCGGGCGGGCCCGGCGGCCAATACCGGCATGTCCGATTCGAGCGCAAGCACTTCGGAGATGCGATCGAGCGCCGCCAGCGCGAGCTGGTAGGACGACCAGACGGTTGCCAGTTGCCGCATCGGCCCGTAGAAATTGTTGACGTAAAGCAAAAATCCGATCAGCAGGCCGGCCGTCGTTTCCGTCGCTCCGATCAGAATAATGCCGTACGCCACCACCAGAAGCATCGCCAGGTTATGCGCGAAGCCGTACATCGGCATAAATATGTTGTTGGCGAAACCGGCCGATACCGAAGCGTTGTAGTTGGTATCGTTGACCGTCTTGAATTTTCGCTGAAAATAATCCAGCCGGTTGAACGCCACAATCACTTTGAAGTTGTGGAGGCTTTCCTGAACCTCGGCGCTTAGCCCGCCGAGGGTCTGCATGCTCCGCATGTTCTTGCGTTTTACCCACGAGCCGGTGGCCTTGGTGACCGCGAACACGCCGATGGCCGGCAAAAGCGCCGCGACTCCCAGGCGGAAGTTGAGCGACAGAACGAATACGGCCACGCCCGTCATCAGAAACAGGCTGCTGAGAAACTGCATCAGGGCCTGAGCGACGAACTGGTTCAGTTTATCGGTGTCATTATTAACGCGCGAGATCAGGTCCCCGGCCTTGTTTTCGGTGAAGAATGCCAGGGGAAGATCCTGCAGTTTCGCGAACAGCTGGTTCCGCAGGCTAAACAGCACCCGCCGTCCCACGCCGCCCATGGTGCGGATTTGGGTATAGCTTGCGATCACGCCGAGTACGTAAACGGCCAGCAAGAAGATGGAGGCGAGCAGCAGGCCGTGGCCGTCTTTCAGCCGAACGTAGGTATCGATCGCACGGGCAATGATGACCGGGCCCACCAGCGTCGCGCTGGAACTCGACCAGCATGGCGGCCAGCGCCACCGCGATGTAGCCGCGCTCGGGAACAATCAGCGGCGCGAAGCGTTTGATCCCGGCCCGCAGGGACCGCTTCCCGCCAAATGCCTTGCTGGTTTCAAGCTTGTACTTCATAGAAATTGGTGCTCTGCTGCGAATCGTAGATCTGCACGTATTCAGGCGAAGTCTCCATAAGCTTCGCGTGGGTTCCGGTGGCGAGCAACTCGCCTTCCATCAAAACAACGATCTGGTCGTAGTCCTCGACCGACGCGATCTTTCTGCGTTACCGAGATCAGCGTGATACCGGGATATTGTTCGTGGATGTTCTTCAGAATGGCGCGCTCGGTTGTGGTGTCGACGCGCGCCGTGAAATCGTCGAGCAACAGCACCTTGGGATTCAGCGCCAAGCGCGCGGGCCAGCATCACGCGCTGCTTCTGGCCGCCGGAAAGGGTGGTTCCGCGCTCGGAGACTACCGTGTCGAGGCCCTCCGGCAGGGTTCCAATGAAATCGCGCAGCTCCGCGGCCGCAATCGCCTTTTCCAGATCCTGGTCCGGGATGCCCGAGCTGAAGGCGATGTTCTCCCGGAGCGTCATGTTGAACAGGATGCTGTCCTGAAACACAAAGCCGACCTGACGGTGAAGGGCTTCTTTGTCGTACGCGTCGAGCGGCTCGCCATCGTAGGTGACGGCTCCCGATGTCGGTTCCAGCAGCCCGATGAGCACGTACAGCAACTGCGTCTTGCCTGCGGCGGTGGGGCCGATGACAGCGGTTTTCGTGCCGCCCTTGGCCGAAAAAGAGATATTCTTGAGGGCCTGTTTGTCGCCGAACGCGAGCGAGACGTGATCAACGGCCAGATCGCCGCGAAGAGCCGGCCGCAGCGTGCCCGATTTCTTGGTCTCCGGCGCCATCAGAACGGCGCTCAAACGCATGTAGGATGCGCCGGCCTGGGCCATTACGTTGCTCATGAATCCCAACAGGATGATGGGGAAGATGAGCATCGCGAGATAACTGTTGAAGGCCGTGAAATCCCCCAGCGTCATGCTGCCGCGCATCACGAAGCTGCCGCCCAGCAGAAGAATGATGATGGTGGCCAGATTGACGGCCAGGGTGATCGCCGGGATCATGGCGGACATGATCCGCAGGATCGCCAGGCCGATATCAAGGGACTCGGTGTTCGCGGCCGAGAACTTCTCCGCCTCGAACCGCTGCGAATTGAGGATGCGGATGAGCGTGGCTCCCAGGATGCTCTCATTGATGACGCGGTTCAGCCAGTCGATGGCTTCCTGACCACGCCGGAAAAGAACCCGGACTTTCCGGAGCGCGAAGAAAAAAGTGCCGCCCACCACCGGCACTACGCCCAGGACGCTCAGCCCCAACCGCCAGTTGATGGTGAGCAGCATCACGCTCGCGCCGATGATCAGGAAAAACGAGGCAATGATGGTGGCCACCGCTTGGGAAACGAACAACTTTACGCCGTCGACGTCCGAGGTGAGATTGGTGAGGAGTTTGGCGGGCGTCAGCTTCTCGATGCTGCTATAGGACTGGGTGGCGATCTTGGCGGCCAATCGGGTGCGAAGGTCTCGCGCGACGCGTTCGGAGGCGTAGGTTTGCGTGATGTTCTGCAGATAGTTCAAAGCGAACACCAGGAACGCGATGACAAAGAATTGCAGCACTAACGTCGAGAGCACGAAGGTCCGCTTGGTGTAGGCATCGATGGCGTGGGAGATGAGTTCGGGCACTACCAGGGCAAGCCCGTTCCCAACAATCGTCATGACGACCAGCGTGGCCACTAAGCCCCGATATGGCTGGAGCAGGGCGAACAGCCCTCCTCCCGGAGGCCTTTTTTGTACGCGGGAACCGTTTGGACTCATAAAAGTATGGTCAGTCTACAAGGAACGGGCTTTTGCGGGATTACCAATAGATTGAAACAAATCCGCGCGACATGTCAAGTTTAACTCTCGGCTCGGTAGAATCTGGATTTTCACGTACGATTGCGTGGAATGCCGCGGGACTGCGCTGCGAATTATGCTTTTTGGTATTGTTCGTCGCTGACCTGCTCCAGCCAGTCGACCGCCTTGCCGTCGAGTTGTTCCTGGATGGCGATATGCGTCATGGCGGTGGTTGGCGCAGCGCCGTGCCAATGCTTTTCGCCGGGCGGAATCCAGACCACGTCACCCGGCCGGATTTCCTCAAGCGGCCCTCCCCAGCGGCGCGCCAGGCCGCAACCTGCCGTTACGATCAGCGTTTGTCCCAGCGGGTGCGTGTGCCACGCCGTGCGGGCGCCGGGCTCAAAGGTAACGGCGGCCCCTATCGCACGCCCCGGAGCGGGGGCATTGAATAACGGATCAAGCCGCACCGTGCCCGTGAAATAATCTGCCGGTCCCTTGGCGGAAGGCTGGGATCCGCTTCGTTTGATTTCCATTTCTTAACACCTTGGCGTGGCCGGTCAGCGACCGGTCATCTGTTCCAACCTTTCGGGATAACGATCTCCCTGCACCGTGATTGTGGAGGCCGCGACATCGATGTCCCGCAGATCGCCGGGCGTAAGTTCGACCGAAAGCGCCCCAATATTCTCGTCCAAACGATTCAGCTTCGTGGTGCCAGGGATCGGCGCTATCCATGGCTTCTGGGCCAGCAGCCATGCCAGAGCAATCTGGGCCGGTGTCGCCTTCTTTCGCTCCGCGATGCTGCCGAGCAGATCGATCAAGGCCTGATTCGCCTTGAGCGCATCCGGAGTGAAGCGTGGCAGCGTACTGCGAAAGTCGGAACTGTCAAACCTGGCGTTTTCGTTGATTTTCCCTGTGAGGAACCCCTTACCCAGCGGACTGTACGGCACGAAGCCGATCCCGAGTTCTTCCAGGGTCGGGATCACTTCAGCTTCCGGGCGTCTCCACCACAGTGAGTATTCGCTCTGCAGCGCGGCAAGCGGTTGAACCGCGTGTGCGCGCCGGATGGTTTGGACGCCTGCTTCGGACAGTCCGAAGTACTTGACCTTGCCCTGCTGAATCAGATCCTTCACTGTTCCCGCTACATCTTCGATTGGCACGTTCGGATCAACCCGGTGCTGATACAGCAGATCGATGACATCCACTTTGAGCCGCTGGAGAGAGCCTTCGACGGCCTTCCGGATGTGCTCGGGCCGGCTATTCAGACCTGCCGCTCCCGGCCGGTGATCGCTGCCGCTCAGGTCGAACCCGAATTTGGTGGCGATCACTACTTGTTTGCGGAAGGGAGCCAGGGCTTCGCCCACCAGCTCTTCATTTAGGAACGGGCCGTATACCTCGGCAGTGTCGAAGAATGTGATGCCCCGTTCTACCGCGGTCCGGATCAGAGAGATCATCTGCTCTTTGTCTTTGGGCGGTCCGTAAGAAAAGCTCATGCCCATGCAGCCAAGCCCGAGAGCCGAGACTTGCAAGCCGCTGTTTCCAAGTTTGCGCATCTGCATTGTTTCTCCTTGGGAAATTGTTTCCCTCTTTTCCAGGTTAGACTCGGAGCGCGCGGGAGTGGTATCCCGATGCTTCCGATTTTTTTCCCCCGCGGAGAACCGGGCGCCGCTTTGCATGAAGTTCATATCAAGATTCAAATTTTGCCCGCGCATCGCCCCATTGCATCATGAAACCGAAGAGGGCCACGATCGGAGTCACAGGCAGCCCAAGAGCCAGCCCCGATCTTTACAATTTGCTGGTTCGAACCGAATTGAATTGTTCGACTGGCATGACTCGAGGCAGCAGTAACCGGTATAGAATGGCGGAATGCGATTCTTGATCGTCGGACTTTGCCTTGGGTGGATTGCGGGAATGGCCGGGGCTCAAAATGTGCCGCGTGCCAAGGATGGCCACCCCGATCTGACGGGTGTATGGAATCCGGACGGCAAGTACTCCGGTGATTTCACCAAAGCCCTTAAGGCCGGCGACAGCATCTCCCTGCTGCCGGGCGCTGAAAAGATGATGCAAGCGGAAAAGAAATCCGGCGACCCCGCGAGTAAATGTCTCCCCATGGGCGTAGCGCGCCTCTCGGCGTACCCGCAGAAATTCGTGCAGACTCCAGCCAAGATCATTATTCTCGACGAGGGAGACATCCACAGCTTCCGGATCGTCTACATGAACGGACGGCCGCATCCCGGGGAGCTGACCCCCAGCTGGTACGGGGATTCCATCGGGCACTGGGATGGCGACACGCTGGTCGTCGACACCGTTGGCTTCAACGACCGGACCTGGCTGGATTCAGCAGGCCATCCGCACACCGAAAAGCTGCACGTGATCGAGCGCTACCGGCGGCGGAATGCCAACACGCTGCTGCGCGAGGTGACCGTGGAAGACCCCGGTGCATACGCGCAGCCGTTCACTCTGGAAGGAAGCTATAAGCTGCTTACGAGCAGAGATATCCGCGAGCGGTACTGCTACACGAGTCCGGTAGATAACCTAGGCAGCACAAAATAGGGAACGCGATTCATTTCACCCTCTTCTCGATGTCTTCGTGAACGCCAACGCCATCCGGCAATGCGGTCAGATGCTGTGCGTCCAGATTCTGGCCGTGTGCGTCCTGGTTTTCGTTGCAGATCGTTTCCTGAACCTCCCAGTTAGGAGCAAGAGACGACTTCTCAACTACCGTCCAGGGGCGCGTGTAAGCGCCCGGATCGTCGATCGTGATCGTATCGACGACGCGCCCCAGCTCCGGCCGTGTGAGCCGCTCGATAACATGCAGCTTGTTGGTGCGCGGATGTCCGTCCGCATCCAGCCAGGAATGGTTGTTGCGGCCGTCGCCGAATCCCAACCCTACCGTATCGATCACGAGTGTGTCGCCTTCCCAATGGCCGATCGAATCGCCCCAATAAGTCTCTTTCACTGAGGGATCATGACCGCGTCCATCCAGAAAGATCTGGCGATAGCCATGCACGTTGCCCTCATAAAGCATCAGCATGAGTTTGTCGGTCTGCACGATCTCCCACGGATAAGGCGTCATGCGGGGCGTTCCCATCGGCAGGCAGAATCCTTCCGGATCGTCCTTGCTCTCGTCCTCCACGAAGCGCTTATGAAAAAGTGCTTTCGCCCAGGGCTGCATCGGAACATCGTCGGGATCAAGATCGCGCGCGATGTTGTGGGCGTAGCCTTCGCCGGTTTTGCTCGGCGGGTCGCCTGGTGCACGGCCGGGCGCCGAATAGACGCCGGAGAAATCCACCTTGCCGTCTTCCGTGCGCGGCGTAGGTTTCCCTTTGGGCGCCTTGGCCCTTCCGGCGCCCGACTGCGCGAACAACCCAGTGGGCGCGACGGTCATGCAGACCGGAACGGCCGCGAGCGAAAGAATCGAAAACAAGGCTGCCCTGGTCATACTGGCCCTCCTGCTCCTGCTCGCCCGCCGAAGAGGCCGGCTGGTGGAAACAAGCGGAGTGTAATTATCTTACTAACGCCGGAATCAAAAAGCCATCCGTACAAATCTCGAGCAGTTCCGGACCTCGACTGCAGAACAACACTTGATTGATGGCGAGCGGCGGCATTGTCGAGTTGCTGCCGATCACACCACATGAAAAGTGCTGGCGCACATGCTCGCGCTGCCAGCGCGGCTCCATGGCAAAGGACGTGCGGCCAGTTCATTCCATCACATGCGCGGCAAGAAAAAATATCTCTAAAGCCCTGTCAACGCAAAGTAGAAATGTCCTATTCCCTGCAAAGTAGAAATGTCCGGTTTTGACCGAACTGGTGGAGATTGCATGGTAGTCTGATTTCGATTCTCTGGGGAGTCGCGCTCCTGGGGAAGATTCAAGGCCGATGCGACGGGGCTGGCTCCGAAGTAATCGGCGGCAAACCCTCGGTCAACGGGGCCCTGCGGGGAACCCTCCGAGGGTTTTGCTTTGGACTTTGACAGGCCCATTACTTGGGTGGAGTCTCGGAGCGGAGGCCTTGAATAGGGAAAGCGCGAAGCTGCCGGGCCGATTTTGCCCGGCCTTCCAATTGCGTTGGTGCAGGTTTTCATAGCGACTCCGGCTTGGCGCCGGAACCTTCTGAGGCCTGCCAGATTTTGGGCGACTTTTTCAGATCAAAGTTTTTACACCACTCACTGGCCTGGCTGGGTTTCAGCGCACGCCGTGCCTTGCCGAGCGGCTTGGGTGGTGCAAGCTTGGGACGTTGCTCGCAGATAGAAACACTTAGATAGCGATCGCGGAATCGAATTGCCACCTCGCCGTCCCGCCGCTTCTCAACCCGGATGGTGGCGCCTCGTAATCCGGTGCGAATGTTGTGGCGTGCGATCTGGTAGAGCTTGGTGTCCAACTGGATGGTGTAGTCGTTGTTCACGCGCCGGCTTTCCACATGGCTGAGAATCGCAGCCAGATCGTGCTGCCTTTCCAGCGGCCGGTGGGCATCGTCCGCACTGGCCGGCACCACTGCTAACGTGGTGTTGACCCAGGGCAGAAACTCACTTTCCAGATAGTGATTGGCTTGCTCCAAGGTGGTGACTCCAGCGACTCGCATTCCTTTCACTAACCGGTCCTGAGCGGTCAAAAATCCACGTTCCACTCGCCCTTTGGCCTGTGGACTGTGCGCTGCGATCCAGGCGATGGACAGCTCTCGCAATGCCCGCCCAATCTGCGTCGGCGGCATCTCTACCGCGTCCTTCTCCACTCCGGGCTCATCGCGTTTGCGTTTCTCCGCCGTCTGAAACAAGCTCGCCTTGTCGGTATAAAATGCCAGCGGCCGTCCGTACTTTTTCACGTAGCTCTCCAGCAGGTTCATGTTTTCCACCGTCGAGTCGCTGGCCACAAAGCGCGCGAACCACCGGCCGGTAGCATCGTCGATCATGTTGATCAGCAGGATCTCTTCTCCGCGTCCTTCCAGCCACTTGTGATCACTGGTGTCCCACTGCACCAGTTCGCCAAACCGGCCGCGACGTGGACGCCATTCGTGGATTTTCTCAACACGCTGCTGGCGGGCTCGCCACAGCCTGGCCTGGATCATCCACTGCCGCACCGTCTCTCGGCTCACCTCGATGCCGTGTTTCTTGGCCAGGTATTCCGACCCCAGCGTCGGTCCAAACCCCCGATATACCGGCCTCTTCAAGATGGCCACTGCCTCCTGTTCGGTCTCCACAGGAATCTTGCGATTGGACGGTAGCCCTCGCAACGCATGTACCACAGCCTGATCACCGCGCCGCTTCAGCGCTCGCAGCAGACGCCGTACATGCCGTTCGGTGATTCCCAGTTCCTCGGCGGCCTGCTTCTGCGTGATCAATTTCTTTTTGGCCTTTTTCAGGGCCACCAGCCGGTCTCGCTCGGCTTGCGTCATCAGTAGTTGTCCTTCTCGCACCTCCCCAGCCTGGAGGTCGTCAATAGGACATTTCTACTTTGCGCAAATAGGACATTATCACTTTGCGCCGACAAATATCTCTAAAGCCCTTGACTCAGGCCAGAAGTTTTTATAGTATCGCCCACAGTGTTCACGGGTCCTCAGCACACATGCCTCCCGACAGGGAAACCGCGGTGCAGAGTTCGGCGCAATTATATCTGAAACTAAGCGAGAGGTTGGTTGAATGATTAAACGGGTTCTACTACTCGGGTTGTTTATCGTATTCGCGGCTTTTTCACAGAGCGACCGCGGCACCATCACCGGCACGGTCACCGATTCGACGGGCGCGGTTATCGCCAACGCTCCGGTACAGGCGAAAAATTCCGAGACCGGCGTGGTCTATGAAGGCGCGACTTCCAATACCGGCAACTACACGATCTCGCAGTTGCCGGCCGGATCGTACGAAATATCAACGTCCGCGCCGGGCTTCAAGAAATACACGCGTGCCGGCCTGGTTGTCGAAGTGGCGCAGATACTGCGTGCCGATATCTCTCTCGACGTCGGCGCCGCCACTGAATCGGTAGTCGTCACTGCCGCGGCATCTCTCCTTAACACCGAAACCGGCGATGTACGGCACAACGTCCGCTCGGAGAGACTCGATGAACTGCCCATCCTTGGCATCGGCGCCAATCAGGCAGGCAGTTCCGGAATTCGCAATCCGAACGCCATGGTGAATCTGATTCCTGGCACCTTCTTCATCGCGAACGCAGAAGTGCGCGTCAATGGCGCGCCGGACAATACGCAGTCGTTCCGGATCGAAGGGCAGGATGCATCGAACAGCGGAACCCCGGGCGTGGCGGCGCAGACGCAGCCCAGCGTGGATGCCATCCAGGAGGTGGCCATCCAGACCAGCAACTATGCGGCCGAATACGGCCAGGTAGGCGGTGGAATGTTCAACGTGACCATGAAGTCCGGAACGAACCAGTTCCACGGCTCGGCTTACGAATACTTCGTCAACGAAATCCTGAACGCCAACCAGCCCTTCACGAACACGCCGCGGCCGCGCAACCGGCGCAACGATTATGGCTTTACGGTGGGCGGTCCGGTGTGGCTGCCGAAGATCTATAACGGCCACGACAAGACGTTCTTCTTTTTCAACTGGGAGCAATACCGCGAGGCGCTCGCTATCAATACGCAACTCGAAACCGTGCCGGCCGCGGCTTACCGGGCCGGCAACTTTTCCTCCGCCATTCCCACCGGAGCGGCTCCGATCGGGACGCTCTATCCCGGCGGACCTTCCATTTTCCAGGGAGAGATCTTCGACCCCAATTCAACCATGACCGCGCCGAATGGAACGGTCTACCGGACTCCCTTCCCGAACAATACGATTCCTGCCAGCCGCTTTGACCCTGTCGCGGTGAAGATCCAGAATCTGTTCCCAGCGCCGATGAACGGACAAGTGGTCAACAATTTCATTCCCAGCATCCCGACCACGCGGCACACACAGATCCCGTCCGTCAAAATCGACCAGGTTATCGGGAACAACGGGAGGCTTTCGTTTTTCTGGCAGAAGACACAGACCAGTGCGCCGATCTCGGCGACCTTTGGCCAGATTGATGGACTTCCCGATCCGCTTGCGACGAACCTCGGCACTTTCCAGAACGCGCCTCTGTATCGCCTGAATTACGACTACACGCTTTCACCCACCATGCTGCTGCACTTCGGCGGGGGTTACCGTTCGAACTACTTCTTTGTTCCCACAGTCAACGAAGAAGGGCAGGTGCCCAACTATAACGCCTCAGCGGCGCTGGGCCTGAACGGCGCAATTATCAACAAGTTCTTCCCGCCGTTCTCGGGACTGTGCGCTGGTGGTACAGTCAGTGCCTGTTCCGGACAGGGCGGCATGATGAATTTCGGCAGTGCGTCTTACGCGAACAATATCTCACAGGTGCCTTCGTTCAACACCAGCATGACCTGGGTCAAGGGCAATCACACTGTCAAGTTCGGCGGCGAATTCCGCACCGAGGGTTATCCCGCTCGCGTTGAGTCCAACACCTCCGGCAGCTACATCTTCTCACCGAACCAGACCGGCCCTTACGCGACTGGCGCGCCGGTCAATCTGGCGAACCCGCCCGGCTTCGGATACGCCAGCTTCCTGCTGGGACTGGTCAATCAAGTGAGCATTGCCAATCCCGTGTTCCCGCGCCTTGGCAAAAAAGTTTTCGGCGCATATGTGCAGGACTCCTGGAAAGTCACCCGCAAATTAACCTTCGACTACGGCCTGCGCTACGACTACTCGACGTATCTCAAGGACGGCTACGGCCGCGACCCCTTCTTCTCACCGACTACACCGAATCCCGCGCTGGGCGGAATCCTCGGCGCGGTAGCCTTCGATGGCGACGGCCCCGGCCATTGCAATTGCAACCTCGCTAAAAATTATCCCTGGGGATTCGGGCCGCGCCTCGGCGCCGCTTACCAGATCCAACAAAAGACCGTGCTGCGCGCCGGCTTCGGCATCATCTACGCGCCGACGGAGAGCAACAACAATGCCGCTTCGGGGCTCGCTGGATCGTCCAACAACGTCGTCGCTCCCAGCATTGGCGCGGCCGTGACAACGCTCTCGCAGGGCATTCCGGCCGCCTATGATCCGGCTCCCTGGCCGAACCTCAATCCCAGCCAGTTCAACCCGACTGGAACGCCTTCCGGCACGATTCCTGTGTTCATGGATCCCAACGCGGGCCGCATGCCCAGGCAATACCAGTGGAGCGTTGGCGTTCAACGCGAACTGGCCACCAATCTGGTGGTCGATGTTTCTTACATTGGCAATCGCGGCGTGTGGTGGTATGCACCCGGCCTGGAGGATCTGAACGCCATCAACCCGGCCACGCTGGCTGCCAAGGGCATTGATATCACTCAGCCCATTTATCAGCAGTTGCTGACCTCGCCGCTGAGTTCCGCGCTCGCGCAGCAGATGGGCTTCGGCAAGGCGCCGTATCCGACGTTCCCGCTGACTCAGACGGTCGCCCAGTCGCTGCGCCCGTTCCCGCAATTCGGCACCATCTACACGTACTGGAATCCGATGGGCGACACCTGGTATGACGCGCTGCAGGTGAAAGGAACCAAGCGCCTGTCGCACGGCCTGACCTTCGTCAGTACCTTCGCCTGGCAGCGGACTTTGACCATCGGCACGGAGCGCGACCCCAACCCCGGCACCTCCGGCAATGCCCTTACGAACAATCCTTTCGATCTGGCGCAGAACAAATATCTATCCGCTTTCGATCAGCCGCTTGTATTCAATATTTCGGCAACGTATGTCACCCCGAATCTCGGATTCAGTAACAAGATTCTGGATTGGATTGCGAAGGACTGGACCTACGGCGCGTTCCTGCAGTATGCAAGCGGCCTGCCGATTCAGGCGCCTTTCGCCAACAACAATCTGGCTTCGCTGCTGTTCGACACCATCCCCGGCAATACGGCGTCCACAGGCACGTTCGCGAACAGAGTAGCGGGGCAGCCGCTGTTCACAGTGGATCTGAACTGCCACTGCTACAATCCCGCTACCACGTTCGCGCTGAATCCCGCAGCCTGGGCCAATCCGCCCGCGGGCACCTTTGGAACATCGGCGGCTTATTACAACGATTATCGCCAGCAGCGCCGGCCGGTGGAAAACATGAACTTTGGCCGCACCTGGCGGATTCGCGAACGCATGAGCTTCAACCTCCGAATGGAGTTCAGCAACGTCTTCAACCGCGCGTTCTGGAATAACCCGACGGCCACCAATACCCAGGCGCCGCAGACGCGCGCGAAAAATGGTAACGCGCTTTCCGGTTTCGGTTATATGAATCTAACCAGCTTCAGCCAATCCACCGGTCCGAATATTCTGCCGCGGCAGGGCGTTCTGGTGGGACGTTTCACCTTTTAAGGAATCGACCCTGAGAAATTGAAACGCAGGGCCTGAGGCGCCGCTGCTTGCGGGGGAACCTCATCTCCTGATGAAGGCTCCTCCGTCTTCCCATGCTGAGGAGCAATCCCCAGCATCCGGACTCTCCTCTTCAGGCTCATCTTGTGTGAGCAGCCGGCACCCCATACAGGATGACGTGCTGTAGAATGCTTGCTGGGTGACCTCGGCAGAGCAGAGCGCCCGGGAAGGGGAATGTCGATGAAACGACGTTATTGCATCGGTTTCCTGGTGATGATCGTGGCGCTTGTCCTCACTGGAGTGGGAGCTCGCGCCCAGCAGACTCCGGGCCAGCCAGCCGCCGCGCGAACGCCCACCGCGCCTCCCCCCATCCGATGGCCCTCCCCGCCGCTGTCGGATGGCCCCATCGTTGAAGATACCGGCATCCAGCACCAGATCCGGCTGATCGTCACCAAAGGACTGAATCAGCCCTGGAGCATGGCCTTTCTCCCCGACGGCGGCATCCTCATTACTGAGCGGGCTGGGCGCCTGCGCATCGTCCGAAATGGCGTGCTCGATCCGAATCCAATCGCCGGCCTGCCGCAGATCCAAGCGCGAGGCATCGGCGGTCTCATGGACCTCGCACTCCATCCGCGGTTCAGTGAGAACAAGCTGGTCTACTTCACCTACGACAAGCCGGCCGGCAACGGTGGCGCGGAGGGCGAGGCTCAGGGCGGGATCATCACGCTGGCTCGCGGGCGATGGGACGGCACCAAACTCGAAGACGTCCGCGATATCTTTTCTACCGCTACCCAAGGCACAATCGGATCGCGAATCATCTTCGGCAGAGACGGAATGCTGTATATGACCGTTGGCGTCGGCGACCCGCCAGCCGCGGCGCGCGCGCAGGATCCGAATGATCTGGCCGGCAAGGTGCTGCGCCTCCGCGACGATGGAACCGTTCCCGCGGACAATCCCTTCGCCGGACGCGCGGGCTACCGGCCCGAGATCTACACACTGGGCCATCGCAACCCGTTAGGCCTGGCCATCCAGCCGGACACCGGCGCCATCTGGGAATGCGAGAACGGACCGAACGGTGGGGACGAGATCAACGTCCTGCAGCCGGGCAAGAATTACGGGTGGCCGACAGTGAGCTTCGGCCGGTTCTATCTGGGACCGCGCGTCTCGGAAAACCCGTGGCGGGAGGGGATGGAGCTGCCAATCGTTTTCTGGGTGCCCGCGATCGCCCCCTCGGGCCTGACCTTTTATACCGGCGACAAGTTCCCAGCCTGGAAAAATAATGTCTTTGTGGGCGGCATGCGCCAGGGCGAAGTTCCGCGATCCGGCCATCTGGAGCGGATCGACTTCAATGGGAAGTGGGAGGAGCTTCACCGCGAATCGATGCTGCGCGAGCTGCAGCAGCGCATTCGGGATGTGCGCCAGGGTCCGGACGGCTTCCTGTACGTGTTGACCGCTGAAAACGAGGGTGCGCTCATTCGGATCGAACCTTCAGCTCCGCAGCCGGGCAGCCGCTAAAACACGTCGCCTGGCCGATTCGGGACTATAATCTTCACATCGTGAACCATCCGCTTCGTTTCCGGGAATTCGCGTACCCGATGACTGCCAGAATCAGTTTTTTGTGCTGGATTGCATTCCTGTCAGCGGCGGCCGGGCTCTCACAAGGCGGTGGAGCAATCACCGGTACTGTGGTCGACTCGGATGGCCAGGCAGTGGCGAAAGCTCAGGTTCAGGCTACGAACAGCAACACGAAAGCAGTGTACAAGGCGGCTGGTTCCGAGCAAGGCCATTACACGCTGCCGATGTTGCCGGCGGGCACGTACGACGTCTCAATTAGCGCACCAGGATTCTATCCGTCTAATCAGCAAAACGTTTCCGTCGACGCAACGCAATCGCAGCGCCTGAACGTTCGCCTGTTGGAATACCAATTGGGCACTCTGGGCGACGGGCGGGAATTCCGGGTTCAGCTCACAAGTCCGCATTCGGCGCCAGCCGGGCCAACGCCACGAACCACCGATGGTAAACCCGACCTCTCCGGTGTCTGGTATGCGCAAAGAACGATAGATGCAGGTAAGCCAGAACCTCTCCCCTGGGCGCAAGCGCTGCTGAAGGAACGCGCCGCAAACAACGGAAAGGATGCTCCCGGAGCGCGCTGCCTACCGCGAGGCATCACCAACGCGGGGGCTTTGTTTCCCTTCAAACTGGTACAGACGCCCACCCTGCTGGTGATGCTGTTCGAGGATGACATCCCAAGCCATCGCCAGGTCTTCCTGGATGGACGCGGCCATCCCAAGGATCCCAATCCCATGTGGATGGGACATTCCATCGGACATTGGGACGGAGACACGCTCGTCATCGACACCGTAGGGTTTGATGACCGATCGTGGCTCGATACCGCGGGCCATCCGCATACCGAAATGATGCACGTGATCGAGCGCTTTCGTCGCCCGGATCTGGGGCATCTGGAAATCGAATTTACCATCGACGATCCGGGGGCCTATGCGAAGCCGTGGAAAATCCAGAGAGTCTCCGAACTCGACGCCAACGACGATATCGGAGAGTATGTCTGTACCGAGAACGAAAAAGACGTAGAACACATGGTCGGGAAATGAGGAACACCGATGAAATACTGCCTGCTGTTCGTAGTCGCTTCCGTCACAATGCTCGCGGCCGACGATCCTTATGCCGCGCAGCTTTTTCAAAAACATTGCGCCTCTTGCCATAACTCCGAGGCCGGAGCCGGGGGACGAGTTCCACAGATAGCCGCGCTCAAGTCCATGACCCCGGCGGCGATTCAAAAGACCCTGGACAGCGGCGTCATGAAACAACAGGCGACTCCTCTTTCGGCGGACGAACGCCTGAGGATCGCGACGTTCCTTGGAACAGCGGTAACGCTGGAACGGAAGCGCGACGAAATCGCGAATCTGTGTCCGGCGGGCGCGGCGCCTCGCGAGAGTCCCGCATGGGCCAGTTGGGGAGGCGGTCTCGCGAATACGAGGTTCCAATCGGCGAAGGATGCCGGGCTTCGCGCCGAAGATTTGCCGCGTTTGAAACTGAAGTGGGCATTCGCGTTCCCGGACACGTCCACCATGCGTTCCCAGCCCGCCGTCTATGGCGGCCGGGTATTCGCGGGCGGGCAGGACGGCAGCGTCTTCGCTCTCGACATGCTGACCGGTTGCGTGCACTGGGCCACTACCGTGCAGTCCCAGGTGCGATCCGGCATTACTGTGGGAGAGGCCGGCGGTAATCCTGCGTTGTTTTTCGGCGATTCGGCGGGGTTCGTGTACGCACTGGACGCAACATCGGGAAAGCAGTTATGGAAGGCGCGCGCAGACCAGCATCCGGCCTCTACCGTAACGGCGACGCCAGTCTATTACAAGGGCCGCTTGTATGTCGGGGTCGCTTCCCGCGAGGAAGCTCTGTCGGTTTCGCCCGGTTATCTGTGCTGCACGTTCCGGGGCAGCGAGTCGGCTCTGGATGCGGCCACGGGAAAAGTAGTCTGGAAGCGATACATGATCGCCGATGTGCCCAAAGCACGGTCGAAGACCCGGCAAGGCGCCACGGCTTGGGGTCCATCCGGCGTGGGCGTCTGGACTGCGCCAGTGCTCGACGCCGAACGCGACACCATGTATGTAACCACTGGCGACAATTATTCCGATCCGCCGACCGCGCTGAGCGACGCCCTGGTTGCCGTACGCATGTCGTCAGGCGAGATTCTGTGGTCCAGGCAATTCACCGCGAAGGATGCTTGGAACAGCTCCTGCCAGCTTCCGGGCAAAGTAAATTGTCCCGACTCGGACGGTCCCGATTTCGATTTCGCGTCCTCAGCCATTCTGGTTTCGCTTTCGAACTCCAAGCGGGCGCTTTTGCTCGGGCAGAAATCGGCTGTAATCTATGCGGTGGATCCGGATCGGCGCGGCCAGGTCTTATGGCAAGCGCGCATCGGAGAAGGCGGCACTGTTGGCGGCATCGAGTGGGGCTCGGCCACCGACGGCCGCAACGTATACGCGGCTCTTTCGGACATCCGCTTCGTTGTGGATCGCAAGCCCGGAAGCAACGACCGGTCGTACAATCTGGACCCCAACAAGGGCGGCGGACTGTTCGCGTTTCGCGTCGATAATGGCGAACGCATGTGGCAAACTCCACCGCCCGGTTGTGGCGATCGCAGGCCTTGTAGTCCGGCGCAGTCGGCGGCGGTAACGGCGATTCCCGGAGTGGTATGGTCGGGCGCGGCGGACGGCCATCTGCGCGGCTATTCTTCTTCCGACGGAAAAATCATTTGGGACTACGATACGGCCCACGAGTATCAAACAGTGAACGGCTTGGCCGGCCGCGGCGGTGCGATGGACGTGGCAGGCCCGGTGATCGCGGGCGGAATGATGTTCGCCGTCTCCGGCTACCCGGCGCGAGGCAGTCTGCCTGGGAATGTCTTGCTGGCCTTCGGCCTGGATCCGGAGGAGAGCAAATGAGCCGGAGCGGTTTGCTTCTCGGCATGTTTGCGCTGGGCTTGGCTGCTCAGCAACCATCGGACCCAAACGCAAACTTCACGGGAACCGCCAAACGGCTGGAGAGCAACATTCACGTGCGGGCCGCGCGCATTCATTTCGAAGCAGGCGCGCGTACCAAGTGGCACGTCCACGAGCGCGGCCAGATTTTGCTGTGCGAAGAAGGCGTGGCGCGCACGCAGGTACAAGGGCATCGGGTTCAAGTGCTGCATCCCGGCGATACCGCATTCGTGCCGGCCGGTGTTCCGCACTGGCATGGGGCGGCGTCCGGACAGTCGGCCACGATCTTTTCGGTGGACCTGAACGCCGGGCAGACCAAGTGGCTGGACGCGGTCACCGATGCTGAGTACAACGCTACTTCACGTGGCCGATGATCCACTGATTGAGCAGTGCCGCAATTTCCAGATTGTTCTTCTCTAGCATCAGCATGTGACCGTTGCCGTGAATCCCATGTTCTTCCAGCCGCAAGTGAGTATTGGCGACGCCGGCTTGAGCCAAAAACCTGGAGGTGCAGTGATCGTAGGGCGCATGATACGACGCCTCGGTGGTGACCACCAGAACCGGAATTCCCTGCAAGTTCACCAGGCGGCGCGGCGGATCGGCTTGGCTCCAGCAACGCACTAAATCCGGACCGTCCGGCTTCGCCTCTTGCACGATCGCAATTTCCGCCGGGCTCTTTGCCGGCGGGGCGTAGGCGATCGGGATATCGGTCAGTCCCCAGGCCCGGTTTTTGTTTTCGTCAAAAACGGCGTCGCGGAAGGGCGGCCCATTCGGTTCCATGGCGACGATAGCTTTCACGGCTTTCGGCCGCGCGTCAGCCAACAGCCAGCCAAACGCTCCCGATTGGGAATGCGTCACCACGATCGCCGGGCCGATCCTATCGAGAAGAGCCGTACCGGCCGCCCGCACCAGCGTCTGGGTTTCCACGGCGCTCTCCAAGCCTTCCACTTGAGTTGCGTAAAACGCATCGAACACCGGATCGCCCTGGCGGCCTTTCTTGGCGCCACTACCCGGCCACTGCGTGTGTTTTCGGGCCTGCGGCCAAAGGGGAGCAATTTCCGGCGCCGTGAACCGTTGTTCCACCCAGGATGGCGGCCTCATCTGCAAAGGCCCATTGGCGGAAGGATGCCAGGGCGACCGCCCGCGCGCGGGTTGATCCACCAGATAAACCACGTACCCTTGCTGCAGAAAATAATCCGCCCATCCCGCGCGGCCATCTGGCGTTCCCATCCAATTGGTGCCAGTCTGCCCGGCGCCGTGAAAAAACACCAATGGATACTTTTGGGCAACGCGCTGGGGGTGAAGGACCTCGACATACATTTGCCCCGCCATCACTTCATTGGCTGGAGGGCCGGTATATTTGCCACCAACGTAGAAATAATCGCGCGTTGACAACGCATGCTGGCCGAAGGCCGGCAGGAACCCCAAGATAAAGGCAAGAGCCAGACTGGCTGGGCGAAGCATCCTCACATAATATCCATGTGAGCCTTCGAGCGCTGGACTAGTAGAGTCGAAGTTTGTCACCGGCGGTTGCGCCCGCACGATCAACCACGGCACTCCCACCGTCCATTCCTTGCTCCCGCCGCTGCTTGACTTCGCTTTTTCACGCGCTTCCCATGCTCGGCCCCATCAAAGAAAAGCTGTCCATTGGCGTCGACTTCATTGCGCGTCCGTTTGACGAAAAGGTACTATTCCGCATCGCAGCGGCTTTCCAAGCATCACTCGGCATGGAAAATCGCCGAACGGCGAGTGCCTAACGGAGCTTCACGCCTATTGCTGCGTTTGTGTTCAGCGGGATCCTGATCTGCGAGAATATGGCTGACCCTCTTCGATGCTCCTTGGTTCGCTGCTGTCCTTAGCCGGTTGCATCGGAGCGGTTTGGTAGAGTCCCAAAGGGTGCTCACGCCAGGGGTGATTACTTTAGAAATGACAGATCCGTCTCACGAAACAGTCCCGTTGTCGAGAATTGGCCCGAAGATCCCAGTCGACCGCAGTCTGCCGTTTCACGAGAGCCTGGTACACATGTTCCGGCATGCGGTTGAGCGCAAGCCAGACACTGTCGCGGTGATTTATCAGGACCGGTCCATCACGTATCGCGATTTCGGTCGCGCGACTAACGGACTGGCAGTCCTGCTGGATTCGCTCCGGCTGGATACCGGCCCGATCGTCGTCATGATGCCCAACTCAATTGAGATGGACATCGCGCTGATGGCGGTGATGAGCGCCGGCGCACAGGTTGCTCCGGTCAACCCGTTTTTTCACGCCGCCGAAATCTGCAAGGTGCTCGATGGCTTCGACCCCAGGGCCATCGTCTGCCATCCCAGCACGCTCGACAAGGCGCGCGCAGTGGCCGAAAAGATGGGGCTGGCGCACGTCATCCCGGTGGGCTACGAGACCTTGTCCCAGTGGACCGCCGATGCCCGGCTCGACTTGCCACGGGCGAAGATGCCGCGGGCGGATGACCTTGCGTTGTCGATTTTTACAGGTGGTTCTACCGGCGTGCCCAAGGGGGTGAATCACACGCATCGCGGACTGATGTGGGGCCTGATTCAGCACGTCAGCGTCTGGCCGATTCCGTTCGGAAGCGGCATTTTTCTGAATGTCGCGCCGATGTTTCATATCTGGGGCCTGACCTATGCCACCTGGGTGCCGATCTTCACCGCCGGAACGCTGGTCATGATCCCGAAATACGATCCCGATGAAGTTGTAAAAGGACTGGCCGAGCATCGCGTGAGTATCTTTGCCGGCGGCCCGGCGCCTATTTATATGGGTCTGCTGCGAAGCCCGCTGTTTGATCAGGTGGATCTTTCGGCGTTGAAGTACTGCCCCTCCGGCGGAGCGCCGTGCCCTGAGGACCTGCATCGCGAATGGCTCCGGCGTACCGGCTGCCCGCTGCTTGAGGGCTGGGGAATGTCCGAAGGGGCTCCGTTTTGCCTCAATCGCTACGACGGCGAGCGCAAGCTCCTGTCGGTCGGCAATCCGGTGCCGGAAACCGAGGTTGAAGTGGTCGATCTCGAAACCGGAGCGCGTGTGTTGCCGATGGGTGAAACGGGCGAGGTGCGAGTACGCGGGCCCCAGATGATGATCGGGTATCACAATAAGCCCGGGGAAACCTCGTACGCACTGCGCGGCGGCTACATGTACACCGGTGATATCGGTTATGTGGACCAGGATGGGTTCCTGTTTCTAGTCGATCGCAAGAAGGATATGGTGATCGTCGGCGGCTACAATGTCTATCCGCGCGAGATCGACGAGGTACTGTTCAACCACCCGGCCATTCACGAAGCGGCCACGGTTGGCAAACGCGACGATCGGCTGGGAGAGGTAGTGGTAGCCTTCGTTGCCGTGAAAAGCGGCGCCGAACTCGACGAGGAAAAAGTTCTGGCCTACTGCAAGGAAAACCTTGTCAAGTACAAGCGCCCCGTCGAAGTTCATTTCGTCGACGCTTTGCCCCGCACGGGCACGAACAAAATCGACCGGATCAAGCTGAGAGTCATGGCGGCCGGCGGGAGTGCAGCCGGGGATGTGCGGTCACTGCACTGACCTGGTTCTCCTGACCGCCGGGCGCGCCCCTCCTGTCGGGCGCGCCCCTCCGGCTCATGGAAAGGGGCAAGTGATATACTTGCTGTCGCAAAACCGCTAGGGCAAGCACCGGCCCTTAAGATTATGAAACACAGCACCAATCGCATTCTCACCACGCATGCCGGCCGACTGGACGGCCCGCCCGAGTATCGCGCAATGATGATGGCCATGATTTCGGGCCAGAAAGTGGATCTCGAAGCGGCGCGGCCGCAAATCCGCAGCAGCATCGTCGACGTGCTCCGCAAGCAGGCCGATGCCGGAATCGACATCATCAGCGACGGTGAACTCGGCAAAGTCGGGTTTGGCTCGGTGGGTTATTACGGGCTCCGTCTGAGCGGCTTGAGTAACCGCAAACTGAAACCCGGTGAACCAGCGTTCATGACGCTCCAAACCGGCGAGCGCCTGGAATTCGCGGAGTTTTACAAGGAACTTCCATTCATGCCGTCCGGGACGGAGCGCACGGTTTGCTCCGGCCCGATTCATTATATTGGCCAAGAGGAGGTGCGGAAAGATCTGGAACTGTTTCGCAGTGCTCTGGCCGAATCGGGCGTCAAGCCGGAAGAAACATTTATGTGTGTCTTGGCGCCGGGCTGGCTGGAGCACTTCTTCCTGAACGAATACTACGCGACCGACGAAGAGTACATTTTCGCGCTTGCCGACGCCATGAAGCATGAGTACAAGGCCATCGTGGATGCCGGGTTCATTCTTCAAATCGACGATCCCGCTTTGCCCGATACCTACGACATGATCGTCCCCAACCCCAGTATCGAGGACTATCGCAAGTTTGCCGCGGTGCGCGTGGATGCATTGAACCAGGCGCTGCGCGGTCTCCCGGAAGATCGCGTTCGTTATCACATTTGCTGGGGCAGCTGGCACGGCCCGCACACTCACGATCTGCCGCTTCGGCACGTGGTGGATCTGATGCTCCGGATCACGGCCGGCGCCTATTCTTTGGAGGCGGCCAATCCCAGGCACGAGCACGAGTGGAAGATCTGGCAGGATGTGAAGCTGCCGGAAGGCAAGATCCTGATTCCGGGTGTGGTCACGCACCACACCAATGTCGTGGAGCATCCCGAACTGGTGGCCGATCGCATCATTCGTTACGCCAATCTGGTAGGCCGCGAGAATGTGATCGCCGGAACCGACTGTGGCATGGGCTTCCGCGTTCATCCGCAGATAGCGTGGGCTAAGCTCAAAGTACTCGCGGAAGGTGCTCGCCTGGCGAGCCAACAGTTGTGGAGCAGCAAAACAGCACGGGCCTAGTAGTCGCTGCCGAACCTTCGGTGGTGCGCCGGTCCGGTTGGAACGTACTGCTTCTTCCACTTGCGTTTACGGCCGGCCTCGCCGGACTCGCAGTTCTTCCGGCCGTCCGCGAAAACTCACGACTTCTGACCGCATTTCTAATGGCAGTGGCGGTTCTGCTCACCTGGAACGCCTTCCTCCTTTTCTGGACGCGGCGCACCGGGAGGGTTCTCACGGTAAATTTTGTGGTCAAGAAGCAGCATGCCGTGCAGGCCTGTGCGCAGGCGGCGGTGCTGCTGTATTGGGGTTGGTATTGGCGGGAAGTTTACGCTTCGGCCTACTTGATTCTCGCCCAACTCCTGTTTGCCTACGCGTTCGACCTGTTGCTCGGCTGGTCGCGCCGCGACAGAATACACGCTCGGATTCGCTCAGTTTCCCATTGTGTTCAGTATTAATCTCTTCCTCTGGTTCAAGCCTGACTGGTTCTATCTGCAATTCCTGATGGTGGCGGTGGGCCTGACCGCCAAGGAACTCATCCGCTGGAACAAGGACGGCCGCAAGGTACATATTTTCAACCCTTCCTCTTTTCCATTGGCTCTTTTCTCGCTGCTTCTGCTTGCCAAGGGCGCGAGCGATCTCACGTGGGGCCATCAGATCTCCATCACCCAGTTCTATCCGCCGCACATGTACCTGTTTCTGTTTCTGATCGCATTGCCGGGTCAATTGTTCTTCGGCGTCACTTCGATGACGATGTCCGCGGTGGTGACCACGTACTTATTCGGCCTTGTGTATCAGGCAGTGACGGGGGTCTATTTCTTCTACGACTCGTACATTCCGATTGCGGTCTTCCTGGGAATGCATCTGCTGTTCAACGATCCCTCCACCTCGCCACGAACGGAACTGGGACGAATCATTTACGGCGCGCTTTACGGGTTGAGTACAGTACTGCTGTACCGGTTGCTCGGCAGCTTCGGCATGCCGACGTTCTATGACAAGCTGCTGCAGGTGCCGCTGCTGAACCTATCGATCCAATGGATCGACCGGCTGGCACGTTCGCGGTGGCTGCGTGCGTTCGATCCGGCGGCTTGGGCCAAGTTGCTGCCAGCGCTGCGGCGCAACCTGGCGTATATATCCATCTGGACCGTCGTATTCGCCGGAATGAGCGCCGCGCAGGGCGTGGGCGACAATCATCCCGGGCAATGGCTGCCATTCTGGCGCAATGCCTGTCAGGAGGGCCGCGCCTATGCCTGTCCCTATCTCGCCGATGTGGAATTAGGTTTCTGCAACCAAGGTTCGGGCTGGGCGTGCAACGATGCCGGACTGATGGATATCGCGCTGGCGCGGTCGGGCGAGGATCTTCGCCGGCTCGATCCCGCGCAAGCCGCGGCGCCCTTTACACGCGGATGCCAGGCAGGATTTCAGATGGCCTGCGAGAATCTCATCATGCTCACCAGGGGCGTGCAGCGCTTCGCGTACGCGCCGCCAACACTCAAGGACTATCCGATCATCTTGAGAGGCTCCAAAGGGGAAATTCGCGATCGCAGCCCGTCGGCATTGTACGCGCTTGCGTGCCGCGAGGGTTGGAAGAGCGCGTGTGCGATTAGCGGAGGCGGCGAATAGCTTCGCGTAACGAATCCACCCGTCCTTCCGCGCTGAAGAAGAGATCCTCGGGAAAGCGCCGATAGGCGAGCATGCCGGCATAGATGCTCGCGGCATCGTCGCGATCCAGGCCGAGGCCGGCCAGATACTGCATCCGCAGATTCCAGTCGTGGTTGATGGAGGCGCCGCGCAGCCACTCGTGTCAGATCGGATCTGCGGCCGGCATAGGTGGCAAACAAATCCACGGGAGAGTTCATGCCGATTTCAGCGAGCGACGTTGCCACCGGGCTGTTGCCGCCCTGATAGCCGATGCGCTGCTCCATCTGGTCGAGATTGATCCGCAACGGTTCCACTTGACCCAGCAGGATCATATCGTGGCCTTGTCCCCGGTACGGATTGCCCCAGATGGTGCCGTTGGGAAATACTTCGAAAAATGTCGCGACCACGCTCTTGACCGCTTCCAAATCGGTTTCGAACAACTGGACGTATAGCGTCACTGTACCGCCCGGGTTGAGATGCTGTTTCAAGGTTTCGAGAAACTCTTGCGTGTAGAACCCGGCCGCGCCTCTGACCCATGGATCGAGAGGATCGATCGTGATTCCGTCGAACCGTTCCCTGGTAGTCATCAGGTAATGCCGTCCATCATCGATTCGTACCTGGACCTTGGGATTGCGGAGCACGTCGAAGTTCGGCTGGCCGAAATATTTTGCGGCGGCTTGCAGCACCAGCGGCTCGATTTCCACGATGGTCTCGTGCTCCACGCGAGGGTCAATGGACACCGCACCCGCCGTCACTCCGGCGCCGCAGCCGATCACCAGCACGTCGCGCGGATGCGGGTTCACGAGGGTCGTAAGGTGTCCCAGCATGCGCTGCAAACGCATATCGCGGGCTACGTTCGAAGCCTGGATCTTGCCGGCGACGTGAAATGTAAGCACGCCGTTGGAAAATCGCGAGACCGCTACGGACGAGTTCATGCCTTCGGCCGCGTAAACAATTTCTCCTTTGCCGACCCAGCTGGCGGCGTAGCGGCCGTAGGCGATCAGCACATCCGATACATGTGGAACGCTCGCGATTGAGAAAACAGCGAACAGCACAGCGGCCACGACAGAAGCGATTCGAAACCGGAGCGTCCACGGTGTTGCGGCCAGAAGCAGCACGCCTGAGATCATCGATAACGCCATGAGCACCTGCTCGGCGTGCTGCGATCCGATCCAGGCAATGAGCAGCAGGCTCGCGGCCAGCGCTCCAGCGATGGCCCCGAAGGTGTTGGCGGCATAAACCCGCGCCATCAGATTCGCGGCATCTTGTTTTTCACGGGCCACAGCGCGAAGCGCAAAGGGAAAGCTCGCGCCCCAGAGCACCGTCGGAGGCAGCAGAGCCCAACCGGCGTGGGCAAGGTCAAGCTGAAAGTGAAGCCACACATCCGACCAGATCGCCGGGCTAACAGGCCAATAAGGGAGCGACGCGGTCAGGTTGTAGGCTGTCCAGGCCATCGCCGGAACTGCCAGGATCTGGCACCAGCCCAATGCTATCCGAGGGCGCAGGGAGGTTCGGCAGAGCAAAGCTGCGATAGCGCTGCCAATGCCGAGGCCAGCCAGAAAAACCGCCAGGATAATGGAAAACGCGTACACCGATGCGCCGAACAAGAGCCCCAGCAATCGAGTCCAGATGGCTTCAGCCGCTAAGGCGCAGAGGCCCGATAGCGCAATGCCGAAGTACACGACTGCGGAGCCCGGCACAGGCGACGCGGCAATTTCTGCGACGCGGCCTGAACGCGGGTTCCGCCAAGCGAAGGCGAGTGCGATGCTTCCCATCGCTACATTGACTCCAGCGGCAGCGTACGTTGCAACGGTTACGTCGTACAGGCGCAACAGGTAAAAGCCAGCGAGCAGGCATCCCAATACCGCTCCCGCGATGTTGGCTCCATAGAAGAAACCGAGCCAAGGGACACCGTTCTCCGCGGCGTGCGCCTGGCGCGCCAACGCAGGCAGCGTCGCGCCCATCAGCAGAGTGGGGGGCAGCAGGCAGGCAATCGCTACCAGTCCGCGGAGCAGAAATCCCATCACGCCGTATCCGCTCCAAGCCGTGTATACGCTGCCCGCGAGCGGAATCAGACGCAACGCCACCAGCCCGAAAATTCCGATTCCGAGCTCGATGAGCGCGTACACGCGCAGAGGACGCCGGCTGTCCTGGAAGACCTGCGGGAAGAGCCAACTGCCGAGGCACATCCCGCCCATGAAGGTGGCGAGCAGGATGCCAAGTGAAACCGCGGTTGAACCGATGACCAGTTCCAGAACTTGAAACCAGACGATTTCGTAGACGAGTGCCGCAACACCGCTGCCAAACGCGAGCAGGATTCCGAGTAAAAGCAATCCCGTGATCCGATACTGGTGTTACTTCTTCTCTTGCCCCTGCTTGAGATTCCCGTAAAGGATGCCGACGATTCCCTCGTTTCCTTCGTGACAGGCCGAATCGAAGATCATATGCTTCCCGTCCGGGGCCCTTCCCATCTGGATGGTCACGGTCCAGGGCTTGGTCCAGGTTTTGGGGTCAATGAAGGTGATATCGCGCCGCAAAGTGCGAGAATCGACGCGCGTGAAATGCTCAATCATTTTGTAGGTATCGGGGTTTGAGCCACGAAAGCCCTGCAAGAAATTGGTGGTTTCGACAACCAGAGTGTTGCCTTCCCAGTGGCCGCGCGAGTCTCCCAGATAGAACCTCGCTCTCCTGGGGGCATGCGGACGGCCGTCCATGAAGATGACACGGTTGCCGCCGCCGGCGTGATCGTCTTCCATGTAGATGCCCATGGATTTCGGAGATTGCACGATCTGCATCACCGTGCCCTGCGCGAACAAAGTGTTCAAGGGAAGGAACGGCATCGGCACGCCGAGGCAGCGCGGCGATTGCGGGATGGTCTCGGGGTTGTCGTTCACCCCCGGATCTGTTCCCAAACCAAGCCGGAATCCCTGGCCGAATTTGGCCGCCGGAGACCCGGGCACGATGGGCGGAATTTTCCCGTCCGGCGGATCGATGATCATGGAGGTGCGCCTGCCGGTTCTCAAAACCGAGTTGAATACAGCGTTGTAGGCGCCGCTGACGTCCTGTTCGGGATTGGAAGAGCGGGCGTTTCTTCCGGGATTGAGTCCCTTCTTCTCGTCCGATGCCTCCACTTCCGCATCCGTCAGGAATTCCTTGCCGGCGTTCGCCGCGGAGCGCTCCAGAGGCACGTCGTACAGTACGAACCAGGTGCCCTGCAGATCAGGAGACCCCCAAGGTGTGCGGGGAGGATTGCGCGGACTTTGCCGCTCCGGCGACCTTCGCTCCGGTGGATTTGGCCGCCGATGTCTGGCCGCGCAGGGACACCGCTGCCACCGCGAGTACCCCAACACAAGCCAGCGCGCCGACGGTGATTGCGAATCGATCGCTCATTGCTCTTTCTTCTGTTGCGTATCTTTGTCCTTGGTGTCAATGCCAGGACGCTGCACTTCGTACGGAGCTCCGGTGCCCGAAGACCCAAGGAACAGCTTCTGGCCGTTTGGCAAGGTCAGATCGCGGCCGTTGGCGCGGTGAAACCCGTCCTTCGCCTGATAACCGGAAACGTTGATCTTGTCCCCAGCCTTCAGCGTGAACCGGGTGATGCCTCTCCGCATCAGGATATTCGGGCTCCCAGCTTCGATGGCCCAGTTCTCCACGGTGCCATCGGGCTGTTTCACATCCACGTGAATCCAACAGTGCGGATTCATGAATTCGACCTTCGTTACGATGGCATCCTCGAAATGCACCGGCTTCTTGTCGTCGAATTCGGCCGCGAACGCGTGATGGGCGCTCAGCGGCGGTGCGACGAACAATAAAGCGATGCCCGCGGTGATCACTGCTGCAACGGTAAACTTGGCTTTCATAAGACGAATCTCCTGATTCCTCAATTCCAGTTCTCGATTACTTCTTGGCCGGCGGATTGCCGGAGATATAGCGTTCCAAAACCTCTTCACCGGGCGGAATTTTGCGCGTAATGTCTACGTTCATGGTCTTGCCTTCCCAGTGTTTGACCAGCTGGTGCTTACGAAGGTGGCCGTACATGGTCTCTTCCACCATCTCCACGCACTTGAAATCCGTGAGCTGCGCATTCGGCTCCAGCCGGCGATAGAGCGGCATGCTAATTTTCCACGGCCGCGTGAACACCTGCGGGTCCTGAATGGTCGCTTCATAGTTGATGACGTTTTTGTCGGCGAGCGAGTAGCGTTCGGTGACGTGTAAAGCATCGCTATGGAAATCTCCAGCCCGGTCGAACCACGTGGCGTCCGTGAAATCGGAGACGTCCACCACCAGCGTTTCTCCCTCCCAGTGGCCCACCGAATATCCCATCCAAAGCACGTTCGGATACGGCTCCATCTTTGTCAGATGAATGGTGCGCTGGGCGTTCGCAAATTCGAAGATCATCTGGATTTTGGTGTTGCCCTGAATGATCTGGAATGGATGCGGCAGGTACATGCCGCGCGGGATTCCCGGCTGGAAGCATTTCAGTTCCGGATCGCGATCGAGCCAGTGCTCTTCGTTCTCCTTCTTTCTCGCCGCGGCCCAAGGCTGGTAGGGGATCTCGTCACCCTCCACAACACCCAGGCCCCCCGGAACCCAGCCGAGCGAGCCTAGCGCCAGCACCGGAGCCGCTAGAACCACGGTATTGGGGAGCAACCCGGGCTGGGCCACCATGGGATGCGCCTGATGGGTCAGGAGATCCCAGTTGGCGGTGTTATTGGCCTCCCAAATTCCACTGAAATCCGGCTTTCCAGCGATGCGGTCCACGGTGTCCGAAGTCGCAGCGGCGACCGGGGTGGGACGTTGTGCGATCACGTACAACACGATTGCAGCTAGAGTGGCCGCCAATACTGCGAGACAGGTCTTGATCGAGCTGCGGCGCAGGCCGATTCTGGCTAGCGATTCTATCAATTCAGTGCTCCTACCGTATTGGTCATAGACCCCAACCTTGTCTCCATTGAACCTAACTCAGCCCAAAATCCCGCGGCACTCGATGACGCCAAACACCGGCCAGAAGTTCGTTTGCAGAGACCTGACCTATTCCGCATACTCTTCTTGCGCGCGTCCGCGGACCCATTTCCCGCTCACAAGGCCGTTATCTTTCGTCCAAGTATAGTACTGAAGTGGACCGGATGGAAATCGATCGATGTCCTTGGTTCTTGCTCTCTCCTCCTCAGGGCCGAGGGCGGCTGATGACTTCACATTCTGCTTTTGCCTGCTACCGCGCGAATGGACCACGGAACCATGCGCTCTAAAAGGCCGTCACGCAGGATCAGCGTGTGGAACAATATCGCACCCATATGAGCAAGAAAGGCCAGGAACAAAAGATACGCGAGGATGGTGTGTGCTTCACGCAACGTGGCATAGAGCTCCGGCCCGGCGGGCAGAATTGGTGGCAGGTGTACGGTTCCGAACAGCACGATCGGGTAATGCCCTGCGGACAGCATGCCCCAACCCACCAGCGGCAGCGCGAAGAACAAGGTATACAGCAGCAGTTCGGAGGCCTTCGCGACCAGACGCTCCTGTGGCGGCATGGCCGGGGGAAGCTCCGGGACCCTGGTCAACAACCTGGTGGCCAGCCGGACGACGGCCAGCAGAAGGATTAGGATGCCGAGCGGACGATGGATGGCGAGGAGCGTGTGGTAGTCACCCAACGAAGCCACCATGGACACGCCGATGAACAGCATCGCTAGAAGACAGGCGGCCATCAGCCAGTGAAGGATCCGCGACGGGAGCGCGAATTGAATGGGACTCTTTGTGAACGTGGACATGGCTATTTTGCAACCTCCGCGGTTGAAATCGCGCTGGGCTCCTTATGCTCGCCTTCGCGCCTGGTGAAGGACTGCGAATACGCCGCCGAGCGCGCGCTCAGCAGAGGGTCATCCGATGGCGATATCCCATCGGGCAGCACCAGCGGATCAAAATTGATATTGCGTGTCGGACTAGTGTCTTCGCTCTCGATGGTGTTGATGGTCAGCGTTCCCGCGTCGATCTGTTTTCTGTCCGGAGGCCAGGCCTGGGTGGCATCCGCGGTCGAATCGCCGGGCTGGCCGATAGTAAGAATCAAATGCCAGCGCAGCGGCTTGGTGTGAAGCTGCGCGATCAGTGCGTCGAACAAATAGTTCTTGCCGGTTGCGGCCGCGCTATTTGCCGGGTACGTTTCATCCGGCCTTACGAACCAACGAACCGGAGTTGACTCGCCTTGGGCATTGACGAAACGAAAAGCGTTCAGGGCGTAGTATGGGCTGTCGCCGAATCCGGACGTGAAAGGATGCCTGCCGATCATTTGCAGCGCGGCGGCGGTTTCCGGGTGCCTGGCAAGAAAGGCGTTCATAGCGCCGGGAACGTCTTTTCCCGTGGCCGGGTCCGGGGAGGACGCCACCAGGAACTGGTTGAACGCTTGGGGTGTGTTGACCACGAATACCGGGATGTTGATCATGGCCGTCCGCCATTCCTGTCCGTCACGCTGCTTGAACAGTATCGCCAGGCTTCGAATGGTTTGCGGCGTGTCGGCGGCGTATGGCATTCCGCCCGCCAATGCAAACCGTCCTACGACAGGGACGCGGCCGGGGACGAATACCTGTGCTTTGGAAACCGCTTGTCCCTGTCCGTTGCTGTCGAAGTAACCGGTGACACAGACCCCCTTGGCATGATTGCGCCGAAATCCGGGATGCACTCCGTTTACGTATTCAAACGTGTTGATTATCGCGGCCGGCGTCAGCTCCTCTGGTGTGAACCAGCCGCCCGCGTATAGAAAGAGCCCCGCACTCACTACCAGTGCGCCGGCGATTGCGGTGAGCCGCAGGGCTAAACTCGCGCCGCGCAACGGAACGGAGGACGGCTGAGAAATTTGATCTGATTCAGTGGTTTTCATACCTCTCCTTAATCCGCAAAGCCTGTTCGTTCAAGCGCACGGAAACTGTCATCGCAAAAGAAGCCGCGTGCCAGCGTGGGCTCTCCGGCGTTGCTCTTGGTTGCTCCTGGTTAGTGGCCGTCCATCTGTCGAACCCGGGACTCGAGTTCCGATGGACGGTCACATCGCAATTGCCTTTTCGCTTCTACTGGTTTGATTCGACATCCATAACGACGGCAACCGTGCAACCTGCGCTGATTCTTAAGCAATCGCGCCGCCGCAACCCCGGGATAGGCAAGGCAAAAACGCCAACTTTTCTGGCTCTGTCCGCGAGGTGGAGCGGGGCCCAGATTCGCTTATCGCCACCTTACGAGCGAACCTATCTGTCGGAGAGCGAGGAGTTGGCGGGGAGTTGGCGGGAATTTGGCTTGAGCATCGAATCGACGCCGGTGAAGGTTGAGACGGGTCCGGCCGGCATGCTTTTCAGAGCGCCAGAGACAGTCTCCAGAACGCTGGTCCAATCGCCAGGCTGAGGCTGGCGGAAAAGGAGGGCGGTGGGATACCACGGCGTGTCTGTCCGGCAGCGCAGCCAGGGCCAATACGCGGAATAGGGCAGAAGAACCCAAAAGGGACGGCCGAGCGCGCCCGCCAGATGCCCGATCACCGTATCCACGGTAATCACCAGGTCGAGCCTGGCAATCAGCGCGGCTGTGTCGGCCAGTCCGCTGCCTTTGCGATCGGAGGTCAGATCTATATTGTTGAAGCGAGCGAGGAGGGAATCTTCGCCAGGGCGGAGGTTCTGCTGAAGGGAAACGAAGCGAACGCCTGGAACCCGAAACAGGCGTTGGAAAATCGTCAAGGGCATGGAGCGATTGTAATCGTTGCGATTGGCCGGATTTCCCGCCCAGCAGACGCCTACCAGCGGACCATCTTCCGATTTTTCGTCCAGATCGGTGATGGTTTCCGATTCTGCCGGCGCCTGCAAATACGGCACACGAGCGGGAATGGTGTCGAGAGTAATTGCGAGGGCTCGAGGCAGGCTGCCGAGCGGCGCGCGCAAGTCGAACTCGGGCAGAGGATCGCCCGCGGTGAGAACTTGAGCAATGCCGGGAATTCTGCTCAGCAGGCGCCGCAGCGGCTTCTGTACCGCCAGGACGACGCGGCCGCCCTTCTGCATGATTAGCTCCACGAAACGGGCGAACAGAATGGTGTCGCCCAAGCCCTGCTCGGCCTGGAGCAGGATGGTCTTACCCGCAATAGCCGATTGGCCGTCCCAAATGGGTTGTGGGAAATTGTAGGGATCGATATTCAGATCGGGAACGCGCACGCGCGCTTCGTAATCGGCCCAGCCGCGCTCCAGATTGCCCATCGCCAGATGCACCAGTGACTCATTGAGCACCGGCTCGGGAGCAGCGGGATCCAACTGGCGGGCAATCTGGAAAAAAGGCAAGGCTTCCTCATGGCGATTGAGAGCGGTAAGCGCGGTGCCAATATTACTGTTGCCCAGCTTGACTTCCGGATCGAACGAGATGGCGGCGGAAAAACTGGCCAATGCTTCCGCCGGACGGTTCAGGCGGCCTAACACGACGCCGAGGTTGGTATGAGCCTCCACATATCCAGGGCGCAAGGCGATGGCTGCGCGGTAACCGCCTTCGGCTTCGTGCCAGCGCCCCAGCGCTTTGAAGGAATTGGCAAGATTGAGATGCGCTTCCGGAAAATTCTCGTGGAGCGCCGCGGCTCGCCGATATTGCTCGATCGCTTCCTCCGCGCGCCCCAGGGAATTCAGCGTATTCCCCATGCTGTTGTAGATGTCCGCCGCGCCGGGATTGCAGGCGATGGCCCGCTCGAACAGCGCCAGCGACTCTTCCAGGCGTTCCTGGTGACGGCGGATCGCGGCCAGCCGGTGAAGGGATGGAAAGTGGTCCGGATTATGTTCCAGAATGGCGGTAAACAGCGACGCGGCTTCGGCTATTTGCCCGTTTCCGTGGAAACGGACGGCTTGTTGGAATACCGGCTGCCAGGGGTTCTCGTGCTGATGATTCTCGCTCAAATTTTGGGCGGGTTCGTTCATCCAGGCTGGGGTTAGCCGAGCGGCTACTCGCAGGCGTCGGTGACGCAAATGGATTCCAGCGTGCGGCCCATGGGCGGCGCTTTCAGGCCGGCGGCAGTCATCAACTTGCGAATGAGAAGCCCGGTCTCCGGATGCGGGATCGCCGATTGTACGCCGACGCGTACCAGTCCGTCGGCATAATCCACCGGCAGCCATGTGTGAACGGCTAATTCCTTGCTGCCTCGGTTGTCGGTGTTACCGTAATCGCGGACATCGAGTCTGGCGCCATGGTCCACCAGAACTTGCACGACATCCGGCCGTCCCTTATGCGCGGCGCCATGCAGGGCTGTGCGTCCGGTGTCAGCCTGCTCGTTTGGATCGAGGCCCAGGTCCAGAAGCATCTTTACGGCTTCCAGAGTGCTGGCTGGCGACCACTCGTAGGTGATCCCTTCCACCCAGCCGATGCCGGCGGCCACTTGCAGCGCGGTGACATGCAGCGCGGTCTCGATCTTGGGATCGGCGCCATGCGCCAGCAGAAGCTTCATCAGCACGATATCGCCGGATTGGGAGGCGCGCAGGAAAGCCGTTGCGCCATTTTCATCCAGCCACTGGTTGGTGAAAACCGTCCGGGTTTCCGTGCTGTCCTTCATGCGCGCATTCACATTGGCGCCTTTGGCCAGCAGGAGCTTGATGTAATCCAGGTGATCCATGTCGGCTTTACGGACCGGATAATCGCCGCTTTCGATGTTGCGGTTGTCGGTGGCGAGATAAAGCGGCGTCCAGCCACCCTTATTGGTGAGGTTTACATCGGCGCCATGCTCCAGCAGATACGCCCCCAGCTTGTAGTAGCGATTTTGCGTGGCCACCAGCAAGGGGCTCCAGCCATAGTCCGTTACCTGGTTGATGTCGGCTCCGGCCGCCAGCAATGCTTTTACCGAATCGAGATCGTTAGAGCGCACCGCGTAGACCAGCGGCGTGAGACCACCGCCATCTTTGGGAGGCGGTTTCCGCCCGAAGCCAAACGCCGCCACCGCGGCATCGTCGTTTTGATCGATGCCGCCGCCCGCTCCGGCGCCCCTGCCCGGTCCTTTACCGCCAGCGCGCCGCTCCGGCACGTTTGGGATCAGGCTGGTGGTACCCAGCGCGCCCAGTTGCGGCGTCGGGATGCCAGCCGCGAGAGCCCTGCCGAGCGCCGCCACAGCCTTGCGGGGGTCATTGGATTTTCCGAGCGCCGGTCCTCTTCCGCGCTCGGCGGGATCGGACTGGGCCTTGATATCGGCGCCGTGCTGCACCAGAAGTTGGATGGCGGCAGCGTGGCCCTCATCAGCGGCCCACATAAGTGCCGTGGTTCCGCGCAGGGAATCCTTCGCGTTGACGTCCGCGCCGTGATCCAGCAGTACTTTGATCGCATCCACATTGCCCGTGCGCGACGCTACCATGAGAGGCGTTCTGCCCAGCGGGAGATGCTCGTTGGCATCGGCTCCGGCAGCTAAGAGCGCCGCGATGGTCGAGGCATCTCCATTGATGCAGGCCAGCCACAGCGGTGTAGAGCCATCGCGATTCGCGGCCTTGGGATTCGCGCCGGCGCGAAGCAGCATGCCGACCATTTCTTTGTCGGATCGGAAAACGGCCCAGTGCAGAGCCGTGGCCCCATCTTCCTGGGGTGCATTCACGTCGGCATGTTGCGCCAGCAGCTTCTGAACAGAGATTCGATCGCCATTCATCACCGCGTCCGCAACCGCGGAGGTCAACGCGGGACTGGCGACGAAAGCCGACAGGCACAACAGAACAACGCTGCTTCCCAAGGTCCGCTTCATAACTTGCCTACAGATTCGTCAGCCGGCCGGTGCTGTCGCCGATGCTGTCCTGATGAATGTCGTACATATCCAGCAAGCTCAACAACAGATTGCCGGTAGGTACGGTCTTGGTGGGATACGCGATATGACGCCCGCCCTTGAGCTTCCCGTTCAATCCGCCCACCAGCACATTCGGAACATCGTAGTGGACGTGCTGATTGGAGTTGCCCATGTTGCTGCCATAGAACACCAGCGACTGATCGAGCAGCGTGCCGGCGCCGTCGCGCGTGCTGGCCAGCTTCGCGATGAGATGGGCCAGCATCTTGACGTGATACTGGTTGATCTTGGACAGCTCGGCGATGCGCTTGGGATCTTCGCCGTGATGCGATCCGCCATGGAAACCCACGGTGGGCGCTTCGCATTCCGGATAAGTGCGGCCGGTAAGGTCGCGGGCAAAGAGCAACGTGCCGACGCGGGTAATATCAGCCTTGAACGCCAGGGCCAGCAGATCGAACTGCAGCTTGATATGTTCGTCGAAAGTTTGCGGCACGCCCACGGGTACGTCCATATCGGTGGGCGCGACGGCCGAAGCCTTCATTGCGATTTGCAGCCGGCGCTCGATCTCGCGGACATCTTGGGTATATTCATCCAGGCGGTTGCGATCATCGGTGCCCACGTTGCTGCGAAGGCGCGTGAGGCTGCCGGTGAGCGAATCCAGAATGCTCTGATCCCGCTTGCGGCGCGCGACGCGCTGCTCGGCCGTGCTGCCGTCTCCGAACATGCGCTCAAACACCACCTGCGGATTCAGCTCCATCGGCAGCGGCTGGGTGGGCGTGGACCAGGAGATGGTGTTGGTGTAGGTGCAACTATAACCCTCGCCGCAGTTGCTGGAATTCGCGCCCGGATCTTCTACCGCCAGTTGCATGGACGGCATCAGATTATCGCGGCCGATCTTTTCCGCGATGATCTGATCGATGCTTTTTCCGGCGCGCACGTCGGCTCCGGCGGTCTTCTTAGGTTTGTCGGCGCACAGGAAGCAGGCAGCCACCCAATGATCGGCGCCCGTCGCGCCGGGCGGCGGCTCCGCCGAGCGGCAATGCAAGCCGCTCAGAACGACGGTGCGGTCGCGGAACGGTTCCAGCGGCTTCCAGTTAAATGGAAGCACGGGGTCCAGGGCGCCTTCGGTACTGGGAACCCAATAAGAGCCGGGAGCCATGCCATGCGGCACGAAGCAGCCTACAAAGCGGGGCTTAGGGACGGCCGCTGTCTGCGCCTGCGCCGTCGCGGCCGGTATCATCGCTTCCAGAAACGGCAGAGCCAGCGTTACGCCGCTGCCGCGCAGAATCGTTCGCCGGGAAATATGCTTCTTGGTAACGAACATCATTATTGCTTTTCTCCTGCTTTCTGTTGCTCGTATAAACGGGCGGCCTGTTCCTGGGTGTCGCCCCCGGTTTTAATGTTCATCTGGAACGGGGAGCTTTTCACGATCCCCAACACGATGGAAGAGAACCTATAATTGCCAGCGGCCGAGTCACGGACGATGGATCGCACCAGCGGCATGTCCTGGTATTCCACTCCGCGGCCCAGCGCGTAGGTCAGCATCTTCTCGGTAACCACGCGCACGAACTGATCGGAGCGGCGCACCAGCACATCGCGCAGACTGGCCACTCCATTTACTTTGCTTCCGTCTACCAGGACGCCATTGGCGTCGATGGGGCTGTCGCCATCCTCGGTGCGCCATGTTCCCACGGCATCGAAGTTTTCGAGCGCCAGTCCGATCGGTTCAAAAATCGTGTGGCAGGACGCGCACACCGGATTGGTGTGATGCGCTTGCATGGTCTCGCGCATGGTGGGGACCTTGGCGTTGCCGGTGGCGTCCGACGGACGATCCTTGAGCGCCGGTACGTTTGGCGGCGGGTCCGGCGGGCTGACGCCCAGGAACGTTTGCAGGAACCACTTGCCCCGCGTGACGGGCGAAGTGCGCGCGGCGTTCGAACGTCAGAGTCATCAGCCCGCCCTTGCCCAACAGGCCGCGGCGCATATCCAGTTCCGGAGGCAGCGTCACTTCGCGGAACTGCGAGCCATAAATGTCCGGGATTCCGTACTCTTTCGCCAGCCGCTCGTTCACGAAGGTGTAATTCGCGGTCAGCAAATCGAGCACGCTGCGATCTTCACGGACCACGCTGCCGAAGAACAATTGGATTTCGTTTTGGTAGGCGGCGCGCAAGTTATCGTCGAAATCCGGAAACAGATTCACTACCGGCTCGCTGGTCTTGAGCGAGCGCACGCCCAGCCATTGGCCGGTGAAGTTGTCGATGAGCGCTTCCGACTTCGGATCCGCCAGCATGCGCCGCACCTGCGCCTCGAGTACCGCCGGGTCTTTAAGTTTGCCGCGCGCGGCAACGTCGATCAATTCGTCGTCGGGAACGCTGCTCCATAGGAAAAATGACAATCGGGAAGCCAGCGCCAGATCGTTGACGTGGTAGCTCTTGCCGGCGGCGAGCCCGGTCGGCTCCGCTTCGCTGCGATAGACAAATTCGGGATCCACCAGCAGGCGCTGCAGCGCCGCTTCGATACCGTCATCGAAGCTCCCGCCATCGCCGCGGCCGGCTTGATAAAACTCCATCAGGGTCGCCAGATCGGCAGGCCTGGCGGGGCGTCGATAGGCATGCTTCACCAGCGTGGAAAGGATGGTGTGCGCGCACGGCGTTTCCTCGCGGGGGGTGGCGGGACGGCACACGAAAATCTTCCGCCTGCTCTCCGAGTTGCTGGCGCCGGAGGGCTTGTACGGGCCTTCAATCCAGACCTGTCCGACGTGCGGATAAAACAAAAATCCGGGAATGGAGCCCGGCGTGTTCATAGTCCGCTCAAATGGCTTATTCAGTTCGCTGCCCGGCACATCGTTGGTTGCCAGAAATGTCACGCCGATGGTGTGCAGGCCCGCTTTCACCGGAATGCGTTGCGTGGAGCGGCCCACGCCGGTGGTGGTGGAGATTTCCTTATCCCAATCGAACAGCCGCACCCGCTCGCCGTCCACCGTGACTTCCAATTTCTCGCCCTTCACGCCGCCCAAGACAGCCTGGAAGTACCCGGTGACGCCTTTCACCTTGAACGTATATTCACCGTCGGCTGGGAATTGATATTTAATCAGAATGCCGCCGCGGGTTCCAAACGGCAGCCCCACAATGTGATAATTCTGCGCGGTATCGCCGGGCACCTCGAATACGGCTTGCGTCGGGGCTGAGACGTCGCCAATCGCCAGGCGGCTGATCTTTCCCGCGGCTGAAAGATATGCTTCCATCAGCGCCGGAGACAGCGTCAGCGCGCCCGCGATATTGTCGAACCCATGCGTGGAATCGTCGGGAGGCAGGAATTTGGTGGCATCCACGCGGAGTCCCAGCACGTCGCGGATCGCATTGGTGTATTCGGTGCGGTTGAGGCGGTGCATGCCGGGCGGAGTGAGATTGGGAAGGGCGCCGCGGTCCAGTTCCTTTTCCACATAAGTGATCATGGATTCCATCACCGGCCCATCCGGACGCCGCATACCCGACGGCGGCATCATCCCAGCGCGCAGCTTGCGTACCACCTTCTCCCAGACCTCGGCGTGTTCGCGCATTTGAGAGAACGTCGAGCTGGTCGAGCATCAGTCCAGCCGTTTTCAGACGCTGATTGTGGCAAACTACGCAATATTGATTGAGAAGGGCGCGCTCGGAAGTTGCCCCAGTGACTGGCGAGATGGACGCAGGCGCAACGGGAACTTTGGTCTGCTGCGCACTGGCGGTTTGGAGATAACCGGGCGCCGCCACTATCGCCAGCGCAGCCACTATTGCCAGCGCAGCCGGGCTCAACCGGCTGTAGCGGCGCGAATGCTGCTGTTTGGTGCTTGGGCTGCGAACGCCCGTCTTGCCTATCCTCAATTGGCCTCCCAAATTGCGGCCTTCCGCAAGGCACCGGCGAGCTTCGCCGACCTTTAAGTAATGTAGTCAATAGAATCGCCGGGCGCAAGCCCCCGTCAAAGCCCCGCGTGGTTCCCTCAGCGCGGTGCTCCTATTTCCGATGAACTCGACTCAGGGGGAGAATGGTCTTTGTGCAGACCTCCCGGACATCCTGGCGAACGTGGACGGAACGGCCGCAGCGCCTCTGGCTTCGCAAACTGATTTTCCAGATTCATCTTTGGACCGGCGTGGCAGTTTGTCTGTACGTGGCGGTGGTG
Organism: Bryobacterales bacterium; assembly: GCA_963761265.1. Classification (GTDB taxonomy): domain Bacteria; phylum Acidobacteriota; class Terriglobia; order Bryobacterales; family Bryobacteraceae; genus Palsa-89. Next base: position 264,133 of record CAVXGM010000005.1, read on the forward strand.
AGTATTTCAGGCAGCGCACTGGTCTTCCGGCGCGAACTTTCCCGGCGGCCGTTTGCACGCCGCATCGCCCTGGACAGCCGGGGCCGCCCCCGATTGAGCGCGGGCGAAATGGAACAGAGCGTTCAGCGCGCATATGCGGGCGACGAGATCCTGAACGTCATCGAGCGAAACGCGGATCAGCCGGATATCGTGGTGCTGGCGCATGGCAGCGGCCGATTGGAACGACTTTTCGATCCTTATACGGGCGCGGACCTCGGCGATCCCGAATCTGTCCTGCAACGTGCTCTCGGCTGGCTGGCGGACCTGCATGACAACCTGCTCTCGGGCGGAACCGGCCGCTCGATCAACGGCCTTGGCTCGATGCTGGTTGTACTGCTGTCGGTCACCGGAGCGGTGATTTGGTGGCCCGGAATTCAGAACTGGCGGAGGAGCATGCGCATTCTGTGGCCGGCGCGATTCGCCCGTGTGAATTGGGATGTGCACAGCGCGGTGGGATTCTGGTGTTCTTTGCTGGTATTGACCTGGGGGATTTCCGGGATCTGCCTGTGCTTCCCCGGCGTCTTGGATTTCGTTATAGGCAACGAGCTGCGGGTTTGGATCATTCGTTTGCATTTCGGGCGATTCAACCCTGCTACCGAAGTGCTTTGGACTTTGTTGGGACTCGCTCCAGCGGTTTTGGCGGTTACCGGCGCTCTGATGTGGTGGAACCGCGTGCTGAGCAAGAAACTTCGCCGGCATCGTATGCCAACAACTGAGGCGCCTTTCAAAGAAGTTGCAAGCTAGCTCGTGTTCACCTTTCGACACGGGTTTCGGACTGCGCGATCCTCGGCATACCGCGAATGTGGTATCGCTGGAGTCCCTCTGTGGCAGGGTACTTGTTTTGCTTTCAATTGAATTCAGGATGCCAATCTGTATGGGCAAGCAAGTGCCTATAGAAACTGCATGAACGCGCCTTCCAGATTCACAACCGCGCAATTCACAACGGCTGCTGGTTCGGAAACACCTCCCGGAATAATGCAGCGATTGGCCGATGCATGGTGCAGGCTCATGCATGACTCTTTGATGTGGCCCATTCACGGGCAATACCAGTGCAGGCGCTGCGGCCGTCGCCGCCCCGTGCCATGGGCCCAACACGATGAATCTCGCCTGCCTGCGGTCCGCCATTTCGAGACGATATCCGCGCGCCACTACGGCCTCGCCAGGGAATTGTAGTGGGCGCGATTATGCAACCTCGCAGCGCAGATCTACTCCGCGGGGCGGCTGCCGGCGAACGCTTTCGCTTGGATGCTCTGACCAGGCAGGAAAAGAGCGTACTGGAGGACGATTTGCAGCTTGTCATAGAACTGCAACGGGGTTTGCTGCCGCAGCGGGATCTGGCTTACCGGGGATGGCGCATTTCCTACTATTACGAGCCGGCCGGGTTGGTGAGCGGCGATTATTGCGACGTTGTCGATATGGGGATGGCCGGAGTGTACTTCATGGTGGGAGATGTGTGCGGGAAAGGGGTTGCGGCTTCTATCGTAACGGCGCATCTGCATGGCATGTTTCGCACCATGATATCCATGGAATTACCTTTGCATCTCATGCTGGAGCGCGCCAGCCGCGCGCTCTGCGAAGGTAAATTGCCCTACGCAACGCTAGTCTGCGGACGAGCACGGTCGAACGGAAGGATTGAGCTTTGCAACGCCGGTCATCCCTTTCCGCTAGTGGTCCGGGATGGCAACGTCACAGCGATCGAGGAGTCCGGTCTTCCGGCTGGAATCATCGCCGCCCAAGAGTTCGCGTCGGCCGAAGTGAGTCTCCAGTACGGTCAGAGCCTGGTGCTCTACTCGGACGGCTTTTCCGAGGCCAGGGACATATTCGGCCGGGAGTACGGCACCGCCAGACTACGCAAAATGGTCAGCGGCCAAAACTCCGGGAATCCTTCTACGCTGGTGGCCGCATGCCGGGACGACCTGGCCGCGTTTCGCAGAGGCGCGGAAAAATTGGACGACCTGACCATCTTGGTCCTGAGCCGCGATGGTTTCAATACGATGGCCGGCGCGCCTTGCCGTCCCTCCTGATGAGCCGCGAACCACACTCGGCGAATACCACGAATTGGGTATCGGCCGTGCCCGCCGAACTGGTTAGTTGAAACAGCCCCGATGTCGTGATGATTTCGCCCTGACTTATCCCTCATATTCAACTGTGAGATGCCCGCTCGTGCTTTGCCGGCGGTGCCTCGTTCGAGAGAGCACGAAATGCAGATTACAAAATGACGGGAACAAATCAAGCGTTGTGGAGGGTCGCGGTCCTGGGCATCCTGGCGGCGCTCACGCTTCTGGGGCAGCAAAGCCAATTCCAGGGCAGCGTCCCGATGGGAACCGCCACGCCGGCGCCCCTGTCGTTGACGCTGCGCGCGGCCATCGATCGGGGTCTGAAGGCGAATCTTGGATTGCTGGTCAGCGATTCCACCAGCGACATCGCGCGCGGCCAGCGGCTCCAATCGCTCAGCGCTTTGCTGCCGTCGGTCTACGGCCAAGTGAGCCAGACCGAAGAACAACTCAGCCTGTCGACGATTGGCCTTCATTTGTCTTTTCCGGGGGTGTCCATTCCCACCGTAGTTGGTCCCTTTCATTACACTGACGCGCGCGCCTTCGCATCCTGGAGCGCGTTCGATTATTCGGCGAGAAAGAACTACCGGGCCGCGCAGGAGAGCGAGCGTGCCGCGCGCCTTTCGGCACAAGATGCGCGAGACGTGGTGGTTCAGGCGGTGGCAGCGGGTTACCTCGAGATCATCGCGGATGCTTCGCGGACCAGCGCGATCCGCTCCCAGGTCCAGACGGCGCAGGCGCTGTATGATCGTGCCTCCGATCAGCATAGCGCCGGAACGTCGCCCGCTATCGATGTTTTGCGCGCGCAGGTGGAGTTGAAGCAGCAGCAACAGCGTCTGCTGGCCCAGGAAAATCAATTCGCCAAGGACAAGCTCGCGCTGGGCCGTGTGATTGGATTGCCGGCTGGCCAGGATTTCGACATTGCTGAATCCATCCCGTTTTCGCCGCTGACTTCCATTACCGAGGAGCAGGCGCTGCGCACCGCATTGGACCAGCGCACCGACTATCAAAGTTATCAAGCCCAGGTTCGCGCGGCGGAGGACACAGTCAACGCGGCCCGCGGCCAGCGGTACCCTACGGGTCTGATCACGGCCGACTATGGCGATGTTGGACCGACACTTGCGAATTCGCACGGAACGTTCACCGTCACCGCGTCGGCGCGGTTCAACATCTTCGACGCCGGGCGCATCAGCGCGGACGTGATCCAGGCCAAGGCAGCGCTAAAGCAGCGCCAGGAGGAACTGGCCGACCTTGGGGCGCAGATCGATTATCAGGTTCGCACCGCATTTCTGGACATTCGCACCGCTTCCGATCAAGTGACCGTGGCCGAGAGCAATCTCGATCTGGCCAATCAAACCCTGGTGCAGGCGCGCGATCGATTTTCCGCCGGCGTCACCGACAATATCGAAGTGGTGCAGGCGCAGGAATCGGTGGCCACGGCCAACGACAATCTGATCGACTGCGCTACATAGCCACAATCTGGCGAAGGTGGCTCTGGCGCGCGCGCTGGGCGGAGCCGATCAAGGGATTCAACGCGTGATGGAGGTGAAGTAACATGGCGGAAATTTCAAAGGAGACAAAAGTCCCGAGGAAGGGCCGGAAGCTCGGCACGCACTGTGATACTGATCGCGATTGTTCTTGTGCTCGCGGTGTCTGGCTTTTTTCTGTGGAGGTATCTCAATACGTATGAAAGCACCGACGACGCGGAGGTGGATGGCCATATCGACGCGGTCAGCGCCCGCATCAGCGGCCACATTATCGACGTTGAAGCCGAAGACGAAAAATACGTGAAGGCCGGCGATGTGCTGGTGCAAATCGATCCGAAGGATTATCAGGTCGCGCTGGCTAAAGCAGAAGCCGATCTCGCCGATGCGGAAGCGGCGCTCAAAACCTCCCAGATCAACATTCCGATCACCAGCACTACCACGGCCAGCCAATTGAAAAGCGCCAGTTCCAGCCGTGGCGACGCGACTGCATTTCTGCTGGGTGCCGAGCGCCAGCTCAGTGCCGCGCAGGCGCGCCAGGTGTCCGCCAACGCCGGGGTCCGCGAAGCCGAAGCGAATCTCGCCAAAGCCAACGATGATGTCCGGCGCTATAAACAGCTGGTGGAAAAGGATGAGATTTCTCGCCAGCAGTACGATACCGCGGTAGATGCAGCGGCCGCCGCGCAAGCCACCCGCGATGCTCGCAACGCGGCGGTGGCTGAAGCCGAGCAGAATGTCGTTGTGGCGCGCAGTGTCGTCGATCAAGCCAAAGAAAAGATCGCCGAGGCGGACGCCTCCGTCGAGTCCGCCGGCACCGCGCCCCAACAGGTTGCCGCCAGCAGGACGCGCGCGGAATCCGCACTGGCGGAGGTTGCGCAGCGAAAAGCTCTGGTGGATCAGGCCAAGTTGAATCTCAGTTATTGCACCATCGTTGCGCCGGTCACCGGCATCGTCGGCAAGAAGACCGTGGAGATCGGCGAGAACGTTTCACCGGGCCAGCAGTTGCTCGCCGTGGTCCCGTTGGACGACGTCTGGATCATCGCGAATTTCAAGGAAACGCAGCTCAGCCGCATGAAGCCCGGCCAGCGGGTGGAGTTTAGCGTCGACGCCTACGACCACGAGTATAAGGGGACGGTTCAACAGATCGGCGGCGCAAGCGGCTCGCGGTTCAGCCTGCTGCCTCCGGAAAACGCGACCGGGAATTACGTGAAGGTAGTGCAGCGGGTGCCGGTTCGCATCGATCTCGATCCCGGCGAGAATCGCGATCATCGTCTGCGGCCCGGCCTGTCGGTGGATCCCGAAAGTGTACGTCGCAATAGGTGAACCGTGGCCGCACCCACTGAAACCTGGACGCCGAAATTCAATCCCTGGCTGGTGGCGGTCGTGGTCGCCATGGCTGCGTTCATGGAAGTGCTCGACACCAGCATCGCCAACGTGGCTTTGCCGCACATTGCGGGGAACGTGGGCGCCAGCAACGACGAAAGCACCTGGGTGCTGACGTCGTATCTGGTTTCGAACGCCATCGTGCTTCCGATCAGCGGGTGGCTGGCGACCCTGTTCGGCCGGAAGCGTTTCTTCCTGCTCTGCATTTGCGTTTTCACGCTCAGCTCGCTGCTTTGCGGCGCCGCGCCAACCTTGGGAATGCTGATTCTGTTTCGCGTGACTGCAAGGCGCCGGCGGAGGCGGGCTCCAGCCAATGGCGCAAGCCATTCTCGCCGATACTTTCCCAGCCGCAGAAACGCGGGCTGGCGTTTGCGCTCTATGGCATCACGGCCATCATGGCCCCCACCATCGGCCCAACGCTGGGCGGCTGGATCACCGACAACTATTCCTGGCGCTGGATTTTCTACATCAATCTGCCTGTGGGCATTCTGACGCTGTTTCTGGTAATGCGCATGGTGGAGGATCCGCCTTACCTCCGCCGATTGAAAGGCGCCGGCGTGCGCATCGACTACATTGGCGTCGCGCTGCTCGCGCTCGGGATCGGCGCGCTTCAGGTGCTGCTCGACAAGGGCCAGGAAGACGACTGGTTCGGTTCCCATTTCATCCTGACGCTCGCGGTGATTTCGGCTGTCAGCCTGATCTCGCTGGTCTTCTGGGAATTGCATCACAAATCGCCCATCATCGACATGCGGATGTTCAAGAACTTCAACTTCGCGGTGGCCAGCCTGATGATGTTTTTCCTGGGCGTGCTTCTGTTCAGCAGTCTGGTGATGATGCCGCAATTCCTGCAAACACTGATGGGGTACACGGCGGAGTCGGCCGGGCTGGTGCTTTCCGGCGCCGGCCTGCTGCTCCTGTTTGAAATGCCGGTAGTGGGACAGCTCACCACGAAATATCCGACGAAATACATCATGGCGTTCGGCTGGCTGTGCCTGGCGCTGGGGATGTATTATTCAACCAGGCGGATCGATTTGCTCATCAGCTTCAAGGCTGCCGCCTGGCTGCGCGTGACGCAATCGTTTGGTCTGGGTTTTCTGTTTGTTCCAATTACCCTGGCCGCATATATCGGAATTCCGCCGGAGAAGGGCAACAGCGTGTCGGGATTGGTGAACTTCATGCGCAATATCGGCAGCAGCGTGGGGACCTCGATGGTGACAACCATGCTGGCGCGCCGCGCACAGTTTCACCAGTCCGTCCTGACGTACCACGCCACCAACTACGACCCTGCGTTTCGGAATCAGCTCCAGGGGCTCACGCAGCAGTTGGTGCATTCGGGAGCTACGCCGCCCGATGCGCAGGCTGCGGCCTACGGGCGTATTTATCAATCTGTTCTGGTGCAATCGCAAACGCTGGCTTACATCGACACATTCATGGTTCTGGCGGTGGCCTCCAGCATCATGTTCGTGCTCACATTCCTGGTGAAGAAGAACGATCCCGGCGCGGGCGGAGAAGTCGCCGTTGGCTGACGCGGCTGGAAGGGCAAATTCATGTTCAAGGTGCTAACCATCGAGCGGGAATACGGAAGCGGCGCGAACGAGATCGCCGAACAAGTCGCCGAGCGGCTGGGCTGGAAGCTATGGGATCAATTGCTCACCACGGAAATCGCGCGCCAGCTGGATTGCGACAAACAGCACGTGGAGCAGCAGGAGGAGCGCCGCGATCCGCTGCATTACCGCCTGTTCAAAGCCTTTCTGCGCGGCAGCTTCGAAGGCAGCCTGAACACGCACCGCTTGAAGCTGGCGGACGCGGAGGGCATTCGCGCGATAACTGAAACAATTGGTGAGGCAGGCGGCCGCGGAAGGAAACTGCGTGATCGTCGGCCGCGGCTCCGGATATTATCTGCATGATGCTCCGGATGCGTTTCACGTTTTCCTGTACGCCCCCTTCGATGACAAGGTGAAACGCATTCAACAGAGGGGAAAAAGCGAGCCGGAGGCGATTGAACTCGCGGAGACCGTTGACCTGGACCGCGCCGCTTTCATCAAGCAGCATTTCGGCGTGGAGTGGCCGGCGCGCGAATACTTTCACTTGATGATCAACACTTGGGTTGGCGATGACTGCGTGGTGCAGACGATCCTCAACGCGATGCGGGCGTGCCCGAAGGGCTGATACGCGTCAAAAGTCGAATCTGCCGGCCAATTGCAGGAATCGGGACTGGTTGGCCGCGGTAATCACGCCATAAGTCGGGCGAGTTCCAGATCGGCTGCCCCGCGGAATTGGTGGTCAACGTCAGGCTGGAAGCGGGCGCCTGGAAATTGGTGTGATTCAGCGCGTTGTAAGCCTCCATTCGAATGGTGAACCGGAGACGTTCGCGCAGGGCGAATGACCGGCCGACCGAGAGATTGAGATCCAATTGTCCTGGAGCGCGCGCCACGTTTCTACCCAAGCTGCCGATGCCGACGGGCAACACTTCGGTTCGCGACGCCCCCGATCCAACGAACAAAGGCCCGGCGGGTTGCAGCGGGAAGTTGGCCGCGCTGGCCGGTAACAGATACTGAACGCCGGTTCCGTTGGGAACTTCCGCCGAATAAAGACTCACGCTCGGATCGACATCGTAGGGGCGCTGCTGATTGGTCCCGGTCTCGGCGGCGTTTTCATTTGTTTGTCCGATGTACATCGGCAGGCCGCTATGCGCGATCAGCATCGGATAGATTTCGAAATTGCGCAGCCAGCGGTTGCCCCGGCTCCGGTAGAGCACGGCGGCGGTGAAATCATTGGGCCGGTCGAATTCGCTTAAACCTTTATTCAAGCCGAGGAACTGCTGCGGGAACTGGCCCAGGTTGAGGCCGGAGGGTTGCGAGAAGTTATAAATGCCGCTCGAATCGTCCATCGACTTCGATCGCGTGTAGTTGGCGACGAATGTGAGGTCCGGAGCCGTATTGGCGGCGCACGCTGGCCTGGAATGCCTGATAGCTGGACGTCCCTTCCATGTTGAGCGAGTTGAAGCTGCCGATGCCCGGGTAGGGTCGCGCTTTCTGCGCCGCCAGCGTGGTGTTGGCCAAGCGCCACCGCGGTATCGATCGCCGGATCGTAGGGCACCGCGTTGGTCGGCAGTTCGACAGGCAGGTGCACGCCATGGGTCCCAACGTAGTTCCCCTCCACGATCGTGCCTTTGGCAATTTCGCGCTGGATGCCGAAGTTCCATTGCTCCAGGTAGGGAAGCGGGCCGGCTTGGGTGAATCCGTTGTAATCGGTAAGAGTCAGCGGATTCGACGCGGAGCCGAATTGCGCGATGTTCGCCTGCGGGTTCTGCACGTTGTTGGTAGCGACGGCCGGCAAACCCTGCGACAGCTTGAAACGGCTGCGCGATGCCGGTGCCCAGATTGTTGAACGCCTGCTCTACGGTGTAGCCCGGGAAAGAGGACCTGGCCGCCCAGATCGGAAAAGATTCCCGCAGTAGACGATCCCGAATCCGGAGCGGATCACGGTGTTGGGTGTCAGGCTGTAGGCGAAACCGGCGCGTGGAGCGAAGTTGAGTTTCGAGGCTGTCAGGTTCAAGGTGTCGGAAGCGTTGACGCCCGCGAAGAGCACCTCGCCCGTGGTCGGATCGACGCGCGAATACTCGTTGTTGGCGGCGGTGAGCGGCGACTCATACTCCCAGCGAAGCCCCAGATTCAGCGTCAGCTTCGGATTGATTTTCCAGTCGTCCTGGAGGTACAGGCCGATATTGTAATTACGCCTTCCCACCAAAGGCTGCGCGAGCGAATAGGATCCCGTTTTGATGTCGCCCAGAAGAAAATCGGCCAGCGCGTTGATGGCATCGCCGGAGCTGTTCTTGCGGTTGGTGATCTCGCCGTTGAACGTAAAGCTGCCATTCACGTCGGCAGTGGGGTTCAGATCGTCGAACTGGTCCTTCCGCAGTTGAAACCCGAACTGGATCAGGTGATTCCCCAGGGTCTTGCTGTTGTTGATATCGGTTTGGTAATTGTTATCGATCTGAGTGCGCTGGGTATTGCTGTTGGTGCCCAGTTGCGAGAACCCGCTGATGTTGATCTCGGGAGCAGCTTCGCCGTAGGAGGTCGCGATGCCGAGAGTGCTCTGTGACGTTGATCCCGGCGCTCGGCGGCACGATCTCGGCATTATTGCGGAAGTAGCCGAAGCGGACTTCGGTAATGAAGCTGGGGCTCCAGATTTTAGTGAGGCCGGCCGTGGATTCGTAGCCGGTAGTCTCGCTGCTGCCAACCGCGGACTCGAGAGGACTTCCAGGATAGGCGCGCTGGATCGGCGAATTGTTGTTGTAATGGACAAACGTCCCGAACAGGCGCAGATTGTCCGTGGCTGTTTCATCCAGGCGCGCCATGCCGGTATTCATGGTGGGATGGCTGGATCCGATAGACACAAAATTGTTCGTCGACGATATTGTCGGTCTTGTTGATGGTGCCTGGCGAATTGGGTGCAGGAACCAGCGAGAGAATTTTCAGCGCCGCCGGATCCATCAGGCTGGGCGGAATGACGTTTCCCTGGAACGGAGCTTTCGTGGCCGGATTGTCGACGATGGTCGGAGACGCCGAAAAGTTTCCCGCCGCGTAGGGGCCGTAGGGAACGGTCGATGTCACGTTGTACGGCGACGCTTGAATGAGACCCTCATAGTTCACGAAGAAAAAGGTTTTGTTCCTTCCGTCATAAATCTTCGGGATCGACACTGGACCGCCGAGCTTGCCGCCGAACAGGTTGTAGCGATCTTCCGAACGCCGCTTTCCAAGGAGATTATTGAAATAGTTGTTGGCATCCCAGGCCTCGTTGCGAAAGTACCCGTATGCCGCGCCGTGCACGAGATTGGTCCCCGAGTTCGTAATCAGCGTGACCGTGGCGCCGGCAGTTCGCCCATATTCGGCCGAATAGGAAGCCGCAAGCACATTGAATTCCCGGATGGAATCGGCTGGGGGCAGTGTTTGCGGGGCTCCCGTGGAACCGGTGACCACGGAAAGACCGTCGATCAGAAACTCGCTGTTCAGCGTGCGGCTGCCATCAATGGAAAGCTGCGAAGTGCTGAGGCCGGCCTGGCTGGTAATGTCGCCACCCGAGGAAACGCCCGGCGTGAGTGCCACCAGATTCAGGACGTTGCGGCTGGGCAGCGGAAGGTTCTGCAATTGAGATGGCGTGATGGTAGTGCCGAGTGACGAACTGTCGGACGCCAACTGGCCCCACGGAGGCCCCTTCCACGGTTACCGTCTCGGCCACTTCGCCCACTTGCATCAGGAAAGAGACATCGGCTCGCGTGCCCACGGATAGTTCGATGCCGGAGACTTGCTGATGCTTGAAGCCAGCGGCGGTTACCGAGACGTTGTAGCGGGCAGCCGGCAGATCGGGCGCCCGATAGATGCCCGCCACATTGGTTTTGCCGGTCCAGGTTACGGCTCCTGTGTCGGCATTGGTGATGACGACGGAGGCGCCCGCGATGACGCCCTTCGGATCGGTGACGACGCCGGAAATCACGCCGGTGACACCCTGGCTCCAGGCGAAAGCGGCGATTCCCGAAAGAAGCAGCCACCATCGCAAGCCTCCGATCAACGCCGATAAACGCAGCTTCGAAACAGATGGCGCACCGATGTTCATCTGGCCGATTGGGTAGTAACTATTATAAAGGGACGATAGGGCGATAGTTGGTCAGAGCTGAATGATTCCCCGGCGTGCCGCGATGGCAATGGCCTGCGTGCGGTCCTTCGCGCCAAGCTTTTCCATGATGTGTTTGACGTGAACTTTCACGGTCTCCTCGGAGATGAAGAGCCGCTCGCCGATATGGCGATTGCGATTCCCGCCGGCAATGTGCCGAAGGACCTCGATCTCGCGCGAGGTGAGAGCTTCGTCGCTCATGTGTTCGGCAACCTGCGACGCCACCTCCGGCGGGACTCGTTTCTTGCCCGCATGCACCTCTCGAATCACCTGGGCCAGTTCGCTCGGCGGCATGTTTTTCAGAAGATAGCCGCGGGCTCCCGCTTCCAGCGCGCGCTGGATTTCCACGTCGCCTTCAAAAGTGGTGAGTATGATAATCCGTGCTTCGGGAAACTCCTCGCGAATCGCAATCATGGCGTCGATTCCATTCAGGTCCGGGAGTCTCAGGTCCATCAACGTCACGTCCGGCCGATGTTCGCGATAATGCTGGATCGCCTCATTGCCATTGGCGGCTTGCGAAACCAGCACCATGTCACGCTGATTCTTGATGATGGTGGCAATCCCCTCCCGCAGAAGCGGATGGTCGTCCACACTAAGGACGCGAATGTTCGCTGGCTCGGTCATGTGCGCCTCCCATTCTGATTCCGAGATTGCTGAGCGCCGCCCTGAGCCGGCTGTTACCGAACCGACGGCGGCTGCTAGCCGGATGATCCTGGAACGCAACGCGGCCGGGAACCGATAGCTCCACTTCCGTGCCCGCCGAGGCGCTGCTAAAGACGTGAAGCCGCGCTCCAATGCGATCCGCCCGCTCCCGCATCCCGGAAATGCCCCAGTGTCCCTCACGGCCCGATCGCAAAATGTTGGGGTCAATTCCGCAGCCATCGTCACGCACCACCAGACGGAGCCGGCTGGAGCTGTAGGTCAATATGACCTCGATCTGATTGGCTTGAGCGTGGCGAAATGCGTTGATCAGCGCCTCCCGGCCAATTCGGTAGACTTCGTCGCGCAGCAATGGATGGAGCGGCCGGCGTTGCCCTTCCGCGACGACACGGAAGCGGAGTCCCGCACCGCTGGCGCCTGGGGGGTGGAGCTCCTGCTGAATGCTCGCGAGGGCCTGCTCCAGGTCGAGCGATACGCTGTGCGACAAGCGTAACCCTCGCACTGCATTTCGGCCCTCTTCGATCACCTGGCCCATCAGTTCCAGGGACCGGTTCAAGATGGGCTTGACTTGAGAATCAACGGGCAGACAGTCCGCTGCGATGTGAACCTGCATGGACGCGCTGAGGAAGCCCTGGAGCAGAGTGTCGTGCAACTCCTGGGCGATTCGAGTGCGCTCAGCCAGGCGCTCATCGAAGCGGGCGTTGATAGCCGCGGCCACCTGCCGCACCCGGAGCCGGTACAGTGCCGACACCAGGAGGGCACCTGATGCCACGCACAGAACAAAAAACCAACTCGTCTGGAACCAGGCGGGAGAAACAGCGAGATCCACCGTTGCGCCTTCCTCGTTCCAAACGCCATCGTTATTGCAGGCGATCACATGGAACTTGTAGTGCCCGGGGCGCAGCTTTGTGTAGTACGCCTCACGGCGCGTGCCCACGTTTTGCCACTGGTTATCCACCCCGTCGAGTTTGTAGCGGAAGAGAACACGCTCCGGAATGTCGAGACTCAGTGCGGTATAGTCGATCTCCAGATTCTGGGTGCGTGCGGGAAGAGTAAGTCCGTGCGACTCGGCATAGGTCTTTCCATTCGAGCTCACCGCGGAGATAATTACGGGCGGCGGAACGCGATTCCGATTTCTTTCAAAAGCGGCTGGATCCAGCCAGGCGATACCCTGGGTTGTCGCAAACCACAAACGCCCGTCGGGTGCTTCCACGACCGAGGGCTGGGGCAGCATTTCTTCCGAGAGCCCGGGCAGACCATCCAGTTCATCCAGATGCTCGGCGGAAACGGCGGAGCCTGGGTCGCCGAGCCACTTCTTTAAATCGGCGGCCGCGACATGGGTGATGCCCGAGAATCCATTGATCCAAAGATCACCCGTCTCCGTCTCCACGATGCCCGACACGCGGCCCGGCAGATCCTGATCTTTCCATCGCATCAGATAGAAGCGACCCTGCCGGAACAGTTGGACCCCGCCTGCTCCTCCCAGCCAGACATGGTCGCCTCGGACCGACATCGTATTCTCTGAGACCCCGCGTTTTCCATCGGGGAACGAGAACCTGTGGTACTCGGTGCCGTCCCACCGCACCACCTTGTTGGAAAAGCCGAACCAGATATTTCCTGCCTGGTCATCCACCATTGCCCCGATCACGCCGGGCTTTTTGCCCAGCACGCGGGTCTCATCGCTCCACTTGCCGGCCGACAGATGATAGGCTCGGCCGCTGCTGGTGGTAATCCAGGGATCGTTGTTGCGATCCGCCGCGATAAATAGCACAGAGTCCAAATTCTCGTCCGGGTAGTGCAGCGGTAAGAACCCCTTGCCGGAGGATCGCCAAAGATGGAAGTCGCCCGCGCCGGCCGACCAGATGGTTCCGTTATGATCGCGCTGAACGCTGATGGTCTGGCGGGTACCAGGGATGCTTGTGATGGCGCCGTCGGCAGCCACGTGGGTGAGGGGCAAGCTGCTATTTCCGGTCCATACCGAACCGTGATCTCCAGCCGCGATGCTGAACTCATGCTCTTGCGCATGCTGGGAGCCTCACGGTGGTAAGAGCGGCCCGACGAAGTCGGTCCAGACCGGAATTCGTCGCCACCCAGACGCCCTTCCGATCATTCAATACGGTCCAGACGGCATCGGAGCTGAGGCCCTGCTCTGGAGTGAAGCTTTCGCCGGGAGCCGTTGCCACAGCCAAGGGCGAGGGCCATTGCTCCACGTGATCGAACCGCCGCACGCCCTTTCCTGTTACCGCCCACAAGGAACCATCGGATGCAAAGGTGAAATCACCGAACTGAGTGTCTCTCTCGTGTTCTTTTCGGGGCGCCGAAAAAGCGGGAGCGTTCCGATTGCTGGTTACCCGGCGAAGCCCCTGATCGTCGGAAAGCCAGATTGCGCCGTCCGGAGCCTGATGGAGAAAAGCATATCCGGTCGACAATCCTTCTCCGTACTCGTTGACCTGGAACTTGGACCGGCCGCGCGGCAGAAACAAAAGAGGGCCCGTCTGGGTCTTCACCCATAACGTTCCCTCGCGGTCCATGAGGATGCCCGCCGGAAAACCACCTGGGTATCCGTCTTCGGCACCGATCTGTTCGCATACCGTGCCGTGCAAACGAAAAAGCCCGGCCTTCGCCTGCACCCAAAGCGATCCATTGCGATCCTCGATCAGCTTTCCCTGCTTCCGGGTGGGCGTACAGCGCCGGTCTGGAAACGTGGTTAGATGCCCGTCCTTCCAATAGAGAAGCCCGGCGCCCTCGGTCGTCAGCCAAAGTCCGCCCGACGACGACAGAAAGACCGAGTCGATTTCACTGCTGCGAACAGCTCCATGGGTTACTTCGTCCAGAGACTGGAACCGAACTCCGTCGAAGCGGAGGACGCCCTTCGACGTTGTGAGCCAAAGATATCCTTCCGGCGATTGCTTGATATCGAAAACGGCGCCCAGGCCGTTCCACTCACTGTGATGGAAGTTCGTTCCTGCGCGGATGGGAGGAATCGTATCGGTCGCGCACGCGTGCGAAACCGGCCCTAAGATTGCGGCAACGCCAGTCAGCCATCGGAACACCTGAAAAATCGTCCGCATGATGCGATCCCGCGTGAAAGGCCGTGATTTTCATAGGCATCCCGGCCGCAGCCGCCACCCGGCGTATGCCTCCCGGGCTCACGCGAAGTGATAGACAACACAACACTACTACGTTGCATGTTAGCCCAATCGGAAAGGCGCCGAATCCCCCGGCTTCGGGAGCTTTCTATACTTCTTTCGAGGCATACCCCGGAACGGCGCCGGCCTTCTCATTTCGATTTCGAGTTCAGATCCCGCGACAACATCAGCTTGAACGTCAATTTGTCGGCTCCGGCCGTCACACCAACGCCCACACCGGTCTCGATGTTCACCAGCTTGCCAGGATGATCCAGGACGGCCCAGACTTCCTGGAATTGATCGTGCACCGGATAGAAATCGCGCAGGGGTCCGAAGTCGGAATACTCCTCGGCGGCCACCGCCCATTTGTCGTTGATGTTGTAGGCAACTCGAGTGGCTGGAACGAATTCGAGGTTTCCGAAACCGCCTGTGTAGTCGGTGTCAACGATCGGATTGAAAATGATGTCTACCGGGTGCAGATGCACTCCAACGATCGGCCTGACCTCGGAAGTGAAGCGTCGCGGCTCCCAATAGTGGTAATTGACACTGAACTCGAAGTTTACGCCGTAGAAGAACTTGTGGTCGGCGGCGTGAGGGCGCACGAACAGCTCCCGGATTTTGAAGCCGTCAATCGATCCGCCGCGCCCCTGGGAGTAAGGAGTCCACACCGGCAGGTAGAGACCCTGCTCGAACCAGGGGGTCACTCCGTAGGCCCATTCGGCGGTGCCGTTGACCGAATGGTCGGGAATGATGGCGCCAGGATAATCGGGATTCTTCCGGCCGATCGGGGTCCAGTTGGTGTGGATCATCAGATTGAAGATGCCGGGTTCTTCAATCGCGGCATCGTATACCTGGATCTCGTCCGTCTGGGCCACTGGCCATGACCGGCAGCGCCAGCAGAACAACGGCCAGCACAATACGGCTGCCGCCACATTGCTTGTTCCTCAACAGGGAATCGCGCACTTACTCATCCCTTCTGATTTCAACTTCGTTTTCAAACAGATGCTCGTGGTCCCGAGTGTGAGGCAACTCCAAAAGGCCCGCCACGAATGCGGATTTGGGCACGCACGTTCGCGCTTCCGCGGCAGAGACCACTGATTAGATTAGCGAACTCCCATGGGCAAATGCGCGCCCGGACTGCCGGCACCGATCATTTTTGACACCCACTCGACTTCCAGGTTGTATGCCATCTTTCGCAAAATTGGAACGTTTCTAACGTTCCCGACCGTCACATAGACTAGCCCGCGCCAGCCCGCCGTGGTCCTCACCTCGAGGAACCCGGAAAAATTAATTCGTCCAGGAGATCTGCATGGAACCTCTATCTACTCGTTTCACTTGGAACCCCAAGGCTGAAGATTCCGCACGAGCGGCCGGCGTTGCTACACTCCAGGTTCAGGAGCGCCGGCTGCGTCAAGTGATTGACATGATTGAGTTGGAGCCGTCTTGTTCGATCCGGGAACTGGCGTTGAGAGTCTCACTCAGCCCGGCGCATCTTCAACGGCTATTCAAACAGCACACTGGAACACAATTAGGCAGCGTGGTTACGGAACGAAGACTGCAAAAGGCCGCCGAGCTTCTCACCTCGACTAATCTTTCGATCAAGGAAATTGCTTACGCTGCTGGGTATAGGCATCACTCCAGTTTTGTGCGGGCTTTCCAACGCCGATTTGCCCAGGCCCCTAAGCATTATCGCGGGAAGGCGGAGAGCGCCGGGGTGTAGTGAAATTGTCACTGAATGCTAAGAAATCTCGTTGATTGTTGGGTTGACCTCGCACGTAGTCGATGGTATCCTCTCCCTAACGACTGTACTAGTAGTTCTGGGAAGAAAGTACTAAGGGGCCGAAGGGCGTATTGTACGATGACCTATTCGTAAGTCGCTGAGCTTTAGTTCTCTAGATTACTAACCTCTGCTCGTCCGCAATACCCGTTCCGTGGCGCGGCAACCCGCTCCACTGTCACGTGTGTCCTATCACGGAGTCCGGGCGGCGGCATTTTTCAATACGGCTGTCCAGTGATTGGAAGCCAGTAAAGGAAGAAGAAAACTAGATGCGAAATTTCAAACTGATTCGTGTTGATTCGAACAAGAAATCCCTCTCGGGCGGCAGTTCCGGCTGCGCTCTTGTCAACGACCTTGCCGGAGAGGCGCCCACTCCCCGTGAGTTAGAGGTGGAGGACCTGCTTTGCCGCGGCTACTCGCAAGAGAACATCGCCGCGATTTTTGGCCGCTCCATCAATACCATTTCCGCCCATGCCCTGAGTCTGTACCGGAAGCGCCGCGTACACAGTCAAGTGGGATTGCTGCTGGCGTATCTGGAACGCAGAGGCATCTTCGTCTTCCCTCACGAGGAGTCCGAGCATGCGTTGAGCGATTGTACTCCTTTGCAAGCCGCGCAATGAGGGATGGGGCCGTCCTGAACTATTCCGATTAAATTCTAAAGCTCGATGCGCGTTTCCAGCACTTGCAGGAACTGCGCGAGCCAAGCCGGGTGCGCGGGCCATGCGGGCGCCGTGACAAGTTTCCCGCAGGTGTGGGCCTGGTCCATGGCGACGTCGACGAACGTTCCGCCGGCCCGCGTCACATCGGGCCCGACGGCCGGATAACAGCTGCAAGTTTTGCCTTTCAGCACGTCCGCGGCGGCCAGTAACTGCGCCGCATGGCAGATGGCCGCGATCGGTTTGTCCGCATCCGCGAAGTGGCGCACGATTTCGAGCACGCGCGCGTTCAAACGGATGTACTCGGGCGCGCGCCCGCCGGGAATCACCAGACCGTCGTAGTTCTCCGGCCGGACCTCGTCGAAGGCCGCGTTCAAGGTGAAATTGTGGCCGCGCTTTTCGCTGTAGGTTTGGTCGCCTTCAAAATCGTGGATCGCGGTGCGCACGGAATCGCCGGCCCGCTTGTTGGGGCAAACCGCGTGAACCACGTGCCCGACCATAAGAAGCGCCTGGAAGGGCACCATCACTTCGTAATCTTCCACGTAGTCGCCAACCAGCATCAATAACTTCTTCGCGGGCATTCAACCTCCTGAAGTCATCGTCGCATGGGCACGCGCTTCCATATACAGCCGCACGGCGGCATCGAGCGGCGGAAAGGGTTCGATGCCGCAGCGCTCCATCTTCGCGTTGGAAAGCGCGGAGTATTTGGGACGGCGCGCGGCCGTGCGGAATTCACGCTCGTTGGTGGGCTTCAATTCCGGATGCACTCCGGCGATTCGAAAAATCATGGATGCGTAATCGAACCATGAGATGGGTTGTCCGCCGCCGGCGTGGAAAACGCCCGTAAGTCCCCGGTCCAAAAAATCGGCCGCCCTGGCGGCCAGCACCGGCGCGTAGGTGGGCGAGGCCACGTGATCGTCCACGACACGAATGGGTTGCCCGCTGGCGGCCATGCGCAGCATCAGCTCGACAAAATTTCCGCGCGCGGTCTTCAATCCTCCGGGGCCGAAGACGCCCGATGTGCGAATGATGAGCGGGTGATCCAGGTAGGCCTGCGCGTACAATTCGCCGGCCAGCTTCGAGACCGCGTACGCGCCCACTGGATGGGTGGCATCTTCCTCGGTGTAGGCGCGGCCGGCCATGCCGTCGAACACATAGTCGGTGGAAAAATGGAGGAGCCGCGCGTCGTGCTGGCGGCAGCACATCGCGAGATTGCGAACCGCCAAGCCGTTGGCCAGCATCGCTTGCGCCGGCTCTTTTTCGGCGACGTCTACTTGATTGTAGGCGGCCGCGTTGACAATGATAGCGGGATCCTCCCGCGCAAACACCTGTTCCACTTGCGTGCTATCGGCGATGTCCACTTGGGTGCGATCGAACCCCGTGACTCGATAGCCGCGCTCGCTGAGGACAGTTACCAGTTCGACGCCAAGCTGTCCGCGGCATCCAAACACCAGCGTTTTCTCGGTTGGCATGCTACATCTGCCAGCGCCACAAGTTCGCGCCTACCGTGTAGCCGGCGCCCACCGCGGCGAACAGCACCAAATCGCCCTTCTTGAGCTTCGAACAGCGCAGCGCGTCGCGCGTGGCCAAGGGAATGGTGGCCCCGGTGGTATTTCCGTATTGATCGATATTGATCACCACCCGGTCGCAATTGATGCCCAGGCGCTCGGCCGCGGCCGCGATGATTCGCCGGTTGGCCTGATGCGGGATCATCACCGCCACATCGTCCACCGTCAGATGATTGCGCTCCAGCAGGTCGCGCGAACATTCCTCCATCTTGCGAACCGCGTACTTGAAAACCTGTTGTCCGTCCTGCTTGACGTAATGCAGTCGATTCGCCACCGTCTCCGCGCTGGCTGGCATGCGGCTGCCCCCGGCGGGCTGCTTCAGATAATCGCCGCCCGAACCATCGATCTGGTTGACGAAATCGATGAACCCGGTTTCGCCCGGTTCGGTTGGCTCAATCAGCATCGCGCCCGCGCCGTCGCCGAACAGAATGCAGGTGGAGCGGTCGGTGTAATCGATAATGCGGGACATCGTATCGGAGCCGATCACCAGCACTTTCTTATGGGAGCCGGCGGACACCAGATGCGCGGCCGTGGTGAGTCCGTAAATAAAGCCCGAGCAGGCGGCCACCAGATCGAATCCCCAGGCGTGTTTTGCGCCCAGCCGGTCCTGCACCAGGCAAGCGGTGGAAGGGAAGAGCATGTCGGGCGTTACCGTACACACCAGGATTGCATCCAATTCGGAGCCGTCGATCCCGCGCTGCTCGAGCGCGACTCGGGCGGCCTCCACGGCCATGTCGGAAGTGGCAATCTCGGGCGGCGCGATGTGCCGCTGCAGGATGCCAACACGCTGGACGATCCACTCGTTGTTGGTGTCCACCATCTTTTCCAAGTCTTGATTGGTCAAAAGTCCCGGCGGCGTGTAGCAGCCGAGCGCAGTTATCTTCGCGTTATACAATGCTTCTCCCCAACTCGATTCAGAATACAATACACCATCGCATACAATACACCACGCACACGATGAAATGGTTTGGCGTGATTGGCGAGCGGAAGCCGGTTTCTCTATTTCTCCGGCCTGAATCGGAGGGCCATTTTGCCCGCCGGTCCTTTGTAGCGCAGTTCCAAGTCCTTCGTTTTGACCTTGCCGACTCCCTGGAAAAACAGAAGCCCCGAAGTTGACTCCGTGATTGTCTTTTCGGGCAGGATCTTTTCCTTGATGGCGGCCAGCAGCGGATTCGCTTTTTCGTCGCGCGATTCCTGTACCTTCACATCGGGCGGCGGAGTGCTGCCGGAATTGCCGCCGCCGCCGATTCCGAAACCCCCGAAGCCGATGGAAGGTCTGTTCCCATGATCTCCGAGCCCCTTGCGTCCGTTGGGCGTTACCGAAAGACTATCGGAGCCTGCAATTTGGCCCGGTTCGAAAGGCTCCGAACGCTGGCCGTCTTTGGCCGAGACCAGCAGGAAATCGTCCAGGCTCAGTTGCACCGGTTTGTCGCTCACCGGCCGCGCCGTCAAGCGGACCACGACGATGTCATCACCCAAGTCCGAACCCAGCTCCTGCTTGATCTGATCTTTGTCGAGCGGGGCCGAAACCGAGATGTCGAGGAGTTCGTTCGAGGTTTCGTCGATGGGGAGTTTCTTGTCGGCGGCGAACAAAACGACGGAAATACAAAACAGCGTGGCGCAGTTCCAGTACAGGCGGGACATAACAGCCTCATTCGCATTATACGGCCTAATCGAAAGGCAGCCCGGCGTAATTCTCAGCCAGCGAAGTCATCGCGGCGCGGGAGCCGGTGATGTAATCGAGTTCGGCAAGCTGCCGGCGGTGGTCGAAGCCGTCGCCACCGGGGAAGCGATGCAGCATGGAAGTCATCCACCAGGAAAAGCGCTGCACTTTCCAGGTACGGCGAAGGCATTTTGCCGAATACTGGTCGAGAAGATCGTGCCGGCCGGATTTGTAGAAACTTCCAGGGCTTGGGACAGCACGCGTACATCCGAGATCGCGAGATTCAGTCCCTTCGCTCCGGTCGGCGGCACGATGTGCGCGGCGTCGCCCGCCAGGAACAATCGTCCGTATTGCATCGGCTCGATCACGAAGCTGCGCATTCCGGTGACGCCTTTCTGAATCACGGGTCCCACGGCCGGCGCCCAGCCATCCTCTGTTCTCATCCGTACGCAAAGCTCTTCCCAAACACGATCGTCCGGCCATTGGCTGAGATCCTCGTCGGGCGTGCATTGCAGATAGAGGCGCGTGATCTGGGGCGATCGCATGCTGAAGAGCGCAAACCCGTGGTCGGTATAGGTGTAGACCAGTTCCTCCGATGTAGGCGGCGCTTCCGCCAAAATACCGAGCCACGCGAACGGATAGATGCGCTCGTAGGCGGTAATGATTCCTTCCGGCACCGCTGGCCGGCAGACCCCGTGAAAACCATCGCAGCCGGCGATGAAGTCGCACGCGAGTTCTTCGGACGCGCCATCTTTGCGGTAGTGAATCGCCGGGCGCTCGGAATCGAGGTCGTGAACGGAGAGATCATCCACTTCGAACACAATCTGTCCGCGGGCATCGAGACGCGCCTGGACCAGATCCTTCACCACTTCCTGCTGCGCATACACCGTGATGGCGCGGCCGTCGGTCAGCTCAGCCATATTGATGCGGTGACGGCGTCCGCCGAAGCTGAACCATACTCCTTCATGCCGCAATCCTTCCCGTTGCAGGCGCGCGCCAACCCCGGTTTCGATCATCAGGTCCACCGTGCCTTGTTCCAGCACACCGGCCCGAACACGATCTTCAATGTACTGGCGGCTGCGGCATTCCAGAACAACCGACTCAATGCCGTGCAGGTGCAACAGGTGGGAAAGCATCAGGCCGGCCGGTCCGGCCCCGACAATACCGACTTGGGTTCGCATGCCTTCTTAACTTACCAGCGCTTCAGAGGGCGCGTAGAATTGGACAAGGAGAACGCCATGACTCCCAACCTGGACCAATGGCCGGAGCTGCCATTGGCCGCCTGGCAGGACACTTACGACACCTTGCACATGTGGACGCAAATTGTCGGGAAGATCCGCATGACGTTGACGCCGCTCATCAACCATTATTGGAACGCGACGTTGTACGTGAGCGCTCGCGGCCTGACTACGTCGGCGATCCCTTATCCGCGCGGGATCTTCGAAATCGAATTCGATTTTATCGGCCACAAACTGGTGATCCAGACTAGCGAGGGCGATGTCCGTACGCTGGAGCTGGCGCCGCGTACCGTGGCCGATTTCTATGCCGAGGTAATGAGCATGCTGGCATCGCTCCATATCGACGTGAAGATTACGCGCCCATCCGGATGAAGTCCCGAATCCGATTCCGTTCGCCGAGGACCGCACGCATCAGTCCTACGATCGCGAATACGTCGATCGCTTCCGGCGATTGCTCATTTCGGTGGACAAGGTTCTGAAGGACTTTCGCACGCGATTCATCGGCAAGTGCAGCCCGGTGCATTTCTTCTGGGGCAGCTTCGATATCGCGGTGACGCGGTTTTCGGGGCGTCTTGCCCCGCCGCGGCCCGATCCCATGATGCAGGAAGCTTATTCGCACGAAGTGAGCAGCGCGGGATTTTGGCCGGGCGGAGGCGAGATCAAAGGGCCGGCGTTTTATTCCTACACAACGCCCGAGCCGGCGGGTTTTAAGACTTATGCGGTTGGTCCCAAGCCGGCCTTTTATCACCAGGGCATCGGAGAGTTCCTGCTCATGTACGACGACATCCGGAGTTCGGCGGCGCCTGGGGTACAACTGATGGAGTTCCTGGAAACCACTTATGAGGCCGGTGCGAATCTGGCCAAGTGGGATCGCGCCGCGCTCGAAAGGCCGGACGAAAATCGAGCGGCAATCGGAGGTTAATATGGCGAAAGAATGCACGCACTTAAATCAAATCAGTGTTACGGAGCCCTCTAAGCATGTTTGTGAGGATTGCATCAAGACCGGAGATTCATGGGTGCATCTTCGGATGTGCCTGGAGTGCGGCCACGTGGCTTGCTGCGATTCTTCAAAGAACAAGCATGCCACCAAGCATTTTCATTCGTCGCACCATCCGTTGATGCGATCCATCGAGCCGGGCGAGCGCTGGATCTGGTGTTACGTGGATGAAATCGCGGCGGGCGAATTGAAAAGCTGATGCCCGCTCCGGAAGTGGTGGTCCGCGGAAACGTGGCCGGTTTCACGCAGGAGATTAACGCCGGCACTCACCGCTTTTTCTCGGATGAGCCGCCGGACGTGGGCGGCGAAAACGCCGGGCCGTCGCCCTATGAACTGCTGGCTGCCGCTTTGGGCGCTTGCACGTCCATGACGATCGGTATGTATGCGCGGCGCGAGCACTGGCCGCTCGCGAGCGTAATTGTCCGGATGCGGCATTCCAAAATCCATGCCGTCGATTGCGCCAACTGCGAAACAAAGGACGCGATGTTGGACCGTATCGACCGGGACATCGAGCTGATTGGGGACCTGACCGCGGGGCAGCGTGAGAAGCTGCTGGAAATCGCCGACAAGTGCCCGGTGCATCGCACGCTGACGCGGGGGATGAAAATATTCAGCCGGCTGGTGGACGCGGCGGAGATTGAATCGAGCGATTGAATCAGGGGTTCGTCGATTTCTCGCCTCGCGGGGGCGGGGGAACGAGTTGCGGGCCCGGGGCTGCGCCGAGTTGTAGCGGACCGCCTTCCGGTGAGAACGCAGTCACGTTCAACTGTACCCCGCGCGCTTCGAAATCGCGGCGAAGATGCGCCAAAGGTTCTTCGACAACGATGGTGACATCGCGCACGGTAGGCGGCGGTCCGGATGCGAAGGCGGAGGCCCAGCGGGTTTCAATGGGTTCGATGCTCAGGCCGGCCGGAAACGGCGAGTAGGAAACGGTCTGCGCGAAAGAATTGGCATTGGCGTGCCCCAGCTTCGCGTACATCAGGCGCGCCGGCCATCGAAAGGCCGAACGGCAGTACACATCCCATTCGGCGCTCACAACGCTTGTGTAGCATTGCAGGCCATCGAGCGCGTTTTCAGGCTGGTCGCTCAACGGAAGACTCTGCGATCGGGCGTTTCCGAATAACGTGAGGTAAAGCGAGCCGCGTACTGTAACCGGCTGGCCGCGCTCCCGTCTAAAGAACTCCGGATCGGCCGCGCACGCAGCGGAGACCGTTACAGCGCGGGTGGAAATTGTATTGCGCTTCAGCTCCGAGCAATCGCCGATGCTCAAATTCTCGGTATATCCATCCGGACCACGTAGCGAAACTGTGAGCGCGTCGGGCTGGATCTCGGTCCGTTCGCTGATCCCATGCACAAGAAATGGCAACCGCAACAGGAGCGCGACTTTGGGGGCGCGGGGGAACCAGAGCGGCTGGGCCTCGCTATCACCAAGCCCGACCTGAATAGACGAAGCGAGAGCGGGCTCTTTCGACAAGTGCGACTGCAGAGCCAGCGCCAGCGGCCACGGCAGCGCGGCGAACAAGACAGCGCCGATTGCGATTCCGCCGATTGCCACCGTGCGGCTGCTGACCGTGTTCCGGGTTTTGTATTGCAGGAAGATCACGGGCAGGCCGGCCGCCACCAGGGCAACTGAGGCAATGGATTCCCGCACCCACGCCACTCCGCCCAACGACGATCCGCTGAGCGGCAGCATCTCCCAGATTCCGGCGGCGGCGGCGAGGACAATCAATTGGGAAAAAATGAAAGCCGCCATTCCGGAGTTCAACGTGGCGATTGCGGCGAAGGGCAGCGACAGAAAAATGAACAGCAGAACTTGCTCCCAAAGCAGGCCGGGCAGGCTCTGAACGAGAGGGAAGCCGTCGATGGCGAGAATGAATAGATGGGCCAGCAAGACCGGCAAATTCACGAAAATCGCAATAAACAGGAACTTGGCCCCGAGCAGGCTTTGCCAGCGGTAAGGGCGGGTGATCCAGAATTGCTGATCGCCGGGAATGGCCTCGGCCAGCACCAGCCGCCCGATCAGAAACACCGCCGTCACCACCAGCGCCAGCTCGGCCAGCCAGGAATTATTTAGCGCATGCAATGCGGGCGCGTGCATGAGGGCGAAGGCCAAGGCGATCAGCAGCACCAGCGTAATCTCGTGACGGAGGTAGTAAACGTCTTTCCTTAAAATGTGCAAAGCCTGGCGCAGCATGGATTCTCCTTCAGGCGGCTTTCGGATGATTGCGCGCCAGAGTGACGAAAATCGCGCGCAGCGGCATGGGGTGCGCGGTGATATTGCGAACCTGGCCAAAGACGCCGCGGATCTCGGCCGGGGTCCGTTCCGGATCGAAATGCGTCTCGATGAAACGGACCAGCGCCGGCGCGGTTTCCGGCCGCAGCCAGTGCTCCGGCCACGGGCGATCGAGCGGCAGCAGGGGCGGCGAATCGACGACTACTTCCACTTCACGGAAGCGCGCGGTCAGCGACGTCATCTCTTCTGAGAACTGCAGGCGGCCGCTATCGAGATAGCCGATGTGACTGGCGAAGGTTTCAATTTCGCCGAGATCGTGGGAGGAGACAAAGATTGTCGTTTCGGCGGCGCTTTCGAGCAGTCCATCGATCAGGTCTTCGCGCACCAGCGGATCCAGGCCGCTGAACGGCTCGTCCATGATCAGCAGGCGCGGATGATACGCGAGCGACGACGCGAGCGCCGTCTTCATCCGCATGCCGCGCGAGAGATGGCGCAGCTGGCGATCGAGCGGCAGATCGAATTGCCGGATCAGTTGCCCCGCCCGATCGTCGTCCCAGCCCGGATAGAACGGTTTCAGATATGCGAGCAGATACCGTACTGTCATCCATTCGGGCAGCTCTTGATTTTCCGAAACATATCCGATGGTTGCGAGCGTGTCCGGGCCGAGCGTGCGCGAGTCCGTGCCCCAGCACCTGAGCCTGCCCCGATGTCGGCCGCAGTATGTTCATCAGGATCTTGATGGTGGTGGTTTTGCCCGCGCCATTCGGACCGGCGAGCCCGAAAACGCTGCCCTCGGGCACGGTGAGATTCAAACCGTCGAGAACCGGCACGTTCCGGAAGTTCTTGACCAGGTCAACCGCGCAGATGAGGTTGCTCATTCCTTTCTCCTTGAAGCTGCCATCGCCGCTCCTTCTGATCGGTCCGCCAGCCGATCCCAATGCCGCGCCACGGCGCCGGTGATTTCATCCAGATCCAGACCCAGCCGCTTGGCTTCCACCACCAGTTGTTCCACCTCTTTCTTCAGCAGCGCGGCGCGCTCGGCCGCGGTGGAAGAGGGCAGCTCAGCCACCACCGTTCCCAAGCCGGGACGCACTTCGATCAGGCCTTCTGAGACCAGCTGCGTTACAACTTTGTGCGCCGTGTTGGGATTAATCTTGAGGGCTTTGCTCAAAGCGCGGACTGAGGGGAACGGGTCGCCCGGCCGCATTTGGCCGGAGATCACGGCCTTTTTCGCCGCGTAGACCACTTGTTCATAGAGCGAAGCGCCCGGCTCAAAAGCGATGCGGAACGGGATCACAGGTGTACTATAACAGATAATACACGGCTGTCAAGACGTATCATGATTTGGGAGAAACCGTGAAGCCTTTCCTTGTAATTACTGCCGTACTGATCCTGCCGCTCGCGGCGCTGGCGGCCGATTGTTCCGATTCGCGCGACCTGCGCCTGGTGAACGGCAAGATCGTCACCATGGATGCGCGTAATTCGATCGTCTCGTCGGTGACCATCCAGAACGGTCACTTCGATTTTTCCGGCGGAAAGCTCAGCCCCTGCACCAAGACCATCAACCTGCACGGACGCACGGCTGTGCCCGGCCTGATCGACAATCACAACCACATCGTGCTGCTGGGCCTGCGCCCCGGCTATGACACGCGCCTCGATACCGCGGCTTCCATTCCCGATGTTCAGGCCGCCCTTGCAGCGCGCGCGAAATCGGTTCCCGCCGGCAAATTTATCACTGCCATGGGCGGCTGGAACACGGCGCAGTTCGCCGAAAAGCGCCTGCCGACGCTCGCCGAACTGGATGCCGCCGCTCCCGATCATCCAGTGCTGTTATTCGAAGCCTTCACAGGTCCGGCGGCCACCAACACGTTGGGCAAAGCGTTTTTCAAGGGGAAGGGAATTGAAGTCAGCGCGGCCGGAGCTATTGGAGCCAACATGCCGTCCATCGCGGCATTGAACGCACTGCGCTCCGTCCAGACGCTCGAAGACAAAGAACGCGGCACCATGGATGCCCTGGCCTATTCAGCCAGCGTCGGCGTTACCACCGACGTTGATATGGGAGCGTTCGTGATCCCGGGCACGCCCGACGCGCAAGATTCGTTCGCGTTCGACACGCTCGCCAGCGCCGATCCGTTCCACATGTACGATGCGGCTTTGGCGGTGCATCGCGAGAAGAAGATGGCAGCGCGGTTGCGCATTTTCTTCCTGAGCATGGATACCCAATCGAGCCTGCCGCTGTTGAAGGAGCGGCTGCGGAATGCCTTCGATGGCTTCGGCGACGACATGATGCGGATCTCCGGCATCGGCGAGTTCGCCACCGTCTGGCCGCTGTTCGGCAAGGTGGCGCCGCCGCCCAACTACGAAGCGGCCTTGCAATTGGTGGCCAAGCAGGGCTGGCCCTTTCAGCAGCACAGCCTGTCGCTGGCCGAAGATCAACTCACCGCCGGCACGTTTGAGAAGGTCAATGCGGTTACGCCCATCGCGAATTTGCGATGGTCCATCGCGCACGTGCCGCACATCGATCAGGAGACCGTAAATCGCTTCAAAGCCCTGGGCGCTGGAATCGCCATTCATCCTTTTGAATATCTGGCTGGCCGTCCGGGCGCGGGTCCGCCGGTGCGCATGATTGTCGACAGCGGAATTCACGTGGGAGCGGGATCGGACTCGGCGCAGATTTCCACGCTCGATCCGTGGCTGATGATTTACTACATGGTGACCGGAAAGAATGCGGCGGGCATGCTTATTAACCCAGGACAAACCCTCACGCGGATGGAGGCGCTGCGGCTCTACACCGCCAACAACGGGTGGTTCTTTCGCGAAGAGGACCGGCTGGGATCGATGGAGCCGGGAAAGCTAGGAGACGTCGTGGTCCTCAGCGATGATTTTCTCGATCCCGCCAGAGGTGCCCGATGAAGCCATCAAGCGCGTAAAGTCCGTACTTACCGTGGTGGGCGGCAAGGTGGTCTATGACAAACTCAACTGACTTTTTTGCTGGGTAGCCGGGTGAGAAACCGTTGTATCGTGTGGCCGCTTGCCGACACGAATGCCTAACCAGAACATCGCGCACAAGCCGACCAGCATCAATGTCACGGCCAGGTTCGGTAAGATCGCCACGTACAGGAAAAAACCTCCCAAGCTAGCTACCAGCGCAACTGAAAGAAGAATAAAGACGCAACGTTCGATCATGCCTTTGGTGTAGCAATTGACTGCCCACAAATTGCGGGTCGCCGCGGATTTGGCCATCGAGATGCTCACTGTTTGACGAAGGTGGAGGTGCGGCTTTGAAGAACTTATTCTTAGTTACGAACTTATTCTTAATTACGCCGGTGGTAGCGCTATTGGGAGTGACGCTCGCATGGGGTCAGCAGAAAAACGCCGGAGCGGAGATCGTACCGGTGAATTTTCCCGCGCAGCATTGGGCGTACTCTTCGGACGATATAAAGGTGTTGGGCGTTCTCGACAATGGCGAGACCAGCAAGCCGGCAGAGTTCTTCGGTACGCCAAAATACCAGGCCTTCGTGTTCGAGGGGAACGGACACGATCAGGTGGAGATCACCGTCACCGGATCCAACCGAAAGGCGTACGTCGCTCTGGCCGATTCCGCTCTTACGCCAATCGCGAGCGGTCTGGGGCGGCTGGATGTGACACTGCCCTATCATGGTCCCGACACCGAAGCGTTCTACATATTGGTGAAGAACCTCGGCAGTCACCCGGCGCGCCTGGCCGTCCACCTGGAGAAGGCCGCCGCTGTCCCCACACGGACAACACTTACTACGCGCTAGCGAACAAAGGGTGTGGGTGTCCTCAGCAGTTGTTACGCACTCACCGCGTGCGGCCTGTCACTCCTGGGGAAAACCCGGCTGACGAGCGCGGCGAAGCGTGGGTCTCCGCGGAGGTTGTCTAATCTGGGATCCACTCCCAGAGCAAACAGCAGCGGCGATTTTTCATGGTATGCGCGTTCCAGTTCCTGAAAAGCCTGGTCCGGATCGTCCAGCGCGTCCATCAGTACGGCCATAAAATAGGCGTCGACATATTGCGTCTTGCGGATCTGAACCAACTCCGCCAAGATCGATTTCGCTTCCTTGCGGCGCCCGTGTTTGGCCAGACACGCGCCCTCGACGGCCTGGAGCCACGGAAGATCCGGAGACATGATCACGGCCAACCGGTACTGCTCCAAAGCCAGGGTGGACTGGCCGCTGTGTTCCAGCGCTTCGCCAAAAAAGAGATGGCCCAAATACAAATATGGATGCAGTTCCAGGGCTCTTTTGCCGCACGAAACCGCCGACTCGAATTCCCGGCGGAAAAAATGGACCAGGATCTCATTGGCCGGAACGGTGGGCCAAAGCGAATGCGTGGTGCGCGCCCGCAGCAGCACGTTGAGAGCATCGTCCAGCCGGCCCTGGGTTACGTAGAGCATGGTAAGCCGAACGTAGACCTCGGGCGATTCAGGGCTTTCCTCCTGCGCCTGCAGCAGTTCGGTCTCGGCCTCATCCAGCTTGTGTTCGAACAGGTGCAGGCCATGCGCGCGATCCGCTCGGCGTTCCGGCGTCAGGCCGCTCAGTTCCACCGCTCGTTTGTGGGCCTGCAGGAACCCGGTATACATCTCGCGAGGCAGACGCATTCCGTACGTGCCCAGCAGCAAATAGCACAGCGAAATCCCTTCAAACGCCCGGAAATCCGAGGGATTCTCCACCGCAGCTTGCTGGAAGCAATCCAGCGCCTTTTCGAAGCCTTCGCGGGTCCGGCGGCTCCAGAAGTGCCAGCCCTGCTTCACCAGATCGTCGGAGTGAGGTACGTCCAGGCGGTAGCCCAACTTCGGCCGGTAGGAGATCCACAGGCCGAACTCCCCCAAGGTCTTCTTCACTTCGCCGATGGTGACGGCCACAGTATGCTTAGAGACTAAGTTACCGTCCCAGGCTTGATTAATCATCTGCGCGTATCCGACATAGCGGCCGCGGTTGTGGATGAGAGCTCTCAGGGCATGAAATGCCTGCGGCCGGAGTTCCAGCTCGTGGCCGTCTCTCAACAACGTCGTGGTTGTAATGTCGAGCCGAAACGGCCCGAACGTTATTTGTTCCATCTAGCGCCTTCCCGTTACTGTCCCCAATTAAAACTTGACGCGCTTTTGACTTCAGTTCAGCGAATCATATCACAGAATCCGGCGCCGCGCTGAACAATCTTGGCAGTGATCTTTACAACAACCTGAAGGCGCGCTGGGCTTCAGAGGATTCTGTCAAAAGGAGTGGGTGTAGCCGGGCTAGACGTTCCAAAACGCTGGCGGTTGATCGTGTTTTAAACGTTTGCGGTAGCCCCAACGATGCTGGGTGCAAAATTTGCCGCTGTTTTGATCCCGTCAGTGCAAAATCTCGAATACAATCCCAATAAAGGAATGGTGGAGTTGCATGCAGGGTCTGTCAGTACGCCTGCCCACATTCCCGAAGAAAACGAGCCCGGTCCATTTACCCCACGGGGCGATGGTAGCGGTAACTATCTACAGGTAGTGGACTTACAAAGGAGAAGGGGATAATGAAATCCAAGACGCTGCTTTGTTCGCAGCTTGCGTTCTTAGCGCTGTTGACCATGTTGTTTGCGATTTGCACGCCGTTCCTGATGGCGCAATCGGCCGGAACCTCGGCTTTGGCCGGTACGGTGACGGACCCTTCGGGCGCTGCCATCCCCAACGTCACTGTCACTATTACCAGCAATGATACGGGCCAAAGCCGGACAACCACTACCGGGACGGATGGCGGCTACAAATTCAGCCTGCTGCCTCCTGGAAACTACAAGGTCTCGTTCGCCGCTTCCGGGTTCAAAACCGCTGAAGTCGCCTCAGTACCTTTGAATGTTACCGAGACACCGCAACTGAACCGGACGCTCGAGGTTGGCCAGCAGAGTGAACAGGTCACCGTGGAAGCAGCGGCTGAAGCACTTCAAACTCAGAGTTCCACGCTGGGCACGACTGTCACCTCGCAGCAAGTGACTGGACTTCCGCTCAGCAACCGGAATTACACGCAACTTCTCAGCATGGCAGCCGGCGCCAACGCGGGTGTGAACAACGCCACCGCGCTCGGCAAAGCCACGCAGGACATCAGCGTGAACGGCGCTGATCCCAGTCAAAACAATTACCAAATGGACGGCGTCTCCATTGTGAATACAGCCAATACCGGTTCGTCGAACGATTCGGGCATCTACACCGGAATCGGGATTCCGAATCCGGACGCGATTCAGGAATTCAAGATTCAGACTTCTACTTATGACGCAAGCTACGGCGCGCATCCAGGCGGTAACGTCAACGTCGTAACGCGGTCGGGCACCAACGCGTTTCACGGCAGCGTCTGGGAGTTTTTCCGCAACACGGATTTGAACGCGAACAGCTTCTTTGACAATCGTAATGGCGGCGGCGTGCAGCAGGCTCTGAATCAAAACCAGGTGGGTGGTTCCATCGGTGGCCCGATTAAGAAGGACAAACTCTTCTTTTTCGCCGACTACCAGGAGACGCGCCAAAAGAATGGAATCGCCGCGGGCGGATCGAGCAGCGTCTTTTTGTTCCCGCTGCCGGCCGATCGAACTGCGGCGAACCTTGGCGCGGCCCTCTGTCCCGCGAATCATCCGGGCAACTCCGCCTACAACACTTTTTTGTACCCGATTATCCCCAGCGTTCAAGTGGCTTGCGATGGATCAAACATTAACCCCGTGTCCTTGGCGATGTTGAATTTGAAGCTTCCCAACGGACAGTTCTATATTCCGTCGAACCCCACCGGCGCATACGGCCCAATTCAATTCTCCCAGTCCGCCTATTATACCGAGCACCAACTGATCGCCAATGCCGACTATGTGATCAACAGCAAGAACACTCTCGCCGTGAGGTATTTTTGGACCGCCGATCCGCAAACCCTGCCCATCGCGAGCGCCACTGGGCCTCCCGGAACGCCCATCAGCCTGAAATACAACAATACGAATGCGGTAGTGAAACTCACCACGCTGCTCACTAACAGCCTGGTGAACGAACTCCACGCGGCCGGACAGCGCAATGGCCAGCATGGCAGCGATACCACGCCGGCCACCCCGCAATCCATCGGTCAAGCGACCATCGTTCCAACCGAGACCGAACTTCCCGTGACGGTGATCTTTAACGGCCCCAGCCTCAATGGATCGCTGTACCCCAGCAACAGTCCCACCGATCAGGTCGAATACGGCGATCAGATTTCCTGGTCTCATGGGCGCCATACCATTCGCGCTGGCTATTCGTTTCAATATGCCCAGTGGCCAATCACATTCCAGGGCTTGGAGCGGGGATTCCTATTCTACGGAACCTTTGCGGACTGGACACTCGGTCTGCCGGGCTGTCAAGGCGCCACGGGGTGCAGTCCGTCCAATCCGGGGAATACTAATGGTGGAGGCGGCAACATCCTGCAATGCCTGTTCTGCGTGCGAAGCGGGCCGAACGGCATCGTTCACAACTACGTCGAGAACAACCAGACTGCGTTCGTTCAGGACGATTGGAAAATTAGCTCACACCTCACCTTCAACTTGGGCGTGCGGTGGGAATATGACGGCAGTTACAGCGACAAATACGGCAACCTGACGAACTTCTGGGAGAGCCTAATCCAAGCTGTCCCGGTCCCGCCCACGGGTCCCACCACTTCTGGTCCGGGGCTGGCGGGATACGTCGTCCCCAGCAATTACACGAATCATTATCCGGCCCCTCCGGCTGGAGTGCTCCAGTCCAATCGTAACTTCCCGGTGCAAAGCGGACCACCGTTGGACAATTTTGGTCCCCGCTTCGGCTTTGCCTGGCAACCGAGGACAGACGGAAAGTTCGTCATTCGCGGCGGCGTCGGCATGTTCTACGATCGTATCGGTGGTGGAACTTTCGTACATGGGTTGGAACAGGGCTATCCTTACGCCGTTACGCTCGATTACAGCGGTTCGGCGGCAGCTCCCTTCGACAACCAGAATCCGTACCCGTCCACTCCGCTGGGGGTATTCGCCCCGCGCTGGGTGAACTTCAACGGGTGCCAGCCCTCATGCCTTGCTGGCGCGCCGAACTCCAACCTCAACACTCCATCGTTGGATCAGACTCTCCACACTCCGCTGGTACGACAGTACAACCTGAACGTACAGTATGAATTCGCGCCCTCGTGGATATTGGAACTCGGATACGTTGGGTCCAGCGGCATCAATTTACTGGATCAGTATCATGATGTCAACGCACCCTTGCTGGCCAGCCCAACCGATCCTATTAATGGCATTACCGTGAATACCGCGGCCAATGCCGCGCTTCGCGTACCCATTCTGGGTTATGGAACGTCGGGATTCCAGGTTACCGCATTCGACGGAAAATCTAGTTACAACAGCCTTCAGGCAACGGTACGGAAGCAATTCACGCACGGCTTCCTCATGCAAGCTTCGTACACGTTCAGTAAAGACCTGAGCAATATTCAGCAGATTTCCGTAGGCAACGGCGCGAACAGCAATCTGCCAACCAACATGGCGCAGCAGTATGGTCCGGTCGGCTTCAGCCATCCCCAGCGCTTTATCATCAACTATAGCTACGATCTTCCGTTCGGAAATCACACTGGTGGTCTCGGCTATCTATTGAACGGATGGAACGTGTCCGGCGTGACGACGGTCCAGGATGGTACCCCCTTAACTATCACCGATCAAAATGGTGGCACCGTTTACAATATTGGGACCTTCGATCAGGCGCGCGCGCAGATGTGTCCCGGCGCCACCTATGGATCGATTCCTACCTCGGGTGGCGTCAAATCGAGATTGGGTGGCATAAGCGGCGGTCCCGGCTATCTAAACACAAGTGCGTTTTGTTCCGAACCCGCGGCTCCGTATTCCGTGGCGGCGTTCCCCGGTGGACCGTTGCCGACACTATTCGGTAATAGCGGTGTGGGGACTGTTCTCGGCCCTGGCCAGTTCAACTGGGATATCTCACTGGTGAAGACTACCAGGATCACAGAGCGGCAAGCGGTGATTCTCCGAGCGGAGTTCTTTAACGCATTCAACCACGCGCAGTTCGGGAATCCTGCGGTTGCCATAGACAGTCCGGCTACCTTCGGACAAATCACAACCACCACGGTAAACCCGCGTTTGATCCAGTTCGCCCTGAAGTATACTTTCTAGGGTCAGTCCCATCCAGCCGGCCGCGATCATGGGGTCGCGGCCGGCCTATTCCTTCACGAAGTTCCTTTCCCTTCTCTCCCGTTCTCTAAACTTGTGCTATTTGCCGCTGTTTTGACCGTATCCACCGGTACCTGTTTAGTTGCATGCAGCGCCATCGCCAGTTTAGGATATTCACTCCATTTAGCTTCCTCGGCTGATATACTGCACATTTCATGCGCTGCGCTTGGATTCTACTTCTCGCCGCGTCCGCGTTGCCGGCGGCCGCTCAAATCGCTCCTGCCGACTGGCCGAATTATACGCGCGATCTGGCCGGCACCAAGTATTCGCCGCTCGATCAAATCACTCCCGGCAATGTTACCAAGCTGGTTCCAGCGTGGACCTACACTCTTCGGGCCGAGGCTCCGCGCGCCAGTAGCACGGAAAAATCGGACGACCCCTTCGCAATCCCCGGCGCCGCGCGTACCGTCGCGTCCGCTGCAACGCCCATCGTCGTTCATGGCGTGATGTACCTGCCGGAGGGTAACCGCGTCGCCGCGCTGGATCCGGTGGCAGGCACGGAGATCTGGAGCTACACGCTGCCATCTGGAGTGGCGTCGCAACGCGGCGTCGCCTACTGGCCGGGCGATAAGCAAAACCCGCCGCGCATCCTGTTTACCTCCGGCCATAAATTAATCGCGCTCAACGCCAATACCGGCAAGATCGATCCCGGCTTCGGCAATGAAGGCGAAGTGGACATGGTGGTGCCCTACTCGGGTGTTCCCACCATCTACAAAAATGTCGCGATCATCGGCGCCACAGTCGGCGAAGTTCCGGAGGGTCCGCCGGGCGATTCGCGCGCCTACGATGCGCGTACCGGCGCTAAACTCTGGGATTTTCATTCGGTCCCGCGGTCGGGCGAATTGGGTCATGACACCTGGCTCAATGACGGCTGGAAGGGCCGCTCCGGTGTCAATGTCTGGGGCTGGTACATGACGGTGGATGAAAAGCGCGGCATCGTCTATATGACGTTCGGCGGCCCGGCTGCCAATTATTGGGGCGGCGATCGTCCCGGCAACAACCTGTTCGCCAACTCGGTGGTCGCCGTGGACGCGGTCACCGGCAAGTACAAGTGGCATTTCCAGACCATCCATCACGATCTGTGGGATTCCGATCTGCCGCCGGCGCCCAGCTTGATCGATATTGTGAAAGACGGCAAGAAAATCCCCGCGCTGGCGGTGATTGGGAAGGCCGCCTGGATGTTCATTCTCGACCGTACTAGTGGAAAGCCAGTGTTTGGCGTCGAAGAGCGTCCGGTTGCCAAGGGCGATGTGCCGGGCGAATGGTATTCTCCGACGCAACCGTTTCCGTTGAAGCCGCCGCCACTGGCGCGGGTGAGTTTCAAACCCGAAGACATCGTAACCGCGGAAGACACCACGCCCGAGCACGCCAAAGCTTGCCGCGAAGTCTACGAGAAGAACGGCGGTTTTTACAATGCGGGTCCGTTCACCGGATGGCTATTCCATAAGGATGGAACGCCTCCCAAGAGCACCATCCAGTTTCCGGGTGGGACCGGCGGCGTGAATTGGGGCGGAACCGCGGCCGATCCTAGAACAGGCTACGTGTTCTTGAACACGCACGACGGCGCGTTGACGGGGTGGATCGAGAAAAAGAAGCCGGGCGGGAATTACGGCCGCGGCACTCAGGGCTCGGAGCAGCCCTACGATCGCGCCAGCGTGGATGGGCCCGGCCCGTATCACGGATTCAGCGCGACGGTGAAGGATGCCAGCGGCCACGTGATTGGAACCTGGCCGTGCCAAAAACCACCATGGGCGCGGCTGGTTGCAGTGAATGCCAACACCGGCGAAATTGCCTGGCAATCGCCGCTTGGTTTAGTGGAAGGGCTGCCGGAAGGAAAGCAGAACGCCGGATCGAGCGGGAGCGCGGGGCCTCTGGCGACGGGCGGCGGGCTGGTGTTTATCGGCGCGACCAACGATCACCGGTTTCGCGCTTTCGATTCGAAGACGGGCCAGGAGCTGTGGTCGGCCAAGCTGTCCAAAACGGCGAACGCAAATCCGATGACGTATGAAGGCAAGAATGGCAAACAATACGTCGCGATCATGGCGGCCGATTCACTGGTAGCGTTCGCGTTGCCGTAAGGCGCGAGCGCTAACGCCAGGTTTGCAGGCGCGCGGCAACGTCGGCCTTCCATTGATCGTAGTCGTCACCCATGCGCGCGCGGGCAGCTTCGGGCAGATATTGGAGTGCATCTTCAATGGGAGGAGATTGCGCTTCTGGCAAGACTCCGAAGCCCAGTGCGTCGGCCAGCCGATCGGCGCATTGCACCAGGTGCAGCATGCGGAAGCTCTCGTGATCGAGCTCCTCATGATGATGGGCAATAATGTCTTCGAGCTCCGGCGGGAAGGGCAGTTGCTGCATCAGCCAGGTCCCCGCCTCGCAATGATCAATGTCGAACAGCTCGCGCTCCATCATCAAAAGGTCGAACTGCTGCTCGCCCGAAACGGCCAGCAGATTGGAATAGGGCTCGGGGTATTTCACCAGCAAGGCGAGGCGGCCGATATCGCGCAACAGGCCGGCCACGTAAGCGAAATCGGCGTCCATGCGCGCCGCCCGCGCCAGTTTTTCGGCCAACAGCGCGGTTGCCAGGCAGTTCTGCCAGCAGGCCCGCAGCGCTTTGATCTTCAGCGCGGGCGTTACGAAATCCTCTAGGGCGCGCGTGAACGTGATGGCCTTCACGCGATCCAACCCAAGCAGAATGATGGCGTGCGAGATGGTTCTCACCTGCCGCTCGAGCGCGAACAAAGGCGAATTGGCGAGCTGCAGCACGCGCGTCGCAAATACCGGCTCGGCCGCGATCAGCTTGCCGACTTCATGAATGTCGACATCCTCCTTGGACACGGTGGCCATCAATCGTTTCGCCACCCAAGGAAACGGTGGCAATTCATCCAGCGCCCAGGGCGTGCGCTTGACCGGAGTTTCCGGAACGGGCTCAGTTTGAAGTTCGGGCATTGCTTCCTGCTCCTTGCTGGCGGGAGGCCTGCCGTGCGCCTTTCCCTCCAGACTTGCTTATCGGCGGCACCGGGTTTAGCTTGAGAAACTCTGCGAGAACTCGCCGATGAGTCTATTAAATGCAAAATGAAATAGTCGATACACCCGCCGAGGCGGATGTGCGCTTTCTGGGCTACCGCTTGGAGGTGATCAGCCATTGGGAGCCTTCGCCGCGCAAGGAAGCGGCCGCTGAAGCGATCTCGCAACGTCTGGCTTCGATCGCCCGCTGCGCGCTGGTGCGCCCCGATATTGCGGACCTGCTCCACTTGAGTTGCCAGCTGCTGGACGACTTCTTCGCGGCCGGCGCCGGTGAACGGCTCGAGCATGATCCGCTGGACGAGGAAACAGTGCACGAGGCTTTGGACATCTATTAGTTGGGTCCGGCATTCCCATATTCGGCGAAGGCCCGGCCCGGCGCGCAGCGTACACTAGTGAAATGAGCATGCCTGCGATGCCCGATCAGGCGTTGGTTTTGAACCGTTCTACCGAGGCGCTGTTCCGGCCGTTCCAACTGAAAGGACTGGGGCTCGCGAATCGAATCGTGATGGCTCCCATGACGCGCTCGCATTCGCCCGGGGGCGTGCCCGGCGCCGATGTGGCCGCGTATTACCGGCGGCGCGCGGAAGGCGGCGTCGGGCTCATCATTACGGAAGGAACTTACCCGGAGCATCCGGCGGCCGGGTTCGATCCGAATGTCCCGCGGTTTTATGGCGAGCAGGCGCTGGCAGGATGGCGGCGCGCGGTTGAGCAGGTGCATGCCGCGGGCGGCCTCATTTTTCCGCAGCTTTGGCATGTCGGTATGGTGGTGTCGCCGGGACTGACGCCGCCCGAGGGAACCACGCCGATTGGGCCACAGTCCATGACACAGGCTGACATCGATCGCCTGATCGAAGCGTATGCGAAGGGCGCGAGCGATGCGCAGGCGCTCGGCTTTGACGGCGTGGAGCTGCACTGCGCGCATGGTTATTTGATCGATCAGTTCTTCTGGGAGGCGACCAACCCACGCACGGACCAGTACGGCGGCGATTTAGTTTCGCGCACCCGTTTTGCGGCGGAAATCGTGCAAGAGGTCCGCAGGAGAGTGGGCCCCCAGTTTCCAGTGGTGCTGCGCTGGTCGCAATGGAAAATTAAGGATTTCGAAGCCAAGCTGGTGCGGACTCCCGACGAATTGGAGCGCTTTCTGCGGCCACTGACGGATGCGGGCGTGGACGCCTTCCATTGCTCGACGCGGCGGTTCTGGGAGCCGGAATTTGCCGGGAGCGATCTGAATCTGGCGGCGTGGACCAAGAAGCTGTCGGGAAGACCTGTGATTACGGTGGGATCGATTACGTTGAACGAGGATATGATGACTTCGTTTAGCAAGAACAGCACCGCCGGCATAATGGGCATCGACAATTTGCTGGACCGCCTGGAACGCGACGAATTCGATTTAGTGGCGATTGGGCGCTCACTCATCGTGAATCCGGCCTGGCCCGCCATCGTGCGCCGGGGCGCACTGAACGAGCTGCAGCCATTTAATCGCGCCGTGATCGGAGAGTTGATCTAAAATAGGAGAGTTGATCTAAAATAGGAGAGTTGATTTAAAATAGGAGAGTTGATTTAAAATAGGAGAGTTGATTTAAATGTCTGCTCCACTGGTTCCATTTATTACGCCGGATGCTTTGCTGGCGCACTGGCAGGGCCATCGCCGCTTGACCCGGCGCGCCATCGAGGCGTTTCCCGCCGACAAACTTTTCACCTTCTCGCTGGGCGGGATGCGGCCATTCGGCGCGCTCGCGATGGAGATGATCACCATGGGGACGCCCATGCTGCGCGGCGCGGTGACCGGTGAGTGGAGTACCTCGGCCAGCCGCGACGCGCGGCCGAAAGAGGAAGTGCTCCGTTTATGGGACGAAAGCACTCAACAGATTAATACTCTCTGGGCGCAGATTCCTCCACAGCGGTTCCTGGAAACGCTGACCGCCTTCGGCCAATACACCGGCGCGCTGCACGATCTGATCCTGTACGTCATCGATAACGAGATCCATCATCGCGGACAAGGATACGTGTACCTGCGCGCGCTCGGGATCGAGCCGCCGGCGTTCTACGATCGAAGTTGAGTCGCTCCGCAAATCAACGGCATATGCTGGCACTTCGGTGGCACTTCGGTTGACTCGCGCTCGAAACCCATTATAAAATCACGCTCGGTAGCGATCCTGCATCGGCAATCGTCTTTTGACAGAATGTAGTTGGAGGTTTCTGATATGAAGCTGAAGTTTGCGGTTTTGAGTGCGGGCTTGGGATTATTTCTGGCCGCACTGCCCGTCCTGGCGCACCATTCCTTCGCGGCCGAGTTTGACGTTCAAAAGCCCATTACTTTGAAGGGTAAGTTCGTCAAGATGGACTGGGTGAATCCGCACTCTCAAATCCATATTGAGGTCACCGATGCCGACGGCAAAGTAACCACCTGGTCGTGCGAAGCATTACCGCCCAATAGTTTGTACCGGATGGGATGGCGCAAGAATTCGCTCACGCCCGGCGAAGAGATCGAAATCGAAGGTTTTGCCGCAAAAGACGGAACTTCCAGCATGTGGACGCGCTCGGTGAAGACCGCCGACGGAAGGCGCATGTTTGCGGGTCGTGCCGACGCGCTGCCTCCCGCCGCGCCCGGGACACCCAAGGACGAAGGCAAGTAGGGACTTCCTGGCCTCCGGCCGGACTGGAGCAGCACGGCGAGCGGCTGGCACAATCTAGTCTGTTGGGGCTCGAAATTCTTGGACAGGAGCATCGATACATGAAAATTCGGCTGGTAGACACGATCGCGGCTGTGGCTGCGGTGCTCGCGTTGTCCTTCGGCGCGGCGCCGATGCACGCTCAGATCTCCATGAAGCAAGCGGCGTATAAGGTTCCGCGCACGCCCGACGGCCTGCCGGATTTGCAAGGCATCTGGCAGGTTCGCGACACGACGGCCGCCTTTGACGTGCAGGATCACGCGGGGGCGCTGGGCATTCCTCCGGGAAGAAGCATCATCGCGCAGCCGGCGGACGGGAAGATCCCCTATAAACCAGAGGCGCTGGCCAAGCGTGAAGCGAATTTCAAGAACCGCGACACGGCCGATACGCTGAATAAATGCTATATGCCGGGGGTTCCGCGAATTACTTACATGGATTTTCCGTTTCAAATCTTCGAAACTCCAAAATATACGCTGCTGACCTACGAATATATTCACAATTATCGCACCATCTTCACTGACGGAACGAAACACCTGGATGGCCTGGACTGGTGGAATGGAGACTCGCGCGGGCACTGGGATGGGGACTCGCTAGTCGTGGATGTGTCCGATTTTAACGATCAGACCTGGTTTGACGCCTCCGGCGATTATCACAGTGACAAGCTGCACGTGCTGGAGCGCTACACCCGGACTGGGCCGAACACATTGCAGTATGAGGCCACCATCGAAGATCCGGACGTGTTCACGCAACCTTGGAAAATCAGCATCCCGCTGTATCGGCACACCGAACCGAATTTCCGCCTCTTGGAATATGAGTGCCAGGCATACGCCGATGACGCCGCGAAGGGAGGGCAGTGATGTACCGGCGAACGATGGAAAGGACTTCGCCCATGAGCAACCGTTTACTGAACCTGGCGATGGCCACTGCCGGCATCGTGGCCGTGTTGATGCTCGCGCCCGCACCTGCTTTGGCTCAACCGCCCCAAGGTGGTGGTCCCGGCGGACCTGGAGGTGGCAAGCCGCCCGCGGGTGGTGGCGTCCCATCCTTCTTTGGAGGCCCTCGCCACGTTCCCGGCGGACCGGTCCAGCATCTGGCCGACGGGCATCCTGATATGCAGGGCTTTTGGAACGCATCGAATAATGGCGGCGCTGTTTTCGAATTGCAGAATCATCCCACCCCGCGCAGCGGAGTTCCTCCCGGAAACGGCGCCATCGTAGATCCAGCAGACGGATTCCTTCCCTACCAGCCGTGGGCCGCCGCGAAGGCCAAGGATACGTTTGAACACAATCTGGCGGAAGAACCCGAGCTGCATTGCTACGAGTCGGGAGTTCCGAAAGCCATGTACGTGCAGTTTGGATTTCAAATCTTCCAGCCCGCGAACTACGTGGTACTCACCTGGGAATTCATGCACGCGTATCGCATCATTCCCACGGACGGAAGGCCGCATATTCCGTCGAACATCAAGTTGTTCATGGGCGATTCGGTGGGGCACTGGGAAGGCGACACTTTGGTGGTGGACACCACCAATCTGAACGACCGTACCTGGTACGACACCGTGGGCGATTTCCATAGCGATGCCGAGCATGTTGTGGAGCGCTTCACCCCCGTGGACACTACCACCATCAAATACGAAGCGACGGTGGAAGATCCAAAGGTGCTGACCAAGCCCTTCAAGATCGCGATGGAGTTGGACAAGAATACCACTCCCGACTATGAGCAGATGGAGTTCGGCTGCATTGAAGGCAATCAGGACGTGAAGCACTACACCAAGGACAAAGGCGGCGCCGCTGACGTAAAGTTGAAGTAGGAAATCAGCATGGCCGCACCGATGACCGACCCTCCGAAGAAAGCGCCGTGGCCCTGGCCGGATTCACTCGACGCGGTAATCGCGGCGCCGCAATATCACCGGCTAGTGCTGGAGAACGAGCGGGTGCGCGTGCTGGATACCCGGATTCCTTCCGGTGACATTGTGCCGGTCCACACACATCGCTGGCCGGCTATCTACTACACGATCGCCGCGGGTGATTTCGTTCGCCGTGATGGCGAAGGCAAGGTGCTGTTCGATAGCCGCACGGTTCCTGGGATGCTGACGGCATCGGCCGCGAACTGGATCGAATGTCTGCCGCCGCATTCCGTGGAAAATGTCTCGCCCTCCGAGATTCATTTAATCAGCGTGGAGTTAAAAGATTCCGAGTGAAGTTCTTTCTACTCGTACCTGCATTGCTGGCCGCGCCAATTCTGTGTTTCGCCCAGGCAGACCTGCAAGGGATCTGGCAGGCCAAGGGCACGGCATATGTCGATCTTGAAAAGTTTGTGGAGCCGGCGGGGAGCAAGATCCCTTACCGGGCGGATGCGCTGGCTAAGCGCCAGGAAAATTTCCAAAATCGCGAAACTGCCGATACTGTCAAGAAATGTTTCCTGCCGGGCGTGCCACGCATTACGCTGCTCCCGATGCCGTTCCAGATTTTTCAATCGGGCAAGTTCGTCGTGATGGTTTATCAGTACGCCCACGCTTTCCGAACCATTTATATGGACGGCAGCGAACATCTGGACGGAATTGACTTTTGGATGGGCGATTCGCGCGGCCATTGGGAAGGTCCGACGCTGGTGGTGGACGTGACCGACTTCAACGACCAGACCTGGCTGGATGCGGCGGGCGATTATCATAGCGACGCGCTGCACGTGCTGGAACGCTATACGCGTACTGGTCCCAAAACCATCACGTACGAGGCCACCATCGACGACCCGAAGGTCTTCACGCAAGCGTGGAAGATTCGAGTGCCGCTGGAGCTGGACACCAAGAAGAATGCGCGCTTGATGGAATACGAATGCGAAGGTGCCGGGCTGCCGGGAGGCGGTTCGCAATGACGCGGATAACAGTGACGCGGACGTTCCCATTCGTGTTGCTTCTTGCGGCCATGGTGCCCGCGGCGTGGGGCCAGGGATTGTTTGGTACCGGCCAGCGCGGACCCAATAAACCGGGGCCAGTATTGCGTATGCCGGACGGCAGACCGGATCTGGAAGGTTATTGGATCACGCAGGCCAATGGCGCTCCGTATGGAGTGGAAAAGCATCCCGCGGTCTTCGGTTCGTTCGGCGGCCCCAGCATCGTCATCGATCCACCCGACGGAAAGATCCCCTATCAGGCATGGGCTCGCGCCAAGCAGCAGGATCTGGAGGCGCACCACATGTACGAAGAGCCTGAGGCGCATTGCTCGCAATCCGGCGTGCCGCACCAGATCTGGACTCAATTCGGGTTTCAGACTTTGCAACCGCGCGGATACGTCGTGATGCTGTGGGAGTTCATGCATGGCAACCGCATCATCGCGATGGATGGCCGGCCGCACATTGCCGCGAACATCAAGCTGACTCAAGGCGATTCGGTGGGGCACTGGGAAGGCGATACGCTAGTGATCGACACCACGAATCTCACCGGTAATACCTGGTTTGATTCGAAAGGCAATTTCCACAGCGACGCGGAGCACGTGGTGGAGCGCTTCCGGCCGGTGGATTCCGACACCATCGACTATCAGGCTACTATCGAGGATCCGAAAGTTTACACGCGCAAGTGGACGGTGGAAGTGCCCATCTGGCGGAATCCCGATCCGCATTACCAGCAAATGGAATTCGCCTGCCGCGAAGGAAACACGGACCTGCAGCACTACACGGACAAGGGCCAGTAGCGCTACTGTGTGCTGATTCCCTTGAGTGACGCCAGATAGCTGACTACATCCGCGAGCTCTTGTGGCGATAGCTTGTCTTTGTAAGAGGGCATTCTGGATTTGTCGAGTATCTCGAACTCGCGCAGATCCGAACGCGAGAACGAGCGCAGATCTTCGTTCGAATCATTCTGGTTCGCGGCCAGGAGCTGTATGGAGAACGTATCGATATTGAGAAGCCGTCCGGTGACCGTGGCGCCATCTTTTGTTACCACCCGGACGAAGCGATTTTGCGGCGCGGATTCGGCGTTGGGATCGACGATAGCCTGCTCGATTTCGACGGTCCGGCGATTCGCGCCAACATCGCTGAGGTTGGGCCCGAGGCGCGAGCCCGAGTTTCCCACTCGATGACAGCTCAGGCACCCTTTGTTGTCGAACAGCTCCTTGCCACGCGCGGGGTCGCCCGTTAGAGACGAGCGCAGGGAGGGGTTGGCGGCGAAGGAACGCAGATACGCCACGATGGTGGCGGCCTGAAAATCGTTCAACGACGAGTTGGCGGGCATGGCGGTGCCCGGAATGCCTTTTTCCATGATGGTAACGAGTTCGTCTTCGGTGCCCTCGGGCGTGGAAGTGTGACGAAACTTGCCCAGACTGAGATCGGCATTGGGAAGCGCGTTGCCATCCGGACCGTGGCAGCTCAGGCAATCGGCGCGATAGAGGCGTCCGCCGTCTTCGACGTCGGCAGCGGTGTAGCTGTGTTGCGCGAGGAGAACACCCGCCGCGAGACACAGGAACAATGGGAGACGCATCGCAAACATCGCTTTGGCCGACATCATATTGGGCATCATATTACAAATGAAAACCCGGTAGCAGGGTGCTTTGAACTTGCTTTGAACTTGCTCGTGCTCTTCTGAGCGACTTGGCCTCCGCGTCTACATTGTGCCGGACACGCAAGACTCATCCTCTGAAGTCAAGAACCTGTGTTCGGTCTGGATATAGGTCGGCCGAACCTGATTCTTTGTCAAACCTGAATCGCGTACACGATAAAGCCCACCACCAAAAGGTGCGGCACGTCCAGCACTGTCCTGCCGCGCGGTAACGGAAGAACGTTGCTGGACATGCCGAAGCGTTCACTGGCCGAGTCCACACCGAGGCGCGATCGATACCGACGGTTTGGGGGGCGAGCAACACGACGTTCGGGTGCGGCCGCATAGATTTCGCTCGAGAAGAATCGGCTTTACAATCGAACGTCCACGTCGATAGGAAAA
Source organism: Bryobacterales bacterium (assembly GCA_963761265.1). Taxonomy (GTDB): domain Bacteria; phylum Acidobacteriota; class Terriglobia; order Bryobacterales; family Bryobacteraceae; genus Palsa-89. The sequence goes on from CAVXGM010000005.1 coordinate 308,504, forward strand.
TGATCCGATCCAGGCACGCGCAGCACTTGCCCGTCTTCGCACTGGATCGAACCCCGGACGAAAACCCAATCCAGGGCGCCGATCAGGACGTGCGTCCGGATGCGCCGGTCGCCCAAGGCGCTGCGAAAGCCCGCCTGCCGCAGCCGCGGAGCCAGGCTTGAGTGAGAGGTGAACGAGTTGAAGTCGCCGGCGATAATAATCGGAGTTTCAGGCGGATAACGCTGGGCGTCGTCGAGAACTTCCTCAAGTTGCTCCAGACGCAACTGGCCAGTCCCTTTGCTCTCCAAGTGGAGATTGTAAACCACCAGCGGCTTGCCTCCGTTGTCGAGTTCGGCGACCAGGGCCACGCGGCCGCCTTTGCGTCTTTGGAGCAGCGGCAGGCTGGAGATCAGCAATGGGCGCGGCTTCCAGAATCCGGATTGATGGCGGAACCGAATCATGCGCGAAGAGCGCACCGGCAGCACGGTAAGCAATGCTTGACCGTGGTAGGCGGGATCCTCGGCCGTGCCCTGTCCCAGTTCCTGAAACTCGGGCGCGAAAACGTAGTTCATGCCGAAGGTTTCCGCGAGTTCCTTCGCGACATCCTGCCCATGCGTGCGGCGCGCGCCGAGATCGACCTCCTGGAAAATGCACAGGTCGGGTTTGATCTGCCGGATCTCTTTTTTGATGTCCTCAAGATGCTTGCCGCGATCGATGTTCCAATCCAGAATGGAGGCGCGGGCATGAAAACCGGATGGGCGGGCATAGTTTCCCGCCAGGAGTGTTTGCAAGGCTTCCGAGGGGCCGGTGGTAGCTGCCGGCGGCGCTGCCAAAGCGGCGGAAAGCACAAGAAAGGGACAGATCCTTAGAATTATGGTTTTGGTTACAGCAAGTGTCACTGTCTTTAGTTTATACTGGAGGCGAGTCGCGGCCGGTTCCAGGGACCAACCATTGAGATGGAGCCACCGCAAGGATTCGCATGACTATTCTTTTTACGCTGATACACATCATCGTCTGTTTCTTCTTGATTATTGTGGTTCTGTTGCAAAGCGGCCAGGCTGCGGATCTGGCTGGCGCTTTTGGGGGCATGGGATCTCAGACCGCGTTTGGGCCGCGCGGATCAACCACGCTGCTGTCGAAAGCAACCGCCTTGGCGGCCGCGATCTTTATGGTGACGTCTCTGACGCTCGCGATTTTGGCAACGCGGGGCGCTGCCTCCTCGGGCAGCGTTCTGGCGCACCAAAAAGCGCCGGTCAAGACGGCCCCGGCGACTCCGGCGCCAGCGATTCCAGCCGCGCCACAGAGCCAGGCTCCGGTAACGGCACCACCGGCACAGCCCGCGACGCCGGCCGATAAGAAGTAAAGCCTGCAGGCTGGGCGGACGATTTTGAAGTAATCTGTGCAAGTAAGCTGGACAGATATGCGGTCGTGGCGGAATTGGCAGACGCACTAGCTTGAGGTGAATCTGCCTGTCCTATCCTGCTGTTTCCCTGAGTATCCTAGCGACTCTAAAGCCATGATTTTTCGTTGAGCAAGTATCCCGGAGTTTCCCCAGTTTCCAAACGGCAAGGTAACTTTCGAGGCAACTAAAGCCATCCAGCCGCGAGACGCTGAGACCTAAGCTCCTTGAGGTATTGATCGCGCTCGCTTCCGAGGAATTTCGCAAGGACATCCGGGCGGTCCATCAACAGTCGCAGCCCAGTTCGCCAGATAGCCTCGGTGTCGTACATCACATCTTCAATCGCGGGGTCGTTCTCCCAGCGGCCATGAATGATTGTTGATCGCATTTTGTAGCAACGCTGTGCCTTGTCGTAGATGGATCTGACATCATCCTTGTTATCGGCGATAAAGAACGCGACCCGCTGGCAAAGGCGAGTCGTGAAACCTCGGGTATAGTCCTCATCCCCGAATAGCGCTTCGAGACCAAGCCAGAAAAACGGATAACGATAATCGGCCGGATACATGGTGAGACCGGCCCAGAAGGCGCGAAGTGCTTCCCATACGGAATTGAGGCGTCCGATTTTCGAGAGCTCGACATGGAGCTGACCCGCTCGGGTTAGGTGGTCTGCCGTAACCTCGTTATGGAAGTCCGTCAGATGGCAACACAGCGGGTTTTCTCTTGAGATTGGTTGGATCAATGGTTCATCAAGTTCTTGACCTCCGAGACTCGTCAGGAAGTGCAACCCAACCGTGAACCGGATCGGAGAAGGGCGAATTAACCAGATCGCCATATTTGCCAGCATCGCTGATTGAAAGTGCAAGTCTTGAATGGATTTTGGTTTGGCGCCTTTCCAGTCGGGATCAGGATATCCCCACGAATTCGCACGATACTCTGCTACCAGTGCGTGTGACGCTTCCGTTGTGCGACGGCGGTCACCTGAGCTCAGGTCGGCCATAGCAGTTTCATCGGATATGACCCATTCCGGCATATCTGTCAGAACGAATCCCTTGCCAAAAGGAATTTGGGCGCCCTTGGGGAGCTTTAGATTGTGCAGCGGCACCACCGTGAATGACATCACGGCGATTATAGAAGAATTAGATCCTCACTCCTCCGATCACACTTCAGCTTTCAGGACATGCCGGTCTTTGTTAATGTCGTCAGTCACACCACTTGTGAAAGTAGCTGCCGTGACCGTTTGGCCGTTCGCTTTCAGCTCGCGAACAAAACCGGCTCCGAGATAATCGGCATCGCTGCAGTGGCGCTCATAATCGCCGTTGCCATCCGGGACCAGCTTGTTGGGTTCGAGCTGGTTGAAATTGTGATGCGGGCCTGTCCCTTGAATCACTAACGTCCAGTTACCCATGAGTCCTCCTTGTGGTACGAGATCATACGAGCAGCTTCGAGAGACCGCAACTACAATCGGCGCAAAAATGTTGCTCTTTTGAGCAGCTGGCTTGTCGCGGTATACTTGGACGAACTAATGATCAGCGTGGTAACGAGGCAACTTTAAGGCAACTCTCCAAGTTGACTAGAAGGCGCACTCGTAGGCCGTTGATTCTAAAAATGCGGTCGTGGCGGAATTGGCAGACGCACTAGCTTGAGGTGCTAGCGGGAGCAATCTCGTGGAGGTTCAAGTCCTCTCGACCGCACCAATAGATTCAATAACATATAAGCCGTCCTGACAAGGACGGCTCTTTTATTGGCGCGCACTGCAACGGTGTTTGCAACGGTTCCCGAGATAGAATGAGGCAA